>NZ_LOKX01000033.1 GCF_002211285.1 Rhizobium sp. R635 | reverse complement strand
CGGTCGCCAAACCGTCCCAGGCGCAAATCATCCATCATCAATTCTCCTGCTCTCCAGCATGAGAATCAGAACTGCTTTCCATAAGCAATTCTAAATGTGTGAATGCCATAGCCCCAGCGGGGAGAAGAGGGAACCGAGAGGCTGCGTCATGTCCCTTCGCCCCGTTTACGGGGAGAAGGTGGCGGCAGCCGGATGAGGGGCGAGCCGCGGTCGCTAAGCAAACGCCGCAATCGCCCTGCACATCTCCCTGACCACCTCGACATCCGTCTTGTTCGTACTCTTCGCCTCGAAACCAAACGCCACTGCGCGCGGGTCGGCGCTTTCGACGGGCGAGCTGCAGGAGCCATGCACCTCGCGGGCGCCGGTCGCCTGCAAGATCGCACCGACATTGGCGGGGCGGATGCCGCTGCCGGGCATGATCGAAATGCGGCCTGCTGCCTTTGCCGAAAGGCGTTTCAGCGTTTCAATCCCATCCTGCGCCTTCAGCGCGCAGCCGGAGGTGAGGATGCGTTCGCAACCGAGTTCGACGGCCTGTTCGAGCGCCTGATCGGCATCCGGCACCAGGTCGAAAGCGCGATGCAGCGTCGAGCCCATGCCCGCGGCATGCGTCTTCAGGCGGTGGATCAACGGCATGTCGAGCGTGCCGTCCGGGCGGTTGGCGCCGATGACGACGCCGGCGAGGCCGGCGGCGCGCGTGGCATCGATATCGAGCATCATCGCTTCTTCGTCCGCCCTGCCGAAGATGAAGGGGCCGGCGTGCGGGCGGATCATCGCATAGATTGGAATGGGCGCTCTGGCGGCGATCCGCATCAGGCTCGGCAGCGGCGTCAGGCCGCCGAGCTCCAGCGCCGAGCAGAGTTCGATGCGGCCGGCGCCGCCGGTAATCGCGGCGGCAAGGCCCTCGGCGCTGTCGACGCACACTTCCAGCAGGATCGTCATGCTGCGCTCTCCCTGACTCTGTCGGTTTGCATGGCAGGTTCCGACGTAATTCTCGCCGCCGCCTCGATGATGACGGCGCTGGCATCGGCGGCGGCTTTGCGGTGGTTGAAGGCCACGTGATAGGACATCGGCAGGTATTCGTCGAGATCGACGATGCGCACCTTGCCGGCGATCGGCATGGCGCTGACCCGGCCGAGGAAAGAGACGTAGCCGTGATTGGCGACGAGGTCGACGATCACGGGCAGCGAATCCGCCGCAGTGATATCCCGATTGCGGAAGCGCCGGTTCGGCGCGCGCTCGTCGCTGAAGGCCATGGCCGCGTGGCCGAGGCCGGTGCGTGGGCTCGGCATGCAGATCGCATAACCGGCGACGAGATCGGCGACTGTTGTCTCGGTGCTGTCGGGCGGCGCGATCACCACCATATCGGTCCGCAGCAATTCGCGATGGCGGAAATTTTCCAGCCCGAAGACCGAATCCAGGATCGCGACATCGATGCGGCCGCTCTTCAGCGCCTCGCGCAAGTCGTCAGCGGTCATCGAAACCAATGAGATGGCATTGTTGCTGCGGCGCGCATTCCATTCCGAAACCAGCGATCCCAGGCAGCGCGCCACCCAGCTTTCCGAGCCTGTCGGAATGATCGAGCCGATGCGCAGCGACCGGGCGGTGCGCCGATAGCGTTCGTCGGCCGAAGATTTCAGATCGTTCCATGCCTGGCTGATCGTGATGAAGAACTGATAGGCGCGCCTGCCCTCCTCCGTCAGCGCCGAGCCCTGTGCCTGCCGCTGGAAGAGGCGATGGCCGAGAAATTTCTCAAGATTGGCGAGCTGGAGCGAAAGCTGCGGCTGACCAAGGCGAAGGCGACGAGCAGCGCGATTGATGCTGCCCTGGTCGGCGACTTCGAGAAAGCGCTCCATCGTGACGATCTTGACGGGAATGCGCGATGCCCAGATTTCGTAGGTCTCGGCGGCCGCGGCATCATGCCCCGCCAGTTGAGCGAGTTCACCGGTCGCGGTCGTGATCGGCCCCAGCCCTTCCAGCACCCTGTCGCTGGCAAGCAGCGTTGCGAGCTCACCCGAGGAGCGCTCCGTCAGCTTCATCGCCAGTTCAGTCTCGAGGTGACGGATCGCCGTCGAGACGGTGGAGGGCGACAGCTGGAAGCGGCGCGCGGTCTCGCGGACCGAACCGGAGACCAGCACATGGCTGGCAATGAAAAGGGCACCGAGATGCAAAGAACCCGCTCCGAAAGCGCTGGAAAAACCGGACGATATGATGTGTTCGCCAAAAAAGATATCCCCGCCCCGGGATCGGCGTTCTATCGTTTGAAGCATAAAAAATCCGGGCGGCGGAATTCCCGCGAGAGAGCACCGGACCATCGTGGAAACACGCAAGGGGACAAAAACAAATCGCGCCGACTTTGGAAAAGGGAATGCATTTCCGCGCGCGGAGATGTGTTCGCCGCCATAATCACCGACGCGACCGCAAATACTGGAGGGCGCTTGCATCGATTTTTCGGACAGGCACGCTATTTCCATGACGCACGCAATTCCGGCATGATGGCGGTTTGGCCGCTATGTCGGGCGGATTTCCTGCGCGCAAGCCTCCCGCCAAGGGCTTGGGCCTCATCAACGGTGTTCAAAAGGGGATATTCCATGCTGAAGAAACTCGCACTTGCCGTTTCGCTCTCCGCCTTCGCGGCGGGCGCGGTTCAGGCCGCAGACGTCGTCGTCTCGTCGAAGATCGATACGGAAGGCACGCTGCTCGGCAACGTCATCGCGCTCGCGCTCGAAGCCAACGGCATCAAGACGCAGGATCGTATCGCGCTCGGCGCGACGCCCGTGGTGCGCAAGGCGATCACCGCAGGCGAAATCGACATCTATCCGGAATATACCGGCAATGCCGGCTTCTTCTTCAACAAGGCCGACGACGCGGCCTGGAAGAACATCGACCAGGGATACGAACTGGCGAAGAAGCTCGATTACGACGCCAACAAGATCGTCTGGCTGACACCGTCGCCCGCCAACAACACCTGGGCGCTCGCCGTACGCAACGACGTCGCCGAGCCGAACAAGCTGAAGAGCCTGACGGACTTCGGCAAATGGGTTGCCGGCGGTGGTGAAGCCAAGCTTGCCGCTTCGGCCGAATTCGTCAATTCGGCCGGCGCGCTTCCCGCCTTCCAGACGACCTACGGCTTCCAGCTGAAGCCCGACCAGATGGTCGTTCTCTCCGGCGGCGATACGGCTGCGACGATCAAGGCGGCGGCCGACCAGACCAACGGCGTCAACACCGCCATGGTCTACGGCACCGACGGCGCGATCCAAGCGGCCGAGCTCACCGTTCTCGAAGACGACAAGAACGTGCAGCAGGTCTATGCGCCGACGCCGATCATCCGCGAGGAAGTCCTGAAGGCCAATCCGAAGATCGAGGAAATCCTCTCGCCGATCTTCAAGAGCCTGAGCGCCGACGAGCTGCGCAAGCTCAATGCCAAGATCCAGGTCGACGGCGAGCCGGCAAAATCCGTCGCTGAAGCCTATCTCAAGGAAAAAGGCTTCCTGAAGTAGTCGCTTATCGCTCCGCCCGATCGCGGGCGGAGCCTGCCTTTGCCGATAGGCCAGACAGGGTTGGATCGATGGAAGAAACCTCAGCGGTCCGCAGACTGGACCGGCTCGGCGTGGTTCTGGTGGCCGGCGGCATCGCGGCGACGGCACTGATGCCCTTCATCTATGTCAAGGCGAACCGCATCGCCGCCGGCAAGCCGATGCTGCTGACGCAGCTTCTTCCCCAACCTTCCGTCATCGTTCTCACCGTCCTTCTCCTCTTCACCGCTTTCGCAACGCTGTTTCTGCGCAATGCGTTCGCCCGGCTTGCGACCGCCACTCTCTGCCTTGCCGCGCTGGTCGCCGCAATCGGCCTGGTCTCGACCGCGGCGACGCCGCCCGGCAGCACCGTGGCGCGCATGACGCCCGGCGGCGGTTTCTGGATGCTCTTCGCGGTGATCGGCCTCATCATATCCGACGCGCTGGTCAAGATCCGGCTGGCGCCCTGGATGCGGGTCGCGGCGCTGGCGGGTTACACGGCGCTGCTCTTTGCTTTCCTTTCCTCCGGCCTGGTCGACAGCCTTTCGATCATGAAGGAATTCTCGACGCGGGCGGCGCAGTTCCGCACGGAGGCATTCTCGCATCTGCTGCTGGCACTCGGATCGCTTGCGATCGCTATCGTTCTCGGCCTGCCGCTCGGCATCCTCTGCTTCTGGGTGCCGAAGCTGCGCGCGGTCGTGCTGCAGGGCCTCAGCCTGATCCAGACGATCCCGAGCCTGGCGCTCTTCGGCCTGCTGATGCTGCCGCTCGGTTATCTCGCCACCCATATGCCGCTCGCGGCCGCCATCGGCGTTCGCGGCATCGGCACGGCCCCGGCGCTGATCGCGCTGGTGCTTTATTCGCTGCTGCCGATCGTCGCCAACACCGTCGTCGGCCTGCAGGGCGTCGACCCCTCGGTGCGCGATGCCGCGGCCGGCATGGGGCTGACGCGCCGGCAGATCCTCGCCGGCATCGACATGCCGCTCGCCTTTCCCGTCATCCTCACCGGCATCCGCATTGTGCTGGTGCAGGCGATCGGCATGGTGACGATCGCCGCGCTGATCGGCGGCGGCGGCTTCGGCATCTTCATCTTCCAGGGGCTCGGCCAGACGGCGATGGACCTCGTCCTGCTCGGCGCCGTGCCGACCGTCTTCTTCGCCTTCTCATCGGCCGTCATCCTCGATGCGGTCATCGACAGCATCCGGGGACCTGCCGCATGAGCATGATCGAGATCAGGAACGTCACCAAGCGCTATGGTACGGCAACCGTCGTCGACAAGGTCTCGATGAGCGTCGAGAAGGGCGAGATCACCGTCATCGTCGGCACATCGGGTTCGGGCAAATCGACGCTGATGCGGATGATCAACCGGCTGGTGCCGATCACCGAAGGCGAGATCTTCGTCGGCGGCCAGAATGTGATGGACGTCGAGGTGACCGAGCTTCGCCGCCGGATCGGCTATGCCATCCAGGGACACGGCCTCTTCCCGCACCGGACGGTGGCGCAGAATATCGCCACCGTGCCGCAGTTGCTCGACTGGGATTCCGCCCGCATCACCCGGCGGGTGGAGGAACTGCTCGGGCTCTTCAACCTCGATCCGGCTGATTTCGCCGACAAATATCCGCATCAGCTTTCCGGCGGCCAGCAGCAGCGCGTCGGCGTCGCCCGGGCGTTGGCGGCCGAGCCGGAATTGCTGTTGATGGACGAGCCCTTCGGCGCGCTCGACCCCGTCATCCGCGGCAAGGCGCAGGACGACCTGCTGGCGATCCAGAAGCAGTTCGGCACCACCATCATCCTCGTCACCCACGACATGGACGAGGCCTTCCATCTCGGCAATCAGATCGCGGTGATGAGCCAGGGCCGATTGCTGCAATGCTCGACGCCGGAAAAGATCCTGACCGAACCCGCCGATCCCTTCGTCCAGCAATTGACCGGCACCTCCGACCGGGCGCTGAAGCTGATGTCGCTGCTGCCGCTGAAGGAGAGCATGGAGCCGGCAAAGAGCGGTCTTTCCTATGCGCTGCCGCAGTCGCTCAGCCTGCGCGATGCGCTGGCTGAAATGATCTGGCAGGGGGTCGACGAGGCGACCGTACAGGATGCCGAGAAGGCGCCCGTGGGATCGATCTCGATGACGCGGCTTCTCGAACTGGGCCGCAAGGCATGAAACTCGTCGTCGCCAATCTTTTCCGGCTGGCCGCACTTGCCCTGCTGCTCATCCTGCTGTTCAGGACGGAGTGGCTTTCTTTCCTGCTCGTGCCACTGACGAGCAACAATGCGCCCGCCGTCTATACGCAGAACAGCCTTGTCTCGCTCGCCATCGGCCATCTCGAGCTCGTCATCGGATCGATCGCCTGCAGCGCCGTGCTCGCCGTTCTCGGCGGCATCTTCGTGACGCGGGAAAGCGGCGCCGATTTCCTGCCGCTGTCGCGCGCCATCGCCAATGCCGGGCAGACCTTTCCACCTGTCGCGGTGCTGGCGCTCGCCGTTCCCGCCACCGGCTTCGGCGCCATGCCGACGCTGATTGCGCTCTTCCTCTACGGCCTGCTGCCGATCTTCGAAAACACCGTCGCCGGCCTGAAGCAGGTTTCGCCGCAAGTGCTCGACGCCGCCGACGGCATGGGCATGAACGGCGCGCAGCGGCTCTTCCGCGTCGAGCTGCCGCTTGCCTTGCCGCTGATCCTCGAAGGGCTGAAGGTCGCGACCGTCATCAACATCGGCACGGCGACGATCGGCTCGACGGTTGCGGCAAAGGGCCTCGGCGAAGTCATCATCGCCGGGCTGATATCGGACAATACCGCCTTCATCCTGCAGGGCGGGCTGATCGTCGGCCTGATGGCCGTGCTGATCTATGACGCCATGGGCCTTGTCGAAGCGGCGATCACGCGCAGAATCGGCTTGCGCGCGGCGTAAGATGACCGCTACCAAGGCTGCGGTGATCGAAGCAATGGGAGGCCGCCTTGGCGAAGATGATCCACTCCATGATCCGTGTTCTCGACGAGGCGCGCTCCGTCGAATTCTACAGCAAGGCATTCGGTCTTTCGGTCGCCGACCGCGTCGATTTCGACACCTTCACGCTGATCTATATGAGCAATGCCGAGACCGGCTTCGAACTGGAGCTGACGGTCAATAAAGGCCGGACCGAGCCCTACGAGCCCGGCAACGCCTATGGGCATCTCGCCGTCTCCGTCGAAGAAGTCGCCGTCGAGCGCGAGCGCCTGTCGAAACTGGGGCTGAAGCCCGGCCAACTCGTGGAGCTCAACCGCGACGGCAAGCTCTTCGGGCTGTTCTTCTTCATCAGCGACCCCGACGGCTACAAGATCGAAGTGCTGCAGCGCCACGGCCGGTTTCTCTAAGGACTCTTCATGATCGAAAAGACCGAGCTCAATTCCGGCTGGACGCTCACCTGTAACGATACAGGAACGCCCGGCCTGCCTGATACGATCCCCGCGGCAGTGCCGGGATGCGTGCATCTCGACCTCCTCGCCGTCAGGCTGATCCCCGATCCCTATATCGACATCAACGAGATCACCAATGACTGGATCGGCAGGACGGACTGGACCTATCGCTGCTGTTTCGAGGCTGCACCGGACGACGGCATGGTGCAGGAGCTTGTTTTTAACGGGCTCGATACGATCGCGACCATTGTCCTCAACGGCCAGGAGATCGGCCGCACCTTCAACATGCACCGCACCTACCGTTTTGATGTGTCGGGGCTGCTGAAAACAGGCGCGAACGAACTCACCGTCACCTTTCGCTCCGCCTATGCCTATGGCGCGGAGATGGAGAAACATTACGGCTACCGCCCCAACAATTATCCGGGACCGGGCAATCTGATGCGCAAGATGGCCTGCAATTTCGGCTGGGACTGGGGTCCGACGCTGGTGACGGCGGGCCTCTGGAAGCATGTCGCGCTGGAAAGCTGGGATCGGGCGCGGCTCGCCGAAACACGGGTATCCGCCGGTCTTGCCGGCGGCGACGGGCTGGTGAAGGTGCATGCGAAACTGGCGCGGCATGGCGATGACGCGCCTTGCAGACTTGTCGCCGCAATCGGCGGAGTGACCACGACGCTTGTCATTGCCGCCGACCAGGATGAGGTCGCCTTCGAACTCCGCCTGCCCTCCCCGCAGCTCTGGTGGCCGCATCATCTTGGGGCGCAGCCGCTCTATCCCCTGACGCTGGAGCTGGCCGACGATGCCAGCGGGGATCTGCTCGATACTTATGAGCGAAATCTCGGTTTCCGCTCGTTGCGGCTCGACACCTCGCCCGACGCGCAAGGTTCGGCCTTTACCTTTATCATCAACGACGTGCCGCTCTTCATCTGCGGAGCGAACTGGATTCCGGACGATTGTTTCCCGTCGCGGGTGACGGCCGAGCGCTATGCCGCCCGGATCGAAGAGGCCAAGGCCGCCAATATCCATATGCTGCGCGTCTGGGGCGGCGGCATCTTCGAGCGCGACGAATTCTACGAGGCCTGTGACCGCATGGGCATGCTGGTCTGGCAGGATTTCCTCTTTGCCTGCGCCGCCTATCCGGAAGAGGAGCCGCTCCGTAGTGAAATCGAGGCGGAGGTGCGCGACAATGTCGTGCGGCTGATGCCGCATGCTTCGCTGGTCCTCTGGAACGGCAACAACGAGAATATCTGGGGCTTCGACGAATGGGGCTGGCGGCCGATCATCAAGGCGGGTGAAAGCTGGGGGCTTGGCTATTATCTCGACCTGCTGCCGAAACTTTGCGCGGAACTCGATCCGGATCGGCCGTATTATCCCGGCAGCCCCTATTCCGGCTCGATGGAGATCGCGCCGAATGCCGATGCACATGGCTGCAAACATATTTGGGACGTGTGGAACGACGTCGGCTACGAGGTCTACCGCAATTACATCCCGCGCTTCTGCTCCGAATTCGGCTGGCAGGCACCGGCCAATTGGGCGACCATCGAAGAAAGCGTGCACGACGAGCCGCTGACGCCGCAATCGAACGGCGTCTTCCACCATCAGAAGGCGACGCAGGGCAATGACAAGCTGATCCGCGGTCTCGCCGGCCATCTGCCGGAACCGAAGACGATGGACGACTGGCACTTCGCCACCCAGCTCAACCAGGCCCGCGCCATCCGGTTCGGCATCGAGCACATGCGCTCGCACCGGGCTATCTGCAAGGGCGCCGTGGTCTGGCAGTTCAACGATTGCTGGCCGGTGACCTCCTGGGCAGCGCTCGATTCGGCCGGGCGCCGCAAGCCGCTCTGGTATGCGCTGAAGGCGGCCTATGATCCGCGCCTCTTGACGATCCAGCCGCGCAGCGATGGGCTTGCGGCAGTGGCGGTCAACGAAAGGACGCTGTTCTGGCGGGCGAAGATCCGCGGCAGACGCATGAAACTCGACGGCACCGTGCTCGCAGAATTCGAATTCTGGCGACTGCTCTGCGACCGCTTCGAGGCGAAGGAATTTCCGTTGCCTAGGGATATCGTCAGCATAGGCTTACCTAGGGATGAGTTTGTTGTCGTCGAGATGTTGGACAGGCGCGCCTTCCACTATTTCGTCGAGGATATCGACCTCGCCCTGCAAGCGCCGCGGATCAGCATCGATGTGACTGCGATCGACGGCGGTTACGCGGTCAAGGTGATGGCGCAGAATTTCCTCAAGGATCTCTGCCTGATGGCGGATCGGCTGGCTCCGGATGCTGTCGTCGATTCGATGCTGGTGACGCTGTTGCCGGGCGAGAGCCATGTGTTTGTCGTGCGGACGGCGGAGATAATTCTGGCAAATGGCATTGTGGTCGGCACGGTGCTGCGATCGGCCAATGATCTTGTGGCAGGCCGCTGAAAAGCCCCTCATCCGCCTGCCGGCACCGACCGGGGTCGAGCCACGGGTCTCGACCCGTGCTTCGGACCCCCGCTCGCGGGGAGAAGGGGATATGCCGTGATCTTTCCGTCCCTCACTGAACCTCTCGCAAGGCACGTCCCCTCGCCCCGTCAGAACGAGGAGAGGGTTAGGGTGAGAGGGCAATTATGGGGCACAGGGGATAATACGCAGCCACCGCACAAACACCAAAAAGGCCCCGCACCCACGGGGCCCTTCCAGTTCGGTCCATCGGACGAGATTACATCCAGTAGGGCGGCACGCCGTAGTAGTCATAGACCCGGCGGCCATTATCGTTGTACCAGGTGTCGTCATCGTCCGAATAGCTCGGTGCGCCTTCGATCTGCTCCTTCGTCAGATCGATGCGGTAGCCGTCCAGCTGGGTGTCGTAGTTCAGCTTTTCCCAGGGCAGCGGATAGTGATCATGACCGATGCCGAGGAAGCCGCCGAAGCTCAGAACGGCATAGGCGACGCGGCCATCGCGCTTGCCGATGATCAGGCGCTCGATCGAGCCGATATGCCTGCCGTCGGCGCCATAAACACGCGTGCCTTCGACGCGGTCGCTGGCGATCAGCGAATGCGTATCCTTTACATTCGGGTCGCGGCGGCTGGCGTCAGTATCCTGATTCAACATTGTCGATCTCCTTTTGGTGTTCCTCGGATTGGGTATGGAAGATCAACGTCATGGCGGACTCAAAGTTCCCGTCTTTATCACCGTCATGCGAGCCACGAATGTTGACGTTTACGTCAAGGTTAGTATAGCCTCAATCTCGGCTTGAACCATTCAGGCAATGGCATAAGCTGCCGGACTGGAAGACGGAGGATCCTTCCAGTCGATTCTCGGCTGAAGCCGGCGCGGCGGCCGCAAGGGAGAGAGAACACGATGAACAGCATTTCCGCCCATCCGAACGGAGCCAAGCCGGAAAAGCCCTGGCTTGCCACCTATCCGGATAATGTTCCAGCCGAGCTTCCGCCGCTGGAACATTCCTCGCTTGCGGAGCTGCTCGAAAAATCCTGTGCGCGTTACGCCGACCGCACCGCCTTTTCCAGCATGGGCAAGGCGATGAGCTACCGCGAACTGGAAAGCCAGACGCGCAAGGTCGCCGCCTGGCTGCAAAGCCTCGGCCTCGAGAAGGGCGACCGGGTGGCAGTGATGATGCCGAACGTGCTGCAGAACCCGGTCGCGACCTATGGCATCCTGCGCGCCGGCCTTACCGTCGTGAACGTCAATCCGCTCTACACGCCGCGCGAACTCGAACACCAGCTGAAAGATTCCGGCGCCAAGGCGATCTTCGTGCTGGAGAACTTCGCCCGCACCGTCGAACAGGTTCTCAACAAGACCGACCTGCGCCATGTCGTCGTCACCTCGCTCGGAGAGATGCTGGGACCGAAGGGACTGATCGTCAATTTCGTTGTGCGCAAGGTGAAGAAGCTCGTTCCCTCCTGGTCAATCCCTCAGCACAAGAGCTTCGGCCAGGTTCTGCGTGAAGGTGCCGCAAAAAAGCTCCAGCCGGTTGCGCTTGCAGGCAGCGACATCGCCTTCCTGCAATATACCGGCGGCACGACGGGCATTGCCAAGGGCGCGGTGCTGACGCATCAGAACCTGCTTGCCAACAAGCTGCAGCTGTCGCTCTGGCTCAGATCGGCCTTCGAGCGCAAAAAGCAGCCCGAGGTGCTGAACTTCCTCTGCGCGCTGCCGCTCTACCACATCTTCGCGCTGACCGTGAATTCGCTGATGGGCATGTCGCTCGGCGCCCACAACATCCTGATCGCCAATCCGCGCGATATTCCGGGTCTCGTCAAGGAATTCGGCAAATCGAACGTGCATATCTTTCCCGGCCTCAACACGCTGTTCAATGCGCTGATGAACAATGCCGATTTCGCCAAGCTGGATTTTTCCCCGCTCATCATGTCGATCGGCGGCGGCATGGCCGTGCAGCGCCCGGTCGCCGAACGCTGGCTTAGTATCACCGGCACGGCGATAACGGAGGGCTACGGCCTTTCCGAGACGTCACCCGTCGCGACGGCCAACCGCTTCGATTCGCCTGAGTTCACCGGCTCGATCGGCCTGCCCATCCCTTCCACCGAGCTCGACATTCGGGACGAGAACGGCCAATCGCTGCCGCTCGGTGAAATCGGCGAGATCTGCATCCGCGGACCGCAGGTGATGGCCGGCTATTGGCAGAAGCCGGAGGAAACGGCGCGGGTGATGACCGATGACGGCTATTTCCGCTCGGGCGACATGGGTTTCATGGACGAACGCGGCTACACCAAGATCGTCGACCGCAAGAAGGACATGATCCTGGTTTCGGGCTTCAATGTCTATCCAAACGAGATCGAGGAAGTCGCCGCCATGCATGCAGGCATCCTCGAAGCCGCCGCCATCGGCGTGCCGGACGGGCATTCGGGCGAAGCGGTGAAGCTCTTCGTGGTCAAGAAGGACCCGAACCTGACGGAAGCCGATGTGAAGGCCCATTGCACGGCCAATCTCACCAACTACAAACGTCCGCGCTTCATCGAATTCCGCACCGAACTGCCGAAGTCGCCAGTCGGCAAGATCCTGCGCAAGGACCTGCGCGGCTGAATTTGACAGCTTTATGAAAATAAGGGCCATCCGCTTGCCGCGGGTGGCTTTTTTCATATTGGAGCGGCAGCTGAACTTGATTTGCGCCCGATAAAGCGAATAGTTTCCGCAACCCTTTCCGCTTCCAAAGGAGCCTCCCATGAACGCCATCGTCGAACAGCTGAAAAGCACCGCTGATGCCACCAAGGCGACCGATCTCCGCGCCGCCTTCGCCGCCGATCCGCAGCGTTTTTCGCGTTTCTCCGTCTCGCTTGACGACCTGTTGATGGATTACTCCAAGACGGCGGTGAACGAAGACATCCTCAAACTCCTGGTGAAGCTTGCCGAAGAAGGCGGCGTCGAGAAGAAGCGCGAGGAAATGTTCTCCGGCAAGGCGATCAATTTCACCGAGGACCGTGCCGTCCTGCACACGGCGCTGCGCAACCGCTCCAACACGCCTGTCCTGGTCGACGGCAAGGATGTCATGCCCGATGTCAACGCGGTGCTCGCCGCCATGGGTAGGTTTGCCGACGATATCCGCTCGGGCACGCTGAAGGGCGCGACCGGCAAGGCGATCACCGATGTCATCAATATCGGCATCGGCGGCTCTGATCTCGGCCCTGTTATGGCGACGCTGGCGCTGGCGCCCTTCCATGACGGTCCGCGCGCCCATTTCGTCTCCAACATCGACGGCGCGCATATCGCCGATATCCTGAAGCTCGTTCAGCCCGAGACGACGCTGTTCATCGTGGCTTCCAAGACCTTCACGACCGTGGAGACGATGACCAATGCGCAAACGGCGCGTAACTTCATCGCCAAGGCGCTCGGCGAAGCGGCCGTGCAGCATCACTTCGCCGCCGTCTCGACGGCGCTCGACAAGGTTGCCGCTTTCGGCATCGACAGCGCCCGCGTCTTCGGTTTCTGGGATTGGGTCGGCGGCCGCTATTCGATCTGGTCGGCGATCGGCCTGCCGCTGATGATCGCAATCGGGCCGGAGAATTTCGGTAAATTCCTCGACGGCGCCCATGCCGTCGATAATCACTTCCGTAAGGCGCCAATTACCGAAAACCTGCCGATGCTGCTCGGCCTGATCGGCTTCTACCATCGCAATGTGCTGGGCTATCCCACCCGCGCCATCCTGCCTTACGACCAGCGCCTGTCGCGCTTCCCGGCCTATCTGCAGCAGCTCGACATGGAATCGAACGGCAAGGGCGTCACCATCGACGGCACGCCGGTCGAGGGCAATTCCGGCCCGGTCGTCTGGGGCGAGCCCGGCACCAACGGCCAGCACGCCTTCTATCAGCTGATCCACCAGGGCACGAGCATCATCCCGGCCGAATTCATGATCGCCGCCAATGCCTTCGAGCCGGAACTGCGCCACCAGCACCAGCTGCTGATTTCCAACGTGCTTGCCCAGTCGGAAGCGCTGATGAAGGGCCGCACCTTCGCGGAAGCCAAGAAGCAGCTGACCGACAAGGGCATGGACGACAAGAAGGCCGATTTCATCGCGCCGCACCGCGTCTTCCAGGGCAACCGTCCGTCTATCACCTTCGTCTACGACAAGCTGACGCCTTATGCGCTCGGCCGCCTGATCGCGCTTTACGAACATCGTGTCTTCGTCGAAGGCGTGCTCTTCCGCATCAACTCCTTCGACCAGTGGGGCGTCGAGCTCGGCAAGGAACTGGCGACGGGCCTGCTGCCTGTCGTCGAGGGCAAGGAGAGCGCTGCGAGCCATGATTCCTCCACCCAGGGCCTGGTTACGGCGCTGGCAAAGCTTGCGAAATAGGCGATCGAGATTGCCCCTCACCCTAGCGAGAGGGAGCAGGGAACGGAGAGGTCACGGCTTGTCCCTTCGCCCCATCGGGGAGAAGGTGCCGGCAGGCGGATGAGGGGGCCACACGGCACACCTCTCACATTCA
Organism: Rhizobium sp. R635; assembly: GCF_002211285.1. Classification (GTDB taxonomy): domain Bacteria; phylum Pseudomonadota; class Alphaproteobacteria; order Rhizobiales; family Rhizobiaceae; genus Rhizobium. The sequence continues at coordinate 312,855 of NZ_LOKX01000033.1, read as the reverse complement.
ACCTGTCCCGCCACGCCGGGGGCACACGATCGAGCGATGCCGTCACGGTTGGCGCCGGTGACCTTATCGGAAAGACCGGCGTCGGCGGCCCCCTCATCCGCCCTACGGGCACCTTCTCCCCGCTGGGGCGAAGGGGAGTCGCGAAGTTGCGCCTCTTGGCACGAAAACCGGATTGAACGTTCTTCTAATAGAAAATTGTAGAAAGAATTCTTTCAATTCGCCGGAATCGCCCTAGATTCAAGCAAAATCTGTGCGCAGGGCACTTCCCACGAACTGGCCTATCAAGCCGAGGGGATGACGCTCTGTTTCATTGTTTCCGCCGGCGTATGCACCGGGCCGCCGGCGTCCGGATATGCTCCCATCTTCACCAAAGGAAGCTCATGAGCCGTCTAATCGTCGTTTCCAATCGTGTTCCCATGCCGGCCAAGGATGGGAGCGCTCCTGCCGGCGGGCTGGCCGTCGCGTTGCAGGCAGCCCTGCAGGAGCGCGGCGGCATTTGGATGGGATGGTCGGGAGAGTCGAGCGGAGACAGGGAGCCCGGCCCGCTGTCGCAATTGCAGAAGGGCAACATCACCTATGCGCTGACCGATCTCACCGACACCGATGTCGAGGAATATTATCGCGGATTTGCAAACCGTGTTCTTTGGCCCATCTGTCACTACCGTCTTGATCTCGCCGAATATGGCCGAAAGGAAATGGCCGGCTATTTCCGGGTCAACCGCTTCTTCGCGCATCGGCTGGCGCCGATGATCGAGCCGGACGACATCATCTGGGTTCATGACTACCACCTCATTCCGCTGGCGGCGGAACTGCGGCAAATGGGACTGAAGAACCGCATCGGCTTCTTCCTGCACATTCCCTGGCCGCCGGCCGACATTCTCGTCACGATGCCCGTTCATGAAGAAATCATGCGCGGCCTCTCCCATTACGATCTCGTCGGCTTCCAGACCGATTACGATCTCCAGAACTTCGCCGGCTATCTCAGACGGGAGGGCATTGGCGACGACCTTGGAAATGGATTGTTCGATTCCCACGGGCGGATCTTCAAGGCCGGCGCCTATCCGATCGGGATCGAAACCTCGGCCTTCGCCGAATTCGCCGAGAGAGCCGCAGACAATGTCATGGTGCAGAAGACCCGGCGCAGCATTGAAGGGCGGGACATGATCATCGGGGTCGATCGCCTCGATTATTCGAAAGGCATCATTCAGCGGCTGGAAGCGTTCGAACGCTTTCTCACTGGCAATCCTGCCTACCAGAACAAGGTCACCTATCTACAGGTAACGCCGAAATCGCGATCGGAAGTCCCCGAATACGAGCATATGCAGAAGATGGTCGCCGAACAGGCAGGCCGCGTGAACGGCGCCGTCGGGACGGTCGACTGGGTGCCGATCCGCTATGTCAACCGATCGGTCAGCCGCAGCGTGCTCGCCGGCCTCTACCGCCTGGCGACGATCGGGCTGGTGACGCCGCTACGCGACGGCATGAACCTCGTCGCCAAGGAATATGTCGCCGCCCAGAACCCTGATCGTCCGGGCGTCTTGGTGCTATCGCGCTTCGCCGGCGCAGCACGAGAGTTGAAGGGCGCATTGCTGGTCAACCCCTACGACGTCGAAGGCACTGCCAATGCGCTTGCCAGGGGCCTTGCGATGTCCCTCGAAGAGCGCCGCGACCGCTGGAGCATGATGATGGAACATCTGCTCTCTCACGATGTCTCGCTTTGGTGCAAAGACTTCTTGCACGACCTGGTGGTCGCTGCCGAGCTTCGGCCGTAGCGTGGCTCCCCGGACAGCCTCCTGATCGATCGGTGCCGACCGGTCTTTCGGGTAGGCACCGATCGGAGAAGAGAGGATCGAAACGTTGCCGCATATCTCTTCTCCCCTCGGGGAGAAGGTGCCGGCAGGCGGATGAGGGGGCCACACGGCCCTTGCGTAAATCCTATTCCACCAACAGTAGCGCTCTGGCCACAATTACGACGACACAACTGTGGCCGAACCCAGTAGAGGCGTGGAAAGACCTGAGTTCAACGGCCCCCTCATCCGCCCTACGGGCACCTTCTCCCCACTGGGGAGAAGAGGGAATCGAGACGTCGCGCTTAAGCCTCAACCAGAATATCCACGACCTCGATCGGATCAAGGTTTAGCCGCCTTGCAAGAGACAAGGCGTTTGAAGCTATCCAAAACGGCGAATCTGTATCAAACGGAGCGGTCGCTCCAGAGAGGTTGTACAGAGATTTCGCGCAGGCTTCTTCGAAGAGATACTGAGCCTGCCCGACATCATCGGATGCTCGCTCTGCCCGTAATGTCTTATGGCGGATATGCTGGAAGAGGTTGTGAGCCCCCTGCCACGAGCCCCTGTCGTCAATCATTTTCAACAGTCTTTCATTAGTCTCCACTTCGCGACAATGCGGAGCAAAAAACTGTAAAAGACGCCGGATGTGGGCAATCATGTCTGGTGCCGCTGGCTCTAAAGCCCGATCTCCCGCGCCCAGGGCGGGTTGGCGCCGGCGCGGGACACGGTGACGGCCGCGGCTTTGGCGCCGAGCGTCAGGGCGTTGCGCACCGCCTTTTCGTCGAGTGAGGCGACCTGTTGCTTGGTCAGCAGATTATCCATCTTCAGCGAGGCCAGCACGCCGGCGTCGAAGGTATCGCCGGCGCCGACCGTATCGACGACGGCAACGCGCTCGCTCGGCACCGTTACCTTGCGATCCCTGGTATAGCCGGAGGCGCCTTCGGCGCCCTTGGTGATGACGACGAGCTTGGCGCCATGGGCGAGCCAGTGGGCCGCGAGTGTGTCATGGTCGCCTGAAAGGCCGAACCATTCGAGATCCTCGTCGGAGAATTTGATGATGTCGGATTTTGCGGCCATACGCCTGATGCGCGCCATATGCGCCTGCTTGTCCTTGATGAAGCCGGGGCGGATGTTCGGATCGAGCGAGATGACGCGCCGGGCGGCTTCGCGGTCGAGCAGTGCTTCGTAGGTTTCGCCGCAGGGGCTTGGGATCAGGCTGATGGCGCCGAAATGCAGCGCTTCGCAATCGTCACCAAGCGCCGGCAGGTCGGCTTCGGTGATCATCCGGCCTGCCGTGCCTTCATCGTAGAAGGCATAGGTCGCCTGGCCGTTGACCAGCTTGACGAAGGCGATCGTCGAAGGGCGCGGGGTGATGGCGCATGGGCTGTAATCGACGTTGCTCGCCTTCAGCGTCGCAAGCAGGATTTCGCCCATCATGTCGTCGGCGATACCGGTGAAGAAGGCGGTGGGGATGCCGAGGCGGCCGAGCGCGATGGCGGTGTTGAAGATCGCACCGCCGGCATAGGGCGCAAAGCCCTTTTCACCAAGGGTCGTGTCCCTCGGCAGCATGTCGATCAAGGCTTCGCCGCAGCACAAAATCATCGAATTCCTCCCAACAGGATCTACGCGTTCTTCAATCGATTAAGCGAGCTTTTGTCAAAAGGCTAGAGCGAAAGCTCACTGACACCACCATTCCTCGCCGACCAGGCGAGCGGCGCATCGAGGAAGGCCTCGACTTCCGACAGCGTCTTCTCGTCGAAGAGCTTCTGCTGCTTGGCGATCGCGAGAACTTCGCGCCAGGTGGCGATATAATGGAGCCGGACCTTGCCATTGGCGAAGCGATGGTGGGCTTCCGGGAAAATGCCGTAGAAGAAAAGCGCGATGCCATGATCGACGATGCCGCCGGCAGCGCGAACGGCATCGATGAAGGTGAACATGCTGCCGCCGGCCGTCGTCAGATCCTCGATGACAAGGACGCGCGAACCTTCTTTCATCTCGCCCTCGATCTGCGCGTTGCGGCCATGGCCCTTCGGCTTCTTGCGGACATAGATCATCGGCAGGCCGAGACGATCGGCAAGCAGTGCGGCGAAGGGAATGCCCGCGGTTTCGCCGCCGGCGATGCAATCGAACTGCTCGAAGCCGGCATCGCGCAGGAGCGTGCTGGCGGCAAAATCCATCACCGTCGAGCGGACGCGCGGGAAGGACAGGAGCTTGCGGCAGTCGATATAGACGGGGCTCATGATGCCGGAGGCATATTTATAGGGCGTCTCGGCGTTGAAGTGCACCGCCTTGATCTCCCAGAGCATCTTTGCCAGCAGTTCCGCCATGATAGCGCGGTCGGGGAATGTGGTCTGGATCATGCGGCTCTCTCCTTCGGCTGACGTTAAAGCGGCAATAGCAGCAAGAGCGGCCGGTTTCCAGACGGAAGACAGCCGTCAGCCGAGCAACCGGTCGATATCGGCAACCTGCATCATCTTGAAGAGCGCGATCGCCCGCGCACCTTCTTCCTCGTCGAGCGAAACCGCGTAGCGAACCGCGGCTGCCAGCAACTGCATCGTCAGCCGGGCAATGGCCAGAAGCTCGGTCTCGGTCCGCGCCGGCCATAGTCGTTGTAGCACCGAAAGCAGGGCCTGCGCATGGAATTCCATGTCCTCGGCATCGACCTCCTGAAGAAGCTTGTCCGTGTGGGTCGCATGCCAGATATCGCGCATCACGGGTTCGCGGCGGAAGAAAGCATAATATTCATCCGCGATGACGCAGAGCGCGATGCGCAGACTTTCGGTGTCCGTCACCTTCTCCAGCTCGACCTCGACGCATCGCCTGCCCTGCTCGTTGAAGCGCTCGGCCAATGTCCGGATGATCGAAGTCTTGTCGGGGAAATACTGATAGAGGGCGCCGAAGGAAAGGCCGGCCTTTTCGACGATCTCGCTCATCTTCAAGCCATCGCTGCCATTGCTTTCGATCAGTTCCGCCGCGACGGCGAGGATCTTTTCGAAGCGCTCGCGTCCACGCTGCTGGCTCGGAATGCGGCGCGGCTGGCCGATAGGCTGGGGCGATCGCCGGCGCGTTGCGGCTGATTGTTCCGACATCGTCTGCTCCTTGGCGGTTGACAAACAAAATAAGAGAGATTATCTCATTTTGCAAATAAGAGACTTTCTCTTATTTTGTCCCTGGAAGGAGCTTCGACATACAGATCGTCCTCATCCTTTCCCTCGTGGCCGCCGCGATCGGCAGCGGCCTCGTCGCCGGCATCTTCTTCGCCTTCTCGACCTTCATCATGACTGCCTTTTCGCGCATCCCGGTGGAACAGGCCATCGCTGCCATGAACTCGATCAACGTGACGATCGTCCGCTCGCCCTTCATGGGCCTCTTCGTGCCGACGGCGATCCTCTGCCTCGTCATCGCCGTGCTGGCGGTGATCGACTGGCGGAGCGGAGCATCCTTGCTGATGCTGGCGGGCGCCGCGCTTTATGTCCTTGCCTCGTTCATATCCACCATCGTCTTCAACGTGCCGATGAACGATGCGCTGGCAAAAGTCAGCGGCGGCGGGACGGAAGCGACCGCGCTCTGGACCACCTATCTCAGGGACTGGACGTGGTGGAACCATGTGAGGACGATCGCCTCGCTGCTCGCCTCGGTGGCCTTCGTGCGGGCGCTGATGATCCTGTGAAAAGGCGGAGGAGCAACGCCCTGCGCCGCGCGGTCACTTCTGCTCGCAAAAGACAATGCGATTGCTGAAAGGATCTATGACGGTCATCTCGAGCCCCCAGGGCGCGTCCTCCACGCCGGGCTTCATATAGCGGTAGTCCTTGCCTGAAAGCTCGGCGTGGTAGGCGCGCACGTTCGCGACGCGGACGAAAGCCTTGGCGCCGGGGCTCGCATCCCCGGAATGTTCGCTCAAGTGCAGCGCCATGCCGTCCCGCGAGACCTGGCAATAGAGGGGGGAATTGTCGCCGAAGCGGTGTTCCCAATCGAGATTGAAGCCAAGGAAGCCGCAATAGAATTCCATGGCCTTTTCGACCGAGAAGATGCGGAAGATCGGCATCGGCGGCTCGATGCCCACTGTGGAGCGGGCAGCACCGGCCGTATCGATCTTCGCCGAGAGGATGTTCCATTGATCGAACCCGAACTGCCGGGCGACGATTTCGAGCGCCTCGCTGTGGGTCAGCGAAATATCGCGGTCTGCAAGGGCCTGCCGCAAAGTCTTTGCCATGAGCTTGGCATCGCGAAAATCGCGCATGATGTCATCCTTCCGTTGGCGGCAAACAGGACGATCAGTGCCCGCGTCTACTGACCCGTTCGCCATCGATCGCCAAACGGCAAGGGATGTGAAGGATGTTTCTGGATGCATTCACCATAACGCCGAAACGTCGCGGGGCGGCTGGCCGCATCCGGCCGAGGACAATATTATGAGGGCGCCGGTCCGGAATCAAGACGCCGTGCGCGATGCCTCGACCGGAACCGCCTGCAGGTAGCCGGCAAGCTCCACCCGATTGCGGCCGCCGCGCTTGGCGGCGTAGAGCGCCTTGTCGGCGGCACTCAACATGGCGTCGAAATCCAACGCATTCGAGCGGCCGGGGGCGACACCGACGCTGACCGTGCATTTCAGCGTCTCGCCGTCGACCGGGATTTCACGGGCCTCGAAGGCGCGGCGAATACGCTCGGCCGCGAGCTCCGCCCGGCCGGGCATGATTTCCTTCATCACCAGCGCGAACTCTTCGCCGCCGAGCCGGGCTGCGGTATCGCCGGCGCGGCAATGGGCTAACAGTTCGGCGGCAAAAACCTTGAGAACATGGTCGCCGGCGGCATGGCCGAAGCGGTCGTTGACGGATTTGAAATGATCGATATCGAAGACGATGACGGCGGTGGTCGTGCCCATCGGGCGCGTGCCGTATTCGTCGAAGAGGGCACGACGGTTGAGCAGGCCGGTCAGCGGATCGGTGATCGCCTCTAGACGATGGCGGGCGGCGAGCCGCCACTGATGCAGCGCCAGAGACAGCGCGCCGATCCCGGTCATGCCGGCGATGCAGACGGCAAGGCTCAGATCCTCCGCCCAGTTGTTGGGAGCTTTGCCAAGCACCAGCTTTCCGTCGGAGATCAACACGGCGGAGCAAAGCACGAAGGAAATCGCCGTCAGCGTATAAAGCCCCGTGATGCCGAGGATCGGCGCCGGCGCCTCGGCGCGGGCGAGCCAATATTGGCGCGCGGTGGCAAAGAGCAGGAAGGCGATGGCGAGGTTCTCAGCCATGAAGGCAAGGCCGTCGTAACCCGATATCATCGGCGGAACCGAGAAGGCCATCGCCGCGAGCGCGCGCAGGAAAATGGAAACGAAGGACAGGCGACCGGTGCAGAACTGATGACCGGCACCCCAGATGGCGGCGAAACCGGCTTGGAACAGCACGAAATTGGCCACGCCAAGCCATTTGTCCGGCGTATTCACATAGGCGCTGTAGACGAAAATGCCGCTGACGACGAGGACGAGACCGATGGTCGCGGTCAGCAACACCGTTTCGGCTCGGCGGGCGAGCCAGCTGCCCATCAGCGTCACGGCCAGACATGCCGCCGAAACACCCAGCGCCAGCAGGAGGGAGTTGTAATCAAGCATCATGCTTCAATCTCCGCGGCTACCGCCGCGCCGGATAACGTTCACAGCTCATCTGTCGGTGATCAGGAATGTCTTACGCATTCCGTTAAAAAATCATGCACTGCACAAAGCAAATGTTACGGATTTAACACCGAAGCTGGGGTTTTGGGCAAAAATCTATTTAAAATTGAATGCGCCGAGGCAAAATTCAGAGCTGAGCCCGCCAATGCAGCGGAAACATGGGATCGAAAACCGTCACCGGACCGGCGCCGGTTTCTATCTTCGCGGGAAAAACAACCGGCTCGGCCTGCCTTGACAACGTCATGCGTTCGTCGTTCGGCGCAAGCCCATACCAAGCCGGCCCGTTCAGCGATGTGAAGGCTTCGAGCCTGCCCAGAGCGCCCTCCTCCTCGAAAACATGAGCAAGGCAGCTCATCGTATTGATCGAGGTGTAGATGCCGGCGCAGCCGCAGGCGCATTCCTTCAGCGGATCGACATGCGGGGCGGAATCGGTGCCGAGGAAGAAGCGGGCGTCTCCGCTGGTGGCCGCCGCGCGCAGAGCCAGCCGGTGATTTTCGCGCTTGGCGACCGGCAGGCAGTAATAATGCGGGCGGATGCCGCCGACGAGGATGGCGTTACGGTTGATGATCAGATGATGGGTGGTGATCGAGCCGGCGAGATTTGATTTGGCGGCCTTGATGTAATCGATACCATCCGATGTCGTCACATGCTCCATCGTCACCTTCAGCTCGGGCAGGCGCTTGCGCAGCGGATCGAGCACGGTCTCGATGAAGACGGCCTCGCGGTCGAAGATATCGACATCGGGCGTCGTCACCTCGCCATGGACGCAGAGCGGCAGGCCGATCTCAGCCATGCGCTCCAGCACCGGCATCGCCTTTTCCATGTCGCGCACGCCGCCATGCGAATTGGTGGTGGCGCCGGCGGGATAAAGCTTGACGGCGGTGATGAGGCCGCTTCTGGCGCCCTCTTCCACATCGTCGGGGCTGGTATGCTCGGTGAGATAAAGCGTCATCAGCGGCTGGAAGCTATGGCCCTCCGGCAGCGCCTTGAGGATGCGCTCGCGATAGGCCTTCGCATCCGCGGTCGTGACGACGGGCGGCACGAGATTGGGCATGATGATGGCGCGGGCGAAGGTGCGGCTCGTATCGGCGATCACGCCTTCCAGCATGGCGCCGTCGCGCAGATGCAGGTGCCAGTCGTCGGGGCGGCGGATGGTGATCGATTGCATGGCAGACCTCCGAAGCGATGCGTCTGCGGCCTCGATAGCACCATCCATCATATTAAGACAATCGCCGCGGCATCACGCCAGCGCGATCTCCAGCGTGACATCGGCGGGGCGGCGGTTTTCGAGGATCAGCCGGCCATTCGGCAGGTCGTTGCCGTAGACCTTGGCGCTCGCCTCCTCCTCGGTCAGCCTATAACCGCGCCAGCGATCCCAAAGGCGCTCTTCCAGTACCTCGATCGGCGGGGCGAGCATGATGGTATAATCGAAGATGCCGTCGAGTTCGGCCCATTTGCCCTGGGTGAAGAGCAGGTAGTTGCCCTCGACGATAATGAAGCGGTCCTTCGGATCGATCGGGCGGGCAGAGGCGATCGCAAGCTCGCGCGAACGGTCGAAGACGGGCACGAGAACTTCCTGATCTGCGGGGCGAACGGCGCGGACGATATCCAGGAAGCCGCGGACATCAAAGGTTTCCGGAATGCCCTTGCGGGCAAGCAGGCCGCGTTCGATGAGAATGGCGTTGTCCATGTGGAAACCATCCATGGGCAGCACCGCGACGCTCTCGCCCTTCGCCTTCAGGGCGTCGGCGAGATTGTCGGCCATGGTCGATTTGCCGGCGCCGGGCGGCCCGGCGATGGCGATCAGGAAACGTTTGGCATCACCGGCGCGGTTTAGAACCTCGCCGGCAATTTCGTCGACGCTCGCCGTCATGCCGCGACGGGCTCCGTCGGCACCGCCTTGGCGCCGGTCATGAAGGCGACGGCGTCCGACATGGTGTATTCCTTCGGATCGATCACCGTGAGGCGCCGGCCGAGACGGTGGATATGGATGCGGTCGGCCACTTCGAAAACATGCGGCATGTTGTGGGAAATCAGCACGATCGGCAGGCCGCGAGCGCGCACGTCGAGGATCAGTTCCAGCACGCGCCGGCTTTCCTTGACGCCGAGGGCCGCCGTCGGTTCGTCCATGATGATGACCTTCGAGCCGAAGGCGGCGGCGCGGGCGACGGCCACACCCTGGCGCTGGCCGCCCGAGAGCGTCTCCACCGCCTGGTTGATGTTCTGGATGGTCATCAGGCCGAGTTCGGTCAGCTTGTTGCGCGCCAGCTTTTCCATGGCCGGCCGGTCGAGCATGCGGAACAGCGAACCGAGCGGACCGGGTTTGCGGATCTCGCGGCCGAGGAACATGTTGTCGGCGATCGACAGCGCCGGCGACAGAGCGAGGTTCTGATAGACGGTTTCGATGCCGGCCTCGCGCGCTTCCATCGGCGAGCGGAACTGCACCTGCTTGCCTTCGAGCGTGATCACGCCCTCGTCCGGGGTGACGGCGCCCGAGATCGCCTTGATCAGCGAGGACTTGCCGGCGCCGTTATCGCCGATGACGGCAAGGATTTCACCCGGGTAGAGGTCGAAATCGGCATTGTCGAGCGCAGTGACGCGGCCATAACGCTTGACCAGACCGCGGGCGGTGAGAAGGGGTTCGCGAGCCATGATTACACCGAAACCTTTCTGATCCACTGGTCGATGGCGACGGCGGCGATGATCAGCACGCCCGTCAAAAGGACTTTCCATTGCGGATCGGCGCCGAGCATGTTGAGGCCCATCGACACGACGCCGACGATCATTGCGCCGAAGAGCGTGCCGAGAATGGAGCCGCGGCCGCCGAAGAGCGAGATGCCGCCGATGACAGTCGCGGTGATCGCCTGGAGGTTATAATCGGTCACCGCCGAGGAGGGCGAGATCGAGCCGTTGCGGCCGATCGAGACCCAGGCGGCGAAGGCGGCGATGACGCCCGAAATCGTATAGACGGTCAACAGCACCTTCTTGGTCTGGATGCCGGAGAGCTTGGCCGCTTCCGGATCGTCGCCGACCGCATAGACATGCCGGCCCCAGGCGGTGTGATTGAGCACGTACCAGAGCAGGAGGACGAGCAGCACCATGGCGATGACGCCGAGCGTCAGCACGGCGCTGCCGAGCCTGAAGCTCGCGGCGAAAAGATGCAGCAGCGGCGCCTGTTCGTCGACGTCGGTGTCGCGGATCGTCTCATTGGCGGAATAGATGAAATTCGTCGCCATGACGATGTTCCAGGTGCCGAGCGTGACGATGAAGGGCGGCAGTTTCATGAAGGCGACGAGGGCGCCGTTCAGCAAGCCGCACAGACCGCCGACGACAAGGCCTACGAGAACCGCGACCGGTGTCGGAATGCCGTATGTAATCGCGACATTGCCCATGATGACGGCCGAGATCACCATGATGACGCCGATCGAAAGATCGATGCCGGCGGTCAGGATGACGAGCGTCTGGGCGGCGCCGAGAATGCCGACGATGGCGATCTGCTGCAGGATCAGCGTCAATGTGTATGACGAGAAGAACCGTCCGCCGATCGCGATCCCGAAGATGATGATCGATAGTACCAAAACGATCAGCGGCACGGCGGCCGGCGTCGAGTGCAGAAAATGCTGTGCCCGCTTGATCAGCGAGACATCCTGGTGCTCGAAGGAGGCGACGTTCTTGTCGCTGCCGTCGAGGACGCGTTCGAATTCCTGTGCTCCGGTCATGGTTCCTCCTCCGCATCCGCGCGCCGAACCCGCGCGGAGGCCGTCACCCTGTTCATCCGTTCATTGCTTTAGCCGGTGGGGCGACGGCACATCGTCCGTCCAAAACGGCCGGGGATCAAGCCCCGGCCGTTTCTCTTTCAATCAGACAGGGCTCAGCCCCAGCACTTATCCGTGCCTTCCTTGGTGTCGATCGACTTTACGCCGGAAACCGGCTTGTCGGTGACGAGCGAGACGCCGGTGTCGAAGAAGGACTTGCCTTCGGTCGGCTTCGGCTTTTCACCCGAGTCGGCGAACTTCTTGATCGCCTCGATGCCGAGCGACGCCATCAGCAGCGGATACTGCTGCGAGGTGGCGCCGATGACGCCTTCCTTGACCGACTTGACGCCCGGGCAACCGCCGTCGACCGAGACGATCAGCACGTTCTTTTCCATGCCGACGGCCTTCAGCGCCTGATAGGCGCCGACAGCGGCCGGTTCGTTGATCGTGTGGATGACGTTGATGCCGGGATCTTTCTGCAGAAGGTTTTCCATGGCCTTGCGGCCGCCTTCTTCATTGCCGTTGGTCACGTCATGGCCGACGATGCGCTTGTCGTCTTCGTCGCCGATCTTGTCCGGGTTCTTCGGGTCGATGCCGAAGCCGATCATGAAGCCCTGGTCGCGCAGAACGTCGACCGTCGGCTGCGACGGCGTCAGGTCGAGGAAGCCGACCTTGGCATCCGCGGCCTTGTCGCCGAGGGTTTCCTTGGCCCACTGGCCGATCAGCTTGCCGGCGAGCAGGTTGTCGGTGGCGAAGGTGGCGTCGGCGGCATCGGCCGGCTCGAGCGGCGTGTCGAGCGCGATGACCAGCAGGCCGGCGTCGCGGGCCTTCTTGACCGCAGGCACGATGCCCTTGGTGTCCGAAGCCGTCAGCAGGATGCCCTTTGCGCCGTCGGCAATGCAGCTTTCGATCGCCGCAACCTGGCTTTCGCTGTCACCGTCGATCTTGCCGGCGTAGGACTTCAGCGAGACGCCGAGTTCCTTGGCCTTGGCCGTCGCACCTTCCTTCATCTTGACGAAGAAGGGGTTGGTGTCGGTCTTGGTGATGAGGCAGGCGGAAACGTCTGCCGCCATCGCCGGAGCGGAGAAAGCGACACCGAGCGCGAGCGCGCCGAAAGCGAGAACTGATTTCTTCATGGAACTCCTCCCAGAGTTTGCCGGCGCCGCCCCTGCGGGACCGGAATTTACAGACGGCACTCGGAGGCTTCAAAGCCGTCCCGTGCCCTTGACGATGGCAATTAAGAGCGAAAAGAAATCCGCTTGTCAATAAATAAATCCAATTGAATTATTAATTCGATGTGGCATGCTCGGCGAAAATCAGGCATAGGCCAACGATCGGGAGGAGCGGCCATGTCGTCCTTGGATGGACCGGAAAACATACCGGTCCCGCCACCAATTCTCAGTCCGGCCGGGGGTGCGAACCAGGTCAGGGTGCGGGCCTATAACGAGCGGCTCGTGCTGTCGCTGGTGCGTCTCTATGGCGGGCTTTCGAAAGCCGATATCGCGCGCCGGACCGGGCTTTCGGCGCAGACCGTCTCCGTCATCATGCGGGTCCTGGAAAAGGAAGGGCTGCTTCTGCGCGGGGCGCCGATCCGCGGCCGCGTCGGCCAGCCGTCGATCCCGATGCACCTCAATCCCGACGCCGTCTATTCCTTCGGCCTGAAGATGGGCCGCCGCAGCGCCGACCTGGTGCTGATGGATTTCGTCGGCCGCATCCGCATGCAGCTGCACCAGACCTATGCCTATCCGCTGCCCCAGGAAATCCTCGCTTTCGTCACGTCGGGCATTCAGGAACTGGAAGGCCGGCTCGACGAGAAGCAGCGCAGCCGCATTGCCGGCCTCGGCATCGCCGCGCCTTTCGAGCTCTGGAACTGGGCCGAGGAGGTGGGCGCGCCGCCGGGCGCCATGGAGGTGTGGCGAGAAGTCGACCTGCAGGCGGAAATCGCCGCGCGCGTTTCCCATCCCGTCTTCCTGCAGAACGACGCGACCAGCGCCTGCGGCGCCGAACTCGTCTTCGGCGTCGGGCCGTCCTATCCCGATTTCGTCTATTTCTTCATCGGCTCCTTCATCGGCGGCGGCATCGTGTTGAATTCGGCGATCTTTTCCGGCCGCACCGGCACGGCGGGCGCGATCGGCCCGCTGCCGGTGCGCGGCAAGAACGGCGAGACGATGCAGCTGCTCGAAATCGCCTCGATCTTCGTGCTCGAAAACATGCTGCGCGAGCGTGGTGTCGATCCGCAGCCGCTCTGGTATTCCGCCGACGACTGGGTGGATTTCGGCGAGCCGATGGAGACCTGGATACAGGACAGCGCCAAGGCACTGGCGCAGGCGATCGTGGCCGCCGCCTCGATCGTCGATTTCAGCGCAGCGGTGATCGACGGCGGCTTTCCCAACTGGGTGCGCAGCCGCGTCGTGCAGGCGACGATAACGGAAGCCGCCAAGCTCGACCTGCAGGGCGTCGTCATGCCCGATATCATCGAAGGCATGGTCGGCGCCCAGGCACGCGCCATCGGCGGCGCAAGCCTGCCGATCTTCGCGCGTTACCTCACAGACCAAAACGTACTCTTCAAGGAGGTTGACCATGCTGAAGGGACTTGATCCGCTTCTGAGCCCGGAACTGCTTTTCACGCTTCGCGCCATGGGCCATGGCGACGAGATCGCCATCGTCGACGGCAATTATCCGGGCGTCGAACACGCCCGCCGGCTGATCCGGCTCGACGGCCACCGCCTCATCCCGGTTGTCAACGCCGTGCTCAGCGTATTGCCGATCGACGATTTCGTGCCCGAAGCGATCTTTCGCTCCACCGTCAAGGCCGAGCGCGACAGGCTCGACCCCGTGCATGAGGAGATGATCGACTGCTGCGCCCGCCACGAGCCGCACCGGCAGGTCGTACCGCTCCTCGGCCAAGACTTTTACGGCCGGGTGCGGGCCGCCCATGCGGTGATCCAGACCAGCGAGCCCAGACTCTATGCCAACATCATCCTGCGCAAGGGGGTGATCTACCCGAAGGAGGCAGGCGCGCAGGCGGCCGACGTCGATCCGTTTGTCTACTGAAGGGTCGGGCGTTTCAGTCACCATCGATTTCGACTTCCGCTTCGCAGTTCAGGGGCGCATTCAATGGGATGACCATGCCGATTGAGGAGCGTGCATGGGCGCCAACGTCGGGACCATACAGTTCCAGAATCAGATCGGAATAGCCGTTGGTAACGAGCGGCGTCTCGTTGAAGCCCGGAGCGACATTCACCATGGCGAAGACGCGCAGCCAAGCGGTCACCCGATCGAGGTCTCCGATGGCCCGCTTGAGACTGGCAAGATGGGCCAGCGCGACGAGCCGCGCCGAGGCGTAACCCTCCTCCGGCGAAACCTCGGCACCCACCTTGCCAAGGGGATTTGCCAGTGTTCCATCGCGGTTACACGCGACGTGACCCGAAATGTAAGCGCGGGTGCCGCGCAGGCGAACCCAAGCGAACGGCATGCGCAGCCCGTCGCGAACCTTCAAAGGCTCGGGCAATTCCAGGCCCATTTCGGCCAGACGTTGCTCGATGATAGTCATCATGCACCTCCCAGTGTGATCAGAGTATGGCGGGCCAAACGGGGCGCCGGCCTGCAACCTGGAACCACTGCACAGTTCCGAGCGACATGCCTCAGGGGACGGTCGCGTCGAGCTCCGGCATCAGAACGACGCTCTCATTGGCCGCGGGATCGTTACGCGCACCGAGGAACTCGGCGTCTTCGCTACTGCGGTTGACGGCCACGTGCGGAACGCCGGCCGGAATCAACAGGTAGTCGCCCGGCCGGACGGTTTCGCGCCGTTCGAGCGCTGCGCCGGACCAGATCTCGATTTCCTGGCCTGCCGTCATTAAAAGGGCCGTCTCGTGCCCCTCATGACGATGGGCGCTGGTTCGTCTGCCTGCGGGAAGGGAAATCATGCCAAGCCACAGTATGGTTGATCCGGCACTTTCTGCCGAGACGCCCGAGCGATAGACCGATCCCTGCTTGGCGACATGGCTGCCGCTGCCGCGAACGACCTTAGCGATAAATGCATCGGGCTTCGGCTGCATTGCTTGGTTCGTCATCGCTTACACTCCTTCGACTGCTGCAATAGAGCGGACTCTGCGCGCTCGGCCGGCGCGAGTCCTGAAGCGAGGCCGAAAAATTCCAAAAAGCTACGAAATCGGCGTATCATTCTCGCATCATGAACGCCCAACACCTCGCATTCGGCCACTTCGAGTTCACTGCCGAGAACGGATGTCTGCTCCGCGACAGCAGGCCTGTCGCCATCGGCGCCCGCGGCGCTTCGCTGCTTGCCGCTCTGCTTGCGGCAGAGGGAGGTGTGGTTTCAAAGTCAGCCCTGATGGATGCCGTGTGGCCGGGACTGACCGTCGAGGAAAGCAATCTTTCCGTTCAGATTGCTGCCCTTCGCAAGCTGCTCGGCCCCGCGCAGGACGGCAGCGGCTGGATCGTCACGGTCCCACGGGTCGGATACAGATTTTTGGGCCCAGTGGAGAGCCTGACCGACAGAGCCGATGGCGGATGGCACGCGCGGGCCAGATCCAATCCGGGAATTGCCGTCCTCCCGTTCGAAAACCTCGGCGGCGATACCGAGAGACAGTATCTGGCCGAGGGTATCGCCGATGACCTGATCATGGCGCTCGCCCAATTCAGATGGTTCCGAGTCGCGTCGCGCGGGGCGAGTTTCACCAGGAGAAATGGTTCGAGAGACCCGCAGGCCGTCGCGAGCGAACTTGGCGTCGATTTCCTGGTCGACGGAGCCATACGGCATACGGGCGAACGAATCCGGATATCGGTGCACCTCGCCGACGCAATGAAAGGCGCCACCGTCTGGTCCGAACATTACGATCTTCAGCTGGACGAGGTCTTTGCGGTGCAGGACGCCATCGCCGAGCGGATCGCCGCAGCGGTCGAACCCGAGCTGCTGTTGCGCCATGGGCTTCCGGTCGCTCCGCACACGGGCAACATCACGGCCTGGGATCTCGTGCGGCAAGGCACATTCCATTTCCACAAGGTATCGCAGCCGACCCACCTTCTCGCCAGGCAATTTTTCCGCCAGGCGGCGGAACTCGACCCCATGCTTCCAGAGGCGCAGATCTGGCGGGCGCGGGTCAATGCAGGCCTCATCGCCTACGGATGGACGGAAAATTCCACCGCGGACGGGAAGGAAGGCCTGGATGCGGCGCTGCGGGCGATCTACCTCGACGCGCGCAACCCCTACTCGCACTATGCGCTGGCGATCGTGTCGGCCTATACGGGCAGGGCCGAGCAGGCGATCCTGGCAGCGGAACGCTCCATCGAACTCGGCTCGAGCTTCGCCCTGGGGCATCTCGTCCTCGGCATGGCTCGTCTTTTCTCGGGCGATGCTGCCGGCGCGCGCAAGCCCCTGGCGCGCGGTCTCGAACTCAATCCGAACGATCCGCAGAACAGGGTCTGGTTCAGCCTACTGATGCTCGCGCTGCTCTTTTCCGGTGACATCGAGGGCGCGCTCGAGACTGTGCGCACAGCGCTGAAGGCGCGACCCGACTGGCCGGCACTGCTGCGCATCCAGGCATGCTGCCACGCGGCCGCGGGACACCGTGAGCAGGCGCACCGCTTTGGTGCCGCTGCAAGCGATCTTCCCGAGACTGCCGGCGATGCGCTCGGTCCATTCAGAGATGGCAACAAGGAATGGGCAACCCGTCTGAACGCGCTGTTGCGAGAGGCGGAACTTTGAAACCGGTTGGCCGGCAGACCTCAGCGCGCTTATCAGTTCGTCGACTTTCGTCCGCAGCCACCATCCGATTTACGGGAAACATATCCGTTGCACGCAGCGAAGCGCGCTATATCGCCGCCACCGCAACTCGCCATTAACCTTCGGCGATCACAAAGATATTGGGATTGCCGATGCCGGACAGCCCGATGCACTTAACTCCGCCCGAATGAATTGCGGCGGTCTTCGGCCATGGTCCAGGAGGACGCCGATGCCGGCGTTCGGCGACGAAGGTTGTCGATTGAAATATGTCGGGACGATGCGGTCCTCCGAACTGGCCATGATGGCTCTTCACACAACAGGAGCTGTTTATGTCTCGCATCCAACCTACAAGACCCCAGATCGAGGTCATTGCCTGGCTCGCGATCTTCCTGCTTCTCTTCTGCCTGTCATGGGGGCTTCATTGGCATGAGCGGCTGGATGAGTTCATCGACAACCATGACGACTATCCGCTGGACCACGCGCTCCTGGCGCTGAACATCTCCGGATTCCTGGGACTCATTTATTCCGCGCTGAGGATCAGCGATCTTTCGAGAGAGGTCAATCGCAGGCTGCAGGCCGAAAAGAACGTGGACTGGATTGCATGTCACGATACGCTTACCGAGCTGCCTAACCGCAGGTTCCTGGACTCCGTCTGCGCGCAGGCGATGAGCGACCAGAGGACACAGGAAGCCTATGCTGCATTCAGTATCGATCTCGACGGCTTCAAGAAGATCAACGATCTCCTCGGGCACGATCACGGTGATGCGGTGCTGAAGGCCGTTGCTCAGCGGCTCTCTTCCCTCTTTCCCCGAGATCGCGTTTTCCGCCTTGGCGGTGACGAATTCGTCGTTTTGGCGCGTCGTACCGGCAATGTTGATTTCGCCGCTTTGGGAGAGCGCATCGTTAGCGTGATCAGCAAGCCCGTCACATTCAACGGCGTCGCCGTCGATCTCGGCGCCAGTGTCGGCTTCGCACTTTGTCCGGAAAACGGCGATGACCTAAGCCAGGCCATTCGACATTCGGACTGCGCGATGTATGTGGCGAAAAAGCAGGGGCGCAACCTGGTGAAGCCCTTCGTCTCCTCGATGCAGGACGAGCTGGCAAAACGGATTCGCGTGGAAGCGGATTTAAGAGCCGCCATCAAGAACGCTGAAATCGTTCCCTACTATCAGCCTCTCGTGGACCTGAAGACGAATAAGATTATCGGCTTCGAGGCGCTCGCCCGCTGGAGGACGGCTTCCGGCGAATTCATCCCGCCGAGCGAATTCATTCCAGTGGCGGAGGAGGCCGGCCTGATCGTCGACCTGACGGACCAGTTGCTTCGTCATGCCTGTACCGATGCGCTTTCCTGGCCGAGCGATCTGGTTCTGTCGTTCAACCTGTCTCCGATCCAGCTGAGCGACCGGTTGCTGGGGCTCAGAATTCTCAAGATTTTGGGTGACGTCGGTCTGCCCGCGCACAGGATCGAGCTGGAAGTGACGGAGAGCGCCATCATCCAAGACGCTGTCACCGCTCGAATCGTCCTCGACGACCTGGTGAACGCGGGGGTCAGGATCGCGCTCGACGACTTCGGAACAGGCTATTCCAGCCTCTCCCAGCTCTCCAGCTATCGGTTCGACAAGATCAAGATCGACAGGAGCTTCGTCGCTTCGTTCGAAACCGATGAAAAGCAGGACAAGGTGATCAAAGCCATCATCGCTCTCGGTGCCGGACTTGGCGTGACGATAACAGCCGAAGGCATCGAAGAGGAGAGCCAGCGTCAGCGGCTTCAGGATCTGGGCTGCGACATCGGCCAAGGTTATCTGCTCGGCAGGCCGGCGCCAGCCGAGAGGCTTGCCGCAGACCAAGTCAGCGCCAGAATATCGCAACTCCGCTGACGGCACGGCGGAGAAGGTTCGCCGGGAGCGGCAATCTCAGGCAAAACTCTTCGCTGGCAAGCGGTCAGATCTCCCCGGCCGACGGGCCCCAGACATCGGTCAGCGCAAAGCCGCCGGGATGCGGGTCGAAGGGGTCGAGCGCGACCTGGGTCAGGCCGAAGGTGAAGCCGCGGCCGGTGATGGTGGGGATGACCGCCGGGCGGCCGGCGACCTCGGTGACTGCCTGCAGGCCGACCTCGAATTCCGAGCCGATGATCGATTTCGAAGTGAAGCTATCGCCGACCTTGGCCTTGCCGCGGGCATAGAGGGTGGCGAGATTGGCGGAATTGCCGGTGCCGCAGGGCGAGCGGTCGGCGCGGCCCGGCCACATGGTAGTACAGGTGCGCACCGTGCCGTCCGCTTCAGTATCGCGGAACATGACGTAGGCGACGCCCGAGATGGCCGGGATTTCGGGGTGGACGACCTTGATGTCGCGGTTGATCAGCTCTTTCAGGATCATGCCGGCCTGGACGAGACCGGCAGCATTGGCCTTTTCGATCGTCAGGTTGATCTGGCCGACATCGACGAGCGCATAGAAGATGCCGCCGTAGCAGATATCGGCCTTGATCCTTCCCCAATGCGGCGTGTCGATCCCGACATCGAGCTCATGCACGAAGGAAGGCACCATGGTGAGCCTGACCTTCTCGCAGCGCCCATCGCGGCAGGTCGCCACCGCCTTGACGAGGCCGGCTGCAGTTTCCAGGGTCACGACCGTCTCGGGCTCCTTCATCTCGACGATGCCGGATTCGAGCAGCGCCGTGGTCACGCAGATCGAGTTCGAGCCGGAGCTTGCATGCGCCTGATCCGGCTGCAGGATGATGAAGGCGGCGTCGGCTTCCGGGTGGCGCGCCGGCAGCAGCAGGTTGACGGAGCCGATGGGCGCGCCGCGCGGCTCGAGGCAAAGGAAGCGGCGAAGCTCGTCGCCCTTCGGATCGGTGTTCAGCCAATGCAGCTGCGCGGCGATGCTGTCGCCAGGGATTTTCGGAACGCCACCGATTGCGACGCGGCCGATTTCACCTTCGGCATGAACATCCAGCAACTGGATCGTGCGCTTCCATCTCATATCGAAAACTCCAGTTCAGGGTGACGGGTGGGGCCATCAACGCGGGTTGTTTAGTACCGGTCTATGCGGAACGGGGTGATATCGACCGCGGGCTTCGCTCCGCTCACCATATCGGCAATCAGCCGCGCTGTCGTTGCCGCATAGGTCAAGCCGAGATGGCCATGGCCGGTCGCATAGAAAACGCCTGGCATTTTCGACGAGGGAGAAATGACCGGGATCGTATCGGGCAGCGCCGGACGATGCCCCATCCATTCCGTCATCTCTTCCGCTTTCAGGCCGGGAAGCGCACGCTGGGCATGGCGCACCAGCACCCGCGGACGGCGGAAATCGGGCGCGGCGTCGAGGCCGGCAAGTTCGACATTGCCGCCGACGCGGATGCCGCCCGCCGTCGGCGTCACCATGAAGGCGCGATGCGGCCAGATCACAGAATGGCGCATGGAGATGCCGGGCTTCATGATCTGCGTGTGATAACCGCGCTCGGTTTCGAGCGGGATCGGCTCCCCGAGCTTTGCGGCAAGGAAACGGGTGTGGACGCCGGCGGCGAACACGACGGAACCGACTTCGAGGCGGCAACTATCCTCCAAAAGCACGACGGCGGTGCCGTCGCCCCTGCGCTCGATATTCCGGACGGCGCCGGAGACGAAAGTCGCGCCGGCGGCCTTGGCGGCGTCGGCGAGCTTCACGACGAGCTGATAGGGGTCGCGGATCGACTTGTTGTCCGGAAGCAGCACGGCTTTGGCGATCGCCGGCGACAGCGCCGGCTCGTAATATTGGATGGCGCCGTTGCTCAACACCTCGAATTCGAGACCATAGCGCTGCATCATGGCGAGACGGGCGCGATCGGCGGCGAATTCCGCCTCCGTCTCGTAGATCGCCAGGCACCCCTCCTCCGTCATGAATTCGGGCGCGCCGATCGCCTGCAGCATTTCCCTGAAATCGCCGAGCGCCCGGTGAGACAGGCTCATGCCGGCATCCTCGATTTCCCTCAGGCGCGAAGGCCGGCCGGCGGCGAGGAAGCGCAGGAACCAGGGCAGCATCTTCGCCGCATAGGAGGGCCTGAGCCAGACAGGCCCTTCGGGATCAAGCAGCCAGCCGGGAATCTTCCTCCATGTCGAAGGGCCGGAACTGGCCGCAAAATCGAGCGCAATGCTCGCCATATTGCCGAAGGAGGTGCCGCGCCCCGGCTCACCCTTATCGATCAGCGTCACCTGCAGGCCGCGCCGCTGCAACTCGAAAGCGATCGACGCGCCGATCACGCCCGCGCCGACGACGGCCACCGTCTTCTTCGTCTCATCCGCCATGTCATCAACCCATCGCACGGCAGACAGAATTGCCGCAGCGAGACTGATATATCACATCGGTGGCGATGCCTACGGATTTTTACTGGCTTTCGGGCAAGCCCGCACCGACGCTGTCGCCGACCGAGCCGACGGTATTGTTCATCGATTGGCCGAGACGTTTCAGCTGAGCGTCGTAGTTGCGCCGGGTGCGCGGATCGAAGATCGCGATCGGCGTGCTGACCGCGACGCTGACGGCGCTTCCGGCGGTCTGGGCAGCCCCCATCGCCACCGCGCCGACGGCTTCGCCCAGACCGACATTCGAATCGGTAATGGTCTGGCCGGCAATCAGCCGGTCGCCGATCAGCTTCACCACTTCAGGGCTTTCGGCGAATTTGCCGTGGTTCAGCCGATCGCCGCCCTTGAGCTTGGTGAGATCGAGCACGGTGATGCCGGCCGCCTCGAGCTTGCTGCGGTAGGGCTCGGCGGAGGGATCGATCTGGCCGAGGCGATCGACATTGCCGGAGATGCGCCGCGACAGGGCCAGAGCGCGGTCATCCTGGGAGACGAAGATGGTGAAATGCGGCCGGTCCTTGCCGAGGCTTGCGAACTGGCGACCGAAGACGTCGACATCGAGATCGGGCGAGGCGAGGATGACATTGTTGATCTTGGAAGCGACGTGACCGTTGCGGATCGCCATCTGCCGGAGCGCTTCGACGGTCAGCCACGTGCCCATCGAATGGGCCATGATGGTCACGTCGCTGACGGCGGGATTGGCGGCGGTGCGGGTCAACAATTCCTCCAGCGCGTCGCGGGAATAATTGGTGCTTTCCTTGTCGTAATTGTAATCGAAGATGCTGGCGCGCGAGGGCCAGGTGAAGACGACAGGCGCAACGTCGGCATGCGAATCATGGACGATCTGCGCAAAGCGGTAGACGGCGTCTTCGTAGCGATTGTTGAAGCCGTGCACGAAAACGAGCACGCGGCGGCTCTTCGGCATATGCGTCTTCAGCCAGGTCTCGCCCGCCCGCTCGCCTTCCAGCGGATCGACGGAAACGGTGACGAAGTCCTTGAGCGGATCGGCCGGCAGGCGCTTCGGCCATTGCACCTGGCCAACCTTGCGATTGGCATCCGGCGGAATGGAGACATCGACGGCGTTAACGGCCAAGCCGGTGCCGCGTTCGCCGGAGAAGAGCACGGCGGGATTGTCGTCGGCGGCACGCGTCGTCGCGACGAGAAGGTCGACCTTCGAGGTGCCCGGCGGCACGCTGCCGGCAGCCTGCATGACACCAACCGGCCTGCCGCCGCAGCCGGCGAGCGCCATTGCTGCAACGAGAAGACCTGTCAGGGCCGCATGCGAGGCGCACCATTTGCCGATCATGGCCAAACTCCAACCGGTGCGCGCACCGGACAGGAGGCGCCCGTTCAAATAGTCCGACGACGCTTGCCGAGTCAAACCGGATGAGATGGAAAGCTTGAGCGGAAAAAGAAAAGAGCCTGGCGCGGGAGGAGGTGCGCCAGGCTCTTGATCCTGACTGACAACTGGGAGGAGGAGTGTTGTCAGTCCGATGTAAGAGCGCTTGGGAGGAGGAGTGCGCTGCTTACGAAGATAGTGATACCCCATTCATTTGATCGGGAATAGCGAAATTACCGCAATGCAGCAATGCGCTGCGCGCAATGCTTGCCCTCAAAACGCCAAGTCGACGCCTCATTTTGCAGCATCTTTGACCGGATGGTCAAAGTTTGTCGAAAGATGCGGCAGCGGGGTAGCCCCTCATCCGCCTGCCGGCACCGACCGGGGCGAGCCACGGGTCTCGACCCGTCCTTCGGACCCCCGTAAACGGGGCGAAGGGACCATGCCGCACCCTTTCCGTTCCCCACCGACCTCTCGCAGGGCACGTCCCCTCGCCCCGCAAGCGGGGAGAGGGTTAGGGTGAGGGGCAATTGACACGCACAAACGCAACAGCAGCCGCAAGCTTGCATTGCCCCTCAAGCCGCCTTGAAGACCTTCCGACCCTCAGCGTCCAGTGCCGAGAATTCCTCTTCCGACAGCGTGATCTCAACCGCCGCGACATTTTCCTCGAGGTGTTTGACCTTCGAGGTACCGGGGATCGGCAGCATGACCGGGCTGCGCTTCAGCACCCAGGCGAGCGCGATCTGGCTCGGCGCGGCATTGTGCTTCCTGGCGATCGTATCGAGCAGCGAGCCCGGCTTGGCGAGATCGCCGGCGGCGAGCGGATACCACGGGATGAAGCCGATATTGTGCTTGGCGCAGTAATCAAGCACGTCCTCGCTGGTGCGATCGACGAGATTGTAGCGGTTCTGGACCGTTGCGACCTTGAAATGCTTCGAGGCCGCCTCGATGTCGGCAACCGACACTTCGCTCAGACCCGCGTGGCGGATGAGGCCGGCATCGAGCAGCGATTTGATCGCGTCGAATTGCTCCTTGGCCGGCACCTTCGGGTCGATGCGGTGAAGCTGCCAGAGATCGATCTGCTCAACCCCGAGATTGCGCAGGCTCTTATGCGCCTGCTGGATGAGATATTCGGGCCGGCCGACCGGCAGCCAGATATTGGGGCCGTGGCGGGTCAGCCCGCCCTTGGTGGCGACGACGGACTTGGCGCCATAGGGATGCAGGGCCTCCTTGATCAGCCATTCGGAGACATCCGGACCGTAGGAATCGGCCGTATCGATGAAGTTGACGCCGAGTTCCGGCAGGCGCTTCAGCGTTCGGATGGACTCGGCATGGTCGGCCGGCTCGCCCCAGATGCCTTCTCCGGTGACGCGCATGGCGCCGAAACCGAGACGATTAATCTCGATATCGCCGCCGATCCTGAAGGTGCCCGACTTGGCTGCGTTATGACTGGACATGATCTTTCCTCTCTTGATCAATGAAATCATTCAAAATCGTCGGCGAAGGCACGCTTTTGAGAAACGCAAGTTTCGAGTTTGCTGCCGTAGTGAAAAGCGATGCCGGCATGGTGATGACCGCCCATCGAGGTGATGTTGGGAATGTGGCGGCTGCGACGCTTGCAGATATAGGATGGAGCCGACCGGATAACAGTGATGGCGCGGAAAATTGAACTCGGCTCGGGAGCGCCTTCGTCTCATCTGGGTGAACGACTGGGCGATCATGCCGATCGTCGGATGACCTGCGTCAAAGCCTGGTCTTCGCCTCGTCGCCGAATTCCGCCAGTATCTTCCAAAGCCCGGCAACGGTCTCACGGGCGAAATCCTGCAGCGAGGCGCCCGGCGGGCGCTGCTGCCAGCGTTCACTACCGACGCGCATCGCGCCGATCACGATCGCCGCAAGGACGCGCATGCGGGGGGCCTCGCCGGGAACGTTTTTCTTGCGCAGAAGCAGCGCCTCGGCGAGCTTCTGTTCGAGCCTGGCATATTTCAGCTGATCACGGGCCTTCAGCGCGGGAGTGGAGAGAATGAGTTCATGAATCGCCAGGCTGCTCTCGTCTATGGACGCGATGAAGGTTGCGATCATTGCCGCCTCCACCGCCTCGATGGAAGATTCTTCCGCGGGCCTTGCCGCGACCGCCGCCATCAGGCGATCGGCAAAGGAATCCTGCCAGGCGAAAACGACCTCTTCCTTGGACGGGAAATAATCGAAGAAGCTGCGCTTGGAGACGTCGGCTGCCTCGGTGATATCCTCGATCGTCGTGGCGTCGAAGCCACGCTCCAGGAAGAGGGTCATGGCGGCCTGCTCAATGCGCTCGCGCGTCTGCCGCCGTTTGCGCTCCCGCCTGCCTTCCGTCGATTGCGTCCGCTTGCTCTCAGCCATTCCTGCCCGGCATCATGTGTTCAGCCGCCCGCTTCGTCGGAAAAGGCGGCGATATCCTCTATCTCGGTTTCGCTGCTACGATACCTCAGGCGCTCGCGCGAGAGCTCCAGCGGCTTGCGGCGGGAAATTCTGTAGACGGAGGCCGGCGGCAGGTTACGCACCGTGCCGCCGATGCGCACGGCCTTCAGGCCCAGGCGATCGAGGATCGGCCGCGGCACCGGGCAGCGCGGGCCATAGGTAAACTGATAGACGGCCCCGCCCGGCCGCATATAGGTGAAGGCGGCGGCAAGGATCGAAGCGATCTTGAGCGGCGACATGGACAGCAGCGGCAGGCCGCTGACGACGGCGCCAACCGGCTCGCCCTCGTAGAGGTCGGCCTGGGCGAGATGGGCGGCATCCATCTGCAGGACGCGCGCGGCCGGAAAACGGGCCTGCAGGGCGCCGATGAATTCCGGGCCGTATTCGATCAGCGTCAGATCGGATTCGCTGACGCCGCGCGCCAGAAGCGCCCGGGTGAAAACGCCCGTCCCCGGACCAAGCTCGATGATCGGCCCGTCCAGCGCCGCGATTTCGCTGGTCATGATCCTGGCAAGTGAATCGCCCGACGGCGCGATGGCGGCGACCCGAAGCGGGTTACTCACCCAGGAGCGAAAAAAATGCAGGAAATCCGAGCATGCGGTCTTTGCGATCATGATTATCCCACCCGTCTGAAATTCGATTGATTATGAATGCGACCATCGCGCCGAGCATGGCAATTCCAAGGCAAACCGACAATCGCTCTGCATAGATATCTCCCATGCGCTCCCGCAAAAGGCAATCAGCGCATTTTTGTATCTATTGTATTTTTGCATTTAGTGCAATATTTATGTTGGTGCACACGACGAAAAATGGCGCGACGGCATCTGCGGCTTCGAATGAGGAACACTGAGATGAGCAGTTGGACCACCGATCAGATACCGGATCAATCCGGCCGTACCGCCATCATCACCGGCGCCACCAGCGGCCTCGGCTACGAGACGGCCAAGGCCGTGGCCGGAGCCGGCGCCCGCGTCATCATCGCGTCGCGCAATGTGGAGAAGGGCGCGGCGGTGGTTGCCGAGATCCGTGCCGCCCATCCGCGGGCGGAAATCCGCTTCGAACCCCTCGACCTCGCAAGCCTTGCCTCGGTCGCCAATTGCGCCGAGCGCATTGCCGCTACTGCGCCGCAGATCGATCTTCTGATCAACAACGCCGGCGTCATGGCGATCCCGACGCGATATATGACGGAGGACGGGTTCGAGATGCAGCTCGGCGCCAATTATTTCGGCCATTTCGCGCTGACCTTGCG
The DNA here is from genome assembly GCF_002211285.1 of Rhizobium sp. R635. GTDB lineage: Bacteria > Pseudomonadota > Alphaproteobacteria > Rhizobiales > Rhizobiaceae > Rhizobium. Next base: position 286,525 of record NZ_LOKX01000033.1, on the reverse strand, counting down.
GTTGCTGCCGATCGTGCTCGCCGCGCCCGCGCCGCGCGTCGTCACCGTCAGCAGCCTGGCGCATCGCTCCGGCAGGATCAATTTCGACGACCTGCAATCCGAGCGGCACTACCGGCCGTGGGTCGCCTATTGCCAATCGAAACTTGCGACGCTGATGCTGGCGCTGGAGCTCGACGATCTCGCGCGCCGCCGCGGCTGGCACCTGAAGAGCAACGCCGCGCATCCGGGTTTTGCCATGACCGGCCTGCAGAGCGCCGGGCCTCGAATGGGCAAGGAAGGCCCCGTCCTCATCCAGCGGCTCAGCGAGCAGCTGGGCCCGGTCGCCTCGCAATCGGCGGCGGCGGGTGCGCTTCCCACCTTGTTTGCAGCGACGGCAACCCAGGCGGAGGGCGGCGTCATGTACGGTCCGGACGGTTTTTATGAAATGAAAGGTTCGCCGTCACGCGCAAAGATCGCTCCGGCCGGGCGTGAGAGGGCGGTCTGGCGCAGGCTGTGGGATGTTTCGGAACGGCTGACGGGTGTTTGCCTGGACGCAGAACTCCCCACCTTCGAGGAGCGAAAAAGGCGGTCCTGAGACCGCCTTCAGAGAAACGCCGCAACGTCCTCAGTAGTTGCAGCTGGAACTGCTGGTCGGGTTGAAGCCGAGTTTGCAATCCATGTTCAGCGGCTTCTTCGGGTTCATCATGTAAGGCGTGGGCGATCCCGCATTGTCCGAGCCGCGCTGACCGATCGAACCGGTCGTGCTCCTGTCGTGCTGAATCCTGGCGCCCTCCTGGGCAAGCGGACGCTCGGCAGCAGGCTGTTCGACCGCGCTCGACTGAAGGGGAGCCGCCCCGGCCGAGAAAGCCGAGAGGCCGAGGATTGCGCCGAAGGCAACGGCCGTCAGGCCGCTCTTGAAGATAGTGGTCATTGTCGTCTCCTTGGGAGGATTTACGGAATTTACGCCGACGAGTTAGGAAGCGGATTTGTCACATTCCACGGCGTCTCCAGGGAGGTCACAAACATGTGAGCGGCGCCTCGACAATGAAAAAGGCGGCTCCTCGCCGCCTCTTTCATTTGCCGGCTCAATAGCCGTTATCGCAGGGCATGCTGCCGGGACCGATCGATCCCGAAAACGTAGGGTTGCACATTGTCGGAGGTGCCGGCCTGTTCACCGGCAGGCGGACGATGGAGCCCGTGGTGCCGGCCTCGACGCTGAATGCGGCAAGCGGATACCAATAGCCGTCGGAATGGCGGCGGGTTCCGGGATGTTCGGTACGGAAGCCTCGATAGCCGTGCCAAATGCCGGCATGCGCTTCATTCTGCACCATTTTTACGTCGACGACGGCAGGCGCCGAAGCCAATTGGGCGGGCGCTGCCTGGGCCGGAAGGGCCGGCGCGAGAGCAAGAACGGCACAGATCGAGGCAGTGGAGAAAACAAGACTGGACATTTTCATGATAAACCCTCCTTCGTGGATTTATGTCAGGAAAATGCCTTCCCGGCCTGCCGGGTTCCGCCATTCGGCGCAACTTCCAAAACTCGTGATTGCAAGCGATCCGGCGTGATTGAATCGCTCAAAAACGTGAAAAGTCGCGATTGGAAGAAGCGTTCGAAGAGCCTTCAGGCAGGCTTGCCCCAAAACGTGAATTCTGCGTTCTCAATTCGCGTATAATGTCCGGTAGCCCTGGCCGGAGATGCAGGCCGCATATTGCCTGTGGGCCGCGGCGCGCGCGATCGTTTCCGCTTCCAGCGCGTCGGCTTGAGCATATCCCGTCAGTTGGGCGCGCAGCTCATATTGCCTCTTCGCCTCGTTATACATGGCGTTGCCGTCGGTCACGCAGATGCTGTTCGCGACCGCGGGCGGATTGACCGGCACACCAATGGCCAAGAGCACGGGCTCGTTGGCATGGTCGATGCAGCCGGCAAGAGCCGTCATCATGGCCACGACACCCAAGGCCCGAAAAATTCCCACCGCCATGCATTCCTCCGGCTGAAGCGCCTCTGAGATCATCGACCCGCCAATACATGAGGAAGGTTGCGCGAAGCTAGGCTGGTGGAGAAAGCCGCTCATTGTTCCTGGCGTGGACGCTGAGCGATTTCGCCTGCCAAACAGACACCGCGATCCAGAAAAGCAGAAACATGGGGAGCGGCAGCAGGGTGCGCAGACCAAGCCAAACATCGGTTTCCGCGACGAGCGCCGCAACGCAGGTGATCATCACGATCAGAAACGCGCACCCCGCCAGGGAGCCGTAAGTTTGCCCCCATTGAGCAAACGACATCGGCGATCTTTTTTCCAGCAGCACGCTATCGGCATTTCCGACCCGCGCAGCAAGCACCGCAAAGATGATCCCGGCAGGCAAGAACCAGAGCGAGAGCCGCGCCTTGACCAAAAAATCGGTCTGTACGAGCAGCGAGCCGGCCAGATGAGACAGCCAGTAAGTGACTAGAGTGTTGAGCACCAACACCAAAATCGAACGCCACAATACGGCGCAGAAGATACGGAGAAAAATGATCATCGTTCAATGTCGAAATGGCAACGTGCTGCGACGGTATAGGCTGCCTCTGGAGATTGCAACCGGCCACATACCCCCTGCTCGATCGGCCAGGGAATGAGGGTTGCCACTGCCTGGAGAGCCCTGCCCTTGACTTCCCTAGGTCGATTGTCCTAGAAACTTCATTAGGGCAGTCGTCCTACGGCGCCGAGAAGCGCGTTGACGAAAATGAAGGAACCAACACTTGGGGGCAGCGACCACACGACTGCAAATTATCGAGGCTGCCGACCGGCTCTTTTATGAGAAAGGCTTCGAGGCTACGTCCTTCGCCGACATCGCGGCAGTCGTCGGCCTTTCGCGGGGCAACTTTTATTATCATTTCAGGACGAAGGACGAGATTCTCGGTGCCGTGATCGAACATCGCCTTTCAAAGACCAAGGAGATGCTCGACGCATGGGAGGCCGGGGCTGGAACCGCCGCCGAACGTATCCGTAGCTTCATCCATATCCTCATCGTGAACCAGGCGAAGATCATGGCGTATGGCTGCCCGGTCGGCACGCTTTGCAACGAACTCGCCAAGCTCGATCACATTGCCAAGAACGATGCGGCCAAGCTTTTCACTTTGTTTCGGGATTGGCTGTCGTGTCAGTTTGCGGCACTTGGCCGTGAAACCGACGCCGATGGGCTCGGCATGCACATCTTGATGCGGAGCCAGGGCGTCGCGGCGCTCGCGACCGCTTTCCGCGACGAGGCGTTCGTCCGCCGTGAGGTGGAAGACATGGACCAGTGGCTGGCAGCGCAGCAACCCGATCCAATCTCTCGTCCAAACACCGTTTCCGTCTAGAGTAATTCCAGCAAAAGTGTGCAGCGGTTTTGCGTCCGGAATTGCGTGAAAACAAATAGATAGAGCAATTCCGTGATTCGAAGAAAAGCGGAATTACTCTAGAATTCCTGAGGAGCACCATGTTCGTCGTCACACTCAAATTCTCTGCCAACAAAGCCAAAGCGCCTGCCTTGATGGAAGGACACAATAGCTGGATCAAGCAAGGCTTCGATGAGGGCATTTTCCTGCTGACAGGAAGCGTTCAGCCAAGCGCGGGCGGAGTGGTTCTCGCTCACAACACATCCCGCGCCGATCTTGAAACGCGTATTCAAGAAGACCCTTTCGTTGCAGAAGATGTCGTCACCGCTGACATTCTCGAGATTGCGCCCGGCCGCACGGATGACCGCCTGGCCTTTCTCAAGCCGTGAGAGCAGGTGACCGAGACGATCTCAGGTCCAGACGGGCAACCGTGTTTGCCGCTGGTGTGCCGCTACTCCAGAATTCATGCACCATCACGATAATGAGTGGGGATTTCCCGTCGATGATGACCGCCGCCAAGGCGTGGCTCGAATGTGGGAAGAGGAGTGATCACCGGAGATCGGTCAACAATGTTGCCCTAACGGCAAATTGCATGGCAATCGACACTGATAAAAGAGAATGGCGCACCCGAAGAGATTCGAACTCCTGACCCCCAGATTCGTAGTCTGGTGCTCTATCCAGCTGAGCTACGGGTGCGCTTGCAGAAGCGGCCGTGCCGCTTGCGTGGGCGGTTCTCTAAAGGGTCCTTTCGGACATTGCAAGAGCATTTCTGAAAAAATCGCGTGTTTGTCTGCCAGCGGCCGGCGGCTTGCGAATCCGTCTCACTTTTCCAGGTGGGCGCGGCTGCGGTAATCCTCCAGCGAAACCGGGCGATCGGGGATCTCGATGCGGAACTGCGTGCCGACCGTCGGTTTTTCCACAAGGGCGATCGTGCCGCCATGGGCGAGCACCAGTTCGCGGGCGATGGTGAGGCCGAGGCCGGTGCCGCCGGAGCGGGCGGAGCCGCGGAAGGCGGCAAAGAGGTTCTGGCGCGCCTTCAGCGGCATGCCGGGGCCGGTATCATCAACCGTGATGCTGACGACGCTGCCGACGCGCTGAGCGGCGACGGTGATGCGCCTGATGGAACCCGGGCCGCCCTCGCCCGGCGACGTCAGCGCCTGCAGCGCGTTGCGGCAGAGATTGTGAATGACGCGGAAAAGCTGCTCGCCGTCGGCATCGACCTCGAGGTCGACGCCGATCTGCTCCGTGAATTCGATGCCGCTCTGCGGATCGATCGCGAGCATGTCCTTGACGTCCTGGGTCAGCTCCAGAAGACGAACGTGGCGGCGGCGCGGCGCCGATTCGCTCGCCTTGCCGTAGGACAGCACCTCGGTCGTGTAACCGACGGCGCGGTCGATGGTGCGCAGCAGCTTCGGAGCGAAGCTCTTGACCATCGGATCGTCGACATCGACCAGCCGGTCCGACATCAGCTGCGCCGACGCCAGGATATTGCGCATGTCGTGATTGATCTTGGAAACAGCAAGCCCGAGAGCGGCGAGGTTCTTCTGCTGCTTCAGCGTCTTCTGCAGCTCCATCTGCATCGAGGTGAGGTTGCGGCCGGCGACCGCCAGCTCGTCGCGGCCGCCGTCGCCGATATAGATATGGGCCGGATTTTCCGGATCGGAGGAGAATTGCTGCATGCTGCCGGTCAGCCGGCGGATCGGGCCGATGAGGATGCGGTTGATCGCAAAGAAGATCAGCGTCGCCGTGAAGAGCGAGATCAGCACCGACAGCAGCAGCACGTTGCGCGAATAGTAGAACATCGCCCTGCGCAGCGGCTTTTCCTTCATCACCACCTCGACGCCGGTGCTGGTTTCGCCGACGGGGCCGTAGACGCGGATCAACCGGTTGCCGCCGAAGATCAGCGTATCGAGCGCATCGCCTATCGCCGTCAGCGGCGGCACGTCGGTCAGATCGTAGGCTTCGTCGACCGAGGTCGGCATATCCGTCGTCGCCAGCAGCCGCGAGGTGCCGTCCTTGCGCAGCACGATCGCCTTCGTGCCGGTTGCTTCCAGCGTCTCCTTCTGCAGGGCGCGCGGCAGCTCGATCGGCTGCAGCCCGTCGATGACGATGGCGGCTGCGGCGGCCGTGTTCAGCCTGTCCTGCAGCCAGCGCAGACGCATGCTGGCCACCGAGGGAAAGAAGATCAGGATTTCGGCGAGCATGATGAAGAAGACGGTGAGCCAGAGCAGCTTGCCGGACAATCCGCCGAACAGACCGGCGGAAGGGCAGCGCCCCTTGGCAGCCTCGCCGGCCGCCGGGATTTCCGCCGAAGGATTATCGCCCTGATCTTGAACCGGCATTTTCGTCTCGCCCGATCGGCGGCGCGGCCGCCCTTACCGTTGGAGCTCTATATTAGACCAAGATGCTCCGCTTTCAAATCTTTGCGAGCAGCGGCAAGTCGTCACAAAAAACGCCGCCCGGAGGCGGCGTTCAACGACACATATTCCGAAGAGATCAGAATTCTTCCCAGCTCTGTTCGGCCGCAGCGGCATTGCCGCCGAAGGCGCGGGCGACCTTGCCGATCGCCCGGCGGGCGGGCGAAGCGACGGGCTTGTGCGCCTCGGTGCGGGCAAGCGTAACGGGTGCGGCCGCATTCGACAGCTTGAAGCGCGCAATGAGGTGCACCAGCCCGTTGGCTTCGGCCGAAAGCCTATGGGTGGCGGCGGATGTTTCCTCCACCATCGCGGCGTTTTGCTGCGTGACCTGGTCCATCTGGTTGACGGCGGTGTTGACTTCCTTGAGGCCGGTCGACTGTTCGCGGGCGGCCGTCGCGATCGAATGGATATGATCGTTGATGGCGATGACGCGGGTACCGATCTCCGAAAGCGCCTCGCCGGTCGCCTGGACGAGCTTGACGCCGATCTGCACTTCGTCGCCCGACTTGGTGATCAGCGCCTTGATGTCCTTGGCGGCAGTCGCCGAACGCTGGGCAAGCTCGCGCACTTCCTGCGCCACGACCGCGAAGCCCTTGCCGGCCTCGCCGGCGCGCGCCGCCTCGACGCCGGCGTTGAGCGCCAGCAGGTTGGTCTGGAAGGCGATCTCGTCGATGACGTTGATGATCTGGCTGATTTCGCGCGAGGCCTGCTCGATGCGGCCCATGGCCTCGACGGCATTGCGCACGACGACGCCGGAGCGGCCGGCATTCTCCTTGGCTTCGGACACCATGATTGTCGCCTCATGCGCCCGCTCGGTGGAATTCTGGACGACGGCGGTGATCTCATCGAGGGCCGCCGAGGTCTCTTCGAGGGCGGCAGCCTGCTGCTCGGTACGCTTCGACAGGTCGTCGCTCGCATTGCGCAGCTCTGCCGTATTGCCGTTCATCGCTTCCGTCGTGTCGCGCACTTCACGCATCGTCGCCTGCAGCGTCACGAAGGTATTGTTGACGTTCTGCTGCAACTCGGCGAAGGCGCCCTGGAAGCTGCCGTTCATCGTCTGGGTGAGGTCGCCTTCGGCAAGGCTTGCGATGACACGGCGGGTCTCGCCGATGCCGGCATCGACGCTCGACAGCAGCGTGTTGATGTTGCCGGCGAACCGGTTGAGGTTCTCGTCCTCGTAATCCTTGCTGATGCGGTGGCCGAAATCGCCTGCGGCAGCGGCAGCGACGACGACGGACATGCTGGACTGCAGATCGTCGCTCTTGGCGCGCATCGCGGCTTCCTGAGCGTTCAAGCGCTTGACGGCAAGGCCATTCTGCTTGAAGACCGCAACCGCCGCGGCCATCTCGCCGATTTCGTCCTGGCGGCCGGCGAAAGGAACGTCAGCTTCGAAATTGCCGTCCGCAACCTCCTTGATCGCATGCGTGACGCGCTTGATCGGGCGGCTCAGATGGCTGGTGCCGATATAAAAGCCCATGCCGATGCCGACCGCGATGCCGATGCCGGTGATGCTGAGGACCAGCATCAGGATCCAAGACCGGAAGCTCTCGATCTCGGCGTTGACGGCTTCGAGCGCTGCCTTGTCGGTGGTAACGACCGCATCGATCTCGGCCTGAAATGCCTTGCGATTGGCGCGGTTGGCGTCGTTATTGCCCTGTTGGCTGGCTGCCTCGGGGCCGACCTCGGTGCCGAGGCGGGCCGTTTCGGTGCGGAAGGTGCGGAATTCGGCCGCACGGGCGACGAGCTTGGCGAAAGTCTCCTTCTCGCTGTCGGGAACGAGCGGCGTCCAGCCCGCGATGACCTTATCGATCTCGTCGAGGCCGGCCATCAGGCCCTTGGCGAAGTTCGGCGTATCCTTGATCGTCTTGGCCGCATAGATGCCGCGCGATTCCATGACCACGGCCGTGACGAAACGGTTGAGGCGCTCGCCGGCATAGGCCCGGGCGGCGGCCTCTTCGTAGGCCGTAAGATTGCGACTGTATTCGTGCATGGCGGACAATGCCGTTGCGCCGATCAGAAGCGCCACCGCGCCCATCACGGAAACCAGCAGATTGATTTTGGCGCGGATCTTCAATGCAATGCCCCCTAGCTCCGACACGGGCCCGGAAAGCAAATCTCCGGCCGACGCGCCCAACATCGGCTAAATTTATTAAAGTTGTCTTCAATGTTTACGATTGCGACGACGAAATTCCGTCCATCCAGACACCTGCCGACGCTCATTCACCCGGCAAAATGGCGCGGCGGCAGGAGGTAAACCTGGAAGAGCAACAAGGGCTGCAACCATCTCGGGCCGCCGCCATTTCTTAACACCGGCGTGCGAAAAATTGCGGCATGACCGGCGGCCCGCGGGAAATCGGCTGGTATAATTGACTTTCCCAGGCTTCATCCGTATAAGCCGCCGCACGTCCGGTCATTCAAGGTCTTTCATGACCTCGCCCGTTCGAAAAACAACGCTCCTTGCATATGCAAATTCAAGAAGGGCCGCACTCCGCGGTGTTTAAATAAATGAAGCGTACCTACCAACCATCCAAGCTTGTCCGCAAGCGTCGCCACGGCTTCCGTGCGCGCATGTCTACGAAGGGTGGCCGCAAGGTCATCGCTGCCCGCCGCGCGCAGGGCCGCAAGCGTCTCTCGGCCTAAGGCCGGGTTGCCCGAGAAGAGATGGCGGGCGAATTGACGACCAAAGAACAGAAAAACACTGTCGGGCGGCTGAAGAGCCGCCCGCAGTTTCTTGCCGTGCGCGAAGGCGAAAAACGCCGCGGCGGCCTCTTCCTCCTCGAAGTCCTCGACCGGAGGGAACCCGACAGCCAGGCGCGCGTCGGTTTTACAGTCACCAAAAAACACGGCAACGCGGTCGAACGGAACCGCATGCGGCGGCGCCTGAAAGAGGCGGTGCGGCTTCATGCAGGGTTTGCAATGCAGCCCGGACACGACTATGTGGTTGTCGCGCGCAGGGACGTGCTTGAGGCGTCCTTCAAAGAATTGGCCGCGGAACTGAAATCCCGCGTGGAAACCAGGCCGAAACACCGGCGCTCCGGAGACGGACGCCCCAGGAACGTATGATGGAAAACAACCGCAATTACTTCATTGCGATCGCTCTCTCGGTGCTGATCGTCCTCGGCTGGCAGTTTCTTTACATGAATCCGCGCATCGAGGCCCAGCGGAAGGCACAGGAAGCCCAGAAGGCGCAGCAGCAGACCGAGCAGGCTCAGCAGCCCGCCGCAGGCGGCCAGGCGCCGGCCCAGACGAGCGGTGCAGCACCTTCCGGCCAGGCACCTTCCGGCCAGGCGGTCGCGACGGCGACGCTCGAGCAGGCGCTCGCAAAAACGCCGCGCATTGCCATCGATACGCCCGCGCTTTCCGGCTCGATCAACCTTGCCGGCGCCCGCCTCGACGACCTGAAGCTCAAGGGCTATCACGAGACCGTCGACGACTCGAGCCCGATCATCACACTGTTCAGCCCGGCGGAAACCAAGGACGGCTATTTCACCGAACTCGGCTATATCGGCAGCGAGGCGACAGGCGCCGTTCCCGGCCCCACGACGCTCTGGACGGCGCCCGAGGGCGCCAAGCTCACCGAAAAGACGCCGGTGACGCTGTCCTACACCAACGACAAGGGCCTGACGTTTACCCGGACCATCTCCGTCGACGACCGCTACATGTTCAGCGTCGCCGACAAGATCGAGAACACCGGACAGGCCGCCGCCTCGCTCTCCTCCTACGGCCGCGTGACGCGCTACAACAAGCCGACGACGCCGTCGGTCTACGTTCTGCATGAAGGCTTCATCGGCGTCATCGGCGACGACGGCCTCATCGAAACCAAATACAGCGCCGTCGAAAAGGAAGCCGTGGCCCCTGCAAAGTCCACCGGCGGCTGGCTCGGCATCACCGACAAATACTGGGCCGCGACGATCGTTCCGCCGCAGAGTTCCGCTTATGAAGCGCACTTCTCGCATTTCGCCGACGGTCAGCCGCGCTATCAGGCCGACTACAAGGACGACGCCTTCACCGTTGCGCCCGGCCAATCGATCGAACTGAAGAACCTCGTCTTCGCCGGCGCCAAGGAAGTGCCCGTCATCGACGGCTACGAGGCTTCCTATTCGATCCCGAAGTTCGACCGGCTGATCGACTGGGGCTGGTTCTATTTCATCACCAAGCCGATGTTCAAGCTGATGGACTTCTTCTTCCGCTACTTCGGTAATTTCGGCGTGGCGATCCTGTGCACCACCATCGTCGTCAAGCTGTTGTTCTTCCCGCTCGCCAGCAAGCAGTATGCCTCTATGGCGAACATGAAGCGCATGCAGCCGAAGATGGAGGAGCTGAAGGCGAAATTCGGCGACGACCGCATGGGGCTGCAGCAGGCGATGATGCAGCTTTACAAGGAAGAGAAGATCAACCCGATCGCCGGCTGCTGGCCGGTGGCGCTGCAGATCCCGATCTTCTTCTCGCTCTACAAGGTGATCTACATCACCATCGAGATGCGGCATGCGCCGTTCTTCGGCTGGATCCAGGACCTTTCGGCGCCCGATCCGACGACGATCGTCAATCTGTTCGGCCTGCTGCCCTTCGAGGCGCCGACCATCCTGCATCTCGGTGTCTGGCCGCTGGTCATGGGCATTACCATGTTCGTGCAAATGCGCATGAACCCGACGCCGCCCGATCCGACGCAGGCGATGATCTTCAACTGGATGCCGCTGGTGTTCACCTTCATGCTGGCAAGCTTCCCGGCCGGCCTCGTCATCTACTGGGCCTGGAACAACACGCTCTCGGTGCTGCAGCAGTCGGTGATCATGAAGCGCCACGGCGTCAAGGTTGAACTCTTCGACAATCTGAAGGGCCTCTTCCGACGAAAGGCGGCGCCATCGAAATGACGCTCCTAAGCCCCGCTCCGGCGGGGCTTTTCGTTTTCAGCCAGTCCGCAAACGGCTCCCGAAGCTTGACATCTGCCTGCAAAACCACGAAGCCCGGTAGGAAATCGAACCCGAGGATTGCTGAGCCCCGCATGCCCGAAACCGAAAAGCCGCTCTTCGGCCACCCCTGGATCTTCATCCGCGGCGTACCGTCGCTCAACTTCCTCCCGCCGGAAGGGCCGTTGGAAGTGGCCTTTGCCGGGCGCTCGAATGTCGGCAAATCGTCGCTGATCAACGCACTGGTCGGGCAGAAGGGCCTTGCGCGCACCTCGAACACGCCGGGGCGCACGCAGGAACTCAATTATTTCGTTCCGGACGGCTATTCCGGCGAGGGCAGCGACCTGCCGCCGATGGCGATCGTCGACATGCCGGGCTATGGTTATGCGCAGGCGCCGAAGGAGCAGGTCGATAAGTGGACCAAGCTCGTCTTCGATTATCTGCGCGGCCGCGCGACGCTGAAGCGCGTCTATGTGCTGATCGACAGCCGCCACGGTATCAAGAAGAACGACGAGGACGTGCTGACCCTGCTCGACAAGGCCGCCGTCTCCTATCAGGTTGTGCTGACCAAGACGGACAAGATCAAGGCGCCGGCCGTGCCGAAGCTGCTTGCCGAAACGGCGGACAAGATCCGCAAGCGCCCCGCCGCCTATCCCGCGGTGCTGTCCACCTCGTCCGAAAAGGGCGACGGGTTGGATGATCTGCGCCAGGCGATCGCCGAAACCGTCGGTATCGCCCACTGGAAATAAAAGGGGCGCCCGAAGAGCGCCCCTGCACCTGCCGATACGCGAAGGTTTACATCTTCGGCAGCAGCACCTTGTCGACGACGTGGATGACGCCGTTCGACTGCTTGACGTCGGCGATCGTCACATGGGCAACATCGCCGTTTTCATCGGTCAGCGTGATCTTGCCCATGTTTTCCCTGGCTTTCAGCACGCAGCCCCCGACGGTCTTGATGTCGTGCTCGCCGCCGTCATCCTTGATCATCTTGGCCACGGTCTTGGCCATCGCATCGGCCGCAACGACATGGCAGGTCAGCACCTTGGTGAGCGTGGCCTTGTTTTCCGGTTTCAGCAGCGTGTCGACCGTGCCTTTCGGCAGGGCGGCGAAGGCTTCATTCGTCGGCGCAAACACGGTGAAGGGGCCTTTGCCCTCGAGCGTGCCGACCAGGCCGGCGGCCTTGACGGCTGCGACCAGCGTCGTGTGATCCTTGGAATTCATGGCGTTTTCGATGATGTTCTTGCTGTCGAACATCGCCGCGCCGCCGACCATCGGGTTTTTCGCGGCAGCAAAGGCAACAGCCGACAGAGCGGTGGCGAGCGCGAAGCCGCGCAATACGGACTTGATCATGATTTTCTCCCGTGCAGCGCCGCGCGTCTTTCAGACGCGCAAAGGACGCTGCAACACTTTGAGTTGCTGCATAATTTGTCCTTAAATCGATTTCCGATTTAAGGAATTATGCAGGCCGGGACCATCCGCCGGCTTCATGCCTCAGCGTCGTCCGGACATTACGAACTACGGAGGTCCGCGCAGAAGAGTTTCAGAGGGAGAAATGATTTATGGGCGGCGCACTTTACCGCTTGCGATGACAGGGCCGGTCGCCTGTCCCGTCGGAGAGCCGCCGAAGGGTTCGAGGCTGACGGCAAGAGTGGCGCCGTCGGCTATCCGACCGCGCAGTTCGGCCGGAATGACGAGCTCTCCACCTGCGCCCGGCTGGAAGATGCCGAGCGATTTCGGCATGCCGCTGCCCTGCAACAGCCAGAGCTCCAGCGATTTCTCCTCCGGCTTGCCGGCAGCGACCGGCACGATCTTCAGCCGGCCGCTCTGGGTTTCGTAGGCGGCGCGCAGATTGATCGCGTTGTTTTCGCCCGAAAGCTCCGCCACCAGAGGCGTCGGTCCCTCCGGCTGCGGCACAACGCCGGAGGCGAAGATGACGGCGCTGACAGCGACGACGATGCAGGCGAAGGCCAGCGAGCGCCAGAAGACGGCGGAATTCCAGAGCCCTTGCGAAAAGGAAGGGTTCTTTTCGCCCTCGCCGAAAAGGCGCGCCTCGATCTGCTTGAAGGTCTCGCGGCTCGGGGCGACGCCCTCATATTCGTCGTTGAAGGCGGAGAGGTTGGTTTCCCAGCGGCTGACGATCGCAGCGAAGGTCCGATCGTGACGCATCCGCTCTTCCACCACCCGGCGATCCGGGAGCGACAGGACGCCGAGCACATATTCGCCGGCGAGAACCTCGTCACGGGAGCGGTTTCCCTTGCTTTTGTCGGGCGATGTCATCGTTCCATGCACTCTCTCAGTTTCAAGAGGCTGCGCCTGAGCCAGGTCCGCATCGTGTTCAGCGGAACACCAAACTGATCGGCCAGTTCCTGATAGCTCAGCCCTTCGACATAAGCCCGTTTCACCGCGACCGCCCGATCAGCTTCCAACTCTTCCATGCAGGTGTCAATCCGCCTTCCTTCATCCTTTATGGCTGTCTGTCTTTCCGGGTCGGGTGCGGCATCGGCAAGATCGTAGGCGCTGTCCAGTTCGTCGGCGATCGGCTTGCGCGCCCGCAGCACGTCGATCGCGCGATTGCGTGCAATCGCCGCGAGCCAGACGGAGGGCGAACCCGAAGCCGCCGAGAAGCTCGCCGCCCGCTGCCAGATGCTGATATAGACTTCCTGCAGGGCTTCCTCGGCCTCCGGGCGATCATTCAAGATACGCAGGCAGATCGCGAAAAGTTTCGGTCCGGTCTGGTTATAGAGGGCAACGAAGGCCCTGCGGTCGCCGAGCGCGACGCGGCCGATCAGGTCTGCGATCTCATTGCCTTGCATGCCGTTCCTCATATCGTGCTCACAGCGAGCCGGAGAGCGAAGTGCTCCGGTTCAGCGCCACATACGAAAAACTATTGCGTGCTGGATTATTCCCTCTGTCAGAAACTTGGGATAAAAGGCCGCGATCAATTCTGCGGGGTCCCCATGAACGAGTCCGAAAGCGAAATCCAGGCACGTCTTCTCGCACAGGCGCTGCCCTTCATGCAGCGCTATGAAAACAAGACGATCGTCGTGAAATATGGCGGCCACGCCATGGGCAATCCCGAGCTCGGCAAGGCTTTTGCCAGCGACATCGCGCTGCTGAAGCAGTCGGGCGTCAACCCGATCGTCGTTCATGGCGGCGGGCCGCAGATCGGCGCCATGCTGAACAAGATGGGCATCGAATCGAAATTCGAGGGCGGGCTTCGCGTCACCGATCAGAAGACGGTCGAGATCGTCGAGATGGTGCTCGCGGGCTCGATCAACAAGGAGATCGTCGCGCTCATCAACCAGACCGGCGAATGGGCGATCGGCCTTTGCGGCAAGGACGGCAACATGGTCTTCGCCGAAAAGGCGCGCAAGACCGTGAAGGATCCGGATTCGAACATCGAGCGCGTGCTCGATCTCGGCTTCGTCGGCGAAGTGGTCGAAGTCGACCGCACGCTGCTCGACCTTCTCGCCCGATCGGAGATGATTCCGGTCATCGCGCCGGTGGCGCCGGGCCGCGACGGCGCGACCTACAATATCAACGCCGATACCTTTGCCGGCGCCATTGCCGGTGCGCTGAACGCCACGCGTCTGCTGTTCCTGACGGATGTGCCCGGCGTTCTCGATAAGAACGGCCAGCTCATCAAGGAACTCTCGGTCGCCGAAGCGCATGCGCTGATCGCCGACGGCACCATCTCGGGCGGCATGATTCCCAAGGTCGAAACCTGCATCGATGCGATCAGGGCCGGCGTCCAGGGCGTCGTCATCCTGAACGGCAAGACCGCCCATTCCGTCCTGCTCGAAATCTTCACCGAGCACGGCATCGGCACACTGATCGTTCCCTGATCAAAGGCTGCGCCCTTCACCGATAGGAAGGGCGCATCTACTTTGCGGGCGCGGCCTCAAAGCTGGCTATAGACCGCCGCAGCCTCCTGCTTCAGCTTTTCCATCATCGACCGGTACGGCCCCGGACCATAGCTGACGCGGCCGACGCCAAGCTTTTCCAGCGTTTTCACATCGGGGGCGCCCGACCTCATCATGATATTGACGGGCAGCGGCGATGCCGCGCAGATCTTTTCGATCAATGCGGGATCGATCAAGCCCGGAACGAAGAAGCCGCTGCCGCCGGCCTCCGCATAGGCCCGGCCCCGCTCGATCGCTTCGTCCACCAGGCCGGCATGTTTGGAGAGATCGCTCTCGGCAAGGAAGAGGTCGGTGCGGGCGTTGATGAAGAATGGAATGTCCTTTCCTTCCGCCATCTCGCGAATGGCGCGGATGCGGGCCGCCTGCCGTTCGACCGGATGGAGCCCGCTGCCGTCGACGACCCGATCCTCGAAATTGATGCCGATCGCGCCGACCTCCACCAGCTTGGCAACATTGGCCGCGGCACCTGCGGGCTCCGCCGAATAAGCCCCTTCGAAATCGACCGAAAGCGGGAGATCGATGACATTGGTGATGGATTTCACCGTCTCGACCAGCGCCGGCATCGGCAGCTTCTCGCCATCGGCATAACCCTGGGCTGCCGCAACCGACCAGCTCCCCGTCGCAAGCGCCTTGGCCCCGGCATCGGCAACGGCCTTCGCCGTGCCCGCATCCCAGATATTATAGAGGACGATCGGATCGCCCTTCCGGTGCAATGCGTGGAATGCCTTGGCTTTTTCATTCTGGTTCATGCACTCTCCTCCATCTTTGCCTGCGCGTTGATCTTCTCTTCATGCCGCAGCAGCCATTGCTTGCGCCAGAGCCCGCCGCCATAGCCGGTCAAAGAGCCATCGGCTCCAAGGATGCGATGGCAAGGCACGATGATGGCGAGCTGGTTTGCGCCGTTGGCGCGGCCGACGGCACGCACGACCTCCGGCCTCTCCATCTCCCTTGCCAGATCGCCATAGGCGCGCGTCTGACCGGCGGGAATATCCATGAGCTTTGCCCAGACATGCTTCTCGAAAGGCGTGCCGCCAAGCGCCAGCGGCGTTTTGAAGACGGTGAGCCGGCCTTCGAAATAATCCCGGATCTCCGTCTCGATCTGGTCGATGACAGGCGTGCGGCCGATCGCGACCGAGGAACGGACACGCTTCTGCAGCGCTTCGAGCTCGGTCGGCAGCGCCTTACGGTCATGAAATTCGAGAAGATGCAGATGTGCCCGGTCGGCGACCGCGACCATCGGGCCGAGCGGCGTGTCGAACCAGTCGGCAAAGAGCAGTTCGCGGTTCTGCGACAGCGCCGGCGCCTTGCCGACGAGCCGCTGAAAAGCAGCCCGAAAACCGCTCGGAGATTCGTAGCCGGCCTCGATCTGCGCATCGATGACGCGCGCGCCATCCGCCAGCTGCCGGGCAGCCTCACCGAGACGCCGGTAACGGACGATGTCATGGAAGGTCATGCCGAGTGCCCGCTTGAAGGCTCGCCGCACGGTCGAGGGATCATGACCTCTGCGGACGAGTTCCTCCTCGGTCCAGCGGATATCAGGCTCGCTGTCGAGCCGCGCCAGCAACTCGTCTACGACGGGTTCCCTGCCCGGCTGCTCAAGCGGCCTGCAGCGCCGGCACGGGCGAAAGCCGGAATGCATGCAGGCGGCGACCGTATCAAAAAAGATCGTGTTTTCCCGCTTCGGCTTGCGCGCCGGGCAGGTCAGACGGCAGAAGATGCCTGTCGTCTTCACGCAGACATAGGCCTGGCCCTCGTAATCGGCGCTGCGCGCGATCAGGGCATCATAGAGCGTATCATCATCGGGGCGTTCGAAAAGCATGCCGACTTTCTAGCACCGCGCGCCTGCCGCGTCCGCCGAAAATCGGGCGTCTATTTTTTCTTGTCGATTTCCCTACGGTCGTGCCTGTGCCATAAGGGCGCCATGACAAAGATCGACCGTACGCCTGAAAGAGCCGATTTCGAACACGTCACCGATTGGGTGTTCGACCTCGACAACACGCTCTATCCCCATCACGTCAATCTCTTCGCGCAGATCGACAAGAACATGACCGCCTATGTCGCGGCGCTCTTGCAGATGGAGCGGGAGGAAGCGCGCAAGCTGCAGAAGCAGTATTATCTCGACCACGGCACGACGCTGCAGGGCCTGATGATCCATCATGGCATCGATCCGAACGACTTCCTCGAAAAGGCGCATGCGATCGACTATTCGGCGCTGACGCCGCAGCCGGAACTCGGCGAGGCGATCAAGGCGCTGCCGGGGCGCAAGTTCATCTTTACCAACGGCAGCGTCAAGCATGCCGAGATGACGGCAGGCGCGCTCGGCATCCTCGAGCATTTCGACGACATCTTCGATATCGTCGCCGCCGACTACGTGCCGAAACCGGCGCAGGCGACCTATGACAAGTTTACGGCGCTGAAACGCGTCGAAACGAGCAAGGCGGCGATGTTCGAGGATCTGCCGCGCAATCTGACCGTGCCGAAAGCGCTCGGCATGCAGACCGTACTGCTCGTGCCGCGCAATCTGGAAGAAACGGTCGTCGAATGGTGGGAAAAAACCAGCGGTGAGGAAGATCACATCGACTTCGTCACAGACGATCTCGCCGCCTTCCTCGGCAAGGTTGGCCGCTGACGGCTCACCTTACGAAAGTTTCACCCAGCTTACAGATGTTTAACTGGGTCTTCCGGCACCGCTTTCATATCTTCTTTCGTGAGGGGACACCTTACGAAAGGGAAATACGATGTACCGCAATAAGCTGATACTGGCAGCACTTTCCTCCGCCCTCGTTTTCGGCGCTGCGGCCGGAGCAAGCTTCGCCGCCCCCGGAGACGGGCCGCGCCACCATGCCGGCAAGGGCGGTCCGGGCCGCGACGCCTTCCTCGACATCACCTATGTCCGCATGCTGAAGCAGTTCGACACGAACAAGGACGGCAAGGTTTCCAAGGACGAGGCGACGGAGGGAGTCGACAAGATCTTCGCCGCGATCGACACCAACAATGACGGGTCGCTCACGCCAGGCGAAATCCGTCAGTATCGGCAGGCTGAGATGAAGGCGATGCGCGACCAGCGCAAGCAGAATGCCGGCGAAAACAGCGATCTGAATGCAGCGCCCGAGACATCTGACAACAGCGATCAGGGGCGGTCGCCCCGCGATGATCATGATGGTCGCGGCGGGCATCACTGGATGCGCCATGGCGGCAACATCATGAATGCCTCGATCATGTTGCACCGGATCGACACCGATGAGAACGGCCAGATTTCCAAACAGGAAGCCGAAACCGCCATGGACAAGCTGTTTGCACGGATGGACCGCAACAAGGACGGCGTCATCTCGATCGACGACATGCCGGACCGGCCGTTCCTGTAAGGCCGGACGAACCATTGCCTCCGCTCTTCCCCGCTCCGGCGGGGAACGAGATCCTCAAGCCTCACACGCCGAAATGCTGCACCCAGGCCTTACTCGCGGCGTTCGTAGAAATCCTGCACGATCTTCCACGCCGCTTCGGCCGTCTCCACGAAACTGATCAGCTTGACGTCGTCGGGCGCGATCGTGCCGAATTCGGCCAATGCATCGAAATTGATGATGCTCTTCCAGAACGCTTCGCCGAAGAGGATCAGCGGCAAGCGCTCCATACGCCCGGTCTGGATCAGCGTCAGGCATTCGAAGAATTCGTCGAGCGTTCCGAAGCCGCCGGGAAAGACCGCGATCGCCTTGGCGCGCACCATGAAATGCATCTTGCGGATGGCGAAATAGTGAAAGTTGAAGCTGAGTTCCGGCGTCACGTAGGCGTTCGGCGCCTGCTCGTGCGGCAGCACGATGTTGAGGCCGATGGACGGAGCCCCCTCGTCGGTCGCACCGCGATTGCCGGCCTCCATCACGCCGGGGCCGCCGCCGGTGACGATGACATATTCCTGGAAACCGAAAGTCGCCGCATATTTCGAGCAGAGCCGGGCGAATTTGCGCGCCTCGTCATAATAGACGGACGCAGCCTCCAGATTGGCGCGCTGGATATCGTTGCGCGCCGCCCAGGCGCTCTGGCCAGGGGCGGGAATGCGGGCGCCGCCGAACATGACGACGGTCGACCTGATGCCGCGTTCGGTCAGCATCATCTCCGTCTTCAGCAGTTCCAGCTGCAGGCGGATCGGCCGCAGCTCCTCGCGGCAGAGGAAATCCTCGTCGACATAGGCAAGGCGATAAGCCGGAGACATCGTCTGCGGCGTCTTCGGCACGGCTTCGGCGCGCTGTCTGTCGGTCGAGCTGCTCTTCAGCGGATCCCATACGCCATCCTTGCGCCTAGAACCGCCGTTTCGTCCCTTCGCCATATCGAAATGCCTTTCAGTATTGCCGGCCGTGAGACCGGATATGTCGCTATAACGCCTTGAATCCAGGTGAACTTGCCCGAAAAATCATTCCATTCTACGGACGCATGCTGTAGAGCAGGACCCAATCCCGCCAATCGCAATTCCGGAGACCTTGCCGTCTCCACGATAAAGATCGAAGTTTAAGGAATTCTCATGAGCGCCACCGACCTCGCATCCCTCGAAAAGACCATCGAAGCCGCCTTCGACAATCGCGACAATGTGAACACGTCGACGAAGGGCGAGGTCCGCGATGCGGTCGAGGCGGCGCTCGACCTGCTCGACGCCGGCAAGGTCCGTGTGGCGACGCGCGGCGCCGATGGCGCCTGGACGGTCAACCAGTGGCTGAAGAAGGCCGTGCTGCTGTCCTTCCGCCTCAACGACATGGAGGTGGTCAAGGGCGGCTCGGGCAATTCAACCTGGTGGGACAAGGTGCCTTCGAAATTCGAGAATTGGGGCGAGAACCAGTTCCGCGCCGCGGGCTTCCGCGCCGTGCCGAACTGCGTCGTGCGCCGCTCGGCCTATATCGCGCCGAATGCGATCCTTATGCCGTCCTTCGTCAACCTCGGCGCCTATGTCGGCGAGGGCACGATGGTCGACACCTGGGCAACGGTCGGCTCCTGCGCGCAGATCGGCAAGCATGTGCATCTGTCCGGCGGCGTCGGCATCGGCGGCGTGCTGGAACCGATGCAGGCCGGCCCGACGATCATCGAGGACAATTGCTTCATCGGCGCCCGCTCCGAAGTGGTCGAGGGCTGCATCATCCGTGAGGGCTCCGTGCTCGGCATGGGCGTCTATATCGGCAAGTCGACCAAGATCGTCGACCGCGCCACGGGCGAAGTGACCTATGGCGAAGTGCCGCCCTACTCCGTCGTCGTCGCGGGCTCGATCCCGTCGGGCAATGCGACCATGGGCAACGGCAAGCCGGCCCCGCATCTCTATTGCGCCGTCATCGTCAAGCGCGTCGATGAGCAGACCCGTTCCAAGACCGGTATCAACGAGCTGCTCCGGGATTGATGACAGCTGGACATTGATCCGGTAAACAGGCGGCGTCTTTTTACGTGAGGCGGCCCCGCCTTGCCATGTCTTTGCCATTCCCGCCGGATAGTTCGACCGCCATGACCGCTACCGATCCCGTCGCCAATCTCCAGACACTGATTCGCTGCCCCTCCGTGACGCCCGCCGAAGGCGGCGCGCTGACGGCGCTGGAGGCGATGCTTGCGCCGCTCGGCTTCAAAACCGACAAAGTGAAAGCGAGCGAAGCGGGAACGCCCGATATCGAGAACCTCTATGCCCGCCTCGGCGGCGACGGCCCCCACCTGATGTTTGCCGGCCATACCGATGTCGTGCCCGTCGGCGACGAGGCCGCCTGGACGCATCCGCCTTTCGCCGCCGAGATTGCAAAGGGCGAGCTCTTCGGCCGCGGCGCCGTCGACATGAAGGGCGGCATCGCCTGTTTCGTCGCCGCCGTCGCCCGCCATATCGAAAAGAACGGGCCGCCCGCAGGCTCGGTTTCCTTCCTCATCACCGGCGACGAGGAAGGCCCGGCGATCAACGGCACGATCAAGCTCCTGCAATGGGCGGCCGAGCGCGGTGAGCGCTGGGATGCCTGCCTCGTCGGCGAGCCGACCAATCCGGACAGTCTCGGCGACATGATCAAGATCGGCCGGCGCGGCTCGCTGTCGGGCAAGATTACCGTGCATGGCGTGCAGGGCCACGCGGCCTATCCGCATCTCGCCGACAATCCGGTGCGCGGCATCCTGCAGCTGACGCAAGCGCTGATGGACCCGCCCTTTGACGGCGGCACCGACGATTTCCAGCCGTCGAACCTCGAGGTGACCACCATCGATGTCGGCAATCCCGCGACCAACGTCATTCCGGCGAAGGCATCGGCAAGCTTCAACATCCGCTTCAACGACAGCTGGACCGTTGAAACGCTGCGCGCCGAGATCCTGCGCCGCCTCGACGCCGCCGCGCGCGACGGCGCATTGCGGGCGGGCCGGGAGCCCGTGAAGTACGACATCGCCTGGGCCGACCGGCCGAGCCATGTCTTCCTCACGCGCAACAATGCGCTGATTGCCTCGCTGTCTTCTGCCGTCGAGAACGTGACCGGCCGGTCGCCCAAGCTTTCGACCACCGGCGGCACGTCGGATGCGCGCTTCATCAAGGATTACTGCCCGGTCGTCGAATTCGGCCTCGTCGGCCAGACGATGCACATGGTCGACGAGCGTGTCGCCGTCGCGGATCTGGAAACGCTGACGGCGATCTACGAGACCTTCATCGCACGCTGGTTCGCCAATGCCGGGTCTTAGGGAAGTCCAATATTATCTGGCGGGCCTCTGGCTGCTGATCCGGCTGGATCCGCGCGGCTTCCGCTTCCTCGACCTGTCGGATCGCGGCGTCAACCGCTCGTTCTGGGCAATGGCCTGGTGCCTGCCGCCGATGGGCATTTCCTGGCTCTGGTGGCGGCAGGTCTTCCTGCGGACGATGCCGCCGGAAACCGATGTCGACTTCGCCTTCTATATCAGGCTCAGCCTCGTCGAAATCGCCAACTGGTTCGTGCCGCTGGTCTTTGCCGGGCTGCTTCTGCTTGCCTTCCGCATGGGCGAGCGCTTCGCGCCCCTCGTCGTCAGCGTCAACTGGCTCGGCGTGCCGCTTTCCTATATCAACGGGCTGCTGCTGGCGCTGGTCTTCTTCCTGCCTGGAACCGTCGGCCTGGTGTCGCTGCTGCTGCTCGCCTGCATGCTGGCGCAGGTCTTCGTGCTGGCGCGCATTCTGCGGATGATCTGTTACGGCCACGCGCTGATGGTCGGCGCACTGACACTGGTGCTGCTCGTGCCACCGATGATCCTCTCGGAATATCTCCAGCACTTCCTCGGCATCTATCCCGCCTGATCCGCCTCCGCGGCGGAGGCATTACGACAGATCGTCGTCGTTTTCGTCGATCGGCCTTCGCCGGTCGGTGATCACCTCGGGATAATCCACCTGCATGAAATAGAGCCCTTCGGGCGGGGCCACCGGGCCACACGCCTTGCGGTCCTGCGCCTCGAGCGCGGCCTGGACATCGTCGGGTGTCCATTTGCCTTCGCCGGCGAGCTTCAGCGTGCCGGCGAAGGAGCGGATCTGATTATGGAGGAAACTCTGGGCCGTGGCGCGGATCTCGATCAGTTCGCCGTTGCGCGTCACATCCAGCCGGTCGAGCGTGCGCACCGGGCTGTTCGCCTGGCAATGGGCGGAACGGAAGGTGGAGAAATCGTGCCTGCCGACAAGCCTCTGGGCGGCGGCATGCATGACCTCATGGTCGAGCGTCTTCGGCACCCACCACGCCTTGCCGGCTTCGAGCGCCAGCGGCGCCCGCCGGCTGACGATGCGGTAGAGGTAATGGCGCCTGAGCGCGGAAAAACGCGCATCGAAGAATTCGAGAACCGTCTCGACATCGAGAATGGAGACGCGCTCGCCAGCGAGCCTCAGATGCGCGTTCAAGGCATTCTGCAGCTTATAGGGCGACCAGTCCTTAGAAAGATCGACGTGAATGACCTGCCCCATGGCGTGGACGCCGGAATCGGTGCGTCCGGCGCCGCGGACCGACACGGTCTCGCCGCTCAGCGACAGCACAGCGGCTTCGATCGCCCCCTGTACGGAGGGGCCGTTCTCCTGCCGCTGCCAGCCGACATAGGGGCCGCCGTCATATTCGACGGTCATGCGGTAACGCGGCATCAGGAGAGCCTCGTGCCCGCCGCAAGCGGCGTGCCCCTGAGAAAATCGGCCGCCGCGAGCGGCTTGCCGCCCGCCTTCTGCAGCCGCGTCAGCCTCACCGCGCCCGAGCCGCAGGCGACCACGAGATCATCCGTCAGCAGCTCTCCGGCCGCGCCGTGCCCTTGCGCCAGTTCCGAGCCCAGCACCTTCACCCGTTCCGGCTTGCCGCCGATCTCAAGCTCGAACCATGCGCCGGGAAACGGCGCGAGGCCACGGATATGATTGTGCACGTCCCGCGCATTTCCGGCAAAATCGATGCGCGTCTCGGCCTTGTCGATCTTGGCGGCGTAAAGCACGCCCTCTTGCCGTTGCGGCGTCAGCGGCAGGTCGTTCATCTCCAGCTTCACCATGGCTTCCGCCATCGCCTTGGCACCCACGAGCATCAGCCGGTCGTGCAATTCGCCCGCCGTCATGTTCGAGCCGATTTCGACTTCGCGGGTCAGCGCGACGGCGCCGGTATCCAGCCCCTTGTCCATCTTCATCACCATCATGCCGGTCTTCTCGTCACCGGCCATGATCGCCCGCTGAATGGGCGCGGCACCTCGCCAGCGCGGCAGCAGCGAGGCATGGCCGTTGTAGCAGCCATCCCGGGTGCCGTTCAAAATCGCCTCCGGCAACAGCAACCCGTAAGCGACGACGACGCCGACGTCGGCATTGAAGGCGTCAAACCTCTCGCGCTCCTCCGGGTCTTTGAAATTGGCCGGCGTGAAGACCGGGAGACCGAGCAATTCGGCCGCCTGATGCACGGGCGATTTCTGCAGATCGAGCCCGCGCCGGCCGCCCGGCCGCGGCGGCTGCGTATAGACGGCAACAATCCTGTGGCCCGCCTCGACAAGCAGGCGCAGGGTCGGAACCGAGAACTCGGGCGTTCCCATGAAGATGATGCGAAGAGACATTCTATCTCGCCAATTGAGGATCAACCGTCTTCAAACGGGTTTACGAGCTTGAGATCAAGCCCCTCGAAATCTCTGGTGTTGCGGGTGGCGAGCGTCGCGCCGTTCGAAAGGCAGATGGCGGCAATCATGGCGTCCTGGACCGAAATCGGCCGCCCTATGCTTTCGCGTTTCGCTCGCAAGCGACCGGTCGCCATAGCCGTTTCCAAATCCCAGCCAACAACACGATCACGGAATTGGCCTTTCACCAAATTCTCGACAGCACGAAAGAAGCGGTCCGATCCTGTCTTCAAGAGAACCCTCTCGGCTCCGTAAATCTGCTCCATCAACCCGACCGTGCAAAGCCAGATTCGCGAGCCATCCTGCCGCAATATCCAGGCTTTCACATTTTCATTCGGCAATGGCCTGGCGAACTCCGACACCACATTCGTATCGAGAACGATCATTCGAAATCCTCGAATGGTCGCCCGAAGTCTTTTTTCCGCGCCGCCTCTATTTCTTCCATGATTGCAGCAAATTCGTCATCCACTGCGCCTTCGCTTACGAATGCGGCGCGTATCGCTTCATACGCCGACACAGTCTCGGGTTTCGCTTCAGTTTTTCGTTGAAGCGCTTCCCGTAAAAGCTCCTTGGCCTCATCGGAAAGGCTGTTTCCGCTGCGCTGCGCCGCTTCCGCAATATCTCGCTTCATTGCGTCGGAAATATTTCTGATCAGCAGATCGCCCATGCGACGCCTCCATTATGATATCAGTGATATCATAATACCTTGCCAGCGTATTTTCAATGCGCCGTCAGAGCGCCTTGGACTTCGCCGCCTTGGTGAATTTCTTGATCACCATCTCCCGCTTCAGCCGCGAGATATAATCGATGAAGAGCACGCCGTTCAAGTGGTCGATTTCGTGCTGCAGGCAGGTGGCGAGCAAGCCGTCGGCTTCCACCGTCTGCTCCTTTCCGTTCCGGTCGAGATATTTCACTGAAACGACGGCCGGACGCTCGACCTCGGCATAATAATCCGGAATCGACAGGCACCCCTCCTCGTAGACGGAACGCTCGTCGGAGGATTTGATGATCTCGGGATTGATGAAGACCTGCGGCTGCTTTTCTTCGCCCTCACGCGATACGTCGATGACGAGCATGCGGCGCGGTACGCCGATCTGGATTGCGGCAAGGCCGATGCCCGGCGCGTCGTACATGGTTTCCAGCATATCGTCGGCAAGGCGCTGCAGGTCGGTATCCACCCGCTCGATCGGCTTGGATATCTGGCGGAGGACGGGGTCGGGAAGAATGATGAGTGGCTTAATGGTCATGACGTTCCCATAACCCATCTTTTCCGACTATGGAATTATCCGGCAAGCGGGGAGCGCGCTTTTTTGCTTCCCCGCCCGGAATTTCGCCATATTCGCGTCACGCCGCCCGGCGGGTAGCGACGACGGAATGGCCCTCGGGCCGCGCGCGACAATCTTGGCGAATAGAGCATTCGTTAAATTAGCCCGCGATTTCTTTTTACGAACGAGGAAGAACAGCGGCTTGCGAAGATATTGGGGACCGCCCATTCCGTTCACGCTTTGATCTATATCTAGCCGTTTCTTCTGTTATGGTTGCGGCATGATCAGTCATTCCGAATCGCTCGCCCTTTCCCTTGCCTCGATCAGCCCGGCCATGCTGGCGCTTGCCGGCGGGGTTTTCGCAGTCCTTGCCCTGCTGGTGGTCGTCCTTCTTCTGCGCAGCGCCGGTCTTCGCCGCGAGCAGGCGGAGGAGGCGAACTTCCGTGCGGCGGAAGGCGAGGCGCGCATGGCCGAACTTCTGAAGATCCAGGCGGAGATGCAGGGCCGCATCACGGCAATGGCCGAAGTTTTCGGCGCGCGGCAGAGCGAGCTCAACCAGGCGATCAACCAGCGTCTCGACGGCATGTCGCAGCGCGTCAGCTCGACGATTACCGAGCAGACGAAATCGACGCATGAGAACCTGCAGCGCCTGCAGGAGCGGCTGGCGGTCATCGATGCCGCGCAGAACAATATCCAGACGCTCGCCAAGGATGTCGTCGGGCTGCAGGCCATTCTTTCCAACAAGCAGACACGCGGCGCCTTCGGCCAGTCGCGCATGGAAACGATCATCGCCGACGGCCTGCCGATGGGCGCCTATACCTTCCAGCCCACGCTCTCCAACGGCTCGCGGCCGGACTGCACGATCCGCATGCCGAACGACGCGCCGGCATTGGTCATCGACGCGAAATTTCCGCTCGAAGCCTGGAACGCGATCCGCGACGCGGCCAGCCCCGAGGCCGGCAAGATCGCAAGCCAGCAGTTTCGCCGCGATATGGACGTCCATATCCGGGACATTTCCGAGAAATATCTGATCCAGGGGGAGACCCAGGAGACGGCCTTTCTCTTCGTGCCGTCCGAATCGATCTTCGCCGAGATCCACGAAAACTTCGAGCCGGTGGTGCAGAAGGCGCATCGCTCACGCATCGTCATCGTCTCGCCGTCGCTGCTGATGCTGTCGATCCAGGTCATCCAGGCCGTGCTCAAGGATCAGCGCATGCGGGCGCAAGCGCATCTGATCCAGGGCGAAGTGGCGATCCTGATGGACGATCTCGGCCGCCTCGACGAGCGGGTGCGCAAGCTGCAGGGCCATTTCGCCATGGCGCAGAAGGATATCGACATGGTGGTCACGTCAGCCGACAAGCTGACCAAGCGCGGCGCCAAGATCGAAGCGCTGGAATTCGAGGCGGGCGGCGACGGCAAGCCCGCCCGCGACAGCGAACCCGCGACCAAATCGGTGGAAAGCCGCACCGGTCTTCTGAAGCTCCGGGTGGTTGACGAGGAGTGACCGCTTCAGGCAGTGTCTGCCCCTCATGAAATAGCAGGAGCATGATGTCGTCCGCATGCTCCAAAAGACGGGACAGCCTGATGATCACAGTTTTCGGGTCCATCAACATGGACCTCATCGCCACGACCGAGCGCCTGCCGAAGCCCGGCGAGACGGTGGCCGGCAACGGCTTTGCCACGGCCGCCGGCGGCAAGG
The DNA here is from genome assembly GCF_002211285.1 of Rhizobium sp. R635. Classification (GTDB taxonomy): domain Bacteria; phylum Pseudomonadota; class Alphaproteobacteria; order Rhizobiales; family Rhizobiaceae; genus Rhizobium. The sequence goes on along the minus strand of NZ_LOKX01000033.1, from coordinate 259,914 downwards.
GCGCAAACCAGGCGCTGGCAGCACGCCGCGCCGGCCGCTACGTGCATATGGCCGGCGCCGTCGGCAAGGATGCCTTCGCCGCGGACGCGCTTGCCCTGCTCGATGATGCGGGAACCGATCTTTCTCTCATCAGGCATGTCGATGGTCCCACCGGCACGGCGCTGATCCTCGTCGGCGGCGACGGTGAAAACATGATCGCCGTCGTTCCGGGCGCCAACGGGCTCGTCACACCAGCCGATGCCGAAGCGGCGGTCGCCCGCATGAGCGAAGGCGATATCCTGATGCTGCAGCTCGAAGTGCCGGTCCCGGCCGTGGAGCGCGCCTTGTCGGCAGCCCGCGCCAAAGGCATCACCAGCATTCTCAACCTCGCGCCGCTGATCCCCGATGCGCCGCGTCTCGGCCGCCTGGCCGATATCGTCATTGCCAACGAGACCGAGTTCGAGCGGCTCGCCGGGCAGAACGGCCTGGATGCCGGCGCGCGTGAGGCGGCGCTCACCCGCCTGCATCAGGAGACCGGCCAGACCCTGATCGTGACGCTCGGCGGCGACGGGGTCATCGCCATCCGCGACGGCGCGATCTCAAGGGCGCAGGGGCTGGTGATCGAACCCGTCGATACGGTCGGCGCGGGAGATACCTTCTGCGGCTATTTCGCTGCGAGCCTCGACGAAGGCCTCGATTTTGCCTCGGCTTTGCGCCGCGCGGCGGTCGCCGGTTCGCTGGCATGCCTCAAATCAGGGGCGCAGCCTTCGATCCCGTTCAGCGAAGAAGTCGCAGACAGGATATAAACCGCGCCTCTTTGCGAAACCGCCAGCAATGCCCTTTAAATTCAGGGGGGATTCTTGCGGTTTTGCTTAAGTAAGCCACTAAAGTTTCATTCAAATTTAAGAGATCTCTGGCGATGTTGCTGGCGGTCGCCGGTATCTGTTGCCTTTGGTTTGACCGCCCACATGGCTGCTCCATGACGGAGCAAGCCTTCGCTCCTGTGCCGAAGAATGCCCGTTCGGCGCATCCTTGCCCGAGGAACCCCATGTTCATTTTTCGCATGAAATCGCTTGCGGCGAAGCTCATCGTCATCACCGGCATCGCCATCGCGCTTGTTCTCGCCGTTTCGAACTTTTTCCTCATCGGCCAGACCCGGGATCGCGTCCAGACGCTGACGATGGACCAGGCCAACCTCGAGGCAAAATCGATCGCCAACGAAATCGCCGCCAATGTCGGCGAACTCGCCAGCGCCGCACGCAGCATGTCAGGCGTCATCGGCCGTGCCCATGAAGGCAAGTCGCTGGATCGCAAGGGCATGATCAACGTGCTGAAAGCCAATCTCGAACAGAACGCCTTCGCCTTCGGCAGCTGGTTCTGCGAGCAGCTCGGCGCGCTCGACGGCAAGACCACCGAAATCGCCAACAATAACGACGAAGGCACCAATAAGAACGGCGCCTTCACGCCCTACTGGTCGAAGACCAAGGATGGCGGCGTCCAGTATTCGACTTTCGACAATGATTATACCGCCGAATGGTGGAAACTTGCCGCCGACAGCGGCAAGGGCGCGATCACGACGCCCTACCTCGCCGAAGGGACCGACGTACCCACGCTGCTGACATCAATTGCTTATCCCGTCATGTCAGGCGGCAAGATGATCGGCGTCGGCGGCGTCGACATTTCGCTGAAATCGCTGACCGACAAGCTGCAGGCGCTGCATCCTTTCGGCTCCGGCCGCGTCACGCTGCTGTCGCAGGCCGGCAACTGGATCGTCGCGCCGATCCCCGACCTGATGACCAGGCAATATGACGGTGAGGGCGCCGACGTCGTCAAGGCGGCGCTGTCGAACAAACAAGCCGGCCTTGTCAGGAACCTCACCTATGACGGCCTCGATCCCTTCGACCGCGTCGTCTATCCGTTCGAGGTTCCCGGCGTCAACGCCACCTGGGTCGTGCTCGTCGACGTCCCGCATACGGTGATCAACGCGCCGGTACAGGACCAGACCTACATGATGGTCGCCACCGGCCTGATCGTGCTCGGCGCGGTGATGCTCGCGCTCTATTTTGCCGTCCGCTCGTTCGTGCAGCGGCCTCTCGGCAGCCTTGTCGCCAGCGTCAAGGTGCTCAGCGACGGCGAATATGCCAAGCCCGTCGCCGCCCAGGACCGCAGCGACGAGGTCGGTTCGGTCGCCAAGGCGCTCGAAGGCTTCCGCTTCAAGCTCGCCGACTCCAAGCGCCTCGAAAACGAGGCCGCCGACCAGAGGCAGGCCGCCGAGACGGAACGCAGCCGTTCGGAATCGGAACGTCAGCAATCGGTATCGCTGCAGCGTCATATCGTCTCGATCGTCGGCGCCGGCCTCTCCGAATTGTCTCACGGCAATCTGGGTTACCGCATCACCGAAGAATTTCCCGGCGAATACGGCAAGCTGAAACAGGATTTCAACGCCGCTCTTGCGAGCCTCGAAGAGACCATCAACACGCTGACCTTCAGCGTCGCCAATATTGGCTCCGGCACCGGCGAGATCAGCAACAGCGCTTCCGACCTCGCCAAGCGCACCGAACAGCAGGCGGCAAGCCTGGAAGAGACGGCGGCAGCGCTGAACGAGCTCACCGCACAGGTCGATTCCAGCGCCGAGAATGCGCGCACGGCCGCCGAGAACGTCAATCTCGCCTGTGAGGATGCCGAGAAATCGGGCGAAGTGGTGCAGAAGGCGATCGCCTCGATGCACGGGATCGAACAATCGTCAACGGAGGTTTCGCGGATCATCGGCGTCATCGACGAGATCGCCTTCCAGACGAACCTGCTGGCACTCAATGCCGGCGTCGAGGCTGCCCGCGCCGGCGAAGCCGGTAAAGGCTTTGCCGTCGTCGCCCAGGAGGTGCGCGAGCTCGCGCAACGTTCGGCCAATGCCGCCAAGGAGATCAAGACGCTGATCAACACCTCGGCCGTCCAGGTCAAGGAGGGCGTCGATCTCGTCGGCCGCGCCGGCGGCACGCTTCATAAGATCGCCGAGCAGGTCATGGGCATCAACAGCCTCATCCGGCAGATTTCGGCGTCAGCCAGCGAACAGGCGGTCGGCCTGAAGGAAATCAACCAGGCCATGAACCAGATGGACCAGGTGACGCAGCAGAATGCGGCGATGGTGGAAGAAGCGACCGCGGCAAGCGTGGCGCTCAACGACGAGGCGCAGACGCTGAAGGCGCTCGCCACCCGCTTCAGGGTCTCGGGTTCCGGCAACACCGCGGCCCTCGCCTCCGTGGCGCGGCAGATGCGTGCGCCGGCTGCGCCCTCCCCGCAGATCCGTCACGCTGCCACCCCGGCGACCCGCCGCCCCGCGACCGTATCGCATGGCTCGGCTGCCGTGGCGCAGGACAATTGGGAAGAATTCTGACCGTCAGTCCTTCATGAACGAAAAAGGCGCCCGAGAAATCAGGCGCCTTTTTTTCATTCAGGGATCGATGCCGCTCAGGCGGCGTTCGACGTCTGCTCTTCGTTGAGGAAAGCGTAAATCGCCGAGGCGGAATCGGTTGCGCGCAGTTTTGCGACCAGATCGTGGTCACGCAGGACGCGGGCGATGCGCGACAGCGCTTTGAGATGATCGGCGCCGGCGCCCTCCGGGGCAAGCAGCAGGAATACGAGATCGACCGGCTGGTCATCCAGCGCCTCGAAATCGACCGGCTGCTCCAGACGGGCGAAGATGCCGACGATCGAATGGATGTTCACCAGCTTGCCGTGGGGAATGGCGATGCCGTTGCCGACGCCCGTCGAACCCAGGCGCTCGCGCTGCAGGATGACGTCGAAGATCTCCCGCTCGGAAAGCCCGGTGATCCTGGAGGCTCTTGCTGCCAACTCCTGAAGCAATTGTTTCTTGGAATTTACTCTGAGGGCGGGAATGATCGCATCCTGATGGAGCAAATCTGCCAATGCCATTTCTTTTTCCTTCTGTCGCCGGGATCAGATGAAGGAGCGGCGGCAGTACCGCCGCTCACCGCCCTGATCTCAGCCTTTGATATTGGCCGAATCGATCCAGCCAATATTTCCGTCGTGCCGACGGTAAACGATGTTCAGATGTTCCTTGCCGGGGCTGCGGAACAGGAGAAGCGGCTCGTCGGTCATGTCGAGCGCCATCACGGCGGTGGCGACCGACATGGTCTTCAGCTGCTTCGTGCTTTCAGCGACGATCGCCGGGGCGAAATCGTCGGGAATTTCATCTTCGTGATCAGGAACGGAATCCATGACCGTGTAGGAGACTTCTGCAAAACCATTCAGATGGTTTCCGGCATGATGGTCCTTCAGCTTGCGTTTGTAGCGGCGCAAACGCTTTTCGATGCGCTCGGAAGCGGCGTCGAAAGCAAGCTGGGGATCGGTCGCTTCGCCGGCCGCATGCAACACCACGCCACTGTCGAGATGGAGCTTGCAGTCTGCGGAGAAACGGGAACTTGCCTTCACCACGGTCACTTGGCCGGAATACCCCCCGTCGAAGTATTTCGTGATGGCCATACCAATTTGGTCCTCGATCTTTTGACGGAACGATTCACCAATTTCCATATGTTTCCCGGATACACGCACACTCATGGAGTTTCCCTTCTTATGGTCGTTTGCGGGTATCAGTTTACGCCAAGCCTCAGGTTCATCCAAGCACTTCGCGCAATCTCAAGCAAGATCGGCGCAAGCCTGCGTGTCCTTGGTACCCTTTGGATGATGGGGATAACTCCAAATGCCGTTCACGGGCATCGATTGCGGCGGGCTTCTAGACGGAGGCCGTGGAAAAGTCAATAGGACCAAAAGCCCGCCTCAGCGACTCAAGGCAAACACAGAGCGGCGGCACCCGATATGATGTCGGTTGGGATTTGGGGGAGATAGCGGGGCCTGCCGCAGGATACCTCGATCAAGGCCGAAGCATGATCGCCTCAGAAGCCTGAGACCTTGGCGAGCGCCCGCTTTTCGCGGCGCCGCTGCACCGAGGAGGCAATGTTCATCGCCTCCCTGTATTTGGCAACCGTTCGGCGGGCAAGATCGATGCCGCCCTTCTTCAGCATGTCGACGATGTCGTCGTCGGAGAGCACCGCGTCCGGGCTCTCCTGCATGATCAACGCGCGGATCTTGTGACGCACGGCTTCGGCCGAATGGCCGTCGCCGCCCTCGACGGCGCTGATCGAAACCGTGAAGAAATATTTGAGCTCGAAGAGGCCGCGCGGCGTCAGCATGTATTTGTTCGACGTGACGCGGCTGACGGTGGATTCATGCATCTTGATCGCCTCGGCGACCGTCTTCAGGTTCAGCGGGCGCAGATGGTCGACGCCGTGCAGCAGAAAGGCGTCCTGCTGGCGCACGATCTCGCTTGCCACCTTCATGATGGTCTTTGCCCGCTGATCGAGGCTGCGTGTCAGCCAGTTGGCGCTCTGCAGGCATTCGGAGAGGAAGGCGTGATCCTCTCCATTTTTGGTCACGCGGGAAAAATAGGACTGGTTGACCAGCACGCGCGGCAGCGTATCCGGATTGAGCTCGACCAGCCAGCCGGCGTCCGAAGAGGGCCTGACGACGACGTCGGGCATGATCGCTTCGGAAACACCCGCCTCGAAACCGCTGCCGGGCTTCGGATTGAGTTGGCGGATCTCGGCAAGCATGTCGAGAAGGTCTTCCTCGTCGACGCCGCAGAGCCGCTTCAGCGTGGCGAAATCACGCCGGGCCAGAAGTTCGAGGTTTTCGACCAGCGCCTGCATGGCGGGGTCGTACCGGTCCTTCTGCCTGAGCTGGATCGCCAGGCATTCCGAGAGGCTGCGGGCGAAAACACCCGGCGGATCGAGCGTCTGCAGGGCGGTGAGCACGCGCTCGGCCTGCGCGAGGCTCGTGCCCAACCTCTCGCCCGCCTCGGCCATGTCGGCCTGCAGATAACCGGCCTCATCGAGCTGATCGATGAAGTTCTGCGCGATCAGCCGATCGGCCATGTCGGGCAGGACGAAGGGGATCTGCTGGGCGAGGTGATCGCGCAGCGATACCTGGCCGGCGACGAAATCATCGAGGTCGTAATCGGCGGCCTCTCCGCTGCCCGGCATCGATTTCCACTGGCTGACGAGTTCCGGCGCATCGAGGCGCTGCGGCGCACCGTCATCGGGAAAGACATTGGTATAGTTGGCGTCGAGCTCTTCGGTCAGCCGGCTCGTGCTGGCGCTGCCGCCATTGTCGTACCAGTCGCTGGAAAGCGCCTCGGCACGATTGTCGTAACCGTCGTCCGACGCGGCGTCTTCCGGCTGATGGCCATAGTCCCCATCCTCGGCTTCGCCGCGTTCGCTGCCCGCCTCGCCGTCATTTGACGGGAATTCGAGCAGGGGGTTCTTTTCCACTTCCTGGGCGATGAACTGAGTGAGTTCAAAATGCGTCATCTGCAGCAACTGGATGGATTGCATCAATTGCGGTGTCATCACCAATGACTGGTTCTGGCGCAGGAAAAGATTGGCGGACAGTGCCATGACGGACGCGAAACTCCCCACGATTCCTTGGGAAACCGCGTCCGGTCAACGCTTCAGGCCACGGAAATCCAACTTGGCCCAAAAATTGCTTTTTTATTGGATTTGGTCAAGCGGAACTGTGCCGGCATGGTGAATTTCTGCGCGTTCCGCCGTCAGAGGCTGAAATTGTCGCCGAGATAGAGCCGGCGCACTTCCGGATTGTTGACGATGTCGTTCGCCCGGCCATGGGTCAGCACCTCGCCGGCATGGATGATATAGGCGCGGTCGATGAGGCCGAGCGTTTCGCGCACATTATGGTCGGTGATGAGAACGCCGATGCCGCGGGCCGTCAGATGGTGGACGAGGTTCTGGATGTCGGCGACGGAGATCGGGTCGACGCCGGCGAAGGGCTCGTCGAGCAGCATGAAGGTCGGATCGGTGGCAAGGGCGCGAGCGATTTCGAGGCGGCGGCGCTCGCCGCCCGACAGGGCGACGGCGGCACTCTTGCGCAGCTTCTGGATATGGAACTCCTCCAGAAGCTCGTTCAGCTTATGCTCGCGCTCGGCCTTGTCCTTCACATGCACTTCGAGGACGGCGCGGATGTTTTCCTCCACCGTCAGGCCGCGGAAGATCGAGGCTTCCTGCGGCAGATAACCGACGCCGAGGCGCGAGCGGCGGTACATCGGCATGGTCGTGACTTCGTTTCCGTCGATCTCGATCGTGCCTTCATCCACCGGCACGAGGCCGGTGATCATGTAAAAACAGGTGGTCTTGCCGGCGCCGTTCGGACCGAGCAGGCCGACGGCCTCGCCACGGCGCACCACCAGCGAGACGCCGTTGACGACGCGGCGCGTCGCATAGGTCTTCGTCAGACCACGTGCGATCAGCGTTCCCTGATAGCGACTCTTGTCGGCGGCGCCCGCAGCTTGCGGCTCGGGCTTGCCGAACATGGTGGATAGCGATGATAATTTCACGTGGGAGGCCGGTTTCAGTTCTGCTTCTGCTGCTGCGGATTCTGCTGCGATTTCGGATCGAGCTGAATTTGGACACGCCCGCCGCAGCTTTCAAGCTCCGCCTGACCGGTTTGCATGTGAACGGTCAGCTTGCAGCCGGTAAAGACGTTCGGCCCATCCGACAGGATGACCTTGTTTCCCTCATCCGCCGTCAGGATGAATGTCTGCGAGGCCATGTCGAAATTGCCGTCATCGGCAGTCGCCGTCTGCGTACCCGAAACCAGGTAGACCTTGTCCGTCACCAGGATCTTGTCGATGTCGGCACTTCCCGATGCAAGCGAGCCAGACTGCTGCGCCTTTGTCTCGGGCTGAGCCGGAGCGGCGCCCGGCTTTGCCGCCTTGTCCTTGTAGTAGACGGTCATCTTGCCCGACTGCATCGTCGTCGTCCCCTGCACGACCTTGACGTTGCCGGTGAACAGAGCCGTGTGCTCCTGATCGTGGATCTCGAGCTTGTCGCTTTCGATCTGGATCGGCTGGTCGTTGGAAAGCTTCATGCCCGACATCGTCGTCGACTGCGCACCCGCGCCCGAAGCCGTCAGAATAAGGGCAAATGCGCCGGCAATGAGTGCAATGCCAGTCTTGCAAGTGGAGATGCGACAATCTTTTGTCATGGTGACCCGGCTGGTTAAGTGCCCTGTTTATGGATGGTGGTTGGATCGACATTCATGCGAACATTCCCCTCGAATGTGATCACGCGCCCCTTATCGGTTATCTGAAGCGTCTTCGCAACAATGGAGGCATTGTCCTTGGTGATGGTGACGGGGTCGTCACTCCGCATGTTTCCGCCCTTGATGTCGAGATGGGCGGACTGGAATTTCGCGTTGAGGCCGCTGCTCAGCACCAGGGTGAAGGGAGCGGTCATGTGCAGGTTGTCCGTGGCGCGATTGTAGTCGGCGGTCGAGGCGACGACACGGGCGATCAGGCCGTCATTCATCGGCACGGCGGCCTTGATGGTTTCGAGCGTGATGAGATCGGGATCGCGGATATCCTGCAGCGCCCTCTCGGCAAGCATGGAATAATTGATGCCGTCGGAATTGCGCCCGGATATCGCCGGCTTTTCCATCACGACCTTGCCGTTTTCGATCTTGGCGCCTTCGATCTTGATGTTCTCGGGCAGATAGGTGCGGATCACCGACACCGCGATGAAAGCCAAAGACACGATGAGGGCTGCCGCCGGCAGCAGGACCTTCAGCCGCCGCACGCGGGCGGAATGGAACAACGCATCGCCATAGGGGGTCTTGCCGGACCCCGCAAAAGCGGCGCTTCCGTTGTTCTTCAGGGTATCGAGCATATGCCTCGTCCATGTGCGGTGATCGCCGCGCCTTCGTAACAAAGCCGGCCGCCAATCACAGTTCGTTTCGCATTATTACATTGGCTTGCCAATATGGAATTTTTTCTGCAACAAGCAACAAAACGGAAAAACATCAAAAAGTGGCATTCGTACGTGCCGCTGCCACCCTATTTCACCGGTCCATCGGCGGCATGCCGAAGGCCGGAGCCCAGCGCTGGAGGTTTTCATGGACAGTTCGATCATTGCCGATCGCCGGCGGCTGCGCCGCAAGCTCGGCTTCTGGCGCCTCATTGCGGTGGCCCTGATCGTGGCGCTTGGCTTCGCTTTCTACCGTTTCGCTCTCGGCGATGCCGGGACGGTGCGTCCGCATGTCGCCCATGTGACGATATCGGGACTGATCGTCGACGACGACGAGCTTCTGGAGCGTTTGAAGAAGATCGAGACCGACAATCAGGTGAAGGCGGTGGTGATTTCCATTTCCTCGCCGGGCGGCACGACCTATGGCGGCGAAAAAATCTTCAAGGCGATCCGGGCGATTGCGGCCAAGAAGCCTGTTGTCTCCGACGTGCGCACGCTTGCTGCCTCCGCCGGCTACATGATCGCCACCGCCGGCGATACGATCATTGCCGGCGACAGCTCGATCACCGGCTCGATCGGCGTCATCTTCCAATATCCGCAGATCCAGCCGCTGCTCGACAAGATCGGCGTATCGCTGCAGGAGATCAAATCCTCGCCGCTGAAGGCCGAGCCCTCTCCCTTCCACGAGGCGAGCGAGGAGGCAAAGGCGATGATCCGCAACATGGTGGTCGACAGCTACAACTGGTTCGTCGATCTGGTCGCCGACCGGCGCAAGCTGCCGCGGGACGAGGTGCTGAAACTGGCCGACGGCACGATCTATACCGGCCGGCAGGCGCTGAAGGTGAAACTCGTCGATACGATCGGCGGCGAAGCGGAAATCCGGGCCTACCTGACGTCGCGCGGCATCGACGCCGATCTGCCGATGGTGGACTGGGACAAGAAGAGCAATACGCCCTTTCTGCTCGCTGGGGCTGTTTCACGGTTGATTGCGATCTTCGGTTATGATGATCTCGCGAAATCCCAGGATCTGAATGGAATCCTGCCCCCAAAGTTGCTTCTTGACGGGCTGCTTTCAGTTTGGCAGGTTGGCCGCGATTGATAAGAAATCAATAATTTAAGGGGGCGACTGTGATCAAGTCCGAATTGGTGCAGATTGTTGCGGCACGCAACCCGCATCTCTATCATCGCGACGTCGAGAATATCGTCAACGCGGTTCTCGACGAGATCACCGATGCACTGGCTGCGGGCAACCGCGTCGAATTGCGCGGCTTCGGCGCGTTTTCCGTCAAGAACCGCCCTTCCCGCTCCGGCCGCAATCCGCGGACGGGCGATACGGTCTTCGTCGAGGAGAAGTGGGTTCCCTTCTTTAAAACAGGCAAGGAGCTGCGCGAGCGGCTCAACCCGGGCCAGGCCGACGAAGAGGATTGAGCGGCGAGCCGCCTGCGGCGAAACCGCACTTGAACTTGAAGGCCGTTTTCCTATTCTGCTAGCACCGGCCCGAAAAGACCGGTGCAATCCGGCATGTGGAGATTTCAAATGGCCAAGAAAATCGTCAACCTTTTGATTCTGCTGCCGCTCGGCGTCATCCTCATCGTCTTCTGCGTCGCCAACCGGCAGAGCGTCACGCTCGCCTTCAATCCGTTCAGGCCCGAAGATCCGGTGCTTGCAGTTTCCGCGCCCTTCTTCGTCTTCCTGTTCATCGCGCTGATAGCAGGCATGCTGATCGGCTCGGCCGCCACCTGGTTCGGCCAGGGCAAACATCGCAAGCGCGCCCGCACCGAGGCGAAGGAAGCGATCCGCTGGCAGAGCGAAGCCGACCGCCACAAGAGCCGCGCTGAAGAAATTGCCGGGCAGCTGCCGTCGCGGTAAGCATTTCGGCCGCCAGATTTGACGGTCTGTCAGGCCGGCAAGAAGCTCAGTTCCTCATAATCGCCTTCCGGCGAGGCACCATTGCCGGTAACCTGGAAACCATGGGAGAGGTAGAAGGCCTTCGCCCGCCGGTTCTTCACCAGGCATTTCAGCCGGTATTTATGGCGCGGCCATTCCGGCAGCGCCCGCAGCAGCGCCGTGCCGGCACCGCCGCCCTGATATTCCGGGCGGATATACAGCATGTGAATGAAATCATCCGCCGGCCAGAGCGAGAGGAAGCCTGCTACGCTGCCACCCTCATGCTCGCAGACGAAGATCGTCTCGCCATTGGTATGGGCGGCGAAATCCTCGCGGTGGAACTTGCCGGGATCGACCCAGACGAATGTTTCCCGGCGCACGGACAGATAGATCTCCGCGAGCGCTTCCTGGTCTTCCGCCTGCGGCGGCCTGATGGTCCATGTCATGATTCCGGCTTAAACCAAGCCCCTGCCCACGCCAAGCCCATGGCATGCGCGTTCGGCGGTTCAATCAGCCGCCATTTTCGCGACGACGGCGGCATTGAAATCCGAAAAGAAACCCTCGGCCAGCCTCTGCGAGGTCGAATCGAGCAGGCGCCCTCCGAGCTGAGCGAGCTTGCCGCCGAGTTCGGCCCTGGCGCGGTAATGCAGGACCGTCTCTGCGCCTGCGTCCTCAAGCATGACGTCGGCGCTGCCCCTGGCGAAGCCGGCAAGACCGCCCTTGCCTTCGGCCGACAGCGTATAACGTCTCGGCGCATCGACGTTAGAGAGCATCAGCAGGCCGTGGAAGGTGGCGGAGAGCAGGCTGAACTTGACCTTGATCGTCGCTTCGAAGGTATCGGGCGACAGCCGCTCGATGTTTTGGCAACCGGGAATGCAGCCGCGCATGATCTCAGGGTCGTTGAGCGCAGCCCAGACGGCGTCCCGGGGCGCAGCGATGCGTTCTTCGCCGGTGAAATCCATTCGATAGCCCCATCTCCGATTCGCCTATCTTATCCCAGCGGCAAGACGCTTTGCCACGGCGAAGAGGAATGTTATCTGGCAGCCTCCATCCGGAGCAAGGGACTACGATGAGTCATGAATTGAAGCCATGGAGCGTGACGGCAAGCCGCATCACCTATGAGGATCGCTGGATCCGGCTTCGCAGCGATGATTGCGTTACCGCCGAAGGGACCGTCGTCGCCCCATTTCATGTGCTCGATTATCCCGACTGGATCAACGTCATCCCATTGATGCCCGATGGACGCATTCTGCTGACGCGGGAATACCGGCATGGCTGCGGTGAGATCATACTCGGTCTCGTCGCCGGTGGCGTCGAACCCGCTGACATCGAGGCCGGCGATGCGGCGATGGCGGCAGCGCGGCGTGAACTGCGGGAAGAGACCGGCCATGAAGCCTCTAGCTTCCTCAAGCTGCTCACCTCTTATCCGAATGCCGCCAACCACAGCAACATCGTCACGAGCTGGCTGGCGCTTGGCGTGAACAGAACAGGCGAACCCCGGTTCGACCCCGGTGAGAAAGTCGACATGCTGTTTGCCGATCTTGGCGATATCCTTGCCGACCTGCGGTCCGGCGCCGTCATCATGCAGTCGATGCATGTCGCGGCCCTTTATGCGGCGGAAAGCTGGCTTCGCATGCACGCATCCGAGGGCTTGAAATGAACGCCGCTCCGGGAGAACCTGTTCGGGCTTGGTCGGCGCGCAGTTGATCCGGCGCGGTCTTCTAGGCTAGAGGACGAAAAACCCCGACAGAGATGCGGAAGAGCACGTTGAAACAAAGAGAACGCCGGCCGGGCCAGAAGAAGACATCGGGTCCCGCTGGTGAAAGCCGCAGGGACGATCGGGCCGGCCGGTCGCCGAAGCCCGTCCAGCGGCCCGTGGCCGCCCGCGAAACGGTTCGCGAGACCGCAGCGCCGGCCGCGGTCTCGCGCCCTCTGATGACGCGCAGCGGCGAGCGTCCGGCCGAACGCGTGCCCGTCATCCTCGAATCGCTCGGGGCCGGCGACTTCCACCTGATCGACAGCGGCAACGGCCAGAAGCTGGAGCAATACGGCCCCTATCGCATCATCCGCCCGGAGGGTCAGGCGCTGTGGCAGCCCTCGCTGCCCTCCCACATCTGGGAAAAGGTCGATGCCGTCTTCACCGGCGATACCGACGAGGAAGGCACCGGCCGCTGGCGCTTCCCGAAGGAGGCGCTCGGCGAGACCTGGCCGCTCAACCTGCTCGGCGTCGATTTCCTCGGCCGCTTCACCTCCTTCCGTCACGTCGGTGTCTTTCCCGAGCAGATCGTGCACTGGAACTGGATGAAAGAGCAGGTCGAAAAGGCAGGCAGGCCGCTGAAGGTGCTGAACCTCTTCGGCTATACGGGCGTCGCCTCGCTGGTTGCCGCGGCAGCCGGCGCCGAAGTCACCCATGTCGACGCCTCGAAGAAGGCGATCGGCTGGGCGCGCGAGAACCAGGCGCTCGGGCGCATGGAAAAGCTACCGATCCGCTGGATCTGCGAGGATGCGATGAAATTCATCCTGCGCGAGGAGCGCCGCGGCAGCCAGTACGACATCATCCTCACCGATCCGCCGAAATTCGGCCGCGGCCCGAACGGCGAAGTCTGGCATCTCTTCGAGCATCTGCCGCTGATGCTCGACATCTGCCGCGAGATCCTGTCGCCGAAGGCGGCCGGCCTGGTGCTGACGGCCTATTCGATCCGCGCCAGCTTCTATTCGATCCACGAGCTGATGCGCGAGACGATGCGCGGCGCCGGCGGCGTGGTCGAATCCGGCGAGCTTGTCATCCGCGAGGCGGGTACCGACGGCAGAACGCAGGGCCGCGCGCTTTCCACCTCCCTCTTTTCCCGCTGGGTGCCGAAATGAGCAAAGACTTCCACGATCAGGGACCGCGCAGGGTCGGCCAGGTGAAGGAAGTCACCTCGCTCGCCAATCCGATCATCAAGGACATCAAGGCGCTGACGAACAAGAAGTCGCGGGAGGAGAGCGGCACTTTCCTGGCCGAAGGACTGAAGCTCGTCATCGACGCGATCGAACTCGGCTGGACGATCCGCACGCTCGTCTATGCCAAGGCCGCCAAGGGCAAGCCGCTGGTCGAGCAGATGGCGGCAAGGACGGTCGCCGCCGGCGGGCTCGTGCTCGAAGTCAGCGAGAAGGTGATCGCCTCGATCACCCGCCGCGACAATCCGCAAATGGTCGTCGGCATCTTCGATCAACGCTGGAAGCCGCTGAAGGATATCCGGCCGAAAGACGGCGAGACATGGGTGGCGCTCGACCGCGTGCGCGACCCCGGCAATCTCGGCACCATCATCCGCACCGCCGATGCAGCCGGCGCTTCCGGCGTCATCCTGGTCGGAGAAGCAACCGATCCCTTCTCGCTCGAAACGGTGCGCGCCACCATGGGATCGGTGTTCGCCGTTCCGGTCGCGCGGGCGACGCCGGAGGAATTCATCGCCTGGCGGAAATCGGCCGGCGTTTCCATCGTCGCGACGCATCTTGCCGGTGCGGTCGACTACCGCACGATCGATTACAGGAAAAAGCCGGTCGTGCTGCTGATGGGCAATGAGCAGTCCGGCCTGCCGGACCAATTGGCCAAAGAAGCCGATGCGCTTGCGCGCATTCCGCAGCAGGGCCGCGCCGATTCCCTGAACCTCGCCATCGCCACCGCCGTCATGCTTTTCGAGGCGCGCCGCCATCTCCTCTCACTCGCCGAGGTCAAATGACCGAACAGACGCATGCACGTCCCGCGCTCTTTTCAAGGCCGGCGCCGATCCTCTTCTTCATCGTCGTCGCCGTTCTCATCGACCAGGTCGTCAAGATCGCCGTCGATCACTACCTGCCGCTGCAGGAAGCCGTTCCCATCATTCCGATGCTGGCGCTCTACCGCACCTACAATCTCGGCGTCGCCTTTTCGATGCTGTCGGGCATGGATGGCTGGTTCATCGTCGGCATGCGGCTCATCATCGTTGCTTTCGTCATCTGGCTTTGGTACCGCACCGACAAAGACCGCTGGCTCGCACATCTCGGTTATGCACTGATCATCGCAGGCGCGATCGGCAATCTCGTCGACCGTTTCGCTTATGGCCACGTGATCGATTACATCCTTTTCCACACCGAAAGCTGGTCTTTCGCGGTCTTCAACCTCGCCGACAGCTTCATCACCATCGGCGCGGGCTGCGTCATTCTCGACGAACTGCTGCTGCCGAAAAAGGCGAGCCGCTAAAATCTTATCGAATTCCTGAAGGCATTCGGAAGAGGCCTCATGTTATCCCGGTACCATGCAGAGTCTGGGACAGTTGCAGGAAAGATTGTCCGCCGCGTTCGGCGGGGCCGCCGCCAAGCCGCATGAAACGCGGCTGGAGGGCCTTCCTTCACTGTCGCGCGCATCGCAATCTCCGCAAGCCGGCGACGAGGAGAAGGGGCCCACTCCTGCAAGGGTTCTGCTGTTCTATTGGCTGGGCGGGGCCGGCCTTCTTGCCGCGACGATCCTGATGCTGCTCGGCCATGCCGGCGACCCGCTGCTCCTTTCGGGCGGCCTTGTCGTTCTCGGTCTTGCCGTCATCGCCAGTTATGCCGTCCTGATGGTCCGGCGCCGCCGGGCCGGGCAACGTAGGATCAAACCCCTGCCCGACTGGAACGATGGCGCAAAACTCTTCGCCGACGTGCACGATGTACTCGGCGACATCACGGTCAGCCGCACCATGGACCGGCGCATCATTTCCGCCAACGATACGTTTCGCCGCCTGACCGGGCGGCCGCGTCCGGAAGGACGGACCTGCGAGGAGATGGGGATTGCCTTCCGCCCCGGCCCGGTTCCGCACTGCTACGATGTCGAGATCTCGACACCGGAAGGTCAACGCATCTTCCTCTGGCGCGACGTCGTCACCCGTGATCCGGCAAACGGCCGGCTGCTGCTGCAAAGCGTCGCCCGGGATGTGACCGAGGAGCGCCTCGTCGCGCAGGCGCGCGAGGAAGCCCGGCAGAAGGCCGAATATAACAGCGCCGCCAAATCCAGGCTGCTTGCCACCGTCAGCCACGAGGTACGCACGCCGCTTTCGGGCATTCTCGGCATGACGCATCTGATCGCCGAAACCCGGCTGACGCAGGAGCAACAGAACTATCTCGCGAACATCCGCCAGTCCGGTCACGCGCTGACGCAGCTCGTCGAGGACCTGCTCGATTTCTCCACCATCGAGGTCGGCCGCTTCGAGCTGCATCTGCGCTCGGAATCCGTGCGCAAGCTCCTGGAAAGCGTCGTCGAAATGCTCGCCCACCGGGCGCATGAAAAGGGCATCGAGATCGGCGCCACGGTATCGTCCGACGTGCCCGAAAATATGAGCTTCGACCCGGCGCGCCTGCGCCAGGTGCTCTTCAACGTCATCGGCAATGCGGTGAAGTTCACCCAGGCCGGCGGCGTCTTCATCCGCGTCTCGCTCGACGCCGGCAATCTGCTGATCACCGTGGCCGATACCGGTCCGGGCATGACGGCGGAGGAGCTGGCGCGCGTCTTCGGCGAGTTCGAGCAAGGCGGGACCGTTGCGGAGAAGAGCAGCGGCACCGGGCTCGGCCTTGCCATCTCGGCCCGCATCATGCGCGAATTCGGCGGCGCGCTGACGGTCGCCAGCGAAAAAGGCAGGGGCAGCGAATTCACCATCCGCTTCCCCGTCGACATCGGCAGCGAGCGGCCCGACCGGCGCAACACACTGCTTGCCGGCAACAGCGTCGTGCTGCTGGCGCCTGCCGGGGCCGCGCGCGCTGCGATTGCCGAAACGATTACCGCGCTCGGCGGCCTCTGCCATCTCGTCAGCGACGGCGAGACGGCGCGTGCGACACTGCTCGGCATGGCCAATGGCAGCCGGGGACCGACCGATATCATCGTCGACCATCGCATGTCGGCGGAATTTTCCGCTCACCTGGCCGACCGCGCCGAAATCGCCGCACTTGGCCTGCGCAAGGTCCTGCTCGTCAATCCGGAGGAGCGCAGCGCCCATCCGCTCGACCTCTTCGATGCCTGGCTGATCCGGCCGCTGCGCGAACAGTCGCTGATCGACGTGCTGCGCGGGCGCATGCGAGGGATGGAGAAGCGCGACGCGCTGAACGACAACCAGCCGGGCTTCGGCCTTTCGCTGGCGGAGACGATGGTTGCGCGCAACGGGCTCAGCATCCTGCTCGGCGAGGACGATCCGATCAATGCCATGCTGGTCCGCGTCATGCTCGAAAAGGGTGGGCATAAGGTGCACCATGTCGAGGATTTCGAGACGCTGCTCGATTGCGCGCTCTGCGACGCAAGCGACCGGCCCGACATCATCATCAGCGATCTCTCGATGCCTGGCGGCAACGGCATCGACATGCTGGGGCGCCTGCGCGGCCATGAACGGAGGCTCGACCTTGCCCCGGTGCCGGTGATCGTGCTGACCGCCGACAAGAGCGACGAATCACGCCGCCAGGTTCTGCTCAACGGCGCCAACCGCGTCATGGTGAAGCCGGTCGACCCGGTGCGGCTGCTGACGGAAGTCCAGGCGGTCGCAGCACTTTCCGCCCGTCGGGCAGAGGCGCGGTAAGGCGCCGCGGGACCGGGACGCTTCTTGCGCCGGGAAATGCAATATGTCACTTTCCTGTCGTAGAGAAGTGTTTTATGGCGTCGATAAGCCGGCAACGGGAGAATCGCCATGTCCTCCATCGACATCCTGAATCGTGACACCACCGCGGAGGCTGCTCGGCCCTCGACGGCTGCTGCGCCGACGGAAGGCGATATCCTCGGCCGCATCGGCAACCTCGAAACCCGTCTCGCCCGCACGGCGCGCGAGATCGATGCGGCGCAGGCCGTGCGCTACCGCGTCTTCGTCGACGAAATGAAAGCGCAGCTGCCGCCGGAAGCCATGCGCCGCGAACGTGATTTCGATGCCTACGATGCTTTCTGCGACCATCTTCTCGTTCTCGACCGCTCGCTCGAGGGCGATTCCGAAGACCAGATCGTCGGCACCTACCGGCTGCTGCGCCAGGATGTCGCCCTTGCCAATGGCGGTTTTTATTCGGCTTCCGAATTCGAAATCGAGAGCCTGCTCGCCAAGCATCCGGACAAGCGCTTCATGGAACTCGGGCGGTCCTGCGTGCTGCCGGAATACCGCACCAAGCGCACCGTCGAGCTTCTGTGGCAGGGCAACTGGGCCTATGCGCTGAAGCATGGCATGAGCGCCATGTTCGGCTGCGCCTCCTTCCCCGGCGTCTATCTCGAAAGCCATGCGCTGGCGCTGTCCTTCCTCTACCATACTGTGCTGGCTAAGAACGAGTGGGCCGTCGGCGCCCTGCCGCATCTCGCCCGCAACATGGACCTGATGCCGGTCGAGGCCGTCAATCCCAAGCGGGCACTGATGGCGCTGCCGCCGCTCATCAAGGGTTATCTGCGCCTTGGCGCAATGGTCGGCTCCAGCGCGGTCGTCGATCATGCCTTCAACACGACCGATGTGCTGATCGTGCTGCCGATCTCCAGCATTTCCGACCGCTACCTGAATTATTACGGCGCCGACGCCGGCCGCTTCGCGAGCTGATACATACTACCCCGGGAGGGGCCGTCCAGATCGCCTTCTCGTGTCCGACGGGTTCTCTCCATACGCCGCCCGATAGATTGCCGAAAAACGGCCAAAGTGAAAGAACCCCCACTTCAAGCAGATGTCCCGCAACGGCTGTCGGTTCGAAGGATCGCGTAGATCCTCTCGGGCGGCCTGCAAGCGGATCGTCCTGAGATAGGCTGCCGGTGTCGTTCCCTTGAAGTCGCGAAAACCGACTTCAAGAGCGCGGATGGAAACGTTTGCCGCCTCCGCGACACTCAGCATCGTGAACGGCTGGGCGATGTTCGCATGCATGAATTCAATGGCTCGACGGACATGCTGCGGCGCTATCAGATGGATTTTCTTGTCGAGCAGATGCGAGAGCTTATGAGGAACCAGGCGCACCACGAGATCGGCAAGCGCCTGGCTGAGATTCGCCATGGCGATGGGCGAGTGAACGAGCGGCCCGTTGTTGCGCATGCCGATGACGATCGTCTGTACGAGATTGGCGACCAACTGTCCCGTTGCCGTGGAAAAATCGAGGATGGGCGCCAGCTCCATTGGCCCGATTGGGGGTCTCTCCAGTATGGCGGCAAAGGCCTGGGTTAGGACTGTCCAGTTCAGGCTGAGCGTGTCCGACCGGTGAGGCGCTGCCTGGATGGAAACCCATTCCGACTCGAGATTGTTCATCAACAGCAGCCGCCCGGGCGTCGCTTCGACCACCGTGCGACCAAACCCTACATTGAGGGCACCCATGCGCGGAACGACGATTGCCAGAGTTTCCGGCGTTCCATGCCCCGTTCTTGCACCCCAGTCGCCGGAATCCTGGTTGCTGACCAGCGACAACCGTTCATCACCCCAAAACCCGACCTTCCAGTCGAGCGGTTTCTCCCGGCCAGTGCGCCATGCGTCGAGCGACCCAAACCCCTTGGTCAGGGCCTCGACCATATCGTCGAAAGTTGCCCCCTGAAATCGGGCGGTGAAATCGAGGGATGCGTCTTCTGTCATGGAAACCAACCCGCTGATGAAATATTAAACAATTGAGCAGCGAAACCGTCAATTGCCCATCGCTTTTCCAAAGTCCGGGCGGGCAATTCATGCCGCGCATAAAAGTCTATCGTATCAAAAGTATGACTTATCGATAGTGCCCTGAACTCCTGAGGCGGGCGAGCCGAAACCTGTGGAGTCATCCAGAAAAAACCTGTGCCCGGCCGATGCGCTGTCGGCCGGGCACAGAATGCCACTCCTACGTGGAGAGGATAATATCTACGAACCGCCATAGGCGGCGATCGCCGCCATGTTGACGATATCGCTGTCCTTGGCGCCCATCGAGGTGATCTGCACCGGTTTGTCCAGACCGACGAGGATCGGGCCGATCACGGTGGAGCCGCCGAGTTCCTGCAGCATCTTGGTCGAGATCGAGGCCGAGTGGAAGGCCGGCATGACGAGCACGTTGGCCGGGCCGGAAAGACGGCAGAAGGGATATTGCTCCATCACCTTGCGGTTCAGCGCGACATCGGCCGCCATCTCGCCGTCATATTCGAAATCGACGCGGCGTCGATCGAGGATCTTCACCGCCTCGCGCACCCGCTCGGAACGTTCGCCCGAGGGATGGCCGAAGGTGGAATAGGCAAGCAGGGCGACACGCGGCTGGTAGCCCATACGGCGCGCGAGGCCGGCGGCCTCCTCGGCGATATCGGCAAGCTCCTCGGCCGTCGGCATGTCGTGCACCGCCGTATCGGCAACGAAGACCGTGCGGCCACGGCAAAGCGCCAGCGACACGCCGATGACGCGATGGCCGGGCTTCTCGTCGATGCAGCGGCGCACATCCTCGAGCGCCGTGGAATAGTTGCGGGTGATGCCCGTCACCATGCCGTCGGCATCGCCGAGCGCCACCATGGTGGCGGCGAAGTGGTTGCGGTCGTTGTGGATCAGGCGCTGGGCATCGCGGTGGAGATAACCTTTGCGCTGCAGCCTGGCATAGAGATAGTCGATATAGGCCTCGACGCGGGTCGAGATGCGGGCATTGACGATTTCCAGGCCCGACCGGTTGAGATCGATGCCGGCGCGTTCGGCCGTCGCGCGGATCAGGTCCTCGCGACCGAGCAGTATGGCGGTGCCGAGCTGCTGGTTGGCGTAGGAGAGCGCCGCGCGCAGAACCTGTTCTTCCTCGGCTTCGGCAAAGACGATCCGCTTCGGGCGGCGGCGAACGCGCTCGTAGAGGCTGGCGAGCGTCGAGGCGATCGGATCGCGGCGCGCCGAAAGCTCGCGGGCGTAACCCGCCATGTCGGTGATGACCTTGCGGGCGACGCCGCTCTCGATCGCGGCTTCCGCGACCGCCACAGGGATCGCAGAGATCAGGCGCGGATCGAAAGGAACGGGAATGATGTATTGCGCGCCGAAACGCGGCCGGTTGCCCTGATAAGCGGCGACCACGTCATCCGGCACGTCCTCGCGGGCAAGGTTTGCCAGCGCCTTGACGGCCGCGATCTTCATCGCGTCGTTGATGGTGGAAGCGCGGACATCGAGAGCGCCGCGGAAAATATAGGGAAAGCCGAGGACGTTGTTGACCTGGTTCGGGTAGTCCGAACGGCCGGTCGCCATGATGGCGTCATCGCGGATGCGGGCCACCTCCTCCGGCGTGATTTCGGGATCGGGATTGGCCATGGCGAAAATGATCGGCCGGTCCGCCATCGAGCGGATCATCTCGGCCGAGAAGGCGCCCTTCTGCGACAGGCCGAAAATGACGTCGGCGCCCTTCATTGCTTCTGCCAGCGTGCGCGTGTCGGTCTTGGCCGCATGCGCCGATTTCCACTGGTTCATGCCCTCGGTGCGGCCCTGATAGATGACGCCCTTGGTGTCGCAGAGGATGACATTCTCAGGCGCAAAACCCATCGCCTTGATGAGCTCGACGCAGGCGATCGCCGCAGCGCCGGCCCCGTTGCAGACGAGCTTCGTCGTCTTCAGGTCGCGGCCGGTCAGCTCCAGCGCGTTGATCAGGCCGGCAGCGGCGATGATCGCCGTTCCGTGCTGGTCGTCGTGGAAGACCGGGATGTCCATCAGCTCGCGCAGCCGGCTTTCGATGACGAAACAATCCGGCGCCTTGATATCCTCGAGATTGATGCCGCCGAAAGAAGGGCCAAGGAAGCGCACGCAGTTGATGAACTCGTCGACATTTTCCGTATCGATCTCGAGGTCGATGGAATCGACGTCGGCGAAGCGCTTGAACAGCACCGACTTGCCTTCCATGACCGGCTTGGAGGCGAGCGCGCCGAGATTGCCGAGGCCGAGAATGGCAGTGCCGTTCGATATGACGGCGACCATGTTGCCGCGCGCGGTATAATCATAGGCCGTCTGCGGATCGGCGGCGATCGCCTTGACCGGAACGGCGACACCCGGCGAATAGGCGAGCGAGAGGTCCCGCTGAGTCGCCATCGGTTTGGTCGGGTTGATCTCCAGCTTGCCGGGGCGGCCCATGGCGTGAAATTCGAGCGCCTCCTGGTCGGTCACAGAGGTCACCGGCCGGTCTTTCTTATCGATATCGGGCATAAATCCTCCAACGTCCTGTGGGCGACGCTTCGCTCTTCCTCAAATGCAGTTGTCATCTATAGCGGCGCGCGGATAGGGTTGGCACCTGTTTTTTTGGGAAAAACTGCACCTCCGTGAACGCACGAATAGATACCGGGAATGAAGCCTTTTCGGCTGCCGAGCTCGCCACGGCGGAAAGCCGTGCCTCGGCGACGCCGATGATGGAGCAATATATCGAGATCAAGGCGAACAATCCGGATTCGCTTCTGTTCTATCGCATGGGCGATTTCTACGAGCTGTTCTTCGAGGATGCGCTCGAAGCCGCCCGCGCGCTCGGCATCACGCTGACGAAACGCGGCCAGCACATGGGCCAGGATATCCCGATGTGCGGCGTTCCCGTGCATGCGGCCGACGACTATCTGCAGAAGCTGATTGCGCTCGGCTTCCGTGTCGCCGTCTGCGAGCAGATCGAGGATCCGGCCGAAGCCAAGAAGCGCGGCGGCAAATCCGTCGTCAAGCGCGACGTCGTCCGCTTGGTCACGCCCGGCACGATCACCGAAGAGAAGCTGCTTTCGCCCTCGGAATCCAACTATCTGATGGCGCTGACCCGCATTCGTGGTGCGGCCGAGCCCTTGCTGGCGCTCGCCTGGATCGATATTTCCACGGGCGTCTTCCGGCTGGCCGAGACCGAAGCCTCGCGCCTGCTTGCCGATATCCTGCGCATCGATCCGCGCGAACTCATTCTTCCCGATACGATCTTCCACGATCCCGAACTCAAGCCCGTCTTCGACGTGCTCGGCCGCACCGCCGTGCCGCAGCCGGCCGTGCTCTTCGACAGCGCCAGCGCCGAAGGCCGGATCGCGCGGTATTTCGGCGTCGCGACACTCGACGGCTTCGGCACCTTCTCGCGCGCCGAACTCGCAGCGGCGGCAGCGGCCGTCGCCTATGTCGAGAAGACGCAGATCGCCGAGCGGCCGCCGCTCGGAAAACCGGAGCGGGAAAGTGCGGCCTCGACGCTCTTCATCGACCCGGCTACCCGCGCCAATCTGGAACTTGCCCGCACGCTGTCGGGCGATCGCAACGGTTCGCTGCTCAAAGCGATCGACCGCACCGTCACCGGCGGCGGGGCGCGTCTTCTTGCCGAGCGGCTGATGTCGCCTCTCACCGATCCCGCCCGCATCAATGCGCGGCTCGATTCGATCGGCTTCCTGATCGACGAACCTTTGCTCTGCGGCAATCTGCGCGACACCTTCAAACACGTGCCCGACATGCCCCGCGCACTCTCCCGCCTTGCGCTCGACCGCGGCGGACCGCGCGACCTCTCGGCAATCCGCCAGGGCCTGCAAGCCGCGAACGGCCTTGCGGATTTGCTCGGAAAGGCGATGCTGCCGGAAGAACTCGGCGAGGCGCTGTCCGGCCTGAAAGCCCTGCCCGCAAGCCTGGAAAACCTGCTAGCCGAGACGCTCGCCGAGGAATTGCCGCTGCTGAAACGCGACGGCGGCTTCCTGCGCGACGGTGCCAATGCCGAGCTCGACGAAGTCCGAGCGCTGCGCGACCAGTCCCGCCGCGTCATCGCAGGCCTGCAACTGCAATATGCCGAGGAAACCGGCATCCGGTCGCTGAAGATCAAGCACAACAACATTCTCGGCTATTTCATCGAAGTGACCGCCGGCAATGCCGGGCCGATGACGGACACGACCGAAGCGAAGGCCCGCTTCATCCACCGCCAGACGATGGCGAGCGCCATGCGCTTCACCACGACCGAGCTTGCCGATCTCGAAAGCCGCATCGCCAACGCCGCCGACCGGGCGCTTGCGATCGAACTCGAAGCCTTCGACAGGATGACGGCGGCCGTCGTGGCTGAAGCCGAGGCGATCAAGGCAGGCGCGAGGGCGCTTGCCGTCATCGACGTCGCCGCGGGTCTGGCGCTGCTCGCCGAGGAACAGGCCTATTGCCGCCCACAGGTCGACGGCTCGAAGATGTTCGCGATCGAAGGCGGGCGCCACCCCGTCGTGGAGCAGGCGCTGCGGCGCCAGGCGGGCGGCCCCTTCGTTGCCAATAATTGCGACCTCTCGCCGAAAACGGGCGACAAGGACGGCGCGATCTGGCTGCTGACCGGCCCTAATATGGGCGGTAAGTCGACCTTCCTGCGCCAGAACGCACTGATATCGATCATGGCGCAGATGGGCTCCTTCGTGCCGGCGACCTCGGCTCATATCGGTATCGTCGACCGGCTCTTCTCGCGCGTCGGCGCATCGGACGATCTGGCGCGCGGGCGCTCCACCTTCATGGTGGAGATGGTGGAAACGGCGGCGATCCTCAACCAGGCGAGCGATCGTTCGCTCGTCATCCTCGACGAAATCGGCCGCGGCACCGCGACCTTCGACGGCCTGTCGATCGCCTGGGCAGCCGTCGAGCACCTGCATGAGGCCAATCGCTGCCGCGGCCTCTTCGCCACGCATTTCCACGAACTGACCGTGCTTTCGGAAAAGCTTGGCCGGCTATCGAACGCCACGATGCGCGTCAAGGAATGGGACGGCGACGTCATCTTCCTGCACGAGGTCGGGCCGGGTGCGGCGGACCGCTCCTACGGCATCCAGGTCGCCCGCCTTGCCGGGCTTCCGGCCTCGGTCGTGGCGCGCGCGCGCGACGTGCTCACCCGCCTGGAAGATGCCGACCGCAAGAACCCGGCGAGCCAGCTGATCGACGACCTGCCGCTTTTCCAGGTGGCGGTGCGCCGCGAGGATACCGCCCGCGGCCCGTCCAAGGTCGAGGAGGCGTTGAGGGCGATGAGCCTCGACGACATGACGCCGCGCGAGGCGATGGACGCGCTTTACGACCTCAAGAAGAAGCTGAAATAGGAGCGCTGCCCATGTTCATGGAGAAGCTCGTTCGTGAAACTGAGCGCCTCTCGCTCATCTGCTCCATGCTCGACACGATGCGGCGCGCCGACGAGGACCGCAATGCGCGCGGCTGGACCTCGCCGATCGGATTGCTGAAAATCACACGCTCTTGCGCTATGATCTGCGAACTCGCGACCTCGATCGCCAAGGCGGGTTATCGCGAATGCGACAGGCAAACGCTGGAGGAGATCCTGGGCGAGACCCGGCAAGTGCTGTACTCGCTGCATGCGCAGACCGCCGCTTGAGGCTTTTCGGGAAAGCCGGTGGGCTTTCCCAACCCAGCGTCTTGCGTCAAAGCGTCCCGCATTGCAGCATGGCAACACCATTTCGCCAAATTTAAAGGTTCTTGCAGTATTCAGGCCCGTGTCATCCACGGGCAAAGAGGCTATAGCGCATGCAGATGAAACAAGCGGAAAGCCCTGAACCGGCAGCCCGGCATGAACAGGAAACCGCCCCTGTGGCAGCGATGCGCGACCTCGATTTCTCCCAGATCCTCGACGCCGAACTGCTGCAGAAGCAGTGCCACGCCGTCGCCGAAGCCAATCGCAACCGGCCCGATGTCATGCGCGCCGATCTTCTCGCGGTGCTGAAGAAGGCGAGTGTGGAAGGCCGGCAGAAGGCGCGCGCGGCGCTGATGGCCGACGGCGGCGGGCTCAATTGCGCCTACCGGATTTCCTGGCTGCAGGATCAGATCATCACCGTCCTCTACGATTTCGCCACCACCCATATCTTTCCGCAGCAGAAGGACAAGTTCGCGGTCACCGCCGTCGGCGGCTACGGCCGGGACACGCTGGCGCCGGGCTCCGATATCGACCTGCTCTTCCTCTTTCTGCCGAAGCCGGCGGAAGAGACGCACAAGGCGGTCGAATTCATGCTCTACGTGCTCTGGGACATGGGCTTCAAGGTCGGCCATGCCACCCGCACGGTGGACGAATGCATCGCGCTTTCCAAGTCCGACATGACGATCCGCACCGCCATCCTGGAGATGCGCTACATCTGCGGCCTGCAACGGCTGGAGACCGAGCTCGAGGCGCGCTTCGACAAGGAAATCGTCACCGGCACCGGCCCGGAATTCATCGCCGCCAAGCTTGCCGAGCGTGATGAACGCCACCGCAAGGCGGGCGACACGCGTTATCTCGTCGAACCGAACGTCAAGGAAGGCAAGGGCGGGCTTCGCGACCTGCACACGCTGTTCTGGATCTCGAAATATTATTATCACGTGCGCGACCAGGCGGAGCTGGTCAAGCTCGGGGTGCTGTCGAAGCACGAGTACCGGCTGCTCGAGAAAGCCGACGATTTTCTCTGGGCGGTGCGCTGCCATATGCACTTCCTGACCGGTAAGGCCGAAGAGCGGCTGTCCTTCGATATCCAGCGTGAGATCGCCGAAGCCTTCGGCTATCATACCCGCCCCGGCCTTTCGGCCGTCGAGCGTTTCATGAAGCACTATTTCCTCGTCGCCAAGGATGTCGGCGATCTCACGCGCATCCTGTGCGCCGCGCTCGAAGACCAGCAGGCGAAGTCGATCCCCGGTCTCACCGGCGTCATCAGCCGCTTCACCCACCGCAACCGCAAGATCGCAGGCAGCGTCGAATTCGTCGAAGACCGCGGCCGTATTGCGCTCGCCGACGCC
Source organism: Rhizobium sp. R635 (assembly GCF_002211285.1). Lineage (GTDB taxonomy): Bacteria > Pseudomonadota > Alphaproteobacteria > Rhizobiales > Rhizobiaceae > Rhizobium. The sequence goes on along the minus strand of NZ_LOKX01000033.1, from coordinate 233,609 downwards.
GACGTCTTCAAGCGCGATCCGGTCAGCATCCTCAGGCTCTTTCACGTCGCCGACATCAACGGGCTGGAATTCCATCCGGATGCGCTGAAGCGCGTCACCCGCTCACTTGCGCTGATCGACAACAGCTTACGGGAAAACGACGAGGCGAACCGCCTCTTCATGTCGATCCTGACCTCGAAGCGCGATCCGGCGCTGATCCTGCGCCGTATGAACGAGGCCGGCGTGCTCGGCCGCTTCATCCCCGAATTCGGCAAGATCGTCGCGATGATGCAGTTCAACATGTATCACCACTATACGGTCGACGAACATCTGATCCGCACGGTCGACGTTCTCTCCGAGATCGACAAGTCGCGCTCCGAAGATCTGCATCCGCTCGCCAACAAACTGATATCCAATATCGAGGATCGCGAGGCGCTTTACGTCGCCGTTCTCCTCCACGACATCGCCAAGGGCCGGCTGGAGGATCACTCGATCGCCGGCGCCCGCGTCGCCCGCAAACTCTGCGCCCGCTTCGGCCTGTCGCAGAAGCAGACCGAGATCGTCGTCTGGCTGATCGAGGAACATCTGACCATGTCGATGGTGGCGCAGACCCGCGACCTGACCGACCGCAAGACGATCACCGATTTCGCCGACCGCGTGCAGTCGCTCGACCGGCTGAAGATGCTCCTGATCCTGACGATCTGCGATATCCGCGCCGTCGGCCCCGGCGTTTGGAACGGCTGGAAGGGCCAGCTTCTGCGCACGCTCTATTACGAAACCGAGCTGCTGCTCGCCGGCGGCTTTTCGGAGGTTTCCCGCAAGGAGCGGGCCAATGCCGCCGCCGAGGCGCTGCATGCCGCCCTCGCCGACTGGAGCCAGAAAGACCGCAACACTTATACCAAGCTGCACTACCAGCCCTACCTGCTTTCCGTGCCGCTCGAAGACCAGGTCCGCCACGCCCATTTCATCCGCCAGGCCGATAAGGCGGGCCAGGCGCTCGCCACGACGGTGCGCACCGACAGTTTCCACGCGATTACCGAAATCACCGTGCTGTCGCCCGACCATCCCAGACTGCTAGCCGTCATCGCCGGGGCCTGTGCGGCAGCCGGCGCCAACATCGTCGATGCGCAGATCTTCACGACATCGGACGGGCGAGCGCTCGACACGATCCATGTCAGCCGCGAATTTGCCGACGATGCCGATGAATTGCGCCGCGCCGCCACGATCGGACGGATGATCGAGGACGTGCTGTCCGGCCGCAAGCGCCTGCCCGAGGTGATCGCCACGCGCGCGCGCAATCGCAAGAAAAGCAAGGCCTTCGTCATTCCGCCGTCGGTCAACATCACCAACAGCCTGTCGAACAAGTTCACCGTCATCGAGGTGGAATGCCTCGACCGGCCGGGCCTCTTGTCGGAGATAACAGCCGTGCTCTCGGATCTGTCGCTCGACATCCAGTCGGCCCGCATCACCACCTTCGGCGAAAAGGTGATCGACACCTTCTACGTCACCGATCTTGTGGGACAGAAGATTTCAGGCGACAGCAAGCGCGCCAACATCACCGCCCGGATGAAGGCCGTCATGGCCGAAGAGGAGGACGAGCTGCGCGAGCGCATGCCCTCCGGCATCATCGCGCCCGCCGCCACCGCCCGGACATCGACCTCCACCGACAAGAAAGCCGGTTCTCCCGCATGAGCCTATACGCATGAGCCTCGTCAAGAAATTCGCGACCGTCGGCGGCGCAACCCTCGGCAGCCGCATCTTCGGCTTCGCCCGTGAAACGCTGATGGCGGCGGCGCTCGGCACCGGGCCGATGGCCGACGTGTTCTACGCCGCCTTCCGTTTTCCCAACCTCTTCCGCCGGCTGTTTGCCGAAGGCGCCTTCAACGCCGCCTTCGTGCCGCTCTTCGCCAAGGAGATAGAGGCGAACGGCACGGATGGGGCCAAGCGCTTTTCGGAAGAAGTCTTCGGCGTTTTGTTTTCGGTGCTGCTCCTCATCACCATCGTGATGGAGCTCTCCATGCCGCTCCTGGTGCGCTTCGTCATTGCGCCGGGTTTCGCCGACGATCCCGAGAAATTCTCGATCACGATCCGCATGGCGGCCGTGATGTTTCCCTATCTCATGTGCATGTCGCTGACGGCGATGATGAGCGGCATGCTGAATTCGCTGCATCATTTCTTCGCCGCCGCCATCGCCCCCGTCTTCCTCAACGTGGTGATGATCGGAGCGCTGTTTTATTCGCTCTATACCGGCGCCGATCCGCTGGCGACCGCCTGGTATCTCTCCTGGGGCGTTCTTGCCGCCGGTATCCTGCAGCTCGCCGTCGTCTATGTCGGCGTGCTTGCGGCCGGCATGAGCATCGGCTTCCGCTTCCCGAAGATGACGCCGAATGTCAAGCGGCTGCTGATCCTTGCGGTGCCGGCCGCCGTGACCGGCGGCATCACCCAGATCAACCAGCTGATCGGCCAGGCGATCGCCTCCTCCCGCGACGGCGCGATCGCAGCGCTGCAATATGCCGACCGCATCTACCAACTGCCGCTCGGCGTCGTCGGTGTGGCCGTCGGCGTGGTGCTTCTGCCGGAGCTTGCCCGGGCGCTGAAGGGCGGCAACCTGCGCGAAGCCGGAAACCTGCAGAACCGCTCGATCGAATTCGTGCTGTTTCTGACCATCCCGGCCGCCTTCGCGCTGTGGATTCTCTCCGACGAAATCATCCGCGTGCTCTATGAGCGCGGCGCCTTCCATCAGGAAAACACCCTCGTCGTCGGCTCGATCCTTGCCATTTACGGCATCGGCCTGCCTGCCTTCGTGCTCATCAAGGCGTTGCAGCCCGGCTTCTATGCCCGCGAGGACACCAAGACGCCGATGCGCTTTTCGGCGATCGCGGTTGCCACCAACTGCGCCACCGCGCTGACCCTCTTCCCCTATATGGGCGCGCCCGGCATCGCCGTTGCCGAAGCCACCGCCGGCTGGATCAGCACCGTGCTGCTGTTCACCACGCTCCTGCGCCGCGGCCATCTGACATGGGAATGGGCGCTGGCAAAGCGCACCGCGCTGCTGGTCGTCGCCGCCGCGGTGATGGGTGCGGCCATCGTCTTCCTCAAGCAGTACTTTGCCCCCTGGCTTGCATCAGGCGCGCCGCTTCTGACCAAGATCGGCACCCTCGGGCTGCTGATTGCGATTTCCATGCTGGTCTATTTCGCCGCCGCCTTCCTGATCGGCGGGGCCGATCTCGGCATGATCCGGCGCAATCTGAACCGCAAGCCGGTTCCGGCAAAGGACGCGTAAACTCTAACAATCAACCCATCGCCTCTGCGGCCCGACGTCGACATGAACGATGCCGTTGCAATAGCTGCCGATGCCGCCGATGCCGGGGGCGCTTTTCGCCGCGGCGATGATGGTGCGTTCCGACAGGCCCGGTATCCTGATATCAGCCGCCAGGCATTTTCCATGCAAGGAACCGTGACGGCGGGGACGCGGCCTGTGACCGGACGTTATCATCGGGCGGCGTCCTGTTTTCGCGGCGATATGCGACAGGACCGCTCTCAAGCGTTCGGGGAAACAACCGGCGCGGACGCTGACGGTCTGGACGGTATAGGCGAGGCGCGCCTCATGCTTTGCAAGATGAATGGCCGGCCGCTTGGTGTCTTGACCGGCCGCACCGGTTGCTGATTGTAAGGCGAAAAGGCCTGCCATGGCGAGCAAACTGGCGTTCCGCATGGTCCCTCCGATCGTTTGCCCCATCGACCCGTCGGGCCGGCAACGCGAGTGAGGATTCTCAGTTCAAAAAAAGCTTTTCTGTGAAATTTTATACTCAATTATAACTAAGCAACCTGATCAATTTGGCTTAAAATCCAGCACAAAGCTGTTCTGAAATGGAATAAACGTCCAAACAGGAGGTCAACATGGCAATTCAGTCTCTCTTCCTCATCACCCTTGTCGTCGACGATTACGACCGCGCCAAGGCCTTCTATTGCGACGCTCTCGGTTTTAGTTGCCTGCAGGACGAGCGGCAGCCGGAGGGCAAGCGCTGGGTAGTCGTCAAGCCCAAGGGCGGGAATGGCGCCGCCTTTCTGCTGGCGCAGGCGGCAAACGATGCGCAGCGGGCGGCGATCGGCAATCAGACCGGCGGCCGTGTGGGCTTCTTCCTAAAGACCGACGATTTCGCGCGCGATCATGCCGAAATGCTCGGCGCCGGCGTACGCTTTCTGGAAGAGCCGCGACATGAGGTTTATGGCACGGTCGCGGTCTTTGCGGATCCCTATGGCAACACCTTCGATCTGATCCAGCATGCCACAGCCTGAACCCCTTGATTGCGACGGGTTGCCCGTGCATAAGCCGCGGCGTTAGCAACACAGGCGAAAAAAGCCCGCTGCATAATTGAAGTGTTACAGCGTCCTTTGCGCGTCTGAAAAGACGCGCGGCGCTGTAGGCCCTCCACCAGCCTATTGAGGACGACATGAGCGAATTCAAGAAACTCGTATTCTCCGGCGTGCAGCCGACCGGCAATCTGCATCTCGGCAACTATCTCGGCGCGATCCGCCGTTTCGTGGCGCTGCAGGAAGGCAATGACTGCATCTACTGCGTCGTCGACATGCATGCGCTCACCGCCCAGCTGGTGCACGAGGACATGCCGAGCCAGACGCGCTCGATCGCCGCCGCCTTCATCGCCGCCGGCATCGATCCGGAAAAACATATCGTCTTCAATCAGTCGGCCGTGCCGCAGCATGCGGAACTCGCCTGGATCTTCAACTGCGTCGCCCGCATCGGCTGGATGAACCGCATGACGCAGTTCAAGGACAAGGCCGGCAAGGACCGTGAGCAGGCCTCGCTCGGCCTCTACGCCTATCCGAGCCTGATGGCCGCCGACATTCTCGTCTATCGCGCCACCCACGTGCCTGTCGGCGAAGACCAGAAGCAGCATCTGGAGCTTGCCCGCGACATCGCGATGAAGTTCAACCTCGACTACGCCGAACATATCCGCAAGAGCGGCTACGGCGTCGACATCACCGTCGGCGACGAGCCGGTGCATGCCTATTTCCCGATGGTCGAACCGCTGATCGGCGGACCGGCGCCGCGCGTCATGTCGCTGCGCGACGGCACCAAGAAAATGTCGAAATCGGACCCCTCCGACCTCTCGCGCATCAATCTGATGGATGACGAGGAGGCAATCTCGAAGAAGATCCGCAAGGCCAAGACCGATCCGGACGGTTTGCCGAGCGAAATCGACGGGCTGCAGGGCCGTCCCGAGGCCGACAATCTGGTGGCGATCTATGCCGCGCTCGCCGACAAGTCGAAGGCGGACGTGCTTGCCGAATTCGGCGGCCAGCAATTCTCCGTCTTCAAGCCGGCCCTGGTCGACCTGGCGATCCACGTGCTCGCGCCGATCACCGGCGAGATGCGCCGGCTGATGGACGATACCAGCCATATCGACGCCATCCTGCGCAAGGGCGGCGAGCGTGCGAGAGCACGCGCCGAGGTGACGATGAGCCAAGTGCGCGACGTCATCGGCTTCCTTTACTAGGCAGCCTTCCCTTCTCGTACTAGGCAGCCTGCTCTTCTCGCTCGGGGAACTCTCCCTGAGCGGGGAGCAAAAACTGGGGCTTGCAAATTTTCCGCTTCGGGTGTCAGAGTCCGCGCCATGGTATCGAAGCGACTCTCACGGCTCGAAGGTCATCGCCGCAAATTCATGGCGGTCATCGACGGTACACCCGAATGCCAGCGCGCCGTTCATTATGCCGGCCGGCGCGCGAAGAATTCCAATGGCGGCCTCGTGCTGCTTTACGTGATCCCCGAGGGCGATTTCCAGCAATGGCTCGGCGTCGAGGAGATCATGCGGGCCGAAGCGCGCGAGGAAGCCGAGGCTGTTGTCGCCAAGATCGCCCAGATCGTGCGCGAAACGATCGGCATCGAGCCTGAGGTCGTCATTCGTGAAGGCAGTGCGGCCGAGCAGATCAACGCCGTGATCGAGGAAGACCGCGATGTGGCGATCCTGGTTCTCGCCGCCGGCTCGGCGAAGGAAGGTCCCGGCCCATTGGTTTCGTCGGTCGCCGGCCGTGCGGCAGCCTTCCCGATCCCGGTCACCGTGCTGCCGGATACGCTGACCAACGAGGAAATCGACGCTCTCTGCTGAGAGTATTTCTTGAGTACAAGTCTCTTGATTAGAGCCCCTATTGGGCTTATCTTCTTTTGAAGAATTCTAAAGACGGCCGAGGTCACGAGCCCGCCGCATGGAGAACCAGATGTTTATTCAGACCGAAGCCACGCCCAATCCCGCCACGCAGAAATTCCTGCCGGGCAAGGTTGTGATGGAAAACGGCACGGCCGAATTCCGCAGCGCCGAAGAGGCGGAGGCCTCGCCGCTTGCCGCGCGCCTGTTCGACATTCCCGGTGTGACCGGCGTCTATTTCGGCTACGACTTCATTTCCGTCTCCAAGGACAATGCCGAATGGCAGCATCTTAAGCCGGCTATCCTTGGCTCGATCATGGAGCATTTCATGTCCGGCAAGCCCGTGATGGGCGATGCTTCCATCCTCTCCGAAGATGCCGATGCGGGTGAGGAATTCTTCGACGAGGGCGATGAGTCGATCGTGCTGACCATCAAGGAGCTTCTGGAGACCCGCGTGCGCCCGGCCGTTGCCCAGGACGGCGGCGATATCACCTTCCGGGGCTTCAAGGACGGCAAGGTCTATCTGAACATGAAGGGTTCCTGCTCCGGCTGCCCGTCTTCGACGGCAACGCTGAAGCACGGCGTCCAGAACCTGCTGCGCCATTTCGTTCCGGAAGTGCAGGAAGTGATTGCCGCTTAAAAAGCCCGAATTTGCTCCGGCCGTTCATCTAGAGTTCGGCCGAGCGGATTTATGAATAGGCGACAATAGTTTATTCGGAAATTGATGGCATGATCGTTCTGGCGCTCGACACGGCAGGTGTGGATTGCGCTGCCGCTGTCTATGACAGCGGCAGGAATACGATGCTGGGGGAGGCATCGGACATGATCGGCAAGGGGCATGCTGAACATCTGATAGGAATCGTCGACCGCGCGCTGGATCAGGCGGGATTGACGCTTTCGGACATCGACCGCCTTGTCGTCACCATCGGCCCCGGCTCCTTTACCGGTATCCGCGTCGGCGTTGCCGCAGCCCGCGGTTTTGCGCTCTCCCTCGATGTGCCTGCCGTTGGCATCACCACGCTCGAAGTCATGGCATCCGCCCAACGCGAGAAGACGCCTCACCGCGCCGTGCTTGCGGCGATGGACGCCAAACGGGACGAAATCTACCTTCAGCCCTTTGCAGCCGACGGCTCTCCGCTCGACGAACCGCGGGCGTTGAGTGTGGAGCAAGCACAGGCTTTCGCCGCCGGCTTCGAAGGCGAAATCACCGGTTCGGCGACGCCGCTTCTCCGGCCCGATGCCGACGGCGACCACGCCAATAAATTCCCGATCTCCCTTGTGGCGCGCCTCGGCGCTGCCGCCTCCCCCGATGCCGGAAAGCCGAAGCCCCTTTATCTGCGCGGACCCGATGCCAAACCGCAGGCCGGGTATGCGATTGCGCGACGAGTATGACGATGCTGGAAGCCTATCTGACGCTGAAGCCCGAATTCGAAATCATCGCCATGGAGCGCGAGGATTGCCGCGATGTCGCCGCCCTGCACGGCGAACGCTTCGCCCGCCCCTGGGGGGACGGCGAATTCCACAGCCTGCTTTCGCAGGAGACCGTGTTCGGTTTCGTCGCCCGCCAGACCAATGCCATCCTGCGGAAGCCGCTCCCGGGCTTCATCCTCGCGCGTGAGGTCGCCGGCGAGGCGGAGATCCTGACGATCGCCGTGCAGGCGAAGGCCGCCCGCTCCGGCCTCGGCTGGCGGCTGATGCAGGCGGCCATGCGGGAAGCGCGGGCGCGCGGCGGCGAGAACATGTTTCTCGAAGTCGACAACGGCAATACGGCAGCGCTCGGCCTCTATCGCAAGCTCGGTTTCGAAAAGGTCGGCGAGCGTCAGGGTTACTACAAGCAGGAGAACGGCGCCCTTTCCACGGCGCTTGTCATGAAGCGCGTTCTTCGGTAGTTCCCTTGCAGCGAGACAATATGCAGGCCGGCGCAAACGCCGTGCGGCATTGTCGAAAGACGAATATCTCTAAAGGCGGGCCATGACCGATGTAGCCAAGACCCTTGAGGAGCTTTGCACCGAACGCGGCATGCGCATGACCGAGCAGCGCCGCGTGATCGCGCGCATCCTCGAAGACTCGCAGGACCATCCTGACGTCGAAGAACTTTACCGCCGCTCGGTGAAAGTCGATGCGAAGATTTCGATTTCGACCGTCTACCGCACCGTCAAGCTGTTCGAAGATGCCGGCATCATCGCCCGCCACGACTTCCGCGACGGACGCTCGCGCTATGAAACGGTGCCGGAAGAGCATCACGACCACCTCATCGACCTGAAGAACGGCACCGTCATCGAATTCCGTTCGCCGGAGATCGAGGCGCTGCAGGAGCGGATTGCCCGCGAGCACGGCTTCCGGCTCGTCGACCACCGCCTGGAGCTCTACGGCATTCCGCTGAAGAACGAAGATCACTGAAGCCATGGCAGCCCCGGAGAATCGCATTTGATCGCCTGGCTGCGCATCGCCCTCGCCGCGGTCGTCATTCTCTTCGTCAGCATCGTGCTCATGCCGCTGCAGGTACTTGCCCTGCGTTTCGACTGGCGTCTGCGCCGCTGGCTTCCGCGCGTCTGGCATCGCATCATCTGCTCTTGTCTCGGCATCCGCATTCGCGTGACCGGCGGACTGGAAAACCGCCGGCCGCTGATGCTCTGCTCCAACCATTCCTCCTGGATGGATATCATGGTGATGTCGGCCGTTGCCGACGTTGCCTTCATCGCCAAGATAGAGGTGCGTGACTGGCCGATCTTCGGCACGCTCGCCAAGCTGCAAAAGAGCGTCTTCGTGGTGCGCGAGGAAAAGCGCCGCACCGGCGACCAGGCAAGCGAGATCGCCGGCCGCATGGCCGACGGCGAAATCGTGGTGCTGTTTCCCGAGGGCACGACCTCTGACGGCAATCGTCTGCTGGAGGTCAAGTCCTCCCTCTTCGGCGCGGCCGCGATGGCCGTGCCCTATTCGCCGACCGGCATGGTCATGGTCCAGCCGGTTTCGATCGCCTATACCAGGGTTCATGGTATCGCCATGGGCCGCTATCACCGTCCGCTCGCCGCCTGGCCCGGCGATATCGAGCTTCTGCCGCATCTCATCGATATCGTGAAATGCGGCGCGATCGATGCCGAAGTCTCCTTCGGAGAGGCGATCGAATACAGCGACAAGACCAACCGCAAGGACGTCAGCGCGACGATCGCCGCCCGTATCCGCAGCCTTCTCAACACCAGCCTGCGCGGCCGCGATGTGGGCTGAGACGAGAGTCCCTTTTCTCAAGCGGCAAAAACCACTAAATAGCGCGCCATGACACAGGACAGCGCTACTCTTCAGGCCCCGGAGATTTCTCTCCGCGATGGCAGCAACAGCCGCAAGGTCTTCATCAAGACCTATGGCTGCCAGATGAACGTCTACGATTCCACGCGCATGAGCGATGCGCTCGCCCGTGACGGTTACGAGCCGACGGAAGATATGGAAGAGGCGGACCTCGTTCTCCTCAACACCTGCCATATAAGGGAAAAGGCGGCCGAGAAGGTCTATTCGGCGCTGGGGCGGCTGCGCGAGATGAAAAAGAAGCGGGCGGCGGACGGCCGGGAGATGATGATCGGCGTTGCCGGCTGCGTCGCCCAGGCCGAAGGCGAGGAGATTTTGCGCCGCGCGCCGGCCGTCGACGTCGTCATCGGCCCGCAGACCTATCACCGCCTGCCGGAGGCATTGCGCCAGGCCAAAGAGGGCCGCCGCGTCGTCGATACGGAATATGCGATCGAGGACAAGTTCGAGCATCTGCCGATCGCCGAGAGCCGCAAGATCCGCGCACGCGGCGTCACCGCCTTCCTGACGGTGCAGGAGGGCTGCGACAAGTTCTGCACCTTCTGCGTCGTGCCCTATACGCGCGGCTCGGAAGTGTCGCGTCCGGTCTCCCAGATCGTCGAGGAAGCCGAAAAGCTCGTCGAGGGCGGCGTGCGCGAAATCACCCTGCTCGGGCAGAACGTCAATGCCTGGCACGGCGCAGGCCCCCGCGGCGAGGCATGGAGCCTCGGCGACCTGCTCTACCGCCTTGCCGAGATCCCCGGGCTTGCGCGGCTGCGCTATACCACAAGCCATCCGCGCGACATGGACGACCGGCTGATCGAGGCCCATCGCGACCTCCGGGCGCTGATGCCCTACCTGCACCTGCCGGTGCAATCGGGTTCGGACCGCATCCTGAAAGCGATGAACCGGCGCCATACGGCAGCCGAATATCTCAGCCTGATCGAGCGCATCCGCACGGTGCGGCCCGACATCGCGCTGTCAGGCGATTTCATTACCGGCTTTCCGGGGGAGACAGACGCGGATTTTGAGGATACACTCAGGCTTGTGGAGGAGGTGCGCTATGCGCAGGCCTTCTCGTTCAAATACTCGACTCGGCCGGGCACACCCGGCGCGGAACTGAAGGACCAGGTGCCGGAAGAAATCAAGGCAGAACGGCTGGAACGCCTGCAAGCGCTTCTCCTGAAGCAGCAGCAGGAATTTGCCGAATCCTGCATCGGCAAGGAGATCGATCTGCTGCTCGAAAAGCCCGGCCGCATGCCCGGCCAGCTAATCGGACGTTCTCCCTGGCTTCAATCAGTGAATGTTGATGCAAAAGCATCGCAAATCGGTGACATTATCAAAGTGCGAATCACCGGAACCGGAACCAACAGCCTGTTTGCCGAACGCGCAGAGGCTGCGGTCTAACCCAAGGAGCCCGACCGCTTGAACGGACAAGAATTGGTTTCTTCTTCACCGCGCCACCCCCGCACGCCGAGCGATACCAATCACTTCGTCCTGACGTTCGAGAACAACCGGTTCGCCAGCGAGCTCTTCGGTCAATTCGACCAGAACCTCAAGCTGCTCGAGGAACGGCTCAATATCGATGCGCGGGCGCGCGGCAATTCCGTCGTCATATCGGGCGATGTCGTGACCACCAACCAGGCGCGGCGCACGCTCGACTATCTCTATGAAAAGCTCCAGAAAGGCGGCAGCGTGGAACGATCCGACGTTGAGGGCGCAATTCGCATGGCGGTCGCCGCCGACGATCAGCTCAGCCTTCCCACGATGGAGCGCAAGGCCAAGCTGACCATGGCGCAGATTTCTACGCGCAAGAAAACCATCATCGCCCGCACGCCGACGCAGGACGCCTATATGCGGGCGCTGGAGCGTGCCGAGCTGGTCTTCGGCGTCGGCCCGGCCGGCACCGGCAAGACCTATCTCGCGGTTGCGCATGCCGCCCAGCTCCTGGAGCGCGGCGCGGTCGAAAAGATCATCCTGTCGCGTCCAGCCGTCGAAGCCGGCGAGCGTCTCGGCTTCCTGCCCGGCGATATGAAGGAAAAGGTCGATCCCTATCTGCGCCCGCTCTATGACGCGCTCTACGACATGATCCCCGCCGACAAGGTCGACCGGGCGATCACCGCCGGCGTCATCGAAATCGCGCCGCTCGCCTTCATGCGCGGCCGCACGCTCGCCAATGCCGCGATCATCCTCGACGAAGCGCAGAACACGACGTCGATGCAGATGAAGATGTTCCTGACCCGCCTCGGCGAAAATGCGCGCATGATCGTCACCGGCGACCCGAGCCAGATCGACCTGCCGCGCGGCGTCAAGTCCGGCCTCGTCGAGGCCCTGCAGCTTCTGAACGGCGTCGAGGGCATCTCGATCGTGCGCTTCAAGGATACCGACGTCGTGCGCCATCCGCTGGTCGGGCGCATCGTCAGGGCTTATGATTCCACCTATGCCGTCGAAACCGAAGAAGCCAGCCGGCAGGACTGATGCCCGAACTCGACATCCAGATCAACATCGAGGATATCGGCTGGCCCACCGAGGAGGCGCTGCTGTCCTTTTGCCAGCGCGTGCTCGGCGCCGCCGCGGTCTATCTCAGCGACAGCGAGAAGCAGCCCTTTCCGACGATGCCGCCCGAGGTTTCGCTGGTCTTTACCGACGACGCCTCGATCCAGGACATCAATGCCGAATGGCGCGGCAAGGACAAGGCGACCAACGTGCTCTCCTTTCCGGCCTTTCCCGTCAAGCCCGGCAAGATGCCCGGTCCGATGCTCGGCGACATCATCATTGCCAGGGAAACGGTGGAGCGGGAAGCGAAGGAGCTCGAAAAGAGTTTCGACGACCATCTGACGCATCTTCTCGTCCATGGTTTCTTGCATCTGCTCGGCTACGATCATATGAATAGTGACGAAGCCGAAATTATGGAGGGGCTGGAGACTCGCATTTTGGCGCAGCTCGGCCTATCTGATCCCTACGAGGGTCAAGACCTTAAAATGGAACCATGAGCGACTTTACGACGAAGCCGGCGGCAGACGCCAAGGACTCCGAGCCATCCTCTTCTTCGGACGAGGCAGGCAGTAGTAGTCGGCCATCCGGCCGATCCCAATCCTTCTGGTCGCGCGCCGCGCGCATTCTCCGCCCCCAGCAGGGCTCGCGGCTGCGCGAGGATCTCGCCGACGCGCTGATGATCGATGCGGCTGATGACGACGCCTTTTCGCCCGACGAGCGGGCGATGCTGCACAACATCCTGCGTTTTCGCGAGGTACGCGTCGCCGACGTGATGGTGCCGCGCGCCGACATCGAGGCGGTGGACCAGAACATCACCATCGGCGAACTGATGATCCTCTTCGAGGAATCCGGCCGCTCGCGCATGCCCGTCTATGCCGATACGCTCGACGATCCGCGCGGCATGGTGCATATCCGCGACCTGCTCTCCTACGTCGCCAAGCAGGCGCGCAACAAGCGCCGCGGACCGGCCAAATCTGCCGCCGCGCCGGCCATCGAGGTCGCGCCGGAGAACATCCAGAAGCCGACGCGTTCAGCCAAGCCGAATTTCGACCTCGCCCGCGTCGATCTGCAGAAGACGCTGGCCGAGGCCGGCATCATCCGCAAGATCCTGTTCGTGCCGCCGTCGATGCTGGCGTCCGACCTGTTGCGCCGCATGCAGGTGAACCGCACGCAGATGGCGCTCGTCATCGACGAATATGGCGGCACCGACGGGCTCGCCTCGCATGAGGACATCGTCGAAATGGTGGTCGGCGACATCGACGACGAACACGACGACGAAGAGGTGATGTTCAAGCGCGTCGCCGAAGACGTCTTCGTCGCCGACGCCCGCGTCGAACTGGAAGAGATCGCCGAAGCGATCGGGCCCGATTTCGACATCAGCGAGCAGGTCGACGAGGTCGATACGCTGGGCGGCCTGATCTTCTCCGCGCTCGGCCGCATCCCGGTGCGCGGCGAAGTCGTCCAGGCGCTTCCGAATTTCGAATTCCACATTCTCGATGCCGATCCGCGCCGCATCAAACGGCTGCGCATCACCCGCAAGCGCCACGCCATCCGCCGCCGCGCTAAGGCGGACGGCGATATCGCTCCCGGCTCGGAGGCCGGCGACGACCGCCCGGCCGAATCCACCGCCAACTAAAGCGCATCGCATCGAATTCGATTCATGCGATGCGCCTTAGCCTCTTATTTTGTGCATGTCGTCATCCCGGAACCGCTGCACGTTTCCGGGTGACATGCATTCACACGACAAAGAGCCGCTTTTTTGAAAGACTGCGAACGGGTTGATTCGCAGCTTGATGGGAGTGCGCATGGAGCGGCTTGCGGACAGGGTTATCCTCGTCTGGGGGTTCAAACGGTCATTGCTGGCCGTTGCCGCCGGGGCCTTCGCCGTGCTGGCGCTGCCGCCCTTCGGCTTTTTCGCGGCGATGTTCGTTTCCTTCACGCTGCTCGTCTGGCTGATCGACGGGGCGGCGGCTACGCCTGAAAGCGGCCTGATCGGCAGGCTCTGGCCGGCATTCACCGTCGGCTGGCTGTTCGGCTTCGGCTATTTCGTCGCCGGCCTCTGGTGGCTCGGCCATGCGCTGCTGGTCGATGAGGAAGGATTCGCCTGGGCGCTGCCCCTCGCCACCCTCGGGCTGCCTGCCTGTCTTGCGATCTTCTATGGGCTGGCGACCGCGTTTGCCCGCATCTTCTGGTCGGACGGCCTGGGGCGGATCGCCGCACTTGCGGCGGCCTTCGGCTTCGTCGAATGGCTTCGCAGCACTGTTCTCACCGGCTTTCCCTGGAATGCCATCGGCTACGGCATGATGCCCGTTCCGCTGATGATGCAGTCGGCGCATGTGGTCGGCGCGATGGGGGTAACGGCGCTTGCCGTCTTCGTCTTTTCAGCGCCTGCCCTCATCGGCACGCGGCAGGGCGCGAAGGCCGGACTCGCACTTGGCGTCCTGCTGTTTGCCAGCCATCTCGGTTACGGCGCCTATGCTCTCTATCTGGCGCCGCGGCCGGAAGCCCTGCCCGAGGACAAGCGGCCGGTGGTGCGGCTGGTGCAGCCGGCCATCGACCAAGCCGCGAAGATGGACAATGACGCCGATCGCAATGCGATTTTCGAAACGCATCTGAAGCTTTCGGCCGAAGCGCCCAGGAATGGCGGGCGCAAGCCTGATATCATCGTCTGGCCGGAAACCTCCATCCCCTTCATCCTGACCGACAACCAGGATGCGCTGACGCGCATTGCCGACACGCTCGACGACAACCAGATCCTGATCGCCGGCGCGGTGCGCGCCGAGGAGATGGGGCCGGGCACGCCGGTGCGCTACTACAATTCCATCTACGTGATCGACGGGCGCGGCCAGATCATCGCCGCCTCCGACAAGGTGCATCTGGTGCCCTTCGGCGAATATCTACCTTTCGAGGACCTGCTCACCGAATTCGGCATCCAGAACGTCGTCGAAATACCCGGAGGATTTTCGGCCGCCGCCACCCGGCATCTGCTGGCGCTGCCCGGCGGCCTCAATCTCTACCCGCTGATCTGCTACGAGATCATTTTCCCCGGCGAGATGACCGGCGACATAAAAGACGCCAACGCACTGCTCAATATCACCAACGATGCCTGGTTCGGTATCACGCCCGGCCCCTATCAGCATTTCCAGCAGGCCCGCGTTCGGGCAATCGAGACCGGCCTGCCGCTGATTCGCGATGCCAATAACGGCATTTCAGCGCTGGTGAACGCCCATGGGGAAATTATCGCGGGCCTGGATCTCGGTGAGACAGGCTTTATTGATGCAACTGTTGATGGGCTCGGTAATGGGTTCGGGACAACATTCCCCCGCCAAACATACTTCTGGTTGACTGAGGCCCTGTTGATTTTGATTGCGCTAATTTCACGCGCAGGTTTTATTTCGGGGTTGAATTGACCAAAAACCCCTAAAATTGCATAGTGGTGTCAATCGGCGTTCTTAACGTATGTTAATCGGTGGGTTCCCGCCGCTTACAACGTGGCGTTTTGGGATGGATCAGGGGCATGCCGGTTAGAAACAGGTTGAAATTCGTAGCTAGGGCACGACCATGATTGAGAACAAGAAGAAGCCGAATCCGATCGACATCCATGTCGGCAGCCGTATTCGCCTTCGCCGCACGATGCTGGGCATGAGCCAGGAAAAGCTTGGCGAGAGCCTGGGCATCACCTTCCAGCAGATTCAGAAATACGAAAAAGGCACGAACCGCGTCGGCGCCAGCCGCCTGCAGAACATTTCGAGCATCCTGAACGTTCCGGTGTCCTTCTTCTTCGAAGATGCCCCGGGTGAACATTCCGGCAGCATCAGCGGCATGGCCGAAGCCTCCAGTTCGAATTACGTCGTCGATTTCCTCTCCTCCTCGGAGGGCCTGCAGCTCAACCGCGCCTTCGTCAAGATTTCCGATCCGAAGGTTCGCCGCAAGGTCGTGGAGCTGGTAAAGGCGCTGGCCGCCGAAGCCGACTCCGACTGAGCCAGCGCCATTCACAAATTCGGAAAGGCGGTCGAAAGGCCGCTTTTTTGCTGTTTTGGGGCAAAATTTGTCACTTTGCCGCAGATATAAAGATATATTTATGTCCTTCTGCGCTTGTCATCAGCGCCTGAACTGAGTACCTACTAGCTAGCTTTTGTTCTTTGAGGGGAATCCCGGAATGCGCGCGAATTATCTCTTTACCAGCGAATCTGTTGCCGAAGGTCATCCGGACAAGGTGTGTGACCGCATCTCCGACGAGATCGTCGATCTGGTCTACCGCGAAGCGGCCAAGACCGGCGTCAATCCCTGGGGTGTGCGCATTGCCTGCGAAACTCTGGCAACGACCAACCGCGTCGTCATCGCCGGCGAAGTCCGCCTGCCGCCGAGCCTGATGAAGAAGGACAAGGACGGCAAGGACGTCATCAATCCGTCGAAGTTCAAGGCTGCCGCCCGCCGCGCCATCAAGGATATCGGCTACGAGCAGGACGGCTTCCACTGGAAGAAGGCCAAGATCGACGTGCTCCTGCATTCGCAGTCTGCCGACATCGCGCAGGGCGTCGACAGCGCCGCCGACCAGCAGGGTGACGAAGGCGCCGGCGACCAGGGCATCATGTTCGGTTACGCCTGCAAGGAAACGCCGGACCTGATGCCGGCTCCGATCTATTATTCCCACAAGATCCTGCAGCTGCTCGCAGCCGCCCGCAAGAAGGGCGACGGCGAAGTCGCCAAGCTCGGCCCCGACGCCAAGAGCCAGGTGACCGTGCGTTACGTCGACGGCAAGCCGTCGGAAGCGACCTCGATCGTGCTCTCGACCCAGCATCTCGACGACAGCTGGGATTCCAAGAAGGTCCGCGCGGTCGTCGAGCCCTATATCCGCGAAGCGCTCGGCGAACTGAAGATCGCTGAAGACTGCAAGTGGTACATCAACCCGACCGGCAAGTTCGTCATCGGCGGACCGGACGGCGACGCAGGCCTCACCGGCCGCAAGATCATCGTCGACACCTACGGCGGTGCGGCTCCGCATGGCGGCGGTGCATTCTCCGGCAAGGACACGACCAAGGTCGACCGTTCGGCCGCCTATGCCGCCCGCTACCTCGCCAAGAACGTCGTCGCCGCCGGCCTCGCCGACCGTTGCACGATCCAGCTCTCCTACGCGATCGGCGTCGCTCAGCCGCTGTCGATCTATGTCGACCTGCACGGTACCGGCAAGGGCGTTTCGGAAGACCAGATCGAAGCCGCGATCCGTGAGAACATGGACCTGTCGCCGTCGGGCATCCGCCGTCACCTCGACCTCAACAAGCCGATCTATGCCAAGACCTCGGCCTACGGCCATTTCGGCCGCAAGGCCGGCCGCGACGGCTCGTTCTCCTGGGAGCGCACGGACCTCGTCAAGGCACTCAAGGAAGCCGTCAAGACCAAGGCTGCTGCATGACGGATATGGAACGCCGGGGCCGGGCGACCGAAGCCTTTTTCGGTCGCCGCAAGGGAAAGGCCCTGCGTGAACAGCAGGCCGAAACTCTCAACAGCCTGCTGCCGGCATTCCTCGTCGATCTCTCGGCGGCTCCTTGCGAGCCGCTGACATCGCTTTTTCCGGTTCCGGTCGAAACATTGCGGCTGGAAATCGGTTTCGGCGGCGGCGAACACCTGATCCACCGCGCGCTCGAGAGACCTTCGACCGGCTTCATCGGCGTCGAACCCTTCGTCAATTCCATGCAGAAACTGCTGTCGCGTGTCGGCGAGACGGGCGCGCGCAACATCCGCGTCTATAATGACGACGCGACGCAACTGCTCGACTGGCTTCCGGACGCCTCTCTCGACCAGATCGATCTGCTCTATCCCGATCCCTGGCCGAAGCGGAAGCACTGGAAGCGGCGCTTCGTCTCGAAGACCAATCTCGACCGCTTTCATCGCGTGCTGAAGCCCGGCGGTCTCTTCTGCTTCGCCTCCGACATCGACACCTATGTGAACTGGACGCTGCTCAAATGCCGCGGCCATGGCGGCTTCGACTGGCTGGCCGAAAATGCGGCTGACTGGCTGACGCCCTATGAGGGCTGGCCGAGCACGCGATACGAGGCGAAGGCGCGGCGCGAGGGCCGGTCTTCGGCCTATCTGACGTTCAGGAAGATCTGAGCCTCGGGGCAAGCTGTCAGACACCGCTGCGACTGAAGCGAGATTGTTTTAACCTCGTTGCAGCGGCTCCCATTCCGCTTTTGCCGGTCGCTGTTGCGAATTGAGCATGGAGGATTTTGACCCGCCCAGACCTTGAGTATCGGCCATTTTGGCGAGCTCCAGATCCTCCGGAAAGTCGTAGATCTCGGCGAGCCGCCGATCCAGCAGAGCCATCTCCATTTCAAGAGCAGGTCGCCGGAACTCGGGCAATACCTGCAGCCCGTATTCCAGCACGGCTCGGAGGCGGCGGGCGATTTGAAAGTTTTCAGTGCCGTAAAGTCTGATTTCGCTGAAAGTCAATTTGACGAAATCGTCCCAGTTCGGCGTTCTGCAAATGACCCGCAATTCTCCGGACGGGTTGAAGATCGCCTCTCCACGCAGGCTGCGCTTCCCGACAAAACACAACAAACGTTGCAGTTGGTCAATCGCAAGCACCGCAGTCGTCGGATCGTTTATCGCCTTGGAAAGCGCCTTGATCGCGATATCCACAATGATCCTGAAGGCGAAGGTCGCGTCTTGTTCGAGGGTGCGTTCAGGCCCGAAAGCGATCATCTTTTTCAGCACGTCTTCTTCCGGCAGCAGAGTGCCATACAACCGAAAAAGCGGCTCGCCAGGAGCGACGAAATCACCGATCCGCGGAACCAGTTCGACGACGGACTGTGTTTTCTCGGCCTGCATCAGCAGGGCGTTTTTATTGACAGCCACGATGATGGCAGGTCGCCCCTTGTAGACGATGACTTTGTCCGGCTCGTTGCCCGGTCGAAGGTTGGAGGGGGCGGCATCGGTTTCGTCTGTCGCCATTGCGGGGTAGACGTCCTCGATGACGGCGCGACCCTCCTCGCTGACACGCAGGATGATGCTCACAGGCCGTAGCAATCGGGCGGCATAGTCGATCAAGTAGAGGAAAGCAGCGATGGACAGGAAACCCAGGAGACCCGCGATCCCGACGACGGCATGGTGAACATCGGTTTCGAGCCTTGCCAAAGCGCCCGTCGCAAACAACAGGGTGAATATGAAAAGCCCTACGGTGAAACGGATGGCGTTATCGCGCAGCAACGTCGTCGCGATGATACGAGGCGTCAGCTGACCGCCTGCGATCTGGATTGCAACCAGCAGAGAGCCGAAGGTAAAGACGACGAATGTCAGCGTCATGGTAATGATCGTCTCGAGCAGCCTTTGGGAACCGGCCACGCCCCACGGCCAAGGCTCGATCCAGATCAGCCACCGTTCAAATAAATAGACGATTCGAATTATTAGAATGTAGAGGAGCAAGGCTATGAACGGCACGAGCCACAGCGACGACTTGACGTAGCTCCTCAGGCTATAGAGCCGATTCCACCCCATTTCGGTTCCCTCGATATACGATCGGCGCACTCCAGCCGCCGGGAAGATGCCGCGCCGTCTCGCATCCGGCTACGAGGGCGATCAAAGATCTCGTTTCGGCAATTTCCCCCTCCCTGCATCCCGACCGACACCGATCAGGATCGAAGGAGTATGCATCAAACAGGAGCGGAGCGGGCGTATATTACTGTATGACACATCGCCTCGCGGCACTTGCGGGACTGACGCGCTCGTAAACAAGCGATCATCCTATCTTGAATCGCCTCAATTCTTCGGATCGCATACTGCGCCTCCCGACGAAGAGCCGAGTTGCGTCTCAGTTCGATCAGTTGACTTGATATTTGTGCTTATCTTGGCGATCGCTTCCGGCGAATAGTTGCCATAGCTCTCAAAGGCCCTCGGCAAACTGATGCCGAATCCTGAAATTTCGACCTCATCGCACAGAAAGACGTCGAAAACAGGCGCGCCCGCATTCCGCAACATCAGCCCCGACCGCAGCGAAATCGAGTAAAGACATCTCACACCGAAACAACGGTGGAACGCGACAGACGCTATTTGACGGTCAGTGCAGGCTGACCGTCTTCAGTTCATCCTCGGCAGCCTTAAAGAAGGTGCTGGAGCGGTTGTCCGTCAAGAGGATCGGCGTGCCGTCGGCGCCGAAAAGTGCCCAGAGATCGACGTTCGGATCGATATCCGGCGCCTCGGGGAAGCACTTGGCGACCTCTTCGGTGCGCATTTTTCTGATATAGGCGACCTCGCCGTTGCCGATATGGGCAAGCTCGGACTTGGTCAGACGAGACGTGGCTTCTTTCATCAACATTCCTGTTCCTCCGGGAGAAGGGACCAACGGTTCGATAAACCGTTGTGCTACTGTGAGACCGAAATGTTAATTTTCTTGACCATGCGGGCGGGTTCCGGACGAATTAGATCGACGGAGAGCAGACCGTTCTTCAGGCCGGCGCCGAGCACCTGCATACCGTCGGCAAGAACGAAGGTCCGCTGAAACTGGCGGGAGGCGATGCCGCGATAAAGATAGTCGCGCTCGCCCTGCTCCGCCTGGCGGCCGCGGATGACAAGCTGGTTTTCCTCCGTGGAAACGTCGAGCTCCTCCTCGCTGAAGCCTGCCACGGCGAGCGTGATGCGCAGGCGCTCCGGCACGCCGCTATCGGCGGCGATGCGTTCGATATTATAGGGCGGGTATCCGTCGCTCGCCTTGGAAATGCGCTCCAGCGTCTTTTCCATGGCATCGAAGCCCAGAAGCAGCGGGCTGGCGAAAGGGGTAATACGGCTCATCTCTTTTCAAGTCCTTGATGCAAGCGACCATCCCGGACCTCATAGGCAGCATCCGGATGGTGCCAATATGGGGACAGGACCCCGGCCCTGCAAGGCGCAGGCGACCCGCCGGCGTCGCCTCGTCGATTTTAAGCTGGGTCGGCAGCCTTCTCCTTGCTTGACAAAGCGGCGGCTGCCTCGCATCAAAACATGCCGGAACAAGATGTGCCGATCTGTGACGGGAAATGAAGAAATTGGTGCATGCAGAGACGCGCACCCACGAGGATGGAACGAGCGGAATGGCAAGCGCAAGAAAGATCATCATCGACACGGATCCGGGCCAGGACGACGCGGCCGCCATCATGCTCGCCTTCGGCAGCCCGGATGAGCTCGATGTGCTGGGGATCACGACGGTCGCTGGCAATGTGCCGCTCTCGTTCACCAGCCGCAATGCGCGCATCGTCTGCGAGCTCTGCGGCCGGCCGGAAACGAAGGTTTTCGCCGGCGCCGACAAGCCGATCGCCCGCAAGCTGGTGACAGCCGAACATGTGCACGGCAAGACCGGCCTTGACGGTCCTGTTCTCGACGAGCCGACGATGGCGCTGCAGCCCGGCCATTCCGTCGATTTCATCATCGAGACGCTGCGCCGCGAGCCGGAGGGTGCGGTGACGCTCTGCACGCTCGGGCCGCTCACCAATATCGGCATGGCCTTTGAGAAAGCGCCCGACATCATCCCCCGCATCCGTGAGCTGGTGATGATGGGCGGCGGCTTCTTCGAGGGCGGCAACATCACGCCTGCTGCCGAATTCAACATCTATGTCGATCCGGAGGCGGCCGATATCGTCTTCCGCTCTGGCGTTCCGATCGTGATGATGCCGCTTGACGTGACGCACCAGCTGCTGACCCGAAAAGACCGGGTGAAGCGCATGGCCGAGATCGGCACGGCGCCTGCTAAGGCCATGGTCGAGATGCTGGAATTCTTCGAGCGCTTCGATATCGAGAAATACGGCTCCGACGGCGGGCCGCTGCACGACCCGACCGTTATCGCCTATCTGCTGAAGCCGGAGCTGTTCCAGGGCCGGGACTGCAATGTCGAGATCGAAATCCAGTCCGAACTCACCGTCGGCATGACCGTCGTCGACTGGTGGCATGTGACCGAGCGCAAGCGCAATGCGAAGGTGATGCGCTTCGTCGATGCGGACGGCTTCTTCGACCTGCTGATCGAACGCTTCGCCCGCATCTGATTTCTTTGCTTTCCTTCGCCTTCAGGCAGAAGGAAAGCAATTTCAGGCGTCTTTTTCGTCGAAGACGGAATTGGCTTCGGCGTCGACCGGCTTCGGGCCGCCCTTGGCGACGCCGACCATGGCGGGACGCAGCACGCGTTCGCCGATGGTGAAGCCTGCCTGCACGACCTGGACGACCGTGTTGTTCGGCACCTCGGGATTCGGCACTTCGAACATCGCCTGATGGAAATTCGGATCGAACTTCTGGCCGACCGGCTCCAGCTTGCGAACGCCATGGCGCTCGAGAGCCGAGAGCATGGCGCGCTCGGTCATCTCCACACCTTCGATCAGCGTGGTGAGGCCGGCATCGGCCGTTGCCTTGGCTTCAGGAGAGATGGCATCCAGCGCCCGGCGCAGATTGTCGGAAACGGCGAGCATGTCGCGCGCAAAACCGGCGACGGAATAGGATTTGGCATCCTTGACCTCGCGCTCGGTGCGGCGTCGAAGATTGTCCATCTCGGCGGCAAGGCGCAGATAGCGGTCGCGCAGCTCGGTATTCTCGGCTTTCAGGAGCTCCAGCGGGTCCGGCTGGCTGGCCTCCGGCTGCTGCACGGTATCAGTCTCGACGTTGGCGGCGGCGTCGGCTGCGGCATCGGCCGCAGTTGCGTCAGGTCCGTGTTTCGTCGTGTCATCGGTCATGACGGTCTCCGGTTGGTGTCTTCAGATGCGCCCGATATCGAGGTTTGACCGAAAAAAATCAAGTCTGCGTGACAAAGAAGCGAAAATTCCGCGTCTTCAACAAGAGAGCGTCACAGCGGATTGCGCGACAGGCGGGAGACGAGCTGGGCGGTGTAATCCACCATCGGCACGATGCGGGAATAATTGAGCCGCGTCGGGCCGATGACACCGACGGCGCCGACGATGCGATCGTCCTCGTCACGATAGGGCGCAACGATGAGCGACGAGCCGGACAGAGAGAAGAGCTTGTTTTCCGAGCCGATGAAGATGCGCACACCCGAACCGCTCTCAGCCAGATTGAGGATTTCGATCAGGCTGTCCTTCTTTTCGAGATCGTCGAACAGCAGGCGCAGCCGGTCGAGATCCTCGGCACCGGCAAGGCCTTCGAGCAGGTTTGCGCGGCCGCGGAGGATGAGCTGGGCGGGCTTTCCCTCGTCCGGGCTGCCGGCCCAGACGGCGATGCCGCGCTCGACGAGATCGCGCGACAAGGCATCGAGTTCGTGACGGACATCATCCTTCAACCGGCTCAATTGCTTGCGCAGCTCCGGCAAGGTCTGGCCGGACATATGGGCATTGAGGAAATTCGCCGCTTCCGTCAGCTGTGAGGAGGTGACGCCCGCCGGCAGCTCGATGATACGGTTTTCCACCTGATCGTGATCGCCGACGAGCACGGCAAGCGCCTTCGTAGGCTCCAGCCGGATGAACTCGACATGTTTCAGCACCGGGTCGCTTTTCGAGGTGATGACGAGACCCGCGCCGCGCGAAATGCCCGACAGCATGCGGCTTGCTTCGTTCATCATCGATTCAAGCGGATTGCCGCCGCTTTCGACCCGCACCTGGCGGTCGATACTGGCCCGATCCTCGGCGGAGAGATCGCCCACCTGCATGAAGGCGTCGACGAAGAAGCGAAGGCCGATCTGGGTCGGCAGCCGGCCGGCGCTGATATGCGGTGAATAGATCAGGCCGAGCTCTTCGAGATCGCTCATGACGTTGCGCACCGAGGCCGGCGAGAGCGACATCGGCAGCAGACGCGACAGATTGCGCGAGCCGAGCGGCTCGCCGCTTTCCAGATAGCCTTCTACGATGCGGCGGAAAATTTCCCTGGAACGCTCGTCCAGCGCAGCAACGGCATCCGAAACCGAAGTCGACCTGATGCCCATGAACCTCTCGAACCCACGCTGATGATACTTCCGAAAATATAGTCAAACTCGCCCCCGTGGCAAAAGGGAATTTGCAAATGGGCGCGGCCAATCGTAGAAGCGGTCAGCAACTCCAGGAGATAATAATGCGGCCTTCAGGCAGAAAAACCGACCAGATGCGCAAGGTCTCGTTCGAGCGCAATTTTTCCAAGCATGCGGAAGGCTCCTGCCTGGTGAAATTCGGCGATACGCATGTGCTCTGCACGGCAAGCCTCGAAGACAAGACGCCGCCATGGCTGCGCAATACCGGCAAGGGCTGGGTCACGGCCGAATACGGCATGCTGCCGCGGGCGACCGGCGAGCGGATGAAGCGCGAGGCCGCGGCCGGCAAGCAGGGCGGCCGCACGCAGGAAATCCAGCGGCTGATCGGCCGCTCGCTGCGCGCCGTCGTCGATCTGCAGGCGCTCGGCGAAAAGCAGATCACGCTGGATTGCGACGTCATCCAGGCCGATGGCGGCACACGGACGGCTTCCATCACCGGCGGCTGGATCGCGCTTTACGACTGCCTGAAATGGATGGAAAGCCGCAACATGATCAAGGTCGATCGGGTCCTGAAGGATCATGTCGCCGCCATTTCCTGCGGTATTTTCGCCAACCAGCCGGTGGTCGATCTCGATTACCTCGAGGATTCCTCGGCCGAGACCGATGCGAACTTCGTCATGACCGGCGCCGGCGGGATCGTCGAGATCCAGGGCACGGCCGAAGGCACGCCTTTCAGCGAAGAGGAATTCACGTCGCTGCTGCATCTTGCCAAGAACGGCATCGGCGAGCTCGTCGCCTTGCAGAAAGAGGCCATCGCGGGATGAACACCATGCTGGAAGGCATGTTGGAAACGGCGCTCTATGCGCGGGATCTCGACCAGGCCGAGGCGTTCTACGAGAATGTTCTCGGGCTTGAAAAGATCACCCGTGCCGACAACCGGCATGTCTTCTTCCGCTGTGGACCCGGCGTTCTCCTGATCTTCAACCCCGAGGAAACGGTGAAGCCGCCGGCGGCCGGCGCGCTACAGGTGCCGCCGCACGGCACGAGCGGGCAAGGCCATGCCTGCTTCAGGGTATCGGGCCGCAATATCGATGCCATGGCCGGACGGCTGAAATCGGCGGGCGTTGCGATCGAATCCGAAGTGCATTGGCCGAATGGCGGCCGCTCGATCTATTTCCGCGATCCAGCCGGCAACAGCCTGGAATGCGCGGAGGCTAAAATCTGGGGCATCGAACAGGATATCTGAATGCGCAAGCTCGAAACGAAGACCATCGTCGTCGCCAGCCACAATGCCGGCAAGATCCGCGAGATCCAGGAGTTGATCGGGCCGCTCGGCTTCACCGCCAAATCGGCGGCCGAACTGAATTTCGTCGAACCCGACGAGACCGGCACGAGCTTCGAGGAGAATGCGACGATCAAGGCGGTGGCTTCCGCCAATGCCGCCGGCATGCCGGCGCTGTCTGACGATTCCGGGCTGGTGGTCGATGCGCTCGGCGGCGATCCCGGCGTCTATACCGCCAATTGGGCGGAGAAAGCCGACGGCACGCGCGATTTCGACATGGCGATGGCCAAGGTGGAAAAGGCGCTGCAGGATGCGGGCGCGACGACGCCGGAGCAGCGCGGGGCGCGTTTCGTCAGCGTGCTCTGCCTTGCCTGGCCGGACGGGCATACCGAACTCTTCCGCGGCGAAGTGGAAGGCAATGTCGTCTGGCCGCCGCGCGGCACGCAGGGCTTCGGCTATGACCCGGTCTTCCAGCCCGAGGGCTACGGCGTCACCTTCGGCGAGATGAGCGGCGAGGAAAAACACGGCTGGAACGTCGGCAAGCCGCAGGCGCTGTCGCACCGGG
Organism: Rhizobium sp. R635; assembly: GCF_002211285.1. GTDB lineage: Bacteria > Pseudomonadota > Alphaproteobacteria > Rhizobiales > Rhizobiaceae > Rhizobium. The sequence continues at coordinate 207,942 of NZ_LOKX01000033.1, read as the reverse complement.
CGCGTGCCTTCAAGCTCTTCGTCGAAACCTGCCTGGAGGCATAGGGTCTGTTCGTGGGCAATTTCGGTACGCCAAGCCTCTCGCGCGATGCGGCGCTTTTGCCCGATACCGGCGAGCCCGGCTTCGGCGTCTACGTGCATTGGCCCTTCTGCGCGGCGAAGTGCCCCTATTGCGACTTCAACAGCCATGTGCGGCACCAGCCGGTGGATCAGGAACGCTTTACGGCCGCCTTCCTGAAGGAGACGGCTGCGGTCCGGGCAATGAGCGGGCCGAAGACCGTGACGAGCATCTTCCTCGGCGGCGGCACGCCCTCGCTGATGAAGCCGGAAACGGTCGATGCCATTCTCGACGGCATCGCCCGGCACTGGCATGTGCCCGCCGGTATCGAAATTACCATGGAAGCGAACCCTTCGAGCGTCGAAGCCGAACGGTTCCGCGGCTATCGGGCCGCCGGCGTCAACCGCGTCTCGCTCGGCGTGCAGGCGCTGAACGACCGCGATCTGAAATTCCTCGGCCGGCTGCATGACGTGGCCGACGCGCTGAAGGCGATCCGGCTGGCGCGCGACATCTTCCCGCGCATGTCCTTCGACCTCATCTATGCCCGCCCGGACCAGACGGTCGAGGAATGGGAAAAGGAACTGAAAGAGGCGATCTCCTATGCGGTCGATCATCTTTCGCTCTACCAGCTGACTATCGAGGAAGGCACCCCCTTCTACGGCCTGCACAAGGCAGGCAAGCTGATCGTGCCGGATGGCGAGCAATCGGCCGTGCTCTACGAAGCGACGCAGGAGATCACGGCGCGCGAGGGCATGCCCGCCTACGAGGTCTCCAACCATGCCCGGCCGGGCGCCGAAAGCCGGCACAATCTGACCTATTGGCGTTACGGCGATTATGCCGGCATCGGCCCGGGCGCGCATGGCCGGCTGACGCGTGGCCCGGAGAAGATCGCGACCGCCACCGAACGCAGGCCGGAAGCCTGGCTCGACATGGTCGAGCGCGACGGCCACGGCATTCTCGACGAGGAGCGGCTCGGCTACGAGGAGCAGTCCGACGAGCTGCTGCTGATGGGACTGCGGCTCAGGGAAGGCGTCGACCTCGCCCGCTGGCAGCAGCTTTCGGGCCGCGATCTCGACCCGAAACGCGAAGAATTCCTGCTCGAACACAAGTTCATCGAGCGGATCGGCAATTCACGCCTGCGCTGCACACCATCAGGCATGCTGATCCTCGATTCCGTCGTCGCCGACCTCGCCTGCTGACATCCAACGAGGCTGATCCCGGCGCGGCAGCGACATCGCCGTCCGCGCCGGAAGGCATTTCTCAGCCGTGGCTGGTCGCACCCGCCTTGAACAGGCTGCCGGTCGGCGTCTTCAGGAACATCTCCAGCGGAATGTGCTCCTGGTGCAGGAAGCCGGTCGCCGGCAGCAGGCCGTCGCGGACCATCTCGATGACGGCGACGACGGAGGCCGACGTCGTCCAGGCAATCGCCGTGCGGCGCGCGCCGGCGATCTCGATCGGGTAATAGGCGCGCACGAACTCCTTGCGGCGCAGGCTGCCATTCTCGGTGCCTTCGGCGGCGACATGGACGTAGACGACATCGTCTTCGACAGGCGGCTTGGCGTTGGTGAGGATCTCGCCGGCCAGCTTGCGCTTGTCGCGCATCAGGAGCTCATGGAAGAAGAAGTTCATCAGCTCCATATGGCCGGGATAACGCATGGTCTTGTAGTCGAGATTTTCGACCTTATCGAGCATGGTGTCGCACATGGTACCGAGGCCGCCCGAAGTCGTGAAGGCTTCGAGTTTGACGCCGCCGACATAGATGGTCTCGTGCCACTCCATCGGCGAGACGAGCTTGCGCACCCCGCCTTCAATGACCTCGCAATCGTTCAGATATTCGTTGACGACCCCTTCCGGCGACCAGTTGAAGGCATAGCCGAGAAGGCCCGTAGGATGCTGCGGCAGGGCGCCGACGCGCATGCGGATGGAGCGGCAGCGGTCGAAGCCGTCGGCCAGGCTCGCCCCGACGATGCCGACGAAGCCGGGCGCCAGGCCGCATTGCGGCGCCATCAGGCCCCGAGCCGTCTTCGACAGTTCGATGATGAAATTGGTGGTGGGAACATCTTCCGTCAGGTCGAAATAATGGATGCCGGCAAGATGGGCGGCCCGCGCCAGTTCGATGTTCAGGTGATAGGGCAGGCAGGACAGCACCGCCTCGACATTCGAGAGCAGCTCACCGATCACTACGGGATCGGAAATATCGCCGGTGCGGCATTTGAAGGGAAGCTCGCCCGGGGGCAATTGCGCATCGACCCCGATCACTTCGAAGCCGCCTTCATGCAAAAGCGTTGCCGCCAGCCGTCCGACCTTGCCCAGGCCGAGAACGGCGATCTTTTCAAAACTCATTCATTACCTCCCACGCGCTCTCTTCGGCGCTTCCGTCTTCATCGGCCGCATGCCGGCCGAGATCGCTCGGCGTTGACATGCGTCTGATGCACCGGAGGTATAAAATAAAAAGCTTATAAAAGAAAACGGCTGGAATCGCTTCCAGCCGCCGAATTTCCCGATAGGTCCACCGATTATTCGTTGATCAACCGCTTCAGAAGCTCGATTTCGTGCGAAAGCTTGGTGTCTCCGGAAATCAGCTCCTCGATCTTGCGCACGGCATGCAGCACGGTCGTGTGATCGCGCCCGCCGAAACGGCGGCCGATCTCAGGAAAGGAGCGCGGCGTCAGCGTCTTCGACAGATACATGGCGATCTGGCGCGGCTTGACGATGACGCGGGTGCGGCGGTTCGAGACCAGTTCCTGGCGCGAGACGTTGTAATGCCTTGCGACGATGCGCTGGATATCCTCGATGCGCACACGGCGCGGCTCGCCGGAGCCGACGAGATGGGCAAGCAGTTCGTCCACGCGCTCGATCGACAGATTCGGCTCGAAGGAGCGACGGAAGATCAGCTGGTTGAAAGCGCCTTCCAGCTCGCGGCCGCTGGCCGTGACGTTCCGGGCGACATGCTGCATCAGATCGGCCGGGATTTCGAGCGACGGATCTTCGAGGCGGGCCGCGGCAAGGCGACGCTTGAGGATTTCGAGACGCATCTCATAGTCAGGCGCGTCGAGTTCGATCGCCACACCGCCCTGCAGGCGCGAGCGGACGCGGGGATCGAGCGACTCCAGCTCCCACGGCGCACGGTCAGCGGCGACGACGACCTGCTTGGCGCTGTCGAGCAGCATGTTGAGCAGATGGCAGAATTCATGCTGGATCATCTTGCCCTGCAGGAACTGCATGTCGTCGATGATCAAGAGGTCGATGTTGCGCAGCGAATCCTTCAGCGTCAGCGCATCATTGTCGCGGATCGCGGTGGCGAAGCGCCACATGAAATATTCGGCCGTCAGATAGACGACGCGCAGAGCCCGCGGGTTCTGGACCGCCGCATTGGCGATCGCCTGCAGCAAATGGGTCTTGCCGAGACCGACCGTCGAATGGATGAAGAGCGGATTGAAGCGCACCGCGCCGGAACCAGCCTCCGCGATCGTCTTTGCCGCCGCAAGGGCAACCCGGTTCGAACTGCCTTCGACGAAGGTCTCGAAAGTGAAGCGGCTATCGAGCGGCGAGCCGAAAAGCGGCGAACCGAGGCTTGCGGGCCTTGCCGCAGCGACGGCCGAGACAGCCTGCTGCACGGCCTGACCGGCCGGCTGGGCGCTGACCGGACGGCGCATCTGAGCGGGAGCGGCGGGCTCGGGCTGGGCCACCTCGTCGGCGGCCTTCATGCCGCTGCGCGTTGCCGTGCGCACCAGAATTTCGATCTTGAGAATTTCCGGGTCTTCGGCCTGAAACAGGCCGGTGATGAGATCGAGATAACGATTGTTGATCCACGACTTCAGGAAAGTCGTGGGAACCGAAAGGCGAACCACGCTCTTCGATACCGAATGCAGCTTCAGCCTTGCAAACCAGCTGGCATAAACGTCAGGACCGACCTGTGCCTTCAAGCGCGCACTGACGCGCTCAAACAAGATGCTCTGCTTCACTTCCGCCTTCGCTTCTCCCACTTCCAGGCGAATGGAGCCGAACGCCTGCGGTGCCGCATCCCCATTGTCGAGCCCGCCCGTCGTCATCGTATTCATCTGCATAATGCCGCCTTTCAATTCCACCGGGCGGCATCCGCTAACAGCCGCCCGATCATTCCCCGCTTTGGCGGGCTGGCGGCATCCTCATGAAGCCACTCGCCTGCCGGTTCACTCAAACACGGCATAGAACACCGTTGCAGGTACCGCGTTCATGCGGCAACCTTCATCGGCTTCCGTGCCAGGCTGGCGGTCAATCCTCGTTTTCGGCCGACCAGCCCGAACGCAATATTACTTTAACCCTCTCCGGCAGCCTCGCCTTAAACGTGTGGCCGCTGAAGACACAAAACATCCCCGTTCCGTAACAGCCACGTTACGGCCCAAATCCGTCAAGTGCTTGAAAAAACGGAAGCCTGAGGCTCCGTAACAAATGACACAAACTTATCGCCCTGCCGACGTGGCAGTTAAGACCGAGCCTCTGCAGGTGATGTCCGCGCCCTTTGTTGGAAGCCATTTAGGCAGGATCAAAAGGCAATATCAACGATGAATTTTACGCAAAATTAAGATGCAGGCATTGACTCCGCCCGGCGTTTTCGGGCGTCACACCAGCGTCAAAAAAGAATCGCTTTTGAATCAAGGAGATTCCCCTTTCGGGCTATTTTGACACGCATGGAAAGAAAAAAAATAAAAATCTTCTTGACTCGCCGATGGTCCCGGAAGCTCGGGGCAGAGTCGCGCAGTGCAAAAGCATCCTTGCGCAAGCTATTGTTTTTAAACAACTTTTCCTGTCATGGTGCTGACACGAAACAGTCGCGTAATTAACCATCCAAGGGGTTGCAAGCGGAATCGAAAAAGCCCGGTAAAATTACCGGGCTAATCATAACGAGGAGGTCGTTAACGAAATATTACAGAGGATATTACGCGGTCGCCGTGACCGACAGAGCCTTCACACGAGCGGCCAAGCGCGAGACCTTACGCGATGCCGTGTTGGAGTGAAGAACGCCCTTGCTGGCGGCGCGGGCCAGTTCCGGCTGAGCGGCCAGGAAAGCGGCCTTCGCCTTGTCGGCGTCACCGGATGCGATAGCCTCTTCGACCTGGCGAACGAAAGTACGAACGCGCGAGCGACGAGCCTTATTGACGTCGGTACGGCGGGCGATCTTGCGGGTCGCTTTTTTCGCCGAAGTTGTATTGGCCATGGATGCCTCTCTCAAGAATTCGAACAAACTCCGCCATTACCGCGGGCCCTGCGGCCACCAAATCCAGCAATGCGGGAGCAATCGCGGAAAACCAGACCGGCTTTCCGAACCGTGGGCGGGCATATAACTCTAAAGCCGGCCCACGTCAACGCGGATTTTCAAGCTTTCCAACCGGAAGCGCCTAAAAGCGCTCAACGGTGCTTAAAAGCGGGTTTGCGCTTCTCGACGAAGGCCGCCATGCCTTCTTTCTGATCCTCCATGGCAAAGAGACTGTGGAACAGACGGCGTTCGAACCGCAGCCCCTCCTCCAGGGTCACTTCGAAGGCGCGGTTGACCGCCTCCTTGGCCATCAGGACCGAGGGCCGGGAAAGCGACGCGATCTTTTCGGCCGCCGCCAGCGCTTCTTCGATCAGACGCTCGGGCGCCACCACACGCGAAACGAGTCCCGATCGCTCCGCCTCGGCGGCATCCATCATGCGGCCGGTCAGCACGAGATCCATCGCCTTCGCCTTGCCGACGGCGCGCGTCAGCCGCTGCGAGCCGCCCATGCCTGGAATGACGCCGAGGGTGATTTCCGGCTGGCCGAATTTCGCTGTCTCCGAGGCGATGATGAAATCGCACATCATGGCGAGCTCGCAGCCACCGCCGAGCGCAAAACCGCTGACGGCTGCGATCACCGGCTTGCGCGCCCTGGCGATGTCGTCCCAGCCGCTGATGAAGTCACTCTTATACATATCGGCAAACTCGAGCGACTGCATCTCCTTGATGTCGGCCCCGGCAGCGAAGGCGCGCTCGGAACCGGTGAGGACGATGGCGCCGATCGCCTCATCGGCGTGAAAAGCGGTATAGGCCTCCTTCAGTTCCCTCAGCACGGTGGAGTTCAGCGCATTCAGCGCCTGCGGGCGGTTCAGCGTGATGAGGCCGACATTGCCTCGGGTTTCGACGATCAGGGTCTCATAGGCCATGCTGTTCTCCCGGGTTCTCACTGTTACTTCTGGCAGGCGGCGCAATAGAAGGTCGAGCGGCCGGCCTGCACGATGCGGGCGACCGTACCGCCGCAGCCCGGCGTGCCGCAAGCCTGGCCTTCATGATCATAGACGGAGAAGGAATGCTGGAAATAGCCGAGCGACCCGTCGGTCTGGATATGGTCGCGCAGCGACGACCCGCCGGCGGCGATCGCATCGGCGATGACCTCGCGGATCGAGGCGACGAGCAGGTTCAGCGTCTCCTTCGGCTTTCCGCCTGCCGTGACCAGCGTGCCGGCGGCGCGGATGGGCGAAAGATGCGAGCGCCACAGCGCTTCGCACACATATATATTGCCGAGGCCGGCAATGTTCTTCTGGTCGAGGAGCGCGCTCTTCAGCGGCTGCGCCTTGTCGCGGAAACGTTCGGCGAGGTAGGCCGCCCCCAGTTCGTTCCCCGTCGGCTCCGGCCCGAGATCGCGGAAGAAGGGATGGGCGGCGAGATCGGCACGTCTTGCCATATCCATGAAGCCGAAACGGCGCGGGTCGTTATAGATCACGCGCCTTGAGCCGCCGGAGCTTTCCAGATGGAAGACGACGTGATCGTGCTTCTCATCCTTCGAGCGGGCATGGTGAAATTGCCCCGGTGTATCGGAGCCGGCGCCCTCCTCAATACGGAAAGAGCCGGACATGCCGAGATGGGAAATCAGCGTGTTGCCGTCATCGAGATCGACCAGCAGATATTTGGCACGGCGGCCAAGACCGACGATGGTGCGGCCAGAAACTTTCTCCGCCAAAGCGTCAGGAAAAGGAAAGCGCAGATCCCCACGGCGCAGCTCCAGCCTTGCGACGCGAGCGCCCTCCATCGCCGGCGTAAGGCCCCGTTTGACCGTTTCGACTTCTGGCAATTCCGGCATCTTAACCCATCTATATCTAACGTGTTTCAACCGAGGACGATGTGCGCTATAGCGCCAGTGTGCCGCGGAGAGTGCGGTCCAGTGATAACGTCGCGCGCGGTCTTTCGCTATGGCCGCCGTGCCGATCTGCAAGGAACGGAGCAGCCTGATGTCAGAAAGCCGCACTTCCGCCGATGGCGGCATGGAGACCTCCTACGGCTTCCGCGAGGTGGCGGGCGGCGAGAAACAGGGCCTCGTCAACGAGGTGTTCCACAAGGTCGCCAAGCGCTACGACATCATGAACGACGTCATGTCCATGGGCATGCACCGCGCCTGGAAGGATGCGATGATCTCGGCGCTCAATCCGCGCAAGGAGCCGGGCTACAAGGTGCTCGACGTTGCCGGCGGCACCGGCGACATCGCCTTCCGCATCGTCGAGGCCTCGGGTAAGCAGGCGCATGCGACCGTGCTCGACATCAACGGCTCGATGCTCGGCGTCGGCGCCGAGCGGGCGGAAAAGAAGAAGCTTTCCAGCAATCTCACCTTCGTCGAGGCGAATGCCGAGGAACTGCCCTTCGAAGCCGGCAGTTTCGATGCCTATACGATTGCCTTCGGCATCCGCAACGTGCCCCGGATCGATGTGGCGCTGTCGGAGGCCTATCGCGTGCTGAAGCGCGGCGGACGCCTACTGGTCTTGGAATTTTCCGAAGTCGAAATGCCGCTTCTCGACAAGATCTACGACGCCTGGTCGTTCAGTGCTATCCCGCAATTCGGCAAGGCGATCACCGGCGATGCCGAACCCTACCAGTATCTGGTGGAATCGATCCGCAAATTCCCGAACCAGGAGAATTTCGCGGCGATGATCCGCCAGGCCGGCTTCTCGCGCGTCACCTACACCAATTATACCGGCGGCATCGCCGCGCTCCATTCCGGCTGGAAGCTCTGAGGGAATGAAGGAAAAAAAGACGAACCTCCCTCAGTGGGGCACTTCAGCATGAGCACTTTCGGAGCCTATTTCCGCCTTTGGCGCGTCGGCTGGGTGCTCGTGCGCGAGGGCGTCGTGTCAGCTCTTCCTTCCGAAGGCTTACCGCCGCCGATCGCGCTCGCCAAATCCTTCGCCACGATTTTCGAGCGGGGCAAGGCGCGGCATCAGAAGCGCAGCGACCGATTGGCGCAGGCCGTCGAACGGCTCGGTCCCTCCTATGTGAAGATCGGCCAGTTCCTGGCGACGCGGCCCGACGTCGTCGGCGTCGAATTCGCCAACGACCTGTCGCAGCTTCAGGACAGGATGGCCTTCTTTCCGGTGGCCGCCGCCAAGGCCAATATCGAAGGCTCGCTCGGGCGGCCGATCGGCGAACTCTATGCGAGCTTCGGCGATCCGATCGCTGCCGCCTCGATCGCGCAGGTGCATCCGGCGGAAGTCGAAACGACCGAAGGCCGGAAGAAGGTCGCCGTCAAGATCGTCCGGCCCGGCGTGCGCCAGCGCTTCGCCCATGACATCGAGGCGATGTATCTCGTCGCCCATATGCAGGAGCGTTTCCTGCCTTTCAGCCGGCGGCTGCGCCCCGTCGAGGTGACGAAGACGCTGGAGCAGACGACGAAGGTGGAGATGGATCTTCGCCTGGAAGCCGCCGCTCTTTCCGAGATCGCCGAGAATACCGAGAAGGACCCGGGCTTCCGTGTGCCGAAGGTCGATTGGGAGCGCACCGGGCGCGACGTCATCACCATGGAGTGGATCGAGGGCACGAGAATGTCCGACGTCGAGGGCCTGCGCGCGGCCGGCCACGATCTCAACCTGCTCGCCGATACGCTGATCCAGTCGTTCCTCCGCCATACGCTGCGCGACGGCTTCTTCCATGCCGACATGCATCCGGGCAATCTCTTCGTCGATGCGGGCGGCATGATCGTCGCCGTCGACATGGGCATCGTCGGGCGGCTGGGCAAGAAGGAGCGGCGGTTCCTCGCCGAAATCCTCTACGGCTTCATCACCCGCGATTATATCCGCGTGGCAGAAGTGCATTTCGAGGCGGGCTATGTGCCCGGCCACCACAATGTCGAGAGCTTCGCCCAGGCGATCCGGGCGATCGGCGAGCCGATCCACGGACAGCCGGCCGAGACGATCTCGATGGGCAAGCTGCTGACGCTGCTCTTCGAAGTGACCGAACTCTTCGATATGGCCACCCGGCCGGAACTGGTGATGCTGCAGAAAACGATGGTCGTGGTCGAGGGCGTGTCGCGCATGCTCAACCCGCGCTTCAACATGTGGAAGGCCTCCGAGCCCGTCGTCGGTGACTGGATTCGCAACAATCTCGGGCCGAAGCGGATCGCCACCGATCTCAAGGACGGGCTGAAGGCGGCGGTGAAGCTTGCCGAAGCCGTGCCTGAAATCGCGGCGAAGACCGAAAAATTCCACCATCAGCTTCTGCATATGAGCGAACACGGCTTACGTTTCGACGAGCAGACGGCGGATGCGATCGGCAAGGCCGAGGCGCGGCACAACCGCTCCGCCAGGTTTGCGCTCTGGGTCATAGCATTGACGCTTCTCTATATTGCCTGGATGCTGAGCTGATCCGTTCGCAAAAACATGCTGTGTTCGGCATTTGGGATATCCCATGTGACGGAGGGCTCGCTTAGTCTCATTTTCAAGGAGATAGGCACATGCAGCACGAACGCCCCGGCATCGAACTTTCCGGACGACCGCTCGGTTTTGCCGAGATGGTGACGATCGGTGCGGGCAAGGCGGTCATTTCGGCTTCGCCGACCGGCATGGCCCGCATCGCCATCGCCCGCGAAGTCGTCGAGGATGCGATCGCGTCCGGCATGCCTGTCTACGGCTCGACGACGGGCGTCGGCGCGATGAAGGATGTGGAGTGGTCGGCAGACGAACTCGACACCTTCAATCTCGGCCTCGTGCGCGCCCATCATTTCGGCACCGGCACGCCCTTTTCCTGCAATGTCGTGCGCAACGCCATGGCGATCCGCGTCAATACGGCGCTGACCGGCCAGGTCGGCTGCACGCCGGAACTGGTGCAGGCCTATATGAGAATGCTCGAAGCCGACCTCGTTCCGGTCGTGCGCCGCACGGGCTCGATCGGCTGCGCCGATATCGGCCTCATGGGGCAGATCGGCGCGGTGCTGACCGGCGTCGGCGAAGCGATCTATCGCGGCAACCGGATGCAGGCAGCCGACGCCTTCCGGGCGGCGGGGCTGGAACCGGTGCGGATGGCGCCGCGCGACAGCCTCGCCTCGCTCAGCGTCAATGCGGTGAGCTTTGCCGCAGCGGCAGAGACGACACGCAGCGCCGCCGCCTCGATCCGCGTTCTGCTTTCGACCGGCATGATGGCATCAGGCGCGCTCGGCGCGTCGCGCGATCCCTGGAAGGCGGTTCGCCATGTCGGCACGGCGCGCGAGGCGCTGATCGGCGCCTGGCTCTGCAATGCCTCCGACGACTGGAACTGGCCTGTCGCAACGCATGTGCAGGATCCGCTCAGCCTGCGCATGATCGCCCAGGTGTTCGGCGCAGTGATCGAGAACCTGCTTTCAACAGGCCACAAGATCCTTGCCGCCACCGGGCGCTCGGACGATAATCCGGTCGTCGTCGAGGGCCGGGTGATGACATCGGGCGGTTCTCTTCCGCTCGACGTGACGATCCTGCTCGAATCGGCAGCACTCTGCATGGCGCATGCGGCGCGCAACGCCTTCAACCGCTGCGTCATTCTCGGCAACGGCCAGCGGCGCGACCTGCCGGTCAACCTGGTGCCGCCGGGACGGATCGCCACCGGTTTCGGGCCGATCATCAAGCTCGCCGGCGAGATCTTTTCGCGCGTGCTGTCGATGTCCAATCCGGTTTCCGCCCAGTCGCTCGTCGTCGCGGCCGGGCTGGAGGACGAAGCCGCCTTTCTGCCGCTCGTCATCGAGCGCTTCGATCGGCAGATGCGAGCATTGAAGCGCCTTGCGGCGCTCGAGGCTTTGCTCTCGGCCCAGGCGATCGACATTCTGGGCGACGAGCCCAGGGGTGTCGCGGCCATGCTCTATGAGGTCGTGCGCAAACATGCTGATTTCTATACGGTCGACCGGCCGCTTTCGGCGGAGGTGGAGGCCATCGAAGAGGAACTCGGCTCGGACGCCTTCCTCTCGAAGCTGACGGAGCAGGTTCCGATCGCTTCCTTCGACGATTTCTTCGCGCTCAGCTCGCTGGAACGGATCGAGGAGCGGCTGACACGCCAGGAACCGGTGGCGATCTGATTTCAGAGGAGGAACCGGCATGGACTTCGATCTCGTTCTGCAGGGCACGGTGGTGCTGCCGGACCGCATTCTCGACGAGGGCTATGTCGCCGTGCGCGATGGCAAAATCGCCGAACTCGGCCTCGGCGTGCCGCCCTCGGCCCACGAACGGCATCTGCTCGGAAAGGCTCTGATCCTTCCGGGCGCGATCGACGCGCAGGTGCATTCGCTCTCCCAGAAGGACCAAGAGGATTTCATCTGGTCGACGCGCTCGGCGGCGGCCGGCGGCGTTACCACGATCGTCGACATGCCCTATGACGAGGGCAATCTCGTCTGCTCTGCGGCGGCGGTGAAGCAGAAGATCGATCACGCGGGCCCGCAGGCGCGCGTCGACTTCGCCCTTTACGGCACCATCGACCCGGAAGAAGGCCCGGCGCGTATCCGCGAAATGGTCGAAGCCGGCGTTGCCGCGTTCAAATTCTCGACCTTCGGCACCGATCCCAAGCGTTTTCCGCGCATTCCCCCTGCCCTGCTCGATGCCTGCTTTGCGGCAATCGCGCCGACGGGGCTGACGGCGGGCGTGCATAATGAGGACGACGAGGCGGTGCGTAGCTACATGGAGCAGGTGAAGGCGAGCGGCACCACCGACTGGCGGGCGCACGGCCTGTCGCGGCCTGCGATTACCGAGCTTCTGGCGATGCATACGATCTTCGAGACCGGCGCCAATACAGGCTGCCCCTCGCATGTGGTGCACTGCTCGCTCGGGCGCGGCTACGATATCGCGCGTTCCTATCGCCGCGACGGTTTTGCCGCGACGGTCGAATGCTGCATTCACTACCTCACACTCGACGAGGAAAACGACGTGAAGCGCCTCGGCGGCAAGGCGAAGATCAATCCGCCCCTGCGGCCGCGCGCCGAGGTGGAGAAGCTCTGGCGGAAGGTGGCCGAAGGCGACGTCTGGCTGGTCTCGACCGACCACGTCAGCTGGTCGGAAAACCGCAAGACCAATCCCGACATGCTCGCCAACGCCTCCGGCGTTCCCGGCCTTGAGGTGATGGTCCCGCTTTTCGTGAAAGGCGCCCTCGAACGCGGCATTCCGCTGACATGGGCGGCCCGGCTGATGGCGGAAAATCCGGCGAAGCATTTCCGGCTCGATCATATCAAGGGCGCGCTGACACCAGGCAAGGACGCCGATATCACCGTGCTGGAGCCGCACGAAAGCGTCTATGACGCGTCCGAAAGCGGCAACAATGTCGTCGGCTGGAGCCCTTACAACGGCATTCGCCTGCCCTGGACCGTGTCCGCCACCTATCTGCGCGGCGAAAAGATCGCCGAGGGCGGGAAGGTGCTGGCCAAGCCCGGCGCCGGGCGGTTCGTGCGGCCACTGCCGCGCCAGGTGATCGCGGGAGCTGCCACATGAGCCGCAATCTGCCCGTCAATGCCGGCCGGATCGCTGAGGACATAGAGGCACTGGCCGGGCTTACCGAACCCGGGCATCCCTGGACGCGGCGCGCCTTCTCGCCGCTCTTCCTCGAAGGCCGGGCCTATATCGAAGCGCAGATGAAGGCGGCGGGACTGGAAACACGGATCGATGCCGCCGGCAACCTGATCGGCCGGCGCACGGGCCGCAAACCATGGCTCGGCACGATCATGCTCGGTTCACATTCCGACACGGTGCCGGACGGCGGCCGCTTCGACGGCATTGCCGGCGTCATCTCGGCCCTGGAAGTGGCGCGTGCGCTTGGCGATCAGGCTATCGAACTCGACCACGATCTCGAGATCGTCGATTTCCTCGCCGAGGAAGTCAGCATCTTCGGCGTCTCCTGCATCGGCAGTCGCGGCATGACCGGGCAATTGCCGGAAGCCTGGCTTTCACGCGTCAGCGGCGACCTCGACCTTGCCGGGGGCATCGCCCAGGTAGGCGGCGAGCCCGACGTGCTGATGCAGCAGAAGAGGCCCGATATAGCGGGCTTTCTCGAGCTTCATATCGAGCAGGGACCGGTGCTCGAAGCCGAAGGGGAGGATATCGGCATCGTCACCGCGATCTCGGGCATCACCCGGATCGAGATCACTGTCGAAGGCTGCGCCGACCACGCCGGTACGACACCGATGGACCGGCGGGCGGATGCCCTTGTGGCGGCATCGCAGCTGGTGCTCGACATCCGCAACGCCGCCGCCGAGCTTGCCAGGACGCCGGGACATTTTGCCGCGACGGTCGGCGAATTCAGGATCGAACCGAATGCGGCCAATGTCGTTCCCTCGAAAGCCGTGCTCCTGATCGACGGCCGTGCGGAAATCCGCGCCGACATGGATGCCTTCTGCCGCTGGCTCGACGGCCATGTCGAAAAATTGGCAACAGCCTACGGCGTGACCATCGGGACACCGAACCGGGTTTCCGACAATCAGCCGACACCGGGCGATGCCGGCCTGCTTTCGACGCTGGAGACCGCCTGTGAACGCGTCGGCACAAAATACCGGCGCATGGCCTCCGGTGCCGGGCACGATACGGCCTGGATTGCCAAGGTGGCGCCGGCAGCGATGATCTTCGTGCCCTGCCGGGACGGCCGCAGCCATTGCGCCGACGAATGGGTTGACAATGACGACATCGCGCTCGGCGCCGCCGTTCTTTTCCAAGCGGTGCGCGAGATGGACAAAAACTCGAAACAGGAGGCCGCCGATGGGACGCATACTGGTTGAGAAGGACGTGGAAGCCGCCGTCAAAGGCGGCTCCGTCTATGCCGCCGGCGGCGGCGGCTGGGCCGATCATGGGCGCATGCTCGGTTACGCAGCCGTCAATGTCGGCAAGCCGGAACTGGTCTCGATCGAGGAACTGAAGGACGAGGATTGGATCGCCACGGCTGCCGCAATCGGCGCGCCGGCCTCCACGACGCCCTGGGAAATGCAGGGCATCGACTATGTGAAGGCCGTCCAGCTCCTGCAGGAGGCGCTCGGCGAAAAACTCTCCGGTCTGATCATCGGCCAGAATGGCAAGTCCTCGACGCTGAACGGCTGGCTGCCGTCCGCGATCCTCGGCACCAAGGTGGTCGACGCCGTCGGCGATATCCGTGCGCATCCGACGGGCGACATGGGTTCGATCGGCATGGCTGCTTCACCCGAGCAGATGATCCAGACCGCGGTCGGCGGCAACAGGGCCGAGAACCGCTATATCGAGCTGGTGGTCAAGGGCGCGACCGCGAAGATCTCGCCGGTGCTGCGCGCCGCTGCCGATCAGTCCGGCGGTTTCATCGCCAGCTGCCGCAATCCGCTCAGGGCCTCCTATGTGCGCAGCCATGCCGCACTCGGCGGCATCTCGATGGCGCTTTCCCTCGGCGAAGCGATCATCGCGGCGGAGAAACGCGGCGGAGCAGCCATCATCGACGCGATCTGCAAGACGACGGGAGGGCATATCCTCAGTGAAGGCGTCATTACCCGCAAAGACGTCGTCTATACCAAGGAAGCCTTCGACATCGGCACCGTCACCGTCGGCTCGGGCGGGAAGTCGGTGACGCTGCATGTGATGAACGAATACATGGCCGTGGACGATGCGGATGGCGCGCGGCTTGCGACCTTCCCCGCCGTGATCACCACGCTTTCCGACGAAGGCGAGCCGCTCAGCGTCGGCCAGCTTCGGGAAGGCATGCATGTCTTCATCCTGCATGTGCCGATGGATATCATTCCGCTGTCTTCAAGCGTGCTCGACCCGACCGTCTATCCCGCCGTCGAAAAAGCGATGGGGATAGAGATCGCGCGTTATGCGCTGGCGGCGAGGGCTTGAGCCATGGCGCGCGATCCCGGCCTCGAAGAACTGCTGCGCGAGGAACTCGGCGACCGGTCGGGCCTTGCCGAAAAATCCATGTTCGGCGGCTGGGCCTTCCTGCTGAATGGCAACCTTCTCTGCGGTGCGCGCAGCGATGGCATGCTGGTCCGCCTCGGCAAGGGCAATGACGGCTGGGCGCTCGCACTGCCCGGCGTGATCCAGATGCGGATGGGCGAGCGGGTGATGCATGGCTGGGTGCGGGCCAATGCCGAGGTTTACGGCGACGATGCGCTGAGACGGCGTCTGCTCGATGCCGCGATCGGCTATGTGGAATCGCTGCCGGGCAAGTGACCAAGTAGCCATTTTCCCTTCTCCCCGCTGGGAAGAAGGGAAACAGAGAACCAAGCGAGGAAGCACGATGCCGAAGGCCAATCCACGCCATCCGAAATTTCCCATTCCCGGCGGACCGGAGCTGCGTGCCAAGGGCTGGCGACAGGAGGCGCTGCTGCGGCTTCTGGAAAACGTGCTCTCGGTCGGCGAAGATCCCGACAATCTCGTGGTCTATGCCGCGCTGGGGAAGGCGGCCCGCAATTGGGCGGCGCACAGGGGCATCGTCAAGGCGCTTACCGAGATGGAAGAGGACCAGACGCTGCTCATCCAGTCCGGCAAGCCGATCGGATTGGTGCGCACGCATGCCAAGGCGCCGCTGGTCATCATGGCGAACTGCAATCTCGTCGGGCAATGGGCAAAGGCCGAAGTGTTCTACGAGTTGCAGCGCAAGGGACTGATCTGCTGGGGCGGGCTGACGGCCGGCGCCTGGCAATATATCGGCAGCCAGGGCGTCATCCAGGGCACCTACGAGATTTTCATGCGCATCGCCGAGCGTCGCTTCGGCGGCGATCTCCACGGCCGGTTCGTGCTGACGGCCGGTCTCGGCGGCATGGGCGGGGCGCAGCCGCTTGCCGGCCGCATGGCGGGCGCGGCAATCCTCTGCGTCGACATCGATCCGGAGCGCGCTCGCAAGCGCCAGCAGATCGGCTATCTCCAGGAAATCGCGCCGGATCTCGATACCGCCCTTGAAATGATCGATGCGGCGGTGAAGGAAAAGCGCGCGCTGTCCGTCGGGCTCATCGGCAATGCGGCGGAGATCTATCCCGAAATCGTCCGGCGCGGCATCGTGCCAGATATCGTCACCGATCAGACCTCGGCGCACGACCTCGTCTACGGCTATGTGCCGAAGGGCATGAGCCTCGATCAGGTCAAGGGCCTGCGTGACGATGGGCAGGGGCAATTGATGGCAGCCAGCCGCGCCTCGATCGTCGAGCATGTGACGGCCATGCTGGAGTTCCAGAAACGCGGCTCGGAGGTCTTCGACAACGGCAACCTCATCCGCACGCAAGCGAAAGAGGGCGGCGTCACTAACGCCTTCGACATCCCCATCTTCACCGAAGCCTATCTGAGGCCGCTCTTTGCCCGGGCGATCGGGCCGTTCCGCTGGATGGCGCTGTCAGGCGAAGAGAGCGATATCGCCCACATCGACGACCTGTTGCTCGAAATGTTCCCCGACAACAAGATCATCACCAACTGGATCCGGCTGGCGCGCGAGCACGTCCCCTTCGAAGGATTGCCGGCGCGTATCGCCTGGCTCGGCCATGGCGAACGCACCGCGCTCGCCCGGCGCGTCAATACGCTGGTGGCGAGCGGCGAACTCAAAGGTCCCATCGCCTTTTCCCGCGACCATCTCGATGCCGGCGCCATGGCGCATCCCAATATTATGACCGAGCGGATGAAGGACGGCTCCGATGCGATTGCCGACTGGCCGCTGATCGATGCAATGATGCTCTGCTCCTCGATGGCCGATCTCGTCGTCGTCCATTCCGGCGGCGGCGGCTATGCCGGCTACATGACGAGCTGCGGCGTCACCGTCGTCGCCGACGGCACCGATGCCGCCGACGAACGGCTCGATCATGCGCTGACCAACGACACGGCGCTTGGCGTCATGCGTTACGCCGATGCGGGTTACGAGGACGCGCTGGATGAGGTGGCGAAGAAGGACGTGCCCTATCTCAGGCTCGGTTGAACTGAATCAAGAATTGCTGCAATAATTGTCATATCTCATCGGGAGCCATGGCATGGAAACGGCAAAGATCTTCTGGTCCGGGCGCTTTCAGGCCGTCCGCTTGCCGAAGGAATTCCGCTTCGATGGCGATACCGTCGCCATCCGGCGCCAGGGGCGTGCGATCATTCTCGAGCCGATTTCTGAAGATTGGGAATGGCTTGCTGACGTGACCGGGCCTGTTGATCCCGACTTTGCGGCAGCGGCCGAGCAACAGCCTCAGCGGGAGTGAATCGAATCGATTTCTTCCAATGAAATACCTGCTCAACGCGAATGTCGCCTCATGCCTTTCTCCTGGCGAAGTGTTGCGCGACACAGGCTGACATAAAGGCCAGCGCCAGCATGGCAAGAGTGAAGAAGACGACGGCTGCCCAGCCTTCGATTGCCCAGAACCAGCCGCCGGCCGAACCCATGAGGCTGGAGCCGACGTAATAGGCCAGCATGTAGATGGATGAAGCGTGCCCCTTGTTGCCAAGGGCAAGCTTGCCGACAAGGCCGCTGGCGATGGAATGGCTCATGAAGAAGCCTGTGGTCAGCACGATGATACCGAGAATGATCGACGGCAGCGAGGCGAAGAGCGTCAATGCGCTGCCGGTCGCCGTCAGCGCGAGGCCGAAGAGAAGTACCGGAAAGTGGCCGATCCGGTCGCCTAGCAGGCCGCCGATCGAGGCGGCGCCGATGCCGAAAAGATAAACGGTGAAGATCAGGCCGAGCTCCGTCTGATTGAGACCATAAGGAGGGGCCACGAGGCGGAAACCGGCATAATTGTAAATCGTCACGAAAGAGCCCATCGCCAGGAAGGCGATTGCGAAGATGAAGGGCAGCGCCGGATTTCTGAGATGACCGAGCCAGGCTCTCACATGAAAACGCAGGTCGAAGCCCGGCCGGCGGACGAAATTCCTTGATGGCGGCAGGAGGGCGATGAAGCCGATCGCAGCGGCAAGGCCGATGGCGCCGATCAGGAAGAGCGCCGGGCGCCAGGTGAGATATTCGGCAAAGATGCCTGTCAGCACACGGCCGGACATGCCGCCGAAGGCCGTGCCGCCGACATAAAGGCCCATGGTGGCGCCGAGGCCGCGCGGATCGATCTCCTCGGCAAGGTAGGCCATGGCGACGGCGGGCACGCCGCCGAGAACAAGGCCCTGCAGGGCGCGGATGACGAGCAGCAAGTGCCAGTCCGGCGCAAAGGCCGTGGCGATCGTCAGCAGGGCTGCGCCAACCAGTGAAATCGACATCAGGCTGCGGCGGCCAAGCCCCTCCGAAACGGCGGCGGCGCAGACGATGGCGAGCGCCAGGAAGCCGGTGGAAAGCGACAGCGACAGCGAGCTTTCGGCTGGGCTGACGGAGAATTCCTGTGAGAAGATCGGCAGCAGCGGCTGGACGCAATAGAGCAGCGAAAAGGTGGAAAAGCCGGAGAGGAAGAGCGCCAGGCTGGCGCGGCGATAGGCGCCGGTGCCGCGCGTGAGGTAGAGTTTCTGCCCTGGCACTGCGGCCGTCTCGGAGGTCTTCACTGCATGCGCTGACATCGGCATATCGTCATCCTTCCGCTTCCGATCTAGTCAACGCCGCCCCATTTGTCCAATATATCAAACTGGCGATCTCGATAGGTTTTGGAGATGACGATGGAGTTGCGGCACCTCAGATATTTCCTGGCAGTGGCGGAAGAAGGCAATTTTACCCGGGCCGCCGGCAAGCTCGGCATCGGGCAGCCGCCGCTCAGCCAGCAGATCCGCGACCTGGAGACGGAAGTTGGCGCTGCACTGTTTCATCGCGTACCGCATGGCGCCGAGTTGACGGCGGCGGGGACTGCATTCCTCGGCGAGGCGAAAGCCGCGGTGGCGGCAGCGGAAAAGGCGAAGCTTGCCGCCCAAAGAGCCAATCGCGGCGAGACCGGGCGCCTGTCGCTCGGTTTCACCGCCTCCTCCGCCTTCAATCCGATCGTCAGCACGACGATCCGCCGTTTCCGGGCGCGCTGGCCGGAGGTGCGGCTGGCGCTGACCGAAATGAATACGCTGGCGCTGATGCAGAAGCTGGAAGGCGGTGAGCTGGACGCGACCTTCATGCGCCCCGGCCTCGACGACCCCGCCGGCATCAGGCTGCGGCGGCTGGCTGATGAGCCGATGGTGATCGCCCTGCCCGCCAGCCACCCGCTGGCCCGGCATTCGGCCCTGCCGCTTTCGGCGCTCGCGAACGAACCCTTCATCCTCTTTCCCCGCCTCGTGGGCTTGAGCCTTTACGACGACGTCGTGCTTGCCTGCCGCAGGGCGGGATTCGAACTGACCGTGGCGCAGGAGGCGCCGCAGATTTCATCCGTGGTCAATCTGGTGGCGGCCGATCTCGGCGTGTCGATCGTGCCGGCCTCGATTTCGCAGATCCGGCTCGAAGGCGTCACCTACCGGCCGATCGAAGGACCGCCGGCGGTCGCGCGGCTGGCGCTGGCGATGCTGAAGACGCATCCCGCGCCGGTCACGGAGAACCTGATGAGCCTGCTCATCCATGAATGACTTCGCAGGCTTCGAATAGGAACGCCATACGCGATTGCATGTTCTCCGCCAAAGGCTTAGGGTCTGGGACCGGTAAAAACCGACGGGTAGAAAGCCATGGCTCTCAGCGGTAAACGCATCCTCCTCATCATCTCGGGCGGCATCGCGGCTTATAAGAGCCTCGATCTCATCCGCCGGCTGCGCGAGCGCGGCGCGAGCGTTCGTCCCGTCATGACCAAGGGCGCGCAGGAGTTCGTCACGCCGCTTGCGGTCGGCGCGCTGGCGGCGGATCATGTCTTTGTCGATCTGTTTTCGCGCCAGGACGAACAGGATATCGGCCATATCAGGCTGGCGCGCGACTGCGACCTGGTGCTGATTGCTCCTGCCACCGCCGATCTGATGGCGAAGATGGCGAACGGGCTTGCCGACGACCTCGCCTCGACCCTGCTTCTGGCGACGGACAAGCCGGTGCTTGCCGCCCCGGCGATGAATCCTAGAATGTGGGCGCATCCGGCGACACGACGCAACGCGGCGACGCTCAGGGCGGACGGCGTCCATTTCGTCGGGCCGATGGCCGGCGAAATGGCCGAAGGCGGGGAAGCCGGGCTCGGCCGGATGGCGGAACCGCTGGAGATCGTGGCTGCCACCGAAGCTGTCTTCGAGGGCGGCCGGCACAAGCCGCTTGCCGGGCGAAAGGCGATCGTCACGTCGGGACCGACGCATGAGCCGATCGATCCGGTGCGCTACATCGCCAATCGTTCCTCCGGCCGGCAGGGACATGCGATCGCCGCAGCCCTTGCCAAGCTCGGAGCCGATGTGACGCTCGTATCCGGGCCGGTAACGATCCCCGATCCGATCGGCGTCAACGTCGTGCATGTCGAGCGGGCGGAGGAGATGCGCGACGCCGTGCTTGCGGCGCTGCCGGCCGACATCGCCGTGATGGTGGCGGCGGTGGCGGACTGGCGCGTGGCCTCGGCCGCCGACCAGAAGCTGAAAAAACATCCGGGCGAATCCATTCCGACGCTGGCGCTGACCGAGAACCCGGACATCCTGAAGACTGTCGGCCATCACACGATGCGGCCGAAGCTGGTCATCGGCTTTGCCGCCGAGACCCAGGACGTCGAAAGCAATGCAAAGGCGAAGCTCGAGAGGAAGGGTGCCGATATGATCGTCGCCAATGACGTCTCTCCCGCGACCGGCATCATGGGCGGCAGCCGCAACAGCGTCAAACTCATCCGCCACGACGGCGTCGAGCAATGGCCTGATCTCGCCAAGGAAGAGGTTGCTGAACGATTGGCGGCGCTGATCGCCGAGAAGCTCAGGCTGATATAGTCACGCGCTGCGGCTTTGCCGTGTTGCGTTTTCCCGGCCGGAAATCGGTAACCTCGATGCCGTTCCTGCCGATGGTAACGGCGCTGCCATCCGGAATTTCGGCCCAGGCATCGACATCGTCGTTCAACGGCTCGGAGACGAGGCAATGACCGGCGCCGACAGGAGAGGCATAGAGCGTCGGCGCCTTGCGGTCCGTGGCATAACGGATCGCATAAAGCGAATTGCCGTCGGAGAAAGCGGCGGTGAAACGCAGCAGGATGGAGCCGAGAGTGCTTTCGGCCAGATCCTCGACGAAGCCGACCATCTCAGCCATCGCGGCGATCGGCGTCTCGCGCAGGCCGAACTGCAGTGCCAGCAGGAACATCAGCTCGGAATCGGTCGTGCCGCCGCGGGCGTTGAACAGCTCGTCGTCGAGCATCGCCTCCATCGGCCGGCGCAGCCGTTCGAAGCCCGAGACCTGGCCGTTGTGCATGAAAGACCAGTTTTCATGGGTGAAGGGATGGCAGTTGTCGCGCCGTGTGCCGCCGCCGGTCGCGGCGCGGACATGGGCGAGGAAGAGCGGCGAACGGATCTGCCGCGCCAGGCTCTTCAGGTTGCAATCCGACCATGCCGGCAGGATGTCGCGGTAGCGGCCGGGTTCGGGCCTGTCGCCATACCAGGCAATGCCGAAGCCATCGCCGTTCGTCGCCGTCTTGGCGCGGGTGGCGCAATGGGACTGCTCGATCAGCGAATGGGCGGGCGAGGATACCAGCTCCTCGAGATAGAGGGGATCTCCGCGATAGGCTGCCCAGCGACACATGGCTTGCTTGCTCCCGAACCCGCCGCTCGGCGGGAATACTGAAATTGTCGAACGCTGCGGCTAACAAGAGCTTAACGCCTGGCCGGTTTGCAAACGGATCATGACGGATTCGTGACCGATAACAGCTTCAAATTCGGCAAAACGCTGTGTTCTTTTGTGAACGGGACGCCGTGACCGCGGCGAGCGGTTGGAAGCATTTCTGCTTGCATCTCGGAAGAATCGCTCTACCTTCAATCCATCGGCAACAGAACGAAAGGAAGGTGATCCAATGTCTAATGAGATTTCGGACCTCGTAACGGGCATGGAAGAGGTGATGAAAGCGAGGCAGCCCTCGCTCTAAGACCCGCCTTCCTGGGGCTGCATCGACAGTCCAGGCCAGTTCGAGGCCAAACTCATGGAAAGGGTCGCTGAGGCGGCCCTTTTTTATTGCCTGAATTTCGAGCGTTGACGGCGAATCCAAATTCTTCTACTCATAAAGTCATCAGATGACTTTATGAGTAGAAGATGCAGGCGCTCAGCAAGACCAATCTCGCCGACGAGGCCATCGAGGCGATCCGCAGCGACATTCTCGGCAAACGCTGGGCGGTCGGCGACAAGCTGCCGAACGAGGCCTCGCTGTCGGCCATGCTTTCCGTCAGCCGCGGCACGGTGCGCGAGGCGGTGCGGGTGCTCGTCTCCCAGGGTTATCTCGAAACCCGACAAGGCTCGGGAACCTATGTGCGCTCGACGAGCGATGCCGGCCGGCCGCTGACGATGGCGCGGCGCGCAAGCCTGCGCGATCAGTTCGAAGCGCGCTGCGCGCTCGATGTCGAAGCTGCCCGGCTGACGGCGATGCGCAAGACGCCGGAGGTGATTGCCGATCTCCGCAGGCTGCTGAACGAACGCGGCAGTTACGCCGGCGGCGATGAAGCCGCCTTCATCGAACGGGACCTCGCCTTCCACAAGGCGGTCATCGCCGCTTCCGGCAACCGGGCGATGATCGAGATCTACGATTTCTTCTCTGCCTCGATCGCCGACACCATCGCGGCGACGCTCGGCAAGGACATCCCCGAACCCGACATGCAGGCGCATGCCGATATCGTCGACGCGATCGAAACCGGCGATCCGAACAAGGCGGATGCGGCTGTGCGCCGCTTCATGGCGCCCGTTCTTGCCGCGCTCGACCGGATGATCCTGTCATGAACACACCTTCCAACGATGCCGCCATCACGCTGGAGGCGGCCGACGAATTGCTGATCGACGCCGAGGCCGGCAGCCTTCCCTCGCCACATGCAACGCCGGTGCAGAGTGGCGCGGATCGGTTCCTGCTCGGCGCGAGCCTCGTGCTGATCGCTTTCAATCTGCGCCCGGTCTTCTCCAGCGCCTCGGCGCTCTTGCCGGAGATCCGCTCCGAACTCGGGCTGAGTGCACTAGGCGCCAGCCTGCTGACGACGCTTCCGGTCGTCTGCCTGGGCGCCTTCTCGCCGCTTGCGCCTCGTCTTGCCCAGCGCATCGGGACCGAACGCACGTTGCTCGGCGTTGTTCTTCTGCTTGCGCTCGGCACCGGTTTGCGCGGGCTGTCCTCCGTGCCGCTGCTCTTCCTCGGCACCGCGCTTGCGGGCGCCGGCATCGCCGTCGGCAACGTGCTGCTGCCGGGGCTGGTGAAACGGGACTTCCCCACCCGCGCCGCGCTGATGACCGGCTTCTACACGATGGCGCTCTGTGCAGGTGCGGCGAGTGCGGCCGGGCTGACGCTGCCGATCGAACATATGCTCGGCGGCTCCCTCGCGGGCGCGCTCGCCGCCTGGGCGTTACCGGCTCTGATCGTCGGTCTCATCTGGCTGCCGCAGGTCCTTCGCAGCGGCGCCCAGGCAAGGCGAAACGGCTTTCGCATCGAAGGCCTCTGGCGGGACCGCCTGGCCTGGCAGGTCACGCTGTTCATGGGGCTGCAATCGGCGCTGGCCTACTGCGTCTTCGGCTGGCTCGTTCCCATCTTGCGCGAACGCGGGCTCGACGGCGTCACCGCCGGGGCGATCGTTTCGCTCTCGGTGATGGTACAGGCGGCCTCCTGCCTCGTCGTGCCGCATATCGCCGTGCGCGGCCGGGACCAGCGGCTGATCAATGCCAGCCTCTGCGGCGTCGCCGTCACCGCCCTGCTCGGGCTGCTTTTCGCACCGCTTTCGACCGTCTGGCTGTGGGCGGCGCTGCAAGGCATCGGCCAGGGTGGACTGATCGCGGCGGCCATGACGACGATCGTGCTGCGCTCGCGCGATCCCGATGTCGCCGCCCATCTCTCCGGCATGGCGCAATGCGTCGGTTATCTCCTTGCGGCCATCGGCCCGCTCGTCGTCGGCCTCATTCGCGGCTGGACCGGAAGCTTTTCCTGGTGCGCGGTTCTCTTCATCGCACTTGGGCTCGGGGCCGCGATCAACGGCTGGAAAGCCGGCCGGGCGCTGGAGGTGAATGTGCGCGCCGTCGAGAAAGTCTGAGCCGCCCTCGCGCTCACCGGCCCATCACCATCTCTTGATGCCCGTGGTCTCCGGCCGATGTTACGCTATCTCCGCCTGCATTCGCACGCCGGAGGCCATATCTTGCGCATACGACCCCTCTTTCTGCTGGCCGCACTAGCGGCGTCTCTCGCCCCTGCCCTTTCCCTGGCGCAGGAAGGCGGCGAACGCCAGGCGAATGTCGAGCGCAGCGCACGCGACGGCGTGCTGAAGCTGCTGCCGGCCGATTCCGTCACTGAGCACGAGCTGACGGTCGGCGCCCGGAAGATCGCCTATACCGCCACCGCCGGCACGCTCGATCTTTTCGGCCAGGACGGCGCGCAGACCGGCGCGATCTTCTATACCGCCTATGTTCAAAAGGACGGCGGACCCGACCGGCCGCTGACCTTTGCCTTCAACGGCGGGCCGGGCGCGGCTTCCGCCTTCCTGCATCTCGGGCTGGTCGGGCCGAAAGTGCTGGATTTCGGGGCGGAGGGGCGCGACGGCGCCCATGCGCAACTCGTCGATAACCCGCAAAGCTGGCTCGATTTCACCGATCTCGTGCTGATCGATCCGATCGGCACCGGCTGGAGCCGGACGGTCAAGGCGGACGATGCCTCCAACTATTACAGCGTCAATGCCGATGCCCAGAGCATCGCCAAGGCAATCGCGCTTTATATCGCCCACAACAACCGATCCAACTCGCCGAAATATCTGCTCGGCGAAAGTTATGGCGGCTTTCGCGCAGCCAAGGTCGCCTCGGTATTGCAGGAAAGCCAGGGCATCGTCGTCGCCGGCGCCATCATGCTTTCGCCCCTGCTCGAGGGGCAGTTGATGTTCAATGCCGATCAGTTCGCGCTCGGGGCTGCACTCGAACTGCCGTCGCTGGCCGCAGCCAGGCTCGACCGGGAGAAGGCCTTTGACGAAGGGAAGCAGCGCGAAGCCGAGACCTTTGCGCTCGGCGACTATCTGACGACGCTCGCGGGTCCGCCGCCGGAGGGCGCCGATGCCGACGCCTTCTACGGCAGGATCTCCCGGCTGACCGGCATTCCTCAGGATATCGTCGCCCGCAACCGCGGCTTCCTTGGCAATTCCTTCGTCAAGCATTCGGATGCGGGGAGCGGCGAGGTGATGAGCTCATACGACGCCTCCTTTGCAGCACCCGATCCCTATCCGGAATCGGATTACGACCGCGGCGACGATGCCATTCTCGACGGCTTCACCCGCGCCTATGGCGGCGCCTTCGCCGACTATGCCCGCAACGAACTCGGCTTCAAAACCGAAATGACCTATACGCTGCTCGACAGCGATATCAGCCGGCGCTGGGAATGGGGCGGCGGCCATGGCGGCGGATCGCGCTTCCAGGCGAGCGCCACCGACGACGTCAGGCAGCTGCTCGCCTCGAATTCGGCATTCCATCTCCTGATCGCCCATGGCTACAGCGACCTGGTGACGCCTTACAGCGTCAGCCGCTACGTGATCGACCATCTGCCGCCGTCGCTTGCCGCCGGCCGCGTCAGTCTGGAACTCTATCGCGGCGGGCATATGTTCTACACGAAAGCCGATCAGCGGGCCGCCTTCACCGCGAACGCCAAGGCCTTCTATGCCGCGCGCCCGGCCGCGCAACCGGCGGACTGAGGAATTGCCGATGCACATAACGGGAGGATGCCATTGCGGGGCGATCCGCTATCAGGCGGAGATCGAACCGGAGCGGATATCGATCTGCCACTGCACCGATTGCCAGCGGCTGACGGGGTCCACCTATCGCGTCACCGCGCCGGCGCGGCCGGGAAGTTTCGGTCTCATCGCCGGTGAGCCGAAAAGCTATACGAAATACGGCGACAGCGGCGGTCTCAGCCGGCAATTCTTCTGCCCGAACTGCGGATCGCCGCTCTACCGCACGGACGCGGAAGGCGGTGCGATCGGCATCCGCCTCGGCGGCATCGATCAGCGTCGGGAGCTGACGCCCAGAAAACAAATATGGTGCCGATCGGCCCTGCCCTGGGTCGAGAATATCGAGCCACTGCCGCGGTTTGACGGAGAGGATTAGCGGGACGAGGGCGCTTGGGCGCTGCGGCAGGCCGCTAGGCTTATTTCAGGCAGCACAACGATCAGCACCTCAGGCTGAGGCTGGAGAGAGGGCGCGCGGATAATTGCCCTGGGCTCACGCCGCCTTGGCGGCGTGATATTCCTTGATCGCGACCATCTTGATCGCCGGATAACGCTCCGCCTCGTAACGCAGCGAGAATGCGTCCTGGGCGAGGAAGACCGGGTCGCCGTCGAGATCGCGGGCGATATCACCGCGTTTGACGGTGAGGAATTTGTCGAGATCGGCCGGCTGATCGGACGAGATCCAGCGGCAGACGGAGAAGCGCGACATTTCGAAGGAAACAGGCAGGCCGTATTCGGCCATCAGCCGTTCCTTCAGCACGTCGAGCTGCAGGGCGCCGACGACGCCGACGATCGCCGGCGAGCCGTCTTCCGGCGAGAACAGCTGGACGACGCCTTCCTCGGCCATCTGCTGCAGGGCTTCCTTGAGCTTCTTCGCCTTCATCGCATCTTCGAGGCGCACGCGGCGCAGGATTTCCGGCGAGAAGTTCGGCACGCCCTGGAAGACCAGCGATTCACCTTCGGTCAGCGTATCGCCGATCCTGAGCGTCCCGTGATTGGGAATGCCGACGACATCGCCGGCATAGGCGGTGTCGGCGAGCTGGCGCTGCGAAGCGAAGAAGAATTGCGGCGCCGTCAGGCCGAGCTGCTTGCCGGTGCGGGCGAGCCTCGCCTTCATGCCGCGCTCGAGCTTGCCGGAGCAG
Organism: Rhizobium sp. R635; assembly: GCF_002211285.1. Classification (GTDB taxonomy): domain Bacteria; phylum Pseudomonadota; class Alphaproteobacteria; order Rhizobiales; family Rhizobiaceae; genus Rhizobium. The sequence goes on along the minus strand of NZ_LOKX01000033.1, from coordinate 180,841 downwards.
ATGCGGGCAAAGGCGATACGGTCGCGATGGTTCGGGTCCATGTTCGCCTGGATCTTGAAGACGAAGGCCGTCATCTTGTCGTCGGTCGCGTGTACGGTCCTGGTATCGGCGACCTGGTCGCGCGGCGGCGGCGCGAAATCGCCGAGCGCGTTGATGAGGTCGCGAACGCCGTAATTGCGCAGCGCCGAGCCGAAGAAAACAGGCGTCATATGACCTTCCAGGAAGGACTGCCGGTCGAAGGGACGGCAGGCTTCGATCGCCAATTCCGTCTCGTCGACGAAGGCCTGGCGCTCGTTTTCCGGCAGCCTGTCGGCGATCGCCCGCGGGCCGTTGACCGGGGTCGTCTCCACTTCGGTGTCGGAACCGCGGGCGGTGCTGTTCGCCAGGTGATAGGAGCCGCAGAAGGTCTTCGAGCGGCCGATCGGCCAGGTGATCGGCGCCGTATCCAGCGCCAGCTTCTCTTCCACCTCATCGAGGATTTCGAAGGGATCGCGGCTTTCCCTATCCATCTTGTTGATGAAGGTGATGATCGGGATGTCGCGCATGCGGCAGACTTCGAAGAGCTTAAGCGTGCGCGGCTCGATGCCCTTGGCGGCATCGATGACCATGACGGCGGCATCGACGGCCGTCAGCGTGCGGTAGGTGTCGTCGGCGAAATCCTCGTGGCCTGGAGTATCGAGGATGTTGAAGACATTGTCGTTATATTCGAAGGTCATCACCGAGGTGACGACGGAGATACCACGCTCGCGCTCGATCTTCATCCAGTCGGAGCGCGTCTGCATGCGATCCTTCTTCGCCTTGACTTCGCCGGCAAGCTGAATGGCGCCGCCGAACAGCAGCAGCTTTTCGGTGAGCGTCGTCTTGCCCGCGTCCGGGTGGGCGATAATAGCGAATGTGCGGCGGCGGGAGACCGCCTCGGCGAGGCTTTCGGCCATGATGTGAATCCTGTGGAATTGCCGCTTAACTAGCGACTAACGCCCGGCTTTGCAATTGACCTTGCCCCCGCACGCGCAAAGTAATGGGCCATGACCATTCATCACGATCTCAGCCCGACGCTGAACCTCATCCGCCTGGCCAACGGCGAAGGCCTCGACCTGCCTGCCTATGAAAGCAAGGGAGCGGCCGGCATGGACCTGCGCGCCGCCGTTGCCGACCGCGAACCGCTGACGCTGCTGCCCGGCAAACGGGCGCTGGTGCCGACCGGCTTCATCTTCGAGATTCCCGAAGGGTTCGAAGGACAGGTGCGGCCCCGCTCCGGCCTTGCCTTCAAGCACGGCATCACCTGCCTGAATTCGCCGGGCACCATCGACAGCGACTATCGCGGCGAGGTGAAGGTGCTGCTCGCCAATCTCGGCGAGGAAGCCTTCATCATCGAGCGCGGCATGCGCATCGCCCAGATGGTGATCGCGCCAGTGACCCAGGCGCGGGTGGCCGAGATCACAGAGGCCAGCGAAACCGCGCGCGGCGCAGGCGGCTTCGGCTCCACTGGCGTGTGATGGCACAGCGCCTCGACAGCGCGGGCCTGAGCTTTCGTCAGGATTATTTCGCCGATCCCGCCGGCTGGTCGGCGCTGGTTCGCCTGCTTCAGGATATTTTCGGCATCGATATCGGGCCGCTGAAACAGCTTGGCGGCCCCGATCCCACCAGCATGCCCTTCGGCTGGTTCGATGCCAAAGGCGAGCTTGCCGCCAATATCTCGGCCTTCGCGCTGCCCTTCGTCATCAACGGCCGGAACGTCCATGCCGCCGGGCTGCAATCCGGCGCGGTGCGTCCGCCATGGCGCGGCCGCGGGCTCTACCGCGACCTGACGGTAAAAGCGCTCGACTGGTGCGACCGGCAAGGTTTCGAAGCCGTCATCCTCTATACCGACAAGCCGTCGCTTTACGAACCTTATGGTTTTCGCTCGATACCATTGCATCGATACGAGGGCATAGCACCAGCGGCCTCTTCCGCGCTGCGGCCTGCGCGACTGCTTACACCGACCGATCCTGACGATCTTGCTCTTCTGCAATCGCTGCTGAAAGGACGGAGCCCGGTTTCGAATTCGCTGGCTGTGTCGAACAATGCGGCGATGTTCCTGATCAATACCCGCCTTGATCCCGATGTGCGGATCAGTTTTCTGCAAGATCAGCAGACGGCAATTGCCTGGAAGACGGACGAGTCGGGACGCTTCGGCCTCATCGATGTCGTTGCAACGGAGATACCGCCGCTTGCGATGATCCTCGGAGGATTGGAGGTCGCCCCGACCTCCATCGACGTGTTTTTCCGCCCGGACAGGCTCGATTGGGACGGTGTTCCGCACCCCTTCGAGAGCGGGACCGTGCTGATGGTGCGCGGCCTTGGCGACACCAGCGTGGATTTTCCGGCAATGCTCTCGCCGATGGCGGATTTTTAAGGCCCGGCTCAGCCAGCTCCTACATTTTCCGTGAAAGCGGCGGCAGGCGGCGTTTGACGGGCGACGACTTGATCATCGAGGTGTTGGTCTCCGCCTTTTCCGCGACCCTGTCCAGAATGCCGTCCAGTTCACCCATGGAACGGACGACCAAGCGGGCGATGAAGCAATCCTCGCCCGTCACCTTGTCGCATTCGACGATTTCGGGAATGTCCTGGATGATGCGCTCGACGATATGCAGCTGTCCCGGCAGCGGGCGCACCCGCACGATCGCCTGCAGGGGATAACCGACGGCGGCGGGATCGAGATCGATGGTGAAGGCCTTGATGACGCCGCGCTCCTCCAGCCGCCGCAGGCGCTCGGCGGCACTCGGCGAGGAGAGGCCTGCCTCCTGCGCCAATTCCTTCAGCGAGATCCGCGCATTGCCGGCCAGCGCCTCCAGAATGGCCTGATCGACCTCATCGAGTGATTGCGCATCATTAGTCATTCTGATCACTTTTCATATTATTATTAGGCATTAAAGCAAATCTCCCTTTTCATCATTATATAAAAACGACTTCCTCCGCAATATTCTCCTATCGTCGAAAACGGAGGCGATCATGGGCAACGACATCAAAAGAGGCTCAGCGGAAATGACGGCGGCGATGCTGATCTCGGGGACGATCGGCTGGTTCGTCGTCATGTCCGGCCAGCCGGTCAGCGGCGTGGTCTTCTGGCGCTGCCTGTTCGGCGCGCTCACTCTGCTTGTGATCTGCGGGGTTCTCGGGCTGCTGCGGCCCGGCATCATCACGCTGCGCACCTTCGGCATCGCCGTCTTCGGCGGCGTCGCCATCGTGGTCAACTGGCTGCTGCTCTTCGCCTCCTATTCGCATGCGACGATCTCGGTCGCGACGACCGTCTACAATACCCAGCCCTTCATGCTGCTCGTGCTCGGCGCGCTCTTTCTCGGCGAGAAGATCACCGCCGCCAAGCTGTTCTGGCTGGCGCTCGCCTTCGCCGGGATGACGGCGATCGTGCAGGCGAAGCCCGGCGCGGGCAGCGATGCATTCGACGGCTACGGCCTCGGCATCCTGATGGCGCTTGGTGCGGCCTTCTTCTACGCGCTCGCGGCGCTGGCGGCGAAATGGCTGAAAGGCACGCCGCCGCATCTGATCGCGCTCATCCAGGTTGCGACCGGCATGCTGATGCTGGCGCCGATGACCGATTTTTCCCATCCGCCTGCCGATGCGGGAGGATGGGCGATACTGGTCACCATCGGCGTCGTCCATACCGGGCTGATGTATGTGCTGCTCTATGGCGCGATCCAGAGGCTGCCGACGCATCTGACAGGCGCCCTCTCCTTCCTCTATCCGATCGCCGCGATCCTCGTCGACCGGCTGGCTTTCGGCCACACGCTGCAGCCGATCCAGATATTAGGCGCCGCCACCATCCTGCTTGCCGCCGCCGGCATGAATCTCGGCTGGACGCCACGCTGGCTGCGGCCCCGGGCGCTTCAGAACTGAGCCAGGCATGTCGCATCGAATTTGGTTCCGCCAACCCATTCCTGATGGTTATGGACCGATCAGCGCCACGGCATTGATGAATGCCACGACGCCTGCTTATAGAGAAATCCACGCGAACCTCGTGGATATGAAGATGAGCCTGACCGCCTTGCTTGCCTATGCCGGAGCGCTGTTCATCGCCGCAGCCATTCCCGGACCGGGGATCACGGCGATCGTCGCCCGCGCGCTTGGCTCGAATTTTCGCGAGACCTTCTTCATGGGCCTCGGCCTGGTACTCGGCGACATGATCTACCTCACGGCGGTCATTCTCGGCCTTGCCTTCGTGGCGCAGACCTTCGTCGAGGTGTTCATCGCCATCAAGATCGCCGGCGCCCTCTATCTCGGCTATATCGCCTGGAAACTCTGGACGGCGGGACTGCTGCCGCATGACATTGCGGCAGGAAAATCCACCAATATCGGCATGTCCTTCCTTTCCGGCCTGCTGGTGACACTCGGCAATCCGAAGACGATGCTCTTTTACGTCGCCCTGGCGCCGACGCTGATCGATATCGGCAATATCGGGCTTAGCGATTACGCGATGCTGCTTGCCGCGACCTTCGTGGTGCTGATCGTCGTGCTGGTGCCCTATATGCTGCTTGCCTCACGCGCCCGCACGATGCTCAAGAAGCCGCGCGCCTTGCAGGCGCTGAACCGGGTGGCGGCCGGCATCCTCGCCGGCACGGCCGCCTTCATCGCCACGCGGGCGGCCTGAAATAAACATTCGGCAAGAAACGGTTTTCAAAGGTTTTTTTCTCCGCGCCCCGCGCCCCTGACGTGAACGCGGTCTGGCCTCATTCGGCTTTTGACCCTATTCTCCTCCCGATTTCAGAACCGTATTGCAAAGGGAGAGCACCATGTCGCACAAGCCCGGCCGCGGCCGCATCTATTCCTCGATCACCGAAACCATCGGCAACACGCCGCTCGTGCGCTTCGACAAGCTGGCGCGGGAAAAGGGCGTCGTGGCAAACCTGATCGGCAAGCTCGAATTCTTCAACCCGATCGCTTCCGTGAAAGACCGCATCGGCGTGGCGATGATAGAAAGCCTCGAAGCACAGGGCAAGATCACGCCTGGCAAAACGGTGCTGATCGAGCCGACGTCGGGCAATACGGGCATCGCACTCGCCTTCGCAGCCGCCGCCAAGGGCTACCGACTGATCCTCACCATGCCGGAGACGATGTCGGTCGAGCGCCGTAAGATGCTGGTGCTGCTCGGCGCCGAACTGGTGCTGACCGAAGGCCCGAAGGGCATGAAGGGCGCCATCGCCAAGGCCGAAGAGCTGGCCGCCTCCCTTCCCGACGCGATCATCCCGCAGCAGTTCGAAAATCCCGCGAACCCCGAGATCCACCGCCAGACGACGGCCGAGGAAATCTGGAACGATACGGACGGCACCGTCGATATCGTCGTCTCCGGCATCGGCACCGGCGGCACGATCACCGGCGTCGGCCAGGTGCTGAAAAGCCGCAAACCCGAGATCCAGATCATCGCCGTCGAGCCTGCCGATTCACCCATCCTCTCCGGCGGCAACCCCGGCCCGCACAAGATCCAGGGTATCGGCGCCGGCTTCGCGCCGAAGATCCTCGACACCGGCATCTATGACGAAGTCGTCACCGTGACCAATGACGAAGCCTTTCAGCAGGCGCGCCTCATCGCACGGCTCGAAGGCGTGCCGGTGGGGATTTCCTCGGGTGCGGCGCTAACGGCTGCGATCAAGGTCGGCAGCCGGCCGGAGAATGCAGGGAAGAATATCGTCATCATCATCCCGTCCTTTGCGGAGCGGTATTTGTCGACCGCGCTGTTTGAGGGGCTGGGGAACTGAGGCGGGATGCTGGCTGGGAATGGTCCCGGTCATTCATCTTTCCAGATATCGGGGCGCTTCGGCGCCCCGTCTTGTTGGGCCGCGGCGGTCAGGCGCTCATCGCATACGAAATCACCTATCGTAACTTGTTTTCTTGTGCGATCTGCTCCTCTTGGCTACTGCTTCGCATTGGCGTCGTGGATTGAAAGCCCCTCTACCGGTCACTCGGGCTATTTACCAAGGAGTCGCTGAAAGCCACCAAACTTCAGCACATCAAGGAAGTGCTTGAAGGTCGCAGTGCCGTTCTCGACGGACGTTATATGCATGTGCACCTTGTCGCCCTCGCTTCGATCTTCGCCAAGGTAAAACTGGCGAGGAAAGCTACGAGCACCTGTCATATCTACGAAGATCGAGAGCCCAAACAATTCGATAACGAAGCCATCGTCGTGCCCCGCCGGATGAGGTCTACCTATCTCCGTAACATCAATGCTCAATGAGCCGTCAGTCATCCAGTGCCGATAATACCCGAGGATCATTACACCAGTAGGATCACGACCGAACCTCCCCAGTGCATGAATGCTCGCTTCAAGCAGGGCATGACGATATGGATCGAGAGCAATTTTTGGGTGTCGCGGAGAGATAACGAACCGGTATATGCAGATCAGGATAGCCAGCCGCAGCTTTGCTGCATCAAAGGGCAACCAAATTCCTCGGTATTTTTCGGAGGGCGGCTCTTGCAGCTGTCGGTAATGGCACCCAATCCACGCCTCCACAAACTTGATTAATGCCGCGTCATATGGCCCCAGTGCTCTGTCGCAATCCGAGCACAATATACCGGGATCGAAGAAGAGAGTATTGCGCTCTCTATCGTTTTCTCGATGGTTCACATCGAGAAAGTGAAATGCAGGATTTCTCGGGTCATCGGTAACGAACTTGCGCAAGCCGTTTGGAAACAAATGAGCGTCGCAAAGCTTCTTTACTTCACCACACAGGTGGCAGGCAGCCACGACTTTGACAGGTTTATTTCGTCTCTGAGCCAAAAGTTGACAACCTAATATTTATTGGCGCCTAGCAATGCCGCCACCGCTTAATCATGCGAACCCTGCTCCGACTGATCGACGCGTAAGATTGACAATCACTCGCATTGCTGGCGGCGCCAGCAACGGGCACTCTCTCGGCAGCGCTGAAAACTTCAGGCCTTGGCGGGTAGGCGCTTCAGCGCCGCTTTCTCTCACGCCGCAGCCGTCAATCTCTCTCCTGCAATACGATAGGAGATCGCCTCAGCCAAATGCATACGGCCAACCGTCGGCTTATCATCAAGATCGGCAAGCGTGCGGGCGACCTTGAGGACGCGGTGGTAGCCGCGGGCGGAGAATTTCATTTTCTCGGCGGCGTCGCGCAGAAGCTGCAGGCCGCCGGCGTCGGGTTCGGCGAGTTTCTCGATCATCGATGTGGAGCAGCGGGCGTTGGTGCCGATGCCCTTTGCGCCGGCGCTTTCGAAGCGCTCCTGCTGGATTTCGCGGGCGCGGGCGACGCGGCGGGCGACGTCGGCGCTGGCTTCGGCCGCCATCGGGCGGATGAGATCGGCGGCAGAGACGGCGGGCACGTCGATGCGGATATCGATACGGTCCATCAGCGGGCCGGAGATACGGGCCTGGTAATCGCTCATGCAGCGCGGGCCGCGGGCGCAGGTATGGCCGGGCTCGCCCGCCATGCCGCAGCGGCAGGGGTTCATCGCCGCGATCAGCTGGAATTTGGCGGGATAGGAGACCCGGTGATTGGCCCGCGCGATGACGCATTCGCCGCCTTCGAGCGGCTGGCGCAACGCATCGAGGGCCTGCGGCGTGAATTCGGGAAACTCATCGAGGAAAAGTACACCGTGATGGGCAAGCGAGGCCTCGCCCGGCCGGGCGCGGATACCGCCGCCGACGAGAGCGGCCATGGTGGCGGAATGATGCGGGGTGCGGAAGGGACGGCGGTCGGAAAGCTTGCCGCCGGTGAGCTGGCCGGCAATGGAATGGACCATCGAAACTTCCAGCAGCTCGGCGGGCGAAAGCGGCGGCAGGATCGACGGCAGCCTTGCCGCCAGCATCGACTTGCCGGAACCGGGAGGACCGACCATCAACAGATTATGACCGCCGGCGGCCGCGACTTCGAGGGCGCGCTTGGCGCTTTCCTGGCCCTTGATCTCGGCGAGGTCAGGCAGGTTGGCGGCATTGGCGCGGATCGACGGCTCCGGCCTAGACAGTACCTGCGTGCCGCGGAAATGATTGGCAAGGGCGATCAGGCTGCGGGGCGCGAGAATATCGACATCGGCACCCGCCCAGGCGGCTTCCGCGCCGCTTTCGGCCGGGCAGATCAGCCCCTTGCCGAGCGCATTGGCGCCGATGGCGGCCGGCAGCGCGCCAGCAATGGCGGCGATCGTTCCATCGAGATTGAGCTCGCCGACGACGACAAAATCCGACAGCGCATCGGCGGGTATGGCGCCGAGGGCCGCCATCAGCGCGAGTGCGATCGGGAGATCGAAATGCGAGCCCTCTTTCGGCAAATCGGCGGGCGCCAGATTGACGGTCACCCGCTTGGCCGGCAGCGCCAGGCCGGAGGCGTGAAGGGCGGCCTGCACGCGCTCGCGGCTTTCGGCCACCGCCTTGTCGGGCAGGCCAACGATCTGCATTCCCACCTTGCCGGGCGCGATCATGACCTGGACCTCGACCGGCACGCCTTCGATACCCTGAAATGCGACCGTACTGACGCGCGCGACCATCCGCCTACCCCTTGCCCCTGCAAACTTTTACTTACCGCCCTGCGGCCTTAAGGCCAGCGGTTGCAATCTTGCATGGAAAATGGAATAAAACAAGAACGATAAAAGAACATATTCGGAGCAGTCGCCGTGACGCGGTTGTATCCGGCCACGGCAGCGAAGCGGGCGGGTAAAGGCCGCGATCTCAGCCGCGCTTGCGCTCGATCGCATCCCAAAGCAAGGCTGCGATATCGGCGCCGCCGAACTTCCTGACCTCGCGGATACCCGTCGGCGAAGTGACGTTGATCTCGGTCATGTAATCGCCGATCACATCGATGCCGACGAGCAGGAAGCCGCGCTCGCGCAACGCCGGGCCGATGCGGGCGCAGATCTCCTTTTCGCGCGGCGTCAGCTCGGTCGCCTCGGCGCGGCCGCCGACATGCATGTTGGAGCGGCTGTCGTGCTCGGCCGGTACGCGGTTGATCGCGCCGGCGAATTCGCCGTCGACCAGGATGATGCGCTTGTCGCCCTTGCGCACGTCGGGCAGATATTGCTGGGCGATGAAGGGCTCGCGGAAGAGCTGGCCGAACATTTCGAGCAGCGAGGAAAGGTTGCGGTCGTCGCGGGTCGAATGGAAGACGCCGGCGCCGCCATTGCCGTAAAGCGGCTTCAGGATGATATCGCCCATCTCGTCGCGGAAGCGGCGGATTTCGGCCGGGTCCTTGGTGATCAGTGTCTTCGGCATCAGGTCGGAAAATTCGGTGACGAAGATCTTCTCCGGTGAATTGCGCACCCAGGCCGGATCGTTGACGACGAGCGTCTTCGGATGGATGCGCTCGAGCAGATGCGTCGAGGTGATATAGGCCATATCGAAGGGCGGATCCTGGCGCAGCAGCACGACGTCCATGGTCGAGAGATCGACGCGCTCCGGCGCGCCAAGCTCGAAGTGATCGCCCTTGACGTCGCGCAGCACCATCGGCTCGACGGTGGCAAAGAGCTTGCCGTCACGGAAGCTCAGCCGCTCGGGCGTATAGTGGAACAGCCTGTAGCCGCGCGCCTGGGCTTCCAGGCTCATGGCGAAGGTGGAATCGCCTGCGATATTGATGCCGGCGACATGGTCCATCTGGACCGCTACATTGGTGATCTTGGCCATTTCCGTCCCTCGCTGAATGCCGGACAGATGTAGGTCGGCGAGATATCAAACGCAACGGCCAATCGGGGCTTCCGATCGGCCGTTATCCATGCTCGCATCTGCGGATCAACGCGTTTCGAGGATGCGCATCAGCCGGCCGCGATAGCTGTCGAGAATGACGGCGAGCACGATGACCGCACCTATGACGATCGGCTTGATGTTGTCGTCGGCACCGAGCAGCTGCAATCCCGTCGACAGCACCTGCAGAATGCAGGCACCCACCAGCGTGCCGATGATCGAGCCCTTGCCGCCGGAGAGGCTGGTGCCGCCGATGATGACGGCGGCGATGGCATTCAGCTCGTAGCCGATGCCGGCGACCGGGCTGCCGACATTGAGGCGGAGCAGATAGACCATGGCTGCGATGCCGGCGGTCAAGCCGGAGATCGTGAAGACCGCGATCTTGTATTTTTTCGGCGCATGGCCTGACAGCCGCACGGCCTCTTCATTGGTGCCGATCGCGAAGACGAAACGGCCGAAGACGGTATAGCGCAGCACGAACCAGCCGATGAGGACGACGACGATGGCAATCAGGAAGATCGAGGGGAAGATGCCCCAGAAGATCAGGTTGCCGAAATCGACGAAAGGCTGCGGCAGGCCGGTGATCGTGGAGTTATCGCTGACCACGCGCGCCAGGCCGCTCGCGACGTTCAGCATGCCGAGAGTGACGATGAAGGACGGCAGCTTCCACTTCTCGCAGATCCAGCCGTTGATGGCGCCAAGGGCGGCACCCGTGCCCATCGACGCGAGGCAGGCGAGAACGATTGCCTGCCATGGCGAAAACGCCGGATTGATCATGATCGTCGCGCCGATCACCGTGCAAAGGGCAAGCAGCGAGCCGACCGAAAGATCGATGCCGCCGACGAGGATGACGAAGGTCATGCCGGCGGCAAGCACGGTGTTGATGGCGATCTGCACGAAAATCTTCAGAAAGTTCTCCGGTGTGGCGAAATAGGGCGCCGTCGCCGAGAAAAACGCCAGGATCAGGATGAGGGCAATGGCGACGCCCGCTTCCTTCATCGAGATCCGGATGAGCTTGTCCCAGAAGCCCATCTCTTTCGCCTCGGTCTGTTTTTCAATGCTGGCGGACACGGCTGTACTCCTTGTAGGCGAGCGAAAGGATCCTGCTCTCGTCGAAATCTTCCCGGACTATTTCACCTGATATCTTGCCGTCGGAGAAGACGATGATGCGATGGCAGATGCCGATGAGCTCCGGCAGATCGGAAGACACGACGAGGACACCCTTGCCCTCGGCCGCGAACTTCCACAGAAGCTCATAGATCTCGGCCTTGGCGCCGACGTCGATGCCGCGGGTGGGTTCATCGAAAATCAGGACCTTGGGACCGCGAAACAGCCATTTGGCGATGACGACCTTCTGCTGGTTGCCGCCGGAAAACGTCCTGACGGCCTGGCGGATGGACGGGGTCTTGATCCTGAGCTCGCGTACCAGGCGCTCGGCGTGACCATCCTCCGCCTTGCCGCTGATCAGGCCATTGCGGGAGATCTTGGCGAGATCGGTGATGGTGGCGTTTTCGGCGCAGCTCATGTCGAGCATCAGGCCCTGCATCTTGCGGTCTTCGGTCGCGAGACACAGCCCGGCCGCAACGGCGTCCTTGGGCGAATTGATCTCGACCGGTTCGCCGTTCAGGCGGATTTCGCCGGCTGCCTTGGCGTCCGCGCCGAATATGGCGCGAACCGCCTCCGTCCGGCCGCTGCCGACGAGGCCGGCAATGCCGACGATTTCTCCCTTTGCCACGGAGAAGGACAGTTCCGGGCTGTTGCGCGTCACCTTCAGGCGGGAAACGCCGAGCGCCTCGCCGGATACGGCGCTGTCGCTGCGGAAGACGCCGTGATCGGAAAGCTTACGGCCGACCATGAGCTCGACGATGTCAGGAATGGCAAGCCCGGACAGCGGGCGGGTGATCACGTGCTGGCCGTCGCGCAGCACCGTCACATCGTCGCCGACTTCGAAGATCTCCTCCAGCCGGTGGGAGATGTAGAGCGTGGTGACGCCTCGGTTCTTCAGGCGCTTGAGAATTTCGAAGAGGCGGTCGACCTCCTTGGAGGTCAGGGTTGCCGTCGGTTCGTCGAGAACGAGAAGCTTGCTTTCGTAGCAAAGCGCCTTGGCGATCTCGACGAGCTGAAGCTGCGCGACGCTGAGGCGGCTCGCCAGCGTCGTCGGGGCGACGTCGAGGCCGACCTCTTCCAGGAGTTCGGAGGCCCTCTTGTTCATCGCCTTGTAGTTCACCAATCCATATCGGCGCGGCAGATGCTCGAAGAGCAGGTTTTCCGCGACCGTCAGGTTGGAAAGCGGATGCAATTCCTGGTGAATGACGCGGATGCCGGCCCTGAACGCCTCCAGGGGCGAGGACGGATGATATTGCTGGCCATCAAACAGGATGTGGCCGTCATCCGGCCGGAAGACGCCGCCGAGCAAATTGATCAGGGTCGATTTTCCCGCGCCGTTTTCACCGAGAAGAACGTGCCCCTTGCCGCGGCCGATCCGCATGGAAACATCCTTGAGCGCCACGACGCCGGGGAAGCGCTTGCCGATTCCTTCCAGCTTCAGGATGTCGTCATCTGGTGCGTCTGACACGTCGGCCTCATGCATGGTCTGTTCAATTCGGAATGTTGCAGCGCCGTTTATGCGTAAAGGGACACGCGGCGCACGTCCCGAGGCCGAAAGCAGGCCTCGTCGGGGACGGTTGGCGCCAGCCATCGGCCGGCGCCTCCTTTACCTTGCAGTCGGCAATCCCGATTATTTGAGATCGGCTGACGTGACGAGCTTGACGTCGGTCTTGACCCAGCCGGTGAATTTCTCGCCGGCAAGTTCACGCATACCATAGTCGATGCCCATGACGGCCATCTGCGCGCCATACTGCTCGACGGTGGCAAGCATCTTGCCATCCTTGATCAGCGGCTGCACCGGCGGAATGTTGTCGAAGCCGACGACCTTGATCTTGCCGGCCTGGCCGGCGGCATCGAGAGCCTTGACGACGCCCAGCGCCATGGAGTCGTTGGCGGCCATGACACCTTGAATATCCTTATACTTCGTCAGGAAATTCGTCATGACGGTGTTGGCTTCTTCCGTCTCCCAATGGGCGGTCTTGCTGTCGAGAAGCTCTAGCTTGCCCGTCTTGACGGAATCCATGAAGCCTTCCTTGCGCTCCTTGGCATTGTCGGCCTCGGGGTTGCCCTCGAGGATGACGACCTTGGCGCCGGGGCCAAGATCCTTGGCCAGCGCATCGCCCGCGAGCTTTGCGCCTTCCTTGTTGTCAGGCCCGAAGAAAGCGAGATCGATCCCGGCCTTCTTCTTGGCATCGGCATCGAGCGGCACGTCGATGTTGATGACCTTGACGCCGGCCTTCACAGCTTTTGCCAGCGGGGTCGCCATCGCCTTGGAATCGGCGGGCGCCACGACGATGATGTCGTATTTCTGGGTGACGAAGTTTTCGACGGCATCGACCTGCGCGGCGAAATCACGCTCGTCCTTCATGCCGACGGCCTTGAAATCGAACTTGTCCTTGTTCTCGGCCGCATATTTGTCGGCGCCGGCCTTCATCTGCTTGAAGAACTCATTGGACAGAGACTTCATGATCAGGCCGACCTTCGGCTTTTCGGCCGCAAAGGCGGGCGATACGCCGCAGGACAGCGCAAGCACCAGGGTACCGGCGAGGCCGAGCTTCAATGCGGCACGGCGCGGCGCACTGGCCAAGACGGATTCACGCTTCATAGATTTGGACATTTTTTCCTCCCGAACGGCTCTGGGCTCAGCTCCATCTGAGTTGCCCTCGGCAATGAACCGTTTCCAACGCCATCTGGGTAGCACGCCCTCGAAAATTGTCAAGTCGCCGATAGGAGGCCAAACTTTGCCCGGAATTGACATGTTCGAGGTATTTTACAAATATTGCAATGAACCGGTTCCATCGAGAGGTCGAATGAATGCGGACTTTGACCGGAGCCGCGAGAACGATTAGCTGGAAGCCGATCAGGCGCCCCGGGCGTCTTCCGAAGGCGCTATTGAAGGGCAAATGTTTCCGTTATGTCGAAAGTCGGGATTAGAGACGTTGCCAAGCTTGCGGGCGTTTCCACCGGGACGGTCTCGAGGGTTTTGAACGATCATCCCTCGGTCACGAAGGAATTGCGGGCGCGCGTCGACGGCATCATCAAAGAGCTCGGCTATATGCCCGATCCCTCCGCCAGAAGCATGCGCAGCAAGGTCAGCCGCCTCATCGGCATCGTCATTCCGGATCTGACCAATCCGTTCTTCTCCGAACTCGTCCAATCCGCGGAACAAGCGGCGGCAAATCACGGCTACAACATCATCGTCATGACGTCGTTTGATCATGCGGCCAAGGAGGCCGACCGTATCAGACAGCTGACGAGCCGGAAGGTGGACGGCATCATTCTCGTTCCCAGCAACGATTTCCATACGCTCAAACTGCCGAAAGGATTGCCGATCGTCGTCGTCGACCGTCTCATGCCGGGATATTCCGGCATTGCCGCCGATCACCGCAACGGCGTTCGCCTCGGCGTCGAACATCTTCTGAAGCTCGGGCATCGCCGTATCGGCTTCATTTCGGGGCCCAAACACTCCGTTCCCGCCAACGATCGCCTCAGGGGCTATCTCGATGCGATGGAACAGACGGGCGGCGGCACGGAATTGGGGGCATCGCCGCTGATTGCCGAGGCGGCGTTCGACTATGAGAGCGGCCGTTCGGCGGGCAATTATCTTCTGGCGCGCGCGCGCAACGAGCGGCCGACGGCAATCTTTGCAAGCTCGGACCAGCAGGCGATCGGCTGCATGCGGGCGGCGCATGATTTGGGAATCCCGATCCCTGCCGCCCTTTCCGTCGTCGGCTTCGACGGCATCCCGCTCGCAAGCATGACGACGCCGCGGCTGACGACGGTGAAGCAGCCGATTCAGGAGGTGGCCGCGGCGGCGGTGGCCGTCCTCTTAAACAAGCGGACGGCACCCGAGCTCGACAAACCGATCCTGTTCGACTGCGAGTTTCTAAACGGCGAAACGACCGCCCCGCCGCAGCCCGATTAGCTGGGAATGAACGACACCGGCAGCGAATTCAGGCGGCGATGCCCTGGTTGCCGCCGTTGCGCAGCATGTTGCGGAGACGATAGGCGATCGCCAAGGGCTTCGGGAAAGGCTTGCGCAGGAAGGCGACCTTGCGGACATAGTTGTCGACCCGCCAGCTCGCCCAGGTTCCGCCTGCGAAAAAGGCGACGTCGCCGACGGCAAGGGTTCGCTCCGTGCCGTCCTCGGCGGTGATGTGGACCTCGCCTTCGAGGATCATCACGGTCTCGTCCCAACCGAAATACCAGCGGAATTCGCCCGCCGTGCAGTCCCAGATCGCCGTCAGAGACGCCTCGTCATGGCCGCGCGAATGTTCGGCCGTGCGGGCCTCAGGGTTGCCGCTGACGATCCAGTCCGGATTGATCGGCGTCGGCTTCAGCGGCAGCATGTCGCTTGCATGCGCGATGAAAGATTTTCCGGCCGGCTTCAGCGCAACATAAGGCACGGAGCGCGCAGCCATGGCGGCCGCGCTTGCAAGCATCATCTTCCAGGCCACGTAACAACCCCCGATTATTATCCCTACCAAGGCCGGGGATAGCAGAGAGTCGTAAGGAGCCCGTTCACGCCGGCATTAAAATTTTAAGGATCGGGAAAGCCGGTGGGTCGAAAGAGGTCAGAATGCATCGGGAAAGTGCCGCGGCAGCCGGCCGGGCATGATCGCCACGATATCGTAGCGTTGGGAAAGACGAGCGTGATCGGTCTGCCGGGCAAGCCAAAGATCGCTTGCCGCGCGTATGCGCTTCTGCGAGGCGATGGAGACGGCGTCGACGGCCGCCGCCTCGCCATGGCGGGCCTTGACCTCGACGAACACGGCGAGATCGCCCTTACGGGCAACGATATCGATCTCGCCGAGCCTGGTGCGGTGGCGAAGCGCCAGGATGCGATAGCCCTTCAGCATCAGGAAGACAGCCGCGACATATTCCGACATGCGGCCGCGCCGCAGCGCCTTCCTTCTGATGGCGGTGAGATCCTTATCGCCCATCGGCGCCCTTCATCTCCAGCAGGCGCTGGTAGAGCGCCTTGCGCGGCAGGCCGGTGAGCCGGGCCGCCTCGGTCGCAGCCTTTGCCGTCGGCATCGTTTTCGAGAGATCGGCGAGCATGGCTTCGACATCGGCTTCAGGCGTTTCGGCCGGCTGCGGCGGGCCGACGACGAGGACGATCTCGCCCTTGACGTTTTCCACCTGCTGATAATGCGCGGCAAGCTCGGCCAGCGTGCCACGGCGAAACTCCTCATAGGTCTTGGTCAGCTCGCGGCAGACGGAGGCGGGCCGGGCGGCCCCCAGCACATCGGCGGCGGCGAGAAGGGTGGCGCCGATGCGATGCGGTGATTCAAAGAAGATCAGCGTCGCCGGTGCGGCGGCAAGTTCGCCGAGACGGTCGCGGCGGGCCTTGTCCTTGACCGGCAGGAAACCGGCGAAAAGAAAGGCGTCATTCGGCAGGCCGGAACCGACAAGGGCCGCGAGCGGCGCCGACGCTCCCGGGATGGGAATGACGCGATAGCCCGCCGTGATCGCCTGCTGTGCCAGCCGATAGCCGGGATCGGAGACGAGCGGCGTGCCGGCATCGGAAACCAGCGCCACCGACCGGCCCGCCTCCAGCGCCTGCAGGAGCCGCGGCCCCGCTTCGTCGGCATTATGCTCGTGATAGGCGAAAGGGCGGTTCTGGATGCCGTAGCGATCGAGCAGGACACGGGTGACGCGCGTGTCCTCGCAGGCGAGCACATCGGCGCCGGCCAGGGTTTCCAACGCGCGCAGCGTGATGTCGCCGAGATTGCCGATGGGGGTCGCGACCAGATAAAGCGCCGGCTCCAGCGGCCGCGCCGGCACCGTTGCATTGTGCAGGCGGAAGCTTCGCCGGCCGGCGGTTTCCGCTGTCGTTTCCTCATTCATGCCATTTGCTTTCCGTCCCGCCGGCGCCCTGCCGGTTCATCGGCCTTTATGGGCGAGCGGCACCGCTTCGGCAAGGGTTCGGATTTCTGTGAGGATTGCTCCGGAAAACCGCAAATGCGGGCTCGGAGCCATCCATGCCTCTTGCAAACCGATGCTGAAGTCTGCCATTTTGCCCGTCCACTCCCGGTCCAAAGTCGGGAAAGCATTCTTCGGGTGCTCGATGCGCCCGGACAGTCACGGTCGAAAGCGGTAGCATCCCATGCGTATTACTATTGAGCGGTCAAACCTGTTGAAATCGCTGAACCACGTCCATCGCGTGGTCGAACGTCGCAACACGATCCCGATCCTGTCCAACGTATTGCTCAAAGCCGACGGCCAGAACCTCGATATGAAGGCGACCGACCTCGACCTCGAAATCACCGAGGCGACGCCGGCAAGCGTCGAACAGCCCGGCGCCACCACCGTTCCCGCCCATCTTCTCTACGACATCGTGCGCAAGCTGCCCGACGGTTCGGAAGTGCTGCTTGCCACCAGCACTGACGGCGGCTCGATGACCGTGCAGTCCGGCCGTTCGAAATTCTCGCTGCAGTGCCTGCCGGAATCGGACTTCCCTGATCTGACCGCCGGCACCTTCACGCATTCCTTCAAGCTGAAGGCGACCGATCTGAAGATGCTGATCGACCGCACGCAGTTTGCGATCTCGACCGAAGAGACGCGTTATTATCTCAACGGCATCTTCTTCCACACGATCGAGAGCAAGGGCGACCTGAAGCTCAGGGCGGTCGCGACCGACGGCCACCGCCTGGCGCGCGCCGATGTCGACGCGCCCTCCGGTTCCGAGGGCATGCCGGGCATCATCATTCCGCGCAAGACCGTGGGAGAGCTGCAGAAACTGGTCGACAATCCCGAGGCCGTCGTGACCGTCGAAGTGTCCGATGCCAAGATCCGCATGACGATCGGCTCGATCGTGCTGACCTCGAAACTGATCGACGGCACCTTCCCGGATTATCAGCGCGTCATCCCGACAGGCAACGACAAGGAAATGCGCGTCGACTGCACGACCTTCGCCCAGGCCGTCGACCGCGTCTCCACAATCTCTTCCGAGCGCGGCCGCGCCGTAAAGCTCGCGCTTTCCGAAGGGCAGCTGATGCTGACCGTCAACAATCCGGATTCCGGCAGCGCGACTGAAGAAGTCGCCGTCGGCTACGATACGGATTCGATGGAAATCGGCTTCAACGCCAAATACCTGCTCGACATTACCGCGCAGCTTTCCGGCGAGGAAGCGATCTTCCTGCTGGCCGATGCCGGCTCGCCGACGCTGATCCGCGACACGGCCGGCGACGATGCGCTCTACGTGCTGATGCCGATGCGCGTCTGACGGGAACGAAGGCGCCCGTTTCCGGTTTTCCTCCAGTCAAACCGGAGGATGCCAGGATGAAGAAGACGGGAGCGGTGCGCATCGGCATTTCAGGCTGGACCTATGCGCCCTGGCGCGGCCAATTCTATCCGAAAGGCCTGCCGCAGAAGCAGGAGCTTGCCTACGCCGCCCGGCACTTCCGTTCGATCGAGATCAACGGCACCTTCTACGGATTGCAGAAGCCCGAAAGCTTCGGCCGCTGGCGGGACGAAACGCCTGACGACTTCGTCTTTGCGGTCAAGGGGCCGCGCTTCATCACCCATATGCGGCGGCTGAGGGAGATCGAGGCGCCGCTTGCCAACTTCTTCGCTTCCGGGCTGCTGCGGCTCGGCCCCAAGCTTGGGCCGATCCTCTGGCAATTCCCGCCGAACATGGCCTTCGATCCCGATCGTTTCGAAAGTTTCCTGTCGCTGCTGCCGCATGACCACGATGCGGCGACAGCTCTCGCCAGACGGCATGATGAGCGGCTCAAACATGCCTGGCTCGAAAGCGACGGACATCAGCCGATCCGCCATGCGCTCGAAATCCGCAACGACAGCTTCCGCTCAGCCGCCTTCATCGAGATACTGAGGCGACATAACGCCGCCTTGGTCTGCGCCGACACGGTGCAATGGCCGCTGTTGATGGACATCACCGCCGACTTCATCTATTGCCGGCTGCATGGTTCCGAACAGCTTTACATCAGCGGCTACGAGGATGAGGCACTCGACCTATGGGCCGAACGCATCCGCGCCTGGGCGAAGGGCAGAGAACCCGACAACGCGACGCGGATGCTGGAGCCGCTGCCGGCGCGAGCCAAGGGCCGCGACGTCTATCTTTATTTCGATAACACCGACAAAAAGCTGCGCGCGCCCGTCGACGCCGATCATCTCAGCGACAGGCTTGCGGATCTCATGCCTCGATCCGAGCGGAAGGCGGCATGAGCTGTTGATGCCGGTGTCTTCGTTGCGAAAATTCTTGTCCCGACAGCGACAAAGAGCATATTAAGACAGTCGATCAACATGCGGATGGGTGGAGAATGCGCTTAAGGGTCAAGGTGAGGGAACATCTCGGGAAGAAATTCGATGAAGAAATCCGTTTCTTCCGGGGCATGATGCAGGGGCCGAAGACGGTAGGCTCTATCGTGCCGACCTCTTCCATCACCGCCAAACGCATGGCAAGCGTCATCAACCTCAATTCCGGCCTGCCGGTGCTCGAACTCGGACCGGGCACGGGCGCTATCACCAAAGCCATTCTCGGACGCGGCCTGAAGCCGGACAATCTGGTCGCGATTGAATATTCGACGGATTTCCACCAGCATCTGCTGCGCACCTATCCGGGCGTGCACTTCATCAACGGCGATGCCTTCGATCTCAAGACCACGCTCGGCGCCTTCGGCGACCAGACGTTCGATTGCGTCATCTCGTGCATTCCGCTTCTGAACTTCCCGATGGCGATGCGCGTCTCGCTGCTCGAAAGCCTGCTCGACCGGTTGCCGGCCGGCCGGCCGGTGGTGCAGATATCCTATGGCGCGATTTCGCCGATCGCCGCCAATCCCGACCGCTACCACATTCAGCATTTCGACTTCGTGGTGCGCAACATTCCACCGGCGCAGCTCTGGATCTACCGGCGCGGCTGAGATGTTCGGGGTCTATATCACCCATCCGCAGGTCAAGATCGACGCGAACGTGCCCGTGCCGAAATGGGGGCTTTCCGATGTCGGCGCGGCGCGCGCCCGCAAAGCTGCCGAGAGCGGCTGGGCCGGGCAGCTGCGGCGCATCGTCTCCAGCGACGAGACGAAGTCGATCGAAACGGCCGAAATTCTGGCGAGAGCATCCGGCATCGGCATCGAGATCGTCCACGGTATGCACGAGAACGACCGCTCGGCGACCGGCTTCCTGCCGCCGCCGCAATTCGAGGAAGCCGCCGACTGGTTCTTTGCCAACCCGGAAGAAAGCTTCAAAGGCTGGGAACGCGCTGTCGACGCGCAGGCCCGCATCGTCGGGGCTGTCAATGCCGTTCTTGCCATGCATGATGCGACAGCACCCATCGCCTTCGTCGGCCATGGCGGTGTCGGCACGCTGCTCAAATGCCATCTGTCGGGCCGGCCGATCGGCCGCGACCGCGACCAGCCGGCCGGTGGCGGTAATCTCTATGCTTTCGGCCTTGCGGATCGCCGCTTATCATGCGACTGGACGCCCATCGAAGACTGGCGGGAGTGACTTGAAATGGACGCACGCGAGCGGCTGATCGTCGGCCTGGATGTTCCAACGATCGGCGAGGCGGAACGACTGGTTTCCACGCTCGGCGACGACGTTCTCTTCTACAAGATCGGCTACCAGCTCGTTTTTGCCGGCGGCCTGGAATTCGCCCGCGACCTTGCCGCCAGCGGGAAGAAGATCTTTCTCGACATGAAGCTGCTCGACATCGACAACACGGTCGCGTCCGGCGTCGAGAACATCGCCAAGATGGGCATGTCGATGCTGACGCTGCACGCCTATCCCAAAGCCATGAAGGCGGCGGTCGAGGCGGCTGCCGGCTCCGGCCTCTGCCTGCTCGGCGTGACCGTGCTCACCTCGATGGATGCCGACGATCTTGCCGACGCCGGCTACAATCAGGATCCGCACAGCCTGGTGCTGCGCCGCGCCGGCCAGGCGCGCGCGGCCGGGATGGGCGGCATCGTCTGTTCGGCGGCGGAAGCAGCCGAAGTAAGCGATATCGTCGGACCCGACATGGCGATCGTCACCCCAGGCATCCGCCCGACCGGCAGCGACAAGGGCGACCAGAAGCGGGTGATGACGCCTTTCGACGCACTGAAGGCGGGAGCCACGCATCTCGTCGTTGCCCGGCCGATCGTCAAGGCGCCCGATCCGAGGGAGGCCGCCCGCGCCGTCCTCAATGAGATGGTCAGCGCCCTCTGGCCGGCAAACCGCTAATTCAATCGCAAAGGGAGAAGACCATGGCCAAGGGATACTGGATTGCCCGCGTCGACGTTCGCGATGCCGAGCGCTACAAGGATTACGTGGCGGCGGCGAAGCTCGCCTTCGAAAAATACGGCGCGAATTTCCTGGCGCGCGGCGGCGCGATCACCGAGCTCGAGGGCAAGGCCCGCGCCCGCAACGTCGTGATCGAATTTCCCTCGATGCAGCATGCGGTCGACTGCTACAATTCACCCGAATACCAGATCGCCGCGAAAATCCGCCAGGAAGCGGCGGACGCGGAAATGGTCGTCGTCGAGGGCATCTGAACCACTTCGCACCTGCAAAACTGACGGCGCGATGGGCCTTCCCGTCACGCCGGGATTCGGCTAAGACGGGAGCCGATAAAGCACCCCAAAAGCCTTTCGAGGAGCCTGCCATGACCCTTGCCAACCTGCCGCCGCTCGTCACCGTGTTCGGAGGGTCCGGCTTCGTGGGCAGGCACGTGGTTCGCGCGCTCGCCAAGCGCGGATATCGCATCCGCGTCGCCGTGCGCCGTCCCGATCTCGCCGGCTTCCTGCAGCCACTCGGCAATGTCGGCCAGATTTCCTTCGTTCAGGCGAACCTGCGCTACCGCAGCTCGATCGACCGCGCCGTCAACGGTGCGAGCCACGTCGTCAACTGCGTCGGCATCCTGCATGAGACCGGCCGCAACACCTTCGACGCGGTGCAGGAATTCGGCGGTCGCGCGGTTGCCGAAGCGGCGCGTGGCGCCGGCGCCACGCTCACCCATATTTCGGCGCTCGGCGCCAATGCGAATTCCGATTCCGATTATGGCCGCACCAAGGGCCGCGCGGAAGCGGCCATCCTCTCCGTCAAGCCCGATGCGGTGATCTTCCGCCCGTCGATCGTCTTCGGACCGGAGGACAGCTTCTTCAACAAGTTTGCCAACATGGCGCGCATGTCGCCGGTCCTGCCGCTGGTCGGCGGCGGCAAGACGAAATTCCAGCCCGTTTACGTCGAGGATATCGCCGAGGCCGTTGCCCGCGCGGTCGACGGCAAGGTGGCCGGCGGCAGGATCTATGAACTCGGCGGGCCTGAGGTGCTGAGCTTCCGCGAATGTCTCGAGATGATGCTGAAGGTGACGAGCCGCAAGAACCCGCTCGTCTCCCTGCCCTTCGGCATCGCGTCGCTGATCGGCAGCATCGCCTCGCTGGTCCCGTTCATAACGCCGCCGATCACGCCGGACCAGGTGCGCCTGCTCAAGCACGACAACATCGTCTCCAAGGAAGCCGAGGCCGAAGGCCGCACGCTGAAGGGGCTCGGCATCACGCCCACCATGCCGGCATCGGTGCTTGCCTCCTATCTCGTGCAGTACCGGCCGCACGGCCAGTATACGGATTCCGGCAAGGCCGCCTGATCATCTTTCCCGAAGAATTGACAGCGTCGTCCGCGGATACCGCGGGCGGCGTTTTGCCGTCGTCCCGTCACGCAGCGCCTGCGCAAGTTTGGAATGTTTCCCTGCGGCCATATTGAGCGGCGTTGCATAAAAGACGCATCGGAAAATTTGTGGAATTAACGCCAAATTTAGCAGGAACGTTTATTGCTATTTGTCATTCCACTGACTACCAAACCCGCGCGTCCTCGAACGGACTCAACGCCTGCGAAAAGCGTGCGGCAATCACTGTGAAAGGCATTTCTCGATGGGCAAGTCAATCGCGCTCCTGTTTGCGTGTGCGGCGCTGGTTATCCTTGCAGGCTCCTTCGTTGCGCCCGGTTCGGTCGCGGCGTTGAAGGGCGACTGCTCGCCGGCTTACGGCGTCGATCCTTGCTCGACGGCTTCGATCATCCATTGACGAAAAGCCGGTCTTGAGACCGGCATTTATCAAAGACATTAGTCAACCCGAGCGCCTGATTGAGACGCTTGAAATGCAAGTGCCGTCCGGCCAGCATCAAAAACGGCGCGGACGTGCGCCGCTTAGGTCATTGCAAAACCATCTCTTGTATTACACTTTCAAAATAGCTGTGCTCGATTGGCTTTTGAGAGGTTGAAAAGATGTTGCAGGTGCCACAAGAGACCGAACGCCTCGCACGGCTCGTCGCCGATCGCACGGGGCGAAGCGCCGAAGACGTCGTTCGCGTCGCGATCGAGCGTGAAGCCATCACCTTCGGAGTGCTCGACAAGCCGAAGCACCGGATGACCGCCGAGGAGATGCTCGCCTTCGGAGAGAGGATTGCCGCCATGCCCGTGCTCGATCCTCGCAGCCCGCAAGAAATCATGGACGACCTGAACGCAATATGATCGTCATCGACACGTCTGCGCTGATCGCCATCTTCGAGAAAGAAGCCGACGCGGCGACTTATGCAGGCGCGATCGCCAACGCCGAGCGATTGGTCATGTCGGCGCTGAATGTCTATGAAACCGCTGTGGTCCTCCGCTCTCGCCGCGGCGAGGCGGCGGTTAATCAGTTCTGGATCTATCTGGACGAAGCGCAGGTAGAGATCGCTGCATTCGATCGAGAGCAGGCGCGATTGGCGGCCATAGCTTTCGGACAATTCGGCAGGGGAATTCATTCGAAAGCCAAACTCAATCTTGCCGATTGTGCCGCCTACGCGCTGGCGAAGAGCCTATCTCTGCCCCTCCTCTTCAAAGGCAACGACTTTGCCCATACGGATATCGAACCATGGCGTTGATCGTGCGGGGATCTCGACCCCTTATCAAAAGGGCGAAGGTAGTGGGATCGTCAGCCCCGATAGGGCGCCTTGCATTCGCGCCTGAGAGCTGCGCGAATGCAAGGCGAGACCGATATCTCAGGGAATCAGGCCGCCGGCAGCCAAGCCGAGCAGCAGGACGCCGAGAATGATCCGGTAAATTGCGAAGAGCGTGAACCGGTTGCTTCTGATATAGGCGAGCAGCCATTTGACGGCGATGAAAGCGACGACCGTGGAGGCGACGAAGGCTATGCCGAGCGCCGTCCAGTCTTCGCCTGCCGCTCCGCCGTCCTTGAAGGCCTTCAGCAACTCATAACCGCTCGCGGCATACATCGTGGGAATGCCGACGAGGAAAGCGAATTCGGTCGCGGCAGCGCGATTGCCCGTGCCCGCCAGCATGGCGACGAAAATCGTGGCGCCGGAGCGCGACGTTCCCGGAAAGATGCCGGCGACGATCTGGGCGATGCCGACCAGAATGGCGACGAGCCAGGTGATCTCCTTGTGAGGCGGCCTGCGCGCCGCGGCCCATTCGGCGAAGATCATCCAGATACCGCCGATGATGAGCGCCCAGGCGATCGGCGTCGCGGTCTCGGGAAGCTCATAGCCGAGCCTCTTGACGACAAGGCCCAGGATCGCGGTGATGAGAAAGGCGACGATCAGCTTGGCGGCATAATCGCGGTTTGCCGGCTCTCGCCAGCCGAGCACCAGATCCACCAGACGACGCCAATAGATGATGGTCACGGCGAGGATGGCGCCTGCCTGGATGACGATATTGAACATGTCCGACCGGTGACCCAGCCATTGCTCCGCAATGATGAGGTGGCCGGTGCTCGAGATCGGCAGAAACTCGGTAATCCCCTCGACGATACCGAGGATAATAGCATTGATATAGTCCATAAATTGTCTCCGGTTTAAAGGTCGTTCGGACCGAGCATCTCCGGCTGGAAATGCTCCGGGCTGCGCTTGAGCCGATCAGGCGCGGCCTCTATCCTCGTGCACAAGAAGCGTGTTTTATCCCCTCTCAGATGGCGTGAGATCCGATTCGCTTGTATTGCCCCGGCCAAGCTCCTATAGCTTCAACCAATGAGTCATGACTAGGGCGCTATAAATGAGCTGCCGCACAGTCCTGTAACAGCAATCATAAAGCACGAGTATCGATGCCCACGCTTTATCACCATCCCATGTCATCCGCATCTCGCTTCGTCCGGCTGATCCTGGCGGAATACGGCTATCAGGCGGATCTGATCGAAGAGCAGACCTGGGAGAAGCGCCGGGATTTCCTGGCGCTCAATCCCGCCGGCACGCTGCCGGTCTATGTCGACGACAGCATGCGCGCACTTTGCGGCGCGACCGTCATTTCCGAATATCTGGACGAGACGCACGGCGTCCTGAAGCGCGACCGGCGGCTGCTCGCCGAGGACCCTTTCCAGCGGGCGGAAATCCGCCGGCTGAGCGAGTGGTTCATGCAGAAGATGGAAAACGACGTGACGAAGCCGCTTGCCCGCGAGCGCGTCTACAAGTTGCAGATGACGGCCGACCAGGGCGGCGGAGCGCCGGATTCGAAGATTTTGCGCACGGCCCGCGCGAATATCCGCCAGCATATGCGCTATCTCACCTGGCTCGCCGGCTCGCGCCAATGGCTGGCGGGCGAGCGGATGAGCTATGCCGATCTTGCCGCCGCCGCCTCGATTTCGATCCTCGACTATCTCGGCGAGATCGATTGGGCGGATGCGCCTGTCGTCAAGGAATGGTATCAGAGGCTGAAATCGCGCCCCTCCTTCCGGCCGATGCTGACGGAACGCGTGCGCGGCCTGACCCCCGTTTCGCATTATGCGGATCTGGATTTCTGACGAGGGCTCTTCATGCCCGAAGCTGACAACCACGACAAAGAGCGGCGGCGCCGCGACAATTTGACCGACTTCGTCAGGGCGGAATCTGCCGCCAAGGGCTTCGATCTCTGCCGCATCACGCGCCCGGACGCCATCCCCGAAGCAAAAGAGCGGCTCGGCCAGTTCATCGACGCCGGGCGTCACGGGACGATGGACTGGATGGCGGAGACGCGCGACCGGCGCGGCGATCCCCGCACACTCTGGAGCGAGGTGCGATCCGTCGTCGTCTTCGGCCTCAACTACGGACCGGAGGAAGATCCGCGCGGCATCCTCGGCAAGCCTGACAAGGCGGCGATTTCAGTCTATGCCCGCAATCGCGATTATCATGACGTCATCAAGGGCCGGCTGAAGGAGATCGCCACGCGCTTTGCGGCGCGGGCGGGCGCCGATGTGAAGGTCTTCGTCGATACCGCGCCCGTCATGGAAAAACCGCTGGCGGCGGCGGCCGGCCTCGGCTGGCAGGGCAAACACACCAATCTCGTCAGCCGCACGCACGGTTCCTGGCTGTTTCTCGGCTCGATGTTCACCACCGCCGACCTTGCCGTCGACGCGCCGGAGATCGATCATTGCGGCTCCTGCCGCGCCTGTCTCGACGCCTGCCCGACCGCCGCTTTTCCGGCGCCTTACCAGATCGATGCGCGGCGCTGCATCTCCTATCTCAGCATCGAGCACAGGGGACCGATCGATCCCGACCTGCGGGTGCTCTTCGGCAACCGCATCTATGGCTGCGACGACTGTCTTGCCGCCTGTCCCTGGAACAAGTTCGCAAGTGCCGCCTCCGAAATGAAGCTGAAGGCGAGAGAAGATCTGCAGGAACCGTCGATCGCCTTTCTGCTGACGCTCGACGATCCGGCTTTCCGCACCTTATTCAGCGGCTCGCCGGTGAAGCGGATCGGCCGCGACCGCTTCATCCGCAATGTGCTGATCGCCGCCGGCAATTCCGGCGAGAAGTCACTGATCCCACAATGTCGCATGCTCGCGGACGATGCCTCGCCGGTGGTGCGAGGGATGGCGGTTTGGGCGCTTTCGCGGCTGATGGAGGCTGGCGAATTCTCGGCCTTTGCCGCACAAAGGGCCGGCGAGAGAGATGACGACGTACTGAACGAATGGCGGCTGGCAGGAGTGGGCTGATGCATGTGATGATCTTTGGCTGCGGTTTTTCCGGCACGGCCATCGCCGAGGCTTTCGCCGGCGATGGCGTGCGCGTGTCGGGCACGACCCGCTCGGCAGAGAAGACGGAAGCGCTCCGCCGCGCCGGCATCGAAGCATTCCTGTTCGATGGCGAGACCATGGAAGAGGGTCTCGTCCAGGCTTTGGCCGATGTCACCCATCTCGTGCAGTCGATCGCGCCTGGAAAGGCCGATCCGCTGCTGCGGCTGCTCGGCGAAGACGGCGCAGGCCTGCTGCCGAGGCTCGAATGGATCGGCTACCTCTCCACCGTCGGCGTCTATGGCGATCACAAGGGAGCCTGGATCAACGAGGAAACGCCCTGCGTGCCCGTTTCGGGACGCTCGAAGGAGCGGCTCGAGGCGGAAGAGGGCTGGCTGGCAATGGGCGCGAAGTGCGGCGTGCCGGCGGCCGTGCTGCGCCTCTCCGGCATTTACGGGCCGGGCCGCAATGCCTTCTGCAATCTGGAAAAGGGCACGGCGCGGCGCCTGATCAAGAAGGACCAGGTTTTCAACCGCATCCGTGTCGAGGATATCGGCGCGGCGACCCGCTATCTCTCGGACCATCGCCTCGGCGGCATCTATAATGTCACCGACGATCGGCCGGGCCCGCCGCAGGACGTGATCGTCGAGGCGGCGCGCCTGATGGGCGTCGAGCCGCCGCCGGAGCAGGCTTTCGAAACCGCCGAACTGACGCCGATGGCCCGCTCTTTCTATGGTGAGAACAAACGGGTTTCGAATGCGAAATTGAAGGCCGCTGGCTTCGAATTTTCCTTCCCCAACTACCCGATGTCGCTCGCGCAATTGTGGCAGGACGGACGCTGGCGCGGTTAGATCAACACCGGCCGCTGGTGACCGGGGTTATCACCCAAAATGAGTAGGAAATTCCTACTTTCTGCATTTATCAGAACAATTCTCGCCGCAGAACATGGTTAACGGCCTCTGAATTTGCCCAAATGTGGCAGCAAATATGGCAGACGCGGAAAAAATATTTCGTGATTTTTGTGAAGGCCGTGAAGTTTAAAACTTCCTCGGAAAAATCATTTGAATTTTAGCTGATTTCATTGCGTTTTTTCCACATCCTACCACACGTGGCAAATTCTCATATTTTATCAATGGCCTCACAAATATTACACTATGTAACATTCCGTGATCGTTCACGGCACTTTTTCGCCATTTTTCGACGGATTTAAGCCCCGCCGCCTGCAAGGGCGTGAGTTCAATAGTTGAGGGATACTCCGTTTTGAAGAAAATCTGCCGTTCTATTGTCGCTGCCGCGACTATTGCAGCCTGTTCTTCCTTGCTTCCGGCGGAAGGTTTTGCTGCAAATGGTTGCGGTGGTGCTTCATGGTACGCACTTCGCTCCAAAACTGCTTCCGGAGAACGCATGAACCCTGCCATCTTGACTGCCGCGCACCGCTCGCTCGCATTCGGCACCAAGGTGAAGGTCACCAACCGCAACAATGGCCGCACCGTCGTCGTTCGCATCAACGATCGCGGTCCGTTCATCCGGGGACGCGTGCTCGACCTGTCGCGGGCTGCCGCGCAGAATATCGGCATGGTGAGCTCGGGCACTGCGAAGGTCTGCTACCAGGTCGTCAGCTGAGGCTGAAGGCTGCGCCGCCAGCGGCGCTTGCTCTTGCCGCCAATCGCGGTTACCACGCGGTTGAGACTTGTGCACAATCCGCCCCGCGCCCATCACGTCTGCGCGCGGATCGTTCACACGCCACGGCAACAGGAGACATGTGAATGCGTTTGGGCGGCCGCCTCGAAGGGGCGATTTCTGTGCTCGCGGACATCGATGCCCGCAAGCGACCCGTCGCCGACGCGCTGAAGGACTGGGGCCTCGCGCATCGCTTCGCCGGCTCCGGCGACCGCGCCGCAATCGGCAATATCGTCTACGACGCCCTGCGCATGCGGCTTTCCCATGCCTGGCTCATGGATGACGACAGTGCCTCGGCCATTGCCTACGCCGTCATGTTCCGCCAGTGGGGTTTTACACCTGACAGCCTCGCCGCCGAACTGGCCGACGACAAGTTTGCGCCGCCGCCGCTTCCGGCCGATGCCGCCGCCGCTTTCGCAAGCCGCTCGCTCGACGATGCGCCGCCGCATATCCGCGGCGATATTCCAGAATGGGTTCAATCCTCCTTCGAACAGGCCTTTGGCGCCAATTGGCTCGCCGAGGCACAGGCGCTTGCCGCCCGCCCGACGCTCGATCTGCGCGCCAACATCCTGAAAGCCTCCCGCGACAAAGCCGTCAAGGCGCTCGAAAGAGCCGGCGCGCATGCGGCGAAGATCGCCCGCTACGGCATCCGGATTGCCGCAGGCGAAGGCGCCTCGCGTCTTCCCAACGTGACAGCCGAGCTTTCGTTCCAGAAAGGCTGGTTCGAAGTTCAGGACGAGGGATCGCAGATCGTCGCCGATCTGGTGCTGGCGCGCGACGGCGAACAGATCCTCGATTACTGCGCCGGCGGCGGCGGCAAGACGCTCGCCATGGCGGCCGCCATGCAGAACAAAGGTCAGGTTCATGCCTATGACGCCGACCGCAAGCGGCTGGCGCCGATCATCGAGCGGCTGAAGCGCGCGGGCACCCGCAATGTCCAGGTGCATGACGACGCCAAAGGGCTTTCCGGCCTTGCCGGCCGCTGCGACAAGGTGCTCGTCGATGCACCCTGCACCGGCACCGGCACGTGGCGGCGGCGGCCCGATACCAAATGGCGGCTGACCGCAAAGAACCTCGACGAACGCACTGCCCAGCAGCAGGATGCGCTGGCGCAGGCAAGCGGCTTCGTCAAACCGGGCGGCGAACTGATCTACGTCACCTGCTCGGTGCTGCCTCGGGAAAACGAGGAGCAGGTGCGCCGTTTCACAGCCGACAACCCCGGCTTCCAGATCGTCAGCGCCCTGCCCGCCTGGGATGGACTGTTCGGCAAGGATGCCCCGCGCCCGCGCTCTTCCGACGGCCTGACGGTGACGCTGACGCCCGCTTCCACGGATACCGACGGCTTCTTCTTCTGCCGCATGCAGCGGAAGGGATGACGGGGTTCGGCGATGCCGGAACCGTCCACGCAATTGCCGCTGATTTTCCGGGCTGACGCCTTTCAAACGGGCGGTTTGGAAGCACCTCCGCATCCTTAAAATCATTCCAAACTAGAGCATTTGACACCAGTTTGCTTTTGCGCGAAGAGACGGAGCCCCATTAGACGGAATATCCGTCACAGGAGAGGATCATGAAGCTTAACCGCAAATTCCGCGCAGCCGTGCTGGCGATTGCCCCCGCGGCCCTGCTCGCCCTTCCCGCGCAGGCCGAGACCGATGCTGCCGCCGTGGTGAAACACTATGCCGACGTGGCGCACGCCAAATACGAGGATTCGCTGACGACGGCAAAGGCGCTCGACGCCGCCATCGATGCCTTCCTCAAGGCGCCGACCGACGAGACGCTCAAGGCCGCCAGGGATGCCTGGATCAAGGCGCGCGTTCCTTACCAGCAGACGGAAGTCTACCGCTTCGGCAATCCGATTGTCGACGACTGGGAAGGCAAGGTCAATGCATGGCCTCTCGACGAAGGCCTGATCGACTATGTCGATGCCTCCTACGGCAGCGAGAGCGACGAAAACTCGCTCTACGTGGCGAATGTCATCGCCAACAAGACGATCAAGATCGATGGCAAGGATATCGACGCCTCCAAGCTGACGCCGGAATTCCTCTCCGGCACGCTGCAGGAAGCCGGCGGCATCGAAGCCAACGTCGCGACCGGCTATCACGCCATCGAATTCCTGCTCTGGGGCCAGGATCTGAACGGCACCGGTCCCGGCGCCGGCAACCGCCCCGCGACGGATTACGACCTCAAGAACTGCACGCACGGCAATTGCGACCGCCGCGCCGAATATCTGAAGTCCGCCTCCACCCTGCTCGTTTCCGACCTGCAGGAAATGACCGACAACTGGAAGCCGGACGGGGCTGCGACCAAGAACGTCGAATCCGACCCGAAGGCCGGTCTCGTCGCCATTCTGACGGGCATGGGTTCACTCTCCTATGGCGAGCTTGCCGGCGAGCGCATGAAGCTCGGCCTGCTGCTGCATGATCCGGAGGAGGAGCATGATTGCTTCTCCGACAATACCTACAACTCGCATCTCAACGACGCGATCGGCATCGCCGCCGCCTATACCGGCAACTACACCCGCGTCGACGGCACCAAGCTCAGCGGCCCGTCGCTGCACGATCTCGTTGCCGCCAAGGACAAGGCGCTCGATGCCGAGACGGAAGGCAAGCTCAACAAGACGCTCGATGCCATGAACGCCATGGCCAAGCGCGGCGAGACGGTCGAGAAGTACGACCAGATGATCGCCGAAGGCAACAAGGAAGGCAACGCCGTCGTCCAGGCCGCCATCGACGGACTGATCGACCAGACGAAATCGATCCAGCGCGTTATTGCCGCACTCGATCTCGGCACGGTTCAGCTTGAAGGTTCCGACAGCTTGGATAATCCTAACGCCGTCTTCAAATAAGCAAAAGGCGGGCCGCTTCGAAAGCCGAGGCGGCCCGGACTCTGAAATGCCGTTTCCTACTTCCCTCATTCCTGTGCTTGGCACAGGAATCCAGCCACGGCGCGTCGGCGCCGTGAATGACTCGGTCAAGGGGGAGTCTTCCGCGCCCAAAGATTTGGGCGCACTGGATTCCTGTGACAAGCACAGGAATTGTCTCGCAAAACTTCATCTATCTATCCGCATCGCGGTCTTTGCCGCCCTCGCAGGCGCACCCGCAGCCATCGCCGCCGGGTTCGATCTGCCGACGAAACGCACGGACCTCACCGAATCCGATCTCAACCGCGTCGCCGACGTCACGCGGCCGACGGCTGATTTTTCCAAGGCCGAACAATACGAAGCGATGCAGGCGGGTGCCGCGACCTCGGTCGATCCCGTCACCGAGGACAGTTTCTCGCATATTTCGGCCAACATTCCCTTCGAGGAAGAGCAGAATTTCAAGCTCGGCAATGCGCTCTTCCGCAAGCTCTGGGTTTCCGCTCCCTCCTCGACGCAGGCCTCCGATGGTCTCGGGCCGCTCTTCAACGCCCGCTCCTGCATGAGCTGCCATGTCAATGACGGCCGGGGCAAACCGCCGGAGGGCGGCCCGAGCTCTACTTCGATGTTCCTGCGGCTTTCGCGCGCGGCCAGAACGCCGGAAGAGGAGAAAGCGATCGCGAATGCCGACGTCGTCAACTTTCCCGACCCGGTCTATGGCCATCAATTGCAGGATCTTGCCGTTCCCGGCCTTGCCGCCGAAGGCAGGATGGCGATCCGCTATGACGAAGAGCCGGTCACCCTCGGCGATGGTGAAACGATATCGCTTCGCCGGCCGCACTATGCGGCGGTGAACCTCGCCTACGGGCCGCTTGATGCGGCGACGACCATTTCGGCGCGCATGGCGCCGGCGATGATCGGCCTCGGACTGATCGAAGCCATTCCGGAAGCCGATATCCTGGCTCACGCCGACCCCGATGATGCAGACGGCGACGGCATTTCGGGCAAGGCGGCGATCGTGCGCGACCATCGCAACGGCAAGATCGCGCTCGGCCGTTTCGGCTGGAAGGCACAGAACGCCACGGTGCGCGATCAGAGCGCGGATGCCTTCGCCAACGATATCGGCATCTCGACGCCCGATCATCCGGATGCGCATGGCGACTGCACCAAGCCGGAAGAAAAATGCCTTGCTCTGCCGACCGGCGTCCAGAAACGGCTGGGCGCAGAAGAAGCGCCCGGGCCCATTCTCGACCTCGTGACCTTCTATTCGGAAAACCTGGCCGTTCCGGCGCGACGCAAGGCAAGCTTTCCCGAGACGCTGCGGGGCAAGCGGATCTTTTACGAAACCGGCTGTATTTCCTGCCATGTGCCGAAATTCGTCACCCGCCGGGATACGCCTGACAAGGCGCAGTCCTTCCAGCTGATCTGGCCTTATTCCGATTTTCTCCTGCACGACATGGGCGATGGCCTAGCCGACGGGCAACAGGTCGGCCTTGCAAGCGGACGTGAATGGCGCACGCCACCGCTATGGGGTATAGGACTGACCCGGACTGTCAGCGGACACAGCTTTTTCCTGCATGACGGCCGTGCGCGGGATGTCACCGAGGCGATCCTCTGGCATGGCGGCGAAGCTGAAAAAGCCCGCAACGCTTTCTCTGCCCTGTCGAAAGACGACAGGGCGGCCCTGATTACATTCCTGGAGTCACTTTGATGCGCCTTTGGCACCCCCTGCTCTGCCTCACTCTGATCGGCTTCGCCACATCGGCCGCCGCCCAGACCGCCGCTCCTCCGGCAGGGCTGAACGAGGATGCCGTTCCCGCCGTCATGCAGCGCGCCGTCGACGAAGTGATCCGTCCCGGCTATCGCAACATGCAGCAATCGGCCGCCCGGCTGACGACGGCGATGAAGGACCTTTGCGACGGCGGCACGCAGCAGACGCTCGACAAAGCGAAATCCGCCTTCGACGATACGATCCGCTACTGGTCGATCATCGAAATCGTCCAGACCGGCCCCGTCATCCAGGACAATCTCTTCGAGCACATCCTGTTCTATCCCGACCGCAAGGGCGTCGGCCTCAAGCAGGTGCAGGCGCTGATCGCCAAGGCCGATCCGAAGGATGCGACGGTCGATGCGATCGCCGGCAAGAGTGTCGCGCTCCAGGGCCTGACGGCGCTGGAATATGTGCTTTACGGCAACGGCTCCGACGATCTCGTCAAGCAGAAGGGCGGCTTCCGCTGCCTTTACGGCGCGGCGATCGCCGGCAATATCCAGCGCGAGGCCGGCGAAGTCGTCGCCGCCTGGGAAAAGCCCGACGGGGTGCAGGCGAGCTGGAAACATCCCGGCCCGCAGAGCGACGATTTCATGGACAACAAGGAAGCCGTCACCGCCCTGCTCGGCATTCTCGTCCATGGCGCGGAGAATGTCCGCGACCAGCGGCTGGAGCAGTTCTACAAGGGCAAGGACACCGCGCCGCGCCCGCGCATGGCGATCTATTGGCGGTCGAAAAACACCTGGAAGTCGATGGCCGCCAATCTGGAGGGCCTGCGCACGCTCTGGCAGAAGGCCGGCATGGCCGAGCTCCTGCCGCCGGACAAGCAGGCGGTCGCCGCATCGATCGACGAGAATTTCAAATCGCTGCTCGAGAACGTTCCGAAGCTCAATCCCGATATCGAAGTCGCAACCAGCGATGCCGAGAAGGCCAAGCTCGACACGCTGCTGGCCGAGAGCCGTAATTTGATCACCAAGATCAGCGACGATTACGGTGCGGCCGTTGGGCTTTCGGCCGGCTTTTCCTTTTCCGACGGAGACTGATGCGATGTGGAGAAGTGCCGCGATCGACCGACGCAGCTTCGTCAAGGCGGCAGGAATGGGCTTTCTTGCAGCCTTGGCGCCCAAGTCGCTGATGGCTCTCGAACGGGCCGATGCGGTCTATGCCTCGGGCATTCGCGCAGCCGACGGCTCCTTTGCCGTCGCGACCGTGACGGAGGGCGGCGAGATCATCGACCAAGTGGCGCTTCCGGCGCGGGCTCACGGCATGGCCTTCAGTGCGGCCACCGGCAAGACCGTCGCCTTCGCGCGCCGGCCCGGCACCTATGCGATGATCTTCGACCCTCGGAATAAGGGCGAGCCGATCGTCATCAGCTCCAGGGAAGACCGGCATTTCTACGGTCACGGCGCCTTCTCTCCCGACGGCCGCCTGCTTTACGCCAGCGAGAACGACTTCGACGGCAATCGCGGCATGATCGGGCTCTACGACGCCACCGACCGCTTCACCCGCATCGGCGAATTCGAGACTTACGGTATCGGCCCGCACGACATGACGGTTTCCGATGACGGGCGCCTTCTCATCGTCGCCAATGGCGGCATCGAAACCCATCCGGATTTCGGCCGCACCAAGCTCAATCTCGGGGCGATGCAGCCGTCTCTCGTCCTGATCGATGCGGCGACCGGTGCGCTGGTCGAAAAACACATGCTGCCGGCGGAATGGTCGGCGCTCTCCACCCGCCATGTCGACCTCGGCGGCGATGGCCGCATCTGGTTCGCGTGCCAGTATGAAGGCCACCGCAACGATCTGCCGCCGCTTGTCGGCCATTTCGCCAAGGGCGAGGACCTCTCCTTCATCGACCTGCCGGAAGAGACGACGCGCAGGCTTGCCAACTACGTCGGCGCGATCGCCGTCAATCGCAGCGAAGGCCTCGTCGGCGTCACCTCGCCGAAAGGCGGCGCCTCGGTGACGATCGATGCCAGGACGGGCAAGGTACTGGCCGAGACCATCGTTCCGGATGCCGCCGGCATTGCGCCGGCAAGAGAGGGCTTTGCCGTCTCCTCCTATGACGGCGATTTCCGGTCGACCCGCAGCGACGTCGCCTGGGATCAGCACATCGTCCGGATCTCTCAACGCCTGCGTTCATAAGCCTTCTGCTCGGCGCTGATCGCTGTCGCCGCGGCCCTTGCCGCCTCATGCAGCCATTCGCTTCCGCGCCCCCGCAGATCGTCCAGGATCGCCGCAGCCGCCGCCGGATCATCGGAATGGCAGTTGGCGATCTCGAAGCCCATCAGCTCGAGCATCGTCGGTGCAAGGAGGATTTCCGGGTGCTTGTCGATTTCGATCTTGCGGCTGTTCGGCGAGAGCCGGCGCAGGAGAATACGCCCGGAGACTTGATAGTGGGGATCGGCCGAGCGCATCCGGCCGCCGGCGATCTTGCCCGCATGGATCGTCCCATCCCGCGGCCCATGGCAAAGCGACCAAGCCGACGGCACCAGCGCCTTCGCCTCGCGCAGCACGGGCCCGCCCTGCCATTCGGCATAGGCGACGAAGCGCGGCCGGCCGAGGCTTCCGGTGCCGGCGCTCCGCGGCTTCGCCACGAAGGGACCTGATCCGGGCGGCAGCGCACCGGTGAGCGCCTTGACATAGGCTGGAGGCGCCGGCTTCTTGCCGGGACGCAGCACCTCATATTTCTCCCAGAATTCCCGGCGTTCCGAATTCGGCAGCATCAACGCCTTCCGCAACCATTTATAGTCGCGCTCGAGGATGACGGGCAGCGGATTTTCAATGCCCCTGCGATAACCACTCAGGATCAGTTCGCCGATCCTGCGGACGGACGGGCCGTTGTCGCCGCGCGCCAGGATGGCGCTTGCCGCCAGACGAACGAGATCCAGCGCATAGGGCATCACCGCCGCATCGTCGAAATCATTGACGCCCCAGACGAGCCGGCCCTCGACATCGCGCCAGGTGCCGAAATTTTCCAGATGCGTATCGCCGACCGCGAGCACCTGGGGCGCGCTCGCAAGCTTCGGGCAGATATCGAGGATAGTTTCGCACCAGCGCCAATAGGTGGCGCGCAGGAAGACGAACTCGTTGCTGCGCATCTTCTTGTGCTTCTCGCGCAGATCCTTCTTGACGAGATCGTCGCCGAGTTCGCCGGCCAGCCAGTCCTCGAAATTCCGGACCGATTGCGATATCGTCGTCATGCCGCTGGCGCTCCATCATCGGGATCGGCTGCGAGAATACGCGTTCCGCGCGAAGCTGCAATCGCATTGCACGAAGCCGATCGGCCGACGATGCAGGCTTGCGCAACGGCGGCACGGCGAAAGGTGGCCCCGGCGACACGCCCTGACGTTTCCATCGCCGCCGAGATCGATTTCGGCGATGTCCAGCTTGTCGAATCCGGCGTGTCATGCCACTTTCGCGGCTTCGAGAGGGGTAGCCATGAGCGAGACTGACAGGGGCGATTTCCGCGCGCGAATCCGCCGTAATTTTGCGCGCCAGGCGGCGATGCAGACGATCGGCGCGGAATTGACGCGCGTCGAGCACGGCGTCGTCGAGATCGAGCTTCCCTTCGACGTCAAACTGACACAGCAGCACGGCATCCTGCATGCCGGCATCATTTCCGCAGCACTCGATTCGGCCTGCGGCTTTGCGGCCTACAGCCTCATCGACCCGGAAGCCTCGATCCTGACGATCGAGTTCAAGGTCAATCTCATGTCGCCGGGGCGGGGCGATCGCTTCCTGTTTCGCGGGGAAATCACCAAGCCCGGCTCGACCATCATCGTCGCCGACGGACGAGGCTACGCGATCGGCGACGGGCCGGCGAAGCTCATCGCCTCCATGACCGGAACGATGATGGTCATTCGCGGTAGAGAGGGAATTACCGGATGAAGTTCGAACTGAAGTCGGTCGCGGGAAAATCCATCCTTTTCGTGATGGCGGCGGAAGCCGAATACGGCCCCTTCCTGCGTTCGCGCATCGAACCCTTGATGACCGGCGTCGGCCCTGTGGAAGCGGCGGTCGCGCTGACCAGAGCCCTGGCGCGGCTCGATGCCGCAGACGATCTGCCCGATCTCGTCGTCTCGCTCGGCTCAGCCGGCTCGGCCAAGCTCGAACAGACCGAAATCTATCAGGTGACTTCGGTTTCCTATCGCGACATGGACGCCTCGCCGCTCGGCTTCGAAAAAGGCCAGACGCCCTTCCTGGACCTGCCCGTGACGCTGGAGCTGCCGCTGCGCATTCCCGGCATTCCGGAAGCCAGCCTTTCCACAGGCGGCAACGTCATCTCGGGTGCCGCCTATAGCGGCATCGACGCCGACATGGTCGACATGGAAACCTATGCGGTGCTGCGCGCCTGCCAGGGCTACAAGCTGCCGCTGATCGGGCTCCGCGGCATTTCCGACGGTGTCGTCGAGCTGCAGCACATTTCGGGCTGGACCGAATATCTGCACATCGTCGACCGCAAGCTCTCCTACGGCGTCGACAGCCTGTTCACGGCGCTGGAAGACGGCGTGTTCTGGTTCTGAGCCTGACGGCGCCGATGCGCGTCTTAAAGGACGTGCGGGGACAATCGGAACAATAAAAAGCCGATGCCGCCGATTTCCCGGATTGCAAGGCGAAGCGCTTTTCTTTAAAGCCTCGCCATGACCCAGACAGCACATCCCGACTCCGTTCTCATCGTCGATTTCGGCAGCCAGGTGACCCAGCTCATCGCGCGGCGCGTGCGCGAGGCCGGCGTCTATTGCGAGATCGTTCCCTTCCAATCGGCCGAAGAAGGCTTCAAGCGCCTGCAGCCGAAAGCCGTGATCCTCTCCGGCAGCCCGGCTTCCACCGTCGATGAAGGGTCGCCGCGGGCGCCCCAGATCATCTTCGACAGCGGCCTGCCGGTCTTCGGCATCTGCTACGGCCAGCAGACGATGTGCATGCAGCTCGGCGGCAAGGTCGAGAGCGGCCATCACCGCGAATTCGGCCGCGCCTTCCTCGATGTCGACAAGGATTGCCAGCTGTTCGAGGGCCTCTGGTCCTCCGGCTCGCGCCATCAGGTCTGGATGAGCCATGGCGACCGCGTCACGGCGCTGCCTGATGGGTTCGAGGTGGTCGCCACCTCCTCCAACGCGCCCTACGCCTTCATCGCCGACGAGAAGCGCAAATATTACGGCGTGCAGTTCCACCCCGAGGTGGTGCATACGCCAGACGGCGCCAAGCTGATCGGCAACTTCATTCACAACATCGCCGGCATCAAGGGCGACTGGTCGATGTCGGCCTATCGCCAGAAGGCGGTCGACGAGATCCGCAAGCATGTGGGCGACAAGCGCGTCATCTGCGCGCTTTCGGGCGGCGTCGACAGTTCCGTCGCCGCTCTGCTGATCCACGAGGCAGTCGGCGACCAGTTGACCTGCATCCTCGTCGACCACGGGCTGATGCGCAAGGACGAGGCGGCCAACGTCGTCGCCATGTTCCGCGAGCACTACAATCTGCATCTGCTGCACGTCGATGCCTCCGACCGCTTCATCGGCGAACTCGAAGGCGTTTCCGACCCGGAAACCAAGCGCAAGATCATCGGCCGGCTCTTCATCGAAACCTTCGAGGAAGAGGCGAAGAAACTCGGCGGCGCCGATTTCCTCGGCCAGGGTACGCTCTATCCCGACGTGATCGAGAGCGTTTCCTTCACCGGCGGCCCGTCGGTGACGATCAAATCGCACCACAATGTCGGCGGCCTGCCGGAGCGCATGAAGATGCAGCTCGTCGAGCCGCTGCGCGAACTTTTCAAGGATGAGGTGCGCGCGCTCGGCCGCGAACTCGGCCTGCCCGACAGCTTCATCGGCCGTCACCCCTTCCCGGGTCCGGGCCTCGCCATCCGCTGCCCCGGCGGCATCAGCCGCGAAAAGCTCGAGATCCTGCGCGAAGCCGATGCGATCTATCTCGACGAAATCCGCAAGGCCGGCCTCTACGACGCCATCTGGCAGGCTTTCGCCGTACTGCTTCCCGTCCAGACCGTCGGCGTCATGGGCGACGGACGCACTTACGAATTCGTCTGTGCGCTCCGCGCCGTCACGTCAGTCGACGGCATGACCGCGGATTTCTATCACTACGACATGGAATTCCTCGGCCGCGCCGCCACCCGCATCATCAACGAGGTGCGCGGCATCAACCGCGTGGTCTACGACGTCACGTCGAAGCCCCCGGGCACGATCGAGTGGGAGTGACGGCCGCCATTTCAGCGGCAGAAAAAGCTCCGCCACCGCCTCATGCTCCGGCACTTCCGGGAAGAAACTGAGGCGCTGGCAATAAATCGGGAAGTCGCGTGCTTCTTCACCGCTCACTGGAAGCCAGTCGCGATAAAGATAGAGCGCAGCCGGCTCCAGATTGTCGGTGGTGCCGACGACGCGCAGCGCTCGACCAATCTTGATGTTTGTACGGCGCCGGCGGGAAACGTCCAACGACCGCACCGCCAGGTGCTGACGGCCCACCATGTCATATGGGGCATCTTGAATAAAGCAGCCAGCACAGCTATCTTACCTTTGTCTTACCTACGGAACTCAAGCTGATGGCGCGTGCTGAAAACCTCATCACCACCGTTTCCACCAAAGGACAGGTCATTCTTCCCAAAGCCGTGCGCCAGCGCAGGGAGTGGGAAGCTGGAACTCGTTTGATTGTCGAGGAAACCCCGGAGGGGGTGCTGCTGAGGCAAGCCTCTGCTTTCGCGCCGACGCGGCCGGCCGACGTATTCGGCATGCTTCCCTTCGGCGGCGAGCCGAAAACCCTGGAAGACATGGAAGCCGCCATCCTAGCTGAAGCCCGCCGCCGCCATGATCGCGATTGATACCAATCTCATCGTCCGATACTTGACGGGCGATCATCCGGAACAGTCTCCTCGCGCACGTGAGATCATCGACGGACAACCGGTTTTTGTCGCCGTTACGGTGATGCTGGAAGTCGAATGGGTGCTGCGCAGCGCCTATGGGTACGGCCGCTCGGACGTTGCCCGCGCACTTCGCGCTTTTGGCGGACTGGCTAGGGTGACGATTGAAGAACCAACAGGCGTTGCCGTCGCGTTCGATCTCGCCGAGAAGGGAATGGATTTTGCCGATGCCCTCCATCTTGCCAAGGCGGCTCACTGCGACGCGTTCGTTACCTTTGACCGCGGCTTCATAAGATCCGCCCAAGCGGCGGGCTATGAGACTGTCCGGGAAGCCTAAAATCAATTCACCAGACCTGCCGGCGGCAGCATTGAGCCGATAGCCATGGACCGCATCCTACCGCCGGTCGGAGCTGCGTATATTTTTCGGAAGAGCGGATGCATCCGGCTTCGAATCTCGATAATTCTTCTGCGGCGACGGTTTACCCTACGGCAAAGGAACTCGCCGATACCACGGGGTAAGCCTGGAAGAATGTTACGCGGAAAACTCTTCTGAATGGATGTGCTTCGATGAAATCCAAGCCCGGAAACGTGAAAGCGGCGGCCAAGTCGAACCAGGAACCCAAGCTGTCGCGTACCCACGCGCCCGC
This sequence comes from Rhizobium sp. R635, assembly GCF_002211285.1. Lineage (GTDB taxonomy): Bacteria > Pseudomonadota > Alphaproteobacteria > Rhizobiales > Rhizobiaceae > Rhizobium. The sequence goes on along the minus strand of NZ_LOKX01000033.1, from coordinate 140,327 downwards.
CGATCTGTCGCCGGTGGACTGGCAGCGCGGCCTGCGCCGCCAATTCGGCCGGGGGCAGGCTTTCGGACTCGAGAATCTGACCGGCGAGCCGTTTTTCTCCGAGTTCAAGGTCAGCAATCCCGTTTCGAATTCCAGCTACCGCGTCGCGATTCGTGGTCGAGGCCCCGGCGGCAATTTCTGTTCGTGCCCCGACTACTCCACCAGCGAACTGGGCACCTGCAAGCACATCGAATTCACGCTTTCCCGGCTGGAGAAGAAGCGCGGCGCCAAGACGGCGTTTGCGCGGGGCTATCAGCCGGCATTTTCCGAACTCTACCTGCGCAATGACGGCCAGAGGCGCATCCATTTCCGGGCCGGAACCCAATGCCCGCAGGCCGTGAGGCAAGCCGCGGCGGCCCTGTTCGACGCCGAGCGCGACGGCATGCTTCCGGACGGCCGCTTCGGCGAACTGGAGCTTTTCATGGCCACGGCGTCTGGCAGCGACCATGAGTTCCGCGCCTACGACGATGCGCTCGACTTCATCGCGGGAAAAAGGGATGCAGAACGGCGAGCCTCGAAGCTCGACCAACTTTTTCCGCAAGGTGCCGCCGACCCCGGACTGCAGACGCTCCTGTCGGTGCCGCTCTATCCCTATCAGGCCGAAGGCGCGCTGTTTGCGACGCGGGCCGGGCGGGCGCTGATCGGCGACGACATGGGGCTGGGCAAGACAATACAGGCGATCGCCGCTACGGAAATCCTGGCGCGGCATTTCGGCGTATCGAGAGTGCTGGTGATCTGCCCGACTTCGCTCAAATACCAGTGGCAAAGCGAAATTGCGCGTTTTTCGGGCCGAGGCGGCGAGAATGCGGCCCGCGTCATCAACGGTGGCCGGGCGGAGCGGCAGAAGGACTTCGCTCTGGACGATTTCTGCAAAATCACGAACTACGAAAAGCTCAAACCCGATCTCGACCTGATCACCGCCTGGGCGCCTGATCTGGTCATTGTCGATGAAGCGCAGCGGGTAAAAAACTGGAACACCATTGCGGCGCGCGCCTTGAAAAGCATCGACAGCGCCTACGCGATCGTTCTGAGCGGAACGCCCCTGGAGAACAAGCTGGAAGAGCTGGTTTCCATCGTCCAGTTCGTCGATCAGCACCGTTTGGGGCCAACCTGGAAGCTGCTGCACGAACATCAGGTCAAGGACGAAAGCGGACGCGTCATCGGCTATACGGGGCTGGAAAAGATCGGCCAGACACTGGCGCCCATCATGATCCGCCGGCGCAAATCCGAGGTGCTGCGGCAACTGCCGAGCCGAACCGACCAAAATTTCCTGGTGCCGATGACCGAAGGTCAGATGCTTTGCCACCAGGAAAACGCTGATGTCGTGGCGAGAATCGTCCAGCGCTGGCACAAGACGAAATTCCTTTCGGACAAGGATCAACGCCGGCTGACCTGTGCGCTGCAGAACATGCGGATGTCGTGCAACAGCACCTATCTCCTGGACCAGGAGACCGACCACGGCGTCAAGGCAGACGAACTGGCGGCGCTGCTGGATGAACTGTTCGCCGATCCCGAAGCCAAGGCGGTCGTATTCTCCCAATGGACCCGCACCCACGATATCGTCATCCGCCGCCTCGAAGCGCGCGGAATCGGCTATGTCAGTCTCCATGGCGGCGTTCCGTCGGAAAAACGTCCGGCGCTGCTCGAGCAGTTTCGCAACGATCCGGCCTGCCGCGTCTTCCTGTCCACCGATGCCGGCAGCACGGGGCTCAATCTGCAGAATGCATCGACGCTCGTGAACATGGATCTGCCGTGGAACCCGGCTATTCTTGAGCAACGCATCGCCCGCATCCATCGCATAGGCCAGGCGCGACCGGTGCAGGTCATCAATTTCGTCTCGAAGGGCACCATCGAAGAGGGCATGCTTTCGGTTCTGGCGTTCAAGCGCTCTCTGTCCGCCGGAATTCTCGACGGCGGCCTTGGTGAGATTTCGCTCGGCGGCTCGCGCCTCAGCCGCTTCATGAAGGAAGTGGAGAACGTCACCGGGAACATGGGCGAAGGCGAAACCGTGACGCCGGCCGAGGAAGTGTCGAACTTCGCCGTCGCTGACGATGCTGTGTCCGCGGACGATCTCCAAGCGGATACCGAGCCCGCCGCGGCGGCAAAAGCGGCCGTACGAACCGAAGCCGCCGGAGCGCCGCCGCCCGATGCCGCTTCCGATCCGTGGCAAGCGCTGGCCCAGATCGGCGTGCAGGTCGTTGCCGCGCTGACTGCGGCCAACGATTCCGATGCAGCGGCGCATCCCTGGGTCGAGCGTGATTCGGCCACAGGCGCGCGGAGCCTGAAGATACCGCTGCCGCCGCCCGAAACCGCGGCGCAAATCGCCAATGCTCTTTCCGCGCTTGCCGATAGCCTGCGGGGCGGGATCAGGTGATCGGCGGCACAGCTAACGACGGGCAGTCCTCCTGATATAATCGACCAGCGCACGCAGCTTCAGCGGCTGCCGACAATATCGAATTCGTCGTCGGTGACGGTGATAGCGAGCTTGATTTCAGGGCAGGCTTCCATGAAGCCGGCCAACAATGTGCCGGAGAGGAAGCTTTCGGCAATCAAGGAAACGGTGATCCTTAGCAGGCCGCCCGGACGTGCCTGCATCTCGCGCAGCCCGATGACGTCGATGTCAGCGAGATCATCATCCGGCCGACCGCCAGCCCCTATTGAGCTGGCGGCAAGCTCGTTTCGTCTTCTAAAAGAGGAGCGATTGTTGAGCAGGCGGCGGCGGGCCGAGCTGGACGCCTTCGAGCTCCAGCATGCGGGCCTTGGACGACGAACCGCCGGGGGCGGAGAAGCCGCCGATCTTGCCGCCGGCGGCGAGCACGCGATGACAGGGGATGATGAGAGCGACTGGGTTCTTCGCCATCGCCTGGCCGACATCGCGGGCGGCTTCCGGCCCGGCACCGAGTTCTCTCGCCAGCGCGCCATAGGTGGTCGTGCTGCCCCAGCCGACGCGCCGCGCCGCCGCATAAATATCCTTGAAGAAGGCGTCCTGGCCGGCAAGATCGAGCTCGACGCCGGAAAAATCCGTCTCTTCTCCCTGGAAATAACGCTGCACGGCGGCGATCGTCTCGATCACGCCGGGCGTCGGCGCGCCGGGTTCGGCATCCGGCAGACGGCGCAGCAGCAACCGCTCGGTCGCTTCCGCGGTTTTGGTCGGCAGTTGGAACCGGGCGATGCCGGCGTCGCTCCAGGCGATGCCGCAGAAACCGCCTGCGGTTTCGAAGATGAGATAGTGGTGCACTGCTTGGGCCATGACACAGCCTCCGCGTTTTCGATTACCACCAAAATCATATGGGACGGGCGCTGTTTCAACCCGTTTCTTGCAGATATTGTTCTTTTTTTGTTCTTGATATTCCATCCCCTCCGGATATCCTTCGTCGTTCCTTTCCAACGATGAGGCGGGTGATGACGGCCTGACAGCCCATGAACCAGATTTCCTTCGACTTCGGCCATGGCCAAAACCAGCCTCAGCGGCGGGGTGGCGGCGGACACCGGCTGTTCTTCGCTCTCCGTCCTCCCGCGAGCATCGGGGAGCGGGTGGCTTCGATCGCCGATGACTATGGCAAAACCTTCTCCCTTTCCGCAGAACCGCGGCTTTCGACGCTGCACGTGAGCGTTATCGGCGTCGGCGACTATGAGGACCTGCCGGAGGATGTGATTTTCGCGGCGCGCCAGGCGGGCGCCACGGTGGAGAGCGCGCCGATCGCGATCAGTTTCGACAGGATCATGAGCTTCAGGCGGGAGGGCAAGGCGCGCCCGCTCGTCCTTTGCGGTGAAGGCGGGCTGAAACCGCTCACGCGGCTGCATGTCCAGCTGGGCGTCGGCATGCACAACACGGGATTGCCACATAATATCAGCCGAAATTTCACGCCGCACATGACGCTGCTCTATGACCGCAAGGCCGTGCCGGCGACGACCCTCGACGGGCCGGTTTCATGGACGGCGGATGAATTCCTGCTGATCCACAGCCTTCTCGGAAAAACCGAACACCGCATCATCGATCGCTGGCCGCTGCTTGGCTGAGCTTGCGCTTCTCCAATGTCCGCGCATAAAACTCGGAAAACCTGTTCGAGATACAGACGGGAGCCAAGACAGCATGGACGTTTCAGAGATCATCATCCCAGGCGATACGCCGGGTACGGAGTGGCGGCTGCCGGTGCTGCGGTTTACCGGCCGCGATCCGAAAGCGCCGAAGACCTATATCCAGGCCGCTCTCCATGCCGGCGAATTGCCGGGCACGGCGCTCCTGCATTTCCTCTGCGAGCGGCTGCGGCAGGCGGAAAGCGAAGGTAAGATCGCAGGCGATATCACCATCGTACCGCAGGCCAATCCGATCGGCGCGGCGCAATCGCATTTCGGCGAGCTGCAGGGCCGTTTCGACCTCGGCTCCCGCACCAATTTCAACCGTGATTTCCCGCTGATCTCCATTGCCGATCGGGCCGAGCTGATCGAGAACATCGATGATTATCCGGCTATCGACAGGTTGAAGCGGCAGCTCCTGCATATGGCGCTCGGCGCCGATCTGGTCCTCGATCTGCATTGCGACGACGAATCCCTGCAATATGCCTATATCGACGAGGCCTTCTGGCCGGAAGCGGCCGATCTTGCCGCCGCGCTCGACATGAAGGCCGTGCTGCTTTCGGACGGCGAAAGCTCCGCCTTCGAGGAGGCAGTCGGCTTTGCCTGGAAATATCAAATCCCCGGCGAACGCCGATCCCGGCTGCCAGGCAAACTCTCCGTCACCGTCGAACTGCGCGGCAAGCGCGATGTCGATCCGGTGCTGGCGAAAAAGGATGCGGACGGGCTCTGGCATTTCCTTGGCGCACGAGGGATCGTCAGCGGCGCAATGGCAACGGCAGCCGCATTTTCCGGTCCGGCCGTGCCGCTCGACAATGTCGAGATCATCCGCGCACCCGAAGGCGGAGCCGTACTCTTCCATCGCAGCATCGGCGAGCGGATTGCCGCAGGCGATCTTCTGGCGACGATCGTCACCCGGCCGGGTCAGCCTGGCGGCAGCATCGACTTGCATTCGCCGCAGGACGGGCTGATCCTGACCCGAACGTCCGACAGGCTGGTGCGGCGGCGCGGCGACCTGATGAAGATCGCCTGCGACAATCCGAGCAAAGCCTCACGTAAAGCCGGCACGCTGGAGAATTGAGCGTCTCTTCCCGGATGAATGTGGGGCAAGGATCAAGGGATAAAACGCCGCACGGCGTTTGCGCCGGCCATCGTGCATGCTATCTCGCTGTCATCACAGGGAGATCGATCGGCATGGCCGTCACCATCTATGGCATCAAGAATTGCGACACGATGAAGAAGGCCCGCAGCTGGCTTGAAGAACACGACGTCGCCTATGAGTTTCACGATTATAAGGCGCTCGGCATCGACCGCGGCCATCTCGAAGCCTGGATCGACGAAGCCGGTCTCGATACGGTGCTCAACCGCGCCGGCACGACCTTCCGCAAGCTTCCCGATGCCGAGCGCGAGAACCTGACCCGGGAAAAGGCGATCGCGCTGATGCTCGACCAGCCGTCGATGATCAAGCGGCCGGTGCTGGAGGCGAAGGGCAAGCTGCTGATCGGCTTCAAGCCGGACATCTACGCCGGTGCTTTCGAGCGCTGACAATGTCCAAGACCACCCGTGCGACGCAGGCTCTTTCTCAGGCAGGCATCCCCTTCACCATCCATAGCTATGAGTACGACCCCGGCGCCGAGCGCGTCGGGCTGCAGGCGGCGGAAGCCTTGGGCGAGGCCCCGCACCGGGTTCTGAAGACGCTGATGGCGGAGGTGGACGGCAAACCGGTCTGCGTCGTCGTGCCGTCGGATCGCGAAGTCAGCATGAAGAATCTCGCAAACGCCTTTCACGGCAAGTCGGCCAATATGATGAAGCCTGCCGATGCCGAGCGGCTGACGGGTTATCATGTCGGCGGCATCAGCCCCTTCGGCCAGAAGAAGACGGTGCCGACGGCGATCGAGGAGGCGGCCCTCGCAGAGCCGCTCGTCTATATCAATGGCGGGCAACGCGGGCTGCAAGTGCGGCTCGATCCGAAGGATGCGTTGAAGGCGCTGAAGGCGGCCGCAGCGCCACTGATCGCCTGATCAGAGGAATCGCGCGAGAAGACCGGCAAGCGTCTTCGCCTCGCTTTCGGCAAGCTTGCCGCCGATATGAGCCTCGATCGATCTGGCGTAGACGGCCCACATGCGCTCGCGAAGCTGGCAGCCGGTATCGGTGATCACCACCCAGCGGCCGCGTCCATCGTCTGCGAAGACCTCGCGGCGGACCAGACCTTCTCTTTCCAGCCGGTCGAGCAGGCGGGAGAGATTATACTGCGCCAGCAATGTGCGCTCCTCGATCTCATAGGGGCGCAGTCTGCCCTCTTCCGAGCGCGCCAGTTCCCACAGCACGTCGTACCAGGCAAGCGGCGGCATGCCGGCCGCTTTCAAATCGGCTTCGATGGCGCCAAGCAGCCGCTCGCGGGCGCGCATGATGCGTGTCCAGGCGGAGACGGCGGCTTCACGCGGTTCGTGCATATCCTCAGACATAAATGCAATTACATTTATCTTGAATTTCTCCGCAAGCGATATTAGATGCATTTGCATGTAATATGAGACGGCCGATCTTTTCCGCAACATCCAGGAGACTTCCATGAGCAGGCTTACCCTCATCAGCCATCACCTCTGCCCCTATGTGCAGCGCGCCGCGATCGCGCTTCTCGAAAAGGGTGTACCCTTCGAGCGCGTCAACATCGATCTTGCCGACAAGCCGGACTGGTTCCTGAAGATCTCGCCGCTCGGCAAAGTGCCGCTGCTCCGGATAGAAGAAGACGATGGCCGCGAAGAGGTGCTGTTCGAAAGCAGCGTCATCTGCGAATATCTGGAGGAGACGCAGTCGGGTGCCGCCCTGCATCCGGCCGATCCGCTGACCCGTGCCCGCCATCGCGGGTGGATGGAGTTCGGCTCGTCCGTGCTGTCCGATCTCTGGGGTTATGAGACGGCGCAGGATGCGGCGCAGCTGGAGGCCAAGTGCAAGGCGCTCGCCGCCAAATTCGCGACGATCGAGGGTGCACTGGCGGACGGCCCCTATTTCGCCGGCAGCCGATTCAGCCTCGTCGATGCCGTCTTCGCGCCGGTCTTCCGCTATTTCGATCTCTTCGATACGCTCGGCGACAGCCGCATCTTCGACGGGCTCGAGCGGGTCAAGCGCTGGCGCAAGGCGCTGTCCGAGCGGGCGAGCGTCAGGGACGCCGTCAGCGAAGACTATCCGCAGCGGCTGACGGAGTTCCTCGAGAAGCGTAACTCGATCCTGCTCAGGCGACCGGCCGCTGCTTGAGGCGCGCAAAGCGGCCGGGCATGCGTCCGGCCGCCTTCAATTCGGTAGTGATGCGCTTCATTTTCGCCGCAAACGGGTCTAAGTCTTCCAGCCTCCGAGCATCGATGACAGAAGGCAGGTTACACCCATGACTTTCATGCCCCAGAGCCAGAACACCGTTGATCCCGCCAAGCTGGAAAAGCTTGCGGAAGTCGCCGTCAAGGTCGGTTTGCAGTTGCAGAAGGGTCAGGACCTGGTGATCACCGCCCCTGTCGTGGCGCTGCCGCTCGTCCGCCTCATCACCAAACACGCCTATCAGGCCGGCGCCGGGCTGGTCAGCACCTTCTATTCCGACGAGGAAACGACGCTGGCGCGCTATCAATACGGCAGCGACGAGAGCTTCGACCGCGCCTCCGATTGGCTCTACGAGGGCATGGCCAAGGCCTATGCCAACGGGGCGGCCCGTCTTGCGGTCTCGGGCGACAATCCGATGCTGCTTGCCGAGCAGGATGCCGGCAAGGTCGGCCGCGCCAACCGCGCCATGTCGACGGCTTACAAGCCGGCGCTCGAAAAAATCTCGAATTTCGACATCAACTGGAACATCGTCTCCTATCCCAACCCGTCCTGGGCCAAGGTTGTCTTTCCCGACGACCCGGAACCGATCGCGATCGCCAAGCTCGCCAAGGCGATCTTTGCCGCCTCGCGCGTCGATGTCAGCGATCCCGTCGCCGCCTGGGCCGAACACAATGCCAACCTTGCCAAGCGCTCGGCCTGGCTGAACGGCGAGCGCTTCGCCTCGCTGCATTTCAAGGGACCGGGCACGGACCTGACGGTCGGCCTTGCCGACGGGCATGAATGGCATGGCGGCGCATCCACCGCCAAGAACGGCATCACCTGCAATCCGAACATCCCGACCGAGGAAGTCTTCACCACGCCGCATGCGCTGCGCGTCGAAGGCCATGTTTCGAGCACCAAGCCGCTTTCGCACCAGGGCACGCTGATCGACAACATCCAGGTGCGCTTCGAGGGCGGACGCATCGTCGAAGCGAAGGCCTCGCGTGGCGAAGAGGTGCTGAACAAGGTGCTCGACACCGACGAGGGCGCGCGCCGGCTCGGCGAAGTGGCGCTCGTGCCGCATTCCTCGCCGATCTCGGCGAGCGGCATCCTCTTCTACAACACGCTGTTCGACGAAAACGCCTCGTGCCACATCGCGCTCGGCCAATGCTATTCGAAGTGCTTCCTCGATGGGGCAAAACTGAGCCAGGAGCAGATCAAGGCGCAGGGCGGCAATTCCAGCCTGATTCATATCGACTGGATGATCGGCTCCGACAAGGTCGATATCGACGGCGTCAAGCCCGATGGATCGCGGGTTGCGGTGATGCGTCAGGGCGAGTGGGCCTGATCGGCATCATCGCGCGCTGACTGAGCCAGACGCTGGCGAGCACCATGGCGAAGCCGGCAATCTGCGCCGGCGTCAGGCTCTGGCCGAGCGCCAGCCAGCCGAGAAGGGTCGCGACGACCGGGCTCAGGAAGCCGAGCGAAGCCGCGGCCGAAGGCTCGATGCGAGAGAGGCCGCGAAACCAGAGCAGATAGGTAAAGGCCGCGCCGATGAGGCCAAGCCAGGCGATGCCGAGAATATTGGCTGCCGTCGGCGCCGGGAGCGCCGGCTCCAGCAGCAAGGCGACGGGCACGAGCAGGATGCCGCCCGCGGTCAATTGCCATGATGTGAAGGTCAGGCTGGAAACGGGCGGCTGCCAATGGCGGTTCAGCACCGTGCCGAAAGCCATGGAGACGGCGCCGGCGAGACCGGCGGCGACGCCGATCGGATCGAGCGCCGCATTCGGCGTCAGAACCAGAAGCGCGACGCCCGCCATGCCGATCAGGCCGGCGATGACGGCGAGGAAGCGGATCGGCTTGCCGAGGAAGAGGCGCGACAGCGCGATGACGATCAGCGGCTGCACGGCGCCGACCGTCGCCGCCACGCCGCCCGGCAGGCGATAGGCCGAGAGGAAGAGCATCGCCCAGAAGAACGAGAAGTTCAGCGCGCCGAGAATGAAGGCGCGGCCCCACCAGATGCCCGTCGGCAACTTCCGAACAATGAGTAGCAGAAGCAGACCCGCCGGCAGAGCGCGCAACATGGCGACGGACAGCGGATAACCCTGCGGCAGAAAGGAGGTCGCGACGAAATAGGTGCTGCCCCAGATGGCGGGCGCGACGGCAGTCACGAACACGTCGACGAAATAGCGCGAATTTGTCTTCATCTCAAGAATCTCTATATCAAGATAAATTCAACATAGCGTATCTTATCTTGACGTCAAGATATCTGCTGATATCGATGTCGTATGGGTGAAGAGAAGCAAGATCACGTCGACCGGATTCTGGCGCAATGGCGGCGCGAGCGGCCGGATCTCGACGTCGAGCCGATGGGCATCCTCGGGCGCCTGAAGCGCCTCGGCACCCATCTCGGCCGTGAAGTCGAAGCCGTGCTCATGAAGCACGGGCTTTCCACCTCGTCTTTCGACGTGCTGGCCACGCTTCGCCGCTCCGGCGCGCCGCACCGGCTTTCGCCGGGCGAGCTTCTGGAGATGACGATGGTCAGCTCCGGCACGATGACGAACCGGATCGACCAGTTGGAAAAGGCGGGTTTCGTCGAGCGCATCGTCAATCCGCAGGACAGGCGCAGCGTGCTGATCGCGCTGACGGATAAGGGGCTTGCGACCGTCGAAGAGGCGGTCGGTGCCCATGTCGCCAACCAGCAGCGGCTGACGCGCAATCTGACGGCCGAAGACAAGGCCGAGTTCGACCGGCTGCTCAAGAAGTTCCTGGCCGATTTCGAATAGGTCAGACGACAGAAAGCGCCTCGCGGACTCGCTCTATATGCGCCTTGCGCCTGGCCTCCGTCGCCCGGTCCATGTCGTGCAGGCTCAGCATGCGGAAGACGAGCTTCTTCGAGCAGAAAGCGGCAATGCCGCGCTTCAGCAGCCGGCGAACGGGATCGCCCATATAGAGATGCACGAGCCACCAGGGCGAGCCCGTCGTCGTCAGCGCATATAGGAGCCTGATATTGGTGAGCTGAGGCACGATGCGGCCCGCCGGCGGCATCATGGGTGAAGGCCACGCCGGGCGCGAAGATGCGGTCGAAGAACCCTTTCAGGATGGCCGGGAAATTGAACCACCATTGCGGAAATACGAGGACGAGACCTTCAGCCGCCTTCAGGCGGGCAACGATATCGGCAACGGCTGACGTGTCGTAAGGCGTATCGAAGTAACCGCGGCGCTCGGCTTCGGTGAGGCGCGGGTCGAAATCCTCAGCATACAGATCGATGAGATCGACGACATGGCCGGAAGCTTCCAGTGTCTCGTGAGCCGTGCGTGCCACCGAGGCGGCAAAGCTTTCCGGCAACGGATGGGCAAGCACCAGCAGGATTCGCATTGTTAGAACAGGCTTCCCTGCTTCGCCGGGTCTGCGGGTTTTGTGCTGCGCTTCTTGCCGCCGGCGGGCGGGGCGCCGCCTTCCGTGGTCATGGCGCCGACACGGCCATCGGCGAATTCGATGGCGATTCCCATGCCGGCGGAGAGTGCTGAAGCTTGCGAGACCGGCCTGTCATCCTCGTCGCGAATGACGGCATAGCCGCGCTTCAGCACGTTCTTGTAGGAGAGCGACTGCAGCACACGGTCCTGCGCGGAAAGCTCGGCGCGGGCGCGCGTCAGCTGGTGGCGGATCGCCGTATCGGCGTGGCGCGAAAGGTTGCCGAGCCGCTCGCGGCCGCGGTCGGTCTGGGTCTTCAGCCGCGCCGGCAGCGAGGCGAGGATGGCCTCGGCGCGGTCGATGCGGGACTTCGAACGGTCGAGCAGGCGCTCGACGGTGCGTTCAGCCCGTGCCATGCGCTCGTTCAGGAGCTGGCGGCGCTCGGCGATGCGGTTGGAGAGCACATCAGGGCGCAGATGCGAGGCGACGCGTTCGAAGCCGCGACGCTTGTTGATGGTGTTGAGCTCCAGTCCGCGGCCGAGGCCGGCGGCGGCCTCGTCGAAGCGGCGGCGGGGCAGAGCGAGAAGCTGATCGAGCGACGGCAGTGCCCGCATCAGGGCACGGACGGATTGGCGGCGCTGATCCATCTGACGGTTCATGCAGCCTTGCAGGCGCGCGGCAAGAGCAGCCGCCTGCGCTTCCAGCTCTGCCTTGACGGGCACCGCCATTTCGGCAGCGCCCGTCGGCGTCGGGGCACGCACATCGGCGGCATAATCGATCAGCGTCCAGTCGGTCTCGTGGCCGACGGCGGAGATCAATGGAATTCGGCTCTCGGCGGCTGCGCGCACGACGATTTCGTCGTTGAAGCTCCAGAGATCCTCAAGACTGCCGCCGCCACGCGCGACGATCAGCACATCAGGACGCGGGATGGCGCCGGCCGGCTCTAGCGCATTGAAACCGCGAATGGCGTTCGCCACCTCCTCGCCTGATCCCTCCCCCTGAACCTTGACCGGCCAGACGAGCACATGCACCGGGAAACGATCGGAGATGCGGTGCAGGATGTCGCGGATGACGGCGCCGGTCGGCGACGTGACGACGCCGATGACCTTGGGCATGAAAGGCAGCCGCTTCTTGCGGGCGGCATCGAACAGGCCTTCGGCGCCGAGCCTGCGCTTGCGCTCCTCGATCAGCGCCATCAGCGCGCCGGCGCCCGCCGGCTCCAGCGTCTCGATGACGATCTGATATTTCGAGGAGCCGGGAAAGGTGGTGACCTTGCCGGTGGCGATGACTTCCATGCCCTCTTCCGGGCGGAACTTCAGGCGCGAGAAAGTGCCCTTCCAGATGACCGCATCGATGCGCGCACGATCATCCTTCAGCGAGAAATAGGCGTGGCCCGAAGAGTGGGGCCCGCGATAGCCTGATATTTCGCCGCGCACGCGCACCTGGTCGAAAGCCGTTTCGACGGTGCGCTTGATCGAGCCGGAAAGCTCCGAAACCGAATATTCGGCAAGGTTGGTCGGCGAATCGCTGTCGAAGACGTTGCTCATCCCTTCTTTCTATGACCATCCGCGGGAAACGGGAAGGTCGCGACCGCCCCCGAGCCCCGTTTTCCCGGCTGTTGACATCACCCGCCGGGCAGCATTCGCCCCACACGTTCCGTACATGCTCTCGTTGCAGTTTCATGCATGACAACAAAATCGGGAAAAATCCATTTTGTCGGGGAACACATAGTTAGACTATGCGTTTCATCCGAAAGGGATTGCTAACCACCGCAATGCAAAGGCTTTTCGGCAAATCTCGCCGGTAAATCTTTGTTAGTTGGCGCTTCCTATGCTTCCCCACGTTCTCTCTGGGAAGGTGCTCAAATGATTATTCTCACAGCTGCAGCATTGGGCCTTAGCGCCGGGCAATTGCGCTCGGCTGGCGTGATCGCGTTGGTCGCCGCGCTGATCGGGATGACCTTCGCGCTGGCGGCGATATTCTCTCCCGGTCCGGTTTCACTTCTGGCGCTTCTTTATGCCATTCTCGGCTACAATGGCGGCCTCATCCTCTTCGTGCTCGGGCTCTATGCCAGCGAGCGCCTTCGTGCACTGCGCACCTCTCACTGACGACCGCCAGCGTCAATTCGCCGCCGACCGATAGCGGAAGAACTGCACGCCTGCATCCGCCGCCTTCGGCAGCGCCTCGAGATAGGGCGGAACATGACCTTTGCCGAGCTGCGCGTAGAGCCCATCCGGTTTCAGCTTGGCGAGTTGTCGGGTCTGCGGATCGTTGGGGCAGAAGGCGAGTGTTGTAACGCCCGCCCCCCTCAAAAAAGACTCGGCCTCCTGCGGCTCTGCCATGCCGATATGCAATTCCGTCAGCATGCCGCCCTGATCGCGATGATAAGGGGCTGCGAGAACCCGATTCTCAGTGAAGCGCAGAACGGAGACACCCATTTCCGCCGGCGCGGAGACGAGGCCGACGGGAAGTCCGGCAAGCGGCGCCAGCGCCTCTTGCGATGTACAGGAATGTTCCTTTGCCGGAGCCGCCGGCTTTTTCTGCCCGTCTTTGTCGAACTGCAGCGCGAGAAGCCCGCCACCGACCGCCCAGGCGGCGGGGACGCTTGCAAGCACGGTCATCACATAGACGAGGGCAGCGGCGACATTCTCGCTGTCACTGTTGGAAATGCGCCTGATATCGATGATCAGCAGGGCAAGCGGCAGAATGGAGATGAGGTTGGAAAAGGGCGAACCGCGCACCTGCACCAGTGCGATCGCCCAGCTGATGGCGAGCAGGAAAAACAGAATCAGATGGACCTGTGTGCGGTCGCGCCGGACGATACGGAAGATGCAGACGGCGAGACCGAAGAGACCTGCCGCATAAAAGGCGCCGACGTCGTAGGGCTCAGTGCGCGCCAGAGAGAAGACCGATTTCGCCTCGGAAACGTTTCTCAGCCAGAGCTCGACCAGCATGGGATCGAGACCGGCCAGCGGATCGCTCAGGCATTGCGGCGCGATCACGATCGCCGAGCCGAGAACACCGGCGCCGACGACGGCCAGGGCCAGAAAGCGCATGGGGCGGGTAAGGCGGCTCGCAAAAACCGAAGAAAACAGCAAAAGGCCGCCGCCGATCGCCGCCAGGCTGTAATAACCGAGCGAGAGATTGTCGCAGGTGACCATGGAATAGAGCCGCGGCGGCACCGTCGCGAAGAACAGAATGCTGATCGCAAGCGCCAGCGCCAGCCCGAAGGACTGAGCGGCGACGGCGAAATCCGGTCCCTCCCATGCCCAGAGCAGGGCGACGGTCAGGCAGACGGCGGCGACGAAAGGCGTCGTCTCGGCGCCGATGGCAATGGCGACGGCTGCGGCGATGCCGGCCACCGCATAACTCCAGCCGCGACGCTGCGGATCGAGCAGCATCGCCGTCATCGTCGCCACCAGCGCCAGCTGGGCATTGTGGTGATCGATGGCGCCCGGCGCGAAACGGCTGCCGGTATAGATCACAGCGCAGGTCATGCCGAGGCTGATATGCATGCCGGCGACACCACCGATACGCCGGCCGGCAACGGCCATGGCCAGCATGGCGGGCAGGATCAGCGAGACGGGCCAGATGCCGAGCGCCAGCGCCTCGGCCGTCTCACGCGGCGTAAACAGGCTGAAGAACCAGATCAGCGAGGCGATCGGCAGGTCGATCAGCCGTGACCAGTGCATCAGCGTCCCGCCGCCGAGACCAAGACGGTATTGCATCAGATCGAACCAGCCCTGCCCCGCGAGAAAATCGCGAACCTCCACGAGACGCATGCCATCGTCGTTGTCGGGGCCGACGTAATCGGTGGCGCCGGAAAGCCGCGTGACGACGATGACGGCCGCAAGGATGACGCTGTAGGCGATGACGGCCGGCCACAGGCGTGTCAGCAGGCCACGGACCCCGCTGCGACGGGCTTCAGTCGGAGATGATGCATTGGCGATCGGCTGCACAGCATTCATTGTGGTTAGCAGTTCGTTTCCATGTGGCCGAACCTTAGCGGCTGCCGATCAAGAAAGTGTAAAGCTCGTTCCGGCAGCTCCGATTTTGCCTGCGTCATAGGGTCTTATTAACGCCGGGTGGTTTAGGCTCGGTACGGCTTCTGTGTAACGAGTAAAGTCATGGCCCGATCGCATACCGGTAATCTCAATATCGCCGTCCTACTTCCCTGCTATAACGAGGCGGCGACGATCGGCCGTGTCGTGCAAGGCTTCCGGGCGATGCTGCCGGATGCTGCGATCCACGTCTACGACAACAATTCCACCGACGGGACCGCGCTGCAGGCGATGCTTGCCGGCGCGCATGTCGTGCGCGAGCGGCGGCAGGGCAAGGGCCATGTGGTGCGCCGCATGTTCGCCGACATCGAGGCCGACATCTACATCATGGCCGATGGCGACGGGACCTATGCGCCCGAGGATGCGGAAGAATTGGTGCGCACGCTTCTGACGGAGCGCGCCGACATGGTTGTGGGAACGCGGCGCGGCGTGCACGCCGATGCCGGCCGTCAGGGCCATGCGCTCGGCAACCGGCTTTTCAACATGCTCTACCGGACGATCTTCGGCCCCGACTTCACCGATATCTTTTCCGGTTATCGCGCCTTCTCGCGCCGTTTCGTCAAGAGCTTCCCGGCCGTATCGGGCGGCTTCGAGATCGAAACCGAGATGTCCGTGCACGCTTCCCGGCTGAAGCTGCCGGTCAGCGAACTGGAACTCGATTACGGCCGCCGCCCGGAAGGCTCGCACTCCAAGCTTTCGACGTTCCGCGACGGCGGCAAAATCCTCTGGATGTTCGCCATGCTGATGAAGGAAACGCGGCCCTTCGCCTTCTTCAGCACGATCAGCGCCGCCTTCATGCTGGCAAGCCTTGGCTTCATGACGCCGGTGCTGGCGGAATATTTCGACACGGGCCTCGTCAGCCGCATGCCGACCTGGGTGCTGTCGATGGCGCTGATGATGATCTCCTTCATGCTGTTCACCGCCGGCGTCATTCTCGATTCCGTCGCCCGCGCCCGCGCCGAACAGCTGCGTATCCACTATATGAGCCTGGAGACACCAAGCGCGGTCAAACTGCCGGATAACGAGGCAGCGCCCGTGTCCCGCCCGGGCCGCGACAAGGCGGATGCGGCATGAAGAAGGTCATCCGCTTCGCGATTGCCGGCGGCATCGGCTTTCTCGTCGATGCTGGCGTGCTGTCGGCACTGCTGGAGTTGACACCGCTCGGGCCTTTTCTCGCGCGGATCATCGCGATCGCCCTCGCAATGGCGGCGACCTGGGCTTTCAACCGCAACTTCACCTTCGATCGCTCCGGCCGCTCGCTCGCCGCAGAAGGCTTCCGCTACGGCTCTGTCGGCGTCACAGCGGCGCTCGTCAATTACGGGCTATATTCCGCCCTGCTGCTTTCGCTGCCGGGGCTTCAGCCGCTTGCGGCGTTGGTGATGGCCAGCATCGCCTCGATGGTCCTCAGCTTCTTCGGCTATTCGCGCTTCGTCTTCCGCGCCGAATGATCAGACGGCCTCCCAGCCGTCCTTCTCGCTGGCGCGGTAGATCGCGTCGATCACCTTCTGGTTCAGCTTCGAATTTTCGAGCGTGACGATCTCTTCCTTGCCGTTCTTCACGGCCCGGGCGAAGGCCTCGACCTCACGCCGGTATTGACGGCTGTCCTGGAAGCGGAAAATGCGCGACTCGTTGTGGCTGCGGTCGGCAAGCTCGATCTCCTCCGGTCCCCAGCGATTGGCGTTGAACGGCGACTTGACCTCGATGTAGCCTTCGGTGCCGTGGAAGACCATGATCTGGCGGTTGGCCATCTGTGTCGAGACATAGAAGCTCAGCTCGAAATCGCCGAAATCGGCCTTGACGCTCGAATAGATATCCGTGCCGAAATCCGGGTCGCGCTCGGTGATCGCCTGAATCCAGAGCGGCTCCTTGCCGGTGGAAAAGCGTGTGCTCATAACGGGGTAGACGCCGATATCGGGAAGGCCGCCGCCGCCGAGTTCGGGAACGTTGCGCATGTTGGCAGGGTCGCGGTTGAAATAGGTGAAGGCGCCCTGGACATGCCGGAGCGAGCCTATCGCCCCCTCCTCGATCAGCGAACGCACCTTCTGCCAGACCGGGGAATAGGTGACCATGTAGGCTTCCGTCACCACCACCCGGTTGCGGTCGCGGGCGGCGATCACCTCGTCGATATCGGCTGCTTTCAGCGCCAAGGGCTTTTCGCAGAGCACATGCTTGCCGGCATCGGCCGCCTTGATCGACCATTCGATATGCTGCGAGGTCGGCAACGGGATATAGACCGCGTCGATGACGTCGGAGGCGAGCATCTCTTCGTAGGAGCCGAAGGCGTGCGGCACGGAGAAGCGGTCCGCCATCTCTCTTGCGCGCGTGAGATCGCGGCTCGCAATCGCGGTGACGACGCAGTTTTCGGCGTCCTGGATTGCTGGAACGACGTTGTCGCGGCCGATCTTCGCCGTTGAAATGATACCGAAGCGCAACATGATCAATCTCCCAAAGCTGATGTCCGCGAACCTTATTCAGGCCCTAGCTGCGGCGCAATGGCGCGACCGGAAATCACGGAAGTTTGGTTTCCCTCACGCCCGGATCGCACTAGGTTAGTTCAGATAGTCAGAGCATGATGTCCTCCGAAAACCGCTCACACTTTTCGGCATCATGCTCCGGGACGGCGTTCTGCCGTATCCGTGATTTCAAACATGTCAGTCATTTTGGAGAGCGTCATGGAAATGCGCCGGCTTGGAAAAACAGGTCTCTCGATTTCGCCGATCGTCTTTGGCGGCAATGTCTTCGGCTGGACGGCCGACGAGAAAACATCTTTCGCCATTCTCGACGCCTTCTTCGATGCGGGGCTCAACACCATCGATACGGCCGATGTCTATTCCGCATGGGTTCCCGGCAACAAGGGCGGCGATTCCGAGGAAATCATCGGGCGCTGGCTGAAGCAATCGAGAATGTCCCGCGACAAGGCCGTCATCGTCACCAAGGTCGGCTCGGACATGGGACAGGGAAAGACGCTGAAGGAGCCTTATATCCTGAAAGCGGTCGAGGATTCGCTGCGCCGGCTGCAGACTGACCATATCGACCTCTATCTCTCGCACTGGCCGGATGCCGATACGCCGCATGAGGAAACGCTCGGCGCCTTTGCCAAGCTGAAGCAGCAGGGCAAGATCCGCGCCATCGGCTGCTCGAACTACGATGCGGCGCTGCTCCAGGCTTCCTTCGACGCCGCCGAGAAGGCCGGCCTGCCGCGATACGAGGTGCTACAGCCGGAATATAATCTCTATGCGCGCGCCAGCTTCGAGGGGCCGATTGCCGAGCTCTGCATCAGGCAGGATATCGGCGTCATCACCTATTTCAGCCTCGCCGCCGGTTTCCTCACAGGCAAATACCGCAATAAGGCCGATACGGCGGGCCGCGCCCGGGAAGGCCGGGTTTCGCAGTATTTTGACGCCAAAGGCCTGCGTATCCTCGCCGCGCTCGACGAGGTTTCGGCCGAGACCGGCGCCAAGCCCGCGGAAATCTCGCTCGCCTGGCTCCTACGCAAGCAAGGCGTGACGGCGCCGATCGCCAGCGCGACCAGCCTATCGCAGCTTGAAAGCCTGGTGAAATCGGCGACACTTGCGCTTTCTCATGAAGCGATGGCGCTGCTCGACGAAGCCGGCGCCTGAGAGAGGAAAGCCCATGACCGTGACGATCCGCGATGCCCGCCCGGAAGACGAAGCCCGCTGGCGGGAACTGTGGGCTGATTACCTTGCCTTCTACGACGTCACGGTCGATGCCGATATCACCGATCAGACATGGTGCCGTGTTTTCGATCCGGCGTCGGAAATTGCGATGCGGCTTGCCGAGGTCGAAGGCCGGGTGATGGGTTTTGCGCTCTATCTTACCCATGAGGGAACCTGGATTCGCGCCCGGGACTGCTATCTCGAAGACCTGTTCGTCGACGCCGATGCACGGGGAAAAGGCATCGGGCGGGCTCTGATCGACGATCTCGTCGCGCTTGGCAAGGCGAAGGGGTGGTCGCGGCTTTACTGGCATACGAGCGAGCAGAATAAAACGGCACGGGCGCTCTACGACAGCTATGTCAAAAGCGATGGCCATATCCGCTACCGCATCAGTCTCTAATGCATGTCGCCCGGAAGTGTGCAGCGGTTCCGGGATAACGACATGCATAAAAACAAAGAGTTAAAGCGCGTCGCATCGATCAGGTTCGATCCGACGCGCTTCCGGAAAACCCTCATACCATTCGGAATGGTCGCCTTCCCAGTTCGCCATGCCCGGTTTGGTGAGGATGCCGCGCGGGTTGATATAGCTCTGGATCACCCGCTTTGGCCGCTCGTGCCACTGGATATTGAAGGCCCAGAGCTTGGGGAAGAAGCAGAGCGAGGCGTACGGCAGGTGGTCGTGAATCCACCAGGCGAGCCGCTGCCAGTCGCTTTCGTCGTGGTAGCGGTCGACCATCCACGGCACAACGATGCAGACTGCCGCGCCCATGCAGCCGTCAAAGTCCCGCATGTCCCAAATGTGATGCGCCGCGGTGGCGGCATTGGTCGAACAGTTGAGCTTGTTCTCGTTGCCGAACCTGTTGACCGCAGGAGAGCGATAGCCGGAACGAATGTGCAGACGTCCGAACGTCGCCTCCAACGGCTCCAGCAGCTCCTCGCAGAGCCTCTTGCCCGCCTCGATCGCAAGATCGGGATCCTCGGGGATGTTGGGGATGCGATAGAAATCAGCGATTTCGGAATGGAGGAAATCGCGGAAAAAGAAGTTTTGCGACAGCCGCACGCGGCCGAGATCCTCCAGACCTTTCATCGAACCTGGTTTTCGCATCGGCTTGTTGCCCTCCTCGAATAACAGGAATCATCGCCCGGAGCAGATTTCCAGTCCACCCGAAATCGATCGGGAACAATTTGGGCAAAGTTCGCTTCTTATGGTGTCGCCGCATTCGCGGCCTTTCCCAAAACAAGGATCGAGAACATGGCCAAGGAAAAGACGTTGGAAGATCTCTTCTACGACACGCTGAAGGATATTTATTTCGCCGAACGGCAGATTCTGCGCGCCCTGCCGAAGATGGCGCGCGCCGCCCAGTCCTCCGAACTGAAGGCGGGTTTCCAGAAGCATCTGGAGGAAACCGAAGCTCAGGTCGAGCGCCTGCAGCAGGTTTTCGAGAAGATCGGCAAGCGCGCCCAGGGCAAGACCTGCGAGGCGATCCAGGGCATCATCGCCGAAGGCGAAGAGATCATGGAAGAATTCAAGGGCACGCCGGCGTTGGACGCCGGTCTGATTTCGGCGGCCCAGGCGGTCGAACATTATGAAATTGCCCGCTACGGCACGCTGAAAACCTGGGCCGCGACACTCGGCCTGAAGGACGTCGTCGCTTTGCTCGACCAGACGCTGCAGGAAGAGACGGCGACCGACAAGACCCTCTCCCAGCTCGCCACCACCGCGGCAAACCAGAAGGCGAAAGCCGCCTGACGCAACTACGGGAACAGGCGGCGGGCCTTCACCTGCCGCCCGTATCCCTCTCGGCATATCGGAAGAAATCGATGAAGGCGCGCAGTGCCGGCCGCATCTGCCGCCGGCTCGGATAATAGACGAACGGCCCGGGATAGGGCGCGCACCAATCCTCCAGAACCCGCACGAGCCTGCCGGCCGCCAGTTCGGTGTGCACCCGCATGTCGAAGAGATAGGCAAGTCCGGCACCATTCACCGCCGCAAGAAGAGCCAGCCGATCCTCGCTGACGATCAATGGCCCGTCGACCGCGACGACAAGTTCCTGCCCGTCCTTCTCGAATTCCCAGCGATAGATCGAGCCGTTGGTGAAGCGCCGCTTGATGCAGCGGTGGCGGACGAGATCACGCGGATGCTCCGGCTTCGGATAGCGCTCGAAATATTCCGGCGAGGCTGCGATCACCGTCGTCAGCTTGGGCGAGATCCTGACGGCGATCATATCGGCCTCCAGGCTCTCCTCCAGCCGGATGCCCGCGTCGAAACCCTCCTTGACGATATCGGTAAAGCCGTCCTCATTGGCGATTTCCAGCGTGATATCGGGATAGAGGTTGAGAAAGTCGCCAAGGCGCGGGGCGAGCAGGATATCGGAGGCGAACCGCGGCGCTGTGATGCGCAGGTTTCCGGCCGGCTTGCCGCGCGTATCGTTGACCGCCTCCAGCGCGATGCCGATCTCCTCGAGCGCCGGGCGCAATCTTTCGAGAAGCAGCCGGCCTTCCTCGGTCGGCGCGACGCTGCGGGTCGTGCGCGCCAGAAGCCTGACACCAAGACTTTCCTCCAGGCTGGATATGGCATGGCTGACCGCCGACGGCGCGACGAGCAGTTCCTTGGCTGCGGCCCGGAAGCTGCGATGTTCCGCGACGGCGGCGAGAACGGCGAGTTGAGCGAGCTGTGTTCTGTTCATTGGTCGAAATGATAGAACAGCCTGTTAGAAACTGCATGCGTTTTCTGATTGATGCGGCGCCGATATAGTCTGCCCGTACCGCAATGATCTCCCAAGCGATTCGACGTCAGCTCAGAAAAGGAGCGCATCATGAAAATCCGAAAACTCGGAAACGATCTCACGGTCTCGGCCGTCGGCCTTGGCTGCATGGGCATGAGCTTTGCCTATGGCGCCAGCGATGAGGCGGAATCGGTTCGCACGCTGCAGCGCGCCGTCGATCTCGGCGTCACCTTCTTCGACACGGCCGAGGTCTATGGTCCCTTCACCAATGAGGTTCTTCTCGGCAAGGCGCTGAAGCCCTTCCGCGACCGCGTGGTGATCGCCACCAAGTTCGGCTTCAAGATCGATACCAGCCAGATGGGTGCCGCCGCGATCGCCGGCGTCGACAGCCGCCCCGAACATGTGCGTGAAGTCACTGAGGCCTCGCTGAAACGATTGAGCATCGAGACCATCGACCTGCTCTATCAGCACCGGGTCGACCCCAACGTGCCGATCGAGGAAACGGTCGGCGTGATGGCCGAACTGGTCAGGGAAGGGAAGGTTCGCGCCCTCGGCCTCTCGGAAGCCGGCAGCGCCACCATCCGCCGCGCGCATGCGGTCCATCCGATCGCGGCACTGCAGAGTGAATATTCGCTGTGGACGCGCGATCCCGAAGAGGATGTGCTTGCCACCTGCCGCGAACTCGGTATCGGCTTCGTGCCCTACAGCCCGCTCGGCCGCGGCTTCCTGACCGGGGCGATCCGCAAGCCGGAGGATCTTGCCGCCGACGATTTCCGCCGGCAGGTGCCGCGTTTCCAGGCTGAGAATTTCGACGCCAATGCGGCGCTTGTCGCAACGCTCGAACAGCTTGCCGCCACAAAAGGCGTAACGGCGGCGCAGCTGGCGCTGGCCTGGGTGCTGGGCCAGGGCGATGACATCGTGCCGATCCCGGGCGCGCGCAAGCTTCACCACCTCGAACAAAACGTCGCCGCTGCCGATATCTCGCTCAGCGCGGAGGAGCTCAATCAGCTCGATGAAGCGATCCCTGCCGGTGAAGTGGCCGGCAAGCGCTATTCGGATGCCTCGCTCGCGATGACGAACATTTGAGACTGACGAGCCCGGCCGGTTGCGACAGGCCGGGCTTGCCTTCGCGGCCGGCGAAACTATCTAACGCCATCTCTAAGAACGGGATGGAAACATGTCGGACAGGCAGGCAGTCGAACAGACGGTTCACCTCTATGTCGAAGGCATGGCCTTCGCCAATGCGGCAGCCTTGAAAAAGGCTTTCCACCCGAAAAGCTCGATCATCGGCTATTACCAGAATGATGTGGAATGGCTGACGCGGGACGAGTTCATCGCCGCGATCCTGGCTGAGGAGCCGGCCCCGCCCGGCACCCAGCCTTTCATGGATATCCAGAACGTCGATGTCGAAGGCGACGCGGCAAGCGTCAAGGTCACCGACGATTTTGCCGGCATGCGCTTCACCGACTATCTCTCGCTGCTGAAGATCGAAGGACGATGGGTGATCGTCAGCAAGCTCTATCATCTGCACACATGAAAAGACGGGCCGCTTACGCGACCGGTCCATTGTATTGTGGGCGGATGGGGCTCAGCTTCTGAGGACGCCGCCGGTGAATTTCGTCACGCTTGCGACGATCTTCTGGGTCAGCGCCTCGAAATCCTCATCCGTCAGCGTGCGCTCGACCGGCTGGATCTGAACCTCGATCGCCACCGATTTCCTGCCTTCGCCGACCGAAGCGCCCTCGAAGATATCGAAGACGTTGACGCCGGTGATGAGCTTGCGGTCGGCGCCGGTCGCAGCCTTGATGATGGCGCCGGCTTCCACCGTCTTGTCGACGACGAAGGCGAAGTCGCGCTTGACTGCCTGGAAGGGCGAGAGATCGAGCGCCGGCTTGGTGCGGGTCGCCTTCTTCGGCTCCGCCATGGCATCGAGATAGACTTCGAAACCGCAGAGCGCGCCGGAGACATCGAGGGCTTCCAGCGTCAGCGGATGAAACTCGCCGAAATAGCCGAGCACGACTTTCGGTCCCATCTTGATCGTGCCGGAGCGGCCGGGATGATACCATTCGGGACCACCCTGCTCGATCTGGATATTGCCCATCGGCAGGCCGCAGGCTTCGATGACGGCGAGCGCATCGGCCTTGGCGTCGAAGACGTCGACCGGCTTGCCGCCGCCCTTGGCGGTATTCGACCACGCGCGGCCCGCGCCTGATAGCGAGGCCGTGCCGCGGCGGATGCCGCCGGCGACGCGGCGCTGGCCTTCCGGCCGGTCGTTCTCATAGGTGCCCGAGACTTCGAAGATCGCCACGTCGCCATAACCCTTGTCGGCATTGCGCTGGGCAGCCGTCAGCAGGCCCGGCAGCAGCGAGGGTCGCATATCCGACATTTCGGCAGCGATCGGATTGGCAAGCTTGAGGGCGGGCGAACCGCCGCCGAAGAGCTTTGCCTGATCTTCCGGAATGAAGGACCAGGTGACGGCCTCCAGCATGCCGCGCGAGGCAAGCGCGCGCTTGGCCGAGCGGGTGCGGATCTGCAGCGTCGTCAGGATCTTACCGTTGACGGCCGCATGGCTTTCGAGCGGCGCCGGCTTGATATTGTCGACGCCGTGGATGCGCATGACCTCCTCGACGAGATCGGCCTTGCCGTCGACATCGGGGCGCCATGAGGGAACGGCGACGGAGACACGCTCGCCGGAACCGGAAACCGTAAAGCCGAGGCGCGTCAGGATCGTGCTGCTTTCCTCATTCGAAACGTCGAGGCCGGTCAGGCGCTTGATCTCGGAATAGGGGAAATCGACGATCTTCGGTTCATAACCCTTGTAGCCGACGACCTCAGCCTTGGCAGCCGTGCCGCCGCAGAGTTCCAGCACCAGTTCCGTCGTGCGCTCGAGGCCGGGAACCATATATTCCGGATCGACGCCGCGTTCGAAACGGTAGCGGGCATCGGTGATGATGCCGAGGCTGCGGCCCGATTTGGCGATGTTCATCGGGTCCCAGAGAGCGGATTCGATCAGAACGTCGACGGTGTTCTCGTCGCAGCCGGAATGTTCTCCGCCCATGATGCCACCGATCGATTCAACGCCATCCTCATCGGATATGACGACGTTGCTCGGGCCGAGCTTGTATTCGCGCTGGTCGAGCGCCAGTACGGTCTCGCCTTCTTTGGCGCGGCGCACCGTCAGGTTGCCCTTGACCTTGGCGGCGTCGAAGACGTGCATCGGCCGGCCCTGGTCGAAGGTCATGTAGTTGGTGATATCGACCAGCGCATTGATGGGGCGCAGGCCGATGGCGAGAAGCCGCTGCTGCATCCAGCGCGGGCTCGGGCCGTTCTTCACACCGCGCACGAGACGCAGGCTGAAGCCGGGGCAGAGCCTGGGATCGTCGAGATCGAGCGTCAGCTTGACCGGCGTCTCGCCTTCGACGGCGAAGGAGGGCGCGGGCCGCGTCTTCAGCGTGCCGAGACCGGAGGCGGCGAGATCGCGGGCGATGCCGTGGATCGAGGTGCAGTCCGGACGGTTGGGCGTCAGATTGATCTCGATGACCGGGTCATCAAGATGGGCATAAGTCGCATAGCTCGTGCCGACCGGCGCATCATCAGGCAGATCGATGATGCCATCGTGATTGTCGGATATCTCAAGCTCCTTTTCGGAGCACATCATGCCGCGGCTTTCGACGCCGCGGATATTGCCGACGGCAAGCGTCACGTCGATGCCGGGAACATAGGTTCCGGGTGCGGCGAAGGCGCCGACGAGGCCGGCGCGCGCATTCGGGGCGCCGCAGACGACCTGGACCGGCGCACCGGCACCGGTATCGACCATCAGCACCTTCAGGCGATCGGCCTGGGGATGTTTTTCCGCCGAGACAACCCGCGCGATGACGAAGGGCTTGAAGGCCGCCTTGTCGTCGACATCCTCTACCTCAAGCCCGATCTCGGTGAGGCGCGCGCAGATTTCATCGAGCGTGGCATCCGTTTCCAGATGCTCTTTCAGCCAGGAGAGCGTGAATTTCATCGTCTCAATTCTCCGTTCAAACGCTGAGGCCGCCGAACAGCGTCGGCATGTCGAGCGGGCGGAAACCGTAATGCGTCATCCAGCGGACGTCGGCGTTGAAGAAGTCGCGCAGGTCGGGCATGCCGTATTTCAGCATGGCAATGCGATCGAGCCCCATGCCCCAGGCAAAACCCTGATATTCGTCCGGATCGAGGCCGCCGTAGCGCAGCACGTTCGGGTGGACCATGCCGCAGCCGAGGATCTCCATCCAGTCGGTGCCTTCGCCGAACTTGACGATCGGGCCGGAGCGGTCGCACTGGATATCGACCTCGAAGGAGGGCTCGGTGAAGGGGAAGAAGGACGGGCGGAAGCGCATCGTCACGCTGTCGACCTCGAAGAAGGTCTTGCAGAACTCCTCGAGCACCCAGCGGATGTTGGCGACATTGGCCTTTTTGTCGATGACCAGGCCCTCGACCTGATGGAACATCGGCGAATGCGTGGCGTCCGAATCCTGACGGTAGGTCTTGCCGGGGATGATGATGCGGATCGGCGGCTTCTGCGTCTCCATGGTGCGCACCTGCACGGGCGAGGTGTGCGTGCGCAGCACCTTGCGCTCACCATTCTCATCCGGATTGAAGAAGAAGGTGTCGTGCATCTCGCGGGCCGGATGGCCTTCCGGGAAGTTCAGCGCGGTGAAATTGTAGTAGTCGGTCTCGATATCGGGACCTTCGGCGATCGAGAAACCCATGTCGGCGAAGATCGCGGTGATCTCGTCGACGATCTGGCTGATCGGATGGATGCGGCCGCGCTCGGCGGGCGAGGAGCGCACCGGCAGGCTGACGTCGACCGTCTCGGCCTTCAGCCGCGCATTGACAGCCGCAACTTTCAGTACCGACTTGCGCTCGGCAATGGCGTCCGTCACCGCATTCTTCAGGGCGTTGATCGCCGCACCCCGGGTCTGGCGTTCCTCCGGCGTCATGGCGCCGAGCGTCTTCAGGAGCTCCGAGACGGAGCCCTTCTTGCCGAGAGCGGACACGCGCACGGCTTCCAGGGCTGCCTCGTCATTGGCAGCAGCGATTTCCGCGAGCAGCGATGAGTTGAGCTGGTCGATATCTGACATTGTCACTTCTTTCCGTCCAGTATCAGGCGGGGGATCGGGAGGCAGGTGGCGCCGACCGGCGCAAGGAATATAAAGAAAGAAAAACCCGCACTAGCCCAAACCAGCGCGGGTTTCCCAAAATCATAACTTCAAAGCTTGGGAAGCGCTGGTTAACGAACCGCGCCTTCAAACTCGTTAGCCGTGCCGGTTTCCTTGAGGTATTCAAGGGCCTTCTTGGCGGCAGCAACCAGCGCACCGAATGCTTCCGGCTCATGGATCGCCATGTCGGAGAGAACCTTGCGGTCGACTTCGATACCAGCCTTGTTCAGGCCGTCGATGAAGCGGCCATAGGTCAGGCCGAATTCGCGGACGGCAGCGTTGATACGCTGGATCCAGAGGGCGCGGAAGTTGCGCTTGTTGACCTTGCGGTCGCGGTATGCGTACTGCTTGGCGCGATCGACGGCAGCCTTGGCGGTACGGATGGTGTTCTTGCGACGGCCATAGAAGCCCTTGGCCTGCTTCAGAACCTTCTTGTGCTTGGCGTGCGCAGCGACGCCTCTTTTTACACGTGCCATTTCATGATCTCCTTAATCTAACGCGTTACCGGAATAGTCTCAGAGACCGTTCGGCAGATAGTTCTTCACGACCTTGCGGCCATCGGGTTCTGCGAGAACCATGGTGCCGCGTGCATCGCGAATGAACTTGTTCGAGCGCTTGATCATGCCATGGCGCTTGCCAGCGGCAGCCGCCTTGACCTTGCCGGTTGCGGTGATCTTGAACCGCTTCTTGGCAGAGGACTTCGTCTTCATCTTGGGCATTTTGCTACTCCTTCTGTCCTCCCTGCTCGCTTCATCAAAAAGCCCTCCTCGCGAAGTCCGGTTCTCCGGCCGTCGCAACAAGGTGCGGGAGCGTTTGTTGTTGATCTGCGGGACCGGCGACGAACCGTTCCGCAAGCATTCGAAACTGCCACGGCATGCCCTGCCGGTCAGTTCGGACGCGCGCTTATAACCGCAGCGTCATGAAAGTGCAACGGGGCCGCGGAGGAATCTTCGGCGCGCCGAAAATACGGTAGCCGAAAGCACAAAAGCCGCCCTTGCGGACGGCCTTGGGGCGAAAAAGTATCTGGCGCTTACTTCGGCGCCAGCACCATCATCATCTGGCGGCCTTCGAGCTTGGGCTCGGCCTCCACCTTGGCGATCTCGGTCGTATCCGCCTTGACCTGCTGCAGAAGCTTCATGCCGAGTTCCTGGTGAGCCATTTCACGGCCACGGAATTTCAGCGTCACCTTGACCTTGTCGCCTTCATCGAAGAAGCGGCCCATCGCCTTCATCTTCACCTCATAGTCATGGGTGTCGATGTTCGGGCGCATCTTGATTTCTTTGACTTCGACGATCTTCTGCTTCTTGCGCGCCTCGGCAGCCTTCTTCTGGTTGGCATATTTCAGCTTGCCCAGATCGAGGATCTTGCACACCGGCGGTTCGGCATTGGGGGAAATTTCGACGAGATCGAGGCCGGCTTCTTCCGCCATTCTCAAGGCCTGGTCGGTAGGCACGATGCCCATATTCTGTCCGTCAGCCGCGATCAGCTGAACTTTGGGGATGCGGATTTCACGGTTCGAGCGCGGGCCGTCCTTCACGGGCGCATCGGTCTTAAAAGGTCTGCGAATGGTCGTATTCTCCTCGCGTTGTTTCGAAATGTTGCAGCCGCGCGCTCCCGGTGAGGGTGCACCAACGTGTCTCGTCATCGCTGCAACGGAGTCAATATCATCCTTTAGCGGAAAAATCACCTGCTGTCAGCCTGTCAAGAATCTGTTTTATAGGCCAAAATAAAAGGAGTTTCACCGATGTCAGATCAGATTCCCAATGCCCAGCCGCAGTTCCTGGCCGTCGGCGAGGGCGAGGCGGCGCGTGAGATCGCCTTCATCGTCCGCCCGGCGCAGGGCGGCGATGACGCACCGGCGCTCGTTTGGCTATCCGGCTACCGTTCCGACATGAGCGGCACAAAAGCGGTGGAGCTCGACGGGCTGGCGGCAGAACTCGGCCTCGCCTGCATCCGGTTGGATTATTCCGGCCACGGGCTTTCCGGCGGCAGTTTCCGCGACGGAACGATCTCACGCTGGCTCGAAGAGGCGCTTGCCGTTCTCCGCCATGCCGCGCCCGCCCGGGTCATTCTCGTCGGCTCCTCGATGGGCGGCTGGATCGCGCTGAGGCTTGCGCAGGAGCTTGCGCGGCAGGGCGGCCCAAAGCTCGCCGGGATGGTGCTGATCGCGCCGGCGCCCGACTTCACCTCCGAGCTGATCGAGCCGAACCTGACGGCAAAGGAGCGCAAGTCGCTTGCCGAGCGCGGCTATTTCGAAGAGCGCTCGCAATACAGCCCGGAACCGAACATCTATACCAGGGCGCTGATCGAGGACGGTCGGGAGAACCGGGTGCTCGACGGCATCATCGAGACGGGCTGCCCGGTGCATATCCTCCAGGGCATGAAGGACCCTGACGTGCCGCATGCGCATGCGATGAAGCTCGTCGAGCATCTTCCCGCCGACGACGTTGTCTTGACCCTCGTCCGCGACGGCGACCACCGTCTTTCCCGTCCCGGCGATATCGCGCTTCTCGTCAGCGCCGTCAAAGACATCCTC
This sequence comes from Rhizobium sp. R635, assembly GCF_002211285.1. Classification (GTDB taxonomy): domain Bacteria; phylum Pseudomonadota; class Alphaproteobacteria; order Rhizobiales; family Rhizobiaceae; genus Rhizobium. Next base: position 111,328 of record NZ_LOKX01000033.1, on the reverse strand, counting down.
CGTTCATCGGCAAATATGGAAAAGCCCGCTTGAGTGGCGCCGCCGATCATCCCGAAGCAAGTTCCCGGTCCCGTTGCATTTTAACCATGTCGGCGAGTTGGCAGGTCCTCCTAAGAAGTAACGATTGACTCTTCTCGGCCCTCTCCATTAACACTTTGTTAATAATTAAGGGGCGATGCGAGGAAGAGCGGGCGTGCGGATCAAGGGTATCTTCGTGGCCATGATGGCCGTGTTTGCGATGGCGACAGCTGCCATCCCGGCTCCAACCAGAAATGCCTCCATGGTTACGGGCAACGCCACCTCCCAGCCGATCGGCCATTACGATTTCTGCCAGATTCACCGCAATGAATGCGGGCCGAACCGCAATTCCGGTCCGGTCGAAATGACCGCGGCGAAGTGGGAGCTGGTGCGCTCGGTCAACGCCACGGTCAACCGGACGATCACGCCGATGACCGACAAGGAAATCTACGGCAAGGACGAAGTCTGGGCCTATCCGACCACCGCCGGCGACTGCGAGGACTTCGCGCTGCTGAAGCGCCGCATGCTGATCCAGCGCGGCTTTTCGGCAGCCGACCTGCTGATGACCGTCGTGCGCAAGCCTGACGGCGAAGGCCATGCCGTGCTGACGCTGCGCACCGCCCAGGGCGATTTCGTGCTCGACAACCTCGCTTCCGAAGTGAAGCCGTGGTTCGGGACGCCTTATTCCTTCGTCAAGCGCCAGTCGAGCTACAATGCCGGCCGCTGGGTCACCATCGAGAACGGCCGCGACGTTCTGGTCGGCGCTCTGCGATAAGAATTTCGAGGGGACGTGGGGAAAGGCCGGCGAAAGCCGGCCTTTTGCTTTTGGGGGATGCAGCTGCGCTCTTTCCAACCCTGATGAGGGCTGATCGCCGTGCCGCACCCTCGCGTGAGATAAGGTATTGATTTGCCGCACCATCTCCCGGCCCTTCGCTTGGGCTCAGGGCGTTCGTTGCTGCAATCGATTCACTGGATCGATTGCTCGGGCTTCGCCCGACCGCAACTCACCCATTCCCAATCAGAATACCGGCGGCGAGGACGAGGCTGCCGCCGAGCACCACCTGGAAGGCGGCGCGCAGGAAGGGTGTTTCCATGTAGCGGTTCTGGATGAAGGCGATCGCCCAGAGTTCGAAGAAGACGATGACGGCGGCGGTGATCGTCGCGGTCCAGAAATGCGGGATCAGGTAAGGCAGCGCGTGGCCGAGACCGCCGAGCGCCGTCATGATGCCGCAGGCAAGGCCGCGCTTGACCGGCGAGCCGCGGCCGGAGATCTTGCCGTCGTCATGGGCAGCTTCCGTAAAGCCCATCGAGATGCCCGCGCCGACGGAGGCCGAAAGGCCGACGAGGAAGGTCTGCCAGGTATCCTGCGTCGCAAAGGCCGCGGCGAAGATCGGCGCCAGCGTCGAGACTGAGCCATCCATCAGGCCGGCGAGGCCCGGCTGCACATAGGTCAGCACGAATTGCCGGTGCGCCGTCTCGTCCTCGTCGCGCTTGATTTCCTCGGGCGTATGTTTGTCGCCAAGCATGCGGGCGATGTCTTCGTGCCCCTGTTCGGCGAGCGCCAAGTCACCCAGAAGCTGACGCGTCGAGGCGTCCGAGGTGCGCTTTGCCGCCTCGACGTAGAAACGATGGGCCTGTTCCTCCATCGCCTCGGTTTCCTGCCGCATCGCATCCAGCGAGAGGTTTGCCCGGAGCCAATCGGGCTTGCGCTCGTAAAAGCCCTGCACGTGCTCGCGCCGGATCAGCGGGATGCGCTCGCCGAAACGCTGCCGGTGGATTTCGATCAGCGACTTGCGATGCGTATCCTCGACCTCGGCCATATCCTCGAAGACCTTGGCCGAGGCCGGAAATTCCTTTCGCAGTCTGTCGGCATAAGCGAGATAGATGCGGGCGTCGTCTTCCTCGGAGGCGATTGCCAGGGCGAGGATCTCCTGCTCGGACAACGAGTCGAACGATCGTTTCGAGGATCTGAAAAACCGCGCCAACATCACTTTCTCCATAATTTAGAATAATTCTAAATCTAGAGAAGCAGGCAATGACGGTCAAGTGCGTGGGGCATGCTGGCTGTCAGATTGCCGCAATCGGCACCGACGACTTTGGCTTCCAGTCATAAAGACCTATATGAGGGCTGCCGCATCATGCGGCGCCGGGGTTTATGATGGACAATGAGATTCAGGGCCGGCCTGCCCATGTCGCGGCGATCCGCGAAAGGGCGGAGGCCGAAATGCGGGCGATGGGTATCGACGAAGCCTTCATCGACAGGCTGGTCGAGACTTTTTACGGGCGCGTGCTGGAGCATCCCGATCTCGGTCCCGTGTTCGATACGCGGCTGTCCGGCCGCTGGCCCGAGCATATGCAGAAGATGAAGAGCTTCTGGTCGGCCGTTGCCTTCCGCAGCGGCGCCTATGGCGGCAAGCCGGTGCAGGCGCATACGGGCGTTCAGAACCTGACGCCCGATCTCTTTCCGAAGTGGCTGTCGCTGTTTGCCGCAACGCTCGACGATATCGCCCCATCGCCGGAAGCCAGGGCATGGTTCATGGCGACCGCCGAGCGGATCGCCAAAAGCCTGACGCTATCGCTCTTTTACAATCCCGCTCTCGACGATCCTGCGAAAAAGGCAGGCTGATCACTGCCTTGCGGAAAAGGTCGCACCGGCGCTTGCCGCGACGACCAAGGCAGTTCCGGCCATCTGCAGCAGCGTCATCGGCTGGGCCAGGATGACGAAACCGGCAAGCGCCGCGATGGCGGGCTCGAGGCTCATGAGAATGCCGAAGGAGGCCGTCGGCATGCGCCGCAAGGCGATGAGTTCCAGCGTGTAGGGCAGCAGCGGCACCAGAATGGCAAGCCCCGCCATTTCAATCAGGCCGTAGCCATCGAGCGCCGGCACGGCACCGGCGAAGCCGAAGGGTGTCGCGACCAAGGCGGCAACCATCAGCGACATGGAAAGTCCTTCCAGCCCCTTGAAGCTCGCGCCGATCTTTTTCGTCAGGACGATATAGATCGCCCAACCGGTTCCAGCGCCGAGCGCAAAGAGAATACCCTCGACATTGCCGACCCAGCCTTCACCGTCATGAGCAAGCGCCAGAACGCCAAGTGCTGCAATGAGCGGCCAGATAAGACGCCGGCTGAGGCCATAGCCGATGGTCGCAACCGAAAGCGGACCGAGGAAATCGATCGCCACGGCAAGGCCGAGTGGAATACGCTCGATCGCCGCGAAGAAACTCATGGTCATCAGCGCCGTCGTTGCGCCGAGAACCAGAGCGCTCGTCCATTGCGCCCTGGTGTAGCTGGCGAAACGCGGCCGCACGAAGACGGCAAGAATGATGGCGGCGAAGGCGAGGCGCAGCCAGGAGGCGCCGGCCGGTCCATAGGCGGCGATGGCCGAGGAGGAAAGTGCCGCGCCGAATTGGATCGACGACATGGACATGAGGCACATCAGCCCGCCGGCCGCCACGCCGCCGAATGCCGTTGACGTCTCCGCGGTCAGCGTGCCCGCTCCGCCATTTGCTTTTTCTTCCATGCTCGCCCCCGATTGTGCGCTCTTCTTACGAAGACGGTTTGCGGGCGGCAAATTCAAACTTCTGATCCAGGCAGAAAGAGCTTTGATGCATATCAGAGACGGCCGGCAAAGATGACCTCTTCGGCATCCTCGAAGCTCATCTCGAAAACCTTCCTGCCGATGTCGAAGCTGAAGCCGTTGCGGGCGAAGGCCGAAAGCTCTTTGGCCTTTCGCTTTTCGTCAAGCTCGACCCGGCGGAAGGGACCGAAGGCGCGCTTGCGGGCGAATATCGCCGCGGCATAGAGATCATCGGTCTCTCCGAGCGCGGCCTCGACCTTGTCGCTCGCGACACCCTTGGCGGCAAGCTTCTGGGCGATGGCGCGCTTCGATTTACCGCCGCGCACGGCAGAGCGCGTGCTGATCTCTGCATAGGCGCTATCGTCGAGCACCTTGTTGTCATAGGCGAATTTGACGGCGAAATCGGCCACGGCCTTGAGTTGCGCCGCGCTGATATCCTCGAACTTCTCCTTCGCCTTGCGGGTGATGGCGTCAAAGAGCTGTTTTTCCGTCATCATTCGCCGCTCGAGCCGATAGATGGCGGAGTTGCGCGCCCAACTCAGCATACGGGGTGTCGGGATATCGGAGGAAACGGTCTCGTCGGTCATATCAAGAGATCAGGCTTCCAGACCCTTGAGAACATTGGCGACGTTAAGGCCGATTTCCGGCACGCCATAGCCGCCCTCCATGCAGGTGACGACGGGCAGGCCGGCGGCGGAGATCATCTCTCCCATGCGAATGAAGTCTTCCGATTTCAGCTGGAAGAAGGAAATCGGATCGCGCTCGAAAGTATCGACGCCGAGGGCCACGACGATCGCTTCAGCGCCGAAGGCCTTGATGCGGGCAAGCGCATCGGCAAGCGCCGAAGACCAGACCTGCCAGGGCGTATGGGGCGGCATCGGATAGTTGCGGTTGGCGCCGGCGCCCTCCCCTTCGCCTTCTTCATCGGCATGGCCGAGGAAATAAGGAAAGGCAAACATCGGATCGCCATGCAACGAGGCGGTGAAGACATCGCCTCTGCGATAGAAGAGATCCTGCGTGCCGTTGCCATGGTGGAAATCGACATCGAGCACGGCAACCTTCTTCGCGCCGTGATCGAGCAGACGCTGGGCCGCGACGCCGGAATTATTGATGAAGCAATAGCCGCCGAAGAGATCGATGCCGGCATGATGGCCGGGCGGGCGGCAGAGCGCGAAAGCGAAGCGGTTGCCGGCATTCAGCCAATCGGCGCCTGACACCGCGCAGCGCATCGAGGCGATCGCCGCTTCATAAGAACCCTTGGTGATGGAGGTGTCGGCCGCATTGGCATAATGGCCGATCGCGCCGACGATATTGTCGGGCACGCGCTGGCTGGTGCGGCGGACCGGAAAGGAATTGGCGATCGCCTCACCCTCGAAGCCGGCCGCGACCCAGCGATCCCAGACGGTCGCGAGAAAATCGAGATAGGCGGGATCATGCACCTTTCGGGCCGTTTCGAGCCCATGGGCATCCGGCGCCACGACTTCCCGGAAACCCGCTTCCTCGACCGCCGCCAGAATCCACTCGGCGCGAAACGGCGCCTCGAAGGGCGTCACCAGCTGACCGGCATGGAGCTCGGTCCTGGCATCGCGCAGCTTATGATCTTCGGAATAGATGACGCGCATTTCGGATTCGTCCTTGGTTGGAAGTCGAGATGTACACGGGTCAGCCCCGATGAAAAAGCGGTGCTGCGCCCTTGATCGGCCAAACGAATGACGCCACTTTCGCCGGTGTTTTGAGAACGAGGAATTTTTCCGCATGAAAGTGTTGATGGTCGATGTCGATGGCGTGCTCATTCATGGGCGTCCGGCCGACGGCCTTCCTCTCTTCACATTTCTGGAACGCGATCTGGGACTTAGTCTCGAACTGCTGCAGCGGGAATTCTTCCAGACTCACTGGGGTGAGATCATCGTTGGCCGCGAGGCGCTGGAACCGAGGCTTGCCCAGGTGTTGGCAAGAATCGCGCCTCATCTCAGCGCCGCGACGATGATCGATTACTGGTTCGAAAACGATTCCCGCGTCGACAGCGGTCTCTTGGAAGAACTCGTCGCGCTTCGACACAGCGGTGTCACGCTCTTCTTGGCGACCAACCAGGAGCATAGGCGGGCACGTTACCTGATGGAAAAGCTGGGCCTTGGCGACCATTTCGACGACATCCTCTATTCCGCAGCCCTCGGGCACAGGAAACCTTCGCTGGACTTCTTCAGGCTTGCAACCGAGCGCGCGGGCGTGCTGCCCGGTGACATCGCCTTCATCGACGATATTGCGGAAAATGTCGAAGCGGCGCGGCAGTTCGGCTGGAACGCGGCGCAATGGACGGCGGGCGCGACGCTGGCTGGCGCGCTTCCCATATTCGCAAAGTGAGCACAGGCTGCGCGGGGGCAATCAGGCGAGCCGCTTGTAGAACAAGGTGGTGTCGCAGAAGCCGCCTTCAGGCCACAGAGCATAATCGGGGATGACGCCGACGCGCTGCCAGCCCAGGCGCGGATAGATCGCCTCGGCATCGCTGCCGGTTGCCGTGTCGAGCACGAGCAGGGTCTTGCCGCGTTTGGCCGCCTCGCGTTCGGCTGCTTCCATCAATAGGCGGGCAAGGCCGCGTCCACGGGCGGAGCGATGCACCAGGAGCTTCTTCAGATCGCCGCGATGCGGCTGGTTCGGCATCTGCGCAGCACCCACCTGCACCGTGCCGACGATCCGGCCATCGAGTTCGGCGACCAGCAGCAAGCTGCTGCCGCCGGCGACCGCATCGGCAACCTCTCGCCAGTAAAGCTCGGCATCTTCAGCTCCATAAGGCTGCATGAAGCCGACCGAGGCGCCGCCCGTGACGCAATCGGCCAGCACCTCGGAAAGATCGGGAATGGCGGCGCGGGCCGCCTCGGCGGAAAGGATTCGAATATCGGGCATGTTCTTCTCCTGAAATGAACGTCGTTATCGGCCGCCGCGATCGAGCACGACGCAATAGCGCGCCGGCGCATTGCCGGGATTATGGAAGGAATGGCCCTCGCCGACGGGCATGAAGAGGCAATCGCCGGGGCGCAGCCGGTAAACAGTCTCGCCCGCCGTCATCTCCAGCTCGCCGTCAAACAGCCAGACATGCTGCGTCATGTCATGGGATGCCGCATGCGGCGGGAAGCTGACGCGGGCGCCGGGCGGAAATTCGACTTCGACGATATCGACGGCGGAAGCGGTGCCGGGCGCCGATACCGCGCGCCTGAGATAACCTGTCTCCGGATCGCGCCAGACCTGCTGTTCCTGCCGGCGGGCGAGCGGCGAGGCCTGCTGCCCCTCCTCCGCGAAGAAGGCCGACAGCGACAGGCCGAGTGCTGCGCAGACCCTTGCCAGCAGCGAAGCGGTGGGGCTCGCCTCCGCGCGCTCGATGCGGGAGATCATCGCCCGGCTGACGCCCGACGCCTCGGCAAGCTCATCCAAGGTCAGACCCTTTTCCACCCGCAATGTACGAATGCGGCTGCCGATCGCCTGTTCGAGTTCCTGTTCCATCGCCGATTCTCGATTCTACTATATGAGAAATACATTATCTCATGATGGAATCAAGTCACCTCCACGCGTCATCTCGCTTGCCTTCGCTGCCGCGCCGCCGATATATGGCAGCGGCGCCTGGAGAGCGGAGGACATCATGGACGGCAGCATGCAGAACGGCGAAATCACGGGAAGCTTCACGGCCGCCGCCTGGGACCGGATCAAGCCTGTTATGGCCGAGATCGAGCGATTGCCGCTCCTGGAACGGCTTTCGGACGGCACGCTGCCGCCGGAAGTTTTCCGCCACTACATCCTGCAGGATGCGATCTATCTGAAGCACTATGCCCGGTGCCTGGCCATCGTCGCGGCAAAGGCGCCCGACAATACACAGGTGCTGCGCTTCCTCGGCTCGGCGCAGAAGGCGATCACCGTCGAGCAGGGCCTGCATGCCGGTTTTCTCTCGCAGTTCGGCATTTCGAGCACGGATGTGACGGCCGCAGAGCCCTCGCCTGCCTGCTTCGCTTATACGAATTTCCTTCTGGCGACCGCCTATCACAGCTCCTATGCCGTTGCGCTTTCCGCCATTCTGCCCTGCTTCTGGATCTACTGGCATGTCGGCGAAGGCATCAAGAGCAGGCCTGTTATCGAGGACAATGTTTTCCAGGCCTGGATCAACACCTATGGCGATCCGCAATTCGCCGCCGGCGCCCGCGAGGTGATCGCGCTGACCGATATCGCCGCCCGGGCCGCATCGGAGACGGAACGCACTCAGATGATGGATGTTTTCGTGCGCGCCTCCCAATATGAATGGATGTTCTGGGATTCAGCCTGGCGGCTGGAGGCGTGGCCGGTCTGACACGCCTTCGACCGGCCCGCAAAATAGCGTAAACAGCGGGATAATTACCGCTTTGCGGCAGGGGGCGGCGCTGCTATATGGCGCGCATGAGCACCAATTCGACCACTCCGCTGTCCCATATCCGCAACTTCTCGATCGTGGCCCATATCGACCACGGCAAATCGACGCTGGCCGACCGCCTGATCCAGACGACAGGCGGCCTTGCCGAGCGCGAAATGTCCGAGCAGGTGCTCGACAATATGGATATCGAGCGTGAGCGTGGCATCACCATCAAGGCCCAGACCGTGCGCCTGCATTACCAGGCGAACAATGGTGAGAAATACATCCTCAACCTGATCGACACGCCCGGCCACGTCGACTTCGCCTATGAAGTCTCGCGGTCGTTGTCGGCCTGCGAAGGCTCGCTGCTCGTCGTCGACGCCTCTCAGGGCGTGGAAGCGCAGACGCTCGCGAACGTCTACCAGGCGATCGACAACAACCACGAGATCGTCACCGTCCTCAACAAGATCGATCTGCCGGCCGCCGAACCCGACCGGATCAAGGAACAGATCGAGGAAGTGATCGGCATCGATGCCTCGGAGGCCGTGCTGATCTCGGCCAAAACAGGCCTCGGCATTCCCGACGTGCTGGAAGCGATCGTCCACAAGCTGCCGGCGCCGAAGAGCCCGGGCGGCGACAAAGCGCCGCTGAAGGCGCTGCTCGTCGACAGCTGGTACGATACCTATCTCGGCGTCATGGTTCTCGTGCGCATCATCGACGGCGTGCTGACCAAGGGCCAGACGATCCGCATGATGGGCACGGATGCGAAATACCAGGTGGAGCGCGTCGGCGTGCTGACGCCGAAGATGGTCAATGTCGAAAGCCTCGGCCCCGGCGAGATCGGCTTCATCACAGCCTCGATCAAGGAAGTGGCCGATACCCGCGTCGGCGATACGATCACCGAGGACAAGCGGCCGACGGCGCAGGCGCTGCCGGGCTTCAAGCCGGCGCAGCCGGTGGTCTTCTGCGGCCTCTTCCCGGTCGATGCCGCCGATTTCGAGGATCTGCGCGCCGCCATGGGCAAGCTTCGCCTCAACGACGCCTCCTTTTCCTTCGAAATGGAATCGTCGGCCGCCCTCGGCTTCGGTTTCCGCTGCGGCTTCCTCGGCCTCTTACATCTCGAAATCATTCAGGAACGGCTGGAACGCGAGTTCGATCTCGACCTCATCGCCACCGCACCCTCCGTCGTCTACAAGATGTTCATGACCGATGGCACGGAGCGCGAGCTGCACAATCCGGCCGACATGCCCGATGTCGTCAAGATTTCCGAAATCCATGAGCCGTGGATCCGCGCGACGATCCTCACACCCGACGACTACCTCGGCGGCATCCTGAAGCTCTGCCAGGACCGTCGCGGCATCCAGATCGAGCTCACCTATGTCGGCACGCGCGCGATGCTGACCTACGACCTGCCGCTCAACGAAGTCGTCTTCGATTTCTACGACCGGCTGAAGTCGATCTCGAAGGGTTATGCCTCCTTCGATTACACGCTCACCGACCACCGCGAGGGCAACCTCGTGAAGATGTCGATCCTCGTCAACGGCGAGCCGGTCGATGCTCTCTCGATGATGGTGCACCGCACCGCCGCCGAAAAGCGCGGCCGCGACATGTGCGAGAAGCTCAAGGAGCTGATCCCGAAGCACATGTTCAAGATCCCGATCCAGGCGGCGATCGGCGGCAACGTGATTGCCCGCGAAACGATCTCGGCCCTGCGCAAGGACGTGACGGCGAAATGCTACGGCGGCGACGCCACCCGCAAGCGCAAGCTGCTCGACAAGCAGAAGGCCGGCAAGAAGCGCATGCGCCAGTTCGGCAAGGTGGAGATCCCGCAGGAAGCGTTCATCGCAGCGCTGAAAATGGGCGACGAATAACGCTTCTCAATGGTATCTTATGCGCATATGATTTGCGCATAAGATCGAGGAGATCGTTATGGGTCATCAGGCCAGAAAAGCAGTGAATCTTTCACTTGACGAAGGCCTCGTTTCCCAGGCGCGCGAACTCAAGATCAACCTATCGCGGGCCGCGGAGGATGGTATCGCCAAGGCGATAAAGGCGGAACGCGAGCGGCTTTGGCGTATCGAGAACGCCGAGGCTATCCGGCTTGAAAACGAATATGTCGAAAAACACGGTCTGCCGCTCGCCAAGTACCGCCAGTTTTGATGGCACGCTTTCACGCCTATCAGCTGAAAAACGAAAATATCCTTGCCATCGATCTTCAAGCCAATCTGCTTGACGATCTGCCATCGCGGGTCATGGTGCCGCTGTATCCAGTGCGGGAACTGAGCTGGTCGATCTCACGGCTGAATCCACGCTTTTCCATCGAGGGTGAAATCTATGTCATGGCCACCCAGCGCATGGCGTCTGTCCCGACCTCGGAAATTGGAAAAGCTATCGCAGATTTATCCGGCAAAAGCGATGCCATCATCGGTGCCATGGACTTCCTCTTCCAGGGCTTCTGAGCCCTATCCCCTGCCCATATACTCTTTCACCAGCCCCTCGTAGGCGTCCATCTCTGGCAGCGCCTCGTAGCTGTACACCGCCCCTGTCTCGGCAAATGACAGCTTCTCGCTCGTCCATGTCTCGATGAAGGGCGTGAACCAGCTGGGGTCGTCGAGCATGGTGACACGCAGGTTGACGAACCAGTCCATGCCTTCCGGCCGGGTGAACATCCAGCTCATGCAATGCGGGCAGAAATAATGTTTGGTGACGCCATGCAGGCCGCCGATGACGGGCTCGCCTTTGGTGACCTCGAAGCCTTCACTGGGGATAGCAGCACTCAACGAATAGGCACTCGCGGTCATCTTCTGGCAGCCCGTGCAATGGCACGCCATAGTAAGCAGCGGCGGCGCGCTGATCTTCAACCGCACCCGGCCGCAACGGCAGCCGCCTTCCGTGGGTAAATTCAATTTGCTCATGGTTCCCTCCGTTTCGCTTTCTCATCTAGCGGAGTGATTCTCACTGTCGAGATGGGAAGGTTATTGCGGACGGGTGACACACCGGCTTATCGGATGCGGGCCGGGTTACCGACGACGGTCGCGCCCGCCGGTACGTCCTTCGTCACGACGGCACCGGCGCCGACGATCGCGCCATCGCCGATCGCCACCCCGCCGAGGATGATGGCGCCGCCGCCGATCCAGACGTCGCTGCCGATCTCGACCGGCCGGGCGATCTCGATGCCCGCGCGGCGAAGGGTGAGATCCTTGTGATGCTCGGCGCAATAGATCTGCACGCCCGGCCCGAACATGGTGCGATCGCCGATCACGACGCTGCCGGAATCGAGGATGGTGCAGCCGGCATTGAAATAGACGCGCTCGCCGAGAACGATATTGATGCCGTAGGAGCAATGGAACGGCGCTTCGATGAAGATATCGGCCGCAGCCTTGGCAAAGAGCGCCTTCAAGGCGGGCGCTGCGCCGCCGCGCTCGTCCGGCGGCAAGGTATTGTGCGCATGGATCGCCCGACGCGCCTGCCGGCGCAGAAGATCGAGCTCGTCATCAAGGCAGCAATACCATTGACCCGTCGCCATCTTTTCGCGTTCGCTTGCCGTCATCGCATCCCCTCTCAAGCGGGTGCCTGTGACAGCATTTTGGCCTCTTGCCGCTCGATGAGGCTGACCCAGGCACGTGCGATGGCAAGGCCCGCGGCATCGGCCGCACCGGCATGCCGCGCAGCCAGCTCGGCATAGCCTTCCAGCCAGCCGGGCGCGATCCGTTCGATCGTGTCGGGGAATTCCGCCTTCCACTGCTCGACCACCATTCTATCCGCCTCGAAATGGAATTGGGTGCCATAGACGGCGCGGCCGATGCGAAAGGCTTGGTTCTCGGCGATAGGGCTCGTCGCGAGACGAACGGCGCCTGCAGGCAGGGAAAACGTATCGGCGTGCCATTGAAAGATGGTGAATTCCCCACCGACAGCAGACAGCAGCGGATCGGCCCTGCCTTCGCCGGTGACGCCGATGCTGTGCCAGCCGAATTCGCGGGCGGCCCCCAGCAGATTGTCGGCGCCATAGGCGCGGGCAAGGATCTGGCTGCCGAGGCAGATGCCGAGCACGGCCTTGCCTGCATCGCCGAAGCGGCGCGTCAGCCGCACGAGTTCCGGCAGATAGGGATGCGTCTCATCATCCCGAGCGCTCTGCTCGCCGCCGAGAACGACGAGCGCGTCGTGGCCGGATACGTCTCGTGGCAGAATGCCATCCTGCCACACCCGGAACCACTCGATCTCCGCGCCCGCCTCATCAAGCGCCTTGGCAAGCGCGCCGAGGCCGGTGTTCCTCATGTTTTCGACGACTGCGACTCGCATGGGCTTTTCCCGAGATGGCCGATAGGAGGGAAGAGACCATGCCGGCGGGCGGCGCGCAAGACGCTTGTGCGAAGCCGATTGCGCGGGCACGCGGCAGGACTTAAACCAAGCTGAGCGAAAGGAAACCGCCATGACCGAAAAAGCCCGCGTCTCTATCCTCTACTGCACCCAATGCAACTGGCTGCTGCGCGCAGCCTGGATGGCGCAGGAGCTGCTGCACACTTTTTCCGACAGTCTCGGCGAAGTGGCGCTGATCCCCGGCACAGGCGGCAATTTCGAAATCCGCGTCAACGGTGACCTCATCTGGGAGCGCAAGCGCGATGGCGGCTTTCCCGGGCCGAAGGAACTGAAGCAGCGGGTACGCGACATCATCGAGCCCGGCCGCGATCTCGGCCATGTCGACCGCGCCTCGCACGAAAGCTGACGGCGGCAGTTCACCGATAAGGGGAACGGCAGACCCTGTAGACGCCCTCATAGGTGAGAAAGTGATCCGTCCGCGGATTGTAGGAGCGGTACTCATTGGTGCACCAGGCGATGTGCTTGTTTGCCTGCTTCGGCTCTACGCGGCGCACCGGCGGCGGATCATAGGTCAGTTGCGGCCGCCCGGCCGCTCCCGGCAGATAATAGGTCGGCCCCGCGCCTCTCGGGCGGTAGTTCGGCTGGACATAGGCGGGACGATGCCACTGCTGCGGCCCGAAACCGAAGCAGCCGCGAAAATCGCAGAGCGTCGATCCCGTATTGACCGGCCCCAGCCCTGGTCTGCCCACCTTGAGCGAATCAGTCGACGCGATTGCGGGCGAAAGAACGGCGAGAAAGCCGGCGAGCAGGAGGGTGCGAAGAGCGGGCATGACGCAATTCCTTTCGATGCTGCCTTTATATAGGGCGTGCCGGCCACAGCGCTATGCCCGCCCGGCGGCACTCTTCCCGATGTGACCCCAGTTTTTTGCCAACTGTCAGGAAAACTTCAAAAACCCAGTTGACAGTCAGGAGCAGCGCCCTTACATCGCTCTCCGTCGCCCAGATGGCGGAATTGGTAGACGCGCAGGTTTCAGGTACCTGTGCCGCGAGGCGTGGAGGTTCGAGTCCTCTTCTGGGCACCATTCCAATCTTGATCGCTACCTAGATCAAGTACTTAAGTCTTTCCAATAAGTTGCGCATTTGGTACCTTGTAACAAAGGCCAGTAACAATGCGCTTAAGGCTTGTCCGCCCAATGGCTCCCAAGGGCTCTCCCTATCCTTACTTTGTTAAACGCATTCCCGCCGCCGATTTGCGCCACCGCCTGGTAGGCCGCAGCTTGATCATTCCGCTCGCCAATGGGAAGGTAGACTTCAAGATCACACCGAGCACTCAAAGCATTCGGTTCTCTCTCCGCACAGCCAATCCCGCAGAAGTGAAAGTGCGGCAAGCTGAAGCGCTGGCGTACGTCGAGCAGTACCTTGAAGCCCTTCGCAATGGGAGACCCATCCAGCTCACCCATCGGCAAATCACTGCGCTTGCCGGGGAGTTCTACAAGTCGTGGTCGCCCGGCCCCGATGTAACCGGCTCACTCACCCTTACGCCATCCACCGGAGAGTTCTTCACGCGGGAGGACGATGAGTTTGACGAGGCGGAGATGCTGTCTGCCGCCTTGCAGCGTGTCGGGGAGCGAGCAGCGGGGCAGGACGACGAGTATTTCCTAAAGGCCCACGGCCCGGATATCGACCGCATGTTTACTGCCTTCGGCGTCCCCGAGATAACACCCGGCAGCCGCGCCACGCTGGCCGTTGCGTTCGGCAAGATGCTGTTGGAGGGTCTCGAAACCAACGCCCGAATTTCTGGTGGTGACTACAGCCCAGACCCCAACCTTAACAAGTTTCCGCAGTGGGAAGCGCCAAGCGAGACTCCGATGCCGAACCACCAGCCGGGCAGCCCGGTACCGTGCCGCAGCCCTCGGTTAGATCCTCGAAGGCGCTGGCAACTCTCTCTCCCATCGCAGCTTTCCTCCCCTAGCAGGGCCGCTTCAACACTATCTTTCGGTGGCCAAGCCTGCCGCCACCAACAGGGCGAGGCCGAAAACCGTTGGCCGATAGGTGCCTTCTGGCTTCCCTCTGCTATCGTACTGAGGAACCGGATACCGGTTGTCCACCGCCTTTAACTTTGGGATAAAGTCAAGCAGCGCCATTTGCTCAAGCTTGCCAATTGCCGAATGCCAAAGCCCATCCGCCTCCTGTTCGAGAAGTGTTGGGGGCCTGCCCAATGTTGCCTTTGACTGAGGTCTGAGTGTCGCAACAGCGTGAAAGCCGGGCGTCGCATAAGCTTTGAGGATGGCTAGATGCTGGTCATCAAGGTCGCCCAGCGCCCCCAGCACGCGCCGCTTCAGGAGAGTACTGGTGCTTTCACTGAGCACACCCTGAACAACACACGCGGTAATCTGCTCGATCCTCTCCGGGCTGAGTGCTCGTGTCGCTTGAATCGCGCCGTCTTCAACAAGTGCGATATTCGTGGGGTCTACAATTAGGCTCCTTAGGTGATCGGCGGAGGTGGCTGCCTCCAGCCTCCGTCCCAGGCCTTCAAGGTACCGCTCGATACGGTCTATGCGCTGGTTGGGGATGATGTTCGAAATGAGCTCAGAAAGCACCGCGCCTGCTACCGGGACGCTACAAGTGCAGCCCGCAAGACAGCAACGGCTATGTCTTTTTTATCTGGCCCGAGGCCCTCCTGCTTGTTGTCGGTCACTCGGACCGACACGGCACCATTCTCCAAGAGCTCTGCCCCTTTTAAGCAGTGGATCGCTTACCGAATCACTTGCAGTTGCGTCTACGTTCCGTTCAATCGGACCTGTGAGACTCGATTTTCGAAGGTCGTATGGAGCGCGTCAAGTAAAATGGCCAAACCAAACGTATTTATCGGCTCCTCGGTGGAGCAGAAAAAGATCGCAGAACTGGTGCAGTCCCTTCTCGACTATGACGTAAATCCAATTGTTTGGACGCAGGACACTTTCGAGCCAACACAATACCCGCTCGAATCTTTGGAGGAGCGGCTGAAACGAGCCGATTTTGCGATCCTCGTTTGCGCTCCCGAAGTTGAAGATCGAACGATCATTCGCGGCACCGAGTTCAACGCTGTGCGCGATAACATAGTGTTCGAGCTTGGACTTGCGATTGGGCGGCTTGGTCGTGACCGGACATTTTTGATTGCTCCGCGAGACATTGATCTTCACCTCCCTTCCGATCTCTCCGGCATCCAACCTGAGACCTATAACGCCTCCATGTTGGCGACTGATCCCGAAGCAGCACTGGGCCCGGCATGCGGAAAGATAAAAAGGGCAATGAGCAAGAAAGGTGTGCTCTCCCGCCCAGAGGCCACCGAGGCTACTGGGGAAGAGGCAACAACAGAAGTAGAACCTTCAAAAGCGGATGAATTGGAAAACTTCCCGCCGACCACGGATTGGGACGCTGAAGAATTCAGATGGAAATACTGGTTCGCCTTGTTAACAAACAACGATACCCTGGCTGCACACGTCGCCGAACGGTTCTTCCAATCGAAGTTCGCCGAGTCGGTCGAGGAGGTGGCTCTCTGGGAATCGAGTAAACAGTATGCAGAGGTTACGGCCGGTACGTCGAGAGATCTCGTGATCATCCGAGCCAACAGCGAAAAATTCCCGACTAATGCCGCCCTAAAGGAGATATTGGCGAGGGCACTGTTGCGCTACGGGCCTAGTGACGAAGCTGATAACCTTCTCTTAGAGGCTCTGTCTGACGCCAAAGACATGAAATTAGCGAGCGTGATTGTCGGACGGGCCGTCAAGAACGGTAGCAGCGAAGACTCGAAGACGAAAGCTCAAAGCCTACTGCGCGGATTGACTGCTATCCCGAGAAATGGCCATGTTGCCGAGCTCGCGTACATCCAAGCATTAGAAACCATAGCGCAATACGGTGGCTTTCCCGAAATCGCAAAGTCCATCTCGGAAGTTGCTGTCGCGAAGCAGCCGGAGGATTTGAATGCGCGGTTCCGCTTGGCGTACGAGTACTCTGAGGCAAATCAAAATCAGCTCGCAATGCTGCATTATGAGGCGATTCCCGCGTCTGAGCGAAGCGGAGTCGCATGGAATAACTTAGGGGTAGCGTATTCACGCCTTCATATGAAGGGAATGTCGGTCGCAGCTTATCAAGAAGGCTCCCAAAGAGGTGAGACGCTCTCCGATGGCAATCTGGCGCATGTGATGATTGCCGCTGGCTTCTTCGTCGAAGCCAAGCTGCAGGCAGAGACAGCGATAGCCAAGGAAGATCACGACCAAAGTGTCGTTGCGGCTCTAAGTGCGCTCCAGGCGGCAAAGGCAGAAGAGGCGTCCAGCCTGTCTGGCGCGGCGACCATTGGGCAAACTAGGCAAAAACTGAGGAAATCTATCGGCTACTCTGCCACCACGTTTGATGGGCCCGACCTTGCCGGCGATTGGCTAACAGTCGATGGTCCTCTTCGCCTGAAAGATGATGGGAAAGGAGGATATTTCGGAACTATCGAGTTCACCAAGGATGTGGTTCGGAAGAGCCTTCTTGGTGAGAGTAAGGTTAAGGAGACGGTGAAGGTAACAGTAGACCTGCGCAGGTTTGGCTCGGCGCTTGAGGGCGTGATAAAGCGGGAGGGTGGCGATACCCCTAATGCCTTGCTCGGGTTAATCGGTTCGGAGCGGAGGGTACTGCTCAGTATTTCCGAGGATGGGCAGGCGCTTCGAGGTTTTCAGTTTGATCTTGATGAGACGCCGATTCACTGGAACAGAGCCGTCCTACCCAAAGAGCTTCAGCATCAAAAGTAGGTGCATGTCACGAAACCCTGTAACAACGCTTGCGCATCGTCCGCAATTGCGCAACAAAATCAATGAGGAGAGGACGAAAATGCGCAGTCCTCTTCTGGGCACCATTTCCTTTTGATCGCTACCAAGATCAAATATTCAAGCCTTTCCAAAAGCTACGCATTTGGCTCTCTTAACAGAGGCCAGGATGACGTGTTTATCTGGAAGCCCAGCATCCGAGATGCCGCTGCCGGAAGGCTTGTCAGCGCCGGTCCAACGCCTGTCACGCGGCCATGTGAGGCGTCGTTTTTCTGCTGTCTGATATAACCGACAAAACCGCAATGCCGGCTTCCCTGGCGGCGCTGAGAAGCAATTCCCTCAACTCGTCCATGCCGCCCTGCCCGGTGACGGCATCGGCGCAGGCCTTGACGGCCGCGACGTACTCCTCTCCGTCTTCAAATGGCCAGTCCACCATCAGAACTTCGGCGGCATCGCGGAGCGTCCTGACGATCCTGCGCTTGTGCCGGCCGCCGAGAAAGAGAACAAGAGGCGCAAAATCCGCCGATGTGTTCCATTGCATGGCACTTTCTCCCCAAGGGTTAGAATATTAGTAACAACGCAAGAAGCGTGCCGTCAACCGGTGGGGGCGGTTTCGTTGCCAGGCAGAGCCGCTTCTTTGAGAGATGCTGGCAACGGATGGATGACTGATGCTGAAACGGTCCCATTATTCGACGCATGACTGGCGAAAAGCTCAGGCCGCCTCGCCAGCAACCCCGCAAGCCTCGCACAAGAACGAAATCGGATACGAGGACAGGGATGAGCATACGGCCGTTCCGCCTGCAGAGAGCCCGGACGGCTCACCCGGGTGGATTGCCGGAAGCTTGACTAGACACTCTGGAGTTCGCTTGGGATGAAAGTCGTAATTCTCGCCGGTGGCCTTGGCTCTCGTCTTGCCGAGGAAACCAGTATTCGCCCCAAGCCTCTGGTCGAAGTCGGCGGCATGCCGATCCTCTGGCACATCATGAACATCTACGCCCATCACGGGCTCAACGATTTCATCGTCTGCGCCGGCTACAAGGGCTATATGATCAAGGAATACTTCGTAAACCTTGTTCTGCATCATAGCGATATCACCGTCGACCTCGGCGCCAACAGCATCGACTATCACGGCGGCAAACGCCCGAACTGGCGCGTGACCGTAGTCGATACCGGCGTGAACTCGATGACCGGCGGCCGTATCGGGCGCGTTCGCGACCACCTGACACCGGGCGAACCCTTCTGCATGACCTATGGAGACGGCGTCGGCGACATCGACATTGCCGCCGAAGTCGCCTTCCATCGCAGCCACGGCCTCAAGGCGACGATGTGCGCGGTGACGCCGCCCGGGCGCTTCGGCGCCACCAATATCGAGAACGACGTGATCACCGCCTTTGTCGAGAAGCCGAAGGGCGATGGCCAGCGCATCAATGGCGGCTTCTTCGTTCTCGATCCTTCCGTCCTCGATCTCGTCGACGGAGACGACACGATCTGGGAGGCCGGCCCGCTGGAATGGCTGGCGGCGAACAAGCAGCTTGCAGCCTTCCGCCATGACGGCTTCTGGCAGCCTATGGACACGCTTCGCGAACGCCATCAGCTCGAAGAACTCTGGAGCTCCGGAAAGGCACCGTGGAAAATATGGGCCTGACGAACTTCTGGAATGGCAGACGCGTTTTCCTGACCGGACATACCGGGTTCAAGGGATCCTGGCTTTCGCTGTGGCTGGAAAAGCTCGGCGCGGACGTCGCGGCGGTTTCGCTGGAACCGGAAACCACTCCTTCCCTCTATGTCCGGCTTTCGCCTTGGAGCGGGCAGAGCCATCACATCGCCGATATCAGAGACGCGTCAGCGTTCAGCCAAGGTCTCATCAATTTCGAACCAGAAATCGTCATCCACCTGGCTGCACAAGCACTGGTACGACGCTCATACGAAAACCCGACCGAGACTTTCGCAACCAATGTGATGGGCACTGCAAACGTTCTGGAAGCAGTTCGAGAAGCGCCCTGCGTCAAGACGGTTCTCGTCGTTACCTCTGACAAGGTCTATGCCAACAACGGCACCGGCGTTCCCTTCGTTGAAAGCGATACGCTCGGCGGCAAGGATCCCTACTCCAATTCCAAGGCCTGTACCGAACTCGTCGTACAGAGCTATCGCGACAGCTTCTTCAAGGGGCGCGACATCAGGGTTGCGACCGTGCGCGCCGGCAATGTCATCGGTGGCGGCGACTGGTCGAAGGACCGGCTAATACCGGATTTCATCCGCGCTTTCGAAAACAACCAGCCGATTCAGCTTCGTTATCCCGAGGCGATCCGCCCATGGCAGCATGTGCTGGAACCGCTCGGCGGCTATCTCGCCTTTGCCGAGGCGCTGACACATGCAGACGAAAAGAAGCTGCCCGAAGCGCTCAATTTCGGACCCGACCCGGAAAGTTTCGCGACCGTTGCGGAGCTTGCCGACGCGCTTGGCCTCGCCCATGGTGTCAACGACGTCTGGCGACAAGCGCCGGGCACGCATCTGCCGGAAGCGCCCGCTCTGACACTGAGTTCGGCTTTGGCGCTTTCCGCCATCGGCTGGCGACCGCGCCTGAGCCTGCAGCAGACAATCGACTGGACAGCCGCCTGGTACAAGGCCAATCGCGAAGGAGCCGACATGCGCGCCTTCTCGCTCAGCCAGATCGCGGCCTATGAGGAAGCAATATCATGACAGCGCATAATTGCCGGTTTTGCGGCGCTCCCTTGAAACATCGTTTCGTCGATCTCGGTTCGACGCCGCTCGCCAACGCCTATCTGACGGAAGAACAGCTGAAGCAGCCGGAACCTTCCTACCCGCTGCGCGCCTTCGTCTGCTCCGATTGCTGGCTGGTGCAAGCCGACGCCTTCGTGCCGCCGGAAGACATCTTCAGCCACTATGCTTATTTCTCTTCCTACAGCGACAGCTGGGTGGAGCATGCCCGCCGGTTCACCATCATGGCGCGCAAGCGTTTCGGCCTCGACGAGACATCGCAGGTCATCGAGGTGGCGAGCAATGACGGCTACCTGCTGAAGCATTTCGTCGAGGCCGGCGTGCCGGTGCTCGGCATCGAACCGGCCGAAAACGTCGCGGAAGTGGCGCGGCAGACCGGTGTTCCCACGGAGGCGCGGTTCTTCGGCAAGGAAACGGCTGGCGATCTCGTCTCCCGCGGCCTTGCCGCCGATATCGTCATCGGCAACAACGTGCTGGCGCACGTGCCTGACATCAACGACTTCGTCGGTGGGCTCTCCGACGTTCTGAAGCCGGATGGCGTCGTCAGCGTCGAATTCCCGCATTTGCTGCGGCTGATGGAAAACATCCAGTTCGATACCGTCTACCACGAGCATTTCTATTATCTGTCGCTGCTGGCGGTCGAGAAGGCCTTCGCGGCCCACGGCCTTACCGTATTCGACGTGGAAGAACTACCGACCCACGGGGGGAGCCTCCGCGTGCTCGCATGCCGCACGACATCGACCGCTCATCCGACCGGCCCCGGCGTCGCCAAAGTGCGCGCCGACGAAGCAACCGCCGGCTTCGACAAGGTCGAAACTTACGAGGCCTTCCAAAACCGCGTGGCGCCGATCAAGGATGGACTGCTGACCTTCCTTAAGGAAGCCAAGCGTGACGGCAAGACGGTCGCCGCCTACGGGGCCGCCGCCAAAGGCAATACGCTCCTGAACTTCTGCGGCGTCGGCACTGACCTCATCGACTACGTGGTCGACCGAAACCCGCACAAGCAGGGGCATTACCTGCCAGGCAGCAAGCTGCCGATCTACGCTCCGGAAAAGATGGACGAGACGAAGCCGGACTACATTCTCATCCTGCCGTGGAACATCAAAAACGAAGTCGTTGCGGCCAACGGCAGGGTCGGCGCCTGGGGCGGCCGCTTCGCCGTCGCCGTACCGGAACTGACGGTGATCGGATGAGATTCGCACCGACCGCGGTTTTAGGTGCCTTTGTCGTGGAAGTCGACGCGCGCGCGGACGAGCGAGGGCTGTTCGCGCGGACTTTCGATGCCAGGAGCTTTGCCGACCACGGTCTCGTTCCAATCTATCCGCAGTGCAACGTCTCGCAAAACCACAAGCGCGGTACGTTGCGCGGCATGCATTATCAGGCCGATCCCAGGCCGGAAATCAAACTGGTGCGCGCCACGCGCGGCAGGGTCTTCGACGTGACGCTCGATCTGAGGCGGGATTCCCCGACCTATCTCAAATGGGCCTCCGTCGAACTCGATGCGTCCCGACACAATGCCTTCTACATTCCCGCCGGCTGCGCGCACGGCTTCCTGACGCTCGAGGACGACTGCGAGCTCTTCTACCAGATGTCGGAAGTCTATGTGCCGGAGCTCGCCCGCGGCGTCCGCTGGGACGACCCCGCCTTTTCCATCGCCTGGCCCTTCATGCCGAGCGTCATCAGCGAGCGCGACGCCGCGCTTGAAAGCTATAGCCAGGAGACAAGCCTTTGAGCGGCATCAAACTCAGCATCTGCATCCCGACTTATAATCGCGAAGCCTTTCTCAGAAACTCGCTGACCTACTGTGAGAACGACTACAAGTTCGACTTCCCCTTCGAAATCGTCATCTGCGACAATGCTTCCACGGACGGCACGCAGCAGGTGGTCGAGGAATTTATCGGCCGGGGGCTGCCGATCCGATACTTCAAGCGTGAAAGTAATGCCGGCGCCCTGGCAAACGTCACGAGCACGCTGCGCCTCGGTAGGGGCGAATACCTCATCTACCTCGCCGACGACGACATCCTGATCGCCGATGCGGTGGCTGACACCATCAGATATCTCGATAACAATCCGGAAGTAACCTGCGCCCATGCGCCCTGGTTCTTCTACGACGAAGTCGCCAAAAACGACATCGCGAAATTCTATAATGTCGAGGAGGATCGGAAGTTCGCGCATGGCAGCTTTGGCGAAGTCTTCCAGTATATGTTCGAGCGCCATATTTTTCCGGAAATCGCGATCTATCGCTCGTCGCCGCTGCGGTCGGCCTGGACCCCGCGAGAATTCTGCTTTTACCCGTTTCCATTCCTTGCCCACTTCCTCGATCAGGGTGCGATCGCCTTCCTGCAGCGGCCGTTCTACCGCTCCATCGCTAATTCAGCGATCGTTCGCGACCGCCAGCAGGAAGGCACCAACGATGTCATGACCAGCTGGGATCGCTATCGTGGCGGGCTTGAATATTTCCTCTATACAGGCGCCAAGCGCGGGGCGCTGAACCTCACGCCCGAGGCGCGTCTCAAGTATGACGAGATGTGCAAGATTTTCACGCTCAACCGCATGGCGGTCGCTTTCCGCTTCTGGGCGGCGCGCAAGAACTTCATCAAGGCCTATGAACTCTATACCCGCATCGTATGGGGCGGGATGCTCGACCACCCAGAAATCCGCCCCTTCCGTGAAAGGCTGCCCCTGATGGTCGCCATCCAGACGCTGGTCAGCGAAGTGAATGCGGCAATCGGGATCAACACGCTGCTTCTCGCCGGTTTCACCGAGATCACCGCGCTCGAGAATCTAATGCGGGAACTCGGGCTCAGTGAAAGGGTGAAGGTGACAAAGGAACTCAGCGACAGCCCGCTGGAATGCACTGCCGTCTTCGTCAGCGTCGAAAGAGACCGAGAATATTTCGTAGCACTCGGCTACCTACCCAATCTCGTGTTCCACGAGCACGACCTTGCCCGGCATATTCTCATGTGAGCCTCGCGCCAGTCTCAAAAACGAGAGTCGTAGCGGACGCCCGCTTCTTGATTTCCATTGAACAGAAATTAGCGGAATGACAAACAGGATCTTCTACACTAAGCCTTCCATCACTCAGCTTGAAACCGATTACGCCACGGACGCGGCGGCGACCGGATGGGGCGCACGTTGTTACGACTACATCAATCGCTTCGAACGCGACTTCAAAACCCACCTGTGTAGCGACTTTGCCATTGCCACATCGAGTTGCACGGGCGCGATGCACATGGGCTTGGCCGCACTTGGCGTCGGCGCCGGCGACGAAGTGATCCTTGCCGACACCAACTGGGTCGCCACCGTTTCACCGATCTTCCACCTGGGAGCCAAGCCGGTCTTCGTCGACGTGCTGCCGGATTCCTGGTGCATCGATCCCCGCGAGGTCGAGCGGCACATCACCCCGAAGACCAAGGCGATCATCGCGACCCACATTTACGGCAATCTCTGCGACATGGATGCGCTGCTCGACATCGGCAAGCGCACCGGCATTCCTGTCATCGAGGATGCGGCAGAAGCAATCGGCTCCGTTTACCACGGCCGCCGCGCCGGCTCGATGGGCGCCTTCGGCACCTTCTCCTTCCACGGCACCAAAACCCTGACAACAGGTGAAGGCGGCATGTTCGTCACCAACGACGCCGCGCTCTATGAGCGCGTGTTGACGCTGAGCAATCACGGCCGTGCACGGGGCCAGACCAAACAGTTCTGGCCCGACGAGATCGGCTTCAAATATAAGATGTCCAACATCCAGGCGGCCATCGGCTGCGCACAACTCGAGCGCATCGAAGAGCTCGTGGCCCGCAAACGGGAAATACTAGCTGCCTACATGGTCCGGCTTTCCACCCTGCCCGGCATCTCGATGAATCCGGAATATAGCGGCACGATCAACGGCGCGTGGATGCCTACGGCGGTCTTTCATCAGTCGACCGGCATTACCCGCGAGATGATGCAACAAGCTTTTGAGGCCGCCAATATCGACGCGCGCGTCTTCTTCTATCCCCTTTCCAGCCTCTCAATGTTCGAGGATCGGCCCGAGAACGTGAACGCCTGGGGCATTCCGGATCGCGCGATCAACCTGCCGAGCTACCACGATATGAGCGAAGCCGATATCGACCGAGTGGCGGCAACGCTGCTCGATGTGGCGGCCGGGCGGATCTATCACAACAGCACGGCTTCGAAGTCGATCCGGTCCTAAGCGGCAAACTCGTGCCGTCTTCCTCGCCGGACGGCTACTGCATCTGCCGCGAGCCTTGAGCGGACAATCGGGAATAAGCATCATGTCGCAAGCCGATATCGCCAGCCTGAAGAACAATGCGGATCCGGCCAGACGGCTCCGGCTCCCGATCAGGAACGATAGCGGCATACACCTGGGCGATCTGCAATGCATCGACAGGTCGATGCTCGACGAGCCCGGACTTATCGGTGACCTGACTGCGTGGCGAAACCAGTCGATGCCGTTCTTCCTCACGCAGTTTACCGCCACCGAGGAGCGCACGCGCAGCTGGCTCGAAGGCATTTCGCTGCCCGCCGCCGACCGAATCCTGTTCGTCATTTGCGATCCCGACGGCAACCGGCTCGGCAATTTCGGCGTCTGCAATATCCGGCCCGGCGCGGCCGAATTTGACAATGTCATCCGCGGCCGAATGAGCGATATCCGTAACCTGATGTTCCACTGCGGCGAGGCATTGCTGGAGTGGATGTTTTCGGGGCTCGGGGCCAAGACGGCCGAGCTGCATGTTTTCTCCCATAATGAAAAAGCGATCGGCCTCTACAATCGGCTGGGCTTTACGTCGACCGAAAGCTTGCCGCTACGGCGGACCGAGGAAAACGGCGTGGTCAAATATTCGGTCGTCGATCGATCGCAAGCAAATGCAGGCTTCGACTATCTTAGGATGGAGTTTCCCGTCGAGCGTTTCGAGGATCGCATCCGCAGACACTTTTGAGGAGCTCCGGCCTTCACCGCACCGGCTGATAATGGCCGCGCAGCGGAACCTTTTCGCCCATGGTGACGAAACCGTCGCGGTCGCAGACATACATCAGCGTCGGCATGCCGCCCGAGCGGAAGATCTCGTCATAGCGGCGGCGGATCTGGACGGTTTCGGTGCGGCAATTATAGGATTCCTCTTCCTTCTTGTCCGGCTGCGCCTTGACGCCGGGAAGGCCCTTGTAGGGGTAGAGGGGTTGAACGTCCGATTTGAGGGGTTTCGTCCAGTCGACGGCGAAGGCGGACGCCGGGGCGAGGCTGGACAGGACGCCGAGCGATATCAGAACCATCATCAACAGCCGCATGGGAGCTCTCCTGCCGGCGACAAATCGCCTCTCCCGGATGTAGGAAAGCCGACGGCCCGCATCAAGCCGCCGCGGCAGGCGGCTTCCTGAAATAACTTCTGATGACGGGGTGGCCGAAGAGGCCGGCGAGGATCGCAAAACCCGCACCGACGACGAAACCGGCAAGAAGACCGCCGATGATGCCCGCGACCAGCAGGATCTTCTTGCCCGGACCATCGGCCTTGACCGGCGGCTCGGCCGGCGAGATGACGCGAATGTTGCTCTGGTTGAGGTTCTGCTCTTCGCTCGTCTGGCTGGAGCGCTTCAGAACCGTCTCGTAGATATCACGTGCCGCCGTCGCCTTGCGCTGCAATTCGTTCAGTTCCACCTGCTTGTCGGAGGTACTCGCCTGCAGCGCCTTCTGCACGGCGAGTTCCTTGGCGACGCTGTCTTCGGCGGCCTTGGCCTGCTCGTATTCGCCTCTTGCCGAGGTGGCGAGGCGCTGCAATTCGCCCTTGATTTCGCCCGATATGCTCTGGAGCGAGGAGCGGGCCGCCTGCAGGCGCGGATGACGAGCGCCCATCTGGCTTTCAAGGCTGCCGACGGCAGCCGCCTGGGTGGCATATTGCTGGCGCAGGCTGACCAGCGGCGAAGTGACGCCGCCTTCCGCCTGGTTGCCGGCGACGATGTCCTCGACGCGGAGATTGGCGACGGCATCGGCGCGGGCCTTGGCCTGGATGGTCTTTTCCTGCGCCGTCACCAGCAGCGTATTCAACGAGACGAGCCGCTGATCGGAGATCAAATTGCCCTCGGTCGCGGCCATGTCGTTGTCGGCGCGGAAGGTTTCGACGGCCTGCTCGGCCTCCAGCACTTTCCGGCGCAGATCGTCGAGGCGTCCGTCGAGCGTCGAGGAGGTGTTTTCGTAGATGCCGTTCGAGGCGCTGTTTTCTTCCTCGGTGAACGAGGTGACGACCTGGTTGGCAAGCCTTGCGGATTTTTCCGGATCATTCGTCGTCGCGGCAAGCGAGACGACATAGGTGCTGGCCTCGCGGGTGATAACAAGCGCCTTCTGCAGGGTCCCGATCACGGCGGCGCCATCGGTGCGGCCGCCGGTGAATTCCGGATCCTGATCAAGCTTCATGGCGTCGACGACGCGGCGCAGCACATTGCCCGAGGTCAGGATCTGCACCTGGCTGTCGATCAGCGTCGAGATCATTTCCGGCGAGGGGCCCGAAGACTGGGCGCCCGCATCGGCGAGGCCGATCTGGCGCGGATCGAAATAGAGGCTGCTGACGGCAGTGAATTTCTGCCCGATGAACGGCGCCACCGCCCCGCCGGCAACGGCGCCGAGAAGCGCCAGACCGAGCACGACCAGCCGTCGGCTCCAGATCGCGGCGATACTGGAGCGGAGATCGAGAAGTGGCGCGTCAGGCGCAGGTGCAGCGTTCGACGGCGCGTCGGCGACAGGCTGTTTTGAGGATGGCGGCGCCGGACGCTCGGATTGCCGGATTTGCGCAACCCTTGCCGGCGGCGGCACAAAGGCAGGAGGGGGGGCAGGAGGAGCTGGGTCAGGCCGCGGAGGGACGAAATCATCCGGGCGCACGACAGGGCTGCGCATGCGCACGCCTTCAGGCGCAGTCTGAGACGGCTCAAAACTGCGCCAGCCGGGGAGCCGGCTTACCCTGTTCCTGTCATACTGGTTCATACGCGCACTCGTGTCCCGCCCAGCGTGAAAGACTGAAGCCGAGGTGCCGAGACTTTAGAAATTCTTAGCTAACGGACCGTTAAAATAATTCCAGCGACGCAATGTTGCGATTTGACGCGATTGCGAGGAGTAGCGATGAGGGCGAGACGACATCTGACAGCGCTGCTGCTTGCCGCCGCTCTCGTCCCCTCGCCGGCCCTTGCGGCCGACGCGCCCTGCTATCGCGGCGTCAATCTTTCCGGCGGCGAATATGGCGAGCGCGGCGGCACTTACGGCACGAACTACACCTATCCCAGCGAAGAGACGATCCGTTATTTCGCCAAAAAGGGCATGACGATCGTTCGGCTGCCCTTTCGCTGGGAGCGGCTGCAACCGGCGCTCGGCGGGCGGCTCGACGAGGATGAGTTCAAGCGGATCAAGGATACTGTCGGCCTGATCCGCAAGCACGGCATGGCCGTGCTGCTCGACCCGCATAATTTCGGCTATTACGACAAGGTGCAGGTCGGCACCGCGCCGGCGACGGATGCCGCCTTCGCCGATTTCTGGGCAAGGCTCGCGGTCGAATTCGCCAATCAGGACGGCGTTCTCTTCGGCCTGATGAACGAGCCGCACGACATCAAGGCGACGGACTGGCTCACCGCCGCCAATGCGGCGATCCGCAGCATCCGCGCCGTCGGCGCCCGCAATCTCATCCTGGTGCCGGGTACGGCGTGGAGCGGCGCTCACAGCTGGGAGAAGGACGTGATCGGCGGCGCCAACGGCACGGTCATGCTCGGCGTGCGCGATCCGCTCGACTTCTACGCCTATGAGGTCCACCAGTATCTCGACGTCGATTCCTCCGGAACTCACCCGACCTGCGAAGGTGCGGACGCCGCGGTCGAGGCGATCGCCGGGGTCACGGCCTGGCTGAAACGCAATCACAAGCGCGGCTTTCTCGGAGAATTCGGCGCCTCCACCGACAAGGACTGCATGGACGGGCTGACTGAGATTTACGCTACCATGTCCGGGAATGGCGACGTCTGGCTCGGCTGGTCCTATTGGGCCGCGGGCGAATGGTGGCCGGCGGACGAACCTTTCAACGTCCAGCCGCGCCAGGGCGGCGCCGAGCGGCCGCAGATGCGGCTTCTCGCCGAGGCGGCGAAAGCCAAAGCCGGTGCCGGCGCCTGCACGGCTGTCAAGCCGGTGGGGAACTGAGCATGGCGGTCAGCGACCACAGGGCTGCGAGTTTCCCTTTAGCCGGCACTGTTGCCGGCAACCGGCTCGATGCGGCCGGCGAGGCGTCGCGCATCGATCATGTCGTGCTCTGGCTCGGCCTGCTCTCCGTGCTCTACAACGGCATTCTCGCCTTCATCAACCACAACATCGTGCCGCTCTCGATGACGCATGTCGCCGCCAGCGAAGGCCTGATCCTGGCAAGCGCCATCATCTACATCCTGCACAAGGGTATCTACGAGACGGACCTTCCGGCTTTCCTGTTCCTGCTGTTCACGCTTATCGTGACCATCTATGTCAGCGTGCTCAACCGCATGCCGTTCGTCGACCATTTCCGCAACGTGCTGATCATCTTCTGCTTCACCGGGCTCGGCGGCTGGAGCAACGAGAGAACGATGAAGCTCGCCTTTCGCTGGGCAAGCCTTGCGGTGCTGATCTTTCTGATCTTCGAGATCATCAGCGTGCCGTTCTATGTCAGCATCGTGCATCCGTCCGATTATTTCGCCAATACGCGCGGGCTGCTGCCGCTGAGCTACAACAAGACGGGCCTGTTCCAGAACGCGCTCGGCTTTCCCGAGCGCTTTTCCTTCGGCATCATCGACCATCGCTCGTCGTCGATTTTCCTCGAACAGGTGTCGCTTGCCAATTTCTGCGGCGTGATCGCGATCTACCTGATTTCCATGTGGGAAAGATTGGGGCGCTGGGACCGGCTGCTCTTCATCAGCACGGCGGTGCTGATCCTGGTGACGAACGATACGCGCACCATGCTGATCTTCTGCTTTGCCTGCATCGCCGGCTATTTCGTCTTTCCGAAGATCCCGCGGAATTTCAATCTGGCGCTGATGCCGCTGATCGTCGCCGCCGGGTTCGTCGTCTATACGCTGAAACCGAATGCCACCGGTGACAATTTCACCGGCCGCATCAACCTGACGATGAAGAAGATCATGGAGCTCGATCCGCTCGCAGTTCTCGGGCTTTCGGTCGACAGGGTCGCCGAGTTCGCCGACAGCGGCTATGTCTACCTGATCTACGCGGCGACGATCTTCGGCGTCGTCGCCCTCTGGCTGTTCGTCTGCCTCTTCCCCGCCGGGCGCACCGCAGCGCAGCGGCGTTGCGCCCATTCACTTTCTCTTTTCATTTTTCTGAATATGATGATCGGGGGCACCGCCGTTTTCTCGATGAAGATCGCCGGTCTCTTGTGGTTCGTCGTCGGATATATGCGCTTCCACGACAGCCCACGCATCCGACAGGGTCGTGCGGCAGATGTACTGAGTTGACCGCAGCGGCACGGTGGAAACCGGCGATCGCGCGAGCCCGAGGAGCAAGACATCAGATGCTTGTCCAGCTTCAATACCTGCGCGCCGTCGCGGCGCTGATGGTCGTTTATTTCCATGCGATATTGCAGCTTGCCAAGGTCAATCCCGCCATCGACGCCACGGCTTTTCTTTACGGTGAAACCGGCGTCGACATCTTCTTCGTGCTCAGCGGCTTCGTGATGTGGCTGACGACGAACGGGCGGGCGATGAGCCCCGTCGATTTCGCCCGCCGCCGCATCAAAAGGATCGTTCCGCTCTATTGGCTGGCAACGCTGTTTTCGGCTGCCGTGGCGCTGCTGGCCCCTTCACTGCTGAAATCGACGGTGTTCGATCTGCCGCATCTCATCGCCTCGCTGTTTTTCCTGCCATGGACCAATCCCGCCGATCCCGGCACGATCACGCCGGTGGTCATTCCGGGCTGGACGCTGAATTACGAAATGTTCTTCTACTTCGTCTTCGCGCTGCTGCTGCCGCTCTCGGAAGTCCGGCGCATCCCGGCGATGTTTGCCGTCTTTGCCGTCATCCTGATCGCCTGCCGCATGCTGCCTGATACAACCGCCACCCGGTTCTACGGCGAGCCGATCATGCTGGAGTTTCTCGCCGGCGTCGTGCTCGGCTGGCTCTACGGGCAGAAGCTCCTTCTGCCGAACCGCTGGGCCTGGGCGGCGCTGGCGATCGGCTTTGCGTTCCTCTTCGTCAACGAGGCCCTGATGCGGCCGGAGAGCCGGTTCTACGCCTGGGGCATCCCGGCGATCTTCATCATCTACGGCGCTGTTTCCATCGACTTTTCCCGTCTGCCCGTCATCGGCTGGCTGAACTATCTCGGCGACTGCTCCTACAGCATCTACATCACCCACGCCTTCACTCTCGCCTTTCTCAGGGTCGTCGCCGACCGCCTGCCGATCGGCATCCTCAAGCAGCCGGTGCTCTTCGTGATCCTTTCGCTGGTGCTCTCGTCGATCGGGGGCGCAATCATCCACGAAATCACCACGCCCCGCCGGAAAGTGGCGGTAAGCCGTCCACCAGCGTAGATGCTTCGGATTCAGCTGCCGCGCTTCATATCCTTGGTTTCCCGCCTCTCGATGTCGCAAATTGCTCATCAGCTTTGAGCGACATGCTCTAATTTCAGTCATAGAAGGCGAGAATACACATCCGGGCGGCGCTGCCGGCACAGCGTTTCGAGCAACTTCTCCTAAGCTGAGCCGGCGATGAGAGAACTTGCAGGAACGTGATGGTTTATCTTGCAATTTGTCGCATGAATGAAAGCGTGCCGGCCTATTCGCGGTTCGGGCTTTGATCTAAGCACGGGCTGCGGCCTCCAAGAGGGAAGAGAGACATGACAAGCTATGTATTGACGGTATCCTGCAAGTCGACGCGCGGCATCGTCGCGGCGATTTCGAGCTATCTGGCCGAGAAGGGCTGCAACATCATCGACAGCTCGCAGTTCGACGATCTCGACACCGGCAGGTTCTTCATGCGCGTCAGCTTCATTTCCGAAGAGGGCCTGTCCGGCACCGAGATCGGCGCCGATTTTGCTGCCGTCGCCGCGCCCTTCAAGATGGAGTATGATTTCCACGACAGCGAGAGCCGCATGAAGGTGCTGCTGATGGTGTCGCGTTTCGGCCATTGTCTCAACGACCTGCTCTACCGCTGGAAGATCGGCGCCCTGCCGATCGATATCGTCGGCGTCGTCTCCAACCATTTCGACTACCAGAAGGTCGTGGTCAATCACGACATTCCCTTCCACCACATCAAGGTGACGAAGGAGAACAAGCCGCAGGCCGAAGCCCAGCTCGTCGACCTCGTCGAGCAGACCGGCACCGAGCTGATCGTGCTCGCCCGCTACATGCAGGTCCTCTCCGACCAGCTTTGCAAGCAGATGTCGGGCAAGATCATCAACATCCACCACTCCTTCCTGCCGAGCTTCAAGGGGGCCAACCCTTACAAGCAGGCTTACCAGCGCGGCGTGAAACTGATCGGGGCGACCGCCCACTATGTCACCGCCGACCTCGACGAAGGCCCGATCATCGAGCAGGACACGGCCCGCATCACCCACGCGCAGTCGCCCGACGACTATGTCTCGATCGGCCGCGATGTCGAAAGCCAGGTGCTGGCGCGGGCCATCCACGCCCATATCCACCACCGCACCTTCATCAACGGCAATCGTACGGTCGTCTTCCCGGCTAGCCCCGGAAGCTACGCCTCCGAACGCATGGGTTGAGCAAAGGCGAAGTCCTGCATCTCTTTTGCCGGCGAAAGGCGATCCCCCGTTGCCTCCCAGCGGCAAGTATTTGATTATCTCGTTCAATAGGTAATCGAATCATGCTGCGGGAGGGGTGCCATGACCGACGAGGTGCTTGTTGATCGCATGGCGCTGCCGCGTCCCGATGTCACCGTCGCAGACGCAGAAGAAATCCTGCTAGCCCATTACGGCCTTTCCGGCGTGGCTGCCGAACTCGGCAGCCAGCAGGACCGAAACTACCGCGTCGATACCGATGGCGGCCGCTACGTCCTGAAAATCTGCCATGCCGCCTACGAGGCCCGCGAACTCGAAGCGCAGAATGCGGCGATCCATCACCTGAAAGGCAAGCAGGACGCGCCGCGCGTTCCTGACGTGATCGCCGCCAATGACGGGCAGGAGATCGTCACCGTCACGCTGCGCGAACAAGTCTATCAGGTCCGGCTGCTGGAATATCTGGAAGGCCAGGGGCTGACGGAGCTGACATATCTGGCGCCGGCCTCCGTTGCCGCGCTCGGCGCGCTCTGTGCGCGGCTGGCAGAGGCGCTTGCCGATTTCAGTCATCCCGGCCTCGACCGCAGCCTGCAATGGGATCTCAGGCGTGCCGGCCCGGTCGCCGTGCAACTGCTTTCCGTCATCACCGACAGCGCCGCGCGCGACCGGATCGCCAAGACCATGGTGATGGCTGTTCGCCGCCTCCAGCCCCTGGCACCGTCGCTTCGGCTGCAGGCCGTGCATCACGACGTCACCGGCGACAATGTCGTCGGCCATCGAGACGTCCGCGGCCACATGATCCCCGATGGGGTGATCGATTTCGGCGACATCATCCGCGGCTGGCTGGTCGGCGATCTCGCCGTCACCTGCGCTTCGCTGCTGCATCAGGCGGAGGGCGATCCTTTTCATATCCTGCCCGCCGTCACCGCCTATCAGGCGATCTATCCGCTGACTGACGAAGAGCTGAAAGCGCTCTGGCCGTTGATCGTCGCACGCGCGGTCATCCTCGTCGCCAGCAGCGAACAGCAGATTTCGATCGATCCCGAGAATGAGTATGTGCGCGGCAATCTCAAGCGCGAATGGGCGATCTTCGACACGGCAATGTCGGTTCCCTTCGAACTCATGGAAGCGGCGATCCTCAAGGCGGCCGGCGCGGATATCGCCGCCCCGGAAGCGTCGGGATGGCTGCCGCTGCTGCCAGGTATCGATCCCGAGGGCATCGCCTATGTCGATCTCGGCGTGCGAAGCCCGCATTTTTCCGCCGGCAACTGGCTGAACACCGATATGGACTGGCGGCTGCTCGCCCGCGCGGCGACAGAAAACGGCGCGGCGGCGACACGCTACGGCGAATACCGGCTGTCGCGCGCGAGCCTCGGAAGCGCCAAGGGCCAGGCGACCTGCGCCCTGCATGTCGACATATGCCTTGCCGCGGGAAGCGCGATTGCCGCACCCTTTGCCGGCCGCATCGGCTGGAAGGACCAGCATCTGACGCTCGCCGGCGAAAACGTAACCTTGCATCTCGACGGGCTCGACGCCGCGGTCGTGGACGGAGCCGAGGTAGCCGCCGGCGATCCGCTCGGCGTGGTTTTCGGAGAGGCGCCGTCGCTCGGCGGGCTCCGCGTGCAGCTTTGCAGCGTCGCGGGCCTCGAACCGCCGCTCTTTGCCGCGCCGCGCGAAGCTCCGGCCTGGTCGGTGCTCTGCCCTTCGCCTTCGCTGCTTCTCGGCCGGGAAGCGGATGCGCCGCGTCTGGAAAACGCGGAGCTGCTGGCCAGGCGGCAGGCTCATCTCGCAAAGCCGCAGAAGAACTATTATGCGGCGCCGCCGCAGATCGAGCGCGGCTGGAAGGAGCATCTGTTCGATATCGAGGGCCGTGCCTATCTCGACATGGTCAACAACGTCACCATCCTTGGCCACGGCCACCCCAAATTCGCGGCGGCGATCAATTCCCAGTGGCTGCGGCTCAACACCAATTCACGCTTCCACTATGCCGCGATCACCGAGTTTTCCGAACGTCTCGTGGCGCTCGCCCCGGACGGGCTCGACACGGTCTTCCTCGTCAACAGCGGCTCGGAGGCGAACGATCTGGCAATCCGGCTGGCGCAGGCCCATAGCGGCGCCCGCAACATGCTCTGCCTGCTCGAGGCCTATCACGGCTGGTCGGCGGCGAGCGATGCCGTCTCGACCTCGATCGCCGACAATCCGCAAGCGCTGACCACCCGGCCGGACTGGGTACACGCCGTCGTGTCGCCGAACACCTATCGCGGCGCCTTCCGCGGCCCCGATACGGCAGCAAGGTATCTCGGCGCGGTCGCGCCCGTGCTCGAGGCGATCGACGCCGGCGGCGAAGGCCTTGCGGGCTTCATCTGCGAATCGGTCTACGGCAATGCGGGCGGCATTCCGCTGCCGGACGGTTATCTCCGGGATCTCTACGCTGAGGTGCGCGCCCGCGGCGGCCTCTGCATCGCCGACGAAGTGCAGGTCGGTTATGCCAGGCTCGGCCATTATTTCTGGGGCTTCGAGCAGCAAGGGGTAGCGCCCGATATCATCACCATCGCCAAGGGCATGGGCAACGGCCATCCGCTCGGCGCCGTCATCACCACGCGCGAAATCGCCGAATCACTGGAGAAGGAAGGCAGTTTCTTTTCCTCGACCGGTGGCAGCCCGGTCAGCTGCGCCGCCGGCATGGCGGTGCTCGACATCATGGCCGAGGAGGAGCTGCAGGAAAACGCCCGAACGGTCGGCGATCATCTGAAGGGGCGGCTTGCCGCGCTGATCGACCGCCATCCGATCGCCGGGGCCGTACACGGCATCGGACTTTATCTCGGCCTCGAATTCGTGCGCGACAGAACGACGCTGGAGCCCGCGACGGAAGAGACGGCTGCGATCTGCGACCGGCTTCTCGAACTCGGCGTCATCATGCAGCCGACGGGCGATCACCAAAATGTGCTGAAGATCAAACCGCCTCTCTGCCTCAGCATGGAAAGCGCGGATTTCTTCGCCGACATGCTGGAAAAGGTGCTCGACGAAGGCTGGTGACACAGGGCTTTCGGCGTTCATCAAATCGGTCATTTCGCGGCATTTCGATTTTTAATGATGCAGGCCATTGCCAGAAACAGGCCGGCTTCCTATTTCTGCTGCGACGATCGATCGATTGCGATTCTGTCATGCGAATTTTACGAAGAGCTGATACGTTTCTTTCCGTAAGTTCGGCTGATGCGGAATTAATTTTTTCCGATCGTCGATATTTTGACACGTTTCGGAATATGTTTCTGACAGGCTATCGGGTAATCTCTACTAAGTTAGTAGATATTGAAGACAGCCTTCACCGGTCCCGGGCTCTTTCGGGACCATTCAAGCGCAACGCCAACAAGGAACGAGACATGATAGACATCGATATTCTCGCCAATGTCCTTGGGCGCTCCGTGCTTGGCAATGACCGTCCGGGCGCCCTCTCCCGCCCGAACTGTCGAATGTGACGTTCGTCCTCCTTTCAACGGTACCAGACAAGTCAATTCGCCATGGCTGCGTATTTCGCGCGGCAGGAGTTCTATCTATGAAGAAGCAAGTTATCGAATATGCAGGCGTCCCCGTCGGGATCGTCATCCCGGATGAAGACCGGTTGAAGTTCATCGCCGTGAAGTTCCACGTTCACGACCTCGATGAGCAGCGGTTCCGCTCACCCGATGAGGTGCGGCTGGCCATTCACGACCTGATGACCCGCCGTCATCCGAAGCCGCTTCATGCCTGACGGCATGCGGCCGCCGCCGACTTTCGCGGCTTTCCTGATGTGACCGGTCCTGCCAAAGGGGCCGGTCTTGTCTTTTGAGGGCAATTGCAGTCCTATCGGCCGACCTAAAGCGCATCGCGATCTTTCAGATTCGCTTCGCGCGCTTTAGATCTTTGTTTTGACGCATGTCGTTGTCGCAAAACCGCTGAACACTTTTGCGCGACAGGCTCTAGCACCACCAGGATCAGCCCTTGCCCGATCTTCTCAACCTCATCACCGACATCGAAGGCGTTTCCGTCGGCCATGCGACCGACCTCGCGCTCGGCTCCGGCGTCACCGCCATCGTTTTCGATGAACCGGCCGTCGCATCCGGCACGGTGCTCGGCGGCGCGCCGGGCGGGCGCGACACGGACCTGCTCGACCCGTGCATGACCGTCAGTGCCGTGGATGCCTTCGTGCTCTCGGGCGGTTCCGCCTTCGGACTGGATGCCGCCGGCGGCGTGCAGGCCGGGCTGCGCGAACTCGGCCGGGGCTTTGCAGTCGGGCCGGTCAAGATTCCGATCGTGCCGCAAGCGATCCTGATGGACCTGCTGAACGGCGGCGACAAGGATTGGGGCCTGCATTCCCCTTATCGTGAGATGGGTTACACCGCATTGAAGGCCGCGGCCAAGGGCGTCTTCGCGCTCGGCACCGCCGGCGCCGGCACGGGGGCGACGACGGCAACCTTCAAGGGCGGGCTCGGCTCGGCGAGCGCCGTCAGCAGCACCGGATATCGCATCGCGGCGATCGTCGCCGTCAATGCGCTCGGCTCGGCAACGATCGGCGACGGGCCGCATTTCTGGGCGGCGCCCTTCGAAAAAGACGATGAATTCGGCGGCCTCGGCATGCCTGCGCTGGCCGACCATCGGATGCGGCTCAAAGGGATGAGCACACCGGCGACGACGATCGGCGCGGTGGTGACCGACGCACAGCTGACGAAGGCGGAAGCGCACCGGCTTTCGCTCGCCGGCCACGACGGCCTTGCCCGGGCGCTCTTGCCGGCGCACCTGCCGCTTGACGGCGACACCGTCTTCGCCGCCTCGACGGCGAGGCGTCCGAGAGACGACATGGCGAGCCTGATGGAGCTTTGCCATCTTGCCACTATCGTCATGGCGCGGGCGATCGCCCGCGGCGTCTATGAGGCGAGCGCCCTTCCGGTCGAGGGCGCGCAGAAGGCGTGGCGCGACCGCTATCCGAACGGAAGCTGATTGAATAAGGTCGCATCCCGAATATGCCGAATGGCGGAGAGACGTGAATGCAGATCCGGGCGCTGATGTATTTCGACGAATTGGTCAGGACCAATTCCATGCGCCAGGCAGCCGAGAACCTCAACGTCGCGCCGACGGCGATCAGCCGGCAGATCGAAAACCTCGAAACGCATTTCGGCGCGCCGCTCGTCGAGCGCAGCTCCCGCGGCGTCAAGCTGACGGCCGCGGGTGAGCTGCTTGCCGCCCGCGCCGGGCGGACGCTGCGCGAACTCGATCATGTGCAGCAGTTGATCGAGGATTTGAAGGGGCTGCAGCGCGGCCATGTCAGCATCTATGCCAATGGCGCCACCGTCACCAGCCTGCTGGCGCCGGCGCTTGCGGAATTCAGCCTGAAGTACCCGCGGCTGCGCTTCAGCGTGGCGATCACCAGCGCACGGCAGGCGGTCGACGCCGTCAGCAGCGCCGCGGCGGATATCGCGGTGACGCTGTTTTCACCGCCGCTCTCGGGCACGAAGATACGGCTGCGGTCGGAGATCGCCTATGATCTCATCGTCACGCCGCAGCATCCGGCCGCCGCCCAGGCCGATATCTCCTTGAGGAAGCTCGCCGACTACGCATTGGCGCTGCCCGAGCATTCCTTCGGCTTCCGTCAGGCCTTCGACGCGCTGATCGAGAAGGAAGGGCTGGAGCTCGATCCCGTCTTCGTCACGAGCTCGCTCGAGATGCTGAAGGAGCTCGTGCTCAGCGGTGCCGCGGCCACGTTACTCCCGGCGCTTGCCGTTCGCCGTGAGATCGAAGCTGGGCAGCTGCGTGCGATCCCGCTTGCGGGCAAGACCGGCATCCGTACCCATGTCGATCTCTGTGTCTCGCCGGACCGGCAATTATCTTTTGCTGCGGCGACACTGGTCGACTTCATCGAAAACTTCATGCGCGAAGGCACGAGCCGCCAGGCGAAGACCAAAGGCTAACGCCGGCGCTTGCATTTGCAGCGGATTTGCGGTGTAGCTATTTCGGCTACACTGAGCGTAAAAAATCGCCATAATGTGTGCGCCGTCTATTCATCGAAGGCCTTCGCCGTGAGCGTGGCCAGACAGGGACATGATGATCAAGCTTTCCTTCATGCCTTCGGCGCGTTTCATCAGGCAGCTTTCCCTCAGTGCCGTGCTTTCGGCGGCGCTCATGATTGCGGCGACCCCGGCCGAAGCGGCGAAGACCACCCTCAATCTCGGCATGAGCGTCGAGCCGACCGGCCTCGACCCGACGATCGCGGCACCGGTGGCGATCGGCCAGGTGACTTGGCAGAACGTGTTCGAGGGCCTCGTGACGATCGACCAGGCCGGCAAGGTTCAGCCGCAATTGGCAAAAAGCTGGCAGATTTCACCAGACGGCCTGACCTATACGTTCAAGCTGCAGGCGGGCGTCAAATTCCATGACGGCGAGGTCTTCGATGCCGCCGCCGCCAGGTTTTCGCTCGACCGCGCCCGCGGACCGGATTCGGTCAATCCGCAAAAACGCTTCTTCACCTCGATCGCCTCGATCGACACGCCCGATGCCGAGACGCTGGTCCTGCATCTCTCGGCGCCGACCGGCAGCCTGATCTACTGGCTCGGCTGGCCGGCTTCGGTGATGGTCGGGCCGAAGACGGCGGCTGACGACAAGGTGACGCCGATCGGCACCGGCCCCTTCAAATTCGCCGGCTGGGCGAAAGGCGACAAGGTCGAGCTCGCCAGGAATGCCGATTACTGGAACAAGGACGCGGCCGCCAAGCTCGACAAGGTGGCCTTCCGCTTCATCGCCGATCCCCAGGCCCAAGCCGCAGCGCTGAAGTCCGGCGATCTCGATGCCTTCCCGGAATTTGCCGCTCCCGAACTGATGAGCTCATTCGACGGCGATGCGCGGCTCGTCACCAGGATTGGCAATACCGAACTCAAGGTCGTCGCTGGCATGAACAATGCCAAAAAACCTTTTGACGACAAACGCGTCCGCCAGGCGCTGATGATGGCGATCGACCGGAAGACGGTGATCGACGGCGCATGGTCCGGCCTCGGCACGCCGATCGGCAGCCACTACACGCCGAACGATCCGGGCTATCGGGATATGACCAGCGTGCTTCCCTATGACGTCGAGAAGGCGAAGGCCCTGCTTGCCGAAGCCGGCTACCCCAACGGCTTCACCTTCACCATCAAGACGCCGCAAATGGCCTATGCGCCGCGCAGTGCCCAGGTGATGCAGGCGATGTTTGCCGAAATCGGCGTGACGATGGATATCGAACCGACGGAATTTCCGGCGAAATGGGTCCAGGACATCATGAAGGACCGCAACTTCGACATGACCATCGTCGCCCATGCCGAACCGCTCGACATCGATATCTACGCGCGCGATCCCTACTACTTCAATTACAGGAACGCAGACTTCGACGCGCTGATGAAGAAGGTCCAGGAGACGACCGATCCGGATACGCAGAATGCGATCTATGGACAAGCACAAAAGATCCTCGCCGAGGACGTACCGGCGCTCTACCTCTTCGTCATGCCGAAACTCGGCGTCTGGGACAGGAAGTTGAAGGGGCTGTGGGAGAACGAGCCGATTCCTTCCAATGTGTTGTCTGGGGTTTCCTGGGAGGAATAAGCGGCAGGTTCTTGGTGGGTATGGCGCAGGCTTTGGAGATCCGAATACAGATGGCCGATAAGGTGCGCAGCCCTCTCCTTCCCTCATTCCTGTGCCCTCAGGGCTTCGCCCAAGGGATGTCACAGGAATCCAGTGCGCCCAAGTCCTTGGGCGCGGGAAACCGCCTCCCCTATCATAGAGTCACTCACGGCGCGGACGCGCCGTGGCTGGATTCCTGTGACAAGCACAGGAATGAGGGAGGAGAGGGTGTGCTCCATTCGATTGCCGCACTGCTCGGCCCGACATGATCGCACTGCTCGCCCACCGCTTCGCCGGCCTCGTCATCACGCTTCTCGTCGTCTCGCTGCTGATCTTCGCCGTCATGGACCTTCTGCCGGGAGATCCCGCCTCGATCATGCTCGGCACTTCCGCAAGCCCGGAGACGCTGGCGGCGCTGCGGCATGAGCTCGGCCTCGACCAGCCGCTCATTCTCCGTTACGGGCAATGGCTGACCGGTGTATTGTCAGGCAATCTCGGCAATTCCCTCACCTATGGCGTGCCGGTCGCGGGGCTGATCCTCGAGCGGCTTGCTGTGACGTTGCCGCTGGCGCTGATGGCGATCCTGCTTTCGGTGGCGGTCGCCCTGCCCCTCGGCGCACTGGCGGCCTCGCGCCGGGGCGGTCTCCTCGACGCCGTCGCAACGCTTTTCTCGCAGGTCAGCATCGCCGTGCCGGCCTTCTGGGTGGCGCTGCTGCTGATCATGCTGTTTTCAACTGTGCTCGGGCTAATGCCCGCCGGCGGCTTCCCGGGCTGGAGCGCCGGCCTTCTGCCGGCATTGCAGGCGCTTGTCATGCCGGCCGTCGCGCTGGCGATGCCGCAGGCGGGCGTGTTGACGCGCGTGGCACGCGCGGCGGTGCTGGAGACGATGCATGAGGATTTCGCCCGCACCGCGGCGGCCAAGGGCCTTTCGCGCAGCGCCGTGCTCTGGCGGCATATCCTGCCGAACGCGCTGATTCCGATCCTTACCGTGGTCGGGCTGCAATTCACCTTTCTCGTCGCCGGCGCGGTGCTGGTGGAAAATGTCTTCAACCTGCCCGGCCTCGGGCGGCTTGCGCTTCAGGCACTCTCCCAGCGCGATATCATCGTGATGCAGGATGTCGTGCTGTTTTTTGCGGTCCTGGTCATCGTCATGAATTTCATCGTCGATCTTTCCTATCTCGCGATCGATCCCCGGATGAGAAAGGCGGCCTGAGGCATGGCGCCGATCACATCCCCCGTCAGCATCCATCGCCGCCAGGCCTTCAAATTTAGCCGGCGAATGAACCTCATTTCAGGAGCGACGATCATCGGCGTGCTGATCGCCATCGCATTGTTGTCTCTCGTCTGGACGCCGCTGCCGCCGGCGAAGATGCAGATCATCCATAAACTGCAGCCGCCGCTTGCCTTCGGCGTGCTCGGCACGGATCAATTCGGCCGCGATGTTCTTTCGATGCTGATGGCCGGGTGCTGGAACTCGCTTTCGATCGCGGTTGCCGCGGTTGCGATCGGCGGAACCTTCGGTTCAATCGCCGGCATTTCGGCCGCGGCGGTCCGCGGCCCCTTCGAAGCGCTGCTGATGCGCCTCTGCGACGTCATCTTCGCGTTGCCGCCGATCCTTTCCGCCATGGTGCTCGGCGCCTTCCTCGGCCCCGGACGGTTCACCGCCATCACCGCGATCGGCGTTTTCATGATTCCGGTCTTTGCCCGTATCACGCTTGCGACCTCGCTGCAGGCCTGGAGCCGCGACTATGTCATGGCGGCCCGCGCGATCGGCAACACCCGCCTGACCATTTCGCTGCGTCACGTGCTGCCGAACATCTTGAGCCAGATCATCGTACATGCGACGATCCAACTCGGGCTCGCAATCCTGACCGAAGCCGGCCTCAGCTTCCTCGGGCTCGGCATGGCGCCGCCAGCGCCGACATGGGGCCGGATGCTTGCCGATTCGCAAACCTATTTGGCGCTGGCTCCCTGGCTGGCGATCCTGCCGGGCGTCGCTATCGCGCTCGCCGTTCTCGGCTTCAACATGCTCGGCGACGGATTGCGCGATCTTCTCGATCCACGCGAAACACGCCGCTAATCAGCAAACGGACGGCGGTAGCCGGTCGGCTGCTCATAAAGCGAGCCGATGCGCTTGACGGCAGCTTCGAAATTCTCGCGGGCGACGGTCATGCTGTAGCCGTTGGCATGAAGGATCGTTTCCGGATCTTCGAAGACGGCGACGTGCCCCTTCCAGAACACCAGATCGCCGCGGCGGATTTCGGAGCGGTCGATCGGCTGGCCGAGGCCTGCCGCCTGCATGTCGGTATCGCGCGGCGCATGTCTGCCCGTCATCAGCATCGCGAGCTGGACGAGACCGGAACAATCAATGCCGAGACCGGAGCGGCCGCCCCAGAGATAGGGTGTTTCGAGGAAACGGGCGACGATTTCGACATAATCAGCGCCATCAAGCGCGCCGATCGGCTGGACGTGCCTGGAAAAGAGCGCCGTTCCGTCCTCCAGCACGACATAGTGATTGCCGCGCGCTTCCGCTTCACCCATGACATGAACGCGGCTTCCCATCGACAGAATGGCCTGGTGAGGCTTGCGCAGTTCGGGTTCTGGATAGACGAAGCTGCGCTGTGCGGTGACGATATGGGTCGGCGCCGGCTTGCCCTCCGAGAGCGCCTCCGCCGGGAGATAGCCGACATAGCCATCGGAGGCGGCCTTCACCCAGCACCAGCCGTCGGCACGATCGAAAACCGTCAGATCTTCGCCCAGCAGCAACTCGGTGTCGATGCCGCGCGCAAGATCCGGTTCCGGCCGCAAGGCCACGACGGGGACGGCAACACGCGCCGGAGCGCCTTTCACGAAGCGCGATGCCTCCACCCTGCCTTCGAGCCCCGCTTCCGCGAGATCAGGCCGGTAGGCATGCAGGCGGCGGTCGAGCATCGTCATTGGCATCCTTTCAGATCGGCAGCCGGCGGCCCTGATCGCGTACGAGATCGCCGAGCTTTTCCAGGTAAAGCGCTCCGCCGACGGTGCGCTTGATGATCACGTTGCGGCGGTCGGCATCGTCGCGCACGCGGTCGACCAGACCCATCTCACCCATCGTATCCAGGGCGCGCGTGATGACCGGCTTGGTGACGCCAAGCGTGGCGGCAAGCCCGCGTACCGTATGGGGCGGCGGCACCAGATAAATATGCAGCAGGATCGCCATCTGGCGCAACGTCAAATCGCGGTCGTCATGGCGAACCTGATCGAGCGCCACGCCATGCCAGAGCCCCAGCGCCTGCGAGGCGGTCAGTTCGATCGGCACGGCTCCTCCGGAAAATCGTTACGCTAGCGTTTCATTTTCCGGCAGTTGCTGCACATACGCAAGGGGCGGCAGGAACTGCCGCCCGGAAGGGTGAATAAAATTTTAACGATCGGCTTTAGCGAACGCTCTCGCGAATATGGTGAAAGAGCGCGCGGATCGCCTGCGCCTCACCACCACCCGGCGAATGCGGCCGTTCGGACTGGGCCCAGCCGTAAATGTCGAAATGCGCCCAGCTCTTCGTCTTGCTGACGAAACGCTTGAGGAAGAGCGCGGCGGTGATCGCCCCGGCCATGCCGCCGGCCGGGGCATTGGTGAGGTCGGCGAATTTGGTGCGGACATCCTTTTCATAGCCGGCATAGAGCGGCAGGCGCCAGATCGGATCGTCCGTTTCGAGGCTCGCTTCGGTGAGATCGTGCGCCAGATTGGCGTCGTCGGTGAAGAAGGGCGGAAGATCGGGGCCGAGCGCGACGCGGGCAGCGCCCGTCAGCGTCGCCATGTCGATCAGCAGGTCGGGCTCCTCCTCGTCGGCATAGGCGAGCGCATCGGCAAGGATCAGGCGGCCTTCGGCATCGGTATTATCGATCTGGACGGTCAGTCCTTTACGGCTCCGATAGATGTCGCCGGGACGGAAAGCATTGGACGAGATCGCGTTTTCGACGAC
Organism: Rhizobium sp. R635; assembly: GCF_002211285.1. Classification (GTDB taxonomy): domain Bacteria; phylum Pseudomonadota; class Alphaproteobacteria; order Rhizobiales; family Rhizobiaceae; genus Rhizobium. Next base: position 68,205 of record NZ_LOKX01000033.1, on the reverse strand, counting down.
GGGGATGATGACGCGCAGGTCGACCTTCAGCTTGGCGTCCATGATCATCAGGGCAAGGCCCATGACATTCGCAGCACCACCCATGTCCTTCTTCATCAGCAGCATCGAGGCGGCGGGCTTGATGTCGAGGCCGCCGGTATCGAAGCAGACGCCCTTGCCGACGAGCGTCACCTTGCGATGGCCCTTCTTGCCCCAGCGCAATTCGAGCAGGCGCGGCGCATCGGCGCTGGCGCGGCCGACGGTATGGACGAGAGGGAAGTTTTGCTCGAGCAGCTCGTCGCCCGTAATAACCGATAGTTCTGCCTTGTAATGCTGAGCCAGGCCGCGGAAAGCGGCTTCGAGCTGTTCCGGTCCCATATCGTTGGTCGGCGTGTTGATGAGGTCGCGGGCGAGAAAGACGCCGGCGAGCTGGCGCTTGATATCGGCAGCATCGGCATCCCTCGGAATCATCAGCGTCGCGGCCGGCGATTTTTCGGATTTGTAGCGGTCGAAACGATAGCTGCCGAGCCCGAAGCCGAGGGCCAGGCGATTCGCCGTCAGCGGCGCGGTCTCGATGTGCCAGTCGCCGGCCGGCAATGCGCGGGCGAGCCTGCCGGTGATGTAGGGCTGTTCGGACGGATTGGTGCCGAGGCCGTAAAGCGCGCCGCCGAGATGGCCATCGGCCGTCGGGATCAGCAGCAGCGATCCGCTTTCAGCCTTGTAGCCCGCCTTCTGCGCCCAATCGAGCGCGATCGGGTCGATCGTACCGGTCTCGATATGGGCAGGGGTGACGGCAAAGATCGGCAGCGTCGAACCGCCCTTCGTGTTGAAAGGGGTCGGTCTCTCGATAAACTGATAGGGGGCCATGATCGTCCTTCGGCGGTCGTCAGGAATCGTTCCTTAACGGTCTGTTAGGGTTAACAGACTATTGCTGGAGCGAAGATTGCGTCAAACCTTTCCTGTTCCGCGTTCGAGGTCAGGCGCCGATTTCGGAATCCAGGAACGCGTCATGCCTGCCTCGCTCACCACCATATTCACCAATCGTATCCTGCAGGGCGCCGCGGCATCGCTGATCGTCCTGGCGCTTGCCGGTTGCTCGACGACCAAGGACCGGATGACGACGGGATCGGTGCCGAAGATCACCAAGCCTGTCGAGGAGATGGACGCGACCGAGTTGCGCTTAGCGACCGACCGGCTCGGCCAGGCCTATGCAAAAAACCCGCGCGATCCCGTCAACGGCGTCAATTATGCCAATCTGCTGCGCATGAACGGACGCGATGCCCAGGCGCTCGCCGTCATGCAGCAGGTGGCGATTGCCAATCCCGGCGACCGCAACGTGCTGGCCGCCTACGGCAAGGCGCAGGCGGCGGCCGGCCAGTTCGAGCAGGCGCTCGACACGATCGGCCGCGCCCAGACGCCGGACCGTCCGGACTGGAAGCTGATCTCGGCCCAAGGCGCGATCCTCGACCAGATGGGCAGGGCGACAGACGCCAGAAAGCGCTACCGCGACGCGCTCGACATCCAGCCGAACGAGCCTTCCATCCTTTCCAATCTCGGCATGTCCTATGTGCTGACCGGCGACCTGCGCACGGCCGAAACCTATCTGCGCTCCGCCGCCAGCCAGCCGACCGCCGACAGCCGCGTCAGGCAGAACCTTGCCCTCGTCGTCGGGCTGCAGGGACGTTTCCCGGAAGCCGAGCAGATCGCGCGACGCGAACTCTCGCCGCAACAGGCCGATGCCAACGTCGCCTATCTCAGAGGCATGCTCTCGCAGCAGAATTCCTGGCAGAAGCTCGCGGCGAAGGACAAGACGCCGGGTGCGGCGGATGGCGGCAATACCAACTGAGCGGATCACTTGCCGAATGACTGGGCCCTCTAGAGCATGTCGCGCAAAAGTGTGCAGCGGCTTTGCGATAACGACATGCGTAAAACAAAGATCTAAAGCGCGAGGAGCGAATCTGAAAGATCGCGACGCGCTTTAACGGACGCTCAAGCCCGAAAGAATGAGACGCAGACCAAGGCCGCCCATCACGGCGCCGGCGGCCCGATCGATCCAGCCTTTGGCATGGAGATAGAGCCGTCTGGGGTGGCGGGCCGAAAAGGCGAGCGCCACGATCGAATACCACCCCGCCTCCACCGCGAAGACACCGACCGGCAGCGCCACGATGAGATCGAGCGGCACCGTCCTCGGCAGCAGCGCCGCAAAGAGGCTGGCATAGACGATGATGGTCTTGGGGTTGCTGAGCTGCGTCAGCAATGCGGTCATGAAGCTGCGCCGAGGCGCGCGATGGTCATTGGCGGCATCGGAAACCTCGAGCGGCTCTCCGGCGCCTTTCCAGATATTGACGGCGATATAGAGAAGATAGGCGCCGCCCGCGACCTTCAGCAGCACATAGAGCCATTCGAACTGCGACAGCAGCGCCGTCAGACCGGCAAGCGCCAGCGCAGCAAAAACGATGCCGCCGGCGCCCATGCCGAGTGCGGCCGCGAGTCCATCCAGCCGCGAACGCGAAATGGCGATCCTGGAGACGACGACGAAGCTCGGGCCGGGGCTCATCGCGCCGACCATCAAGGCTGCCATGATGCTGATGAAAACGCCCACGGAAGACATCGGAACCTCTCTTTCGGGATCGATAGCGCTGGGGAAAGCGGCGGCCGCTTCCGCGCTTCCCGATGGCCTTCCATTCCGTTTACCAGCTATTCCGGCGCCAGTCACACCGGTTGAGGCTGCGATGAAAGGCATCCGCTTTCCGGCGCCGGAGCAACCCTCAGAACTTGTCGGCTACCTGGATACCGGCCGGACCGAGAATGACGGCGATCAGCACCGGCAGGAAGAAAAGGATCATCGGCACCGTCAATTTCGGCGGCAGGGCGGCCGCCTTCTTTTCCGCTTCGTTCATCCGCTCGTCGCGTCCTTCCTGGGCGAGGACGCGCAGGGCCTGCGCAACCGGCGTGCCGTAACGATCCGCCTGGATCAGCGCCTGGGTCACAGAGCGCACCAGCTCGATCTGCGTGCGTGTGGCGAGATTTTCGAGCGCCACACGGCGATCCGGCAGAAAGGAGAGTTCGGCGGTGGTCAGCACCATTTCCTCGGCCAACGGCGGCGACTGCTCGCCGAGCTCTTCGGACACGCGACGCATCGCGGCCTCGATCGAAATGCCTGATTCGACGCAGATCAGCATCAGGTCCAGCGCATCCGGCCAGGCGCGCTTGATCGAGTGCTGACGCTTGGTCATGCGATTCGAGATGTAGATGTTCGGCGCGTAAAAGCCGAGATATCCGATGCCGATGACGGCGAGCATGCGCATGGGCATGCCGCGTTCGGCAAGACCGCCGAGGCCGAAGACCCAGAAGGCGGCAAGGGCAAGGAAAAGGAATGGCAACAGGAAACGCGCCGCGAGGAAGGTATTCAGCGCATTCTCCGAGCGAAAACCGGCGGCCCGCAGCTTGTTGACCGTATTTTCGTCAACGAGCGCCTTGCGCAGGTTGAAGCGCTCGACGATCTGGCGAACCGGGCGGTTGTTCTGGCTCCTCAGCGAGGCCTTGCCGGCACCGGGCTCCGTGTTCATGCGGGCACGTTCGCGGGCGCGGATCTGCTCGCGCTCGGTCGAAACGGCTTTCATGCGCTTGCTGAGATCGCCGCGCTCGAAGAAGGGGATGGCGATCGTATAGAAAGTGGCGAAGACGGCGATCGCGACGAAGACGGCGATGAGCATGCTCGGATTGGTCAGCGTTGCGGCAAGATCCTGCGACATGGTGCTTTTCTCCCGCTAAATGTCGAAATTGACCATGTTGCGCATGACGAAGATACCGATCGACATCCAGATCGCCGAGAAACCCATGATGACATGGCCGCGCGGATCGGTGAAAAGGACCATCATGTAATTCGGCGACGTGAGGTAGACGAGGGTCGCGACGATGAAGGGCAGAGCGCCGATGATGACGGCGGAGGCCTTGGCTTCCATCGAAAGCGCCGAAACTTTGGCCTTCATCTTCCTGCGGTCGCGCAGAACCTTGGAGAGGTTGCCGATCGCCTCCGACAGGTTGCCGCCGGCCTGCGACTGGATGGCGATGACGATGGCGAAGAAGTTGACCTCCTGGAGCGGCATGTGGATCGTCATGCGGGCGCAGGCATCGGGAATGCTGAGCCCCACCTGCTGCGCCTCGATCACGCGCCGGAATTCGCTTTTAACGGGCTCGGTGCCTTCGGTTGCGATGAGACGGATCGCATCGTTTAGCGGCAGGCCCGATTTGATCGAGCGTGTGATGACGTCGAGCGCATTCGGAAGCTCGTTGAGGAACTTGTTCTGGCGGCGCTTGATGAGGAAGCCGAGGATCCAACGCGGCAGGCCGAGCCCGGCCACGACGGCGATGCCGACCATGACCATCCACGACGCACCGATGACGAAAGCCATGAGCAGCAGCACGGAGGCGAAGATGGCGCTGAAGAGATAGAACTGCGTCACCGTGACCGTCAGGCCGGCCTGTACCAGCCTAGACTTCATCGACAGGTTCTTCTTGGTCTTTTCGTTCTGGCGCTTTTCCAGATCCTTCAGATTGTCCTGCACCGACTTGCGGCGCTTCGACAATTCCTGCACCCGGTCGCGGGCAGCCTTGACCTTGGCCCTGTCGACTTCGGCCGATTTGACGCGGTTGATGCGGCTTGCCGATTTCTTATCGGCCTCGATCCGGGAAAACATCAGGGCATAGGCGACCGCCGCCGCCGAGACGGCGGCGAGCACGACGATTGCCAGGACTACCGGATCGAACCCGAACATCACCCTATTCCTTCGATTTCGCTTCCATCGCATCGAGGGCGGCGGCAAGACGCTTTTCCTCGTTGAAATAACGGGCCCGATCCCAGAAATGCGGCTTGCCCACACCGGTCGACATGTGCCGGCCGATCAGACGGCCGCCCGCATCCTCGCCTTCGATCTCGTAGCGCATCAGGTCCTGGGTGATGATGACGTCGCCTTCCATGCCGATCACCTCGGTGATCTGGGTGATGCGGCGTGAACCGTCGCGGAGGCGCGCGGCCTGGATGATGACGTCGACGGAGCTGGAGATGATCTCGCGTACCGTCTTTGCCGGCAGCGTGAAGCCGCCCATGGCGATCATCGATTCGATACGGCTCAGGCATTCGCGCGGCGTGTTGGCGTGGATCGTGCCCATCGAGCCGTCGTGACCGGTGTTCATCGCCTGCAGGAGGTCGAAGACCTCAGGTCCGCGCACTTCGCCGACGATGATGCGCTCGGGACGCATACGCAGACAGTTCTTGACGAGGTCGCGCATGGTGATTTCGCCCTCGCCTTCGATATTCGGCGGGCGCGTTTCCAAACGCACGACATGCGGCTGCTGCAGCTGCAGTTCGGCCGTATCCTCGCAGGTGATGACGCGTTCGTCCCTGTCGATGTAATTGGTGAGGCAGTTCAGGAGCGTCGTCTTGCCCGAGCCCGTGCCGCCGGAGATGACGACATTGCAGCGCACGCGCCCGATGACCTGCAGGACGGTGGCGCCTTCCGGCGTGATCGCGCCGAAACGGACGAGCTGATCGAGCGTCAGCTTGTCCTTCTTGAATTTGCGGATGGTGAGCGCCGGCCCGTCGATCGACAGCGGCGGCGCGATGACGTTGACGCGCGAACCGTCCGGAAGGCGGGCGTCGCAGATCGGGCTCGACTCGTCGACACGGCGGCCGACCTGGCTGACGATGCGCTGGCAGATGGAAAGAAGCTGCGCATTGTCACGGAAGCGGATCTCCGATTCGATCGTCTTGCCGCCGACTTCGATGAAGGTCTGCCCAGCGCCGTTGACCATGATATCGGCGATATCGTCGCGCGCCAGCAACGGCTCCAGCGGGCCATAGCCCAGGACGTCGTTACAGATATCCTCAAGCAGCTCTTCCTGCTCGGAGATCGACATCGCGAAATTCTTGATGGTGATGATGTCGTTGACGATGTCGCGGATTTCCTCGCGCGCGCTTTCGCCGTCGAGCTTGGAAAGCTGCGAGAGATCGATCGTATCGATCAGCGCGGAAAAGACCTGCGCCTTGGTGTCGTAATATTCGTCGGTGCGGACAGGACGCTTGCGCTGCGGCGCGTGCATCGGCGGGGGCGTCACCTGCTGGCGCGCGGATTCGCGCGAAGGTTCGACCAGGACGGCAGGAGAGGAGGCCGCGGGGGCGGCGGCCGGAGCCGGCGGCGGGGGAGCAATCGCGCCTCCGGCCTTTCCGAAACCTTCGTTTCCGCGTTTTCCAAACATGCCGCTTAATCCAATCTGCTCTATCTTTTTGTTTTCACGCAATTCCGCTGCGCAGTTTTGCTGGAATTGCTCATCGTCTACTTACGCTTCAGGAGGCCCATCAGGCCGCCCTTCTTCGCCTTCTTGATCGCGACACGGCCGGTAACGATGTGCGATATCTGCGAAAAGGTTTCCGCCGTCGGCGATTTCGGATCGACTTCCGAGATCATCCGGCCGCTGTTGGCGGCGTTGCCGAAAAGATTGATGTCAAAGGGAATGATGGCGATCGGATCGATTTCCAGCGGTTCGCAGAAGTCCGAGGGCGAGATCTCCGGACGCTTCGGCATGCCGACCTGATTGAGGACGAGATGCGGCGGCTTGTCGTTCGGCCGCATCTTGCGCAGCGCGTCCAGCATGTTCTTCGCATTGCGCAGATTGGCGAGATCGGGAACCGCGCACAAAACCACCTCGTCGACGCTCGACAGCACCGAGCGCGTCCATTCCGACCAGGCATGCGGAACATCGAGCACCGTGACCGGCGCGCTGCGCTGCAGGACGTCGAGTACCGGCTGGAAGGCCTGGCCGTCGAAATCATAAGCGCGGTCGAGCAGCGAGGGTGCTGCAAGCAGGGAAAGATGCTCGGAGCATTTCGTCAGCAGGCGGTCGAGGAAGACTTCGTCGAGACGATCCGGCGCGAAGACCGCCTCGGCGATCCCCTGAGCCGGATCCTGGTCGAAGTCGATATTCGCCGTGCCGTAGGGCAGGTCGAGATCAGCGAGGATCGTCTCTGTGGAGAAGAGATTGGAAATGCCGAAGGCGCAATTATGCGCAACGGTCGAGGCGCCGGTGCCGCCTTTCGAGCCGATGAAGGCGATGCTGCGGCCGAGCGGCTCGGCCTCCGGATCGACGAAGATCGAAGCCATCGCCGTCAGGATATCGGGCATGGCGACCGGCTGGACCATATATTCGGAAATGCCGTTGCGGATGAGTTCGCGATAGAGACCGATATCATTGTAGTAGCCGACGATCACGACCTTCGTCGTCGGGTCGCAGACGGCGGCGAGCGGAGCGAGTTCTCCAAGCAGGCTGCCGGAATTGGCTTTGGTCTCCAGGATGATGAGGTTCGGCGTCGGAGCGCCGGAAAACATATTGGCCGCGGCAGCTATGCCGCCGCTGGTGATGCGCATGCTGACCTTCGCCATGCGCCGATCGTTGGCGCAGCGCTCCATGACATGCTGCAGGGCCTCGCTCTCGCAGAAGGCGTGAACGGAGATGCGCGGCAGCGGCCGCATGTTTTCCAGATCCGCCATGCGCACCGCCTCTTCGGCGTGGCGAAGCTCGCTGGGGTTCCTGATTTCGTATTCGATCGCGCTCATCGTTCCGTTCCGCCTCAGAATCCGCTGCTGCTGTCGCCGATCTCTTCGATCGTCGACGTCGTCGTCCGGTACTCCTGGATGGCATTGTTGCGTCGCTGCGCATCGATCGGCGTCATGCCGCGAGGTGCAACCAGGTCCTCCGGATTGGCAATCTGGGCGGCAAGGTTGTTCTGAGAGGCGCAGCCGAAATTATAATAATTCTGGTTGGTGAAATCGTTCGAGATATCCTTCGGCCATTGGCCGCACTGCGTAGTGACCGCGGTCGTTCCGGTAAAGCTCAGCCGGATCGGCGCCGCATCGCCGGCACCGGCGGCGGCATAGGAGGTGTTGACGATCTTCGAGCTTGCGATCCCCCTCGCCGCCAGTTCGGCGCGGACCTGGTTGCGCAGCTGATGAGCCGCCGCCGAATTGGGCGAGCCTTCCGGCGACAGGACGTAAACGGGGCCCGACGCGCGTGAGATGTAGTTTGCGGCAAAGCCCCGGATGAGATCGCGTTGGGCGATGGTCAGGCGGCGGTCGGTCGAGGCGACGGGTATATCCACCGTCTGCTCCGCCTCCGTCACGATGATCGGATGGCGGGCGCGGTAATCGTCGGGAATGCCGCCCGTCGTCAGCTGGTCGTGCGGACCGGCGCATCCGGAAAGGACCGCCACCGAAATGACGGCGGTGGCAAAAAGCGCCCTGGAGATTCCGAGGCGGGGTGTCGTCGCATTCATATGGGCCATCGCCTGATCTCTGTTCTCGTCCATTGCTGCCGATCGCGCCCCGCTCATTTGTAGATGAACCCGATCGAGCCGTGGAACTGCGCATCGGCGACGGGCGCCTCGCGGCGGCCATAGACCTTGTTCACACGGTTGAGGAAGAAGGTTGCACCGTCATTCTCAGGGCTGAAATTGTCGTCCGGCCGGTTGAGCTGGTTACGCGCCACCGGGCGCACCAGATAGGGTGTCGCGATGATGACGAGTTCGGTTTCCTGACGCTCGAAACCCTTCTGGCGGAAGAGCGTGCCGAGCAGCGGGATTTTCGAGACGCCGGGCGTGCCGCCCATCGTCTGGGAAACGTTGTCGCGGATGAGACCGGCCAGCGCGATCGAACCGCCCGAGGGCAGCTCCACCGAGGTTTCCGCCGAACGGCGCTGATAAGTGGCGTTGCCGCTGCCGGATACCGGTTCGGAGACGTTCGTCTTGATCTGCAGGCTGATGCGGCCCGATGACAGCACGACCGGCTTGAAAGCGAGGTTGATACCGTAGTTGAACGGTACGACGGTGACGTTACCGTCGCTATCGGTCGTCGAATATAGCTGCTGACCACCGGAATTAAAGGTCGCGGCCTGGCCCGATATCGCCGTCAGCGTCGGTTCGGCGAGCGTCTTGACGACCTTTGCCTGCTCCAGCGCGTTCAGATAGGTGGAGATGTCGTATTTGCCGATCGAGCTCTTGAAGAGCGCCGCCAGGCCGCCGCCGACCGTCGCCGTCGCACCGTCAGCGTTGGGAGTGCCGAGTTGAGCGACCGTCATGCCGGAGGAATTGGAGACGAGATTGTCGAAGCCGAGCTGCTTCAGGACCTCGCGACGGACCTCGGCGATGGTCACCTTGAGAGTGACCTGGTCCTCGCCCTGGATCTGCAGCAGGTTGACGACCTGCGAGGCCTGACGGCCTTCGGCAAACAGCGCCACCGAGCTGTCGCCGCCGGTGCCGGATGCCGTCTCGGTTCTCGTCGTCGCCTCGCCGCCCTTCAGGAAGACCTGCGCCAGATCGGCAGCCTGCGTGGCATCCTGCGGGGTGCGCACGGTGCCGGTCAGCACGATATTGTCTGAGACGATTTCGACGTTGATGTTGGAATCGGGAATGAAGCGGCGGAGATTGACTTCGAGACCGGAAACATCGCGCTCGATCTCGATATCGAGATTGACGATCTCCTGCCCATCGCCGCCGAAGACGAAGATATTCGTCTGGCCGACCTTCTTGCCGAACAGGTAGATGCGCCGCGAGGTGCGGGTCACGGCATCGGCCATGGTCGGATCGGAGACGAGGATATCATGCGCATCCTCCGGCAGGTCGACGACGACGGCCTTGTTGAGCCCGAGCTTCAGCCGGCGGTGGGCATTGGGGCCGGTCTGCGAGATACGCACCAAGCTGTCGGAATCGGCACGCGCCTCGCCTGCACCGAAAAGCGGCGCGAGGGGGGCCGGCGCCATGCCGGAGGCGCCGATTGCCAGCGAGAGACCGCCTGTCAGCAGAAGCCTGGCGCGCCGCGTTGAATTGCCCATTTGCACGTCCTTTTACTCCGCCTTCGCCGCGCCGCTGGCATCCGTGACGATGGCGCCTGATTTGATGACCTGAATGATCGCACTGCCGTTATCGCCGCTCAGGAGATAGTCCGCCGCGCTGGTATCCTGCTCCTGCGCATCGGCGACGGAGCGCAGCGCCAGGGACAACCGGTCCGCCATCTGCTGGGCGACGGCGAGAACCTTGGTCTGGTCCGGGGTCAGCTCGAGCGTCGCGGTCGTGCCGACCACCGCCTTCGAGCCGTCCTCGTTTTCCTGGATCTGCTGGTCGATGGCGAGAACACGGACATTGCTCAGCACGGTTTCGGTAATGAGCTTGTTGGCTTCCGTGCCCTTGCGGACCATGATGACGTCGACGCGGTCGTTCGGCAGAATGAAACCGCCGGCGCCCGTTGCCACCGAGATCTCGGTCGCCACCGCGCGCTTGCCGGCCGGCAACAGCGAAGACAGGATGCGGCTGTTGGAATCGGCGACCTTTTCTGGCCGGATCGGCTCGCCTTCGAAGATCGGAAGACGAACGACGGCGCCCTGCAGATCCTTGATCGCATCCGGCTTGTCGGCTTCGGTGATCAAGCCCTGGACGACACCGTCCTGCGGCCAAGCCATCCAGTGAACCGACTTCTCGTCCAGCCTTGCGCCGACCGGCAGGTTGCCGCTCGATACGAGGATGTTGACGGTCGGTTCCTTCTCGACGACCGACTGGACCTGGGTGACGACATCGGGATTGCCCGCCATGTGCATCGCCAGCAAGCCGGCGAGGCCGGCTGCCACCACGGCGACACCTAGGATTATAACGCGGGCCGGTTTCATCGATCATTCCTCAGGGCACGATATGTTCGCCCCGCAGAATGCTCAGGAATTGGTATAATTATGGTTAATGGAACGCTTACATTTTAAGTTAACGGGCATTTAAAATGCCGTCATTTCAGGCTTTCCAGCGCAGTGAGGAAGAGTGGCGAGTATGGGAAGGCCATGAAGCCACCGATAGCGATGGCGATGCCATAGGGGATCTTCTTGGCGAGCAGGACCGAGTCCGGCACCGGCAGGCCGATCGCGAGGATGGTGTCCGATTGCGCTCTCACCAGCAGGATGAACAAGGTGACGAGACCGCCGATGAGGGCGACATCGGTCATGAGGAAAAGAAGAGATTCGTTCAGACCGAACCAGAGCGCTGTGGCACTCAGCAACTTGGCGTCTCCGCCGCCCATCACATTGAAGGCGAAAAGGGCAAAACAGGCGGTAAAGACGATGGTGCCCGCGGCAAGATGCATGCCGATCGCTTGCAGGCCAAGGCCGGAGAGCGGTGCGAGAATGAAGAAGGAGGCGATGAGAATCAAGGAAACGCGATTCGGAATCGTCATGGTGAACAGATCCGAAAACGCCGCCATGGCGAGGCAGAGTGGCAGGATCAGGAAGACTGCGGCTGCGATCATGCGTATACCCGATCATAGTTAAGACACGAAAAGGCTCACGGCCGTTCAGCCTGTGAGCCCACTCGAATGTTCGGCCGAAACAAATCCGGCCGACACTATCCCGACGCCGTCTGGCGGTATCTAGCTCAGCCGCCGCTTGCCGTCTGAGCAGTCGTCATCTTGTTGCTCAGGCCGTTGAACGTGTTACCGATCTTGCCGCCGAGGGTCGTTGCGCCAGCAATGAGCGCTACGGAAATGAGGGCAGCGATCAGGCCGTATTCGATTGCGGTCGCGCCGGATTCGTCCTTCAGAAAACGGCTAAAAAGCTTGGTCATGGTTACTCCTAACTCCAGTTGATGTTCAGCACGTCCGCCAACTGTTGCCGTTGATCGGATGACTGCAACCTAGCGAATGGGCGTTTCCATCCGCTTAAAGAAAAGAGTTAACAATATGCGAATGAGACAACAGGCCCTTGTAAGGTAAGCATTTTCTTACCCGATTCCCTAAATGTCTACGAATATCCCAGACCATGCCGCACCGACGCCCGTGCCATCGTCCTGGAATGGAGCGATCGCCGTACCTTCTTGTGACAGCTACCGATTGTGACCGTCTCAAACCGAACCGCTTCGCTTCATTCCAGAACATAGGCTATCGGGCTTAAGGCTTCGTTCACCATTTTTTTCCATTCTATACGCCTATTGCGCTGTGATCGTGAAAGAGGACCAGATGTCATCGAGCGGCAAAATCATTTTCTTTGCCGGCATGATCGCCGTTTTCGGTATTTCGGGCGTTTCCTCGGCCGAAGACGATGACATGCTGCGGGTCTATATGGATCACGCGCGCGTCCTGAAGCTCGACCGCCCGGTCAGCAAGGTGATCGTCGGCAACGCCAAGGTCGCCGATGCGACCGTGGCCGATGCCAAGACCATCGTGCTCACGGGACGCAGCTTCGGCACCACCAATCTCGTCCTGCTCGATGCCGACGGCAATGCGATCCTCGACGAACGCATCCTGGTGTCGATCGACGAGGGCAATACGGTGCGCGTCTACCGGCAGACGGAGCGCTCGGTGCTTTCCTGCACGCCGAACTGCGAGCAGCATGCTCAGGAAGCTACCGCCGCCGCCTCTCCCTGATTGGCTCGCCTTCGGGCTTCTTCGGCCATTCGTTAAAATCGTCGTATCAGGCTGAAACGGAAAATCAACGAACGGACCTTAGTGTGACGGCTGTAAAATGTCGCACGGGTCCAGGCAATGACGGTCATTGATCAGAAGACGGATAAGCCGCGCGCCTTCGCGCCGTTCCGTTTCTCACGATTGCGCTCGCTTGCCCGTTCGCGCGACGGCGCGGCGGCAATCGAATTCGCGCTGCTCGCCATTCCGTATTTCATGGTGATCTTCGCGATCCTCGAAACCTTCGTCGCCTTCGCGGCCGAGGAACTCGTCTCCAACGCCGTCGATACGATGGGCCGACGGATGCGAACCGGGCAGATCACCTACAATCTCGGCCGCACGACCGATATGAACCAGGCACAGTTCCGCCAGGCTTTCTGCAACGAGATCTCAATCCTGATCAGCTGCTCGGCGACCGAGGTCGCCACACCCAGCAAACTCTACCTGGATGTACAGACCTTCAGCAGTTTTTCGGCCATCCCGACGACGATCCCCAAGCTCTCCACCGACAAATATGCCGACATCAACACCGCAGCCTTCAAATATACGCCGGGCGGCGCCGGCACCATCAACATGCTGCGCGCCTATTATCGCTGGGAAATCATCACGGATCTGGTCCGGCCTTACATTACGACGATAAGGCCGTCGGACGGTTCGATGCCGACGCAATATCTGATCGTCGCGACCACGGCTTTCCAGAACGAGCAGTATCCATGATGGCCTTGCGCAATCCGTTCACCAGAGTTGTATTGACGGCGCGACGGCTGGCACGAGAGCGCAAGGGCGCCGGCGCGATCGAATTCGCAATCCTCTTTCCCGTGCTCGTCATGCTCTATATCGGCGCTTTCGAGATTACGATCGGCCTCAGCGTCAGCAAGCGCGTGACCCGCGCCGCAGGAACGATCGCCGATATCGTCACCCAGCAGCAATCGGTCACGAAGAGCGCGCTTGCGCAGATGCCGTCGGTCGCCACCGCGATGTTCGTACCCTACAACACGACGTCGCTGAAGCTGAAGATCACAGGGATTACCATCGACGCCGGCGCCAACGCGAAAGTGCTGTGGTCGTGGGCGCAGGACGGGACGGTGCCCTACGCCAAGAACACCACCGTGGCCGACGTGCCGTCGGACATGAAGACGGCAAACAGCTTCCTGGTCCGCACCGAGCTCAGCATTCCCTACACGATGTTCCTGTTCGCGCCGAACTTCATGCCGGATGGCGTCCGGACGATCACCATCAGCCGGAGCTATTTCTATCGCCAGCGGCAAGGCGACTCCATCCCCTGCGGCGACTGCTGAGCAGCCTTTTCCCCTCTTCCCGAATTTGCCAAGCCGACCGCAGCATTATATGGCTGAGCCTGTGCCGTCTCCCGATCTCTCAGGGGTCGGCGATCGGTTCTTTCGGGTGTAAAATGGCGCGTGCCTTTCTTTTCGTTCTGGATTCCTTCGGCGTCGGCGGCGCGCCGGATGCTGCGGCCTATGGCGACGAGGGCGCCGATACGCTCGGCCATATCGCCGAATTCTGCGCAGCCGGAGCCGGAGATCGTGCTGGTCTGCGCAGCGGGCCGCTTTCCCTGCCGAATATGTCCGAGCTCGGGCTGATGCATATCGCACGGGCCGCGTCCGGCCAGTTTCCGGCCGGCATGCCTCTCCCGGAGAAGGTCTACGGCGTCTATGGGGCCGCCAGCGAAATCTCCCGCGGCAAGGATACGCCATCGGGCCATTGGGAGATCGCCGGAACGCCCGTCAACTTCGATTGGGGCTATTTCCCGACAGAGGGCGACGCCTTTGCGCCGGAGCTCATAGAAACGTTGTGCAGAGAAGGGGATGTGCCCGGCATTCTCGGCAATTGCCATGCCTCGGGAACGGATATCATCGCCCGGCTCGGTGAGGAGCATATCCGTACCGGCAAGCCGATCTGCTACACATCCTCAGATTCGGTCTTCCAGGTTGCGGCGCATGAGGCGCATTTCGGCCTCGAACGCCTGCTCACCTTTTGCCGGGTCGCCCGCGGACTGCTCGATCCCTACAATATCGGCCGCGTCATCGCCCGGCCCTTCATTGGCCAATCGGCTTCGACGTTTGAGCGCACCGGAAACCGGCGCGACTTCTCCGTGCTGCCGCCGGAGCCGACGTTGCTCGACCGGCTTGTCCAGCATGGACGACATGTGCATGCCGTGGGAAAGATCGGCGATATCTTCGCCCATCAGGGCATTTCGAGGGTCATCAAGGCGAACGGCAACGCAGCGCTGATGGATGCCTCGCTTTCGGCAATCGACGATGCTGAGGACGGCGATCTCGTCTTCACCAATTTCGTCGATTTCGACATGAATTACGGCCATCGCCGCGATGTTCCGGGTTATGCCGCCGCCCTCGAAGCCTTCGACGCGCGCCTGCCGGAAGTCCACAAGAAGCTGAAGTCAGGCGATCTCGTCGTGCTCACCGCCGACCATGGCTGCGATCCGACCTGGCGCGGCACGGACCATACGCGCGAACGCGTGCCGATCATTGCCTACGGCCCCGGCATACGATCGCGTTCGATCGGCGTGCGCCGCACCTATGCCGACATCGGCGAAAGCATTGCGCGGCATCTCGGCATTCCGGCCGGACCGCACGGAAGGAGTTTTCTGTGACATCGCATTTGAAGAAGGTCGAACTGCACTGCCATCTGGAGGGTGCGGCGCCGCCTGCATTGACCGAGGCGCAGGCGCGGAAATACGGCGTCGACATCAGCGGAGAGCTTCGCGACGGCACCTATGTCTGGCATGATTTCGCAAGCTTCCTCAAATGCTACGACAAGGTTTCCGAGGTCTACAAGACCGAGGAAGACTATGCGCTTCTGACCGAAACCTATCTCGACGAACTCGCCGGCATCAACACGATCTACAGCGAACTCATCGTGTCACCCGATCATGGCAAGCGGATCGGGCTCGGCGCCGATGCCTATATTGCAGGCGTCTGCGAAGGCATCCGGCGCGCTCGGGGAAAGAGCGGCATCGAGGCCCGGCTGATCGTGACCGGCGAGCGGCATTTCGGCCCGGAAAGCGTGATCGGTGCCGCCGAATATGCGGCAAAGGCCGACAATCCGTTGATCACCGGCTTCAACCTTGCCGGCGAGGAACGCATGGGCCGCGTCGCCGATTATGTCAGAGCTTTCGATATCGCCCGCGATGCCGGCCTGGGGCTCACCATCCATGCCGGCGAGGTGTGCGGCGCCTTCAGTGTCGCCGATGCGCTCGATGCCGTGCGCCCCTCGCGCATCGGCCATGGGGTGCGCGCCATCGAGGATCTCGATCTGGTGAAGCGTCTTGCCGATCTCGGCACCGTGCTCGAAGTCTGCCCAGGCTCCAATATCGCGCTCAAAGTCTTTCCCGACTTTGTTTCGCATCCGCTGCGCCGGCTGAAGGAGGCCGGCGTGCAGGTGACGATCAGCTCGGACGATCCGCCTTTCTTCCATACGTCGCTGAAGCGGGAATACGAGCTTGCCGCCGACGTTTTCGGCTTCGACGATGCGGAGATCAACGCCATGACGCGCACCGCAATCGAAGCGGCCTTCGTCGACGACGAGACGCGGAAGGCGCTGCTCGCCCGCCTGTAAGGCGAGAGGCTGGGGAAGATCGGCGCAAATTCGGCTTCACTCTTGCGGTCGGGCCGATTTCCGTGAAAGAAACATTCGATAGAAAGAATGAAAGGCTTCCCCATGGACGGCGTCACGGTCATCGATCATCCGCTTGTGCAGCACAAGCTCACCATCATGCGGCGCAAGGAGACATCGACGGGAAGTTTCCGGCGCCTGCTGCGCGAAATTTCCACCCTGCTCTGTTACGAAGTGACCCGCGATCTCGAACTGACGATGGAAACGATCGAGACGCCGCTGCAGACGATCGAGTCGCCGATCCTGGAAGGCAAGAAGCTGGTCTTCGCCTCGATCCTGCGCGCCGGCAACGGGCTGCTCGAAGGCATGCTCGATCTCGTGCCTTCCGCCCGCGTGTCGCATATCGGCGTCTACCGCGATCACGAAACACTGCAGCCGGTCGAATATTATTTCAAGGCGCCGGAAGATGTGGCCGAGCGTCTGATCATCGTCGTCGACCCGATGCTGGCAACCGGCAACTCATCGATCGCGGCAATCGACAAGCTCAAGGAGCGCGGCGCTCACAATATCCGTTTCCTCTGCCTGCTTGCCGCCCCGGAAGGCATCCGCAATTTCCGCGCGGCGCATCCCGACGTTCCCGTCTTCACCGCGGCGATCGACAGCCATCTCAACGAGAAGGGCTATATCGTGCCCGGCCTCGGCGATGCCGGCGACCGCATGTACGGCACCAAGTAATTTCAGTTTTCTTTACCAAATCGAAAGACTTCGAGGCCCGGCGGTTCACTCCGGGCCTTTTTTGCTGCCGATATTAGCAACTTGTCAGCACTTGAGGCGTAGCAAGCTTGAAGCATGAAGCCCCGCATGAAGCGGGGTTTATACAGGAAGGATTTCTGTTTCATGCTCGTGCGTACCGTCATATTCGCCAGCATCGCCGCGGTGCTCGCCACACAGGTGCCTTCCTTCTTCGGCGGCGCCGGCCAGCAGCCTGCCGAAGCCCTCTCCGCCAACTATGTCTCGACCGACAGCGACAAGCCCGCAGCAGCCGCGCCCGTCTCCGGCAGCAATATGATCCGCCTGCAGGCAGATGCGCAGGGCCACTATATCGGCAGCTTCAAAATGAACGGCAAGCTGGTGCAGGGTCTGATCGACACCGGCGCCACCTATGTCGCACTCAACGAGACGCTTGCCCGCCGGCTCGGTTTCACGGCCAACCGGCTCGATTTCCGCTACGGCGTGAACACCGCAAACGGCCAGACGAAGGCCGCGCATGTGACGCTCGACCGGATCGAAATCGGCGGCATTCGCGTCCGCGACGTCGAGGCCTTCGTCCTCAGGGATGAAGCCCTGACGACGACGCTGGTCGGCATGAGCTTCCTGCAGAAGCTCGCCTCCTATTCCGTCGCCGACGGCTCGCTCAGCCTCAAGCAATAATCCGCGTCAGACAAGGCCCGCAATGACAGGGCCGAGCGCCGGCTCGTCCTCACTAATGCGGTAATGCGCGGCGAGTGCTGCGGCTGCCCGCTCGGCTGCGTCTTCGTCGGCGGCATGAACGAGGGCGATCGGCTCGCCGGCATTCACGCGGGTGCCGAGCGGCAGGAGTTCGGAGAAGCCGACACGGTGATCGATGCGGTCTGCCGGATGGCGTCTTCCGCCGCCGAGATCGATGACGCTGACGCCGATACCGCGGGCGTCGCAGGCGGCAAGCCAGCCGGATCGGACGGCCGTGACGGGCTTTTCGATTGGGGCCCTGGCCAGGTAGTTATCGGGGTTCTCGATGAGATCGCCGGGGCCGCCGAGCATGGAGACCATGCGCGCAAAAACCTCAGCCGCCTTTCCCGACGACAGGGCCTGACGCGCCACCCGCTCACCTTCGTCGGGCGAAGCGGCAGTTCCCGATTTCACCAGCATTTCGGCGGCGAAGGCGAGAACGACGGTATCGAGCCGCGTATTCTCTTTCCTGCCCGCCAGGAAATCCAGGCAGTTGCGCATTTCGACGGCATTGCCGGCGCTATCGGCAAGGGGCTCATTCATGTCGGTGATCAGCGCCGAGGTCTTCACCCCTGCACCATTGGCCACTTCGACCAGGGAACGCGCCAGGATCTCCGCCTGATGGCGATCGGCCATGAAAGCGCCGTTGCCGACCTTGACGTCGAGCACCAGCGTCTGAAGCCCGGCCGCGAGTTTCTTCGACAGGATGGAAGCCGTGATGAGCGGAATGGAATCGACTGTGGCGGTCACATCACGCACGGCATAGAGCCTGCCATCGGCGGGCGCCAAGGCTCCGGTCTGGCCGATGATGGCGCACCCCGCCTCCTTCACCACCCTGCGGAACAGGCCGGCATCCGGGGTGATCGTATAGCCTGGAATGGATTCGAGCTTATCCAGCGTGCCGCCGGTATGGCCGAGACCGCGCCCCGATATCATCGGAACGGCGAGGCCGCAGGCGGCCGCGATCGGCGCCAGCATCAGCGAAACATTGTCGCCGACGCCTCCGGTCGAATGTTTATCGGCGATCGGACGATCGATATCGGTCCATTCCAGCCGGTCGCCGGAATCGGCCATCGCCAGCGTCAGGGCCACGATTTCCTCTCGTGACATGCCCTTGAACCAAACGGCCATGGCGAAGGCGCCGATTTGGCCTTCCGATAGCTGCCCGGCGGCGAGCGCGCCGATGAAGGAGCTGATATCGACGGAGCTAAGCTCCTCGCCATTGCGCTTGCGCCGGATGATCTCCTGCGGGATCATTTCAATAGCTCGATGCCGCAGCCGATACCGACTGTGCTCCGCCGAGAACCGCCAGTATATCGTCGAGCAGGCTGGAGGCGCCGAAGCGGAAGGTCGACGGCATCGCCCAGTCCGGCGCCATGATGGTCTCGGCAAGGCTCAGGTAGAGCGCCGCATCGGCGACCGAGCCGATGCCGCCTGCCGGCTTGAAGCCCACCTTGCGTCCACTTTCGCGAATGGAGCGGATCATGATGTCGGCGGCTTCGAGCGTCGCGTTAACGGCGACCTTGCCTGTGGAAGTCTTGATGAAATCGGCGCCGGCTTCGATGGCGAGTTCCGAGGCGCGGCGGATCAGGGCCGCATCCTTGAGCTCGCCTGTCTCGATGATGACCTTGAGGAGAACGGGACCGGCGCACTCGGCGCGAACGGCCCTCACCATGTCGGTCACTGCCTTTTCATTGCCGGCAAGCAGCTTGCGGTAGGGAATGACCAGATCGATTTCATCGGCGCCGTCGGCGATGGCTTCGCGTGTTTCAGCGGCGACATCGGCAACCTCCATATCGCCGGAGGGGAAGTTGACAACGGTCGCGATGCGCACGGCATGGGCGGTGCCGAGAATATTGCGGGCATGGGCGACGAAACGCGGCCAGATGCAGATCGCGGCGCTGTTGCCGTAGGGCGTCTGCGCGCGGGCACAAAGCGCATCGATCTGGGCTTCCGTGCAATCGTCCTTCAGATTGGTGAGATCGAGCAGGGAAAGGGCAACAGCCGCCGTTTCCCGGATGGAATGGCTATTCATTTTCACTTCCTCTAGAGCATGATGCCGAAAAGTGTGAGCGGTTTTCGGACAACATCATGCTCTCACTATTTAATGTAGAACAAGATTCAGATTTTAGGCCTACCCGGCCTAAAATCATCCTGTTCTAGAGCGGTTCAGGTTTTCACGGAAACGCAGAACCGCTCTAACTTTTTGTTTTTACGCAATTCCGGACGGAAAACCGCTTCGCACTTTTCCTGGAATTGCTCCAGCCGCAATCATGTCTTTCAATATGGCGGCAAGACGGGCGCCGCCGATGGGCGCCATGTCCTTGGTTTCCTCATGGCTGAGCTCATTGCCGGTCATGCCTGCCCCATAGTTGGTGATAACGGAAGCGGCTGCAACCCTCAGACCCAGCATTCTTGCAATGATGACCTCGGGCACCGTCGACATGCCGACGGCATCGGCGCCGAGAATGCGCGCCATGCGGATTTCGGCCGGCGTTTCGAAGCTCGGGCCGGAGAGCCACATGTAGACACCCTGCGCCAGCTCGATCTCGAGCTTTGCCGCAGCCTTCTGCATCGCCGCTGCAAGGCCGGCATCATAGGCATTGGTCATGCCGACGAAACGGCGGTCGCTTTCCTCGCCGATCAGCGGGTTCATGCCGGAATAGTTGATGTGGTCGGTAATCTGCATCACCGAACCGGGCGGCATGTCGTCACGCAGCGACCCGGCCGAATTGGTCAGGATCAGCACCTCGACACCGAGCGCCTTCAGCACCTCTATCGGCAGGCGCATGGCGCCGGCATCGCCCTTTTCGTAATAGTGAACGCGGCCGGAGAGCATGATGACAGGCACGCCGCCAAGCCGGCCGGCGACGACTTCACCGGCATGGCCAGAGACGGCGCTGACGGGAAAGCCCGGCAGATCCTTGTAGGGGACGTGGACGGCGCCCTCCAGCTCCCCGACGAGCGAGCCGAGGCCGGAGCCGAGCACGATACCGTGGCGCGGCTTGATGCCACCAAGCAATGCGGCGAGCAGGCTGACCGTCGCCTTCATCCGAGTTCCGTCTCGAAGCTGAAGGGAAGAAGCTCTTCCATCGTCATCGTCTTCTTCACGCCGGCTTCGTCACAGAGATAGATCTTGGTGTCCTTGGAGGCGAATTCGGAGATCTTTTGCCGGCAGCCGCCGCAGGGCGGGCAGAGCGGCAGCTTCTCCGCGATGACGGCCATTTCCACGATCTTCTTCGCCCCGCCCATGATCATGGCGCCGATCGCTGTCGGTTCGGCGCACCAGCCTTGCGGAAAGGAGAGGTTCTCGATGTTGGCGCCGGTATAAACCTTGCCATCTTCGGCGCGGATCGCCGCGCCGACCGGGAATTTCGAATAGGGCGCATGGGCAAAGGCCATGGCGCCGCGGGCGGCTTCGAACAGGTCGTGAGACATGATCAACGCTCCTTCGTATAAGGTACGCCGCCGGCCTTCGGCGGGATTGCGACACCGATGAATCCGGCAAGCAGGACGCAGGTCAGGATATAGGGCAGCGCCTGGAAGACCTGGACCGGCACTTCACCGACCAGCGGCACCTGCTTGCCCTGCATGAAGTTCGCCAGCGCATCGAGGAAGCCGAAAAGCAGGCAGGCAAACATCACCGGCACCGGCTTCCACTTGGCGAAGACGAGGGCGGCAAGCGCGATATAGCCCTTGCCGGCCGACATGTCCTTTATGAAGGCGGCGGATTGGGCGATCGCGAGGTAAGTGCCGGAAAAGCCGCAGAGAATGCCGGCACACATGACGGCGCGATAGCGCAGCCAGGCGACCGAAATGCCTGCCGTATCGACCGCGCCCGGATTTTCGCCAACCGCGCGCATCCGCAAGCCGAAGCGCGTGCGGTAAAGCACCCACCAGGAGAAGGGCACGGCGAGGAAAGCGAGATAGGTGAGGATATTGTTGCCTGAAATGACGTTGGCGTAGAGCGGCCCGAGGATCGGGATATCGCGGGCGGCATCGGCACCCGGCAGGATGATCGGCGCAAAGCGCGCATCCGCCGACAGCTGCGGCGTGCGGCCGCCCTGGCCGAACCAGGCCTGGCCGAGCACGATGGTGATACCGGCAATGAAGAAGTTGATGGCCACACCTGAGACGATCTGGTTGCCGCGATTGGTGATCGAGGCAAAACCGTGCACCAGGCTGAGCGCCACCGAGCAGACGATGCCGGCGCCGAGGCCCAGCCAGGCCGAACCGGTGAGATAGGCGATACAGGCGGCGGCGAAGGCCGAGCCCAGCATCTTTCCTTCGAGACCGATATCGAAGATGCCGGCGCGTTCCGAAAACAGGCCGGCGAGCGCGGTGAAGATCAGCGGGATCGACAGCCGGATCGTCGAGCTCAGAACGCTGATGAAGATGTCATAATAATCCATCGTCCGCTCCTCAGGCTCGCTTGAACTGTTGATAGGCGCGGACCATCGCTGGCCGGAACATGTATTCGAGCGCGCCGGCGAACAGGATGACCAGACCCTGGATGACGAGGATCATCTCGCGGGTGATGTTCGGCATTTCGAAGGAGATCCAGTCGCCGCCCTGATAAAGGACGCCGAAGAGGATCGCGGCGAAGATGATACCCAGCGGATGATTGCGGCCCATGAGGGATACCGCGATGCCGACGAAGCCGGCGCCGCCGACGAACTCCACCTGCAGACGGGCGGAAGAACCCATGACCGGATTGAGCGCCATCATGCCGGCGAGCGCGCCGGAAAGCAGCATGGCGATGATGACGATGCGCGCATAGGGAATGCCGGCATAGGCGGCAGCCGTCGAACTCACGCCCAGCGTTCGCATCTCGAAGCCAAGCTTGGTGCGCCAGATGAGGATCCAGACAAACCAGGCGGCAAAAAGGGCGATGATGAAGGAGACGTTGAAGGGTGCGGCACCCAGCTTACTGCCGAAGATGCTCATGACCCAGCCAAGCTTCGGCAACTGCCCGCCCTCGAGGAAGGTGCGGGTTTCCGGCGCCATCTTGCCCGGCACGATCAGCACGTGGACCAGCAAGTACACCATGAGGGCTGCGGCGATGTAGTTGAACATGATCGTCGTGATGACGATATGGCTGCCGCGCTTGGCCTGAAGGAACGCGGGAATGAAAGCCCAGGCAGCACCAAAGATACCGGCCCCGATGACCGCGATCGGCATCGTCACATACCAGGGCACGTATTTGTCGAGCGCCAGCGCTACGAGTGCACAGCCGAGACCACCGATGTAGGCCTGCCCTTCGGAGCCGATGTTAAAGAGGCCGGCATGGATGGCGACCGCCACGGAAAGGCCGGTGAAGATGAAACTCGTCGCATAATAGAGCGTGAAGCCAATGCCTTCGCCGCTGCCGAAGGCGCCTTCGATCAGCAGCGAAAGAGCGGCAAGCGGGCTCTCGCCGATCAGCCAGACGACGAAGCCCGATATCAGGAAAGCGACGAGGAGGTTCAACAGCGGGATCAGGCCGTAACTGATCCAATTGGGCAACGGAACGGAAGCAGTGCTCATAAAGGCCTCACGCGGCAATGCCGGCCATCATCAGGCCGAGGGTCTGTTCACCGGCATCGGGCGTCTTCTCGCCGACGACATGGCCGGCGAACATGACAAGGATACGGTCTGAAAGGGCGCGGATCTCATCGAGTTCGACGGAGACGAGCAGGATCGCCTTGCCCGCGTCGCGCATCTCGATGATCCGGCGGTGAATGAATTCGATGGCGCCGATATCGACGCCGCGTGTCGGCTGGCCGATGATCAGCATCTTCGGATCGCGTTCGATTTCGCGGGCGACGACGATCTTCTGCTGATTGCCGCCGGAGAAATTCGCCGTCTTCAGCCGCGGGTTCGGCGGGCGGATGTCGTATTTTTCGATCTTCTCCATCGCATCCTTGCGGATGGCTTCGAGATCGAGCAGCGGGCCTTTGCTGTAGCCCGGGCGGCGGTGATAGCCGAGGACGGAATTTTCGTATTCCTCGAACTTCAGCACCAGTCCCATGTGGTGGCGGTCCTCGGGGATATGAGCAAGGCCGAGTTCGCGCAGGCGGGCGGGATCGGCCTTGTCGATTGTCTGGCCGTCGAGAAGGATCTCGCCGGAGGTGGGCTTGCGGATGCCGGCGATCGCTTCCAGCAATTCGGACTGGCCATTGCCGGCGACACCGGCGATGCCGACGATCTCACCGGCGCGCACGTCGAAGGAGACGTTATCGACCATGGTGACGCCGCGATTGTCCTTGACCGTGAGGTTGCGGACCGTAAGCACCGCAGCCCCCGGGTTCGCCTCACCTTTCTGAACGCGCAGCAGCACGCGGCGGCCGACCATCAGCTCGGCAAGCTCTTCCACCGTCGTTTCCGCCGTCTTGCGGGTCGCGACCATCTCGCCGCGGCGCATGACCGACACCGTATCGGTGATCGCCATGATCTCGCGCAGCTTGTGGGTGATGAGAATGATCGTCTTGCCCTGGTCGCGCAGCACCTTGAGGATGCGGAAAAGGTGATCGGCTTCAGCCGGCGTCAGCACGCCCGTGGGCTCGTCGAGGATCAGGATCTCGGCGCCGCGATACATGGCTTTCAGGATTTCGACGCGCTGCTGCAGGCCGACCGGAAGCTCTTCGATGAGCGCATCGGGATCGACCTCCAGGCCGTATTCGGTCTCGAGCCGCTTGAGCTCGGCGCGGGCCGATGCGACGCCTCGGGCAAGCAGCATACCGCCTTCGGCGCCGAGCATGATGTTCTCGAGCACCGTGAAATTATCGACCAGCATGAAATGCTGGTGCACCATGCCGATGCCGGCGGCGATCGCCGCCTGGCTGTCGCGGATGGCGACCGGATTGCCGTTGACGCGGATTTCACCGCTGTCGGCGTGGTAAAAACCGTAAATGATCGACATCAGCGTCGATTTGCCGGCGCCGTTTTCACCGATGATGCCGTGGATCGTCCCCTTGGCAACGGTGAGGTTGATGTCCTTGTTGGCGTGGACGGCACCGAATTTCTTATCGATGCCGACAAGCTCGATAGCGGGCTTATCTGTCACTGCAGGCTCCAAATAAGAAAAGGGCGTATGGCGAAAATCCCCTCCGCCATACGCCCGATCTCAATCGTCGATTACATCAGGGCGCGGATCACTTCGGGCACGCGTTGTCCGAGGTATAATCGTGAACCTTGACGGTTCCCGCAATGATGTCGGCCTTGGCCTTGTCGACGGCAGCCTGCATTTCCGGCGTGATCAGCGACTTGTTGTTGTCGTCGATCGCGGCGCCGACGCCGTCTTCCTTGACGCCGAGCGCCTGGACGCCACCGGTGAACTTGTCGTTCTTGGTGTCGGTATAGGCGTTGTAGACGGCGAGATCGACGCGCTTGACCATCGAGGTCAGGACCGAGCCCGGGTGCAGGTGGTTCTGGTTGGAATCGACGCCGATCGAAAGCTTCTTGTTGTCGGCGGCAGTCTGCAGAACGCCGAGGCCGGTAGCGCCGGCTGCCGCGTAAATCACGTCGGCGCCCTGGTCGATCTGGTTCTTGGTGAGTTCACCGCCGCGAACCGGGTCGTTCCAGGCGGCACCCGTGGTACCGGTCATGTTCTGGAACACTTCGATATCGGCCTTGGCGGCGCGCGCGCCCTGCTCATAACCGCATTCGAACTTGCGGATCAGCGGAATGTCCATGCCGCCGACGAAGCCGACCTTGCCGGTCTTGGAGGCCATGCCGGCGAGAATGCCGACGAGATAGGAGCCTTCTTCTTCCTTGTAGACGACGGAGCGGACGTTCGGCTTGTCGACGACGGAGTCGACGATGATGAACTTGGTGTCAGGGAATTCGGCCGCGACCTTCTCGATCGCCGAGGTCCAGGCGAAGGAAACGGCAACCACAGGATTGAAACCGCGGCTTGCGAAGTTGCGGATGGCCTGTTCGCCCTGGGTGTCGCCGGTCGGCTCGAAGTCACGATAGGCGATGCCCGTCTCGGCCTTGAACTTCTCGGCGCCGTTATAGGCCGCTTCGTTGAAAGACTTATCGAACTTCCCGCCGGTGCCGTAAACCAGCGCCGGCTTGACATCGGCGGCAAGCGCCGTCGTCGACATGGCAGCCACGGCAAGGAGGGTGAGAAGGGATTTTTTCATTGTGCAGCCCTGTTGTTGCTATTTGTTAGGGGTCCTCCCGCAAGCCCTTTTCGGACATGTCTGCGGAACCACCGACCTCCCCCCGGAGGCCTGGCTGCGCGCATCCTTGCATGGCTCACGGAAAAATTCACCAGAAATTTTTCGGTTGGTAAAGATTTGCGGCGATTGCCGAAAATCGGTTCTTCGAGACCGATTTTTGGACATCTTGTCCGGCGGAATGCAGATTTTCTAGCCAATCCGGCGGTCGATGTCGAGGCTGGAAAGGCGCTGACGATGCTCCGATTTTTTCATCGGATCGTCCCGGCAAAACGCCCTTCTATGCGATGAAGCGACCGGAGACCTGCGGCTTCTTATAGCCGACCATCCAGAGAAGCAGCGCGATCACCAGGAAAACGGCAAAGGCCGGCTGCAGCATCAGCCATTGGAAGATGAAAGCATAGAAACGCGGGTGGACGTAGTAGGAAAGAGAGGATTGCAGCGAGGTCAGCGTCGCCGGGCTCACATCCTGCCAGGCATCGGAGATCGGCGTCATCACCACGGCGGAAGCGGCAACCGACTGTATCGAATCAATGGTCCCGGCAATAACGGCTGCCGCAAGCGCGACAAGACTCGCCAGACGCAACAGGAAACGCATCAATCCCTCCGACGCTTCGACATGCCGGACAATTCCGGCAAACCCGCGCCATTCTCCACCTTGAGAATTACATAGTCGTCGATGAGGTGAAGCACAATGGGATGGGCCGAGCGGAGTTTTATCTGAAGAAGTCAAAAAACTGTTAGATTTGGGTTGATCAGGAAAAATTCATCGGTATATATCGCGCCGTTCCGACGATTTGCTCCTCTCCGGGCGCGAACGCCAAAAAAGGACAGGTGGCCGAGTGGTTTAAGGCGCACGCCTGGAACGCGTGTGTACGTGAAAGCGTACCGTGGGTTCGAATCCCACCCTGTCCGCCATTTCGTGCAAAATTTCCTTCTCCCCGTGAAGCTTAGGACTCGCCGGCCCAATCCTCGTGCCCATGGCGAATACGAACAATCAGGATGCCCCCGTCGTCTTCGATCATATAGACGACGAGATGGGCCTTGAACGGATGAATGCCGCCATACGGGGTTGGCGGCAATCAGATCGAAAATGGCATAAAGTTCGTTGTGATAGCGCCGTGCCTGCACTGAGCCAAACAGACGCATGCCTGTTTCGGCAATGCCGACCAAGTCTTCTTCCGTAAGGCGAAAGCCCATCGTCACTTGCCGCGAGAAGTTTCCACGCGCGCACGCGCCGCCTCAAACAGATCGTCTTTCGACCGCGACCCGACGCCGCTCTTCAAGCCTTCATCGACAAAGCGTTGCATAGCGGCGATCTTGTCGTTCCGCTCTTGATCCCTGCGGATCAGGTCACGGACATAATCGCTTGCATTGGCGTAGCGGCCTGTCCGGGTTTGCGCTTCTACCCAGTCTTTCATGGGATCGGGTAATGACACGTTCATAGTCGCCATATCGACCTCCGGGCTGCCAGCATGGCAGAATTTGGCAAGGTTTGTCAATTTCCGCACACGCTATCCGAAGGCGAAGCGAGAGCATCGGAGCGTGGTGAACAAGGCAGAGATCATGTCGACACCATAACACATCGAAAATTCCTGAATTTTTACCATGCCGCTTCACCGCGTCTTTGCACGTTTGGGTTTAGGTTCTGTCAAACAAAAAAACAGAGGTAAAACAGGTGGAAGAACTTTCGGTGAAGTCGAAGATCATCAAATCCGTCTATTTCAGCCAGGGCGACGGGCGGCTCAGGATTTGTTTCAAGAACGGCGAGGAGCGTCTGTTCGAGGGCGTTCCCTCCTCGGAAGCCCATGCGATGACGGCGGCGCCGTCCCCGGGCCATTATTATCTCGACCGGATCAGGACGCGGTTTCGCAGACTGGCGGCCTGAGCCAGGGGATAGCCGCCAGCCGCGCTGTGAATTGCGTCGGATTGAGACGAAGCCGGTGGATATTGACCGTTGGTTAACTATCGCGGCCATCACAATTGGATCGACACGGCCGGAAAGCGGCACTTTGCCGGCGCTGCCGGCCTTCAGAAGATTCGGCCAGCCGGGAGGCTCGGGGGCGAACCCCAGCCAGGAAGCCGGGCCTCCCCGTCACGCTCAATCCGTTTCGTCAAATCGATCCCAGGCGGAGCCGCAATCGTCTCGAAATAGCGAATTGGGGCTAATCCTGTGAAAAACCGGATTGCTCACATCCGGACTCGACAATGCTTCATTAGCATGATTGCATAAACCCATGGAACGGGAGGCCGGGGTCATGATGTTCGAGAATCTGCTTGAGATGCAGGAGCGCGGCGTGCGCGACCGTGCTCGTGGCCGCAGCCTGGCCGACAATCCGATGTCGAAACCGGATGTGCTGCCGATAACCGACTTCCAGGAATGGTATTCGATGTTCGACGCCTGGCGCTTCGGCTGGTCGATCGAGGATGCCATGGCAGGGCATATCGACGTACCCCGGGATGGCCGCACCTCACCTCGAGCCTATACCAGGACGGTCTGATCGACCCTATCTTCGGCGCCGAAGAATTTCAGGTAGCGTTCGACTTCGGCCGGCTCACCGGTCGCCTTCTGCGGGTTGTCGGAGAGTTTTACCGCCGGGCGGCCGTTGGCGTCGCTGACCTTGCAGACGACGGAAATCGGATTGAGGCCCGATATTTCGGTCGGCGCGCAGCCGGCAAAATCATTCGTCAGGTTCGTGCCCCAGCCGAAGCTCATGCGAACGCGGCCTTCGAAATGCCGGTAGGTGTCGATGATGGCGTCGACATCGAGGCCATCGGAAAAGATCAAGAGCTTCTGGCGCGGATCGCGGCCCATCTTCTTCCACCAGTCGATGATCTTCTCGCCGCCTTCGATCGGCGGCGCGCTGTCCGGGCGGAAGCCGGTCCAGTCGGCCACCCATTCCGGCGCGTCGCGCAGGAAGGCGGCGGTGCCGAAGGCATCCGGCAGGACGATCAGAAGATTGCCGCCATAGAGTTTGTTCCAGTCGCGCAGGATCTTGTAGGGCGCATTACGCAGTTGCTCGTCGGTTTCCGCCAGCGCGGCCGCCACCATCGGCAGCTCGTGGGCATTGGTGCCGACGGCCTCGAGATCGGAATCCATCGCCAGCAATACGTTGCTGGTGCCGGTGAAGGCCGGGCCGATGCCTTCCTTCAGCGCCTCGACGCACCAGCGCTGCCAGAGGAAGCTGTGGCGGCGACGGGTGCCGAAATCGGAGATGCGCAAGCCCGGCAACTCCTTCAGCCGCTCGACCTTGGACCACATCTTCGCCTTGGCGCGGGCATAGAGCACATCGAGAGTGAAGGGGCCGAGCGCCTTCATCGCCGAGCGCGAACGCAGCTCGTTGACGATGGCGAGCGCCGGGATTTCCCACATGGTAGTTTCCTTCCAGGACCCATGGAAATCCAGGACATATTGCCCGTCTTTCTTCGACAGCTCGTATTCCGGGAGCTGGAAGTTGGAAAGCCAGGCCAGGAATTCCGGCTCGAAGATCTGCGCGCGGCCATAAAAGCTGTTACCCGCAAGCCAGATCATCTCCTTCTTGGAGAGCCTGAGCGTGCGGGCATGATCGAGCTGTTCGCGCAACTCTCCTTCGTCGATCTCCTCGGCCAGGCGCACGCGCTTGGTGCGGTTGATCAGCGTGAAGGAAGCGTTCACATCGGGATAGAGCTTCCAGATCATCTGCAGCATCAGGAGCTTGTAGAAGTCGGTATCGATCAGGCTGCGGATGATCGGATCGAGTTTCCAAGCGTGATTGTAGACGCGTCTTGCGATATCCGTCTTGGCCATGAGATTCCTGCCCCTGTCCACTCCGGTCAGGCGCTGCCAAGTTCCGAGGTGCTTAAGCTCCGGCCGGGCGCACGAAACCGGCTCGTGCGCCTTCTTATCGAAAAATCGGCAGAGAAAGTCCAGACAAAACAATAGGCATCCCGCCGCGGCACGGCGGCGGGATGCGAGAGGTCATCGGCCGAACGCTCATTGAGCCGGCGCGGCAGGTTGGGCAGGCGCCGGCGCGACATTCGGAGCGGCTGGCGTCGTGTTCTGCGTCTCGGTCGGAATCGCATTGCCGTTCTGCAGGCTCGGCGCGGGCGCTGCCTCAGGCTGCTGCGACTGGAGTTGCTGACCGGGCTGTTGCGGCGCCACTTCCTCCGCCTCGCGGTTGCCCCAGATCTCGACGGGAATCCAGACCACGAAAGCAAGTACCAAAGCGGCGAGCAGCACCATCAGGATGCGATAACCCATCCGCCCCTGCCTTGCCTTCACCGGCGCGATCTGTTCTTCCTTGTGAAACTTGCCATCGGACTTTTCCCAGCGTGTTTCCGTCTGATGCGCCATCATCGTCTCCTTCCGCTGTTCTGGCGACAATTCCTGCCGCGAAGAATTCCGCAAAGGAAACGGGTGGCCGTCTGGAAGGTTCCGGAGGATCAGTAGCCGACGGCGCGGTCGACCACGAATTGCAGCGGCTCGCCGCGCTCGAAACGGGCAATCTGCGCCTCGACATGACGGAACAGCGCGTTCTCTTCGGAAACGGCCGCATCGTGCGGCGTGATGAAGACGTTCTCCAGCTCCCACAACGGGCTGTCCGAAGCAAGCGGCTCCACCTCGAAGACATCGAGGGAAGCGCCGCCGAGGGTGCCGTCGCGGACGGCTGAGACAATATCGGCCTCGACCTGGCTCTTGCCGCGGCCGGCATTGATGAAGACTGGCCGGCCCAGCGCGCCGTCGCGGCGGAGCTTTTTAAATAGCCCACTATCATAAAAGCCTGTCGTCTCCGGCGTCAGCGGCAGAAGGCCGACGAGGATATCTGTTCTGGCGAGGAAGCCGTCCAGTTCGCCGGCGTCGAAGGTTTCGACGCCGTCGATCTCCTTGCGGGTGCGCGACCAGCCGATGACGTTGAAACCCATCATCTTCAGCTTGGCGACCGCATCCTGGCCGAGAATGCCGAGGCCCATGACGCCGACCGTGACTTCCGCCGCCTCAGGCGCGATCGATTTCCCCCATTTGCGCCGGCGCTGGTGGATGTCATGGGCGTATTGCCCGCGCAGATGCATCAGGCACTGCATGACGACCCATTCGCTCATGCGGGTCGTCAGGCTGCGATCGACGAAGCGGACGATCGGGATTTCGGGCAGACCGTCCATGCCGATGATGTGGTCGACGCCGGCGCCGCCCGAAAAGATCACCTTGAGGTTCGGCGCCCGCTGGAAAAGATCGGCGTCCGGCTTCCAGAGAAGCGCGTATTCCATTTCGCCGAGATCACGCCCGCGATTGGCGGGATCGGCAAGATTGATGCTGCCGCGATCGGCAAAGGCCGTCTTCAGGATGCGGGCGACGCCTTCGGGGTTGAACTTGATATCGACGAGAACGGGAGGACGTGCGGACATGATCTTCTTTACTGCTTCACGGCGGGCGTCGGCACCGCCTCGATGTTGAACGCGGCGGCCATGAGCGCCTTGGTGTAATCGTCCTTCGGCGCGCGGAAGATTTCAGAGGACGGGCCCTGCTCGACCACCTTGCCGAAACGCATGACGATGACGTCGTTGGCGAGCGCCTTCACCACCTTCAGGTCATGGCTGATGAAGAGATAGGCGAGGTCGTGCTTCTTCTGCAGGTCGCGCAGCAGATCGACCACCTGGGCCTGGACGCTCATGTCGAGCGCGGAGGTCGGCTCGTCGAGCATGACGAAGCGCGGTTTCAGCACCATGGCGCGGGCAATGGCGATGCGCTGACGCTGGCCGCCGGAAAATTCGTGCGGATAACGCCAGCGGGTCAGCGGATCGAGGCCGACTTCCTCCAGCGCCCAGCAGACGCGCTGATCGCGCTCCTCTGCCGTCAGGGATCGCTCGTGCACCTTCAGCCCTTCGGCGATGATATCGCCGACCGACATGCGCGGGCTGAGCGAACCGTAGGGGTCCTGGAAGACGATCTGCAGTTGGTTGCGCAACGGCCGCATTTCGCTGAACGAATAGCCTGCTATATCTTTGCCGACAAAAGCGATCTTGCCTTGCGAGGAGATCAGCCGGGTGAGCGCAAGACCCAGCGTGGTCTTGCCGGAACCGGATTCGCCGACGACGCCGAGCGTCTGCCCGGCGCGCAGCGAAAGATCGATGCCGTCCACCGCCTTCACGTGATCGACGACGCGGCGCATCAGCCCCGCCTTGATCGGGAACCAGACGCGGATATCGGAGCCTTCCATCACCACCGGTTTCGAGGGATCGGCAAGCGGCGGCTCGCCGCGCGGCTCGGAGGCGAGGAGGTGTCGGGTATATTCGTGCTTCGGGTTGGCAAAGACGTCCGTGACGGTGCCCGTTTCGACGATCTTCCCCTTGGTCATGACGCAGACACGATCGGCGAATTTGCGCACGATGCCGAGATCATGGGTGATGAACAGCAGCGACATGCCGTGCGCCGTCTTCAACTGCCGCAGCAGTTCGAGGATCTGCGCCTGCACGGTGACGTCGAGCGCCGTGGTCGGCTCGTCGGCGATCAGCAGTTCCGGGCGGTTGGCGAGCGCCATGGCGATCATGACACGCTGGCGCTGGCCGCCTGACAGTTCGTGCGGATAGGCTTTCAACCGCTTCTCCGGCTCGCGGATGCCGACCTGGTTCAACAATTCCAGTACGCGCTCACGCGCTGCCTGGCCGGAGATGCCCTGGTGCAGGGCGAGAATCTCGGCAATCTGCTTTTCGATCGTATGGAGCGGATTGAGCGAAGTCATCGGCTCCTGGAAGATCATGGTGACGTCGTTGCCGCGCACTTCCCGCAACGCCCGCTCCGACGCCTTCAGAAGATCCTTGCCCTTGAACAGGATTTCGCCGGAGGGATGGCTCGCGGAGGGATAGGGCAGAAGCCGCAGGATCGAGTTCGCCGAAACGGACTTGCCGGAACCGGATTCACCGACGAGCGCCACGACCTCGCCCTTGGCGATATCGAAGGAGATGCGATCGACGGCAAGCGAGGTTTCGCCGCCCTGATGAAAGGCAACCGAGAGATCGCGGACGGAAAGGAGCGGTTCTGTCATATCACTCATTGAAACGTCTTCCTCGGATCGAAGGCGTCGCGCACCGCTTCGCCGATGAAGATCAAAAGGGACAGCATGATCGACATGGCGAAGAAGGCCGTCAGCCCGAGCCACGGCGCCTGCAGGTTGGACTTGCCCTGGGCGATCATCTCGCCGAGCGAGGGGGAGCCCGGCGGCATGCCGAAGCCGAGGAAATCGAGTGAAGTCAGCGTGGTGATCGAGCCCGAAAGGATGAAGGGCAGGAAGGTCAATGTCGCCACCATGGCGTTCGGCAGCAGGTGGCGCCACATGATGGTACGGTTGTTGACGCCGAGCGCGCGGGCGGCCCGGACATATTCGAAATTGCGGGCGCGCAGGAACTCGGCGCGCACGACGCCGACGAAGCCGACCCAGGAAAAGAGCAGCATGATGCCGAGCAGCACGAAGAAGCCCGGCGGCAGGATCGCGGCGATGATCAGCAGGATGTAAAGCACCGGCATCGACGACCAGATCTCGATGAAGCGCTGCAGCAGCAGATCGGTCCAGCCGCCGAAATAGCCCTGCACGGCGCCTGCCGTGACGCCGATGATCGCCGAGCAGATGGTGAGCGCCAGGCCGAAGAGCACCGATATGCGGAAGCCGTAGATGACGCGCGCCAGCACGTCGCGGGCCTGGTCGTCGGTGCCGAGCCAGTTGAGATTGCCGAGCGTACAGGCGGGATCGTTCGCCCCTTGCGGATAACCGGAGCAGCGCTCCTCCTTCGTCATCAGCCAGAAGGGGGCGGTCGGCGCCGAATGCGGGATGTTGGAGTTGACCGAGCGGTAGGAATAGCGGATCGGCGGCCAGACCATCCAGCCATTGGCATTGATCTCATCCGATATCACCGAGGAGCGGTAGTCGGTTTCGGCGAGAAAGCCGCCGAACTTTTCCTCGGGATAATCGATCAGCACGGGAAACAGGATCTCGCCCTTGTAGGAGGCGATGATCGGCCGGTCATTGGCGAGGAACTCGGCAAACAGGCTGAGCACGAAGAGCAGCAGGAACAGCCACAAGGACCAGTAACCACGGCCGTTCGCCCGGAAATTCTTCCAGCGGCGGATGTTGGTCGGTGACAGCAGTCCCTTGCGCGGCGGCTTGACGGGGGTTGCGGTGACGGGATTTGCGGCGGTGTCCATCAGACATCCCTCCGCTCGAAATCGATGCGCGGATCGATCCAGGTGTAGATCAGGTCGGAGACCAGGCTGACGACGAGGCCGAGCAGCGAGAAGATGTAGAGGGTCGCAAAGACGATCGGGTAATCCCGGTTGACGACCGAGAGATAGCCGAGGCGGCCGAGGCCATCGAGCGAGAAGATGTTCTCGATCAGCAGCGAGCCGGTGAAGAAAGCGGAGATGAACGCGCCGGGAAAACCGGCGATGATGATCAGCATGGCGTTGCGGAAGACATGGCCGTAGAGCACCTGCCGCTCGTTCAGGCCCTTGGCGCGCGCAGTGACGACATATTGCTTCTTGATCTCCTCGATGAAGGAATTCTTGGTCAGCAGCGTCGTCGTCGCGAAGGCGGCGAGAGAAAGCGAGATCAGCGGCAAAGTGAGATGCCAGAAATAATCGAGCGGCTTCTGCCACCAGGCGAGTTGGTCGAAATTATCGGAGACGAGGCCGCGCAGCGGAAACCAGTCGTAAAAGGAGCCGCCGGCGAACAGCACGATCAGCAGAATGCCGAAGAGGAAGCTCGGGACGGCGTAACCGACGATGATGACGCCTGATGTCCAGACGTCGAAGGTCGATCCGTCCTTCACCGCCTTGCGGATGCCGAGCGGAATGGAGATGGCGTAGGAGAAGATCAGGATCCAGATGCCGAGCGAGATCGAGACCGGTAGTTTTTCCTTGATGAGGTCGAGCACGGAGGTATTGCGGAAGAAGCTCTCGCCGAAATCGAAGCGGATGTAATTCCACATCATCTCGCCGAAACGCGTCAGTGGCGGCTTGTCGAAGCCGAACTGCTTTTCGAGCTTGGCGATCAGCTCCGGATCAAGGCCCTGGGCGCCACGATATCTGGAGCCTTCATCCCCGCCTCCGTCACCCAGCAGGTCGCCGCCGCCGGACAGGCGCTGGTCAGCGCCATCGGCCTGGCCGGTCAATTGGGCGATCACCTGCTCGACGGGACCACCCGGCGCGAATTGAATGACGATGAAGGAAATCGCCATGATGCCGACGATGGTCGGGATCATCAGAAGCAGGCGGCGAATAACATAGGCGCCCATCAGCCTTCAGCCTCCGGAAATCTTCTTCTCGTCTGCCTGCCGTCCAGTCCAATGCCGCTCAATCCGTCAGCCTTCCCTTGCCGGCCTTGCCGGCTTGTCGTGATTCGCTTGTGCCATTTGGAGCCGAGGCCCCCTGCAATGCAAGCCCGCTCATTTCACCGAGGTCGACCACCAGGTTTCCGGAAATCCGAGGCTATAGGCGGGGAATTCGGGTTGATGCGTGACCGTGTTCCAATAGACGATGTTGTAGGTACCGCGATAGAACAGCGGGATGACGTAGTGGTTTGCAAGCAATACCCGGTCCATCGCCTTGATCGCCGCGACCTGTTCATCGCGGTTCGGCGCGAAGATGATCATGCGGATGAGTTCGTCGACGGCCGGATTGGCAATGCCGGCATAATTGTGGGACCCCTGCTGGTTGACGGAGCCGGATCCCCAATAATCGCCCTGTTCGTTGCCGGGGTTCATGCTCTGCGCCCAGACATTCCAGATCATGTCATAGTCGAAGCTGCGTTCGCGATTGACAGCTTGCGATGCATCGACCGTGCGCACCCGCGCATCTATGCCGATTTTCCTGAGATTATTGGCATAGGGCACCGCCCAGCGCTCCAGCATCGGGCTCGACAACAGGATCTCGAAGCTCATCGGCTGGCCGGTCTTGGTATTGACCATGCGATTGTTCTTGATCTCCCAGCCGGCTTCTTTCAGCAGCGCAATCGCCTTGCGGAGGTTGTCGCGGCTTTTCTGAGGGTCGCCGCCGACGGGATTGGTGTACGGCGTCGTGAAGACCTCGGGCGGAACCTTGTCCTTCATGCCCTGCAGTATTTCCAGCTCACGCCCCTGCGGCAGGCCGGAGGAGGCGAGTTCGGTGTTCCAGAAGTAGCTGTCGATGCGCTTGTAGCTGTTGAAGGCAACCGTGCGGTTCAGCTCCTCGAAGTCGAAACCGTAGTTCAGCGCCTCGCGGACCCGCTCGTCCTTAAAGAGGTCGCGCCGCATATTCGGCACGAGAGCCTGCATGATGCCGGTGGATCGCAGCGGATTTGCAATCTCTTCCTTCTTGATGCGTCCTTCCTTCATGGCGGGGAAATCATATCCCGTCGCCCAGCGGGCAGCCGTCGTCTCCTGCCAGTAGTCGCTATTGCCGGCGCGAAACGCTTCGAACTCGACGTCCCGGTCCCCGAAATAGGTATAGAGGACGTTGCGGAAATTATTCTGGCCGACATTCACGTTGAGGTCTTTGCCCCAATAGTCGTCACGCAGTTCATAACGGATCGTCGCGCCGGGCGAAAAGGATGCGATCTTATAAGGCCCCGAACCCATGACCGGCTCGAGCGTCGTCTTTGAGATGTCGCGCGGCTTGCCGTCCGGTCCCTGCCCCTCCCACCAATGTTTCGGCACGACCACCAACTGGCCGAGAATATTCGGGAGCTCCCGATTGTTCTTCTCGTCGAAGGTGAAGGTGACATCGCGGTCGCCGGTCTTTTCGGCCTTTACCACGTGGCGATAATAGTTCGCGTTGACGGGATTGAGTTCCTTGCTCTTATCAAGGCTGAAGATGACGTCCTCGGGCGTTACCGGCTGACCATCCGCCCATTTCGCTTCCTTGCGCAGGCGAAAGGTCGCGCTCGAGACGTCGGCGGGAAAGGACAGCCCCTCGGCAAGCAGGCCGTAGGAGACAAGCAGCTCGTCATCGGCCGCCTTCATCAGGGTGTCGTATACGAGCGCCAGGCCAACCGCGATCTGGCCCTTGGCAAGC
Organism: Rhizobium sp. R635; assembly: GCF_002211285.1. Lineage (GTDB taxonomy): Bacteria > Pseudomonadota > Alphaproteobacteria > Rhizobiales > Rhizobiaceae > Rhizobium. The sequence goes on along the minus strand of NZ_LOKX01000033.1, from coordinate 31,483 downwards.
AGCGGGTTGAAGGTGTCGAAGGCGCCGCTTGCGGAAAGGCGCAGGTCTCCGCCCTTCGGGGCATTGGGATTGACATAATCGAAATGCGCAAAGCCCGGCTTGTACTTCATCTCCGTGATGACCGAGCTTCCGATCTGGAACGGCTGCTCCTCAGCCGTTGCCGTCAACGGCGCCAGAGCACAGCCAAGTGACAGAAACAGACCGATCTTCGACCACAATGCCATTCACACTTCCCCTTAATATTGATGGATTCGACAATACGGAAAATACCGGCGAAAAACAGGAGAGAGTTTGGTTTTTACCGGGCTCGCGGAATTTTGACCTTTCGGCTCGCATCAACGTGGTGATCCCACGCCCCTCAAAACATCGATTCACCAAAATCACTTTTCACGATAGATTCGGACCAAATCACTTCTCAAGGGAACAGTATGGCTTTCGGCTTCGCTCAGGCTTTCAGGACATTCGGCAAACTGGCGCTCGCCGGCGCGATCGGCGCAAGCCTTGCGGCCGGCGACGTCGGCGCGGAGCAGAAGACGCCGAGCCCGGGCAGCGCCAAGGCGCTTTTCGGCGGCGCCAGCCTGCCGACGCAAGGGCCGGCGCAGCCGATCGGCTTCTATGCGAAAGGCTGCATGACCGGCGCGATGGCGCTGCCGACGGATGGGCCGACCTGGCAGGCGATGCGGCTTTCGCGCAACCGCCGCTGGGGCAACCCGGCGATGATCGCGCTCTTGGAACGGTTTTCTCAGGATGCCGTCAGATATGCCGGCTGGCCGGGCATCCTGGTCGGCGATATCGCGCAGCCGCGCGGCGGGCCGATGCTCAACGGTCACTCCTCGCACCAGATCGGCCTCGATGCCGATATCTGGTTCACCCCGATGCCCGCGCGCAGCATGACGGCGAAGGAGCGCGAGGATCTGCCCTTCACCAGCATGCTGCAGAAGAACAAGTTCCTCACGGTCAATCCCAAAGTATGGACGGAATCGCGCGCCCGGCTTTTGATGCTGGCGGCAAGCTACCCCGAAGTTGAGCGCATTTTCGTCAACCCGGCGATCAAGAAGAAGATGTGCGACACCTGGACGGGCGATCGCACCAACCTCGGCAAGCTTCGGCCGATATACGGCCACGACTCGCACTTCCACATCCGCATGAAGTGCCCGCCCGGTGCTGCCGGCTGCACGCCGCAAGCGCCGGTCGCCTCGGGAGACGGCTGCGACAAGTCGCTCGCCTACTGGTTTACGCCGGCCCCCTGGGCGCCGGCGAAACCGCCCAAGCCCGGCGCCAAGCCGCCAAAGCCACCGCGCGAGGTGATGGTCTCCGACCTGCCGAAGGCCTGCGCCGCCGTGCTCGATGCCGCTTCCGTCGCCTCGATGCAGGCCGCCACCTATGGCGCGCCTTCCGCCGCGAGCGCGCTCGTCGCATCCCCTGCCACGGCACCGGCCGCCGACGCGGAGGAGGATATGCTGCCGGATGTCGGGCCGCTTCCGAACGACAAGCCGACGATCCAATGAGGCGCCGGCTGGCTGTCTTTCAAATCGCAAATTCTTGGTATAGAAGCGTTCAAATCGATTGAATTGTTCGGGCGGAGATTGGCTTCATGGCCGGCGGCAAATGCCTTGCATTGATTGCGCATGACCAGAAGAAGGACGATATGGCGGAATTCGCCCGCGCCAACAGAGACGTCCTTTCCCGCTGGAAGATCGTCGCTACCGGCACAACAGGCGGACGCGTGCTCGATGCCGCTCCCGACCTCAGCGTCACCAGACTGAAAAGCGGGCCGCTCGGCGGCGACCAGCAGATCGGCGCGCTGATCTCGACCGGCGAGGTCGACGCCCTGATTTTCTTCGTCGACCCGCTGACGCCGATGCCGCATGATGTCGACGTGAAGGCGCTGATGCGGCTAGCCATCGTCTACGACATTCCGATGGCGCTCAACCACGCGACCGCTATAAAGCTCCTTCCCACACTCGAAGCCTGATCAGCACGGAACCGGCCATGCCAAAACCGAACCACAGCACCGCTCCGCTTCCCTTTCCGATCCTCATCGGCGACATCGGCGGCACGAATGCCCGCTTCTCCATCCTGACGGATGCCTATGCCGAGCCGAAGCAGTTTCCGAACGTGCGCACGGCGGATTTTGCCACGATCGACGAAGCGATCCAAAAGGGCGTGCTCGACAAAACGGCGGTCCAGCCGCGCTCGGCGATCCTCGCCGTCGCCGGCCCGATCAACGACGACGAGATTCCGCTCACCAACTGCGACTGGGTGGTACGGCCGAAAACGATGATCGAAGGCCTCGGCATGGAGGACGTGCTCGTCGTCAATGATTTCGAGGCGCAGGCGCTGGCGATCGCCGCCCTTTCGGATGAAAACCGCGAACGCATCGGCAGCGCCACCGGCGACATGATCGCCTCGCGCGTCGTGCTTGGGCCTGGCACCGGCCTCGGCGTCGGCGGGCTCGTGCACGCCCAGCACAGCTGGATTCCGGTTCCCGGCGAAGGCGGCCATATCGATCTCGGGCCGCGCAGCAAACGCGACTATGAACTCTTCCCGCATATCGAGACGATCGAAGGCCGCGTCTCGGCCGAGCAGATCCTGTGCGGGCGCGGCCTCGTCAACCTCTACAACGCCATCTGCGTGGTCGACGGTATCCAGCCGACGATGAAAGATCCGGCCGACATCACCTCGCACGCGCTTGCCGGCAGCGACAAGGCCGCCGTCGAGACCGTTTCGTTGTTTGCCACCTATCTCGGCCGCGTGGCCGGCGACATGGCGATGGTGTTCATGGCGCGCGGCGGCGTCTATCTGTCCGGCGGCATTTCGCAGAAGATCCTCCCGGCGCTGAAGAAGCCGGAATTCCGGCAGGCCTTCGAGGACAAGGCGCCGCACAGCGCGCTGCTTCGCACCATCCCGACCTATGTGGTGACGCATCCGCTGGCAGCGCTCGCCGGGCTTTCCTCCTATGCGCGCATGCCCGCCAATTTCGGCGTATCGACGGAAGGCCGCCGCTGGCGGCGCTAGCCAAACCAGTCCCAACTCTTTATAGAGCCGGCGAAAGTGCGCGCCACGTTCACGACGCGCTCAGTCTCGGACAGGAAGCTTGATATTTGGAAGCCGGGGAAAGCAGAACGCAGAGCGTCAGCAGCGATACCGTGACCGGTATCCTGAAACGCATCATCGCTGAAAACGGCCGCGACCATCTCTGGGGCTATGTCTTCGCGATCGCCTGCCTCATTGTGGTGGCGCTTTCGACGGCGTTTACCGCCTGGATCATGCGGGCGATCATCGACGAGGCCTTCGCCAACCGGCGCGCCGACGTCGTCTGGATCATCTGTCTTTCGATCTTCGTCGCCTTCGTGCTGCGCGGCTTTGCCAGCTACGGCCAGGCCGTGGCGCTTTCCAAGGTCGGCAACAATATCGTCGCGCGTTACCAGCGCCGGCTCTATGCGCATCTCATGACGCTTTCGGTCGGCTTCTTCAGCGAGGCGCGCTCGGCCCATATCGCGGCGCAGGTGAGCCAGAACGTCAGCGGCATCCGCGACGTGCTCAACCTGACGATCACCTCGACGGTGCGCGATCTCCTGACCTTCGTTTCGCTGATCGGCGTGATGGTCCTCCAGGACCCGCTGCTGAGCCTTGCCGTGTTCGTCATGGCGCCGCCGCTGCTCTATGCGCTGCGTTACGTTTCCAAGCGGCTGCGCTCGGCGACCCGCGAGGCCGTGCATCTGAACAGCCACGTGCTCGGGGCCATGCAGGAGACGATCCAGGGCATTGCCATCGTCAAGGCCTTCACGATGGAAGATGAGCTGGAGAACAAGGTCAACAAGCTCATCACGGCGGCCGAAAACCGGGCGAACCGGATTGCCCGGCTTTCCGAGCGCACCTCGCCGCTGACGGAGAGCTTCGCGGGTTTTGCCGTCGCCAGCGTGCTTGCCTATGCCGCCTATCGCTCGATCTATTACAATGTGGCCCCGGGCGCCTTCTTCTCCTTCGTGACGGCGCTGCTGCTTGCCTATGATCCGGCCCGGCGTCTCGCCCGCCTGCAGGTGCAGATGGAACGCGCCGTCGTCAATGCTCGCATGATCTACGAATTGCTCGACATGGAGCCGCGCCAGCGCGACCTGCCGGACGCCCAGCCGCTGACGGTGACGCAGGCGCGCATCGAATTCCGCAATGTTTCCTTCGCCTATGGCAATGAAAGCGTGCTCAGCGGCGTCAGCTTCGTCGCCGAGGGCGGAGCGACCACGGCGCTCGTCGGCCCCTCGGGCGCTGGCAAATCCACCGTCATCAGCCTCATTCCGCGTTTCTACGATCCGCGCGAAGGCGAGATCCTGATCGACGGACAGGATATCGCCCACATCACCAAGAAGTCACTGCGCCAGCAGCTCGCCTACGTCTCGCAGCAGCCCTACCTGTTCGAGGGCACGATCCGCGACAATATCCGCTACGGCCGGCCGGAAGCGACCGATGCCGAGGTGGAGGCGGCGGCCCGGCTCGCCTATGCGCATGATTTCATCTCGGCTCAGCCGCAGGGTTACGATACGCCGGTCGGCGAAAACGGCGTGACGCTTTCGGGCGGCCAGCGCCAGCGGCTCTCGATCGCGCGCGCGCTGGTGCGCAACGCGCCGATCCTGCTTCTCGACGAGGCGACGTCGGCCCTCGACACCGAATCCGAGGCCGCCGTGCAGAAAGCGCTCGACGAGGCGATGACCGGGCGCACCGTCGTCGTCATCGCCCACCGGCTTTCGACCGTGGTGCGCGCCGACAAGATCGTCGTCATGCAGCAGGGCCGGGTCGTCGAGGAAGGCAATCACGAGACGCTTGCGAAGGTGAGCGACGGTCTTTACGCTCGCCTCAACAACCTGCAGAGGCCTTCGGCCTCCGATTCAAACTGAGCGGATAAAGAGACCGATATGAGCGATGCTGCGATGAAACTGGTGGTGGTCGGCGCAGCAGGGCGCATGGGGCAGACGCTGATCCGGCTGATCCATTCCATCGAGGGCGCCACACTTCATGCCGCGGTCGAGCGTCCCGGCTCGCCCTTCCTGGGCAAGGATGCCGGCGAGATCGCCGGTCTCGGGCCGAACGGCATCATCATCGGTGACGATCCGCTCCAGGCCTTCCTGCATGCCGAGGGCGTGCTCGACTTCACCTCGCCCGTCGCAACAGTGGAATTCTCCGGCCTTGCCGCACAGGCCCGCATCGTCCATGTCATCGGGACGACCGGCTGCTCTGCAGACGACGAGGCCAGGATCGCCGCGGCGGCCCGCCATGCCCGCGTCGTCAAGTCGGGCAATATGAGCCTCGGCGTCAATCTGCTCAGCGTGCTGGCCGAGCAGGCGGCGCGGGCGCTCGATCCTGTTGATTGGGACATCGAAATCCTGGAAATGCACCACAAACATAAAGTGGATGCGCCGTCCGGCACCGCCCTTCTCCTGGGCGAGGCGGCGGCCAAAGGCCGCAATATCGATCTCGCCTCGAAATCGGTGAGGGTCCGCGACGGCCATACCGGCGCCCGCGAGGCGGGCACGATCGGCTTTGCGACGCTGCGCGGCGGCTCCGTCATCGGCGAACATTCCGTGCTTTTCGCCGGAGAAGGCGAAATCGTCACACTGTCGCACAGCGCCGCCGACCGCTCGATCTTCGCGCGCGGCGCCATCAAGGCCGCACTCTGGGCGCGCGACAAGAAGCCGGGTTTCTATTCCATGCTCGACGTGCTCGGGCTTTCTTCCCAATAACGACATATCGGAGGCATATTCATGAGCGGTACCCTCGTCCTCGTTCGCCACGGCCAGAGCGACTGGAACCTGAAGAATCTCTTCACCGGCTGGAAGGACCCGGATCTGACGGAGCTCGGCATCCAGGAAGCCAAGGCCGGCGGCGCCGCACTTGCCGAATACGGGATCAAATTCGACGTCGCCTATACCTCCGCACTCGTGCGCGCCCAGCACACGCTGAAGCTCATCCTCGACAAGGTCGGCCAGCCCGATCTCGAGACGATCCGCGACCAGGCGCTGAACGAGCGTGACTACGGCGACCTCTCCGGCCTCAACAAGGACGATGCGCGCGCCAAATGGGGCGAGGAACAGGTGCATATCTGGCGCCGTTCCTACGACGTGCCGCCTCCGGGTGGGGAAAGCCTGCGCGACACCGGCGCCCGCGTCTGGCCTTACTACCTCACCGAGATCCTGCCGCGCGTGCTGCGCGGTGAGAAGGTGCTGGTCGCAGCGCACGGCAATTCGCTGCGCTCGCTGGTCATGGTGCTCGACAAGCTGAGCAAGGAAGGCATCCTCGCCCTCAACCTCGCGACCGGCGTCCCGATGGTTTACAAGCTGAAGGCCGATTCCATCGTCGCTTCCAAGGAAGTGCTCGGCGACATGTCCGGCGCACATTGAATCCAGTGGCCTTCCCTGTCCCGACGGGGAAGGCTGCCTTCAATTCTCGATGGTGAATTGCACACGGTCGGCCGCAAAGCGGCTGATGGAATATTGCACCGGTACACCTTCGAGATCGGTATTCATCGCCTTGGCGATCAACAGGATCGCGCCGGGGGTGAGTTCCAGATCGGCGAGATCCGCCGTGCCCGCATGGGCGGCCGTCACCTCGGTCGTGGCGCGGACATAATCCGACAGGCCGAGTTCGGCGAAAGCCTTGGTGATCGATTCATGCTTTCGGTAGGCTTGCCCGATCCCGGCGAAGCGTTCGGCGGGAAACCAGCTCGTCGCCTTTGAAACCGGCCGCCTGTCGGCATGGCGCAAGGTTTCCAGCCGGATTACCTGCTCGCCCTGTTTCAGGCCCAGCCAGCGGGCGACGTCGGCGCTCGCCTCTTCCTGCGCCTCATCCAGCAGAAGACCGCGCATTTCGCGCGCCTGATCGCCGATGCCGGCGGTGAAGCGCGTGCGCCGCGTGATTGGGAAATTCAGCCGCTCCTTGCGCTCGATCAGCGTGCCGCGACCCTGTACCGCGCGCACGATTCCCTCCTGCGCCAGCGCCGCCAGCGCACTGCGCACCGTATGCCGGTTGACGCCGAATTGCAGCGCCAGCACCGTTTCCGGCGGCACCATTCCCGTTTCGTCATAGGCTCCGTTGCCGATCGCCTCGCGAATGCGATCGGCGATCTGACGCCAGAGCGCCACGCCCGTTTGCCTCTGCACCTGCTTCAGCCCTGCCATTCAGCCTGCCCTGTCTTTTCACGCTTTGCGCATCGCGTCCGAGGGACGCACGATGCGCTGGATGTCACACGCTTGTCACGACACCGATTTAAGGCTAGGTATAGCTTGTATGGTTGTCTATATCAATAGACATTTTGAGGAAAGCGGCGATGATATCAGCGGACAGGAAAGACGCTGCGTCACAGACGGTCTCGGGGCGCAAACGCGCCGCCGATCTGCTGGCGCGCGCGGAACCCAGCGAACTCCAGGCGGCTTGGGATGCGTTGCCGCAAAAGCCCGTGGCGTTTCCGGTGCGCGGGCCGGAAACCGGGCTCGTGATGGTGCGCGGCCGCATCGGCGGCGGCGGAGCCCCCTTCAATCTCGGCGAGGTGACGGTGACGCGCGCGACGGTGCGGCTCGAGTCCGGCTGCATCGGCCATGCGCAGGCGCTCGGCGCCGACCGAGAGAAGGCCCGTCTTGCGGCGATCCTCGACGCGCTCTGGCAGGAGGATGCGACAAGGCACTTCGTCGAACAGGCGCTGCTTTCGCCGATCACTGAGCGGATCGCCGCAACCGAGCGCCGCAAGGCGGACGAGACGGCCGCGACCCGCGTCGATTTCTTCACCATGGTACGGGGAGACAATTGATGGGCCTCACGACGGAAGCCTTGACCGGCGGTTTTGCCGACCCGGTTTTCCATGCGCAGAGCGTCTTCAAGATGCTGATGGACGGCATGGCCCGCCCCGGCACCATTCGGAGCGTCGAGCCCGATATCGATCCGCCGGCGCCGCTCGGCATTGCCGCCGGCACGATCGCACTCACCCTTTGCGACCACGACACGCCTGTCTGGCTTACCTCGGGACTGGCGAAATCCGCGGTGCCGGAATGGCTCGGCTTCCACACCGGCGCTCCGGTGATCCAGGAAAAGGCGGATGCGCGCTTTGCCTTCATCGAGGCGGGCACCGCGCTTTGTTCCTTCGGCCTCTTCGCATCGGGCACGCAGGAATATCCAGACCGCTCGACGACTGTCGTCATCGAACTTCCCGAACTCGAAGGCGGACGCAGGCTGGCGCTGATGGGTCCGGGTATCCAGAGCGTCACGGAGATCGCGCCGTCCGGCCTGCCGGAGACCTTTCTCAGGCTCTGGACCGAGAACCGCGTGCTCTTTCCGCGCGGCATCGACATCGTGCTGACATCGGGCAAGCGCTTCGTCTGCCTGCCGCGCACCACCAAGATCACAGCAACGGAGATCTGAGCTCATGTATGTTGCCGTCAAAGGTGGCGAGACCGCCATCGCCAATGCCCACCGGCTGCTTGCCGACCGCCGGCGCGGCGACCGCTCCGTGCCCGCGATCGGCATCGAGCAGATCGTCGAACAGCTCGCCCTCGCCGTCGACCGCGTCATGGCCGAGGCCTCGCTTTTCGACCGCACGCTCGCCGCACTCGCCGTCCGTCAATCGCGCGGCGACATGATCGAGGCGATCTTCCTGCTGCGCGCTTACCGCACGACGCTGCCGCGCTTCGGCTATTCCAAGCCGCTCGACACGGCTGATATGACGATCGAGCGCCGCATCTCGGCAACCTACAAGGACCTGCCGGGCGGCCAGCTGCTTGGCCCCACCTTCGATTATACCCACCGGCTGCTCGATCCCTCGCTGCTTGAGGACGAAGCGGTCGAGGCGCCGGCCCAGCGTCCGGCCGATACCGGCCGTATCATGCGCGTCTCCGAAATCCTCGGCGAAGAGGGCCTGATCGAGGCCGACGGCGACATGCCCGAAGATCACGAGATCGGCGATCTCACACGCGAGCCGATGGAATTCCCGATGACCCGCGACCTGCGCCTGCAGGCGCTGTCCCGCGGCGACGAGGGCTTCCTGCTGGCGCTCGGTTATTCCACCCAGCGCGGCTACGGCCGCAACCATCCCTTCACCGGCGAAATCCGCATCGGCGAGGTCGAAGTGGAATTCGACGTGCCGGAGCTCGGTTTCGCCGTCTCGCTCGGCACGATCCAGATCACCGAATGCCAGATGGTCAACCAGTTCAAAGGCTCCGCTAAGGCGCCGCCGCAGTTTACCCGCGGCTACGGCCTGGTCTTCGGCCAGAGCGAGCGCAAGGCGATGGCGATGTCGCTGGTCGATCGCGCGCTTCGCGCCGAAGAGCTCGGCGAGGACATTACCGCGCCGGCACAGGACGAGGAATTCGTCATCTCCCATTCCGACAACGTCCAGGCGACGGGCTTCGTCGAGCACCTGAAACTTCCGCATTATGTGGACTTCCAGGCCGAACTCGATCTCGTCCGCCGCATGCGCCGCGAATTCGAAGCCGCCCGCAGCAGCGGCGAAGACATGAAGGAAGCCGCCGAATGAGTGATCTCGCCAGCTACAACTTCGCTTATCTCGACGAACAGACCAAGCGGATGATCCGCCGCGCCATCCTGAAGGCGATCGCCATTCCGGGCTATCAGGTGCCCTTCGCCAGCAGAGAAATGCCGATGCCCTATGGCTGGGGCACCGGCGGCGTGCAGGTGACGGCCTCGATCATCGGGCCTGACGACGTGCTGAAGGTGATAGACCAGGGCGCCGACGACACGACCAACGCCGTTTCGATCCGCGCCTTCTTCCAGAAGGTCGCCAATGTCGCGGTGACGACGCGCACCAGCGAGGCGACGATCATCCAGACGCGCCACCGCATCCCGGAGGAAAAACTCGGTGAAGGCCAGGTGCTCGTCTACCAGGTGCCGATTCCGGAACCGCTGCGCTTCCTCGAACCGCGCGAGACCGAGACGCGCAAGATGCATGCGCTTGAGGAATATGGCCTCATGCATGTGAAGCTCTACGAGGATATCGCCCGCAACGGCCGCATCGCCACGACCTACGCCTATCCGGTCAAGGTGCATGGCCGCTACGTCATGGACCCCTCGCCGACGCCGAAATTCGATAATCCGAAGATGCACAGGTCGGAAGCGCTGCAGCTTTTCGGCGCCGGCCGCGAAAAGCGTATCTATGCCGTGCCGCCCTATACCGATGTCGTCAGCCTGGACTTCGAAGACCATCCCTTCGAGATCCAGCGTTTCGGCAAGCCTTGCGCGCTTTGCGGCGCGGAGGAGGTCTACCTCGATGAGGTCATCCTCGACGACAAGGGCGGGCGCATGTTCGTCTGCTCCGATACCGACCACTGCGAAGATCGCCGCGCACAGGGACATGCCGGCGAAATGCTGGCCCGGGAGGCTGCAGAATGACCGACACACCGCTTCTCAAAGTCAACGACCTCTCGAAATTCTACGGCAATCGCATCGGCTGCCGGAACGTCTCTTTCGAGCTCTGGCCGGGCGAAGTGCTCGCCATCGTCGGCGAATCCGGTTCGGGCAAGACGACGCTGCTCAACTGCATCTCCACCCGGCTGATGCCATCGACCGGCAGCGTCGAATATCACATGCGCGACGGCAGCTACCGCGACCTCTACCACATGAACGAGGCAGAGCGCCGCTTCCTGATGCGCACCGACTGGGGTTTCGTGCACCAGAACCCGGCCGACGGGCTGCGCATGACCGTCTCTGCGGGCGCCAATGTCGGTGAACGGCTGATGGCGATCGGCGATCGGCACTACGGCAAGATCCGCTCGACCGCCATCGACTGGCTCGAACGCGTCGAGATCGACGCCGACCGCATCGACGACCAGCCGCGCGCCTTTTCCGGCGGCATGCGCCAGCGGCTGCAGATCGCCCGCAATCTCGTCACCGGCCCGCGCCTCGTTTTCATGGACGAACCCACGGGCGGCCTCGACGTCTCGGTGCAGGCGCGCCTGCTCGATCTCGTGCGCGGCCTCGTCAACGATCTCGGCCTCTCGGCGATCATCGTCACCCATGATCTTGCCGTCGCCCGCCTGCTCTCCCACCGGATGATGGTGATGAAGGACGGCTACGTCATCGAACAGGGTCTCACCGACCGCGTGCTCGACGATCCGCACGAACCCTACACGCAGCTGCTCGTCTCCTCGATCCTGCAGGTCTGAGCCTCGTTAAAAAGCCAGGAAAGAAGAAGTCATGCCCACACCCCTCGTCGTTTCCGAAGTCTCGAAGAGCTTCACCATGCATCTGCGCGACGGCATCAGGCTGCCCGTCGTCTCCGATGTCGCCTTCTCGGTCGCGGCTGGCGAATGCGTCGTGCTCGGCGGCCCCTCGGGCATCGGCAAGAGTTCGCTGCTCAAGATGATCTACGGCAATTATGCCGTCGACACCGGCCAGATCCTCATTCGCCACGACGGGCGCATCGTCGACCTCGCTTCCGCCGATCCGCGCACCGTGCTCAATGTCCGCCGCAATACGCTCGGCTATGTCAGCCAGTTCCTGCGCACCGTGCCGCGCGTGGCGGCGATCGACGTGGTGGCCGAGCCGCTCGTGGCGCGCGGCGAAGAAATGGCCGCCGCTCGGGAAAAGGCAGGCGCCCTGCTCGCCAGGCTCAACCTGCCGGAAGCGCTCTGGCAGCTTCCGCCCGCCACCTTCTCCGGCGGCGAGCAGCAGCGCGTCAACATTGCGCGCGGCTTCATCACCGAGCATAGGATCTTGCTTCTCGACGAACCCACAGCCTCACTCGACGCGAAAAACCGCGCCGTCGTCGTCGACATGATCGCGGAGAAGAAGAGCGCGGGTGTCGCCCTTCTCGGCATCTTCCACGACGAGGAAGTTCGCGAGGCGGTCGCCGACCGCATCCTCGACGTCCAGCAGTTCTCACCAAGGAAGATCGCCGCATGAGCCGCAAGCTGGGCACCGAGCCCTATTTCCACGAAACGGCTGATGTCAGCCACTCCACCTTCGGGCGCTATACGGAGGTCTCCGAGCGCTGCCGCATCAGCGAGGCCGAGTTCGGCGACTACTCCTACATCATGCAGGATGGCGCCGTCTGGTGCGCGACGATCGGCAAGTTCGTCAATATCGCCGCCGCCGTGCGCATCAACGCCACCAACCATCCGACATGGCGCGCGACACTGCATCATTTCACCTATCGCGCCGCCGACTACTGGCCGGACGGCGACATGGAGACGGACTTCTTCGCCTGGCGGCGCGCAAACCGCGTGACGATCGGCCACGACGTCTGGATCGGGCACGGGGCGACCATCCTGCCGGGCGTCAGCGTCGGCAACGGCGCCGTCATCGGTGCCGGCGCCGTGGTGTCGAAAGACGTCGCACCCTACACGATCGTCGGCGGTGTGCCGGCGAAGCTGATCCGAGAGCGCTTCCCGAAAGAGATCGGTGAACGCATGGACAGGCTTGCCTGGTGGGACTGGGAGCATGATCGTCTGCGCCTGGCTTTGCAGGATTTCCGCAACCTGAGCGCGGAAGATTTTCTGGCGCGCTACGAGGGCTAGATGCTCCCGTCACGGCGCCGGGATTTGTGACGCGACTTACACAAATATGACATTGGAGGTTCATGAAGCGGGACTAATGCGATGCGGACCAAGGCTTGGAATGCAAGGGACCAGCATGATGTTCGAGCTGAAAGATGTCACACGTCGTTTCGGAAACAAGCTCGCTGTCGACTCCGTGACCCTCACCATTCCCCAGGGCCAAATGGTCGGCATCATCGGCCGCTCCGGCGCCGGCAAGTCGACGCTCCTGCGCATGATCAACCGCCTGCAGGAACCGAGTTCCGGCTCCATTCATTTCGCCGGCATCGAGGTCTCCAGGCTTCGCGGCGGAGCGTTGCGGAACTGGCAGCGCGACTGCGCGATGATCTTCCAGCAGTTCAATCTGGTGCCGCGTCTCGACGTTCTCACAAATGTCATGCTCGGCCGCCTCAATCACCGCTCGACGCTTCTCAGCCTGCTCAACATCTTCACCCGCGAAGAGCGCGTGCATGCGATCGCAGCGCTCGAACGCCTCGGCATCGAACAGACCGCCCTGCAGCCGGCCGGCACGCTTTCCGGCGGCCAGCAGCAGCGTGTGGCGATCGCTCGCGCCCTGATGCAGAACCCGAAGATGGTGCTCGCCGACGAGCCGATCGCCTCGCTCGATCCGCTGAACGCCAAGATCGTCATGGATGCGCTGCGCGATATCAACGAGCGCGAGGGCATCACCGTCATCACCAACCTCCACACGCTCGATACCGCCCGCAGCTATTGTGAGCGCATCGTCGGCATGGCCCACGGCCGCGTGGTCTTCGACGGCAGGCCCTCGGATCTGACGGGCGAAGCGGTGAAGGAAATCTACGGGACGGACAAGGACGGCGCCGGCATCGACGAAACGATGACGTCAACGTCGATCAATATCGCTCCCGAGCGGGCAGACAATCCATCCGCCGGCGTCCAGCCGCTGGCGCTGGCCGGCCTCTGAGCGAGGCGGCCGCGATCGAGCGCCCGCGTCAAGGGCACACTTCTTCGTAACGGGAAGGCCGGAGATACCGGTCAATAGGAGAGAACTCATGTTGAAGAAAGCACTCTTTGCGGCAACGGCGCTCTTTGCGCTCGCCGGCGGCGCCAACGCTGCGGACCTCAAGGAATTCCGCATCGGCATCCTCGGCGGCGAAAACGAAACCGACCGCCTGCGCAACTATGCCTGCCTCGCCGACCACCTGAAGCAGGAATTCGGCTTCGAGAAGGTTTCACTCTTCCCGGCCGCCGATTATGACGGCGTCATCCAGGGCCTGCTCGGCGGCACGCTCGACTTCGCCGAACTCGGCGCTTCCGGCTATGCGGCCGTCTACATCAAGGACCCGAAGGCCGTTACGCCGATCCTGACGACGCAGCAGAAGGACGGTTCGACCGGCTACTACTCGATCGGTCTCGCTCTGAAGTCCTCCGGCATCAAGTCCATCAAGGACGCCAAGGGCAAAAAGCTCGGCTACGCCGATCCGGACTCCACCTCGGGCTACCTCGTTCCGCTGACGCAGATCCCGAAGGACACGGGCATGCCGAACGACAAGTTCTTCGCTTCGACGCAGTTCAACGGCGGCCACGAGAACAACCTGCTCGCCGCTTATGACGGCAAGGTCGACATCGCCGTCGACGATTCGTCTGGCCTCGGCGATTTCAAGGACGGCTACACCTCCGGCACCTTCCGCAAGGAAGTCGACAAGGGCGCCGTCGATCCGAACAAGCTCGTCGAAGTCTGGCGTTCGCCGCTGATCCCGAACGGCCCGCTCGTCGTTCGCAACGCCCTCGGCGAAGAATGGCAGACGAAGCTCGCGGCCTTCTTCACGGCCCTGCCGGCAAAGGATCACAAGTGCTTCACGGCTGTCGAAGGCGGCGACTACCAGGGCTACGCCCCGGTCAAGCACGACTTCTACAATGCCGTCGTCGACGTCCGCAAAGCTGCCATCGGCGGCTGATCGCCTTTCGAATACGGGGCGGCCGGCAACGGCCGCCCTTTATCTTTATTACCGGTCGGGGCGTCCATGACTATTGCCGATACACAGCCGCACATGCAGAGCACGCAGGAGATCGGCACCGCCTGGGGCCGGATGGTCGCCAGGCGCCGCTTCTACACCGTACTCGGCCTCGTCATCCTCATTGCGGCTTTCGTAAGCTCCGTCCGTTTTGCCGACGAGAGCAATGCCGGCCATTTCTTCGACCGCCTGCCGCATCTCTTCGACTTCCTGAGCTGGCTCATCCCCAAGGATTGGAACGATGTCTGGCGCGCGCTGTTCGACATAGCGAGCGTCAACGACAAGGGCGGCGAGGAATTCAATTTCGACAAGGGCCGCGTCTACGTCTGGGGCGCTTTCTACATTCCCGAATATTTCGAGCTGATGATCGTCACGATCAACGTGGCGCTGATCTCGACCATCATCGCCTTCGTCTTTGCCGTCCCCTTGAGCTTCTTTGCCGCGCGCAACCTGACGGCTTCATTGCCGCTGCGCGTCTTCACCAAGCGCCTGATGGAATTCCTGCGCGCCTTCCCCGAGATCGTCATCGCCGGGCTGTTTTCGGCGATCCTGTCGATCGGGCCGGTCGCGGCCATCATCGCCATCACCCTGCACACGATCGGCGCGCTCGGCAAACTCTTCTACGAGGTGGCGGAGAATATCGACATGAAGCCGCATGAGGGCATGAAAGCCGTCGGCGCCAACTGGTGGGAGCGCGTGCGCTTCGCCGCCCTGCCGCAGGTGCTGCCGAATTTCACCTCCTATGCGCTGCTGCGCCTTGAGATCAACGTGCGCGCCTCGACCATCATCGGCGCCGTCGGCGGCGGCGGCATCGGCGAGGAGCTGAAGCTTTCGATCTCGCGCGGCTTCGGCGCCAAGACGATGGCGCTCGTTCTCCTGCTCTTCGTGACGATCGTCGCCGTCGACCAGTTCTCCGCGTGGCTGCGCCGCCGGCTCGTCGGCGATCACGCCTTCCTCCTGCAACATTGAGGCCGCCATGACGGTGATCGACGCCAACCGCATGAACGAGATAGAAGCGCGCTATCCGGAATACTTCCAACGCTCGTTCCGCCAGCGTTTCGGCGGGCTGACGATCCTGATAGCGACGCTGCTCTACGGCCTCTACGCCGTCTGGTTCTTCGACCTGCCCAAGCTCTTCGCCGAGGCCCATTGGGAGCGCGTCGGCATCTATCTCAGCCAATGGATAAGCTATGACGTCCAGCCGGAATTCCGTATCCAGGACGACGGCTCGATCGAGGTGCGTTATCCCCGTTTCTCGCCGCTCGGCGACAATCCGCATCCCGATTGGCTGGTCAACAACCCGGACGGCAGCATCACCGTTTCCATCAGCGGCACGAGCCGGAGCATCACCGTTTCGAAAAGCCAGACGATCGTGACCGCCCACGGGATCAGCGTTCCCGTCGACGTTTCGAGCGGCGCGCCTAAGGTCGTCGGACCGGCGCCGAGCTGGATGACCGTTTATGACGACAACGTGCTCGCAAATCTCGGCTTTGCCGGCGACGTCAGCATTTCCGCCGACCGCGTGAAGATCCGCAAGCGTTTCATCGGCTGGGCGAATTTCCTCTTCGACCCGCAATCGTCCTTCTTCGACAGGCCGGCCGGCGAGGTCGTCAGCCTCATCGTCTCCGGCCCGCGCATCAAACCCGACCAGTCCAACCTGTCGCTCGCCTTCGACGACATCTGGAACAACGCCGAATGGCAGCATGGCGACGTCTGGACCAAGCTTTTCCAGACGATCGTCATGGCCTTCCTCGGAACGCTGCTCGGCTCGCTCGCCGCCTTCCCGCTCGCCTTCATGGCGGCGCGCAACATCACGCCGAACCGCTTCCTGAACCAGATTCTCAAGCGCTTCTTCGATTTCCTGCGCTCGGTCGACATGCTGATCTGGGCGCTGTTCCTGACGCGGGCCTTCGGCCCCGGCCCGCTTGCCGGCTCCGGCGCGATCTTCCTCACCGAGACCGGCACGCTCGGCAAGCTCTATTCCGAGGGGCTGGAGAATATCGACAACAAGCCACGGGAAGGCATCCAATCGACCGGCGCCCGGACCGTGCTCGTCCATCGTTACGGCATTATGCCGCAGATCGTTCCCGTCATCGTCAGTCAGACGCTCTACCAGTGGGAATCCAACGTGCGCGGCGCGACCATCATCGGCGCCGTCGGCGCGGGCGGCATCGGGCTGAAACTCTGGGAGGCGATGCGCACCAACGCCAACTGGGAAAACGTCGCCTATATGGTCATTCTGATCCTGATCGTCGTCTTCCTGTTCGACACGGCTTCGAACGCGCTGCGCCACCGGCTGATGGGCACGAAAGCGCACTGACCCATCGGTCGAAAGGCGATGGCGGCACTGCCGTCATCATCATTCTGTCACGGAAATCTTTTAGCCGGGAACCTGCTTGCGGTTCGCCGCCAAATCACTGCACATTGCGCTCCCCCGTTTCGACGATCCCCAGGATAAAAGCCTTGCGCTACGCACTCTATTTCTCGCCGCCGAAGGATCATCCCCTGACCGGCGCGGCCTCGCTCTGGCTTGGCCGCGACGCCTTTACGGGCGAGACCTATCCTGCACCGGACCATGAGACGCTCGGCGCGGCTGAGCAATTCGAGTTGACAGCCGACCCGCGACGCTACGGCTTTCACGCCACGATCAAGGCGCCGTTTTCGCTCGCCGCCTCCGTCACCGAAAAAGATCTCATGACCGTTGCCGAGGAATTTGCCGCGCGCACGCCGGCCTTCGAGATTCCCGAACTCGTGCTTGGCCAGCTCGGCCGCTTTTTCGCCCTTGTTCCCGGCTCTCTTCATCAACCTCTTCAGGATTTCGCCGCGAAGGTGGTAAAGTCCTTCGAGCCGTTTCGCGCGGCGCTCTCCGAGGCCGATATCATCAGGCGCAACCCGGAAAAGCTCAGCGAGAGCCAGCGCGCCAACCTGCAGCGCTGGGGTTATCCTTACGTCATGGAGGACTTCGGCTTTCACATGACGCTGAGCGGCCAGGTGCCGGAGACGCGCGCCGACGTGATGAGAGCGATCCTGACCGAGCGTTTTGCCGGTTTCACCGGCCGGCCGCTCTTGATTTCCGGCCTCGCCGTCTTCACCGAGGAGACGCGCGGCGCCCCGTTCAAAGTTCATTCCTGGCTGCCGCTGGCCGGCGCCAAAAGCTGAAAGACCTGACGCCATGAGCAAAGAGACCGTGTTTTCCAACGCCCGCATCGTTCTCGAAGACAATATTCTCAAGGGATCGATCCTCATTCGCGACGGGAAGATCGCCGATATTTCCGAGGGCAACTCGGTAGCCGGCGAAGATTTTGAAGGCGACTACATCATTCCCGGCCTCGTGGAACTGCATACCGACCATCTCGAAGGCCACTACCAGCCGCGCCCCGGCATTCGCTGGAACAAGACGGCCGCGGTCCAGGCGCATGACGCCCAGATCGTCACATCGGGCATCACCACGGTCTTCGACTGCCTGCGCATGGGCGCAGACGAGGACGGCGGCTTCGAACATGGCGAGATGCGTGAGATGGCCGACGCCATCCAGGCGGCGGAGAAGGAGGGAAGGCTGCGTGCCGAGCACCTCATCCACCTGCGCTGCGAAGTCTCGGCGGACAACGTGCTCGAACATTTCGCCGATTTCGAAAAAGACCCGCATGTGCGGCTCGTCTCGCTGATGGATCATGCGCCCGGCCAGCGGCAATTCCAGACGATGGATCAATATATCTTCTACTACCAAAAGAAGCGGGGCCTGAGCGACGAGGTCTTCGCCCGTTTCGTCGCCAAGCGCCAGGCGGAATCGGCGCGCAATTCGACGCCGCACCGCAACGCCATCGCCAAGGTCTGCGCCGAGCGCGGCATCACGGTCGCAAGCCATGACGACGCGACGCTTTCCCATGTCGACGAGGCGATCGACAACGGCGTGCGCCTTGCCGAATTCCCGACCAGCTTCGACGCAGCCCGCGCCTCGCACGAGCATGGCATGAGCGTGCTGATGGGGGCACCGAACATCGTGCGCGGCAAATCCCACTCCGGCAACATCGCCGCCCGCGATCTCGCCGAGATGGGCGTGCTCGACGTGCTCTCCTCCGATTACGTGCCGCTCAGCCTGCTACATGCGCCCTTCATCCTCGCCGACGAGGTGGAAAGCATCACGCTGCCGAAAGCGATCGCGATGGTGACGTCGACGCCCGCCCGCACCGTCAGCCTCGACGATCGCGGCCGGATCGCAACCGGGCTGCGCGCCGATCTCGTCCGCGTCCACCGCTCGCATGGCGTGCCGGTGACACGCTCCGTCTGGCGTCAGGGACGCCGTGTCGCATGACGCCGCACGAACCCCATCCCGGAGCCGGAGCCGAACGCGGCATCATGGTCGTCGTCGTCGGGCCGAGCGGCGCCGGCAAGGACACGCTGATGAACCTTGCCGCCCGGCATTTTTCCGGCCGCGCCAACGTCCATTTCACCCGCCGCGTGATCACCCGTCACCGTGACGCCGGCGGCGAAGACCATCTTTCCGTCTCCCTCGAAGGCTTTGCCGCCATGGAGCAATCAGGTTCCTTCGCCGTCTGGTGGGAAGCGCACGGCCTGAAATACGGCATTCCGGCCGAAGTCTCGGTGGCGCTGTCACGCGGCCATGTCGTCGTCGCCAACGGCTCGCGCTCCGCACTTCACCGCTTCCAGGCCGCCTTCCCGCGGCTGAAGGTCATCAACGTCACCGCCCGCCCAGAGGTGCTGGCCGGCCGGCTGGAAGCGCGCGGACGCGAGACGCATGAGGACATCATGGCGCGGCTCGCCCGCGGACCGCTGACGGTGCGCGGCGATTACGACGTGACGGAGCTCGACAATAGCGGCTCGCTCAAGGAGGCCGAACAGAAGATGGTCGAGATCCTCGACGGACTGCTGGCGGACGTTCAGTAGACGAACGACAGCAGAAATTTGCGATGCCGCAGGCCTCCGCCGTCCAAACCGGATAGATAGGTAACAGATCAGGCCAAGGCATGAATTGTACGTCCGGCAAGCGACTTGATGTATCGCGAAGAACGGTCTTCTGCGCCCAACGACTTGGGCGCGCTGGATCTCTGTGACAAGCACAGAGATGAGGGAGGAGAGACAGAGCTTCTTCATCCACTGTCGCAGGGACAGAAACGGTTTTCGCTTCGCGCTGCATACACAGCGTCGCATGGCGATTGCCTCTGGCGTTCCGTAACCGGTGTTCTGACACCACATCACATGCCAGCAGAAAATCCTGGCGGAGGCGCTTACCCCACCCTCATCTCTGTGCTTGTCACAGAGATCCAGCCACGGCGCGTCCGCGCCGTGAATGAGTCGTCTCAAAAGATTGCCTATCTTTCAGTTCGACAATCGGAGTAGGCGATGCATCGCCTTCTCCATGGGCTCGGCGGCTATTCGCCCTCGCTTCGTCCCGATACGATCTCGCGCTTGCCGACATGGTTCGCCGGGCCGACGAGACCTTCCTTCTCCATGCGCTCCACCAGGGAGGCGGCTCTGTTATAGCCGATGCCGAGGCGGCGCTGGATATAGGAGGTGGAGCATTTCTTGTCGCGCATGACGACCTTCACCGCCTGCTGATAGAGTTCGTCGCCATCCTCCGCGCCCATCGCGCTCTTGTCGAAAACGGCGCCGCCCTCTTCCTCGTCGGTCTCTTCTTCCTCATCGGCGGTGACGGTGTCGAGATATTCCGGACGGCCCTGCGTCTTCAGATGGGCGACGACCTTCTCGACTTCGAGATCCGAGACGAAGGGGCCGTGGACGCGGGCAATACGCCCGCCGCCCTGCATGTGCAGCATGTCGCCCTGGCCGAGCAGCTGTTCGGCGCCCTGTTCGCCGAGGATGGTGCGGCTGTCGATCTTCGAAGTCACCTGGAAGGAGATGCGGGTGGGGAAGTTCGCCTTGATCGTGCCGGTGATGACGTCGACGGAGGGACGCTGCGTCGCCATGATCAGATGGATACCGGCGGCACGCGCCATCTGGGCGAGGCGCTGGATCGCGCCTTCGATATCCTTGCCGGCGACCATCATCAGGTCGGCCATCTCATCGACGATGACGACGATATAGGGCATCGGCGCGAGATCCAGCTCCTGGCTCTCCTCGACCGGCGCGCCGGTCTGCCGGTCGAAGCCGACCTGGACCATGATATGGATGGTCTCGCCCTTTTCACGGGCCTGGGAGACGCGACCGTTGTAACCGTCAATATTGCGCACGCCGAGGCGCGACATCTTGCGATAGCGCTCCTCCATTTCACGCACCGCCCATTTCAGCGCCATGACGGCTTTCTTGGGATCGGTGACGACGGGAGTGAGCAGGTGCGGAATGCCGTCATAGACGGAGAGTTCGAGCATCTTCGGATCGACCATGATCAGGCGGCACTGTTCCGGCGTCATGCGGTAAAGCAGCGACAGGATCATCGTGTTGATGGCGACCGATTTGCCCGAGCCGGTGGTGCCGGCGACGAGCAGATGCGGCATCTTGGCAAGCTCGGCGATGACGGGCTCGCCGCCGATCGTCTTGCCGAGGCCGAGCGCCAGCTTGTAGCCGCTCTTTTCGAAATCGTCGCTTTCGATCATCTCGCGGAAATAGACGGTTTCGCGCGTCACGTTCGGCAATTCGATGCCGATGACATTGCGGCCGGGAACGACGGCGACACGGGCCGAAAGCGCCGACATCGAGCGGGCGATATCGTCGGCAAGGCCGATGACGCGCGACGACTTCACGCCGGGCGCCGGCTCGAATTCATAGAGGGTGACGACGGGACCGGGGCGGACATGGATGATCTCACCCTTGACGCCGAAATCCTCGAGCACGCTTTCGAGAAGACCGGCATTCTGCTCCAGCGTCTCCTGCGACATGATCTCGCCGAGGCGTTCCGGCGGCTCCTGCAACAGAGCACGCGGCGGGAATTCATAGCCAGATGGATCGACCTTTTCGGGCCTCGCCAAGCGCGGCGACGGCAGCACGGCGGCGACGGGCGGTGTCGGCCTCGGCGCAGGTGGGGGCGGAGGCTCGATGGCCGCCTGCGGCACGACTGCGGCCTGGGGCATGACTACGGCCTGAGGTGCTGGGGCGACGGGCGCCTCCGGAACAGCCTCGGGCCTTGTCCTGGATATCGCGGCCGGCGGACGAACGGCAGGCCGGGCGGGCACTGCGATGGGCGGCTGGACCGGACGTGATGCGGCAGGGGCATGCCTCGGCGCGCCAGGACGCCATTCCATGACGCGGAACAGCGAAGTGATCGATTCGGGCGTGGTCTCGATCTTCGGCAGGACGATCGCAGGCGCGCGGACCGGCTCGGCTTCTTCGAAGGCCATGACCTCCCAGAAGGCGAAATCCGAAATTGAAGACAGCTCGGACGCGGCGCGCAGGCTCGGCGCAACGATCCGGTCGGTAAGCGGCGACTGCTGCGGCTCGACCATCTGGACAGGGGCAGCGGGAATCTCGTCGGCCTCAGGCAGGTAGATATCGAAGGGCACGTCGACGGCGACCGGCTCTATCCGTATCGCCTGCTGCGCAATCTGCGAATCGTCGCGCGCAGGCTCGTTCGGGGCGCGGCGCTTGCTGATCAGCGTTTCCGGCGTGCGGGTGAAGCGAACGTTCGGCGCGAGGGAAAAGTTGCTCTGCCAGATCGGCGCAGCCGGCTTTTCGCCTACAATTTCCTCCTGAATTTCCGTTTCAAGCCCGCTGGAAAAATCCGCGGCATCCGTCAAATTGGTTCTGGGAAAACGCATGCGTCCGCTACTCACTCATGCTTGGCAAATTACGACCCTACCGGGATAGAAAAGGAAGGTTAATAAGTTCCTTCCAGCCGTATCGTTCCGATACGCCCTCCAGGGACAATTCACTGGCATTTCAATGACTTGTGTAAAGCGGAAAAATCTTCGCTTTTTTTGACGAGGCGCTTAATGCGCCTCGTCCCAATTGGTGGCGGCGCGCGCATCCACCTTTAGAGGAACGCGCATTTCGAGCGCCGGCATGGTGGCGTTTTCCATGACCGAAACGATGATCGGCATCGCCTTTTCGACGTCCTCGTCCTCGACTTCGAAGATGAGTTCGTCATGCACCTGCAGCAGCATGCGAACGCGCTCGGCAAGGCCTGATTCGGCCAAGGCCGGCTCCATCTTGATCATCGCCCGGCGGATAACGTCGGCAGCCGAGCCCTGGATCGGGGCATTGATCGCCGCACGCTCGTTGAAGGCGCGCACGGACGGATTGGAGGAGCGGATTTCCGGATAGTTGATTCGCCGGCCGAAGATCGTCTCGACATAACCCTTGTCACGCGCCATCGCCTTGCGGCTTTCCATATAGTCGCGGATGCCGGGGAAACGCTCGAAATATTTCTTGATGTAGTCGCCGGCTTCCGAACGCTCGATCGACAGCTGATTGGCAAGGCCGAAGGCGGAGATGCCGTAGATGATGCCGAAATTGATAGCCTTGGCGCGGCGGCGCACATCGCTCGGCATGCCTTCGACCGGCACGCCGAACATTTCCGACGCCGTCATGGCATGAATGTCGACGCCGTCCTCGAAGGCCCGGGTCAGCTGCGGGATCTCGGCGACATGGGCAAGCACGCGCAGTTCGATCTGGCTGTAATCGGCCGAGATCAGCTTGTGGCCCTGCGTCGAGATGAAGGCGGTGCGGATCTTGCGGCCTTCGGCGGTGCGCACCGGAATGTTCTGCAGGTTCGGCTCGGAAGAGGACAGGCGCCCCGTCGTCGTCGATGCCAGCGAATAGGACGTGTGGACGCGCCGGGTCTCCGGGTGGACATAGCCGGGAAGAGCGTCGGTATAGGTGGATTTCAGCTTGGTGAGCTGGCGCCAGTCGACGATCTTGCGCGGCAGCTCGAAACCGGCAGCCGCCAGATCCTCCAGCACCTGGGCGGAGGTCGACCATTGCCCGGTTTTCGTCTTGCTGCCGCCGGCAAGGCCCATCTTGCCGAACAGGATGTCGCCCAGCTGCTTCGGCGAACCGATGTTGAAACGCTCGCCGGCGAGCACGTAGATCTCGTCTTCCAGAGCCGCCGCCCCCTGGGCGAGCTCGCCGGAAAGGCGCGACAGGATCTGCCGGTCGACGGTGATGCCGCGCGCTTCCATGCGCGCCAGCACCGGCAGCAGCGGCCGCTCCAGCCGTTCGTAGACGCCGGTCAGCCCAGCCGCGGCGAGCCGCGGCTTCAGCACCAGCCAGAGGCGCAGCGTCACGTCGGCATCCTCGGCGGCATAGTGGGTGGCGCGGTCGATAGCGACCAGATCGAAGGTGACGTTCGCCTTGCCGCTGCCCGCCACCTCCTTGTAGGGGATCGGCGTATGGCCAAGGAATTTTTCCGAGAGCGGGTCCATGCCATGGGCGCCGGTGCCGGCGTCGAGCACGTAGGAAATCAGCATCGTGTCGTCGAAACTCTTCGTCTCGATGCCGTAACGCTTCATCAGGAGGTAATCGTATTTCAGGTTCTGGGCGACCTTGAGAACCGATTCGTCCTCCAGAAGCGCCTTCAGCCGCGGAAGAGCATCGCGCATCGGGATCTGGTTTTCGGCAAGGCCGCCGCCGAGCAGATCGCCGACGCCGTTCTTATGCGTCAGCGGCACATAGGCGGCACGGATCTTCGTACCCGTGGGATCGGCCACATTATCGGCGATCGCCATCGAGAAGCCGACAAGCTCGGCCTGCATCGCATCCAGCGACGTCGTCTCGGTATCGAAGGCGACGAGGCCGGTATCGCGCGCGTCGGCAATCCACCTATCGAGGGTCGCGAGGTCGCGGATCGTGACATAGGCCGAATGATCGAAGGGCAGCGTTGCGAAAGCCTCGGCGCGCGCCTTGGCGAGATCGGCAGGTGAAAAGGCGCCTTCGACGGCCGCCTTCGCCTTGGCACGCGCCGGCACCGGCACGGCTTCACCGGAGACATCGGGGATGCCGCCGGCGACGGGCTCGGGCTCCGCCGCATCGAGATCGGGGCCATGGGCCGCCTCACCCCATTCGATGCGGATGACCGCCGGCTCGATGGCGCTGGCATCACAATCGCAGACTTCGGCGACGCGGCGCGTCAGCGTCGTGAATTCCATCGCCTTGAGGAAGCCGATCAGTTTCGGGCCATCCTGCGGCTCCAGCACCAGCGCGTCGAGATCGAGGTCGAGCGGCACATCGAGCCGCAGGCGCACGAGTTCGCGCGAGAGCCTGGCCATGTCGATATTGGCGAGGATCGTCTCGCGGCGCTTGACCTGCTTGATCTCGGTGGCGCGTTCGAGCAGCGTGTCGAGATCGCCATATTCCTCAAGGAGCTGGGCAGCGGTTTTCGGACCGATGCCGGGAATGCCGGGAACGTTGTCGACGGAATCGCCGGTCATCGCCTGCAGGTCGATCATCTTTTCCGGCGGCACGCCCCATTTCTCGATGACATCGGGAATGCCGATCTGCTTGTCCTTCATGCTGTCATACATATGGACATTAGGCGTGACGAGCTGCATCAGGTCCTTGTCGGAGGAGACGATGGTGACATCGGCGCCGGCTGCTTCCGCGAGGCGCGCGTAGGTCGCGATGATGTCGTCGGCCTCGAAGCCTTCGGTCTCGATGCAGGGCAGGTTGAAGGCGCGGGTCGCCTCTCTTATGAGGCCGAATTGCGGAACGAGCTCTTCCGGGGGCGCCGAGCGGTTCGCCTTGTAGGCGTCGTAGAGATCCTTGCGAAAGGTCTTGGCGGAATAGTCGAAGATGACGGCAAGATGGGTCGGCGTCACGCCGACATCGGTATTGCGCGCGTCCCTCAAGAGCTTCCACAGCATGTTGCAGAAACCGGAAACGGCGCCGACCGGCAGGCCGTCAGTCTTGCGCGTCAGCGGCGGCAATGCATGGAACGCCCGAAAGATGAATCCGGAACCGTCAACTAGGAAGAGGTGATCGCCTTTTTTCATGGGTGCATGGATAGCGCGGGCACAGGACGAGGTCCATATAAAGTTCGGAATGCCAGGAGATTATGGCGCTCTGAACACCGGAGATTCCGGCTCACCAAACTGTTACCGATTTGTAACGTTCCGTGTCCCTTGAAAAACCACATTCGTAGCCACAAATTCTTATCACCGGTGCTTGATTGCGCCGCGGGTCTGATTACCGGCTTGTCCCCCGCCGCATCAGGCTTGGACAAAGGCCTTATCCCCCTCTCCGGGCCTTTGTCCTCACTATCAAGCCGCCATGGCCAACCTCCAGGCCATGGCGGCTTTATCTTTATTTGCAGGCACTCGAAATTATGATCCCGGCCCATATGTTTTGGATCATCCTCAAAGAGCGTCGCGTCAAACCTCATTCATGCAACGCGCTTCAGCTCTTTGTTTTCATGCATCTCGTTATGCCGATTGTCTCCGGCATGCTTTTGAGCCAACTTGCAATCATGGGATTTAACCGCATGGATTCGGGAGCCTACCTTGCCAGCCAGTTGGCGAAAGGTTTCGCCCGCTCGCTGCACCAGCGCGCGGTCGGGCTCGGTTTTTCACCAGGCCAGTTTCCCATTCTGCTGGAACTCTGGGCCGAAGACGGCCTGACCCAGAAACAGCTCCTCGAACGGGTCGACATCGAGCAGGCGACCATGGCCAATACGCTTTCGCGCATGGTCCGCGACGGGCTGATCGAACGCCGGCCGCATCCCTCCGACAAGCGGGCGCAACTGATCTTCCTGACGCCGAAAGCCCGCGCCATGGAGGCCGAGGCGATCGAGACGGCGCGCGAGGCCGATCTTGCCCTGTTCAAAGGTTTCAGGGCTTTCGAGCGCGAGCTGACGCTCGAATATATCCGCCGGCTTCTGGAAAACGCCAAGGCGCTCTGAGCGATCTCATTCACCGGCAAGACGTTTAGGTCGCCGTCGCTGTATCGGCAGCGCGTCAGCTTCATCAGTCGAGGACAGGTAACTTTCGCTGGCGGCGAGCTTCATGCTCGGCTCGATATCCGGCTTGCCGAGCAAAAAGCCCTGTACCTGCGCGCAGCCTTCTTCGACGACGATCTGGCGCTGCGTCTCGGTTTCGACGCCCTCCGTCACGACAGGCATGCCGAGACTGTGACCGAGGCCGATGATCGCGCGTACGATCGAACGCGCGGCCGCGTCGTGCTCCAGCATGCCGGTGAAACTGCGGTCGACCTTGATCTTGTCGAAAGGGAAGGTTCGCAGGTTGGAAAGCGAGGAAAAACCGGTTCCGAAGTCATCCATGACGATATGGACACCCAGACTGCGAAGACGCTGCAGCGTGGCCATCACCTGATCACGGTCGCGGATGAGGGTGGCCTCGGTGATCTCGATTTCCAGCCTGTCGGGCGCCAGCCCCGTTTCCCTGAGGATTGTCTCGATCCGGTCGCAAAGGTTCGGCAGCATGAATTGCACGGGCGAAACGTTGACGGCGATCGTCAGCGGATGAGGCCAGCGTGCGGCCTCCATGCAGGCCTCGCGCAGCACCCATTCGCCGAGTTGGACGATCGATCCGCTTTCCTCGGCGATCGGAATGAAGATATCCGGCTCGCTCATGCCATGGCCCGGCCGGTTCCAGCGCATCAGGGCCTCGTAACCGCTGATCTCGCCGCTATGGGCATTCAGAATCGGCTGATAGCTGACGTGGATCTGATTGCGGGTGATGGCGTAGCGCAGTTCGCTTTCGATCTGGCGCCGGGCTCGCGTGGCCTCGTCCATTTCCGCATCGAAGAAACAGGCCTTGCCGCGACCACCGTGTTTGACGCGATAGAGCGCGACATCGGCATTGTTGCAGATCTCTTCCGCATCGCTTCCATCGGCAGGATAGAGGGCAATGCCGAGACTGACGCCGACGGCTGTGGGATCGCGTGCCGTATCCATCTCGGCGGCGAATTCGTCGAGGATCGCGGCGGCGAGCTTCTGCGCCGCCGCCGGTTGCTGCCCGGCGGGCTGGATGATGGCAAATTCATCGCCGCCGAGGCGGGCGATCGTATCGCTTTCATCCGCCACGCGACGCAGGATCGAGGCGACCTTGCAGAGAATTCGGTCGCCCTCGGCGTGGCCGAAAATATCGTTGACGGTCTTGAAGCGATCGAGATCGATATAGAAGAGAGCAACCTCGCCGTTCGTTCGTTCGGCCATCTGCAGCGCCTGGCGGATGCGGGTGTCGAACAGCGACCGGTTGGGAAGATCGGTGAGAACGTCGTGGTGGGCGAGGTGTTCGATCATCTCCTCGGCCTGTCTGCGCTCTGTGAGATCACGCACCGCCAGCACGTCGCAATTGTGGCCGCGATAGACGATCCTGCTCGTATTCACTTCGACGGCGATCTCCTTGCCGTTCCTGGTGTTGAGCAGCGTCTCGCCGGATCTGTTCTGCCCTTGGACGGCGGTCAAAACAGCCGAGGGCGCCTTGCCCGAGAGATCGGCAAGCTTCCAGCCGGAAAGTCCCTGGAAGCGTTCGTTGGCATCGATGATCCTGCCTTCCCGCAGGATCAGCAATCCTTCCTGCGAGGCGTTTGCGAGTCCTCTCAGATCCGTCAGGCGGCTTTCGATAAAGACCACCGCGAGCGCGATCAGAATGAGAGCCATCGCCGCCACCACGACGATCGCGGCGAGCAGGCTGGTATCGAGCACCGTTGCCGGAACCTCTTTGCCCGGATCCGGCACCAGCGTGATACTGGCCATCGAAATGAAGTGGAGGGCGCAGATCGCAAGCACGAAGGTGACGGACGAGGCGAGGAGCCTCCTCAGTCCCTTCAACTGGAAGAAGGCGTGGAAGGCGGCGCTCGACAGCAATGCTCCCGCGAGAACCGCACTCAGCGTCATAGTGGGATCGTAACGGATGACCGCCTGTGTCTCGATCGCCTGCATGCCCGTCAGGTGCATTGTGGCGATGCCGAGCGCCATCACGACGCCGCCGCTGAGGTGCGAAAACCTGCCGCGGCTTTGCGAAGCGACGAGGATCGCCGCCCATGAACCGGCGACCGACAGGAGAAAGGAAAGCGCCGTCAGGCCCACTTGGTAGGTGATCGGCATGCCGCCGTCATAGGCCAGCATCGCGATGAAGTGTGTTGCCCATACGCCGGTGCCGAAGGCGAAAGCCGAGGCGCCGATCCAGAGCTTGCGCCGCCCGGCATCGCATTCTTGAGCGCGGGAAAGCGGCAGCATCGCCGCCAGCGCGCCGACCAGGCAGACCGCAGCGGCCGCAAGCACCAGCCGCCAGTCGTGATTGTCCCGAATACAGGTAATGACCGAAAACATCCGTCCCCCTCCCCTCGAACAGCTGAATTCGGTCATGTTATTTAGGTTGTTCTAAATAACTGTAAATTGAATTAGAAGTCTCTTCTATATTATCCGGCAAATCTTCTTGACGCCGATCCAGATCCGGGCGCCTTTCGCACCGCTCATTTTTGCTTTTTCCGCCTCGCCTGCCTTCCCGGTTTGGTCTATCGTCCCGCGGAATTTCAAAAAGGAGTCGAAAATGACCGATGTACAACAGGTGCTTGCACGCGCCGACCAGAATCTTCCATCGAGCCTTGAAAAGCTGTTCGAGCTTCTGCGCATCCAGTCGATTTCCACCGATCCCGCCTTCAAGGCCGAATGCCGCAAAGCCGCCGAATGGCTGGTCGCCTATCTCAAGGAGCTCGGCTTCGATGCTTCGGTGCGTGACACGCCCGGCCATCCGATGGTCGTCGCCCACCATGCCGGCGC
This sequence comes from Rhizobium sp. R635, assembly GCF_002211285.1. GTDB lineage: Bacteria > Pseudomonadota > Alphaproteobacteria > Rhizobiales > Rhizobiaceae > Rhizobium. The sequence continues at coordinate 2,306 of NZ_LOKX01000033.1, read as the reverse complement.
TTCCGCCGATGCGCCGCACGTCCTCTTCTACGGCCATTACGACGTTCAGCCGGTCGATCCGATCGAACTCTGGGAAAACGATCCCTTCGAGCCGTCGATCAAGGATGTCGGCGAGGGCCGCAAGATCCTGACCGGCCGCGGCACATCGGACGACAAGGGCCAGCTGATGACCTTCGTCGAGGCCTGCCGCGCCTACAAGGAGATCAACGGCGCGCTTCCCTGCCGCATCACCATTCTCTTCGAGGGCGAGGAAGAATCCGGCTCGCCGTCGCTGAAGCCTTTCCTCGAAGCCAATGCCGCCGAACTCAAGGCCGATTATGCGCTGGTCTGCGATACCGGCATGTGGGACCGCGACACGCCGGCGATCGCCGCCGCGCTGCGCGGCCTCGTCGGCGAGGAAGTGGTCGTGACGGCTGCCGACCGCGACCTGCATTCCGGCCTCTTCGGCGGTGCTGCGGCAAATCCGATCCATATTCTCGTCGAGGCCCTCGCCGGCCTGCATGACGAGACGGGCCGCATCACGCTCGACGGCTTCTACGACGGCGTCGAAGAAACGCCCGACAACATCAAGGCGTCGTGGGAGACGCTCGGCAAGACGGCGGAGAGCTTTCTCGGCGAAGTCGGCCTTTCCATTCCATCCGGTGAAAAGGGCCGCTCGGTATTGGAACTCACCTGGGCGCGGCCGACCGCGGAGGTCAACGGCATCTGGGGCGGCTATACCGGCGAAGGCTTCAAGACGGTGATCGCCGCCAAGGCTTCGGCGAAGGTTTCGTTCCGCCTCGTCGGCACGCAGGACCCAGCCGCCATCCGCGAGGCCTTCCGCGCCTATATCAGCTCGAAGATCCCCGCCGACTGCTCGGTCGAATTCCATCCGCACGGCGGCTCGCCGGCGATCCATCTTTCCTATGATTCGCCTGTCCTGACCAAGGCGAAGAGCGCGCTCTCCGACGAGTGGCCGAAGCCCGCCATCGTCATCGGCATGGGTGGCTCGATCCCGATCGTCGGGGATTTCCAGAAGCTGCTCGGCATGGAATCGCTGCTCGTCGGTTTCGGCCTCAGCGATGACCGCATCCACTCGCCGAACGAAAAATACGAGCTCGTCTCCTACCACAAGGGCATCCGCTCCTGGGTGCGGATCCTTGAGGCGCTTGCCGCCTAAGTGAGGCCAGCTAAATCGCAGACAACAAAAAGGCCGGTTCGACCCGGCCTTTCGTCATCCGCCCGTCTCAGTGCCAGTTCATCCGTGGTCAAGGAGTAAGCGGGTATTTGCAGCCAGACTGCCCCCGAAAGGTTAACAAACCGTTAACGCCCCCTCAGACGCGGGGATCGCCCGCCGCATTGCCCGCCGTTCAAGCTGCGTTCATCATGCCCCAGGTATAAGCCATTGAAAGAAAAGGTGAATGAAGACGCCGCGAGCGTGTGCGGGCGGTGGCCCTTTCTGCGAGGAGTGAGAAAAGCGTGAAAAATCTGTTTGCTAAAATCGCCGTGGCCGGCCTGTTCGTGCTGGCTCCCGTCATCGCGCAGGCGGCCGAGGGCTATTCGACGGCGAACGTCAACATGCGGGCGGGTCCGAGTACCCGATATCCTGCCGTCGCAGTCATACCCGCCGGCTCCTCGGTCGAAATCCGCGGGTGCCTTTCTGAAGTCAACTGGTGCGACGTCGAATTCTATGGCGGCCGTGGCTGGGTCTCCGGCCAATATGTGCAGGCCCTCTATCAGCAGCGCCGGATCTATGTCGGTCCGCAATATTACCGTCCGCTCGGCATCCCCGTCATCCGCTTCAGTGTCGACAACTACTGGAACCGTTACTATCGCAACCGCGATTTCTATCGCGAGCGTGACCGGTGGAGCCGCGGTCCGGATTATTATTATCGCGACCGCGACAATCGGGATCGTGATCGTGACCGAGACAACCGGGACAGAGATCGGGACTGGCGCGACCAGGATCGCAATCGGAACTGGGGCGACGACGCCCGGAGGGGCGATTGGAGAGACCGGGATCGCGGAGATCGGTCGTTCGAAGACTGCCGCCCCGGCGATCCCTCCTGCGACGAATGAACCTGATCGGGGATGGCGGCAGCGCCGTCCCTTTTCGAATCGTGTGCGGCTGAAGCATGTCGCGCAAAAGTGTGCGGCGGTTGTCTAATCGCATTGCCTTAGTCAAGGCTGTTTTGTCATCAGGCATCGACGCCGCTTTTGGGGACGGCGTAGCGAGGGGGATTCGAATGTTTGGGCGATGTTGTCTTCAAAGCTGTCCAGCGCCGGGAGCAGGGTTGTCTGCGCGGTCGACACACGGTCGCCGCATG
>NZ_LOKX01000032.1 GCF_002211285.1 Rhizobium sp. R635 | reverse complement strand
TGGTCGGCGATGCGGCCAAGTGCAAGTGGATCTCCGATCTGCTGCTCGACAATTGCGGCGTCTATGTCCAGCCGATCAACTATCCCACCGTGCCGAAGAAGACCGAGCGGCTGCGCATCACCCCGACGCCGCTGCATTCCGACGCCGATATCGCCCATCTCGTCGACGCCCTGCATTCGCTCTGGTCGCGTTGCGCGCTGGCAAGGATGGTGGCCTGAGAATACGTGCCGCGACCTTGATGAAAATAACCGGACTACTCCGCTTCCAGCAGAAGAGCCGTGGCGAGATAGCCCATGCTTATCGTGCTCGCGAAGAGATAGATGAACAGGCCCTGAGCGATATAGTTCTGAAACTCCCCTGGCGCGGAGCCGAAGGGTAAAAAGCCGTTCTGCCAAATCAGAAAACCCACGGCGCATCCAATTGCAAAGCCCGTGGCCAATTGAGTGAGCATGAAGCTGATCATGCGAGGCATGGGGAAACCTCAAGTTTGACTGAGGTAAACGGCAAGCAACCGAGAATGTTCCGGCCGCAAATGATCTTTATCGACCGAAGGATTTAGAACGGTGCATCTTCTCCCTTTTGCAGCGAGTGTTTTCACGCTTCTCATTTTGCCGGGACCAACCAATGCGATATTGGCGATCGCATCTCAGGGGCTGACCTCCAGGCGGGCGATCATGCTTCTTGCAACGGTCGTCTTCGCCTATCTTGCGATTGTTCTTTCGGTCTCAGGTCTGGCCGCTCCCATTCTCCGTGATCATCCCGCGGTTTCGCAGGCCGTCAAACTTGCTTCGGCGACTTGGGTTTTCTACCTCGCACTCCGGCTCTGGGGTGTCGGAGCGAGCCCTGTCGTGGTCGTAAGAGTACGACAGCTGGCCGTGACCACCCTGTTGAATCCCAAGGGGTTCATAATCGGGCTGACGATAATCCCTCCCGCGCAGCAGGCATCGTCGATAGCCATTGTCGCCGTTCTCGCATCCATGGTGCTTCTGGCCTCCTCCATCTGGCTGTCGATGGGCAGGATCGTGCTGGGAGGTGGAAAGCAGTTACCCTTGTTTGCCCGGCGCTGCAGCTCCGCAACTCTCTTCATATTCTCCGCCGCGCTAACCGTCAGCGCATTTTGACGGGATGAAACGCGCGCGGGGCTGCGCTGTGCCTGGATTATCCCGCAGCACCTCCGCTCGGCGAATGGCCGCCCGTCGTTGCGGTTATCGCCTGCTGTATCCACGTTCGGAAGCGCGCCTGTGTCACCTCGTTCCAGCGTTCACGCGCTCCGACGAAATAATAGCCGCCGAGCCGGACGTCGGTTTCGAGCAGTTCGACGAGCCGGCCGGCGCGAAGATCGTCTGCGGCGATCAGGCGTGTGGCCAGCGCTACCCCCTGGCCCGTGACGGCCGCGTCCACCGTGAGATTGGCTGACCACAATCGCGGTCCGTTCAAGACGACCTCATGTTCGAAACCAGCCTTGCGGAACCACTGTCGCCATTGATCGCGGCTTTCCTCGTGAATGAGCGGCTGGCGGACCAAATCGTCAAGGGTGCGGATGGGCGCATTCCTGCTGATCCAATCGGGGCTCGCGACCGGGAACATCCGGGGCCTTTCCAGCAGGATCCAGCGGACATTTCCTCTTGGCTCCTCCGAATAGCGGATGTCGACATCGGCCTCATAGCGGCTGAAATCCGGCTCGAGGTCGGTGGCGCGCATGACGAAGTCGATGCCGGGCAAGGCCAGCTGGAGCTGGTTGAAGCGCGGCGTCAGCCAGCGTGTTGCGAGGCCGGGGACGCACCAGACGCGCAGGACGGTGCGGCTGATGGCGGGCCGCAGTTCGGCGGTCGATTTGGCGATGAGGTCGAAGGCCGTTCCCACAGTCTCGGCAAAAAGCCTGCCTTCCACCGTCAGCCTGATGCCGCGCGGGCCGGCATCGACAAGCCGCGTGCCGAGCCATGCTTCGAGATTTCGGACATGCCGGGATATGACCGTATGGCTGAGATTGAGATCGTCGGCGGCCTTGCGCATCGAGCCCAATCGGCTGACCGCTTCGAAGGCGCGGACCATGGACAAGGGCGGCAAACGCCCACGCGGCGGATCGCCATCCAGCTCGGTTGCTTCTGATTTCCCTCTGCGCAAGCGTATCCCCCACTGAAATGGGCTGTGATCGAACCAAAGTCAGACTGCTGTGCACAGCCCGTTATGCCACAGAACGCAAACGGCCTGTGTAATGAAGAGTGGCGCACCGTGGTGCATATAATGCACCACTCATTCCTCGAATGGAATTCCGGATTTTTCGATCATAAGCAGGTGGATTCCGGGCAGGGCCGGTTTGAAGACCGGCGGCGGCTGGTCTGGAGTGGTGCATCCACGGTCCCACCGCGGTCAAGAAAAAGCGCCTTCTCGCCTGCCGGGACATAGGACAGCATTGCCGCATCACTAAACAAACAGGGGAAGAAGAATGAACCTCAACAAAACCTCGACGATTGCAGCCTTGGGCCTGTTGTCGCTGACGCTTGCGGCCGCGCCGGGCATGGCCAGGGATCTCACCGTGGCGTCCTGGGGCGGGAACTTTCAGGATGCCCAGCGGGAGATCTACTTCAAGCCCTTCTCCCAACAGGCCGGCAAGCCGCTCCTGGATGAAGGATGGGATGGCGGCATCGGTGTTCTCCAGGCGAAGGTCAAGGCAGGCAGCCCTTCCTGGGATGTCGTGGAGGTCGAAGCGGATGAACTGGCGCTCGGCTGCGCCGACGGGCTTTTCGAAAAGGTGGACTGGAACAAGCTTGGCGGCAAGGATGCATTCCTGCCTTCAGCCGTCAGTGATTGCGGCGTGGGCGCCATCGTCTGGTCGACGGCGATCGCCTATGACGGCGCCAAGATTGCCGATGGTCCCAAGTCGTGGGCCGATTTTTGGGACGTGACGAAATTTCCCGGCAAGCGCGCCCTTCGCAAGGGGCCGAAATACACGCTCGAATTCGCGCTGATGGCCGATGGCGTTCCGGCCGACAAGGTTTACGACGTCCTGGCGACGCCGGAGGGCGTCGATCGTGCCTTCGCTAAACTCGATGCCCTCAAGCCGAACCTCGTCTGGTGGACATCGGGCGCTCAGCCGCTGCAACTGCTTGCTTCCGGCGAAGTCGCCATGACCAGCGCCTATAACGGCCGCATCACCGGCATCAACCGCTCCGAAGGCAGGGCGTTCAAGGTCGTCTGGCCCGGCAGCATCTACGCGGTGGACAGCTGGGTCGTGCTGAAGGGTGCTGAAAACAAGGACGCGGCCTTCGACTTCGTGGCCTTCGCCAGCAAGCCGGAAAACCAGGCGAAACTGCCGCAATATATCGCCTACGGCCTCACGAACAAGGCAGCGGACAAGGACCTGCCACCGGACCAGCTCGCGGACCTGCCGACCGCGGCCGCCAACATGGAGGGAGCGCTCAGCCTCGATACGGACTTCTGGATCGACAATTCGGAAGCCCTGACGAAGAGGTTCGATGCGTGGCTGGCTCAGTAGCAACGCTATCTTCTCCCCACGGATCGCTCCAAGGAGCCATTCGTGGGGTTCCCGCATTCCTTGAGAACTGACGACCCGAACGGAGGGCCATCGTGGCTACGCCGCGCATACGCTTTGACAGAATCTCCAAATCCTTTGGCACATTTCAGGTCGTCAAGGACCTGTCGCTCGATATCGACAAGGGCGAATTCGTCAGCCTGCTGGGACCCTCGGGCTCGGGCAAGACGACTTTGCTGATGATGCTTGCGGGATTTGAAAATCCGACCAGCGGCGGCATCTTTCTCGATGATCGCCGTATCGACCACCTGCCGCCGCACCGGCGCGAAATGGGCGTCGTCTTCCAGAACTACGCCCTCTTTCCGCACATGTCGATCGCCGACAACATCGCCTTTCCGCTCAGGATGCGCGGCATCGGACGCAGCGAGATCGAAGATCGGGTGACGCGTGCGCTCGACATGGTGCAACTGTCGGCAATGAGCGGCCGAAAGCCGGCCCAGCTTTCCGGCGGTCAGCAGCAGCGTGTGGCGCTTGCCCGCGCGCTGGTCTTCGAGCCCACCGTGGTGCTGATGGACGAACCGCTCGGGGCGCTCGACAAACACCTGCGCGAACAGATGCAGCTCGACATCCGCGACCTTCACAAACGCCTGGAACTGACCGTGGTGTTCGTAACCCACGATCAGTCCGAGGCGCTGACCATGTCGGACCGGATTGCGGTCTTCAACCATGGCAAAATCGAACAGATCGGCTCGCCGCGTGAGATCTACGACCGCCCGCGAACGCGCGTCGTCGCCGAATTCATAGGGGAAACCAATCTCATAGAAGGAACGGTCAAGGCGACCGACCCGACGGGGACGGCAGTCGAGATCGTTGACGGGCGGCACGTGGTCGTATCGGGCGGCCGCTCCCTCTCTGTCGGAAGCCGTGTCCACATTTCTGTCCGTCCCGAGCGGATTTCTCTGGCGGCACGGGGACAAGGCTCGCCAGCCAATGCCCTGCCGACGAAGATACTCGACAGCGTATACCAGGGCGATCACCTCAGGGTGCAGCTCGACGAGAATGCCTTCCGCTTCGTGGTTCGAACCGACAGGCGGTCGGCGGAGTGGGCGCCGGGATCCGACGTGGTGGCGCATTTCTCGCCGGACGACTGCTGGGTGATTGCCGCATGAGCGCTTTCCGTCAACGTCTCGGCACCTTGGCCCTCGTGCTTCCGCTCGCCTTGTTTCTGAGCGTCTTCTTTATCTGGCCGCTCCTGACCGTGCTGGGCCAAGCAGTGTCAGATCCGGTCGTCAGCCAGAACCTGCCGCGCACGACAGCCGCTGTTTCCAGCTGGGACCGTATCTCCGCGCCTTCGGACACCATGCAGGCCGCGCTTGTCGACGATCTGAAACTGATCGAGGACGACCAGAGCCTCGGCGAGGTGGTCAGACGGTTGAACAGTGCCCAGCCGGGTTTCCGCACGCTGATGAGGAAGACCGTAACGGCCGTGAGAGACGGCACGCAGCCGCTCGTCCTTGGAGAGGTCGATCCGCGATGGAACGATACAGCGTTCTGGCGGGCCATTGCCGACGCCATCAGCCCTTATACAGATCGCAATCTTCTTGCCGCCGTCGATCTTCAACATGATGCCGCGGGGGCGATCGTGGCGATGCCGGCCGAGGAGTCGGCCAATCAGGCTATACTTCTGAGAACCTTCGCCGTGGCTGCCGTCGTGACCTTGGCGACCGGCCTCATCGGGCTGCCATACGCGATGCTGGCCGCCGCCTCGAACGGCTGGCGACGCCAGCTTCTCCTGGCCGCGGTGCTGCTGCCGCTGTGGACGTCGCTTCTGGTGCGCACCGCGGCCTGGTATATTCTTCTTCAGGATAAGGGCCTCATCAACTCGGTGCTGATGTCGCTCGGCCTCGTCAGCGGCCCCTTGCCGCTGCTCTTCAACAGGACGGGGGTCATCATCGCCATGACGCATGTATTGCTGCCTTTCATGGTTCTGCCGATCTACAGCGTTCTCATCGCCATCCCGCGAAATCTCATGCCGGCGGCCGCTTCCCTCGGCGCAAGGCCGATCAGAGCCTTCCTGCATGTTCTGCTGCCTTTGACGCTGCGTGGCATCGCCTCCGGCGGCCTGCTCGTTTTCATGGCGGCGCTCGGCTATTACATCACACCCGCGCTCATCGGCGGACCGAAAGACCAAATGATCAGTTCGGTCATTGCCTTCTACGCCACCGGCTCCGCCAATTGGGGCATGGCAGGGGCGCTCGGCATCGTGCTGCTCGCCGTCACGATCGTGCTTTACGGCATCTATGGGCGGCTTTCCATGAAGACGACGGGGGCATGAGATGATGGCGCGCTTATTCAAATTCGCGTTCGGCGCGGCAGCGGTCGTTTTCCTGCTGGCTCCGCTTTTGGCGATCCTTCCGATCGCATTTACGTCAAGCAGCTTCCTGGCCTATCCCATTCCGGCCTTCTCGACCCGCTGGTTTGCGGAGCTTGCAAATACCGAAGCCTGGCGGCGATCGATCGTCAACAGCTTGCTGATCGGCACGGGAACCACGCTGCTGTCGACGGTGCTCGGCATGTTGGCGGCGCTCGCATTGCGCAGGCGCATCGTCTTCGGTTCGGCATTGCGAACGATCTTCCTCCTGCCCATGGTCGTTCCGGCGGTCGTCCTCGGCGTCGGCCTCCAGATCCTGTTTGCCCGGCTCGGATTTGCGAATACCTTTGCAGCCGTCATCGTGGCCCACACCGTTGTCGCCGTGCCCTTCGTGCTGGTGAGCATCACCGCATCGCTCGAAGGCATCGATTATCGGGTCGAGCGCGCGGCGGCGAGCCTCGGCGCGTCGCCCCGGCGGGTTTTCTGGAAAATAACGCTGCCGCTTGCCGTGCCGGGCGTGCTGTCGGGCGCAGTGCTCGCCTTCGCCACATCGCTGGACGAGGTCGTGCTGACGCTTTTCGTTGCCGGACCGAACCAGTTGACACTCGCGCGTCAGATGTTCTCCTCTATCCGCGAGAACATCAGCCCGGCCATCGTCGCCGCCGCATTCCTGTTCATCGTCGGAACGGTCCTTCTTGGCGGCCTGCTGGCCGCCGTACACAAGCGGGCCCGCCTCGTGGCCGCAGGCTGAGATCCCGATCCCCTTTGGGGACGACCGCACAAGCAACCAAGACAAAACACGTCAGAAAATGAACATCAGGAGGATATCGTGAGCTCCACCTCGCTTACCGATCGTAAGAATACAGCCATCGCTCGTGGGGTTGGCATGACAACCCAGATCTATGCAGAGCGCGCCGAGAATGCCGAAATCTGGGACAAGGAGGGCCGCCGCTACATCGATTTCGCCGCCGGCATCGCCGTTCTCAACACCGGGCACCGCCATCCCCGCGTCATCGCGGCCGTCAAGGAGCAGCTCGAGCATTTCACCCATACCTGCCATCAGGTCGTGCCCTACGAGAGCTATGTGCATCTCGCCGAACGGCTGAATGCGCTGGTGCCGGGCGATTTCCAGAAGAAGACGGTCTTCGTCACCACGGGCGCCGAAGCGGTCGAGAACGCCGTCAAGATCGCGCGTGCGGCGACCGGCCGCTCGGCCGTCATCGCCTTCGGCGGCGGTTTCCATGGCCGTACCTTCATGGGCATGGCGCTGACCGGCAAGGTCGTGCCCTACAAGGTCGGCTTCGGCGCGATGCCCGGCGATGTGTTCCATGTTCCTTTCCCGGTCGAGCTGCACGGCGTCTCCGTCGACCAGTCGCTTGCGGCGCTGAAGAAACTCTTCGCCGCCGATGTCGACCCACAGCGCGTCGCAGCCATCATCCTCGAACCGGTGCAGGGCGAAGGTGGCTTCTACCCGGCGCCTGCCGCCTTCATGAAGGCGCTGCGCGAACTTTGCGACCAGCACGGCATCCTCTTGATCGCCGACGAGGTGCAGACCGGTTTTGCCCGCACCGGCAGAATGTTCGCGATGGATCATCATGAGGTCGCCGCCGACCTGACGACGATGGCGAAAAGCCTTGCCGGCGGCTTCCCGCTCGCCGCCGTCACCGGCCGCGCCGAAATCATGGACGCGCCGGGACCGGGCGGGCTCGGCGGCACATATGGCGGCAATCCGCTCGGCATCGCAGCCGCCCATGCCGTCCTCGACGTCATCGCGGACGAAGATCTCTGCAACCGCGCCAACCAGCTCGGGGCACGATTGAAGCAGCGGCTGGAATCCCTGCGTGAGAAGGTGCCGGAGATTGCCGATATCCGTGGGCCGGGATTCATGAACGCCGTCGAGTTCAACGACCGGACGACCGGATTGCCGAGTGCGGAATTCGCCAACCGGGTGCGGCTGGCCGCGCTCGACAAGGGCCTGATCCTGCTCACCTGCGGCATCCACGGCAACGTCATCCGCTTCCTCGCGCCGATCACCATTCAGGACGAGGTCCTCGGCGAAGCGCTCGACATTCTCGAAGCCTCGATGCTGGAAGCAAGCGCCACGCGCTAAGGCGCAGCGGAACCGCATTTCAATGGCTGCCGCCAGCCGGCAGCCACACTCCCAGGAGATATGACATGGCTTTCACCGCCGCACTGACCAGGCACGTTCCCTTTTCCTCGCCCTTGCTGCGCGATGCCGGCTATATCGACGGCGTCTGGACATCGGGCGATGCCGAAAAGACCTTCGACGTGCTGAACCCCGCAACCGGCGAGCTGCTCGCCTCGCTGCCCGATATGGGCGCTGCCGAGACGAAGAGGGCAATCGATGCGGCTTATGCCGCCCAGCCGGCCTGGGCTGCCCGCCCAGCCAAGGAGCGCAGCGTCATCCTGCGCAAATGGTTCGACCTGATGGTCGCCAACTCAGACGAGCTCGCCGCCATCCTGACGGCCGAAATGGGCAAGCCGTTCCCGGAAGCGCGCGGCGAGACCCTTTATGCCGCCTCCTATATCGAATGGTATGCGGAAGAGGCCAAGCGCATCTACGGCGAGACGATCCCCGCGCCGTCCAACGACAAACGCATGATCGTCATCAAGCAGCCGGTCGGCGTCGTCGGCACGATTACGCCGTGGAATTTCCCGGCGGCGATGATCGCCCGCAAGATCGCTCCCGCACTTGCCGTCGGCTGCACCGTGGTATCGAAGCCCGCCGAACAGACGCCGCTGACGGCGATCGCGCTTGCCGTGCTCGCCAAGCAGGCAGGCGTTCCGGCCGGGGTCTTCAACATCATCGTCGGCGTCGACGGCCCGGCGATCGGCCGCGAGCTCTGCGGCAACGAAAAGGTGCGCAAGATCAGCTTCACCGGCTCGACCGAGGTCGGCCGCATCCTGATGCGGCAGTGCGCCGACCAGATCAAGAAAGTGAGCCTGGAGCTCGGCGGCAACGCGCCATTCATTGTCTTTGATGATGCCGATCTCGACGCCGCCGTCGAGGGTGCGATCGCTTCGAAATATCGCAATGCCGGCCAGACCTGCGTCTGCGCCAACCGGCTCTATGTCCAGTCGAACGTCTATGACGCCTTCGCGGCCAAGCTTGCCGCAAAAGTCGCCGAGATGCCGGTCGGCGACGGCTTCGAGGCCGGCGTCGTGATCGGGCCGCTGATCGACGAGCAGGGCCTTGCCAAGGTGGAAGACCATGTCAGCGACGCGCTCGCCAAGGGCGCCAAGGTGCTGACCGGCGGCAAGCGCCTCGACGGCGCCGGCACCTTCTTTGCGCCGACGGTTCTGACCGGGGTTGCCCCCGGCATGAAGGTGGCGCGCGAGGAAACCTTCGGGCCGGTGGCCCCTCTCTTCCGCTTCGAAACGGTGGAGGATGTCATCGCCCAGGCCAACGACACGGAATTCGGCCTCGCCGCCTATTTCTTTGCCGGCGACCTGAAGAAGGTCTGGCGGGTGGCGGAAGCGCTCGAATACGGCATGATCGGCATCAATACCGGCCTGATGTCGTCCGAGACGGCGCCCTTCGGCGGCATCAAGCAATCCGGCCTCGGCCGCGAGGGCTCACGCCACGGAGCCGACGATTATCTGGAACTAAAATATCTCTGCATCGGCGGTGTATGAACGGGGCGTGATCGTCGGACGCCCCACGACGCGCGGAGCCGTCTGATGTCGGCTGTTCATCTTGGAGTGGTGACGCGAGGGCACCACTGAACGGGAAATAAAACGCCTGCACACATCCAAATGAACAGGGCAGCATTTAACGGCATCACCAAGGAGGAAAGTGATGTCCGACACCAATGATCATGCTGCCGGCTTTATGCGAAAATCGGCTCGTGAGGGAATTCGAAGCCTGATCGAGCGTGAAAGGCCAGAAACGATCGCTGCCTTTATCGGGGAACTAATCATGGCTGCGGGCGATGTTATTGTATCCAATGAGAAATCGTCAAATTCGGCCCAGGAGAATCACTGGAGTTCCATAAGCTATCTTATGCCATTTTTGCACCAAAAGATTGTATTTCGCTACCCAAAGGCGTTGCCTCTCACTGGGAGCCGCCTCTCTTCACGCAACTCAAAATATCCGTGCCGCAAATCGGCGTTGCGGCGCGGATTGCCGGATCGTCGAGCCATCGACGATAGCTTCCAAGAAACTCCACGTCCTTATAGGCGTAGGTCTTCGCCTTCCGTTTGATCCGGCTGGCGTCCAAGGCTTGCGGCGTAACGACCAAATGATGGGCCAGTTCCTTGAAGACCCAAGGCTCTGTGCCCTTTTCCTTCTCGATAACACGCACGTGAAAATACGGATCGTCGGGCCGCCCGGTGGTTTTGTACACATCCGCCCATCGCACCGTTTTTGCCGACACCGACAGGATAATCGTCTCCGTTTGCTGTTGGGCATGCACCGGGGCACCCATCAGCGCGGCAACCAGGGTCAAGCTGCTGAACATACGCATAGATCTTTCCCTGCTCCTGCTGCGTACCGATTGCGAAGAACATGGACGCATCTTGTTTCTTCCAGCGCGACATAAGCGCGACCTGCTTCGATTTTCAATCCTCAGGCGAAAGGTTATTAACGCCGCTTAAACCAGATCCATGGGGAAGAGCGGCCCGGCACAGTCCAAACGGATGCGGGGTGATTGATTCCGAATTGGAATTCTATATGCAAAAGGTTGCAAGATTCGCGGAGATATACGAATGAGATGCCGCCCTCCCCGCGGCCGTATGATCACACTTCTTCAGCCCGAACTTTCCCCCGCAATCAAGCCAACAGATGATGCCGCAGCACACGGTCCTTGAACGTGTCGCCTCGCAGCCTCTTCGACCGGAGAGCGACAGACCTGCCTCTCCATTCATTTTCTCCATAAGGACCTTTCGATGAAACATATACGCAATCTCCACCTGATGACGGCAAGCGCTGCTTTCCTGACGCTTGCCGGCCCGGCCTTCGCCCTTGACGGCGCCGACATGATGAAGAAGTTCAATGCGGCCACCAGCGCCGGCGGCACGGTCATCACCTTCGAGAAGGCCGAAGTCGACGGCGACACGGTCAAGGCATCGGGCGTCAAGGTCGGATTTGCAAGTGTGCCCGGCAACACGCTCGATATCGGCGACGTCACCTTCGAGGGCGTGAAGGAGACCGACGGCGGCGGCTACTACGCCAAATCGGTCGCCTTCCCCGACGTCGACATGAAGCAGGAAGAGGGGCATTTTACCGCGAAGGACATCCTGATCCAGGGTCTCACCATCCCCGCCAATGCCGGCGGCGCGACGCTGGACGACATGATGCTCTATGAGGTCGTCAGCACCGGCCCGATCGCTCTTAACGTCAAGGGCAAGGACATCGTCTCGATCGAAAGCACCGAGTCCGACCTCGGCCGCGAGGATAGCGGCTTCACCTATGACGCCAACGTCACTGGCCTGAAGATCGATCTCTCGCAGGTCGAGGATGCCGCTTCGAAAGACGCGATCGAGAAGCTGGGCCTGACGACGCTCGACGGCGCCGTCACGATGAAGGGCAGCTGGGAAGTCGAAAGCGGCAAGATCGCGGTCGACGAATATGCCTTCGATTTCGAGAATGTCGGCCGGCTGAACATCGCCGTCGATTTCTCCGGCTACACGCTCGAATTCATCAAGGCGCTGCAGGAAGCGGTGAAGACCGCCGAAGCCAACCCGAACAAGGAAGAGGCAAACCAGGCGATGGGCCTAGCCATGATGGGCATGATGCAGCAGCTGACGTTCAACAGCGCCGAGCTGCGCTTCGACGACGCCTCCATCACCAAGAAGGCGCTCGACTATGCCGGTTCGCAGCAGGGCGTGACGGGAGACGAGCTGGCGCAGTCGCTGAAGGGCCTCGTGCCTGTCATGCTGGCCCAGCTCAAAATGCCGGAACTGCAGAACCAGATCTCGGCCGCCGTCAACACCTATCTCGACGGCCCGAAGAGCCTGACGATCAGCGCCGCGCCTGAAAAGCCGGTGCCCTTCCCGATGATCGTGGGCGCGGCCATGGGTGCGCCGAATACCATTCCGTCCGTGCTCGGCGTCAAGGTGACGGCGAACGACTGAGAAAGCTGCTTTTACAGCGCCGCGTGTCTTTCGGACGCGCGGCGCTCAGTTTTTGGACAAGATCTCCTCCGTCATGCTTGGCCTTGTGCCGAGCATCTGCCTAGGCAATTCCTTGACTGAAAAGCATTGGCTCGACCACGGACTGAACGTCGCTTCTATCGCGCGTTGGGAAGCCGCGTCTCTCCGGCAACGAGCAGGTCGCCGCAGGCGGTGCAATAGAGCTCGTCATGCCAGCCATAATGGGGATCGGTGCAAATCCGGTGTTCCAGCTCCGGAACGCTTTCATAGCCGCGCGTGCGCAGCGCGTGGACGAGCGCTGCGAAGACCGACCCGGCCTCAGGCCAGTCGGCAATGTGCGGCGAGGAGGAATAACGGTTGCCCGCTTGTAACTCCGCCTCGAAAACGGGCTGAAGGTGCATGCAAAAATGCGCTGTCTTCATCTCTTACGACCCGTCACTGCGTCGAAGCCGTCGCCTCAGCGGAAGCGCAGGACGCCATAGTCCTTTTCATCGACGTCGAAAGTTGCCCCGCTCGCGTCGCAGGTCTTCTCGAGGCCGTATAGCTGAACGAGACCTTTTATGGCGTCATGCTGCTCGCGGTAGTCCTCGGATGCGCGCAATTCCTCGAGCGTTCGGCCGCTCCAGGCAATGACCTTTTTCACCGCCTCCTCGTCGACCTTCCAATGGGCGCATGGATTGCCGCGATGATAATCGGCTTCCGCCATCGCCGATGCCGCCCAGAGAGCGCGCGATTCCATGTCTGAGCCGAATGCCGTCGCAAGACCGGTAGTCGTCAGGAAGAATAGGGCAAGCAGGGCTTTACCTGTGTCAATGCTCATGCGCCCTCACCTCCGATGCATCAGGGTGCTATGGCACGACTCCGGAGTTCATACAACTCAATGCGCCTGCCACTACCTTAGGCGGTACGACGTCAATCCGCCCCTCACCCGCTTTTCAATTGCGCCACGGCCAGCAGCGTGTCGGCGCTGATCGAGGCCGAGCCGGTGAGGATGGAAAGCGCCGTCGAGGTGGTGCCGGTGCCGTTCGCCACATCGTACATGGCGGTAAAGCGCTTGATCAGATCCTCGACCTTGTCAGGGTCGGAAAGATCCTTGATGTCGATGAAATTCTCGATCATCTCGGCCTGCTTGTCGACGTCCATGTTCGAGACGTAGCTGGAGAGATTGAAGCTCGTCGTGAAGAACTCGAAGAGCGCGCTGTCGCCCAGAATGTCGTAGGCGCTCGAAATCTCGGGTGCCTTGCGTCCGAAGTAGAGCGCCAGGCGCACGCCGGTATTGCTGTCGCCCTGGTCGTCTTCGAGCGTCAGGCGGACATAGGCGTCGATCGTCTCCAGCACGTCGCCGCGCTGCTGCACCGTCCCGATGGGATCGGCCGAGATATTGCCGTCCTGATCGAAATTGAACGCGCCGACGAGCTCCGCGTAGCGATTGTCGTCAAGCTTGTTGACATAGCTGTCCTCGTCGTCGAGATCGGAGGAAAACATCTTCTCCAACTGGTCCGACGTGACGTCCTCAGGGTCCAGGCCCTTGGCTTCAAGCGCAAAGGCGACCAGCCGGTCGTCGGCGAGAAATTCGCTGACAGAGGTGATCGTCGCCATCTGATCGCGGAAATAGGTGATCTCCTCGTCCGCGGCGTCGGTCGCCTCGGTCAGTTCCTCGCCTTCGAGATATCGGATCTTGTTCTGCTTGTAATAGGCGGCATAGTCGTCGACGACGGATTCCGACATGGCCTGCAGGGGAACGGTCACGTCGCCATCGCTGTCGAAATTGAATGCCTTGCGAAAGGCGACGAGCCGATCATCATCGAGGCTGTTGACATAGCTTTTCGAGTCCAAGGGATCGCTTTCCAGTATTTTCCGGACTTCGCTTTTCGAAACCTCGCCGGAGTCTATGCCAAAAGCGCGCAGCGCCATTTCCCACATTTCCGGAAGGTCGTCGTTGTCGTCATCGTCGTCATCGGCGTTCGACACCAGGAAATCGTCGATCGAGGTGACGCTGGCAATGCGCGTCGTATAGTTGTCGACCGCATCTTCCGTGTCGGTGTTGGCGATTAGCGCCTGGTAGTTTTCATCGAAGGCCGCCGTGGTCGCGGCCGTCTGCTCCGACGTCTGGGCCGTGTCGCCGTCGGCAAGCGCGCCGTCCTCGTCGAAATTGAAGGCGTCGTGCAGGTCGGACAAGCCGATCGCCTCGGCGAGGTCGGCGCTTTTCAGGGCCGCGGAGATGAAGTTATCGGTTTCGCTGTCGGAAAGACCGTAAGCCGTTCTGAGATAGGACACCAGCTTGTCGTCGCTCATCAACTGGTCGACGGAGGTGATGTTTCCGATCTCAGCAGCGAAATAAGTGTCATAAGCCTCCCCGGTCTCGGTGGAAGCGATCGTCGACGAGGCCACCGCATAGGCGCTCGTCACCAGCGAGAGCTGGTCTTCCGACATCACCTCGCCGTCGACCGAGCCGTTCTCGCTGAAGTTGAAGGCCCTCGCCAGGCTGACATAGACATCGTCGTCGAGCTGGTTGACGAAGCTGTCGGCATCGTCGAGATCGCTCGTCAGAACATCCTTCAGAAAGCTGGTCGACGTATATTCGGTGCTGAGGCCGAAAGCCGTCAGCACATAGTTCTTCAGCCACGAACTCGACAGAAGATCGTCGACCGAGGTGATCGACGAGATATTCTCCTCGAAGTAATCGGTCTCATCCTCGATATTCTCGGCCTCGGTATCGAAGGAGCCCTCGTAAGCGTCGAGCAGGCTGTCGCGCTGCACGTCCGATTGCGCCGTCTTCGTTTCGCCGGAGAATTTGAAGGCTGCGGCGAACTCGGCATAGCGGCCGTCACTCAAGCTGTTGGCAAAGCTCGATGAATCGCTGAGGTCACTCTCCAGCACCTTCTTCATGAAGGCCTTGGCATAGGTCATGTCCTCAAGGCCGTAGGCCTTCATCGCGTAGGAATAAAGCTTGTAATCACCCATGAACTCATCGACGGTCGTGACCTTGCCGATGTTTTCCTTGTAATAGGCGCTGTCGCGGGCAACCGTGGCCTGGGACGCGACGCTGGCGAGACTGGCATTCAGATTCCGCGCGACCGCGAGATAGCTTACATAGGTGGAAACCAACGTCTGTCCCTTCCAATAGGCACGGCCGTACCGCGCGAAAGCCTGCCGGCAGCCACGGGTGAGCTTCTGATCTTTGCTGGGATATCGTCGCCGGTCATGGCGAAGCACAGCCACGTACATGCGGCCGAATCGACTTAATGGAACTATATAGTTCTATAAATCATTCAATCGGGAATTGGAAGCTTGAAATGGAGGGTTGCCCTCACCCTAGCCTTTGCCGGGTCGAGCAGCGGGATGACGCGGCAATTGCTGCCGCACCGCTTGACCCGTTTCAAGTGGCCCCCACGCCGGCGGCGAAGACCGCGATACAGTGGCGAAGGTGGGCAAGCATCAGGGCCCGGTCGGGCCAGGCCTGCACGCGGCCTTCCGGCGGGCCCATGCCGCCGAAGATCATGTCCATCAGCATGCGCGCGCCGCTTTCCGGATCATCCAGCGACAGCCTGCCTTCCGCCCGGCGATCGCTCAGCCAGTCGGCGAGATGCTGCCGGCTGGCGAGTATGCCTTCGCGCTGGAGAATATCGATAAGCTCGGGAAACTGTGCGGCTTCGCGAAAGACGAGCTGCAGGAAGCCGGCGCGTTCCGCATCCATCTCCTCGTCCATGTCGATCATGAAGATACGTTCGAGGCTCTCGGCGATCGAGATCTCTTCGGCGGGCCTCGGCAGGTCGAGCATCAGCCGCCGATGCGCGCCGACGACGGCCGCAAACAGCTCTTCCTTGCTCTGAAACAGCTTGTAGAGCGTCTGCTTGGAAACACCCGCCTCCGAAGCGACGACCGCGGTCGTGCTTCCGGCATAACCGTATTTTACGAAAACGCGGCGGGCGACTTCGACGATATGCGTGCGCTTGTCTTCATCGCTGGAGACTTTCGGCCGGCCTCTTTTGCGCGGCTCATCTGCGGGTTCGTCGACGATATCCATGACGATCAGACCGCTTTGCCGAAGCGCATGCCGACGACCCTGAAAAGCAGCCTGTTATTTCTGAGGGATGATTTTTTCGGTTGTGGCATTAGCGATTTCGATTTAGAGAACTCATAAGTTCTGTAATGCGTTGCATCCCCACCCTCTAGCGATGGAGCGCTTATGACGACCATTTCGGCCGCCGCGTCAGTCTCTTCCTATTCCTATAGCAAGAGCTCGACATCCGCATCCCAGGACATGCTATCCTGTAGTACGGTTTCAGCGAAAAAATCAACCACAAGCGGGCAGCTCGACGAAGACACGTCCAGCAGCGCCGACAAACTGATGGCCCAGCTGATGACGCTGGCGATGAACCGCTTCGACCAGTCCGGCTCCGCCGGCGAAGAGGATGGCGGCGAAGGCATGGACGTCTCCGAGCTGGACACCGACGGCGACGGCTATGTGAGCAAGGCCGAGTTCGTCGCAGCCCGGCCGTCCGATGTCAGCGAGGATCAGGCTGGAACGCTTTTCGACAGCTTCGACAGCGAAGGCGCGGGATCATTGTCGGTCGATGAACTCGCCGAGGCCATGTCCGCCCAGCGGCCGGAGCGCCCCGATGGGCCGCCGCCGGGCGACGATGACCAGCTGGCATCCATGCTTTCCGAGCTCGATACCGACGGCGACGGGCTCGTCAGCAAGGCCGAATTCGTCGCAGGCAGGCCGACCGACGTCAGCGAGGACCAGGCCGGAACGCTGTTCGACGGCTTCGACAGCGAGGGCGCCGGTTCGCTGTCGGTCGATGCGCTTGTTGAGGCCATGTCCGCCCAGCAGTCGGAAGGTCCCCAGGGGCCGCCTCCGTCCGAGGACGATGACCAGTTCACCTCCCTGCTTTCCGATCTCGATACGAATGGAGATGGAGTGGTGAGCCTGGAGGAATTCATGGCCGGCAAGCCTGACGATGTCAGCGAAAGCCAGGCGAGCCAGCTCTTCGATCTGCTCGACACCTCAGGCGCCGGCTCATTGTCCGCGCAGTCCGCGGCCTGACGCCGGCAAGACATCGTCGCCGTTGCGGTTTCTGGAGGAACTGCAATGGCGACGGTCTGAAGCGGCCCGGCAGTTGCGCCGGCAGAGCCTTCGGCCGGGCCGCTTCTTATGATTCGAATGGTGCGCGGTATCGGGCGCACGATGTCACACGCTCGGATGAACCGACGCGCCGAGAGCCATCACGGGGTCAGTCCAGACAATCAGATCATCGACCGGTGCCGGCCTTCGCCCGGCGCCCGGCGATGTCTTGCGCCCGCAATCCGGGCCCTGGAAGCCTGTCGTCACATGGCATGTTCCCAAACCTTTGAAGGATCGAGCCATGAGCATTTTTGGAAGCATGAAAACCGCCGTCTCCGGCATGAGCGCGCAGGCAAACCGGCTGAGCACGGTGTCCGACAACATCGCCAATGCCAACACCACCGGCTACAAGGCCGTTTCCACCTCCTTTTCGTCGCTGGTCCTGCCCTCTTCCTCCGGTAATTACAATTCCGGCGGCGTCCAGACATCCGTGCGCCAGGCGATTTCTGAGCAGGGCGACATTTCCTATACGACCTCGGCCTATGATCTCGCGATCTCCGGAGACGGGTTCTTCATCGTCGAAAGCGCCGACGGCACGCCGGTGCTCACCCGCGCCGGCGATTTCTCAGTCGATAGCGACGGCAACCTCGTCAACAGCGCCGGCTACACGCTGATGGGATATTCCTATGATTCAGGCGTGCCGGCGGTCGTCGTCAATGGCTTCGACGGGCTGGTGCCGGTCAACGTCTCCCAATCGGGCCTGAGCGCGATCGCTTCGACCAGCGCCTATTTCAGCGGCAACCTGAATTCCGAGGCGACCGTCGTCACCGATACGACGACGCTGCCGAGCGCCAACACGTCAGGCGTCACCGACGATACGCAGAAGATGTCGCTGGTCGCCTATGACAGCCTCGGCGCCACCGTGCAGTACGACTATTACTTCACCAAGACTGATGTCACGACCGATGCGAGCGGCGCGGTCACCGGCAGCACCTGGGAAGTCGCGGTCTATCGCAATGCCGATGCCGCGACCGGCGGCACGACCTCCTTCCCCTACTCCTCCAGCGCGGTCAGCGTCGCCACACTCTCCTTCGACGCCGACGGCCAGCTGACGTCCGCGACCGACACCGACATCGTCGATCCGGTCACGGCAAAGACGATCACCATGGACTATTCCGACTTCACCCAGCTCGCCTCCGATTTCTCGGCGACGGGCTCGGCCGACGGCCAGGCCGCAAGCGCGGTGAGCTCGGTCTCGATCGGCACGGACGGCGTGGTGTCGGTCTCCTATGCCAACGGCACGACGAAGGCGCTCTACCAGATCCCTCTCGCGACGGTCGCAAGCCCCGACAATCTGACCCTGCTCAGCGGCAACGTCTACACCGCCAACGGCATGTCCGGCGTCACCGTCACCGGCTTTCCGCAGACGAACGGGCTCGGCTCCATCCAGTCCGGCGCGCTCGAAAGCTCGAATGTCGATCTCGCCGGCGAATTGACGGAGATGATCGAGGCGCAACGCAGCTACACCGCCAATTCGAAGGTGTTCCAGACCGGCTCCGACATCATGGATGTCCTCGTCAACCTGAAGCGATAGAAGGAACGCCCGGATGTCGCTCACGTCAGCCTTGAACAGCGTGCAGAGTATTTTCAACAATACCGGCCAGCAGAGCAGCGTCGTCTCGACCAACATCGCCAATGTCGGAAATTCCAACTATGTCAGGCGGGAGGCGTCGATCACGACGTCTCTTTCCGGCGCCCAGGTCGTCAGCATCAGCCGGGCGCAGGAAACTGCGCTGCTCGCCCAGTATCTGCAATCCAACGCCAAGGACAGCGCCCAGCAGACGCTCGTGACCGGTCTCGAAAGCCTGCAGTCGCTGATGGGCGGCAACGACTACGAGACGTCGCCGAGCACCTATCTCGCGGCGTTCCAGGAGGCGCTCCAGACCTACGCGACGTCGCCGAGCAATACGACCGCGGCGCAATCGGCCGTCACCGCCGCGCAGGATCTCGCCAATTCGCTGAATACGGCCAGCGACGGCGTCCAGTCGATCAGGGCCGAGGCCGATGCGGAGATCGCCACACAGGTCTCCTCGCTGAATACGCTGCTGTCGCAGTTCGAGACGGCGAACAATGCCGTCAAGCTCGCGACAGCGACCGGCGCCGATACGTCCTCGGCGCTCGACGAACGGGAGAAGCTCCTGAAGCAGATCTCCTCGATCGTCGGCGTCACCTCCGTCGTGCGCAATAATAACGACATGGCGCTCTACACCTCGGATGGCACCGTGCTGTTCGAGACCATCCCCCGCACCGTCACCTTCTCCGCGACGACAACTTACGTCGCGGGAACCGAGGGGAATTCCATCTATATCGACGGCGTGGCTCTCGACGCCGGCGAGGGATCGACGACGAGCGCCTCCGGCAGCCTGCAGGCGCTGCTGCAGCTGCGCGACGAGATCGCCCCGACCTTCCAGAACCAGCTCGACGAGATCGCCAAATCGCTCGTCCAGGTGTTCTCGGAAAGCGACGGCAGCACGAGCGCGCCGGGGCTCTTCGTCTGGACGACGGCGTCGGGGACGACAGGCGGAACCCCTGCCGCTTCCGACGACGCAACAGGGATCGCCGGCAGCATTTCCGTCAATACAACAGTCGTCACCAGCGAAGGCGGCGACGCGACGAAGCTGCGCGACGGAACGATCAGCGGCATTACCGATCTCAACACCTCGGGCGACAGCGGCTTCTCGGACAATCTCGACGCCCTCTATCAGGCATTGACGGAGCAGCGTTCCTTCTCCGCCGACGCCGGCCTCTCCACGACGCAGAGCCTGACGGACTATGCCAGCGCCTCGATCGGCTGGCTCGAACAATATCGCAGCGATGCGACATCGGCTTCCGAAAACACGGCCGCGGCGCTGTCGCGTTCCGACGAAGCCTATTCCAACGAAACGGGCGTCAACCTCGACGAGGAGCTGACGCTGCTTCTCGACATCGAACAATCCTACAAGGCGGCGACGAAGATCCTGAACGTCATCGACGAGATGTTCCAGTCGCTCCTCGACATAGCGAGCTAATCATGAAAGCCTCTTTTGTCTCATCATCGGCGATGCAGAGCGTTCTCAGGCTCACCATCAGCCAGTCGCAAAACAAGCTGCAGCAGGCTTCGACCGAAGCGACGACGGGAACCTACGCCGATATCGGCGTCTCCCTCGGCGCCGGCGCCGCAAAGTCGATCAATCTCACCAGCGCCATCGCCCAGGCGGACTCGTTCAAGACGAGCAATTCCGTCGTCGCGCTGCGCATGGAAGCATCGCA
The DNA here is from genome assembly GCF_002211285.1 of Rhizobium sp. R635. Taxonomy (GTDB): domain Bacteria; phylum Pseudomonadota; class Alphaproteobacteria; order Rhizobiales; family Rhizobiaceae; genus Rhizobium. The sequence goes on along the minus strand of NZ_LOKX01000032.1, from coordinate 366,428 downwards.
GACCGCTCTTTCGAGCCTCAAGGATGCCGGCGACAGCCTTGTCACCAACCTGACCGCGCTCCAGGCAAGCCAGGATACGACGAGCATCGCCGTTGCCCTGCAATCGGCCGGCTCCACGATTTCGCAGCTGATCTCGACGGCAAACACATCGGTCAATGGCGAATACCTGTTCGGCGGAACGAACCTCGACAGCCAGCCGCTGACCGATCAATCCACGGCGGTCTCGGATACGATCGTCTCGGCCCTGAACGACTACGCGAGCGGTCTCGGCAAGGACGTCAGCGAGTTGACGGGCGAGGAAATCGGCAGCTTCATCACCGATACGGTCGAGCCGATGTTTTCCGAAAGCAGCTGGACGGACGCTTCGAGCGGCTGGTCGACCGCATCGAGCACCGACATGACGAGCCGGATCAGCGGATCGGAGACCATCACTTCGTCGACCAATGCCAATTCCGAAGGCATGCGTTACCTCGCACTCGCCTCCGTCGTCGTCTCCGCCCTGTTCGGCCAGGATCTCAGCTCAGACGCGCAGAGCACCGTCGCCTCCAAAGCGATCGGTTATGCCGCCCAGGCGACCTCCGGCATCGTGACGCAGCAAAGCCAGCTCGGCCTGTCGCAGGAGCGGCTCGAAAAGGCGAACGACGCCCTCGACGCTCAATCGACCCTGCTCCAGGGAAAGCTCGTCGATCTCCAGGGCGTGGATACCTACGGGGCTTCGACCCTCGTCAACCAGCTGCAGACGCAGTTGGAAACGGCTTACACGCTCGTCTCGAAACTCCAGAGCCTCAGCCTGGTCAACTATCTCTGACGGATTGAAAATGCGCGAACTCAAGCGGTTGCAGATACCGGCCCTGACGCGGGACCCCGGCACGACCTGTTCCGAAATCGTGGCGGAGGCGGCCTTTGCGCTCGCCTCCGGCATCATCGATACGATCCCCTTCATCGGCAGCAAACTCGATGACGGGCAGATGCGGGCCTGGCCGCGATCGGGCGTCTTTACGGATGACGGCGTCGAAATGACGGGCACCCCTCCTGAAATATTCGAGCTTTGCGAGCTCCTGGCAGGCCATATCGAGCGGGGCGCGGCATTCGACGTCTTCGAGGTTTTCCACAAGATTGCGCGGATCGACCGGCTGATCGACTGGAGCCAGGGGGCGGTGCTGTCACCCGAGCCGCATCCGGTAACGCATTGACAGAAGGGGCGAAATAACTTTCCAATGGCGGCACGATCGCGGCAGCGCCGTGAGGGATTATGGCATAGGCTGGTCTCGCATATGGCTTGTCCGTTGCGGCATTCCGGACTTTGCCATAGGGAGAATGAAGGCGGCTACCGAAGTCTGCCGGCAATGGTCTTTGCGAGACCGAGTGTGTTCTTGATGTCGAAGCCGCGCGCGAAGCTACCCTTCTCCGAAGAGACCCTGCAGGCCATGCTCATCCGCGTGCTGCGCCCGCTGGTCAAGCTCGCGCTTGCCTCCGGCTTCAACTTCACCGCCTTTTCGGCCATTCTTCGCCGTCTCTATATCGAGGTCGCCGAGAAGGAATTCGCGCTGCCGAACAAGCAGCAGACGGACAGCCGCATTTCGCTTCTGACAGGCGTCCACCGCAAGGACGTCAACCGGCTGCGCGGGCAGGAGATTTCGGAATCGCTGCTGACCGTCGGCGTTTCGCAGACGAGCCGCATCCTTGCCCGGTGGCTGGCCGACCCGCTCTATTGCGATGCCGAGGACAGGCCGAGCGCCCTGCCCCGCACCACAAGCGACGGCAGCCCGTCCTTCGAGAGCCTGGTGAGCGACATCACCAAGGACGTCCACCCCCGCTCCATCCTGGACGACTGGCTGGACCGAGGCATCGTCGTTCTCGATGAGGAGGGCCGGGTCCGGCTCGACCTCTCATCGATCGTTCCGAATGCCGGCGACGATGCCCGCCGGCATTATTTCACCCGCAACCTTCGCGACCACGTGCAGGCGGCCGTCACCAACCTGCTGAACGACCCTCCGCCCTATTTCGAGCGTGCGGTTCATTATGACGGCATATCTCCGGCGCTCGCCGCCCGGCTCGACGCGCTTGCGCGCGAGGAAAGCATGGCGCTGCTCCTGAAGCTCAACAAGGTCGCCCATCAGGCGATCAAGGACGATCCCGGCGGCAGCAGCCGCTGGATCGCCGGTCTCTATGTCATGACCGAAGAGGTTGAGACGGATTCCCAAGCAGACGCTGCTTCCAAGACGGAGGCGGACGAATGAGCCCGCCGATGATCTCGAGAAGGCAGTTTCTGCTGGCCGGCATAGCGCTTCAGATCCTGAAGCCGGGATCTGCCGCCGCGCAGTCGACCGGCGCTTACGACCACGGGATCGGCGGGTCCGGCACCTCCATCCAGGGCGGCGGGGAGAATGAAGACCACGGTATCGGCGGCACCGGCATCGTCGGCACCATCCAGGGCTTTGGCAGCATCATCGTCAACGGCATCCACATACCGTTCAGCGCGACGACGCCGGTCGAGATCGACGGGCGGCGTGTTCCCGCAAGCGCGATGAAGGTCGGCCATGTCGCGCGCGTGCTGCTGACAGGAAAGCGCGCCGCCCGCATCACGATCGTCAGCGAGGTCCAGGGCCGCATCGACAGGATGGGCAAGACCAGCTTGACCATATTGGCGCAGACGATCGACACGACCGGCGTCGCGACAAAGGGGCTCAGAAAGGGCAAGCATGTCGCCGTCTTCGGCATCCGCAAACCTGACGGCACGATCGTCGCTCGGCGCATCGAGCCCCGCTCCGTTTCCGATGGCGCCCATGTCCGCGGCGTCCCGGTGAAGAGCGGCAAGAGCCTGATGATCGGCCGGCTTTCCTTTGGAAGCACCCATGGATATCTCGCCAACAAACAGACGCTGGTGCGTCTGAAGGCGGTTGCCGACCGATTGATCATTACGCGCATCGAGGCCGAAGCCGTGGTGCCGGGCCTCAAATACGGCATCGTCAACGTCGAGACCTTCCGGCCCACGGACAGGAGCGGGCAAGGCTCTGGAACCGGAGGCGCCTCGCCTTCCGGCTCGATGCCGCCGTCTCCCGATGGTCATGGCTTCTTCGATGTCTCGGTCCGCGATTCGAGCAGGATGACGGGTTTTCAGGGCGGACGCGTTCCTGACGGATTTGGTTCGCGACCGCCGCAAGGCCTACCGGACCGGCCGCCGCCGAATGGTTCGCCCTTCGGTCGAGGTGGACCGGATGGCAGCTTTCCGCCTCCGGACGGGGCTAGCCCGCCACCACCGCCGAGCGCCCCGCCTCCCGGATCACCGTCTCCCGGGTCACCGCCGCCGGCTCCGCCTCCGCGCTGAAACCGCTATCACAAGCGTTGACAAATGGGAAAATTTCCCATTTATTATTCCTGCGACCCCTGCTTCGGGTGATTCCGGGAAGGGTTTGCCGATTGGCTAACGGGTTCCGCCCCATACCCGCTAGCCAATCGTTTGATTTTCAATCGTTCTGAGACTGTCAAACCCATGTTCCTGAGTAATTACAGCAATGGCCCATCCCTCAGCTTCGATGGCGCCATCCAAACCAAGCCGTCATCGCGCAAAAGGAAGCAGGAATTGTTTTTGCTGGAACGTGAAACCGACATGCCGGTGGAAATGGACGAACCGGTCGTCGTCGCAACCTGGGAAAACCGCGCCCAGATCATCGACATCATGGGCAGCGCACGCACCATGAGCCAAGAATTTCAGGATCTCTGGAACACCAGCGGCGGAACGGGCCGGCTCAGCCAGGGCGATACCGACAGGCTGGTCGAACTGCTGCGAGAGATCGGCAATCTCAACGACATGCTGCTGCGATTGGCCTGATAGGCGCCGTCGGCAATTTACAAACCCCGTCCGCCCGGATTTAGGTTCCTGCTTCCAATGCGCCGTGGATTAAAACTCCTCGGCAAAGCCAATTCAGCGTCATGACGAACGAGCCACGCGATCACCGCTTCATCGGCGATTTGCTCAAAATCTCCGAAACAATGTTGGTATCGAAAAAATCAAAGCTCGACGCCCTCATGCGCCTGCCGGCCCTCCTTGTGGACGGCCTCAAGGTCAATATCCGCCCCGCTTTGCTGTGAAAGCCTGGCGTAGAAAGATGATGCCGGCTCATGACCGGCCTCGCGTAAATCACGCGCCCTTGCGCTTCGGACCGAAAGCTGAGGTTCAGCCATACTCATCTCCTCTGCAATCAGATATAGCGCCCTCGCCGCATGCCATACGATGGCAATTGGTGGCTTGATACCACAAACGGCTTCGAGAATTCACCAACCACCCCAATTTTGGACGATTATCCGCAAGCTGGGAAAACCTGCCGAGCTCTGACGTCAGAAGAATTAACCATATCTCAGCGTTCTTCCGAAATAATGCTCTACGTAAATCAGGCCTCTCAACACGCAGGCGCCACAAATTATTCGGAGTCGACCTTGTCTTTTACTATTGCCCGTAGCCTGGTGGCGTTCGGCGTCGCCGTTTCAGCAGGTCTTTTCATGTCGATCGGATTGCAGCAATCGGCGCTCGAACGGCTGAAGGTCAACGGCCCGGTCTACGAGCAGGTCGTCTACGGCAAGGATCTCATCGCCGATATTCTGCCGCCGCCGCTCTTCGTGGTCGAATCCTACATGCTCTCCTTCGAAGCCAGCAAGTTTCCCGAACTCAGCGAAACCAACCTGGCGAAGATCGCAAATCTGAAGGCCGCTTACGACGACCGTCGCGCCTATTGGAAAACCACCCGGCTGCCGCAGGCTTTGAAGGACGAACTCGAAAACGACGTGCTGGCCAAGGGTGACGCATTCTGGGACGTGATGAACCGCGAGATCATCCCGGCGCTGAATGCAAAGGATGAAGACAAGGCGCACGGTGCAATCGAGCAATTGCGCGTCGCCTTCCATGCGCACCAGGATGCCGTGGAGAAACTCGTCGCCAATTCCGACGCCTTCCTGAAGGGCGAGGAAAAGAACGCAGCCTCGGAAATCGTGACTTGGACGATCTATGCGGGTGCGGCCGGCTTCGGCTCCTTCGCGCTGCTGCTGGTGGGGCTCTATCTCCTGCGCCGCCGCGCAATCGTGCCGCTCGACGGTATGAAGGCCTATATGGGCAATCTCGCCGAGGGCGATTTTTCGACCGAAGTTCCCTATGCCAACCGTTCCGACGAAATCGGCGCCATGTCCAAGGCGGTCGCGGTCTTCCGCCGCAATGCGCTGGAACGCCAGGACGCGCAGAAGCGTGAAACGGCGCTTCGCAATGCCGAATTCGAGCGCGAGCGCAGCCAGATGGCCGAAAAGGCGGCCGAGGAGCAGACACGCGAAACCGTTATCGACGAGCTGACATACGGCCTGGACCAGCTGTCGCACGGCAATCTCGATTGCCGGATCACGACACCCTTTGCCGCCGCCTACGAGACCCTGCGCGCGAAGTTCAACGACAGCATGAACGCGCTTTCCGCCTCGATGGCCGAGATCGCCAATACCTCCAGGCAGGTCGGCACTTCCTCGACCGGCATCACCAATGCGGCCGATAGCCTCGCCTCGCGCACCGAGCAGCAGGCAGCGATGCTCGAAGAGGCCACCGCTGCGCTGAAGGAGATGAACGCCAAGACCAAGGACGCCTCGCACCATGCCGGCAGGGCGACCGGGATGATGGCCGAGACCCGCAGCAGCGCCGAACATTCGGCCGCCGTCGTTCGCGATGCGATCGCCGCCATGGAGAGGATCGAAGGCTCGTCCGCCCAGATCGGCGAAATCGTCAACGTCATCGATGAAATCGCCTTCCAGACCAATCTCCTGGCGCTGAATGCCGGCGTCGAAGCCGCCCGCGCCGGCGAGGCCGGCAAGGGTTTTGCAGTCGTCGCACAGGAAGTCCGCGAACTCGCCCTGCGCTCGGCCAATGCCGCCAAGGAAATCCGGGCGCTGATATCAACCTCCTCGACCCAGGTGTCCACCGGGGTGGAGCTCGTCAACCGCACCGGCAAGGCGCTTCTGGAGATCGAAGGCCAGGTCGAACAGGTGTCCAGCCTCATCGCCCGCATCGTTTCCGTCTCCTCCGAGCAGGCCGTAGCGATCGGCGAGATCAATGCCTCCGTCAGCGCGCTCGATGAGGTCACCCAACGCAACGCCGCCATGGCCGTGGAAACCGTCTCCGCCTGCCGCGCGCTCGGCGGTCAGACGCAGACGCTGGAAGGGGTGGTCGGCCGTTTTCAGATCGATGCGCCGGTCAGCGGATCAAAATCGCAAAGAGCTGCCTGATGGCGGTTGCGGCGTGACGGATTCACGCCGCGGACGAACCTTATCGAGCCTGCGGCGTTTCACGGCAATGGAAATCATGATCGTGACACCCGCAGCTTCGCTGCACCAGCCTCCCGCGGCAACGATCTCCGAAGCCGCGGGGATTTGATGCCGACTTCCGCCAACACGAAACGCCTCACGTCGATCGAGCGCGAAAGAATCCAGCGCGCCGTCCGCATCGCCCGGCTGATGGACACGGCGGTCAGGCTGCCCGTCGTCGGCGTGCGGATCGGCGCGGATTCCGTGCTCGGCCTCCTTCCCGCCGTCGGCGACGTCGCCACCTCGCTCATCGGTCTCTACATCCTCAATGAAGCCAGGCGTCTCGGCGTTCCCAATCACAAGCTCGCGCGCATGGCCGTCAATCTCGGCATCGATGCGGCCGGCGGGACGGTTCCGCTGATCGGCGATGTCTTCGACGTCTATTTCAAGTCACATCGCCGCAACGTCGGCATCATCCTCGAACACTTCGGCATCAGCGAAGACGAATTGGACCGGCGCGCAGCTAGAGGCTCCGTCTAGAGCGGTTCAGCTTTTCACGGAAGCGCAGAACCGCTCTAACCTTTTGGATTTACGCAATTCCGGACGGAAAACCGCTTCGCACTTTTCCTGGAATTGCTCTAAAGCTCGGTCAAAGCGCCGGCCGTCTTTACTGCGTGATCAAGAACGAATTGCAGCTTGGCGGCGTGGCCGAAACCCGGCTCATCCGCCTGCCCTTCTCGCACGGCATTTGCAAATCGCTGGAAATTAGTGATGACCGGTTCGACCTCGATCTTGCGCCAGATTGCCTTGTCGGCGTCGGCGCCTTCGCAGGTCCTGAGTGTCGAACCCTCGGGCGTATGCACCACCTCCAGCGCACCCTTGTCTCCATGCAGGCGCAGGCGCAATTCGTTCAGATGACCGGTCGCCCAGCGCGTGGCATGGATGACACCAGCCGCGCCGTTTTCCAGCTCGGCCATCATCAGGAAACTGTCATTCGCATCGAGGTCGTATTCCCCGATCCGGTTCCCGGGGCTTTTGTCGAAAACCTTGAGATGCGACGCCGCCGCCTTGACGTCGCTGCCTGCGGCAAAGACCGCGAAGTCGAGAATGTGGATACCGACATCGCCCAGCACGCCATTGGAACCGTGCTTCGTCGACAGGCGCCAAAGCCATTGCGACTCTTTGGTCCAATCGCCCCAGGCCTTGGAGACCAGCCAGCTTTGCAGATACGAGGCTTCGAAATGGCGGATCGCACCAAGACGGCCGTCCAGCACCATTTTTCGCGCTGCCTGAAGCGGCGCCACGTTGCGATAGGTCAGGTTCACCATCGTGACCTTACCGGATGCCGCCGCGGCGTCGGCCATCTCCTTGGCCTCGCGATAATTGACCGCAAGCGGCTTCTCGCAGAGGACATGCTTGCCGGCGCCGAGTATCTTCATCGTCGTGGAATAATGCGCGCGATCCGGCGTGACATTGGTCACGGCGTCAAACTCCCCCCAGGCAAGGGCGTCATCGAGCGATGTGAAGGTGAGCGGGATGCCATGCCTGAGCGCGAAGGCCCGCAGCCGGACCTCGTCCGTATCGACGGCGGCAACAATTTTGACGCCGGCGATTTCCGAGAAATTCATGGCATGGGTATTTGCCCATCCTCCGGTTCCGAGAATGATCAAGCGCATTTCTGTCCTCATGGTCGTTTATCGAATTCAGCGGTAACCGGCTTCGCCGGCCTGGTGCAGTTTCGGGCCGCGTTCGACGATCGGCTCCAGTGCCTTCTCTACCGGCACATTTGGAGCGTCGGTAATACCAGTCAACGCGCCTTGCGGGTTATAGGCCCACTTGACGCCGTTGATCAGCACCTTCTGCACCGTGGCATCGTGATAGGTCGGATAGGTCTCGTGGCCGGGGCGGAAATAGAAGATGTTGCCGGCGCCGCGCCGCCAGGTCAGGCCCGAGCGGAACACTTCCCCGCCCTGGAACCAGGAGATGAACACCGTTTCGAGCGGCTCCGGCACGGAGAACTGCTCGCCATACATTTCCTCGTTCTCGAGTTCGAAATGCTCGCCGATGCCGGCGGCGATCGGATGGCGCGGATTGATGGTCCACAGCCGCTCGCGCTCACCCGCCTCGCGCCATTTCAGCGCGCAGGGCGTGCCCATCAGCCGCTTGAAGATCTTGGAGAAATGGCCGGAATGCAGAACGAGAAGGCCCATGCCCTCCCAGACGCGCTTGGCGACGCGCTCGACGACGACATCGGACACGGCACCATGATCCTTATGGCCCCACCAGGTCAGCACGTCGGTTTCGGCAAGGCGGACCTCGCTCAGCCCATGCTCCGGCTCCTGCAGCGTCGCGGTGGTCGCGGAGATGGCGGGATCGGTATTCAGCGCGTTGGCGATCGTCGTGTGCATGCCTTCGGGATAGATGCCCCGGACGATCTCATTGATATTTTCGTGGATGTTTTCACCCCAGACGATGGTGCGAATGGTCACGTCGTTCACTCCTGGCAGTTAGATGGATCGGGTCTTGTGAGGAATACGATCTTGGGAAGATCAGGCGGCCTGCATCGTTGTCCGCTCCAGCGCCCGGCCGGACCCGTCGAAACGGTGGACATGGCCGGCAAGCGGCGCAAGGCCAAGCGCCTGCCCCGGCTCGTGACGGGAGACGCCCGTCTCCCGCACGATGAGCGGCTCATCCGCCCCGATGTCCACATAGACGAAGCTGTCGGAGCCGAGGATTTCCGAATGGATGACCGTGCCACTCCAAACCGGCGCTTCGGCCGTGATGCGAACATGCTCCGCGCGCACACCGATCGTATGGCTGTCATAGGGCTGCGCCAGCCCGCCGGACAGGAAATTCATTTTCGGCGAACCGATGAAGCCGGCGACGAAGAGCGAATTCGGGCTTTCGTAAAGTTCCAGCGGCGTGCCGATCTGCTCGACGACGCCGTCTCTCAGCACGCAGATCCGATCGGCCAGCGTCATGGCCTCGACCTGATCATGCGTCACATAGATCATCGTCGTGCCGTGCATGCTGCGATGAAGCTTCGCGATCTCGAGCCGCGTCGCGACGCGAAGCGCCGCATCGAGGTTGGAAAGCGGCTCGTCGAAGAGAAAGACCTTAGGATCGCGCACGATCGCCCGGCCGATGGCGACGCGCTGACGCTGACCGCCGGAAAGCTGTCGCGGCAGACGGTCCAGGTAGGGTGAGAGCTGCAGCATGCCGGCGGCCTGTTCGACGCGCCGGCGGCATTCGTCTCTGTTGCTCCCGGAAAGCTTCATGCCGAAAGCCATATTGTCGAACACCGTCATATGCGGGTAGAGCGCATAGGACTGGAACACCATGGCGATCCCTCTCTTGGAAGGCGCGTACCGGTTCACGGTCTCATTGTCGAAGGAGAGGTTTCCCGAGGTAATGTCCTCGAGGCCAGAGATAAGCCGCAGCAGCGTGGACTTGCCGCATCCCGAAGGCCCGACGAACACCATGAACTCGCCTCGGCGGATGTCCATCGTTACGCCCTTGATCACCTCGAAAGCGCCGAAGCTCTTGCGGATATTTTCCAGTCGGATTTCTGCCATGTCCTACTCCCTCAACCCTTCACGCCACCGGCGGTCAGCCCCGAAATGATCCGGCGCTGGAATATCAAAACAAGCACGACGACCGGCACGGTGACGATCACCGAAGCCGCCATGATGTTGCCCCAGGGGATTTCGAATTCGCTGTTGCCCGAAAGCAGGGCGATGGCTACGGGGACGGTCCGCTGCGTATCGGACGATGTGAACGTCAGTGCGAAAAGGAACTCGTTCCAGGCGGTGATGAAGGCAAGCAGCCCGGTCGTCACCAGCGCCGGCCACATCATCGGCATGAACACCTGGGTGACGATGACCCATGGCGAGGCGCCGTCGACGATCGCCGCCTCCTCGATCTCGATCGGCAATTCCCGCATGAAGGTGGTCAGCACCCAGACGGTGAAGGGGAGCGTGAAGATCATGTAGGAGAAGATCAGCGCGAAGGGCGTGTTGAAGATGCCGATCCAGCGGATGAGTTCGAAGAGGCCCGCAAGAACGGCAATCTGCGGGAACATCGACACCGAAAGGATTGTCAGCATCAACAGCGCCCGTCCGCGGAAATGCACCCGGGCCAAAGCGAACGAAGCGGTGATCGAAAGCAACAGCGATGCCGATACCACGACGCAGGCGATCATTGCGGAATTCGCAAGACTGCGGACGAAACCGCCCTGCCCCATTACGGAAGCATAGTTGCCGAAGGAGATCGAGGTCGGCCAATAGTCGACTTTGAAAAGGGCCGTGCCGGTCTTCAGGCTGGTAAGGATCGCATAGTAGAACGGAAATACCGCAATGATCACGATGATCGTGACGAGCAGGTAGAAGAGCGTATTCTTGGTGATGGAAAGCAGCATCAGCGTTCCTCCCCGCCGAGCCTGACGCGGCCGAGCCAGATATAAAGGACGGTGACGGAAGCGATGATGAGGAAAAGCACCGTCGAGGCGGTAGCGCCATAGGCGAACTTGTCGAAGTCGAACAGGTTTTCCCGCGCCATGACCGACATGGTCTTCGTCTGCGCATTGTTGGGCGTCAGAACATAGATCAGGTCGAAGATGCGCATCGCATCCAGCATCCGGAAGATCACGGCAACCATGATGGCAGGCCGGATCAGCGGCAGCGTCAGGCGCCAGAAAACCTTGACCGGATTGACGCCATCGATCCTGGCCGCTTCATAAATATCTCCCGGCACCATCTGAAGCCCGGCAAGGATCAGAAGCGCCATGAAGGGCGTCGTCTTCCAGACGTCGACGATCAGCACGGCGATCATCGCCGTTTCCGGATTGGCAGTCCAGGCAATCTTCTCGCTGATCAGGCCGAGGCCGAGCAGAACATCATTCAGAATGCCGAACTGGTCGTTGAGCATCCAGGCCCACATCTTGGCCGAAACGATGGTCGGGATCGCCCAGGGGATGAGGATTGCGGCCCGAACGACGCCCCGCCCGACGAACTGTGCGTTCAGCACCAGCGCCACGATCAAGCCGAGCACAGTCTCGATCGTCACCGAAAGGAGAGTGAATTTGGCCGTGTTCCAGACAGCATTCCACCAGACTGGATCGGCAAGCAGGCCGCGATAGACGGTCTTTCCGCTCTTCAGCGTCACCCACGACAGATAATTGGCAAAGCCGACGAACTCAGCATTGCCAAGGTCGTTGAGCGACGCATTCGTAAAGCTGAAATAGATGGTTCTGAAGAGCGGCCAGCCGGCGACGATAGCGAGAATCAACAGCGTCGGCGCCAGGAACACCCAGGCCGATCGGATGCGTTCTGATCGCAGCTCCGTAGAGGCGCTGAGCTTGGAAACCTTGGGTTCAATTGCTTGTGGAACTACGATTTCAGTCATGAAACGCCTTTCCCGTTTAGCCCTGCGAAGACTGGACCGACGACCTCCCGGCCGCCGGTCCCGTTCCTCACCAGGCGTCGCCCTTGAGGGTCGTCAGGTCGGCTTCGAGGAGCTCGAGGTTCTCGGCGGCCGAGCCGCTGCCGGACAGCGTATTGTGCACTGCCGTCCAGAACTTCGAGGACACTTCGTTGTACTTCACCTTGGCCGTCGCCGAAGGACGCGGCACCGCGTCCTGGAAAATGGGTTTCCAGTTCGGCATGAAGGGCTGCGCGGCGGCGACATCCTTGTCGTCATAAAGGTCCGTCAGTGTCGGCAGATTGGACAGCTCGATGGCGCGAGCCTTTTGCACGTCCTTCGATGCCAGGAATTTCACGAGCGCGATGGCTGCTTCCTGTTTTTCCGAATATTTCGACACCGCCAGGTTCCAGCCGCCGAGTGTCGAGGACGGCTTGTCGCCGGCGGCCGCAACCGGCAGCGTCATCACGTCGAACTTGCCCTTCACGGCGCTGTCGGCGCCGTTGCCGAGAGAATAGGCATAGGGCCAGTTGCGCATGAAGACGGCGTTGCCGGTCTGCCAGACGCCGCGCGATTCTTCCTCCTGATAGGCGAGCACGCCGGGCGGCGAGATCGTACCGATCCAGCCCTTGGCGCGTTCGAGCGCCGCCGCCGCCTTGTCGTTGTTGATCGAGATCGTCCCGTCCGGCTCGACGATCTGGCCCCCTCCCGACGACTTCACCCATTCCAGTGCGTTGCAGGTCAGCCCTTCGTAGGAATTGCCCTGGAAGACGTAGCCCCAGAGATCCTTCTGGCCGGCCTGGCGTTCCTTGTCCTGGATCTCCTTGGCGGTTGCTGCCATCTCGTCCCAGGTCTTCGGCGGCTGCTTGCCGTATTTCTCGAGCAGGTCCTTTCGATAAAACAGCGCCGGAGCATCGGTAAACAACGGCAGCGCCACGAGCCGGCCATTGACGGTCTGCGAGGCGATGATCGACGGGAAGAACTGGCCGGCTACGTCCTTGGTGGCCTCCGTGAGATCAATGAACTGGTCGGCAAGCTGCGGCGCCCAGATGACATCGGTCTGATAAACGTCGATGTCCTTGTTTCCCGCGGCAAGCCACAAGCGATATTGCGAGAACTGCTCGCTGCTCGATGACGGCATGGTGACGAGCTTCACCTGATTGCCGGTCTCCTTCTCGAAAATCGCAAGCTGCTTGTTCAGGAATTCGACGTTTTTCCCCGTGGTGTTCGCAGCAAACGAAATTTCGGCGGCATGGATGGGGCCGGCGGCGATAGCGAGGCCAAGCGCCGACAAGGCCAGAGCAAACTTTTTCATAATCTCCTCCCAGAAATTGAAATCGATTTGGCGAACGGACCATTACAGAAGGCTTCGGCGACGTCAAGGCATCAAAACTGCTTCTACCGGTTGTATTTATATGATTAAAACGGCCGTAATGCACGGTTAAAGGCATAAATTCCGCAGCAACAGCTAGTGTTTCAAAGCCACATAATTGAAAACGTTTTCAATTTTCACCGAATTGGCACTTGGCCGTTGCGCATCGCCAACGCATCGTCCATTGATTTCCGGGACAAAGAAGACACCGATGAAACTTCGTGAATTTGCAAAGCAGCTTGGTCTTTCTCCGACGACGGTCAGCCGCGCACTCAGCGGCTATCCGGAGGTGAGCGAAACCACGCGTGCCCGGGTTGCAAGCGAAGCAATGCGGCTCGGCTATCGCCCCGATATCAATGCCGTGCGGCTGAAGACCGGGCGGGCCGGAGCGATAGGCGTCATGATGGGGCGCTCGGGAGAAATTCATTTTGCTGAATTCGTGTCGGGCATGGCGCAGCGGCTGGAAACGACCGACACGGATATTCTCATCACGCCGATTACCGCGCACAATGACGACGACGAGATACAGGCTTACCGGCGCCTGGTCGAAAGCCGCCGGGTGGACGCCGTGATCATTCATTCGCCTCGCCCCAGAGACCCGCGGATCGAGATGCTGAACGGCTTGGGCGTGCCTTTTCTGGTTCACGGCCGCTCGGAGACCGAGCATGTGCATGCGTGGCTCGATATCGATAATGAAAATGCCGTGCGCAGAGTGACCGAACACCTGCTCGATCTCGGGCACCGGCGCATTGCGATGATCAACGGCCTGCGGGGCAAGACCTATTCGATCCATCGCGAACAGGGTTTTCGGCTAGCCCATCAGGAGCGCGGGCTCACCGCAGATCCCAACCTCATGGCCTGCGATAAATTCTCCGACGAGAGCGGCTTTCGTCATGCCCGCTCTTTTCTGGAGAGTACCAATGCGCCAACCGCCATCGTTGCCGGTTCCACGATGACAGCGCTTGGTGTCTACCGCGCCGTCCGTTCGCTCGGAATGACGGTGGGGCAGGATGTTTCCGTCATCGCCCATGACGACGTCTTTCCCTATCTGACGGCCGAGAATATGGTCCCGTCGCTCTCGACCACGCGATCCTCCATGCGCGCCGCGGGCACACGCTGCGCCGAACTGACACTACAGCTTATCGCCGGCCGCCCCGCAGACGAGATCCACGAATTATGGCCGGTCGAACTGATCCTGCGGGAAAGTACCGCGCCGCCGCGCTGATGAGAGCAACCTCCCGATGCACGACTGTGTAGCCGCTGAAGTCCATCAGCCGGCATCGCGCCGCACTCCGCCATTTGCACGCACCAGCGCCATCAGCATCGGGCCGATCGCAAATTCGCCTCGCTCTGTCCTGCGGGTGAGATCGCGGAGATAACCGCCGGGCGAATTGATGTGTCCGCCCCTTTCCAGAATGCAGGCGATTACGGTCGCGGCATTTTCCGGCCCCATGCCGGCGCAGGCTTCCTCATAAGCCGAGGGGCTGACGCCGAGCATCGAGCGGACGACGACCGCAGCCGACATCAGGTCGCGCCAATTGCCAATCGTTCCACCCGGCCCATAATCGAGAATTTGCGGGCAGGCCTGGAGAACGAGGCCGAGCGGGAAGGATTTCAGCGTATGACCCGCCATCGGATCGGCTGCTCCGGATCTCCTGCCGGCAGATGCCGGATGTTTCAATCTTTGCTCGTCCTGCGGCCCGGCGATCGGGTCGTTATCGGCCGCCGGCTTCGCGCCCTGCTTCGGTTCGAAGCTTGGTTCAAGTTCAGATGTGGAGTTGGGGTTTGAATTCTGTTTGTGGCGCTCAATTTGAGACTCATTGGCGTTTATTTTTCTTAATTTTATATGTCTTTCCAGCAGGTTGACGGCTTCGTCGCGCAGCAGGCCCATCTCGTCGAGCAGTGAAGCCAATTCCCCGGCCCCTGCCACGCGCGGAATCCTGCGCACGAGATCGCGAAACATCAGCGACATCTGCTCCCAGTCGCCGGGTACGGCTTCATCGAGCGCTGCCGAGATCAGCTTGGAGATATCCCGCCGGCAGACGGTGAGACGTTCTCTGGTCGCCCGGATGAGCTCCCGGTCGGCAACCACCTCGGCGGCCAGACCTTCAATCTCGACCGCGCGGGCGAGCAGTGGCGCGACACTGAAGCCGAAAGCCTCACCGATCTCCCCTGCCCTGTCGCGGCGCGCATAGCGTTTTCCGTTCGGGCTGTCCTTGCGCAGGATCAGGCCGGCCTCGACCAACACGGCAAGATGCCGCCGCAGTGTCGCCGGCGTCATTCCCCGGGCACGAAGCGACAACTGAGCGTTCGAGGGAAAGACGATCAGGCCCTTCTCCTCGGAAATCTCGTCATCGGGATAGAAGGTCAAAAGCGCATCGAGCACCGTCAACGCCCGATCGGTCACGCCGAGCGCCGGGCGCGCCTCGCAGATCGCCCTGAACAGCTTCCACTTGCTGCGTCTCATTCCCGGCTCGATGGTCTCGGCCAGTTGCTGGCTTGCCAGCATGCCAAGCGACATCGGCCGCCGCCCAAAGGGCGTCGTCACATATCCACTCTCCATTGCCTTCACCTTCGTTCAGGCAAAAGAAAACCGTCCACCACTTTGGTGCCTAAGAACGCTTGACTGTGATTCGTGGAAATGCGATTCTCGATGTGCTTAAGATCTGAGAAGGGCTTCCACGACGGCGTCGTTGGGGGCCTTTTTCTTTTGCGCCTACGCTCCTCTGTGCTTTTTGAACTCCTGGAACAGGCCCTGCAGCCGCTCCTGGACGAATTGATCGAAACCGGGCGCGGTCTTGCTGTCGAAGACGAAGGTGGCGCCGGACGCTGTTTTCTTGACTGTCACCGGCACGCCGCTGACCTCGGATTTGACCACGGCCGGCTTCGGTGCCGCAGCCTTTTTCGCTGCCAGAACGAATGCCCGGTGAAACCGCTCGTCGCTCGAAATCCTGCGCGCGTCGTCCGCGGACAACTCCGCTATGATCTTGTCGGCATCGGCATTTTCCAGCCGCTCGCCCAGTTCCAGCCATCGCCGCCGGCCGATATCAGGCGCAGCACCGATGGCATTGATGAGCGCTAAGGGCACCTGCCGTATCACGATCAGCATTCTCGACAGCGCCGCCTTGTCGACGCTCAGCGCCGCCATGATGACGTCGCGGCCGAAGCCGCGTTCCTCGAGCCGCGACGCGAATAGGGCGCGCTCGACATAGGAGAGATTGGTCCGGGCGCTGTTTTCCTGCCCCTGGCTGACGACCAGCTGGCCGTCTGTCAGATCGCGGACGACCGCGCGCACCCTGATGCCGATCTCTCTCGTGGCCGCCAGGCGACGATGGCCATAAGCGACCTGATAGCGGCCCTTGGCTTCCGGATGCGGACGCACGAGGATCGGGACCTGCTGCCCATGCTCGCGGATCTGCTCGACTAGCTCGGCGAGTTCAGCCGCGTCGATCGCCAGGCGGTCGCTGACGAAAGAACCGTCGATCAGGCCGGGATCGAGTTCGACGATCATCTGGCCGGCGGCAAGCTGCCGTTCCAGCTCGCTGGCGCGTTCCATCTTCTCGGTGATGTTGCCGAGCGTCTTGGTGATGCCGCCGACCGGCCCGCCACTGCGCTCCTGCGGCACGAAGCCGGCAATCGGACGATTGTCGCGCGGCGCGACCGCTTCGGCCCTTGCCGGGTTCGGTGCGGAAATTTCGATGAGGTTCTTGCGCGCCATCCTATCTCCTTCCCCAGGTGGAGCGAATATGCGCTTCGATCTCACCATTCACGAGGTTCAGCGACTCCAGCGCCCGATCATAGGTTCCGCGCGTGAACTGCGACCGCTCGACCTCATAGAGGGTCTGCTTGGTGACACCAGCGTCGGAGACGGCCGTCGATTTCACCATGGCGTTGTGGAGCATGCGATTGCCGAAGATCGCCCGCATGAAGCCGGTCATCTGGCTTTGCGGCCCGTCATTCGGTTCGAACCGCGTCACGAGATAGCGCATCCAGTCATAGCTGGTGCGCCCGCCGGCTTTCTCGACGACGGACATGAGTTCGCTCGTCATCGTCAGGAACTGCGACATCGACATGACGTCGAGCATCTGCGGATGGACTGTGATCAGCACCGAGGTCGCCGCGCAGAGCGCCGACATCGTCAGGAAGCCGAGCTGGGGCGGGCAGTCGATGACGACGACGTCGTAGAGGCTTTCGATATCGGTCAGCACCTCGCCGATGCGGGCGAAGAACATGGTCTCCGCCGTGCCCGACGTCATGGCCTTCGGCGTCTCATGCTCGAATTCCATCAGTTCGAGATTGCCGGGGATGAGATGCAGGTTCGGCGTATAGGTGGCGCGCACGATATCGGCGATCGGGCGCGGATTGTCATAGCGGATTGCGCCGTAGATCGTTTCGCCCTCGCCGACGTCGAATTCCGGCTGATGGCCGAACAGCGCGGACAAGGAGGCCTGCGGGTCGAGGTCGACGGCAAGCACGCGGTAGCCCCGCAGCGCCATGAATTGCGCGAAGTGGGCCGCGGTCGTTGTCTTGCCCGAGCCGCCCTTGAAATTCATCACGGAGACGATCTGGAGCTTTTCGCCCGGCCTGCGGAACGGAACATATTTCGGCGTTCCGTTCCGTTCGTCGAGGACGCGGCGGATCCGGTCCATGTCCATCGCGCTGTAGAGCCTGCGGCCATTCGGCAGCGGATCGGGCCCATGGCCGTCGGCCGCAACCTGCCTGAGATAACCTTCGCCGATGCCGATGAAAGCCGCGGCCTCCGCCGGAGAAAATGTCCTGATCGTCTTTTGCGACAGCGGGGGAAAGATTTTGGCCTGATGCTGCTGAAGCTGATAGGACAACTCCCTCGCATCCGTTGCCAGAAGCGACGGAAGGTGCTCTTGATCATCTTGAAGAGCAAGACTCGGCTGCATGATCTCTTTCCCACGTAACTGCGCAATTTTGAACGAAAGCGCTTCAGTTGCGCAGTTACTATATGCCGCGATTCGTGACTGAATTACAAATGCTTAACCAAAACCACGCATCAAGCCCGGCAAAGGGGCTCCGAAACCAGGCGATTTGGCGACCGGACGGCGGTGATTCGCACAGCCCGGAATGCCGAGCAGGCAAGGGCCCTCATTTTGTTATACATATGAAATTCATTGGATTTTGCGACGCAGCTCGGCTGGGCAGACAGGCCCGAGCAATTCTCGCTATACCCGTCTCGGCAACATGCTGATGGTCATGGTCTAATCCTCGACGAGCAGCCGCAAATAGCCACCGGCTGTCCTAGTCGCGGTTTGCAACCATCGGCAAGCTTCCTTCGTTTGGAAGACGGGATTCAACCTGTCGTGCGGCGGACGCGAGGCGTCTCTTTGCGCGGATCGCATGCCATTGTTGGTCTATCAGGACGCCGATGAGGATCACGCCGCCCATGACCGCGAAGTTCAGCGACGACGGAATGCCGAGCAGGTTCACAAGATTTTGCAGCTCTTGCAACAGGACTGTGCCTAGCACGACGCCGACGAGCGATCCCTCACCCCCACGCAGCGAAAATCCACCGAGCACGGCGGCGGCAATCGCGTAGAGTTCGTAGAATTGACCATGGCTCGCGGGCGAGATCGAGCGCGTGTACATAGCGAAATAGATCGCCGAGAGCGCCGTAAGCAGTCCGCAGATGACATAGGCGCTCATAACTAATCGATCGGTCCGGATGCCGGAATAGCGAGCAGCCTCTTCGTTTTTTCCGACCGCGTAGAGATAACGTCCGAAGACGGAGCGATGCAGCACCAGCCACATGGCGACGGCAATAATGATCAAAGCAATGAAGGTGACGGGAATGCCATAGAACCGCCCGGCGGTCAGAAATTCGAGTTCTGGGAAACTCTGCCCGAAGGCAAACCCCGCCGTTCCGTCGGCCGTATAGAAGCGCGCTGCCCCGCGATAGATCAAGAGGCCGCAGAGGGTCACGACAAAGGGCTGCAGATTGAGCCGGGTGATAAGCCAGCCGTGCACGGCGCCTATGACTGCGCCTAGCAGGAGAATGAGCGGCAGCGCCAGCGCCCAGGGCATATATTGTACCGCAACGAAATCGACGAACAATACGCCGAGAAGCGCCACGAGCGAGCCCACCGAAAGCTCGATACCGCCGGTAATGATGACAAAGGCCTGCCCCATCGACAGGATGCCGAACAGCCCGATCAGGTTGGCGGTGTTCGCAAGGTTGATCGGCAGCAAGAAGCGCGGATTGATGATGGCAACGACGATGCCGACGACGACGATCAAAAGCAGCAGTCCAAGATCTTTTTTGATCATTCGAGATTCCATCCCCGATATCGGTTTCTCATGGCCGCAGCCGCTATTTTACGCTTTTGCCAACAGCAAGCAAAAGGACGCTTTCCTGACTGAATTCGTCCTCTTCCAGAACGCCGGCGATCTGGCCCTCGTGCATGACGGCGATGCGGTCAGAAACGCCAATCACCTCCTCCATGTCGCTGGAGATCATCAGGATGGCGACACCGGCATCGGCAAGCGCTCGCATCAGGCCATAGATCTCATTTTTCGCGCCGACATCGATGCCGCGCGTCGGCTCGTCGAAGATCATCACCCTCGGGCTCATCGACAACCATTTGGCCAAAACCACCTTCTGTTGGTTGCCACCGGACAGGGTGCCGGTTCGCGTCGACACGGAAGGCGCCTTGATACCGAGGCGAACACGCTGCTTTTCAGCGGCTGCAGTCTCCCGCTCAGCCGAAAGCATGAAACCGCGGGAAATCCTCGGAAGATCGGCGAGAGTTATGTTCTGAGCGATCGGGAGGTCAAGAAGAATGCCATTGCGCTTGCGATCCTCCGGCACCAGGAAGATGCCGCGAGCGACGGCGTCCCAAGCAGAACTGATGTTGATTTGGCGTCCGTCCTGCAGAATGGCTCCGCCGTAACTCCGGTCGATGCCGAAAAGTATCCTTGCAAGCTCGGTGCGGCCTGAGCCAACGAGGCCTGCAAGCCCCAGGATTTCTCCGTACCTGATTTCCAGGTCAACCGGACGGCCGGGATAGGCACCCGTGCGCACGCCGCTGACCTTCAATGCGACCGCACCCGGCGAGCGCTGCGGTTTTGCGGTCCGGGCCGCGAGCAGCCGGCCGATCATCAGCTTGACCATCTGGTCGTGGCCGATGTCCTTTTTGGCGAGCGTGCCCACAAGCGTGCCATCGCGCAATACGACCACCCGGTCCGCAACCCGCTCGACCTCGTGGAGACGGTGCGAGATGAAGATTACACTGATACCATCCGCCTTCAGCAACTTGATGATGTTCAGGAGCCGCTCGGTTTCGGCCAGCGGCAGGCTGGAGGTGGGTTCGTCGAAAATGACAAGCCTCGCCTTGATGGACAGCGCCTTGGCAATTTCCACCATCTGCTGCTCGGCAAGGGAAAGTGAGGCTACAGGTGTGTCGGCTGAAAAATTTGCCCCTACGCGCTTCAGGAGTGGGGTCACCAACTCTCGAAGTCGAGCGCGATCGACAAACTTAAAAGGTCCTGCCTTCAACGGCTCTCGGCCTAGAAGGATATTGGCGGCAACGTCGAGATTGTCAAAGAGGTTGAGCTCTTGATGCACAAAGGCGATGCCCGATGCAATGCTCGCTTCCACAGTGAGGTGGCGATGTTCTGCGCCGTCGAGCAGGATCACGCCCCGATCCGGAGCGATCACGCCGCCGAGGATTTTCATCAGCGTCGACTTTCCGGCGCCGTTCTCGCCGACCAAGCCGATGACCTCTCCCGGCACGATGTCGAGCGACAATCCCTCAAGCGCTACAACGCCTGGATAAGTCTTGCCAACGCCGGAAAGCGAAAGGAACGGCGTTGCAGGCGGGTCCGGTGACGGGATGTCTGAGCTCTGGTTCATCGCCTGTCCATGACTGCTGGTGCTGCGGCATGAAACGTCTTTTGCGGCGGGGAGCACCCCCGCCGCAAAGGAGGATTACTTTCCAGCCATGGCCTTCAGGTCAGCGGCATATTTGTCAACGTCATCCTTGCCGATGACTACTGTCGGAATGATGATCAAGCCGTTGCTGGGAACGCCTGATTTGTCGCCCTTGAGGTAGGCGGCCATCAACTTCATCCCCTGATAAGCCCATTCGAACGGCTGCTGCACTACGGTTGCCGCGACCGTGCCTTCCTTGACGCCGCCGAGCGTGATCGGATCGTCGTCAAAGCCGACGACGGTGATCTGCCCAAGCTTTCCGGCGTCGCGCAGTGCCTCATAGATGCGTGGCGTGTTATAAGAGTAGAAGCCGACCATGCAGGTCACGTCCGGGCTGGCCACCAGTGCATCTTCGACATTCTTTTTTGCGCGCGTCTGATCGATATCGTCGCCGCGCACATCTGTCAGCTCGATCTTCGTGCCCTTAAGCCCGTCCTTCATGCCCTGGATGCGTTCCTTGGCATTATCGGCGCCGAGGAGCCCGACAAAACCGATGCACTTGCCGCCATCCGGCATTGCCTTCTTCGCGATTTCGGCCGCCTGCAAACCCGCGTCGATGTTGGATGAACCGATATAGGCGACACGGTTGGTCTGCGGCGCATCGCTATCGGTCGTGAAGAGAGCTGTCTGTGAGCCGATCTTGTTCAAGCCCTCAGTCTGAGTCTTGGGATCGACCGCGGAAACCATGATTCCCTTGACGCCAGCACTAACCAGGTCTTCCATCAGGCGCTGCTGGATGGCTACTGATGCCTGCTCAGGGTACTTCAGCTCCAGTTGGTAGTCAGGCAATTCGGTCTGGGCCTTCTTCACGCCCGCTTCGGCGGCTTTCCAGAAGTCAGACGCTCCGTTGACAACGAAAGCAAGCGTCGGTTTGTCGGCGGCATCGGCTACTGCAATTGGCGCCGCAGTCAGTATCAGCCCGGCAAGGAACAAGGCTGCATTCCGTTTCAGCTGTTTCATGGCATACCTCCCGAGGGGCCGCAGTCGCGCGAGCCCGTTTCGATACACGGCCGGCCGAATGCGCGCCCCCTCCTAGGGCCGTCGCAACGCGACAAGTGGCATTGGTTCCGATCGCTCCCTGACGGTATACAAGAATCTTAATTAGTAAATAGTATTATCAATACACATCAAAACATTTCATCACGGAGCTATCAGAGTGAAGTTTTCCGCCACTATTTGTTATTCAACGTGAGTATTAACGCGATTGCCAGCACTTTCGGACGAATGCTAATATTAATTAGCCAAGAAGCTGTTTCTGCCACAAACTGAGATTGTTCCCGCGAATGCGAAAGCCTAGGACCCAAACGAAGCCTGCAATGGACAAGCCCGCCCGCGTGACGATGATGGACATCGCCGCGGCGGCCGGCTGCTCACAGGCGGCCGTCTCCTTCGTGCTCAACGACACGCCCGGCACCCGCATCTCACAGCAGACCCGTGACCGCGTGTTGGAGGCCGCTCGAGCGCTAGGCTACATGGGGACAAGCTATACCATGAAGGCCTCTTATTCGGGACTCGACAACGTCATCGGTTTCGCCGTGGATCAACTCGCCACCAGCCCGGAAGCAATCGTCGCAATCGAGGGCGCCCGGCAAGCTTCTTGGAACACGGGCAACGTGTTGCTGGTTACCCAGACGCTGGGTGATCCAGTCATGGAGCCCAAAGCAATCAGAGCGTTGACGAGCGGGGGCATATCCGCGCTCATATACATGACAATCTATACCAGGGAGATACAGCTCCCTTCTTATGTCTGTGAGCTTAAGATCCCGATAGTATTGTTGAACTGCTACACAGCTGATCATGCCTTTCCAGCCGTGGTGCCAAGTGAAATCGCGGGGGGCCAGAGCTCCACCCGGCATCTGATCATGCACGGCCACCATCGCATCGGCACGATCACCGGTGAGATTTGGATGCAGGCTGCGCAAGACCGCCTGACGGGATACCGCCGTGCACTTGCGACCGCCGATATACCCTTCGATCCGGAATTAGTCATTGAAGGCGACTGGTCGGCCGGCGCCGGCTATGCCGCGACGATGAAATTGCTTGCGCTGAAAGAACCGCCGACCGCCATCTTCTGCCAGAACGACCGCACTGCCGTGGGATGCTACGAAGCGCTCAAAGATGCTGGGCTCCGCATTCCCCAGGACATGTCGGTCGTCGGTTACGACGACGAGGAAATTTCGCGACAGCTCGTACCGGCGCTGACCACTTCGGTCCTTCCGCACCTCGCCATGGGTCAGTGGGCGATTGAACATCTCAACCTGCAGACCACTCCCGGCAAGCGCTATCCAATTACGAAGCTGGAATGCTCGCTCGTCGATCGTCATTCCGTCGCTGCGCCGAGAACCAAGGCGCGGCACATCTTCGATGGCGCGCAGGCGCCGCGATAGTGGCGAGACGCCCGGAGGGCGCGGCACGGGCTGGATGCCTGTCATGGACGACATCATGCTCCGCCATCAGAACCGAAGTTTGGTACAACCAAGCCAATCGCCAAGTTTCAAGGAGGCCGTTAAGCCGCAATCGACTGATAGAGCCAGTCGGAGAGATTCTGCCTCGCCACGCGCGCCCCGACATGCGGCAGCAATACGTCGCCGGTCAGTTCGACGCCGAAATACGGGGTGAAGGGATCGGTTATCACCTGTCGCTGGTCTTCGTTCGCCGCGAGGTAGATCCGGGCGATTTCGTCGATGCCGAACTGTTCGGGGCCGCCGATCTCGATGATATCGCCTAAGGGATCTTCGGTTGCCAGTTCCGCCAGGAATGCCGCGACTTCCCGAGCCGCGACCGGCCTCATCGAGGCCGGTGGCAAGCGGAAGAGGTTGCCTTCGGCGCCGA
This sequence comes from Rhizobium sp. R635, assembly GCF_002211285.1. Taxonomy (GTDB): domain Bacteria; phylum Pseudomonadota; class Alphaproteobacteria; order Rhizobiales; family Rhizobiaceae; genus Rhizobium. The sequence goes on along the minus strand of NZ_LOKX01000032.1, from coordinate 342,576 downwards.
TGTCGATCACGCCGTTGATGAATTCATAGAACTGCGTCGAGCGGAGGATCGTGTAAGGCCGGGTCGAAGCCCGGATGAGGTTTTCCTGCACCGCTTTGGCGCGGAAATAATCGCTTTCGACGAGGCGCGGCGTGCCGACGACGGAAAGCGCGAGATAGTGCCGGACGCCGGCTTGCGCCGCGGCCGCGAGCAGGTTCTTCGTCGAAGCCTTGAAAAAACCGAGCGCCGAATTGTCGCCGAAGGATGCGGCATTGGTCACGTCGACGACAACTTCAGCGCCTGTCATCGCCGCTTCGAGGCCCTTGCCGGTCATCGTATCGACGCCGAGCGACAGAGATGCGGCCGTGACGTCGTGGCCCGAGCGCCGCAGATCCGAAGTCAGTTGCGTTCCGATGAGGCCGCTTGCTCCCGCTACCATGATTTTCATCTCAGTCTCCTCTGTTGCATCGTCCGCATACCCGCGCGGACGGAGAATGACCGGAACGCCGGACGCCTTCCATCATGCTTGGGGTCGGACGTCCGAGACGCAGGGCATAGCGGAGCCAGCCCAAGGTCTAGGATGCCTGATCGGAAAGGCGGAAGAGCCCGCCAGCGGCCGAGAAATCCGGCTACATCCCGCGCAATGCATGGGTTTCCATGAGTTGCGGTTGTGGTGCGCCAGGATTACGGTTCCAACATGAGCGCGCCGGCCCCGAAATGGAAAACAACTGCTGCAGGAAACATTGACGATCCCCCGGCTTTGCCCGCCCGGCCGGAGCGGTTGATAGAGAGGGTCTGGTCGCACCGCCCGCCATTCCTGCGTCTGGCGCTTTTCTTCCTCGCCTATGTGCTCGCCTGCGGCTTCGCCCAGTCGCTCGCGATCGTGCCGGGAACCGGCATTTCCATCTGGCCTCCGGGCGGGCTGTTCATCGCGACCCTCGTCCTCGCTTCCCGGCCCAGCTGGCCATGGTGGATACTGGCGGGCTGCCTGGGCGAGATGTTCAGCAATGTCCTGTGGTTCCACAGCCCGCAAACCGCGGCCTTCCTGATCTATGTCGGCAACGCTCTCGAAGCGATGGTCGCCGCGTGGCTCGTCAACCGGACCTTGAAGCCCCCGGTTCGGCTCGAAACACTGCAGGAAGTGACCGCATTCATCGTCATCAGCGCCGGAGTCGCGCCGGCAGTCAGCGCGACCATCGGAAGCGCCACGCTTGCCTGGTTCAGCATCCAGTCGCAATCCTTCCTGACGGCCTGGCCCTTATGGTGGATCGGAGACGCGACCGGTGTGCTGATCGTGGCGCCGCTGGCGCTGGTCCTCTTCCACAGCTGGCGCGGCAAGACCCAGCTTTCGACCGGGCAATGGGTGGAGGCGGCCGTCCTGGCGCTGATCTTCCTCGGCGTCGCAGCCCTTTCGCTGAGCGGCTACCTTCCCTTCGCCTATATCATCATGCCGCCTCTTCTCTGGGCCGCGGTCCGCTTCGAATTCAAGGGAGCGGCGGTGTCGCTCGCTCTCCTCGCCCTGATCACCGCGGTCTTCACGATAACCGGCGCCAGCCAATTCGCCGGCGATCCGGAGGCCCAGAAACACAATCAGGTCATGCTGCAGCTTTTCCTGGCGATCTCGGCCTTCTCAGCGCTGATCGTCGCCGCCATATCGCGTCAGCATCAGCTGGCGGTGCTTTCCCTGCGCCAGAGCGTGGAAGCGCTCAGCGAAAGGGAACGCGAACTCTCGCAGCTCGTGGACATGGTCCCGGTTCAGATCAGACGCCTGACGCCGAAAGGCGAGCCGGTCTTCTTCAACAAGCGCCTGATCGACTTTTTCGGTCTCGACGTCGGCGATATGGATCAGCCGGGCATGAGCCGGCTCTCATCGGTCATTCACACGCTCGTTCATCCCGACGACGCGCCGCGGCTGCTCGAGACGGTCCACCGCGCACTCGCCAGCGGCGATCCCTTCTCGATCAAATACCGCATGCGCCGTTTCGACGGAGCCTATCGCTGGGTCGACGGCCGCGCCGAGCCGCTGCGGGATCAAAACGGCGCGATCGTGCAATGGTACGTGATATCGGTCGACATCGATGACGAGATGCGCGCGCAGGAAGCGCTGCGCAACCGGGAGCACGAGCTCTCCCAACTGGTGGACATGGTCCCGAGCCTGCTCTGGCGGCTCAATCCGGACGGCGCTCCAACCTTCTTCAACAAGCGCCTGATCGATTTTCTCGGTCTCGACGTCGCCGAGATGGAGAAACCGGGCATGAGCCGGCTGTCGGCCCTGATCGACGTCGCCGTCCATCCCGACGACGCGCGGAGCCTTGCCGAGGCGCTCAACCATTCCCTCGTCACCGGCGAACGTTTCTCGAAGCAATATCGCCTGCGGCGCGCCGATGGCGTCTACCGCTGGGTGAAGGGCAGCGCCGAGCCGCTGCGTGACGAAAACGGTGAGATCGTCCAGTGGTACGGCCTCTCGCATGACATAGACGACCAACTGCGCGTCGAGGAAGCGCTGCGAGAGCGGGAACGCTCTCTCTGGCAGATCGTCGAAACGCTGCCAGTCATGATCGATTGTGCGGCCCCGGACGGGGAGCCGGTCTATCGCAATCCCCAGCTTCGCGACTTTCTCGGATACAAACTCGAAGAGCTTGACGGAACCGGCAAGTCGCGGCTGGCCGGCACGCTCGACGCCGGCGTTCATCCCGACGATCTCGCCGACGTCAAGGAGAAATACGCCCATTCGCTCGCCACCGGCGAACCCTATGCGCGCAGGCATCGCCTGCGGCGGTTCGATGGCGACTATCGCTGGGTCGAGACGCGGGCCGCACCGATGCGCGATGGCGAGGGCGCGATCGTGCAATGGAACGTCATATGTCTCGATATCGACGGCGAGGTTCAGGCGCAGGAAGAGCTGCGCCTGACGCAGGAGGGGCTTGCCCGGGCGGGCCAGGCGGCGAGCCTCGCCGAACTTTCCGCTTCCATCGCGCATGAGGTGAACCAACCCCTGGCCGCCGTCGTGGCGAATTCCCATGCCTGCCAGCGCTGGCTGATGGCCGATCCACCGAACATGGAGCGGGCGCAGAGAACGGTCGAGCGCATCATCCGGGACGCCAATTCGGCCGCCGAGGTCGTCAGCCGCATTCGCGCCTTGTTCAAACAATCCGCCGACAGGAGGGTTCAGACGACGCTTTCCAGCATCATCGACGAAGTGCGCAGCCTGATGGCCGACGAGGCCTGGCGGCGGCGCGTTCGCATCGACGTCGAAATCGACGGCAGCCTGCCGTCCGTCGCGATCGATCGTATCCAGATCCAGCAGGTCCTGATCAATCTCATCCGCAACGGCATCGAGGCGCTGGACGCCGCGGTAAGCGACAGGGTGGTCGCGATACGCTCGCACCATGTCGGCAATGCCGTCCAGACCGAGGTCCGGGATCTGGGCCAGGGTATCGAACTTCCCGAGAAGATGTTCGATCCCTTCTTCAGCACGAAGGAAAACGGCATGGGTATGGGGCTTGCGATCTGCCGCTCCATCGTCGAACTGCACGGCGGAAGATTATGGGCGGAGAAGAACGAACCGCGCGGGGCGGCGTTGATCTTTACATTGCCCATTGAAACGAAGGCGGCACCATGACGGCCGACGACCATATCGTCTTCATCGTCGACGACGATGAACGTATCCGCGAGGCGCTCGGCGAGCTGCTGGCCTCGCACGGCATACGCGCCATCGCCTTCGAGTCCGCCTGCGACTATGTGAAAGCAGACAAGCCGGATCAGCCTGCCTGCCTCATCCTCGATATCGAACTCCCCGATATCAACGGCCTCGAATTGCAGAGGCAGATCGCCGACGTCGACCATCCGCCGATCGTCTTCATCACAGGACATGGCGATATCCCCTCTTCCGTGCGCGCCATCAAGCGCGGCGCAGTGGATTTCCTGACGAAGCCGTTCAACGACGAAGATCTCATGGCGGCGATCCATGCGGCGATCGCCCAGGACCGGGAAAAGAGAGCCGGGCGCGCCGAACTCGACATGCTGAGACAACATTATCTCGACCTGACGCCGCGCGAGCGCGAGGTGCTGCCGCTCGTCGTCAGCGGCCTTCTCAACAAGCAGGCGGCAGCGGAACTGGGGATCAGCGAAGTCACGCTGCAGATCCACAGAAGAAACGTGATGCAGAAGATGGCGGCGGCATCGCTCGCCGATCTCGTGCGCATCGCGGAGAAACTGGAAATACCGATAACCCACTCGCGCCGGGTGGGAGGGAATTGAACATGAACGAGACAAGACATGTCGTGGCAATTGTCGATGACGATCCAAGGCTCCTCGAATCGATGGGCGACCTTCTGGAATCGGCGGGCTATGTCGCCCGCAGCTTCTCATCGGCGGGCTCGCTGCTCGTCGCCGGGCTGTCCGATCTGGACCTGCTGATCACCGATATCGGAATGCCCGGCATCGACGGCTTCGAACTTCGTGATCTCGTCAGGAAATCACGTCCGGAGCTGCCGGTCTTCCTGATCACGGGCCGCCACGAGATCGCCGATCAGGGCCGCGCTCAGGGCGCCGGCGGATTCTTCCGCAAACCATTCGATGCCCAGGCCCTGCTGGCGGCCATCGCCAATGCCTTGCACAAATCGAGAGATGGAGGGTGACATGAGAGTTGACCAGCCGTTCGTTCGTAGATCGGCGCAACACGGATATGAAGAGGATCAGCCGCTCGTCATGATCGTGGACGACGACGCATCCATTCGCGAGGCCCTGTCGGAACTGATCCTGTCGGCGGGTTTCCAGCCGGTCAGCTTTGCCTCGACCCGCGAACTGCTCGACGCGGATATATTGGACAGGCCCGGCTGCCTGATCCTCGATGTGCGCATGCCGGGAGCAAGCGGTCTCCACCTGCAGAGCCATCTGGCCGAAAACGGTATCGCCAAGCCGATCATCTTCCTCACCGGGCATGGCGATATCCCGATGACCGTACAGGCGATGAAAGCCGGCGCCGTGGATTTCCTGACCAAGCCGGCGCGGGACCAGACCCTGCTCGATGCCGTGACAGCAGCCATCGCCATGGACGGCGAACGGCGGGCGGAAGCGGCAATCGCCAATCGCAATATCGAACGGCTGGAGACGCTGACGCAGCGCGAGCGCGAAGTTCTCCATGAAGTGGCGCACGGGCGCCTCAACAAGCAGATCGCCTTCGATCTCGGCATCAGCGAGGTGACGGTCAAGCTGCATCGCAGCAACGTCATGCACAAGATGGAGGCCGGCTCCATCGGCGAATTGATCCGGGCATGGGAAACCCTGCCCGCACAAATGCGCCAAATCGGCTCGCGCTAGCGCCAACCGGGCCCGTTCAAAGGCGGAGATCCGGCCTTGAACATGCCCATTGCTGTCCACATTTTGCGCGTCCTATCCGATTCGCGCCAAAAACGACCGTGCGGCGCCGTCAATGGGTTTCGGCCTCGCCCCCATGCGGTATCTCTAAATTAAAGCCCGGGGATATGACTGTTGCCCGGCTTTGGTTCCCTAAAGGAGATCTCGCCTTGAACAATCTGTCCCCACCCGCGCCTTCCCCTGACGCCAACGCCTTCGACAGCGAAGCAAATCTCTTGTCCGCCATGGGCAATGCCAAGCGGCTTCACATTCTGCATCTGCTGGCCGAAGGGGAAATGTCCGTGTCCATCCTGGCCGACGAGGTGGGATTGAGCCAATCTTCGACGTCCCAGCATCTGGCCATTCTTCGAGAACAGGAACTCGTGCAGACGCGAAGGGCCGCCCAGACGATCTACTATTCACTGCAATCCGATGCGGCCAAGGCTATTCTCGATACGCTCGCCGGCATCTTCGGACCACAGCGTTATACCGCAGCAGAACGTTTCCGCGCCGTCACCACCTGACGAAATCAGAAGAAGCCGATCCGGCCCTGCTGAGGATGACCTTGCAGGCAATCAGGATCGGCGCCGCGAGGGCGAAGCGCAGGGCTATGGCGAAGAACGACGCCATTTCGAACGAGATGACCGCCGCCTGAGCGGCAAGCGCCAGGCCGAGGCCATGGCGCGGCAATCCCCTCGCCCACAGGCCCCTCGGATGTGTCGATCCCTGATGTACGTTTGATGTACGCCTCCTAGACCAGCGTGTGATTACGCCTCCATTGCGAATGGAGATAATGAACCGCATCGGGAACGGAACACCCGGCGGCATGGAGGCGATCATGGACGTATATGAGGCAGTGACAAGCCGGCGATCGGTGCGCGGATTCAAAGACAAGCCTGTGGCGATAGACGTGCTTGAGCGCGTGCTGTCCGCCGCTGCCTGGTCGCCGTCAGGATCGAACATCCAGCCGTGGAATACTTACGTGATGACCGGCGCGCCGCTGGCGGAGCTCAAGACATCAGCCGTCGAGCGCGTCGCCCATGGCGACGCCTGGGACAAGCGGCAGTACGAAATGTACCCGCCCGCTCTGAAGGCCCCCTACGGGGAGCGCCGGTCCGCCTTCGGCAAGGAGCGCTACAGCGCACTCGGCATTGCGCGCGAGGACTGGGAGGCACGCCAGCGGGCAGCGATCGCCAACTGGAACTGCTTCGGCGCGCCCGCCGCCCTGTTTTGCTACATCGACCGCGACCTGGGCCTGCCCCAATGGGCCGATGTCGGCATGTATCTGCAGACCGTCATGCTGCTGCTGCGCGCCGAAGGCCTGCACAGTTGCCCGCAGATGGCGTGGTCGCAGGTTCGCGAGACGGTCGCCGAGGCCCTGTCGCCGCCGGACGGGCTCATCCTCTTCTGCGGCATGTCTATCGGCTACGAGGACCCCGCGGTAAGCTATGCCCGTACAGGCCGCGCCCCGCTCGCCGAGACGGTCACGTTCCTCGGCGATTAATCAAGAGACCCGACACTGGAGAACGCCATGACCACGCACAAAGTAGGCTATCTCATCGGCAGCCTCGCCAAGGGCTCGATCAACCGCAAGCTCGCCAAGGCGTTGGTGCGGCTCGCTCCGCCCGAACTTGAAATGTCGGAAATATCCTTCAAGGACCTGCCGCTCTACAGCTACGACTATGACGCCGACTACCCTCCGGCCGGCAAGGCATTCAAGGCGGCGATCGCGGCCGTCGACGCCGTGCTGTTCGTCACGCCCGAATACAACCGATCCATACCCGGCGGACTGAAAAACGCGATCGACTGGGCAAGCCGCCCTTACGGCACCAACTCGTTCACGCGCAAGCCGTCAGCGGTGATCGGCACATCGCCGGGCGCGATCGGCACCGCCGTCGCCCAGCAGAATTTGCGTAGCGTGCTCAGTTTCTGCAACTCTCCGCAGATGAACGCCCCGGAAGCCTACATCCAGTTCACACCGGGGCTGATCACCGATGACGGCGAGGTCACGAAAGACACCACCGCCGATTTCCTTCGCACGTTCATGCGGGACTTTTATGTCTTCATCACGAGGGTTCGCTCAGTGCTGCCGAAAGATGCCTAGAAAGACCGGCCGCTCCCATACGGCGGCGGCCAGATCCCGTTTTTCGAGGTCACTCTTTAAGCGAAGGCGTAAGAGCCGTCCGGCCGCTTCGGCACGCGCCGCTGCCAGTGGATGTAGCCTTCCTCCTGCATCGCCTTCTCGTCCATTTCGACGCCCCAGCCCGGCCGGTCGGGACGCAGTTCGAGATAGCCGTCCTTCGGCAGATAGGGATCGACGACGTAGCGGGTTTCTCCCTCCCGCTTTTCGATATCGAGGCCGCCATAGACATAGGCCTGCCCCTTCGGCAGCCGGTATTCGAGAATGCGGAAATTCTGCGCGGCGGCCGAGAAATGAACGTTGACCGCGGTCGCAAGCGGCCCCATCGGGTTGTGCGGCGCCACGCCGACGAAGTAGGCTTCGGCGAGCGTCGCGATGCGGCGCATCTCGCTGATGCCGCCGACGACGCAGATGTCGGGCTGGATGAGATCGGCGCCCTTCACCTGCAGCAGCCGCAGGAACTCGTTCCTGTTGTAGAGCGACTCGCCGGTGGCAAGCGTGCAGTTCAGTCCCTGCTTCAGGTCGCCCCAGGCCTCGATATTTTCCGGCCGCAACGGCTCTTCGAAGAACAGGGGATCGTAAGGCGCCAGCGCATTGCCGAGCTGGCGCGCGGCGATCGGTTCGAAAATCTTGGCATGGGCGTCGAAGGCGATCTCGTATTCGTCGCTCACCGTCTCGCGCAGCGAGCGGAAATAATCCGCCGAAGCCTTGACGACGTTGCCCCAGCGGTTGGAGTGCATGTCGATCCGCCAGGGGCTGAGCTTGAAGGCGGTGAAGCCCCACCCTTCCTTCAGGCGGTCGAATTCGTCGCGGGCGGCCGGCGCATCGGGCGCGGTATAGACGCCGGCATAGACCTTGATGCGGTCGCGCACCTCGCCGCCGAGCAGCTTGTAGACAGGGACGTTCGCCGCCTTGGCTGCAAGATCCCACAGGCAATGGTCGAGCGCGGAGATCGCGGCAAGACCGAGCGCGCCGGGCGGGAAGCGGCTCTGCTGGATCAGCAGGTTGACGAGATATTCGACGCGCGTCGGGTCCTGGCCCGATATAAATCCGTAGAGATAATCGAGCAGCGGCGGCAGCGCCTTGTCGGGGCCGTGATTGTAGCATTCGCCCCAGCCGGTCAGCCCGTCATCCGTATCGAGCGCGACGATCACACGGGGGCGGTCCTTGTCGCGGGTCATGAAAACCCGCATACGGTCGATCTTCATCATCCTGTCCTTCTAGCGATTGAAATAGCTGCGGCGCGCCACGCGCGTCTGCACGTAGACGTGCTCTTTGTCTGTTCCGGGGTTGTAGGCGCCGGCGGCCTGCGGCACCGACACATTGCCGCCGCTCGGGAAGCGCGCCACGAAAGCCTCGTCGATATCGCAGCCCAGTCCCGGACCGTCGGGAACGGCGATCAAGCCGTCGACCTGTTGTGGATGCGGCACGATCGTCTGGCGACGGCCGTCCCAATCGTCGTCGAGGCGCTCGAGAATGAGCGCGTTCGGGATCGCCGCCAGCAGGTGCAAGGCCGCATATTCCGCCACCGGCCCGAGCGAACCGGAATGCGGCGCCATCTGGATATGATGCGCCTCGGCCATGGCCGCGATCTTCTTCATCTGCGTGATGCCGCCCGCCCGGCCGGTATCCGGCTGGATCACGTCGACGAGCTCCCGTTCGATGAGTTCGCGCTCGCCGAAGATGGTGGCCGAGCGCTCGCCGGCAGCCAGCGGCACATGGGCGGCGTCGCGAATGCGCTTGTAGCCTTCGAGATTATCAGGCGCGATCGGATCTTCCACCCACATCAGCTCATAGGGTTCGAGCGCCCGCACCAGCCGGCAGGCATCCGCGGGCGTCAGCCACGGCGGCCCATGCAGGTCGATGGCGATATCCATGTCGTCACCGACGGCATCGCGGAGTGCTGCGACCTTGCGAACGGGATCGGCCACGCCGCCGCATTTGATCGCCCTGATGCCACGTTCCTTGAGCGCAAGCGCGCGCTCGGGCGTGTTCGCATGCGAATAGATCGGGACTCTGTCGCGCACCTTGCCGCCGAGCAGCATCCAGACGGGCACGCCGAGCGCCTTGCCCTTGATGTCCCAGAGCGCCATGTCGATGCCGGTCATCGCGCCGCCGCCGACGGTGCCGAGCATGCCGTGGCCCATCATGGCGATATGCATCTTCTGCCACAGGCGCTCGGTGTGGGCGGGATCTTCGCCGATGAGCAGCGGCGCAAGGTCATGGATCGCCGTCTGCACGACACGCGGCCAGCCCGAGCATTCGCCGATGCCGGTAATGCCCTCATCGGTATCGATCTTCAGAAACAGCCAGTTTCTGGTGCCTCCGAATTGCTTGGAGGCACCATCGCCAGAACGTTGGTCGGCCGCCCAATTCGAGGGATCTGGTTGGCCGACATGCATGAGAAAGGTGCGAATCCCGGTGATTTTCATCTCTGAGAGCTTCCGTTCTTCAAGTGCTCCGGCTCGACGTAGCGGAAGCGCCTGGAATGATCCCGGTCGCGCGGATCGGGGCGCGGGATCGCCGAAAGCAGCGCCTGGGTATAGGCATGCTCGGGCGTGCTGCAAACCTTCTCCGCATCGCCGATTTCGACCAACTGACCCTTGTACATGACGCCGACGCGGTCGCACATGTAGCGGATGACGCCGATGTCGTGGCTGATGAAGATATAGGCGAGACCGAGCTGATCCTGCAGGCGCATCAGAAGATCGAGCACCTGCGAGCGCACGGAGACGTCGAGCGCCGAGGTCGCCTCGTCGGCAACGATGACGCGCGGATTGAGGGTGATGGCGCGTGCGATGCCGATGCGCTGGCGCTGGCCGCCGGAGAAGGCGTGCGGATAACGCTCGCGCGCCCTCGGATCGAGGCCGACCTGCTCCATGAGATGGCAGACCCGCTCGTCCAGGGCCTTCCCTTTGGCGATGCCATTGACGAGCAACGGTTCGCCGATGATCTGGGAGACGGTCATGCGCGGGTTGAGCGAGCCGAACGGATCCTGGAACACCATGCGCAATTCGCGGCGCGCAGCGGCGAGCGTTTGACCTTTCGCCGTTGCGAGATCGATGATGTCGCCGCCGGCGTTGCGATAGAGGATTTCGCCGGCGGAGGGATCGATCAGCCGCATGATCGAGCGGCCCATGGTCGTCTTGCCCGAGCCGCTCTCGCCGACGATGCCGAGCGTTTCACCCGGCAAAAGCGAGATCGACACGTCGTTCAGCGCTTTCACCTCGCCGAAATCCATCGAGACGTTGCGCAGTTCGAGGATCGGCGCTTTCGTCCTGTCGAGCGGCGGGCGCGCCAGGCGGATCTCGGCCTTCTGCTCCAGCTTCAGCACGGAGCCGATCAGCATGCGGGTATAATCGTCCTGCGGCGCATGGAAGATCTGCTCGACCGGCCCGTATTCCTTCGCCACGCCATTGTGCATGACGAGCACATCGTCGGCGATCTGCGCCACCACGCCCATGTCATGGGTGATGAAGAGAACGGCCATGCCGTTGGCTTTCTGCAGCCGGGCGATCAGGTCGAGGATTTCGGCCTGCGTCGTGACGTCGAGCGCCGTGGTCGGCTCGTCGGCGATCAGCAATTGCGGCTTACAGGCGAGCGCCATGGCGATCATCGCGCGCTGGCGCATGCCGCCGGAATATTGGAAGGCATAGCGATCCAGCGCCTTTTCCGGCGAGGGAATCTCGACCTGCTTCAGCAGCGAGATGGCTTCAGCGCGCGCTTCCGCCTTGCTCATCCTGGTGTGCAGGCGAAGCGCCTCGACGATCTGGTTGCCGACCGTGTGGATCGGCGACAGCGACGACATCGGCTCCTGGAAGATCATGGCGATGTCGCGGCCGCGGATCGCCCGGATCTGGCGCCCGCGCGGATTGAGGCTGGTGAGATCGGTCGAGCCGCCATTCGGAGTGTTGAGGACGATCGATCCGCCGGCGATGCGGCCGGGCGCATCGACGATCTGCAGGATCGAGCGTGCCGTCACCGATTTGCCCGAGCCGCTTTCGCCGACGACACAGAGCGTCTTGCCCGGCTCGATCGAGAAGGACAGGTCGCGGACCGCGCGGAAGACGCCGGTGCGCAACGGGAATTCGACGGTGAGGTTCTTCACCTCGAGCAGCGGCTTGCCGGTAATGGGAATGATATCGGTCATGCCGGCCTCATTTGTTGTAGGGGTCGGCCGCATCGCGCAGGCCGTCGCCGAGAAGGTTGAGCGCCATGACGGCGACCACGACGGCGCAGCCCGGCATGAAGAGCCATGGCGCGGTCGCGATCGAGCGGATGTTCTGGGCCTCACGCAGAAGCACGCCCCAGGAGATCGTCGGCGGCTGCAGCCCGAGCCCGAGGAAGGAGAGCGAGGTTTCGGCCAGGATCATCGCCGGCACCGCAAGGGTGATCGAGGCGATGATGTGGCTGGCGAAGCTCGGCAGCATGTGGCGGAAGATGATGCGTCTTTCACGAACGCCGTCGAGCCTCGCGGCTGCGACGAATTCCTCGGTGCGCAGCGACAGGAAGCGGCCGCGCACGACGCGGGCAAGCTGCGCCCAGCCGGTCAGCGACAGGATGATCGTGATCATCATATATTGCAGCGTCGCCGGCCAATCCTGCGGCAGGGCCGCGGCCATGGCGAGCCAGATCGGGATCGTCGGCAGCGCCAGGACGAAATCGATCAGCCGCTGCATGAAGAAATCGATACGGCCACCGTAATATCCCGAAATGCCGCCGAGCACGATGCCGAGCATCAGCGAGAAGAAGACGCCGACGAGGCCGATCGACAGGGAGACCTGCGAGCCCTGCACCGTTCGGCTGAAGACATCCCGCCCGAGCCTGTCGGCCCCGAACAGCAGCAACGGCGTGCTCTTGTCGGGTGAAGCGAGGAGATGGATGTTCGTATTGAAGAGGCCAAGCACGGAATATTCGTAGCCGCGACCGAAGAGCTGCACGTCGATCCGCTTCGTCGTATCCTCCTTGAAGATGGCGGCGAGCGTTTCCGGATCACGGGTCAGCTTCATCGGATAATAATGCAGGCCGAAGGAGAAGCCGTTCTCGGTATCGATCAGATGCACTTTCTGCGGTGGGTGAAAGGTCGCCCGCGCATTCTGCAGGTTCGGATCGTTGATGGCGAAGAAGCCCGGAACCAGGGCGACGATGTACATCATCACGGTGACGACAAGCGCCACCATGGCCAGCCGGTGCCGGCGGAAAGCCCACCAGATGAGCTGCCATTGCGATGCGACGGCGGTGCGATCCGGCTGAACGTTAGTCATGGTGATATCGGCCATGTCAGCCTCCTATTCCAACCGGATGCGGGGATCGACCAGCGCCAGAAGAATGTCGCTGATCAGGGAGCCGATCAGCGTCAGCGCGCAGATCAGCAGGACGAAGGCGCCGGCGAGATACATGTCCTGGGCCATCAGCGCCTGCAGCAGCAGAGGTGCCGCCGTCGGCAGGTTGAGGACGATGGCGACGACGACCGAGCCGGAAATCAGGTTGGGAAGCAGCCAGGCGATCGTCGAGATGAACGGGTTGAGCGCGATCATCAAAGGATATTTCATCAGCAGGCGGAATTCCGAGAGCCCCTTCGCCCGTGCGGTGACCACGTAAGGCTTCGGCAGTTCGTCCAGCATGTTCGCGCGCATGACGCGGATGAGGCTCGCAGTCGAGGAGACGGCGAGGATGATGACGGGAAGCCAGAGATGCGTGAGGAGATCGAGCGTCTTGGCAATACTCCAGGATGCCGTCTCGTATTCCGGGGAAAAGAGCCCGCCGACATCCTGGCCGAACTCGACCGCCGCCACGTACATCAGCACCAGCGCCAGCAGGAAAGACGGAATGGACAGGCCGAAGAAGGTGAAAGCGGTGAAGAAATAGTCGCCGATCGAATATTTCTTCACGGCGGAAAACACGCCGATCGGCAGCGCGATCGCCCAGGTGGCGATCAACGTCGAAAGGGCGAGAACCAGCGTCAGCGCCATGCGCTCCCAGATCAGGTCCGAGACCGGCTGCTGCCATTCGAAGGAAATGCCGAAATCGCCGCGCGAGAGAATGCCCCACATCCATTTGAAATATTGGACGAGCATCGGATCATCGAGACCGAAGCGCTCGCGCAATTGCGCCGCCGTGTTCTGGTCGACGATCTCGTTGGATGCCGCGAGCGTTGCGATATAGGTGGTGACGTAATCGCCCGGCGGCAGCTGGATCAGCACGAAAGCCAGGAAGCTGACGGCAAAAAGCGATGGAATCATCCATAAAAAGCGTTTGGCGATGAACACCAGCATGAGGCGTCTCCCGACGTGGACGCCGCCCTCCGGCCCCTTCGGCTTTCACGGCCGGCAAGAGGGAGGGCGAACCTGAATGAAAGCGCCGTGCCATCAGGCACGGCGCTCGAGATCGAAATCAGCTCGTGAAGGTGAATTGCTGCGGCAGCGCAGGTCCGGGATTGGGCCAGGACCAGCTGTCCGGCTCCTTTTCGGGAACATTGCGCAGATTGTTGCGAATGATGCCGAAGCCGCCGACCGCAAGGCAAAGGCCCACCGTCTCGAATTCCTCCGCCGCGATATCGAAGATCTGTTTCATGATCGCGCCGCGCTTGTCGAGATCGGCCGTCGAACGCGCCTCGTCGAACAGCTTCATCCGCTTCTTCTGGCTTTCCGGCGGTTCTTCGCCGCGCGCACCGTTGGAGGTGTACCAGAGCGTCCACGGAATGGCGTAACGCGATCCCTGCGGATGGAAAGCGAAGAAATCGCGCGGGTCGAGCATCGGGTCGAGGCCGCCAGGGCCTGGCCACACCGCAGCATCATGGGCATTGTCGTCGCCGCGGGTATAATAGAGCGCCCGCTCGATCGTGTTGACCTTCATGTCGATACCGATCTGGGCCCAATGCGCCTTGACGAGCTCGAGCGCGTCGACGAGGTCGGGATAAAGTGTCGGAATGACGTCGATCGAGAAGAACACCTTCTGGCCGTCCGGCCGAAGGCGGAACCCGTCGCCGCCCTTCTTGTAGCCGGCCTCATCGAGCATCGCACCCGCCTTGTCTGCATCGTATTCGGTGAACTGGCGCGCATATTTCTCATGATACCAGGGATGGGTCGGGCGCGGCCCGGCCTGGTAGGGCTCGCTCTGCCCGAAATAGACGATGTCGATGATTTCCTGGCGATTGAGACCGATCGACAGCGCCTGCCGGAACGACTTGTCCGCAAACATCTTGCGCATGGCAGGATCTTTGTGGGTGATGTTGAAGTAGATCTGGCACTGCTGCGAGGCCGAAGGCACGAGCGTCAGCAGGCGATAATCGCCCTTCTGCATGTTCTGAGACAGCGTCGGCTTGTTGGCGAGCACGCTGATGTGACGTTCCTGGATGTCGATCTTTCCGGAGATGACGTTCAGCATCAGCGATTCGACGTCCTGGGAGATGCCGAAGTTGATCTCATCGATATAGGGAAGCTGGTTGCCTGATGTATCGACCTGCCAGAAATAGGGGTTCCGGGCCATGACGACGCGCGTCGCGCCGCCGGCATAAGGCTCCTTGACGACCCATGGATCGAGCGTCGGCTTGTCGACATTGCCCCAGCGCGTCGGGATTTCGATGTCACCGCAGCGGCTGCGGAACAGCTCGGTCCAGCTGGTGACGCCGGCCTTCTTGGCATCGTCGGCGATGTTGGGATTGTACTTCGGCAGGAACTGGCTGCAGTAATGCTTCGGGAACAGCGTCGGATGCTGGCCGAGCGGCGTTGCGAGGTTTTCCAGGTAAAGCGCGTTCGCCGCCGCGAAGGTGAACTTTACCGTATAATCGTCGATCTTTTCGACGGTCACGGGCTTGCCGGC
This sequence comes from Rhizobium sp. R635, assembly GCF_002211285.1. Classification (GTDB taxonomy): domain Bacteria; phylum Pseudomonadota; class Alphaproteobacteria; order Rhizobiales; family Rhizobiaceae; genus Rhizobium. Next base: position 327,278 of record NZ_LOKX01000032.1, on the reverse strand, counting down.
AACGGCAAGCTGCGCCGGCGTCGCGCTGTAAAGCTCGGTGTTCTTGACGCAGTCCTCGATCGCGAAAACGACGTCGTCGGCCGTGAAGGGATGGCCGTCGGACCAGCGCACGCCTTCGATCAGATGGAAGGTGAACTGCGTCGCGTCGTCACTGACCTCCCAGCTCTCGGCGAGGTTCGGTTCCACGGCGGTAAATTCCAGGTTCCAGCGCACGAGGCTCTGATTGCCGACCATGCGCAGAATGCCGTTATGGTCGGATGAACCGCGCAGGCCGCGGCGCAACGTGCCGCCATAGGTGCCGACCTTCTCGAACGGCGTCACGACCATCGGCTTCTTCGGCAGACGCTCGGCAAGCGGCGGCAGCTTGCCGTCCTTGACGAGCTGCGCCAGCGCAGGCGCTTCGCTGCCGGCGGCAAAGGCGCGACCGGCGATGGACAGCGCTGCGGCACCGGCCATGCCGCCGAGAACGGCGCGGCGGGTGATACCGCGAGACAGAATTTCATTGGGCATCGATTCCTCCCCTTTTATGCCGGGACAGGCTTGTCCCGGCTGGTACGGCGGGCTTCCCGACCTGCCGTTTTCGCGCCCTCCTCGGCGCTGGACGAAACCATAGACACGTTCTCAAATGATTACAAGAGTTGACAGATAATTACAGATTCGATAGCCATGCATCATCGGACAGGGCGCCAAGCCATTGGCAAGCCTGCCTTGGATAGAGAATGAAGACCAATCTGTCAGAAGCTGTATACAGGCCGCATCGCGGCTGGTGACGGCTCGGCGCACGGTCGCGAAGGCATATCCGGCTTCCGCTCGCCGGGCGAAGAGCCGATGGGGTGAATTTGCCACGTGGCGGCGGAGAAAAGGGCGATAATGACGTTTGCAGTCGATGCCGTTTCGAACCGGGGCGCAACGCGCTTCAGCGATATCATCTACGAGAAGATCGTAGGGATGATCGCCGACGGCAAGTTTCCCGTGAACGAGCGACTGCCATCGGAAACGAAGCTCGCCACCGATTTCGGCGCATCGAGGCCCGTGGTCCGCGAGGCGCTGGAGCGGCTCAGAACCGACGGGCTCATCGTCTCGCGCAAGGGGTCGGGCTCTTATGTCCGGCAGCAGCCGGATTCGTCTATGCTGAAAATGGTGCCGGTCGGCTCGCTCGCCGATGTCCAGCGGTTCTTCGAATTCCGCGCCGGTCTCGAAGCCGAAGCTGCGGAGCTTGCCGCGCGAAACTGGCAGCCGGCCGACAAGGAGCGGATCGAGGCCGCACTTCTTGCGATCGAGCAATGTCTGCGTGACGGCGAACTCGGCGCCGAGGAAGACCAGGTGCTGCACGACGCGATTGCGATGGCGACGGGCAATCAGTTTCACATCACCGTGCGCGAGTGGTTCCGGCCGCATTTCGCCATCGGCCATTCGGTGACGCGAAGCCTGAGCCTGAAGCGCACGCCGGAGCAGATCCGCAGCGTCCAGGACGAGCATGCGGTGATCGTGGAAGCGATCTTCGCACGGCGGGAAACCGAAGCGCACGATGCGATGAAGAGACACATACTGAATGCGCGCGCCCGCATGTTCCAGGGTGTTTGAGCGATGACCGGAGGAAAGATGATGAGACGAGTTGCCGTGACGGGTGCTGCCGGACGTGTCGGGACGCTGCTGCGCCCGCTTCTTCGCCAGCATTTCGAGCATCTCAGCCTCATCGACATTCATGAACCTGCGGAACTGGCCGAAAACGAAAGCTTCGTCCACGCCGATCTCTCGAAGCTCGACGAGGCAACGGCCGCTTTGCGTGGTGTCGACGGTGTCGTTCATCTCGCCGGCATCGCCAGCGGCGTCGACATGAATGCCATTTTGCAGGCCAATATCCTCGGGACCTACAATCTCTACGAGGCCGCCCGGATCAACAGGGTGGAGAGGATGGTCTACGCCTCCAGCAACCATGCGACGGGTTTTTACCCGCGTGGCAAGGTCATATCGCCGCTCGATCCCATGCGGCCGGACAGCCCGTACGGACTTTCCAAATGCTGGGGCGAGCTGGTGGCGGGACTTTATTACGACACGTCGGGCATCCGCTCCCTTTCCATCCGCATCGGCAATGCCGGCACCTATCCCAACAGCGAGCGCTCGATTGCCATCTGGATCAGCGCCCGGGATCTGGCGCAACTGGTGCGGATCGGCCTCACCCACCCGCAGATCGCCGCAACCGTCGTTTACGGCGTTTCCGATACCGACACGAAATGGTGGGACAACGATCTGGCGACGCGGCTCGGCTACCAGCCGCAGGACCGACCGCGTGATCACGCCCGCATCGAGAACGGCGCGGAAGGGCGGGTCGCCCTTGCATTCCAGGGCGGCGGCTTCTGCGAATTCAACCACGACGGCAGCATCCGCATGCGCGATGCCGAGGGCCTCGTCAAAGATCCGGAGACAGTCTCGTGACGGCACCCCGCATCATCGAACCGAAGATCCGGTCGGTCCTGCAGCAACCGCTGACGGTCGGTGAATCGCCGATATGGGACGAGACGACCGGCGCGCTCTGGCTCGTCGACATCCTGGCGCCGGCGCTCGTGCGGCTCTCGGCCGACGGCAGGATCGAGCGCTTCGACATGCCTTCGGCCATCGGCAGCGCCGGGCTTTGCCGCGACGGCCGGATCGTGGTGGCCCTCCAGACGGGCGTCCATCTCTTCGATCCCGTCTCCCGCCATCTCGAGTTTTTGTGCGATCCTGTGGGACGCGAGATGATCGGCCGTCTCAACGACGGCAAGGTCGGGCCGGACGGCCACTTCTGGGTCGGATCGATCAGCGAGGCCAAGCCGCAGCTGAACGATGCGGCGCTCTACCGCATCGGCGCCGATGGCAGCACGCGCACGGTCGCGACTGGACTGACGAGTTCCAACGGCCTTGCCTGGTCGCCGGACGGCCGGCGGATGTATCACTCCGACAGCCGGCAATGCTTTCTGCAGGCCTTCGATTTCGATCCGGAGACAGGCGAGCTCGGCCAGCGACACCGCCTGCGCAGCTTCACCGAGGAACAAGGGCGCCCGGACGGAGCGGCCACCGATCGCGACGGATTCTACTGGAGCGCCGGCGTCTCCGCAGGCCGCCTCAATCGGATATCGCCCGAAGGCGAAATCATCGAAATCTACATTCTGCCGGTCGCAGCACCGACGATGCCGTGTTTCGGAGGGCCGGATTTCAGCACCCTCTACGTCACGAGCCTGTCGAGCGACCGCACCGGACGTTTCGAGGCGGGCACGGTCATCGCCTTCGATGTCGATGCGGAGGGGCTGCCGCCCTTCCGTTTCGGCTGACGATCAACTGGAAGAAAAGCGAACGGGGGAGAAAAATGAGCATCGCGATCATGCGCAAGGCGCTCACCGGCGTGTCGGGCGTTCCCGTCACGGCCTATGATGCCGGGGGCGAAGTCGAGCCCCGGATTACCGCCAGGGTTTATGAACGAGTGGCCGCGGCCGGCATTCACAACATCGTCGCGGCCGGCAATACCGGGGAATTCTATGCCCTGACGCCGCAGGAGATCCGGATCGTCCACGAGGCGGCGGTATCGGGTGTGGATGGCCGGGCGCCGGTGACGGCGGCGATCGGCCGGTCGCTGCGCGAGGCGATCGGCATGGCCAAAGATGCGGCCGCGATCGGCGCATCGGCCGTCATGTCGCATCAGCCCGTCGATCCTTTCGCGGCACCTTCGGCCCAGATCGATTATTTCTGCAATCTCGCCGATGCATCCACCCTGCCGCTCGTCGCCTATGTCAGGGCCGAGGGTTTTGCCGTCGCCGAGATCGTCCGCCTCGCCAACCATGGCAATATAGCCGGCATCAAGTTCGCCACAACGGACCTGATGCTGCTGTCGAAGGCGATCCCGGCCGCCGATCCCAATGGCGCGCTCTTCGTCTGCGGCCTGGCGGAGAGCTGGGCACCGACATTCACCGCGGCCGGCGCGCGCGGCTTCACCTCGGGCCTCGTCAACGTCGCGCCGAAGCTTTCGCTTGCCGTCCACGCAGCGCTTGAAAAAGGCGATTTCGCTGCGGCGAGAGCCATCGTCGACAAGCTCGAACCCTTCGAGCGGATGCGCACCAAATTCCGCAACGGCGCGAACGTGACCGTCGTCAAAGAGGCCGTCACCTATTCCGGCCTCGATGTGGGCCCGGTGCGCGTGCCGGGATTGCCGCGGCTCGATCAGCAGGATCGCGAGGAGCTGCATGGTCTGCTTCGCGGCTGGAATGCCGAAGGCAATACCCAGGTCGATGCCGGCCGGGAGGAGTCCGTCAAGGCGGCCAGCTGAGCCGCATTCATTTCCACAGGCAACGAACAGGCGCGGGGATGGCCGTGCCACAGGATTGGGAGGTCTTGAGATGCTGAAACAGCTACTGACGACGATCGCAATGACAGGCGCGCTGATGGCGGCGCAGCCGAGCCTGGCGGCCTCGCCGCCCAACATGCTTGTCATCGGGACGAATCTGACCGGTATACGGACGCTCGATCCGGCCCAGAACAATGCCCGCACGGTCTCCGAGCTGATCTCCAACATCTACGACAACCTCGTGCAGCTGTCGCCGGACGATCTCAAGACGCTGAAACCGATGCTTGCGACGAAATGGGAGGTCTCGCCCGATGGCAAGGTCATCACGCTGACCCTGCGCGACGACGCGGTCTTCCAGAGCGGCAACAAGGTGACCGCCGAGGATGCGGCCTGGTCGATCCAGCGCGTCATCAAGATGGGCCAGGTCGGCTCCACCGACGTCGCGCTCTGGGGCTTCACGGCCGATAACGTCGAAAAGCTCGTCCGCGCCAAGGACGAACACACGCTGGAGATCGAGCTGCCGCAGGCGGTCAATACCGACCTGGTGCTCTATTCGCTGGCCGGCTCCTCGATCGGCATCGTCGACAAGAAGACGGTGCTGTCGCATGAGGCGAACGGCGATTTCGGCGGCGCCTGGCTCTCGGCCAATTCCGCCGGCAGCGGCCCCTTCAGCCTGGCGCAATGGCGGCCGAACGATGTGGCGATCTTCAATGCGCAGCCGAAATACTGGGGCGGCAAGCCCGCCATGGCCCGCGTCGTCGCCCGCCATATCCCGGAATCCGGCAATCTCAGGCTCCAGCTCGAAGCCGGTGACGTCGATGTCGGCCAGTATGTCGCAAGCGGCGATCTCGATGCGCTCTCCGGCAACAAGGATATGGTGATCGAGAACGTGCCGGGTCTCGGCTTCTACTATATCGCCCTCAACCAGAAAGATCCGGACCTGCAGAAGCCGAAGGTCCGCGAGGCCTTCCAGCACGCCTTCGACTGGAAGGCGATCTCCGGCAACATCATGCGCTATACCGGTTTCCCCTGGCAGTCGATGATCCCGCGCGGCATGATCGGCGCGCCCGGCGAAACCGCCGTCCGCTACGATTACGATCCCGCCAAGGCCAAGCAGTTGCTGGCGGAGGCCGGATATCCGAACGGCCTGAAGAAGGTGCTCAACCCCTCGGGAGCCCCAACCCTGCCCTTTGCGGAAGCGTTGCAGGCGAGTGCACGCGCCGCCGGTTTCGATCTTGACCTCGTGCCCGGCGAATTCACGCCCGCCTTCCGCGAACGCAAGTTCGAAGTGCTGCTCGGCAATTCCGGCGCCCGCCTGCCGGACCCCTTCGCCGTCGCCACGCAATATGCCTTCAACCCCGACAATAGCGACGAGGCACGCCTCGGCAGCTATTATCTCTGGCGCACCGGCATGAAGGTGGACGAGCTCAACACGCTCATCGACCAGTCGATGCGGGAGCGCGACACGGAAAAGCGCACCGACATCTTCAAGAAGATGGACGGCATCTATGCCGGCATGGCTTCGCCGCTCGTCATCTTCTTCCAGCGAACCGACCCCTATGTCATGCGCGCCAACGTGAAGAATTATCACGGCCACACGACATGGTCGACACGCTGGCATGACGTGACCAAGGAGTAGAGCGCGTGGCGAGCGCCGATCTGACATCGAAGCAGGAGGCAAGCCGCCAGCCGGCGGGAAGCGGGTTCGCCGAGGCGGCCCCGCCCCCCCTGCTGAGCCTGCTCAGGCGGCTGGCGGGACGTGCGGTGGCGGTCGTCACCACGCTGCTCGGCCTGCTCTTCCTGACCTTTTCGATGGGCCGCCTGCTGCCTGCCGACCCGGTGCTCGCAATCACCGGGGCGGAGGTCAGCAAGGAGGTTTACGACCGCGTCTATAACGAGCTGGGGCTCGGGCAGCCGATCTGGATGCAGTTCCTCTCCTATGTCGGGAAGATCGCCACGGGCGACCTCGGCATGTCGGCGACGACGGGCCAGCCGATCCTGACCGACCTGATGACGATTTTTCCCGCGACCATCGAGCTTGCCATCATCGCCATGATCATCGGGGCGATCGTCGGCATCCCCCTGGGGATCACCGCTGCGGTCAAGCGCGGGACGATCATCGACCACATCGCCCGCATCGTCGCGCTTGCCGGCCATTCCATTCCGATCTTCTGGACCGGCCTGATGGCGCTCTTCATCTTCTACGCCAAGCTGAAGCTCGTCGGCGCGTCGGGCCGGGTCGACGTCTTCTACGAAGGCCTGGTCACGCCGATGACCGGCTTTCTCTTGATCGATGCGGCGATCCAGGGTCAATGGGAGGTGTTCCACAACGCCCTCGGCCACATCATCCTGCCGGCGGCGATCCTCGGCTATTACTCCGTCGCTTATATCAGCCGCATGTCGCGAAGCTTCATGCTGGAACAGCTGAGCCAGGAATACATCATCACCGCGCGGGCAAAGGGCCTCGGCACCCGCAAGGTCGTCTGGCGCCATGCCTTCAGGAACATCCGCGTGCAGTTGCTGACGATCCTGGCGCTGACCTTCGGCGGCCTGCTCGAAGGCGCGGTGCTGATCGAGACGGTTTTCGGCTGGCCGGGGCTCGGCCAATACCTCACCCGCGGGCTGCAGATGAACGACATGAACGTCGTGATGGGTTCGGTGCTGACGATCGGCGCCGTCTTCCTGACGATCAACATCCTGTCCGACGTCCTCTATCGCATCCTTGATCCGAGAACACGGTGACGCCATGACGATCTCCACCGAAGACGCAGACAGCACCCATGCCGCCGGCTTTCGCGGATGGCTGCTGGCGCCGGAGCCTCAGGGCTGGTTTCAATCCTCGGCGCAGCAGATCCATCAAGGCTGGCAGAAGTTCAGCCTGCATCCGCTCGGCCTTGCCGGTCTCGTCATCATCGTGCTGCTGATCGCGGTAGCAACCGCGGCCCCCTTGCTGACGAGCTACGACCCGATCGTCCAGGATATGGCCGGGCGGCTTGCGCCGCCTTCGGCAGAGCATTGGCTCGGCACCGACAATTTCGGCCGCGACGTCTTTTCCCGCGTCATCTACGGCGCCCGAACGACGCTCTACATCATCATGCTGGTGACGGTCATCGTCGCGCCGCTCGGCCTGCTGATCGGCACCTTCTCCGGCTATTTCGGCGGCATCGTCGACGAAATCCTGATGCGCATCACCGATATCTTCCTCTCCTTCCCCGGGCTGGTGCTGGCGCTTGGTTTTGCCGCCGCCCTCGGCCCCGGCATCACCAATGCGATCATCGCCATTTCGCTGACGGCCTGGCCGCCGATCGCGCGGCTGGCGCGCGCCGAGACGCTCAGCCTGCGCAAGGCGGATTACATCGCCGCCGTGCGCCTGCAGGGCGCGACCTCGATCGCGATCATCACCCGTCACATCCTGCCGATGTGCATTCCTTCGGTGATCGTCCGCGTCACGCTCAACATGGCCGGCATCATCATCACCGCCGCCGGTCTGGGCTTCCTCGGCCTCGGCGCGCAGCCGCCATGGCCGGAATGGGGATCGATGGCAGCCAGCGGGCGCGAATTCATGCTCGACAGCCCATGGGTGATCGCCGCCCCCGGCATCGCCATCGCGCTGGTCAGCCTCGCTTTCAACCTCGTCGGCGATGCGCTTCGCGATGTCCTCGATCCCAGGGGGGCGGAATGACCGGGCTGATCGATATCCGCAACCTCGAAATCGCCTATGGCGGCGGCCACATGCGCGCGGTGCGCGGCGTGAGTTTTACGCTCGGGCAGGAAAAACTCGGGATCGTCGGCGAATCCGGATCGGGCAAATCCACCGTCGGCCGCGCCATCATGAAGCTCCTGCCGCCGACGGCGCATGTCAGCGCCGAGCGGATGCGCTTTGGCGACCTCGACCTGCTCAAGGCGGACGAGAGAACGATGATGACGGTCCGGGGACGGCGGATCGGGCTCATCCTGCAGGATCCGAAATATTCGCTCAATCCGGTGATGCGGATCGGCGAACAGATCGCCGAAACCTATAGTCTCCACCATCCCAGGGAGAGCGCGAGGAAGGCTCATGGCCAGGCGCTCGAAATGCTCGAGGCGGTCAAGATCCGCGATCCCGAGCGTGTCGCCCGTCTCTATCCGCATGAAATATCGGGCGGGATGGGCCAGCGCGTGATGATCGCCATGATGCTGATCGCCGAACCCGAAGTGCTGATCGCCGACGAGCCGACATCGGCGCTCGACGTAACGGTGAGGCTCGAAATCCTGGCCCTGCTCGACGAACTGGTCCTGCGCCGCAATCTCGGCCTGATCTTCATCAGCCACGATCTGAACCTCATCCGCAATTTCTGCGACCGCGTCCTCATCATGTATGCCGGCCGCGTCGTGGAAGTGCTCGAGGCCCGCGATCTCGACAGGGCGAAACACCCTTATACGCAGGGGCTGCTGGCTTCCCTGCCGAAGATCGAAGATCCGCCAGCCCGGTTGCCGATCCTGAAGCGCGATCCCGCCTGGCTTGACGATTTTGCAGTGGAGCCGCCGCGATGATCAGGATCGACAATCTCACCATCCGTTTCGGACATGGGCAAAGGCCTGTCGTCAGAGACGTCAATCTCGCCGTCGAAAGCGGCACGGCCTTCGGTCTGGTCGGCGAATCCGGCTGCGGCAAATCAACGGTTCTACGGGCGCTTTCCGGCCTCAACGCCAGTTACGACGGCCGGATCGCGCTCAACGGCGATACGCTGGACCGGCAGCGCGGCCGGCCGTTCTTCCGCCGGGTGCAGATGGTGTTCCAGGACCCTTACGGATCGCTCCATCCCCGCAAGACCATCCGCTCGCAGCTGCAGGAGCCGTTGCGCAACCAGGGGCTAGACAGGAACTCCGTCGATGTGAACGCGGTGCTGAGATCCGTCGGCCTCGATCCGGCGCTGAGCTACCGGTTTCCGCATCAGCTCTCTGGCGGGCAACGCCAGCGCGTGGCGATCGCCCGCGCCCTGATGCTGAACCCCGACGTCCTACTTCTCGACGAGCCGACATCGGCGCTCGATGTCTCGGTCCAGGCCGAGATCCTCAATCTGCTGCAGGACCTGCGCAAGGAGCGCGGCCTCACCTATCTCCTCGTCAGCCACGACCTCGCCGTCGTCTCCCACATGTGCAGCCGGGTCGCCATCATGGAAGCGGGCGAGATCGTCGAAGAGGTCGAAATCGAGGCCTTGCGAAGAGGCGCGGTCGAGCATCCCTATTCGCAGCGCTTGTTGCGTGCGAGCCGGATGTATGGAAAGGCGTCATAAATCGGGTTGAACCGCCTCACGCTTCAAAACGCCTTGGCAGTTCGGCGGCAAGAGCGTCGATTGCCAATCGTGAGCGTAGCGGCAGATATTGGTTCGTAGGCCAGACGACATAGCAATCCATAGCCGCGTTCGGACGATCGCCCCATACTTCGACAAGACTGCCTTGATGTATGCGCTCACGGATCAGCCAGAAAGGAAGCCAGGCAAGGCCCATTCCCTCGACGGCGGCATCGGAAATGGCTTCGAGATCATCGAAACGCAGCCTTGAGGTCACCGATATCCCGACCAGAGCGCCAGTCGCATCCGGAAGCTGCCAGATCAGGCCATGGTCATTGCGCCAGTAGTCCAGCAGGTCGTGTTCCGAAAGATCTGCAAGCGAGTGCGGCTCCCCGCGCGCGCTGATATAGGCGGGGGAAGCGCATAGCGCCTTGCGCGGGCTCACCAGCCGCCGGGCGTGCAAGGCGGTGCCGTTGCCGAGAGCGCCGCTTCGCACCGCCAGATCGAAGCCGTCGGCAATCAGATCGACCGGCCGGTCATTGAAGCTCAGCTCCAGTTCAAGCTTCGGATGCTGGCGGGCATAGGCACGCAGGATCGGCGCGACGCAATAGCGCCCAAAAAGCACCGGCAGCGACACGCGTAATTTGCCGGCGACTTCCCGCCGGCCGGATTCAAGCAAGGCCTCGCCCGCCCGCAGTTCTTCGATGGCGCGGATACAGCGCTCGTAATATTGCTGACCATCTTCCGTCAGACTTTGCGTGCGGGTGGTCCTGTGAAACAGCCGCACGCCTAGCCGCTCCTCCAGACGCGCAACCGATTTGCCGACCGCCGAGCGCGTCAGCGACAACCGGTCTGCCGCCTTTGCAAAGCCGCCTGCCTCGACCGCTTCGACGAACACATGAATTCCATCAAACCTATCGCGCACCTGTGCCCCAGGAAACGGTTCCCACGATGTAGAACTAGAGGAACCAAAGAAGAGAAAAACGATCTCCAATGCAGGTCCGCATTCTACGATATAACGCCGGCCAGACAAAGGAAAGTCTCGGGGGATCAGCAAAGGCTGCCGCCCGGCGGACATTGCAGGCATCGATGGAAGGACAAATTATTGCTGATTTCAATCGTCTATGACAGCGGCTATGGCCATACCGCGCGCGTTGCCGAGGCCGTTGCCTCCGGTGTAAGCGAAGCCGAAGGAGCCGAGGCGAACCTCGTCGCGGTCGGAAATGGTCCAATCGACTGGGAAGCGCTGGAGCGGAGCGATGCCATCATCTTCGGATCGCCGACCTACAATGGCCTGATCAGCGCCAAGCTCAAGCAGTTCTTCGAGGATTCGACCAAGGCGGCTTGGAACGCCCAGACATGGCGCAACAAGATTGCAGCCGGCTTTACCAATTCCGGAGCACAGCACGGCGACAAGTTGAACTCACTCATATCGATGGCCCTCTTCGCCGCCCAGCACGGGATGATCTGGGTTGGTCTCGATATGATGCCGGGCAATAGCAGCAGCACCGGCAGCGCCGACGATCTCAACCGGCTGGGAAGCTGGCTGGGCGTCATGACCCAATCGAATGTGGATCAATCATCTGACGTCGCGCCGATCCGCAGCGATCTCGATACCGCCTCCTATCTCGGCAAGCGCGTCGCCCTCACCGCAGGTCGCTTTAAGCCGTTGTGAGCCATCCCGTCAGTCAAAGAAGGAACCAGATTATGAAATTGCTTTGCCTCGACGTCCCGCAGCCCGGTGCGTCGCTTGAGAAATATGCACCGCACATGCAGGACGAAGCGCGCCACGGATGGCAGATGTACAAGGGCGGCGTCATCCGCGACATCTATTTCCGGCAGGACCGTCCCGGCGTCGCCATCATCGCGGAGGCCGCTTCCGTCGAAGCGGCCAAAGCGGCGCTCGCCGAATTCCCTCTCGCGAAAGCCGGCCTGATCGGTTGGGACGTGATCCCGCTCGGCCCGTTTACGAACTGGGAATCGCTGTTCGCCCCAGGCAACGCCTGATCCCGCGCTCGCCCCTGGGCCATCGGAAGACGTTCGGGTGCTCGTAGGCTTTTGGGGCCTCTCGGTACGCCGGTGAGCGCAGGGGACGTCGTGCGCCGCCGCCGGGCGATCTCCGGCTCCTTCCATCGGCGGCGTGCCGGAAACCCAGCTGATGCTCGATTTCTGCGGACGGCACGGCATCGTCTCGGACATCGAGATCATTCCCATCCAGAAGATCAACGAGCTTACCAGCGCATGTTGAAGAGCGACGTGAAATATCGCTTCGTCATCGACGTGGCCTCGCTCAAATCCCAGGGAGCCTGAGAGCATGACCGTCAAACCCATTCTTTGCGTCGTCACCAGCCATCCGATCCGGGGTGACAGCGGTGAGCCGACCGGCTTTGCGATGGTCGAGTTGACCCACCCGCTTGAGGTGTTCAAGGCGGCCGGCATTCCTGTGGAGATCGCTTCCATACGCGGCGGCCACCCACCGATCGACTTCTTCGACCTGTCCGACCCCATCAATGATCGTTTTTGGAAGGACAAGGAGTTCCGTGGCGCTCTTGCCCATTCCCTCGTGCTCGCAGACCTTAATCCTTCACGTTATTCGGCGGTCTTCTTCGCCGGCGGCCACGGTACGATGTGGGACTTTGCCGAAAGCTCGGCCGTGCAGAAGATCGTTCGTGAGATTTGGGAGGCAGGCGGTATCGTCTCGGCGGTCTGCCACGGCCCGGCGGCTCTGGTGAATGCCAGGCTCTCGGATGGCAGCTATCTCGTGGCCGGCAAGCGGCTCGCAGCCTTTACCGATGAGGAGGAGGCGGAGGTGAAATATACAGAGGTAGTACCCTACCTCCTGGCGAGCACGCTGAAAGAACGCGGAGCCCTGCACCAGCCGGCGCCGAACTGGTCCGAGAATGTGGTAATCGACGGTCGCCTTGTGACCGGCCAGAATCCAGCCTCGGCCCATGGCGTCGGCAAGGCACTTGTCGATCAGATGACCGCGCGATCCTGAGGGACGTCCGACTGCCCTCTGTCCGGATAACGCCAGCAAAGACGCCGATGTCCCGGCCGCGCTGCCTTCCGGCTTGCACCTGCCAGCTTCTTCGGATCACTCGGCTCTAATCCGAAGCAATCGGAATGCATTTCAGCATCATCGAATGCTTGACATCGACCCCGTGAAAGCCGAAGCCGCAGTCGGCCGCGCGTGCGCGGCCGTTTTTGCGAGGATTCGGGAATGAAGACCAAGACGGGCGTCGGCAATGCCGGAAACCTGATTCTGACCGGCGTCGTGCTGATGCTGCTCGGCGATCTGCTGTTTGCGCTGAACGATGCGATGGGCAAGTGGCTGGTGGCGAGCTTTGCCGTCGGCCAGGTGCTGGTGATCCGCTCGGTCGGCGCCTTCATCGTGCTCGGGCCGATGATCCTGCGGCAAGGGTCGATGGCCCTTTTCCGTGTCGAGCAGAAAGGTCTCCAGTTCATACGGGTCGCCATGGCGACCGGCGATGTCGCGCTGTTCTACGCGGCCGTCGCCTATCTGCCGCTCGCCGACGTCATGACATTCTACATGGCCGGGCCGATCTACATTGCAGCGCTCTCGCATTTCTTCCTCGGCGAAAAGATCGGCTGGCGTCGCTGGCTCGCCGTTCTGGTCGGTTTCGCCGGCGTCGTCATCGCGCTGCGCCCGTCCACCGCGATGCTGTCGCTTCCCTCATTCTTCGGCCTTGCCGGCAGCTTCGCCTTCGCGCTGTCGCTTGTCATGAGCCGTTATCTCCGTTCGACCAGCGACACGACGCTCGTAACCTGGCAGACGATCGCCGCGCTTATCACCGGCATCGTGCTCAGCATCGGCCACTGGCAGTCGGCAACGCCTATCGATTGGTCCGGTATGCTGCTCCTTGGCGTCGTCGCCACCTGCGCGCATCTGCTCATCACCCGCTCGCTAAAGCTCGCGCCGGCCTCGCTGCTCGCCCCGCTGCAATATACCCTGCTGCTCTGGGCGATCGTGCTCGGCTACATCTTCTTCAACGATATCCCCGACACGCAGATCGTCGTCGGCGCCGTCATCATCGTCTTCGCCGGCCTCTTCATCTTCCACCGGAAGAATTTGAAGGAAACGGTTCCGGCCGAGGCCGTCCCGCCGGACGGGCATTGAGAGACGAGCCGAGCCGGCATTCGACTGTCGTCCGCTCGTAAGACTCTTCTTGTTTTGTCCGATGCGGACTGGACAAGCGTCCACAGTTCAAGACAGATTGTTCGCCATCTCGTCACGGGAGCCAGACCATCCCGAGCATCGATAATGCGCCTCCGGATAGGACGCCTTCTCGGTCCTCGTCAAATGTCTGGAACATCGAAATCATCGATTGACCTTCACCAAGGATAGGAAGGCGTCATGAGTTTCAACAACAGCCAAAGTGCGTCAAGATCTGCGAGCCCCGGGCGGCGGCAAGCGCCCCTCCCCGCTCGGATAATGTTTCGGGCTGCAAGGGCCGTTTTCGGCGTAGCGTTTCTGCTGGCGACCATATGGGCCTCTCTCGCGCTATTCTACCGTCTGCCGGAATCCCCGCCGATCCGAGCGGTCGCGGCAGGCGTCCTCGCGCTGGTCGGTGTTGCCGCGGCAATTTCCATGATCTGGAAGCCGCGCCTCGTCGTCATCCTTCCCTTCGTCCTATGTTTTGCAGGCATCGCAGTGTGGTGGAACTCGATCAAGCCCCCGGTGACGGCCAACTGGGCGGGAGACGTCGCCAGGCAGGTGACAGGCTCGGTCGAAGGCAACATGCTCACGCTGACCAATGTCAGAAATTTTGCCTGGAAAACAGATGGCGGTTTTGTGGAAAAATGGGAGTCGCCAACCTACGACCTGAGCAAGCTCAGGAGCCTGGATTTGTTCATGTCCTATTGGGCAGGACCGGAGATGGCGCACATGATCCTGAGTTTTGGGTTCGATGACGGTCAATACCTGGCATGGTCGATCGAGGTGCGGAGAACGGCCGGGGGTAAATTCTCTCCGATCGGCGATCTCTTCAAAAGCAATCCCCTCGTCATCATCGCGGCCACCGAAAGCGACGTCATTCGTGTCCGATCCAACATACGCGGCGAGGACGTTCAGCTCTTTCGCATGCGCGTTCCGCCGGCCAACGCCGCACGGCTTCTCCTGCAATATGTGAGCGATGCGAATACGCTCGCCGAACACCCGCGCTTCTACAACTCGCTCACGACCAACTGCACGACAACTGCCGCCAAAATGATGCGGGCCGTCGGCGCTACATTTCCGTTCGATTGGCGGCTGATCGTGAACGGCTACCTTCCGGAATTCGCCTATGACCGGAAAGCGCTCGACATGAATCTGCCTTTTGAGGAGCTGAAAGCGGCGGCGCATATCGCCGCACGGGCAAAAGGTTCCGGCGCTTCCGAGGATTTTTCCAAAGCGATCCGTGAGGGTGTGCCTTCACCGCTCGATTGAACGGCGCATCGGCCATGAAAGTTGGAATCGACGGCGCTCGAAAACCGCTGACACTTTCGCCACCATGGCCTAATCCTCACCCCCGGGCGGCTCCCAGCCGAAGACGCTGCGGCCGCCGAAATCGGCGGATTGGCGGAATTCTCCGGCGATGATTTCCTTGAGGTCGGGGCCGGTGACGTAGCGTTCCATCTGGCGGGATTGTTCGTCCAGGCGCTTCAGCGCCTGCAGCTCTTCCTCGCGTCCGAGCCTGCCCTTCAGCACCGCCGATTTCATCACGCCGATCGTTTCGTCATAGACCTTGAGCGGCACCGGGAAAGGATGGCGGTCCTTGCCACCGTGGGCGATCGAGAAGCGCGCCGGGTCGGAGAAACGGCAGGGCGCGCCGTGCACGACCTCCGCCACCATCGCCAGCGCCTTCACCGTGCGGGCGCCGACGCCGGGAACGAGCAGCAGTTCCTGGAAATCCGCCGGCCCGCGGTCAGCGGCCGCAGCCAGGTTTCCGTGCAGCCGCCGCATGTTGACGTCGCTCTCGCGTACATCATGATGGGCGGGCATGATGAGATGCGGCAGCATGGGCTGTGCGGCAGGTTCCGGCGCCGGCTCTTCGGCGCGCAGCAGCGCCGAAGCCTCGCGGACGATCCTGTCGGGGCCGAGTGTCGCGAGCAGGTCGAGCTGGCCGCGCCGCGAACGCTCGGCGCGTTTGTCGGCAAGATTGACGATCTCGCCCTGGCTCCGGCCTTCGATCGCCGCATGCGGCGAGTCGACGAAACTTTCCAGCCCTTCGGAGAGCCAATGATAGCGCCGGGCCTGCCGCCGGTCGCCATTCATGCCCTGCTGCACGACCACCCAATGGCCGTCGTCGGCGACGACGAAGCCGTGGAGATAAAGGTCGAAGCCGTCCTGCAGGGCGGCGCTGTCGACCTTGGCGATGAGGCGGCTCGTCGTCGCCAGCCCCTCGCCGTCGAGGCCGACACGCTCGCCGATCGAGACGAGCTCCTGCGGGGTCTTGCGTGAATGCGTGCCACGGCCGCCACAGACATGCAGGCCGAGTTCGCCGGCGCGCGGCGTCAGCCCGCGTTTCAGCGCACCGAGAACGCTTGTTGTAATGCCGGAGGAGTGCCAGTCCATGCCCATCACGGCGCCGAAGGACTGGAACCAGAAAGGATGTGCGAGCCGGCGCAGGAATTCGTCGCGGCCGTAGTGATGGACGATCGCCTCGGTAATCAGCGTTCCCAGCCGCGTCATCCGGTCGCCGAGCCAATGCGGCACGCGTCCCCCGTGAAGAGGAAGATCGGCGCTGCCTGCCCGCTGTGACATCTCGTTTCCTTTATCCTGCACCACGGGGCCGCCCGTCATGCCATCGGGAACCCTGTGAAATTCCAGGCGTTTGCTTTCAGTCAAACGGCCGAGGCAAACATGACCGCATTCGAAGCCATATCCAGTCAACCGTACCTGACCCGAACAAAAGCGCAACATCCGGGTGGCGAAAAAGAAGGAGGCACGGCATTGCGGCTCCAGGGACGCGCTGACAAAGCCGCCTTTCTGATCAACGGCAATACATATTTCGCCGAGGTCTCGCGGGCGCTGCGGCAGGCGCAACATACCATCTGGATCGTCGGGTGGGATTTCAATCCCGACATCCTGATGGAACCGGAAAAATCCGAAGAAACATTGGCCGACCTGCTACACGACCTGGCAGCGGCAAATCCTCAGCTCGAAATTCGCATCCTCATCTGGACGCTCGGGCCGATCTATTCGGAAAAATCCCTGCAGGTGCTTCGCAAGAAGAACTTCCCCAAGAACACCAGGATCGATCTGCGCTTCGATCTCCAGGTCGCCCTTCGTGGCTGCCACCACCAGAAACTCGTCTGCATCGACGACGCGGTCTCCTTCATCGGCGGCATAGACCTGACGTCGCGGCGATGGGATACGCGGCGCCACCGCGCCAGGGACAGGCTGCGGCGCGATCCCGAGGGCGTTTCCTATGATCCGCTGCATGACGTGCAGGCGATGGTGACAGGCGACGCCGCCCGGCTGATCGGCGATATCGCCAGACGGCGCTGGGAAGCCGCCACCGGCGAAAAGCATCTGCCGCTTGCCGGGAGCATGCCCTTCGCCTGGCCAGACGACCTTTCGGTTTCGCTGCACGACATCCCAGTCGGTTTCGCCCTGACCGAGCCGGCGACCACCTGGCGCAGCGGCATCAGCGACGGCATCGCCTCGACCCTGGAGATCATTTCCCGCGCCCGGCGCCATCTCTATATCGAGGCGCAATATCTCGCCTCCTTTCGCGTCGCGGACGCCATTGCCGCACGATTGCAGGAGAAGGATGGGCCTGAGATCATCGTCATCTGCACGCGCCGCTCTCACGGGCTGATCGAAAAGCTCGTCATGGGCAGCAACCGCGACCGAGTCATCCGCCGCCTCAAGCGCGCCGATCGCGCCAACCGCCTGCGGGTCTACTATCCCGTCGTGCCCGGGCCCAAAAAGGCCGAGCTGTCAGTACAGACGGACAGCGAGGTCGAGGTGCTCATCCATTCCAAATTGATGATCGCCGATGACGAGCTGGCGCGGATCGGTTCTTCCAATCTCAACAATCGCTCGGAAGGGCTTGATTCCGAATGCGATCTGCTGTTCGAGGCTGAAAACGGCGAGCATCGCCGCGCGATCGCGGAACTGCGCAATCGCCTGCTGGCCGAATATCTCGGAACGGCTCCCGAGACTTTTGCCGCCGCCTGTGCGCAAAGCGGCTCGATGATCGGGGCGATCGACGCGCTGAACGAGGGCGCTCGCGGCCTCAGGGAATTTACCGTCGAACTGTCGGGTAAAATCTCGCCGATCACGGGCACCGCGATCTTCGATCCGAGCCGGCCCTTCCTGCTCCTACACCGATTGGGCCTCGGCGCACTCGTCCGCCTCTTCGCCCGCGCCGCGTGACCATCGGAAGATGAGCTCGCTAATGAGGAGAAGTGTTACGCCGAGCGCCAGCGGGATGAAGAAATAGGCGCAGCGGAAGGCGATCAGCGCGCCGATCGACGCCTGCTGCGGCACGGCATAGGAGACGGTCGCTTCCAGCACGCCGAGACCACCGGGAATATGGGTTGCGAGGATCGCCGAATTGGCCAGCACGTAAGCCGTGACCGAGCGGAAGAAGGCAACGTCGCCGAAGGTCGAGAGCATCTGGTGCAGGCAGGCCGACACCAGCAAGAAATTGATCGTCCCGACGCAGACCTGCGCGACCGCGATCGGAAAGCGCGGCAGCTGAAACGACCAGCGCCACAGCCGCAGCTTGCCGCGGACGAAGAACGCCAAACCCGCATAGACGACCGGCACGATCAGCGCCAGCAGGCCGAAGATGCGGGCGCTTGCCGCATCGACGCGCAGCAAGCGCGCTGCATCGCCAGGATTGACGATCAGGGCAAGGCCGCCGAGCGTGACGAGCCCAAGCCCCACGGTGACGCCGCAAAACAGGATGATCTTCGCCACATCCTCCGTCGTCAGCCCCCAGCGTGAATAGTATCGATAGCGGAAGGCGCCGCTGCTCAGGCCCGCAAAGCCGATATTGTGGCCGAGCGAAAGGCTGATGAACGAGGCGAGCACGATCTTGCGATAGGGCAAGGATTTGCCGAGCGACCGGATCGCGAGCAGATCGAAACAGCTGAGACAGAGATAGGATGCGGCTGCGAAGGCAAGTGCTGTGAAGAAGGTCGAAAGCGGGATGCTTCGAACCGATTGGACGATCTCATCCAGGCTATATTGCTGGAATATCCGGTAAAGAAGAAAGACCGCGAGACAAAGGGCGGCAACGAGCAGTCCATTCAAGATTAGCTTTTTCAGGCTCATCGATGATCCATTTCCGAAGTGCGGGCGGCAGGGCTCGTCTTCTGGAACGATCAAACGAGTTCTGTGTTCCCAGGAGAGCCGCACCTTCGCGGTTCTCCGTTTCATTCCCGGGGGAAACAAGTTTTCAGCAGACCTATGCGCAATAAACCGATCAAACTCCTGACCTATAACGTGCACAGCTGCATCGGCAGCGACCGGAAGCTCGATCCCGGCCGCATCGCTTCCGTCATCGCCGAAACGGAGGCCGATATCATCGCGCTTCAGGAAGTCGATGTCGGCAGGCGCAGGACCGGCGGCATCGACCAGGCGCATCTGATCGCCTCGCTTCTGAAGATGCAGGCGCATTTCCATCCGGCGCTGTCGGTGGCCGAGGAGCAGTACGGCGATGCGATCATCACCGCCCTGCCGACCGGCGCGGTCAAATCAGGCCCCCTGCCCTCGATCGGCGAGACCCGGGGCGCGCTTTCCGTCGAAATTGCGGTCGGCGACAGAAAGCTCCTCGTCGTCAACACCCATCTCGGCCTTCGCGGGCGCGAGCGGATCAAGCAGATGACGACGCTGCTGAATTCCGGCTGGCTGCACGGCACGGCGGAAGCGCCCCTGCCGACCGTTCTCTGCGGCGATTTCAACGCCATTCCTTCGTCCGCGACCTACCGGCTCGTCGCGCGAACATTGAAAGATGCGCAGCTCGCCGGGCCGGGCGCGCCGAGAGCGACCTTTCCCTCCCGCTATCCACTGATGCGCCTCGACCACATCTTCGTCACCGACGATCTCGTCGTCGGCAGGGCAGCCGTGCTCCAAAACCGGCTGACACGCGTCGCCTCGGACCATCTTCCGCTGCTTGCGGAAATCGGCTTCGCCTGATCGCTCCGTCGTCGCGTCTGGACAGTTCGCCTCTCAGTACCCGGTGGAAAAACGACGTTGAGTCCCCATCAGAGCGACATTTGAAACGGATATTTCACGAATTTCATGCTACGAAATATTCATTCCATTGATGCTCGAGTGTTTGCGGAATACAGAAGGGGAGGGGCTCATGTTCGGAAGGCTGTTATCGCGGGTTCGTATCCAGACGCAGGTGATGGTGTTCATTACCCCGTTCGTCTTGAGCATCATCGCCGTGGGCGCGACGGGTTTTTATGCATCGAGCCTGCTTCAGGGGCGGATGGATATTTCCAATTCCGTCCTGCAATCGCTCAGCGGCTTCCGCAACCTGTCGGCCGCAATGGCCGAATTTCTAGCCAATGCCACCCAGGAAAACCGGGATGGCGTCGCCCAAAAGCTTGCCGATCAACGGACCCTTCTGAAATCCGGCCTCGACAGGCTTGCTTCCGACCGCAGCGGCCAGCAGGAGCTGGAACAGGCGCTGTCCTCCATCGACGGAATTTCGGCCCGCATGGATACGCTGTGGCAGCTTCAGCAGAGCCGGGCAGCGCTGTTCGCCGATCTCCAAAAGGCGCAAAGCGTCGTCGTGTCGGCCCAGACGGATATCGTCGAGGGCACCAAGGTTCTCCAGCGCGCCGCCGACAGTCAGGAAGACGAAGCTCGCAATACACTCGGCGATGCACAGCGCATTTCCGAGTTCGCCTCCCTCGCCCAATCGTTGAACGACAAGGCGCAAGCCGCCGGCGCGATCACAGGCACCGATATGGAGGAGCTCGCCCGGCAGCAACGCATCCTGGCCATGGCGCTTGCCGGCGAGGTGCCGGAAGCCAAGAAGACGATCGACGATGCCATTGCCGCCTTGAGGCCGCTTGCCGAAGCCACCGATGAGACCGAAGAGCGCGCAGCCGGCCTCAAAAACGCGACGGGCCAGATGGTCGGCACATTGCCGGAATTGCAGGCGGTGGCGACGCGGCGGGTGAAGGCGGTGACGGACAAGGCGGCCGAGACCGCCAAGACGGTCGATCGCGCCAAGACCGGCCAGAGGGACGGCCAGAAGCTCACGACCTCGGCTTACGTGATCCAGATCGTCATGGCGAAGCTGACGCTCGCGCCCACCGACGCCAATCTCCAGAGGCTCTCGCAGGAAATCACCGCCGTCAGGAAGGGCCTGGACATGCTGGTTTCGAATGCGGGGGGCGTTGCGCAGTTCGACAACCTCAAGAAGAAACTTCTGCCGGCGCTGGACAAGATGCAAACATCGGCCGCCGATCTCGTCCGCATCAGTGCACAGCGCCAGGACGAATTCCGCGCCGCCGCCGCCGATGTGGACCGCATGTGGGCTCAATTGACGGCTTTCGCCGAAATGCAGCGGCAGAACGCGGCCGAGGAACGGGCCGATGCCAATTCCATGTCCATGGGAACGACGATCCTCGGCGTCGTGATCGCAATTCTCGCCGGGATCGGGCTGACCGTCACGCTCAAGGGGCCGATCAACCAGATCACCTCGGCCATGCGGCGGCTCGCCGACGGCAAGCTCGAAACGGCGATCGTCGGCGAGAGCCGCGCCGATGAAATCGGCGACATGGCCCGTGCGCTCGGCGTCTTCAAGAACAATGCCATTGCCAAGGTCGAGATCGAGGAGCGCAGCGAGATCGAACGGACGAGGGCCGAGGAGGAAAGGCATCGCAACGACGAGGAGAAACGCTCAGTCGAACAGCAGATCGATTTTGCGGTGACGGCGCTGGCCGAGGGGCTCGGACGCCTGGCGCATGGCGATATTTCGCAGACGATCGCAACGCCCTTCTTCGGCCGTCTGGAGCAGCTTCGCAACGACTTCAACTCGTCCCTGCTGCGCCTCCAGGAAACGATCGACCAGATCCGCACCAATACGCGGATGATCGAAGGAAATGCCGGGCAGATGGACATTTCCGCCGGCAACCTTGCGAAGCGCACCGAACAACAGGCCGTCGCGCTCGAAGAGATCGCCGCAGCCATCGAGGAGATCACCACGACGGTCCGTTCGTCGGCGGCCTGCGCCGACGATGCCCGCCAGATCATCACGGACACGAAGCAGACGGCGGATTCGTCATCGGAGGTGGTCGCCAGCGCCATCGATGCAATGAGCAAGATCGAGGCGGCTTCCAACGAGATCGTGCAGATCATCGACGTCATCGACGATATCGCATTCCAGACGAACCTGCTCGCGCTCAATGCCGGCATCGAGGCCGCCCGCGCCGGCGAGGCCGGCAAAGGCTTTGCGGTCGTGGCTCAGGAAGTCCGCGATCTCGCCCAGCGCTCGGCAGACGCCGGCCAGCGGATCAAGCAGCTCATCGGCCGCTCGCGGGCGGAGATCACCAACGGCGCGCGCGTCGTGCGCGAAACGAGCGATGTCCTCGAGAGCATCTCCTCAAAGGTGGTCAGCGCATCCGAACAGATGGACGTCATCGCCCGCTCGAGCCGGGAACAGTACAACGCGCTGCATGAAGTGAACTCCTCCGTCAACCGGATGGACCAGATGACGCAGCAGAACGCGGCCATGGTCGAGGAAACGAGCGCGGCGACGAAGGAACTCGCAGACGAGACGAGGACGCTCCTGCAATTGATCGACCAGTTCCAGCTGGGTGAAACGGGCGCCTCTCGGCGCGCCAGCGCGGCATAAACGGCCGCCCGCGCTCGTGGCGGCGTCAGTGGCGGCTGTAGAGCGGCGGCGTCACGTCTTCGTCCGCAAGCTCGGGATAGAGCTGCCGGCGCGTGCGGGCGAGCACTTCGGCTTCCCGGCGGTTGCGCTCGAGGAGAACAGCCGTCACGTCCTTGTAGGACGCCCCCTCCGCCGGGGCGATGCGAACGGTTCCGCCCTGCGAGAGGAAATCGCAAAACGACTGCACCGAGCGAAGGCGCGTCGTGATCTCGACGTAGCGGTCGTCATATCCAGCCATGCCTGCCTCTGCCTCCTTCTGGGAAAGGAAGAGTTCACGCACAGTTCGGCAACAAGATGGCGGCCGCTCAGATCACCATCTGCTCGCCGAGCTCGACGACGCGATTGCTCGGCAGCTGGAAATAATCGGATGGATCGATGGCGAAGCCGGCCATGGCGATGAACAGACGATCCTGCCAGCGGGGAAGACCGGTATTGGGATCGCCGACCAGCTTGCGCCGCCCGACATAGAACGAGGTCGACATGATCTCGAACTGGAACCCGGCCTGCCGGCAAAGCGGCATCGCCGCCGACACGTTCTGATCCTCCATGAAGCCGAAATCCAGCTGGATCTTGCTGAAGCGGGGCGAGAGCCTCTCGATCGTCACGCGCTGCGTGTCGGGCACATAGGGCCGCGAGGCCGTCCTGATGTTCAGGATGACGTTCTGTTCGTGAAGAACCCTGTTGTGCTTGATGTTGTGCAGGAGGACGCCCGGCGCCATGTCGGGCACGCTCGACAGGAAGATCGCCGTTCCCGGCACATCGACCGGGCTGTGTTCCGACTTACGCTCGATCGAGCGGATGAACTGGGTGAGCGGAATGTCGTTGCGTGCAGACTTATCCCGCACGAGAAGCGTTCCCTTCTTCCACGTCCACATCATGGCGATCAGCGCCGCGGCAATCAGCACCGGAACATAGCCGCCGTCATGGATCTTCAGGAGATTGGCGCTGAGGAAGATGCTCTCTAGCAGAAAGAGCGGAAGCAGCACGGCGAGGGCCGAGAGCACCGTCCAGCCCCAGACGGCGCGCAGGAACTGGAACGACAGGATGGTCGTCACCACCATCGCGCCCGTGACCGAGATCCCGTAGGCCGTCGCCAGCGATTCCGAGCTGCCGAACGAGAAGATCAGGGCGAGCACGCCGATCAGCAGGACCATGTTGACCGCGGGAACATAAATCTGGCCGGTGTTCGAGGCGGAGGTGAAGCAGATTTCCAGCCGCGGCAGGAAGCCGAGATGGATGGCTTGGCGCGCGAGCGAGAAGGCGCCCGTGATCACCGCCTGGCTCGCAATGATGGTCGCGGCCGTCGCCAGAAGCACGGCGGGCAGCATCGCCCATTCGGGGAAGAGCAGGAAGAACGGATCGGATGCGGCAGCCGGGTTCCTGAGGACGAGAGCGCCCTGCCCGAGGTAGTTGAGGGCAAGCGATGGGAAGACCACCGCAAACCAGGCGACCTGGATCGGTTTGCGCCCGAAATGCCCGAGATCAGCATAGAGCGCCTCCGCGCCGGTGACGGTCAGGAACACCGCGCCGAGGATGACGAGGCCGACGAAGCCTGCGTGGGTGATGAAATCGAAGGCGTAGTAGGGATTGAGCGCGGCGAAAATGGACATGTCGTCGGCGATGTGAAGCAGGCCGGCTATGCCGATGACGACGAACCAGGCGAGCGTGATCGGCCCGAACAGCTTGGAAACCGCGGCGGTCCCCACCGATTGCACAAGGAATACCACGAGCATGATCGCCACTGCGATCGGAAGGACGTAGGGCGTAAAGACAGGCGTCACCAGCTTCAGCCCTTCGAGCGCAGAAAGGACCGAAAGCGCCGGCGTGATCATCGCATCGCCGATGAAAAGGGCAGCGCCGATGATGCCAGCGAAGAAAAAGATCGTCGCGTGCCTTTTCGTCTTCTTCATCAGCAGAGCCAGCAGCGACAGCGTGCCACCCTCGCCGTCATTATCGGCTCGGAGAAGGAAGAGCACGTATTTGAACGTGACGATGATCGTCAGCGTCCAGATCATCAGCGAGATCAGCCCGATCACCTCATGCGGCGCCGCGCCGTCATGGGCGAAGGGCCGAAGCGCCTCGCGGAAGGCGTAGAGCGGGCTGGTGCCGATATCGCCGTATACGACCCCGATCGCACCGATCAGCAGGCCCGCGAATTGTCGCGACCCATTGTGGCTGCTGGCTTCGTGGGCTGTTGCACTCATCAGGCATCCTTCGGCTGTTGACCCAGACCAAGGATATGGTGCGGCCATCGCGATTTGAAACGGCATTTTAGCCTAATCGAGTTTCACCGGGATCCCCAGATTATAGGCCTGACCGGCCTTAAATCCGAATCCCGGTTCAAATCAAGGGAAACAGAGCATGATGTCGCTCGAAACCTCACACGTCGCGACATCACGCCTTCGCAAGCTTCCGGTTCAGGGCGGCGGCGATCAGGGGCAGCGCGGTGGTCGTCACGGTTCCCAGAGGCAGCCGCCTGACGCCGCGGGCGACGACGAATGCCGCGGCCATCGCGCCCGCCAGCTTGAGCCATGGCCGATCGCCAAGCTGCGCATGAGCACTGGCATCGGCCCATCGGACGTTTTCCGAAACGACGGTCGCGGCCTGATCCCTGATCACATGCAGCCGAGCCCGAAGATTTTCGAGTTCTTCCCGCAACTCCCGCAGGCGGGCTTCCAGAACCGGTCCTTCGGAGACCTCGACGGTTTCCACGACATAGGCTTCGAACGGAATATCCCGGCCGAGCGTGGCGAGATAGGCGAGGTATTCGGCCTCGCTCGCAAAACCTTCGCGCCTGAGGAGATCAGGATTGATGTCGGCCTCTTCCCTGTTTGCCAGGGGAAGGCCGGCGTCGTCGAGTCGCTTGTCCGTGCCGCTGCCGGCGGGTTCGTCCTTGAACATGATGCGTCTCCCGTTGTTTCCTGTCGGCAGAACGTTCCATGGCTCTAATTGATCCACCCGCTCGGCGAACCACGCCGCCCGAAGTCGATTTATCCTTCCGGCGGGCTGAAGCGCTCGGGCCGAAAATCCGCCAGCAGCGGGTGCCGGCGTCCGGTGGCGATCTCGTCGGCCAGCAGTTCGCCGGCAATCAGGCCGAGGGTGGCGCCGCTATGGCTGAAGGCGACGAAATAACCCCAGATCGACGGCAATTCGCCGAAAACGGGCTCGCCATCGCCCGGGATCGGCTTCGGGCCGACGCCATAATCTTCGATCTCGAGCACGGGGTTGCCTTCGAGAACTTTTGAAGCCTCGCGGAGCAGCCCGTCCAGCGTCGATTGCCTGACATCATAGCTGCCGTCCGGCTTGAACCCGACCTCTTCCTCGGACCAGGCGGAATCGAGCGCGAAACCGCCATTGGGTGTGGGCCGGATGGCGACGCGCGGCGTGTTGAGCACAGCTTTCAGCGGGTGGCGGACCGGCTTGGTCCTGACGAGAAGGGCGACGGGCGTCGCATCCTTGATCTCCTGGCCGGTCTCGGCCACGATTGCGGGAACGGCGGCGCCGGCGGCAAGCAGTATGGATTCGGCATCCCAGCGCCTGCCGTCCGCCGCGGTTACGCCGCAGACACGCGCGCCTTCGACCTCGACCGTTGCGCTCCCGGCATCGGTGACGATCTCGCCGCCGAGCGAGGTGAATTCCCTGGCAAGCACGTCGATCAGCGAGGGAAGATCGACCCAGCCTTCGCCAGGATTGAAGATCGCGCCTTGCGGCGTCACGGCGTCCGCGTCGATGCCCGGCGTCACCCTGGCAACATCCTCCGGCGCGAACCATTGCGCGTGATAGCCGAGCGCGCACTCATGGTCGAACATCTCCGCGATCTCGTTGCCGGCGTCGTCCGCATCCCAGGTCAGGCCGCCGTCGAAGCGCAGCCAGGCTGCATCGGGATATCTGGCGGCGAGCGTGCGGTAGCGGTCGATGCCGGCAAGACGCAGCCGGTGATAGGCGTCCGACCGTTTTCGCGCCGAATTGAGCCAGGCGAGCGAACGGCCGGAGGCGCCGTTGGCAAGCGGCCCGTCATTGACGAGCACGGTCGAGATGCCGAGCCGGGCGAGATGGACGGATGTCGAGACGCCGAATATGCCGCCGCCGATGACGACGACCTTCGAAGGTTTGGGGGAAGCATTCATGTCGATAACCTTGTCTTCTGCTCTTGCTTCATTCGGAAAAACCGGGCGGATGCGTCACGCGTCAGAGGACTTCCGCGAGGAAGCGCCGCAGCCGCTCGCTTTTCGGATTGTCGAAAATCTCTCGCGGGGAGCCCGCTTCGACGATCCGGCCCTCGTCCATGAAGACGACCTGGTCGGCCACCCTGCGGGCAAATCCCATCTCGTGGGTGACGACGGCCATCGTCATGCCCTGGCGGCCGAGCGCGGCCATCAGGTCGAGAACACCCTTCACCAGTTCGGGATCGAGCGCGCTCGTCACTTCGTCGAACAGGATGATCTCGGGATCCATGGCGAGAGCCCGGGCGATCGCGACACGCTGCTGCTGGCCGCCCGAAAGGCCCGCCGGGCGATGATCCCGGCGCGCGGCGAGACCGACTTCGGCCAGGCGCGCCTCGGCGATGCGCCGCGCCTCCTGCCTCGGCATCTTCTTGATCTTCGTCAGCGACAGCATGACATTTTCGAGCGCTGTATGGTCCGGAAACAGGTTGAAGTGCTGGAACACCATGCCGACGCGCCGGCGCAGCTTCTCCGGCTTCATGGCGAGAATGCTTTCGCCATCGAGCAGGATGTCGCCGCCCTTCGGCTCGACGAGCCTGTTCAGGCAGCGCAGCAGCGTCGACTTGCCCGAACCGGAAGGGCCGATGATGCAGGTGACGCTGCCCGGAGCGATATCGAGATCGATGCCTTTCAGCACGTCGAGTTCGCCATAAGCCATGCTGAGATTGCGGATGCCGAGCGCGCCGCCCTTGAAACGCGGCGTATCGCTGGCAGCAGGGCCGGCTGCCGCCTGCAACTCGCTCACTTCGACCAATCCGCTCGCGGCCCCCGAGCCGCGTCCCTGTTTTCCGAGCCGCAGTCTCGTATCGATGAAATTGACGAGATGGGTCAGCGGCACGGTGATGACGAGGTAGAAGACACCCGCCAGCAGCAGCGGCGACAGATTGCCGGTCACGACGGCCTGGTCCTGCCCGACGCGGAAAATCTCCCGCTCGGAGGCGAGCAATCCCAGGAAATAGACCAGGCTCGAATCCTTGACGTTGCCGATGAACTGGTTGACCAGCGCCGGCAGGACGCGCCTGACGCCCTGCGGGATGACGATCAGGCGCATACCCTGCCCGTAACTCATGCTGAGCGCCCGGCAGGCCTCCATCTGGCCGCGCTCGACGCTCTGGATGCCCGAGCGGAAGATTTCGCCGATATAGGCGCCGGCAATCAGGCTGAGCGCCAGGATGCCGAGCGGGAACGGCGAAGGGCCGAAGATGTCGCGCCCGATCCGGGCAAAGCCCTGGCCGATGATCAGGATGGTGACGATTGCCGGCAGGCCACGGAAAATATCGGTATAGATGCGCGCCGGCAGCCGCAGCCAGCGGGATTGTGAAATGCCCATTACGGCAAGCACCATGCCGATGACGACGCCGAGCACGGTCGAAGCGGCGGCGAGGATCAGCGTGTTCTTCAAACCGACGCTGATCATGCTCGGCAGCACTTCCGCCATCGCCTCCCAGTCCAGGAAGCTGCGGCGCAGATTTTCAAGCCAGTTCATCGAAATCCCCATCGAAGCCCTTGCCGGGCACGCCGGCGCGCAGCGTCAGCCGTCCGTTTCCAAGCGGACGGCCTGCCGCCTCACTTCTTGGGAAGATACTGGTCCGGCATCGGCGAACCGGGGAACCATTTTTCATAGAGCGTCTTCCAGGTGCCGTCCTGCATCGCGTCGTGCAGGGCGCCGTTCAGGGCCGTGCGGAAGGCCTCATTGCCCTTCCTGATCACGAAGCCCGCCGGCGCGTCGAAGGACGGGATGTTGACGGCGACCTTCAGCGCGGGATAGCGCTCGCCATATTGCTTGGCCGCCTCGTAATCGAGGAAATGCGCGTCGATCGTGCCGTTGTTCAGCGCGGCGACGGCGGAATTGTTGTCGGGGAATTTCACCAGATCGGTCTCGGTGAAATTCTTCGCCGCATAGACTTCCTGCAGCGTTCCCTGCACGACGCCGAGACGCTTGCCCTTCAGCCCGTCCGCATCCTTGATCGCGGCATCCGACGTCAGCACCGAGAGGTAGCCGGCGAGATAACCGTCGGAAAAATCGACCGTCTTCTTGCGGGCTTCGGTGGTGCCGATCGCCGCAACGGCAACGTCGAAGCGTTCGTTGGCGACCGATGGCAGCAGCGCCGAGAACTCCTGGCCCGTGAACGTCACCTTGTCCTTGGGGAAGCCGATGCGCGAGACGACATTGAGAAAGAACTCGATATCGAAACCGGTGAACTGGCCGTCCGCCGTCGCGAACGTATAGGGCTTGGCGTCGCCCATCGTGCCGACGCTGATCGTCCCGGGCTCGATCAAATTGTAAGGGTTGTCGGCCGCAGCCGCAGACCCGGCTCCCATCGCCAGAAGACATGTCAGAAGGCCGGCCCGCAAGGGAGCGGCGATGGCCGCGAAAGATTCAAAAGGCTTCATGTTCGTTCTCCGCTCTGAAGGGATGCTCTTGTCGGCATTCGGTGCGTCCGGCGCTGTCGCCAGCGCGATAGAACCATGGACAGGATACCGGTCTCCTATATAAAGAGACCGGTCTCATGTCATATTTGATATCCGTCAATTGACCTGTCGTCAACGACTCTTGTAGTGCTGCCCCATGGAAGATTCCGCTGCTCCGAAACGTTCCGTCACGGTCGCCGATGTCGCAAGGGCCGCGAAGGTGTCGAAGGCGACGGCCGCCCGCGTGCTCGGCGGCTATGGCGTCGTCAGCGATGCGATCAAGGAGCAGGTGATGGCGGCGGCGGCCGCACTCGAATACCGCCCGAACGAACTCGCCCGGAGCATGAGCACCGGAAGATCCGGCATCATCGGGGTCGTGGTCGGCGATATCGAGAACGCCTTCTTCAGCCTCGCCGTGCGCGGCATCAGCGATGCGGCCCGGCTTGCAGGCTTCAACGTCATCATCGCCAACTCGGGCGAACAGCTCGATGCGGAAAAATCGGCCGTAGACCTGCTGATCGGCAAACGCGTCGACGGGTTGATCGTCACGCCCGCCCGCTGCGACAGCATTGAACATCTCCAGCATGTCCGCCGCGCCGGCGTGCCGCTCGTGCTGTTCGACCGCAGCATTCCGGAACTCGACGTCGACGCTGTGACCGGAGACGATCGCGATGCGGCGATCGCTGCGACCCGCCACCTCATAGGCCAGGGGCATCGCCGCCTCGCCTATGTCTCCGCCATGGAGGCCTTGGATGGCGGGCTCACCGATATCGCTCAGATCTCCAATTCCGCCGTGCGCGAACGCGTGGAAGGCTTCGTCAGCGTCCTGAGGGAAACGGCCCTGCCAAACCCGCTTCATTATGTCAGGCTCGGCGCCACTGACCAGCAGCAGACGGACGAGGTGATCAGACGCCTGCTCCAGGACGCGCCGCCGCCGATCGCGCTGCTGGCATCGGACAGCCTCGTCGGCCTGCGCATCTTCAAGTCGCTGCAATCGCTTGGGCTTTCGGTCCCGAACGACGTCTCGATGATTTCCTTCCTGGATGCCGACTGGGCCAGCGTCACGGTTCCGTCGATCACCGTCGTCGACCAGCGCGTCTACGAGATGGGCAAGCTCGCCGGCGAGCGCCTGGTCGCCCGGATCGAGCGAAAACCTCTCGCCGTCGAGCGTCTGCAGGTCGCGACGAGCCTGGTGATACGCAGCTCGGTCGCGACGATCGACCGGTGACGCTGCCGCCGAGCGATACTAGATCTAACCCACATAGCAGTAGGATTTCTCACCCAACCGGATGATTGTAATCACTGGTCCGGACTATAGTTTAGAGCAGGTTTGCGGCGGCTCTGCACGAAATAGTCGCCGATTGGGGCGCGATCTTCGCGGCGAACTCTTTTTAGAGATCATGCCCGAGCAAGCAGATGTGGCTGATGTGAAGGACCTTCATGGCTGGAGCAGCCTTGATCGCCCGACAGGCTCGATGTCATCGGATGATGTTAAAAAGGTAACGACATGCGCTCAACAATAGCAGTTGGCCTGGCCGCCTTGATCGCCGTCTACTTTCTCGGCGGCATGAGCGCGAGACATGAGATCTTTCCCTGGCCACAACTTTCCGCGCTGAAGAAAATGGTCGGCGGAGAGAAGGCGGCGGCTCCAAGCCGTTATACGTTCGACGACAAGGAACGCCTCATCGGCGATGAGACGAAAACCGCTGTGACCTGCCCGGCTCAAACGGATCGAACTGCCGTCTTGCTCATTCTTGGCCAATCGAACGCGGCCAACTACGGTGGACAACGGCACCGGTCGGACTATGGCGCTCGCGTTGTAAACGCCTTCGACAAACGGTGCTTCATCGCGGCGTCGCCGCTTCTTGGATCGACCAATACCAGGGGCGAGTACTGGACGCTTCTTGGGAACAAAT
The DNA here is from genome assembly GCF_002211285.1 of Rhizobium sp. R635. Lineage (GTDB taxonomy): Bacteria > Pseudomonadota > Alphaproteobacteria > Rhizobiales > Rhizobiaceae > Rhizobium. The sequence continues at coordinate 296,270 of NZ_LOKX01000032.1, read as the reverse complement.
TGATCGCATCGGGACGAAATGACAGCGTCATCCTCGCGCCTCTCGCATATTCCGGATCTGAGGTCGCACGATGGGCGGCAGGCGGCGATTTCAATCCTGTGCTGGTCGATACGATCAAACAGCTTCGGGATTCCGGCTATCGGATAACAAACGTCCTCTGGGTGCAAGGAGAGGCGGACCTCGTTATGGGCACCACTGCGGAGGCCTATCAGCAACGTTTCATGTCGATGGTCGACACGTTGCGGCAGAACGACGTCGAAGCACCCGTTTACATTTCGATCGCATCGAAATGCCTCGAACCGAGCAACGGCGGCTTCAAGGAGCATATTCCGGACAATGCGATAGTACGGGCGCAGCTGGCCCTGTCAAAAGGCGGCCACGGCATCCGGGAGGGGGTAAATTCCGACGCGTTACTCGATGGAGACGACCGCTACGACGATTGCCATTTCGGGGGCACGGCCGGGGAGAAAGTGTCGCAGGCCTGGCTGAACCTTCTGCGTAGCGACAGCCACCTGGAGACCTCGCGATAGTCTTGTCTCAATTTCGCGCCCTCGGGAGTTTCGACCAGGCTCAGCTCGCGCAGGAACATATCCCGCTCTAATCGTAGAGTTCGCCGTGGCCGATCTGTTCCTTTGCGGGCGTATCGCTGATGGCGGGATCATCGGCCGGATCGGGGTCTTTCTTGTTGGCGTCGTTCAGAAACCGCGCGGCCTCGACGAGCGCCAGCGAAATTTCCTCGGTTCCCCATCCGGCTTCATTCGCTTCTGCGATCAGCTGTCCCAAAGCATCGCGCGCTGCTGCGGCCGCCTCCTTGAAGCGCTGCGCGGGGGCTTCGGCTTTCGGCGCTGGAAAGGTCATAGGCGTTCCCTCCATGGATCTGACTGTCATGGATGAACGCGGCGCGCCGGAAATGGATGCACCGTGCCTGCCGATTTAATGTTCGGAAGATCGATCCCGACGCGTCAGATGACCGTCTGCAGCAGAAAGGGAGAGCGTTCCAGCGGCTGCTGGGCAAGAATCCTCAGCATCGCCGGGCCTTGTATACCCGATGTCTTGCACGAGCGGCCATCATGATAGACCACCGTCATCACCTGGCTGCGAATGTCGTAGCGAATCTGCGCGATCGTCCGGGTATGAACGGGAAAGATGAATTCGCTGGGCTGAGATTTCCGCCCTGATCTCTTCGTGCTCATCGCGATTGCCCCAACGAAACAATGACCGGCAAGAGGAGTGGTGCTATACCCCAGCAGCGCGTCCTTCTCGACCGTCGTCCCCATTAATCGATCAACTGCCGGAACGGCAGGTTCGGGCAATCGGCCAGATGGCCCCTCAGCCTGATCCGACAGTGCCTATGAAGCACATATTGTTGCTACGGTCGCGTGACATCAGCGTGACATGCAGATCGGGCATGAAAGCCCTTCCGAACCGGCCTCGTGAAACCCGGCCGGCGAAGGCGGCGACAGCCTTTAATGCAATGTGCTCCTCAGCCCGTGCGTCCAGACGGTTTCCGGTAAGCATTTAGCCGTCTGTGCCAGCGATCGGATGGCCTCGTCCGCAGCGTAGACCATATCCTTCAGCCGTTCGATCTCATAATCGAGTTCGTAGAGTTCGGCCTCATCGAGCTTTCCGCTCTGCAGCAGCAGCCTCGCCGTCTCGACCAGGCGTTCCGTGCGTCCAACGATATCAAGACCGCTTCGTATGATGATGTCCTGCATGGTTTTCCCCTCGCTTGGATGACGAAGCGTCGGGCATAATCGAGAGGCTGACAATCCCAAAATCTTATCAGATGCGCTCCCGAAGCGCGCCGTAAAGATCCCTCAACTCGTCCAGCGGCGAGGAGTAGCGCTGACGCGGCGCGAAAGCGCGGCGTCCCGCAAGGGCAAGCGCACCGGCGACGGCCGCGGCGAAGAGGACCGTCGAAACCGGATAGAGCTTCACCGTCGCTTCGGTCTGACGCACGGCTTTACCGGCACCCTCCTTGGCCGTGCGGGCGGCCTCCAGAACCTGCTGCTGGAGCGCGTCGATCTGTCTTCGCAGCGCGCTCAGCTCTTCGCGAGGGTCGTAATCCGGCTGCCTGGGAATGCCGACGGAGGCGGTGTTCGTATCGATAATGGCCTTCGGCACCGGCTCGCCGATCTTGGCTCCCTTGATGTCGAGGGTCGCGGTTTCAGTGCTGTTACGGCGCGGCATGATCGTTTCTCCTCTTATGCGGCGGGCGGACAAGGTTAGTCGTCGTCGAGCGAAAAGACCGGCCGGTAATGACGCTCGGCGATCAGCAAAGTCCGGTCGGGCCGGATGATGTAGATCTCCTCGACTTCCCGTCCCCATTGATCGGTGAAGTTATGCGGAAAGGAAGAACCCACCGGTGATTTCGTCAACTTCGTGCGCGGCTGGCCGTTATAGGTGATGCTGCCGGGAATGGGTTCGAGACCGGCCGAGGAATAGCTGCCTACACTGGCCGTACAGCCCGCCAGCGCAACAGCGAGGATCAATCCCATGCTCCGCTTCATCGAACCCTCCAACTGCTCCGGTGTCGCCAGCTTTTCGCCAATGTAACAAGCGGCGAGGGATATTTGTTCCGGAATCGAGCGGCGGCAAGCGAAAGCCCGGATGGACCGGAACAACCGGGCCGGCGGCCGAAAGCGTCGGCATTCAAGCGTGAAGATGATCCTGGCCCCGATCGTTCGCCGGGGCTAAAGCTCGTCGCTGCGACGCCTTACGGCGTGTTTTACCGCCAGCAAATGCCTGCGCCGCTCCAGCATATAGTCGGCATAGCCGACGCAGATATAGAGCATGGTCGGGCCGGCGAAGATGACGATGAGGGTCAGTGCAACGAGAATGAATGCGGTCGTCATGGTCTGTTTTCCATCATGTTGGTCATATCAAGCGGACGGACCTGAAGCCTCCGGCTGATCAGATTTTCTCCTTCGGTTTGTCGAGTCAAACAATCCAAAGGCGCGGAAGTTCCGCCTTGGGCGGCAAATCCGCAACAGTGGGAACGCCCCAGGCAAATCGCTCCTAAGATTTATCCAGATGCCGGCGCAGCTCGTTTTTCTGGATGAAATGATCCGTGTTGCCCGGCTCATGATCGGGATGGGATACTTCCACATCGAGATCGTCAGGAAGCGCCAGCGCCTGCTTGGCGTTGCCGAGCGGCACCCGTCCTTCCTCGGTTGCGACGGCGACTTCGACCAGTGGTTTCTTCGATTTCATTTCGGCGATCCTTACTCTTACCTATTCAGAATCCGCCGCCTCTCTATTCGTTCCCTCCCCGTTCGATTTTGCGGCCGTTCTTCCCGCATCGCCTGCGTCACGCGCGCGAGCAGCGGGCTCGATCTCAGATTTTCGAGCGAGACCGAGAGTTTCGGCTTCCAGTTGGGGTAGCTGTCGCTGGTGCCTGGAATATTGGTCGGCTTTTTCTCGTCGGTGAGATCGGCAAGCCGGACCGCTACGAGCAGCGACGGCGTTCTGGCGATGAAGCGATGGGCGCTGACTGTGAGTTGCCTCAGCGTCTCCTGGCTTGCCCTTGCGGTCAGGCGGACCGGCAGATTGAGGCCCGCCGCCTTGAGCGCCGCCTTCAGGTGTCTGCGCTCCCGTTTGCGGTTTTCGAGATGTTTTTCGGTGAGATCGGGCGGCACGATACCGTGCTGACACCGATCCCGAATGTCGGCGCTGCGCCACCAGCCGGCAAGCGTCTGGTGGTCATGCGTCGAAATGCAGGCCAGAGCGAGGGCGGGATAGGCGTCGGCCGGCTTGAGGCCCTTTTCGTCCTGCTCATAGGAAAGGATGCGGTAGGAAAGGATCTGCGCTGCTTCGAGATCGTCCGGCAGGTCTTCCGGGATCATTCCGAGCGCCTCGCCGATGACGAGGCAACGATGCTCGGCGGACGTCTCGGCGAGGATCTGCATGAGCTGATGCTGGGGATAGCGGACATAGGCGCCCTCCTCCGGCCGGCTGCCGAGCGGCACGAGGAAGAGGCGGCGAAGCGCCGGTGCGTGGTCGATGCGGATCGCGCCGGCATAGCGCATGGCAGCGCTCACCATGCGGCGGTAAGGCGACATATCTCCTGCGGTGATCTTGGAGGGCAGGAAGCCGGCTAAGTGCCAGTCCTGTCCATCGATGGCGAAGGGATCGGGAGGGCTGCCGATGGTGGCCTCGGAGATATAGACTTCGGGCTCGCTCCACGTCGCCGAACCGTCGACGGCCTCGCCCACGGCAAGATCGAGATAGAGCCCGAGCCGCAGGCCGGCCTTGCGCGCCCGCTCCGCCGCCTGCAGCAGCTGCCGATGGGCGAGCCATTGCAGCCACATGTGGAAACGGATGTCGTCGGCATGCTCGCGCTCGAACGCGGCGACGGTGGGACTGTCGACACGCTGGAACTCCACCGGCCATGCCTGCCAGCCGGCGCCCGCGCCGCGCTCGACCATGGAAAGCGACAGGCAGTCGAAAAGCGCGTGTCGCCGCAAGCTGTGCCCGCCCTGCGCCACGAAAGCGGCGAAATCATCGGGATTGTAGGTCTCGTCCATCTCCGCTTGCGCCTTCCAGACCGGCCAGAGGTCGCGCAGGGCTTGAAGCTTGAGGCGTGCGACGCCGGCATAGTCAACGAGAACGGTTCGGCGAAGCTCCTTCAATTGCCGTTCGAGTTCGGCATTGCCGGCGAATCCCGGCACCCGGTCGACGGCGATATAGAGCGGGTTCAGATGCTGGCGGTTCGAAGGTTCGTAAGGGCTGCAGCGCTCGGGATCGGCAAGGAGCGGCGCATGAAGCGGGTTGAGGCCGATGAAATCCGCGCCGAGCGACCCCGCAAGATCCGCCATCTCGCCAAGATCCTCGAAGTCTCCGATCCCCCAGTTGCGCACCGAACGAAGTTCGTAAAGCTGCAGGGCTATGCCCCAGATCCGCGTGCAGGCAAGAAACTCGGGCAGGAACGACACCGCGATCTTCCCATCCGCCGGCTCCGGCTGCGCCACGCTGGTCTCGGGACCGGCGGCAGAGGACAATTCGACGTTCAACGCCGAAAGTATCTTGCGCTTGACCGCATTGGAGATCGCCACCTCCCGATTGTCGGGGCTCGGCCTCGTCGGACTGATGCCGTGCCGGCGGGCGAGCTTGTCGAGGTCAGCGGATTTCATCACTTGCCTTCCTCTCAGCGCGCGGCCTCGCTGATGCTCCAGATCACCGTCCAGGGCGCAAGCTCGCCGTCATCGCTGCGGCCGAGGCGGAAGATCGTTTCGCCGTCCTCACGCTGGAGGCCGAGCCGCGCTGCCTCGTTACCGAGATTGGCGCGCAGATGAAGACGTTTGTCGCCGGCAAGCGTCCAGTCCACCGCGACGGCGGTTCCTTCCGCGCGGTAAACCGCATTTCCGGCGCCCGTTCCCTTCAGCAAGGGAATGATCCTTCGACGCCTGATGTCGAGAAGCGTCCGGTAGAAATCGAGAACCTCAGAGGAAGCGCATTTCGACCAATCCAGCTTGGCGGCCGAAAAGGTCGTGGGCGCCGTCGGGTCGCGAAGGTCTCCGGCATCGAAGCCCGGCAGGCGCGAAAGCTCCTCGCGGCGGCCCTTCCTGACCTTCTCGTTCAGTTCCTCGTCAAAATCGCAGAAAAATGGGAAAGGCTCCCGCGCACCCCATTCCTCGCCCATGAACAGCATCGGTATCTCGGGCGCCAACAGATAGATCGCGGTGACGGCCCTGACGGCATCGGCCGGGCTCGTGGCCATGACGCGGTCGCCGAGCGCGCGGTTGCCGATCTGGTCGTGGTTCTGGATGAAGGACACGAAGACCGTCGGCGGCAGGTGGCCGCTCGGCCTGCCACGGCTTCCCCCGCGATAGGGCATATGTTCGCCCTGGAACACGAAGCCTTCCGCCAGCGCCCGGCCGAGCCTGCCTGCGTCACCGGCGTAGTCGGCATAATAGCCGAAGGTCTCGCCGGTGGCGGCGATGTGCAGCACATGATGCATATCGTCGTTCCACTGGGCGGTGAAGAGCCGCGCCTCGCCCTTTTCGTCGCGCTTCAGGAGATCGCTGTCATTCTCCTCGTTTTCGACGATCAGGTGAATGTGCCGCCCGCCGGCAACGGCCCTGACGCGCGTGGCAAGCGCGTGGAGAAGATGCTCGTCGCTGTCGTCCCTGATGGCATGGACGGCATCGAAACGGAAACCGTCGAGCCTGAATTCGGTGAGCCAGTAGAGGGCATTCTCGATGATGAACTCGCGGATCATCTCCGATCCGTCGCCGTCGTAATTGATGCCGTGGCCCCAGGGCGTCTTGTGGTGATCGGTAAAAAGCGGCGCGTAGGAAGGGATGTAATTCCCATCAGGCCCGAAGTGATTGTAGACCACGTCGAGGAAAACGCTGATGCCACGCGCATGCGCCGCATCCACCAAAGCCATGAAATCCTCCGGCCGCCCGTAGCTGCTGTCGGGCGCATAGGGGAGCACGCCGTCATAACCCCAACTGTAACGGCCCGGAAAGTCGCTGACCGGCATGATCTGCAGAGCCGTGATACCAAGCTCGCGCAGATGGTCGAGACGTTCGATCGCGGCTTTGAACGTGCCCTCCGGCGTAAAGCAGCCGATATGCATCTCGTAAATAACCATCTCCTCCCACGGCCGGCCTGTCCAATCGCTCGTCTTCCAGCGATAGGCGGAAAGGTCGACAACCTCGCTCGGACCGTGCACGTCATGCGGCTGGAACCGCGAGGCGGGATCGGGAACTTCGAGACCGTCGGGCAGGATGAAACGGTAGCGCGTTCCCGCATGGGCGGCGGAAACGAGGCCGTGGTGCCATCCACCTTCTGCCGGCTGCATCGGCCGCAGACCGGCATTTTCGATTTTCAGCGACACGCTTTCATGCAGCGGCGCCCAGAGGCGAAACAGAATGCCCTCTTCGGTGAATGCCGGGCCGAACGTCATTTTGGTCAAGGGAAACCCTTCGATGAAATCGGGACGGGATTTGGGTAACTTTTCCAGGAGCAAAAAGTTTCGTCCGCGCGCGGATTGCTCTATCGGCCAGCTGTCGAGAGCAGTAGGATTCTATTCTGTCGCAGGGTTGTTGTATGCCTTTGAAAGAATAGGAGTGCATCGATGCATTCGACGCAAGAGACGAGCATTACAATGCCCTCGGAGATGGAACGCGAAAATGCCATCGAGCATTGGTTGCGGACGGAAGTTGCGGCCACTTACGATGCCTATAGCAAGGCCAAGCCACTCGATGAGACCTGGCAGCGCCTCGAAGCGCGCATGAACCAAATCGATCGTGAAAAGATCGACGAAGCGCCACAGTGAAGCAATGAGAGGTAGAAATGATCCATTTCCACCGGCACCAGATCAACCTCATCCCGATATTTCAAAGACGCCGGCCGTGTGTTTCGGCTCAAGCCGCCGCGACCTTGCCTGACAGCGCCTGATCCATGGCCGTCTGTAGCTGCTCCTGCGTGAAGGGCTTCGTCATTCTCAGCATCCGGCCGAGCGCATTGTCTTCGGAAAGCTCGGCATAACCCGAGGCGAGGATGACGGGCAGGCCGGGGAAAGCGGAGCGAAGGTGGCGCGCGAGCTCGGCGCCCGTCATGCCGGGCATGGCATGATCGGTGATGACGAGGTCGCAGCCCTGGCCGGCGGCGAGGAATTCCAGCGCCTGTGAAGCCGAAGAGGCTTCCCGCGGCAGGTGGCCGAGATCCTCCAGCATCGCCACGGTTCCGGTCCGGACCAGGGCGTCGTCATCGACGACGAGAATGGCAAGCGGCCTCGACACCGGTTTCAAGGGTTCGGCCGCCGGAGGCTCGGCGACCGGCTGTGTCCTGGCGAAGGCCTCGGCGACGGGCAGCCACAGGGAGACGGTCGTGCCCTTTCCCCGCATGCTCGATATCTGGATCGAACCGCCGGATTGGGCGGCCAGACCATGCACCATCGACAGGCCGAGACCGGTGCCCTTGCCGACCCCTTTGGTGGTGAAGAAGGGCTCGGCGGCGCGCGACACCGTCGCCTCGTCCATGCCTTCGCCATCGTCCGACACCGATATCCTGATGTAATTGCCGCCCGCAAGGCCGGGCAATGTCGGCTCTTCGGCCTCAGCCGCAGCAACGGTGACGGCGCCGCCGCTTTCCAGCGCATCCCGGGCATTGACGAAGAGATTGAGCAGCGCCAGTTCCAGCTGGTTGCTGTCGACCAGCAGCGGCGACAGATCCGCCGGGATGCTTTTGCGGATTTCGACGCGCGGCCCCACCGCCTTGGCAAGAAGATCCTCGACGTTTTCGAACAGCCGGAGGAAATCGACCGCCTGCGGTTTCAGCTCCTGGCGGCGGGCGAAGGCGAGCAGGCGCTGGGTCAGCGCCGTTCCGCGCTCGGCCGCCTGGATCGCGTTCGTCACCAGGCGTTCGCTGCGCTCGTCGGCCGGAAGCCGCTTCTTCAGGAGGCTCAGGCTGCCGAGAACCGCCATCAGGAGATTGTTGAAATCGTGCGCCACGCCGCCCGTGAGGTGGCCGATCGTGTCGAGCTTCTGCGCCTCGAAGAGCTGGGCCAGCGCCTCCTCGCGCTCGCGCGTCCTTTGGTCGATCCGGTGTTCCAGCTCCTCGTTGAGCTGGCGCAGTTGCGCTGCGGAGGTTTCGAGTTCGGCGGTGCGCTGGCGAACGCGGGCCTCCAGATCGGCATTCAGCCGTTCGAGCTCCCGCGTCTTCCTGTAGAGATCGGCAAAAACCCTGACCTTGGCCCTCAGCACCTCGGGCACGATCGGGACCGAGACATAGTCGACCGCTCCGACTGCATAACCGCGCAGCCGGTCGGGTTCGGCCAGCATGACGGCGGAGACGAAGATGATCGGCGTGTTCTGGTAGCGCGGATGCTGGCGGATCATGCCGACGAGTTCGAAACCGTCCTGCTCCGGCATGCAGACATCGACGAGGATCACGGCGATTTCGGTGCGCAACAGGTGCTCGAAGGCTTCGCGGGCCGATTGCGCCTTGATGAGGTTCTCCTCGAGTTCTTCGAGAATGACCTCATAGCTCAGGAGCTTGGCGGGCTGGTCGTCGACGAGGAGGATGTTGACGGGGTTCATGACCGGGTCCTCAGCGGTGCAGCCACATGCGCAGCGCCGACAATAGCTGCTCGGTGTTGACGGGCTTGGCCAGGTAATCCGATGCGCCCGCCTCCAGGCATTTCTCACGGTCGCCCTTCATCGCCTTGGCCGTCAGCGCCAGGATCGGCAGCCGCCGGAAGCGCGGCTCCGAGCGGATGACCTGCATCGTCTCGTAGCCATCCATGCCGGGCATCATGATGTCCATCAGCACGATCGCCACCGAGGGCTCGGTGTTGATGACGTCGATCGCCTCGCTGCCGGTCGTCGCCGTCAGCACCTTCATGCCCCGGCGCTCCAGCACGCTGCTCAACGCGAAGATGTTGCGGGCGTCGTCGTCGACGAGCAGCACGGTCTCGCCGACGAGATCCTCGTCGGAACTGTGCAGCTCCTGCAGCGTCGCCTGTTTTGCGGCCGGCAGGTCGGCGACGACGCGGTGCAGGAAGAGCGCCGTCTCGTCGAGCAGGCGCTCGGGCGACTCCACGCCCTTCACCACGACGCTGCGCGCCATGCTGTGCAGCGTGGCGTCCTCCTCTGGCGAAAGCTCGCGGCCGGTGAAGACGACCACCGGCACCTCGGCGATCCCGTCATCGTCGCGGATCTGCTCCAGCACGTCGAAACCGGACATGTCGGGCAGCGTCAGGTCGAGCACGACGCAATCGGCCGAGCCCTGCCGGAGAACGGCGAGAGCCTCCGACCCGGAGCCGACGCTTGTTATGTCGATGTCGTCGTGCCCGAGAAGGGCGGTGACGCTCATGCGCTCGGCTTCATTGTCTTCCACCAGCAGCAATTGCTTGCGGCGCGGCTCGGCATAGGCCTTCAGCCGCGATAGGGCCTTGCCGAGGCCTTCCGGCGTCGTCGGCTTGCTCATGAAGGCGAAGGCACCGCGGGTCAGCCCGTGCTGGCGATCCTCGTCGAGGCTGATGATCTGCACCGGAATGTGCCGCGTCTGCGAATTCTGCTTGAGCTGGCTCAACACCGTCCAGCCGAGCATGTCGGGCAGGAAAATATCGAGCGAAATCGCCGACGGCTTGTATTCCTGCGCCAGAACGAGCGCATCGCTGCCGCGCATCGCCACCAGCACCTTGAAACCGTTGTCGTGGGCGAGATCGACCAGAACGCGGGCGTAGTGCGCATCGTCCTCGACGATGAGCAGCACGGAGTCGCCGGTCTCGATCCGGTGGCGGTCGTCCTGGACATGTTCGGCGGGCTTTTCGGCCCGGCGCAGCGCGGCGGCTTCCGCGAATTCCACGACATTTGCCGGCGCCTGGGCGGGCTTCGGCGCGACCGCACCGGCGCCGACATAGGTGAGCGGCAGGTAGAGCACGAAGGTGCTGCCGACGCCGGGCGTGCTGCGCAGCTGGATCTCGCCGCCGAGCAGGTTCGCCAACTCGCGGCTGATCGCCAGGCCAAGTCCGGTGCCGCCATATTTGCGGCTGGTCGAAGCATCCGCCTGCTGGAACGCCTCGAAGATGATGCGCTGCTTCTCGGGCGGTATGCCGATGCCGGTATCGACCACCTCGAAGGCGATGACCGAAGGCGCGTGCCGCAGTGAAGGATGCTCCGGCGACCAGCCGCTCGTCACTGACGCGACGCGCAGCGTGACCCCGCCCTGCGCGGTGAACTTGAAGGCGTTCGACAGCAGGTTCTTGAGGATCTGCTGCAGGCGCTTCGAATCCGTGATGATGCTCTTCGTCACTTCGGCGCCGACCTCGACCGCGAAGGAGAGATTGCGGTTTTCCGCCTCGTGGCGGAAGGGCCGCGCCATGACTTCGAGCAGGTTGGTGACGAAGATCTCCTCGGCATCGACTGAGACGGTGCCGGACTCGATCTTCGAGAGGTCGAGGATGTCGCTGATGAGGTTGAGAAGATCGGTGCCCGCGCCGTGAATGGTCTTTGCGAACTCGACCTGCTTGCCCGAAAGATTGCCGTCAGGGTTTTCCCCGAGCTGCTGGCCGAGAATGAGGATCGAATTCAAAGGCGTGCGCAGCTCGTGCGACATGTTGGCGAGGAATTCGGATTTGTATTTCGATGTCAGCGCAAGCTCGGTCGCCTTTTCCTCCAGCGCGCGTCTTGCCTGCTCGATTTCCTGGTTCTTCGCCTCGACTTCGACGTTGCGCTCCTCCAGCTGCTGCGCCTTCTGGCCGAGCTGCTCGTTGGTCTGCTGCAACTCGCGCTGCTGCGTCTGCAGTTCGGCAGCGAGCTGCTGGGATTGCTTGAGCAGGCCTTCGGTCTGCATCGTCGCTTCGATCGAGTTGAGGACGATGCCGATCGAGGTCGTCAGCTGGTCGAGGAAGGAGAGCTGCAGCTCGGTGAATTCGCCGGCCGAGGCAAGCTCGATCACCGCCTTCACCTGGCCCTCGAAGTGAACGGGCAGCACGATCGCGCTTCGCGGCAGCGTCGTGAACACGCCGGAGCTGATCGGGACGACATTGTCGGGAAGATCGGTGACGAGGATGCGGCGGGCATCGCTGGCGCATTGGCCGACGAGGCCCTGGCCGAAATCGAGCCGCAGCGGGTGCGCCGCCTCGACGCCCTGCGCATAGACCGACAGCAGCGACAGGAACGGCTGCTCCTCGTCGGCATCCACCTGGTAAATGACGCCCTGATGCGCGCCGACCAGCGGCGCCAGCTCCGAGAGCATCAGCTTGCCGACCAGCGTCAGGTCGCGCTGGCCCTGCAGCATGTTGGTGAAGCGGGCCAGGTTGGTCTTCAGCCAGTCCTGCTCGGTGTTGCGCTCCGTCGTCAGGCGCAGGTTGTCGATCATCGTGTTGATGTTGTCCTTGAGCTCGGCCACTTCGCCGCGCGCATCGACCTTGATCGAGCGCGTCAGGTCGCCCTTGGTGACGGCCGTGGCAACCTCGGCGATGGCGCGCACCTGGGTGGTCAGATTAGCGGCCAGCAGGTTGACGTTGCCGGTCAAGTCTTTCCACGTTCCCGCGGTGCCGGGAACATTCGCCTGGCCGCCGAGACGGCCTTCGACGCCGACTTCGCGCGCCACCGTCGTCACCTGGTCGGCGAAGGTCGCGAGCGTATTGGTCATGTTGTTGATGGTTTCGGCAAGGGCGGCCACCTCGCCCTTGGAGGCTACGGTGAGGTTCTGCTTGAGGTCGCCGTTCGCGACCGCCGTCACCACCTTGACGATGCCGCGTACTTGCTCGGTCAAGTTGGCGGCCATGACGTTGACGGTGTCGGTCAGGTCCTTCCAGGTGCCGGCCACACCCGGCACCTGCGCCTGGCCGCCGAGCTTGCCTTCGGTGCCGACTTCGCGGGCCACGCGTGTGACTTCGCCGGCGAAAGCGTTGAGCTGGTCCACCATCGTATTGATGGTGTTCTTCAGTTCGAGAATTTCCCCCTTCACGTCGACGGTGATCTTGCGCGAGAGGTCGCCGCGCGCCACAGCCGTCGTCACTTCGGCGATGTTACGCACCTGGGTCGTGAGGTTGGCGGCGAGAAGGTTGACGTTGTCGGTCAGGTCCTTCCAGGTGCCGGCGACGCCGGGAACGACGGCCTGGCCGCCGAGGCGGCCATCGGTGCCGACTTCGCGGGCGACACGCGTCACTTCGCCGGCGAAGGAGCGAAGCTGGTCGACCATGGTATTCAGCGTGTCCTTCAGCAGCAGGATTTCGCCGCGCACGTCGACGGTGATCTTGCGCGAGAGGTCGCCATTGGCGATTGCGGTGGCCACTTCGGCGATGTTGCGCACCTGCGCCGTCAGGTTGCCGGCCATGGAATTGACGCTGTCGGTCAGGTCTTTCCAGGTGCCGGCCACGCCCGAGACCTGCGCCTGGCCGCCGAGTTTGCCTTCGGTGCCGACTTCGCGCGCCACACGCGTCACTTCGCCGGCGAAGGCGTTAAGCTGGTCCACCATCGTGTTGATGGTGTTCTTCAGTTCGAGGATTTCGCCCTTCACGTCGACGGTGATCTTGCGCGAGAGGTCGCCGCGCGCGACAGCGGTGGTGACTTCGGCGATGTTGCGCACCTGGCCTGTCAGGTTCGAGGCCATCGAGTTGACGTTTTCGGTCAAGTCCTTCCAGGTGCCGGCCACACCCGGCACCTGCGCCTGGCCGCCGAGCTTGCCTTCGGTGCCGACTTCGCGGGCGACGCGCGTCACTTCCGAGGCGAAGCGGTTGAGCTGGTCCACCATGGTGTTCAGCGTTTCCTTGAGCTCCAGGATTTCGCCCGAGACCGAAACGGTGATCTTCTTGGACAGGTCGCCATTGGCAATCGCCGTGGAGACTTCGGCGATATTGCGCACCTGCGCCGTCAGGTTGCCGGCCATGGAGTTGACGCTGTCGGTCAGGTCCTTCCAGGTGCCGGCGACACCGAGCACGTTCGCCTGGCCGCCGAGCCGGCCTTCGGTGCCGACCTCGCGCGCCACGCGCGTCACTTCGCCGGCAAAACCGTTCAACTGGTCGACCATCGTGTTGATGGTTTCTTTGAGTTCGAGGATTTCGCCCGACACGGGAACGGTGATCTTCTTGGAAAGGTCGCCCTGGGCGACGGCAGTCGCGACTTCGGCAATGTTGCGCACCTGGCCTGTGAGGTTGGAGGCCATGGAATTGACGCTGTCGGTCAGGTCCTTCCAGGTGCCGGCCACGCCGCGCACGTTGGCCTGCCCGCCGAGCCGGCCTTCCGTGCCGACTTCACGCGCCACGCGCGTCACCTCGGAGGCAAACGCATTCAACTGGTCCACCATCGTATTGATGGTTTCCTTCAGTTCGAGGATCTCGCCCTTCACGTCGACGGTGATCTTCTTCGACAGGTCGCCATTGGCGATCGCGGTGGAGACCTCGGCGATATTGCGCACCTGCGCCGTCAGGTTGCCGCCCATCGAGTTGACGTTCTCGGTCAGGTCCTTCCAGGTGCCGGCCACGCCGCGCACGTTCGCCTGCCCGCCGAGCCGGCCTTCCGTGCCGACTTCACGCGCCACACGCGTCACTTCCGAGGCGAAGGCGTTCAACTGGTCGACCATCGTGTTGATGGTCTCCTTCAGTTCGAGGATTTCGCCCGACACCGTCACCGTGATCTTCTTCGACAGGTCACCATTGGCGATCGCGGTCGAAACCTCCGCGATGTTGCGCACCTGCGCCGTCAGGTTAGAAGCCATGGAATTGACGTTGTCGGTCAGGTCCTTCCAGGTGCCGGCGACACCCGGCACCTGCGCCTGGCCGCCGAGCCGCCCTTCCGTGCCGACTTCGCGCGCCACGCGCGTGACTTCGCCGGCAAAGCCGTTCAACTGATCCACCATCGTATTGATGGTTTCCTTGAGTTCGAGGATTTCGCCCGAGACGTCGACGGTGATCTTGCGCGAGAGGTCGCCGCGCGCCACGGCCGTCGTTACCTGGGCGATGTTGCGCACCTGCGCCGTCAGGTTGCCGCACATGGCGTTGACGGAGTCGGTCAGGTCCTTCCAGGTGCCGGCGACGCCGGGCACCAGCGCCTGCCCGCCGAGCTTGCCTTCGGTGCCGACTTCGCGGGCGACACGCGTCACTTCGGAGGCGAAAGAGCGAAGCTGATCGACCATGGTGTTGATCGCTTCCTTCAACTGCAGGATTTCACCGCGCACGTCGACGGTGATCTTCTTGGAGAGGTCGCCGTTGGCGACCGCGATCGTCACCTCGGCGATGTTGCGCACCTGCGCCGTCAGGTTCGACGCCATCGAGTTGACGCTTTCGGTCAGGTCCTTCCAGACGCCCGTCACCTCGGGCACCTGCGCCTGCCCGCCGAGCTTGCCGTCGGTGCCGACTTCGCGGGCGACACGTGTCACTTCGGAGGTGAAGACGCTCAGCTGCTTGATCATCGTGTTGACGATATCGGCCGAGCGCAGGAATTCGCCCTTGAGCGCCCGCCCGTCGACATCAAGCGGCACGGTCTGCAGCAGATCGCCCTTGGCGACGGCGGTGATCGTGCGCGTGACGGCCGTCGTCGGCCAGAGGAGATCGTCGATCAGGCCGTTGATCGAGCCTTCCATTTCCGACCACGAACCGTCCGACAGGCCGAAGCGCACGCGCGTGCTCGTCCGCCCGTCGCGGCCGACGACCTGGCCGACATGTTCGAGCTGCTTGGCCATGCGCTGGTTGGCGGCGATGATGTCGTTCAGCGCATCGGCGACCTTGCCGGTAAGACCGGTCAGATCCGAACGCATCCGCACGGAAAAGTCGCCGCGCCTGACGGCGACCAGAACCTCCAGAAGCGCGCTGGCATCGTCGAACGCCATGCTTTTGTGGTCACGTCCGTTGAGGCTGTCTGGCGCAATGCTATCGGCCGAATATTCACTGGTCTGCTTGCTCACGAAATCCCCCCTGTTCGAACAAAGGTAATTAGTGCTCCGCTGGAAAAAGGGTATGGGTGTGCCGCAGGGTTGCAGAGATAGGCCTAACCCAACGTCAACGGCCAAACTTTGCCTGCGCGGGAACAGTTTCCCGCCGGCCGTCGTTTCCGTCCTGACAAGGAGAACGACATGTCGAACGTCTCAAGGACAGGGAAAGACGAAATCAACAATGCGACCAGCGCGACCACCTTCGGGCGCTCGGTCGAAAGCCAGGCGCAGATGCAGGATGCCGCCGCGGAGGCATCGCCCGAAGCCGGCGGCGAGATGCTCAACATCTACCGGCTGGAGCCGATCGCCAAATCAGACGATCCCAGATGGGGCAATGCCCCCAATCACGGCGCCGTCGTCGTCGCCGCCCGGACGCCCGGCGACGCCAGGATCGTCGCTGCGGCGCGCGAACTCGATTTCATGGAAGTCGATGCGGCGCCCGCCGAGGATGTGACGACGACCAATGCCAGCGCCTTTCGTGACGACAAACTCTACACCGTGATCGAGATCGATCGGAACAGACGTGATATAAAGCGCGGTATCCTCGACGGCACGGTCTCGGTCGACACGATCCGGCCGGTCGAGGCGGACTAGAAATCCTTTCGTCACCTGGGAGTTTTCATGAATACCGCCAATCTGCAGCTCAAAGGCCTGATCATGGCGATGGCCTCGATATGCGACGCGATCGTCGAAAAGGAATTGCTCACGCGCGGGGAACTCGATACCGCGCTCTCGAAGGCCAAAAGGGCGATCGAGCAGGATGACGACCATGAGCTCTCCGGCGCCAACCTCGCGGCGATCCTGTTTCCGATCCGCGTGCTGCAGCTTGCCGGCGAAGCCGGCAGCAAAGGCGAAGGGGCGACGTTTTCGGACTATGCCAAGCTTGTCGGTAGGCTTAGCTGACCGTGTTCGAAGGCTTTTCTTTCGACGCTGGCGAACATTGTTCCGGCGGCAATGTTCAGTGCCGTCGATTTTTGCAATAAGTTGATCCTTTTGGTCTTGTTTTCCGGTCGTTCCTGCGGCTATACCCCGGCCGCATATACTCACGCACCGGGATTTTCATCGTGACCTGCCTCAAATCACTTCTGGCCGCCTGCGGCCTCTCCGCCCTGATCGGCCTTGCCGCAGCCCCGTCGTTCGCCGGTTCGACGACATACCCGCTGACGCTCGAAAATTGCGGCGCTGAAGTGACCTTCAAGAAGGCGCCCGAGCGGGCGATCGGCCTTGGCCAGAACAGCGCGGAAATCCTGCTGCTGCTCGGCCTCCAGGACAAGATGGTCGGCACCGCCTTCTGGCCGAGCAAGGTGCTGCCGCAGCTTGCCGAAGCCAATGCCAAGGTCAAGCTCCTCACCGTCGAAATGCCGACCTTCGAATCCATGCTCGCCGAAAATCCCGATTTCGTGGCCGTGGCTTTGCCGAGCCTCGTCGGCCCGAACAGCAAGATCGCCAAGCGCGAAGATTTCGACAAGGTTGGCGTTTCCACCTATCTCTCGCCGAGCACCTGCCTCAGCACCAAGGATGTCAAGGACCAGTACGGCAGCCGCGGCGAGCTGTGGAACATGGATCTCCTCTACAGGGAGATCGACGAACTCTCGCAGATTTTCGACGTCGCAGATCGCGGCCAGGCGCTGATTGCCGACTTCAAGGCGCGTGAAGCCAAGCTTCGCGGCAGCGTTGCCAAGGACGGCCAGAACCTGTCCTACGTCTTCTGGTTCTCCAGCCCCAGCCCGTCGGCCGACGCTTATGTCGGCGGCAAGAACAGCGCCTCCGGCTTCATCGCCGACCTGCTTGGCGGACATAATGCGATCACCGCGGATGCGGAATGGCCGACCGTCGGCTGGGAAGGCATCATCGCCTCCAACCCCGACGTCATCGTCGTCGCCAGCCTCGACCGCAACCGCTGGGAGCTCGACAAGCCCGAGGCCAAGATCAACTTCCTGAACACCGATCCGGCCGTCAGCCAGATCCCGGCCGTCAAGAACAAGGCGCTCGTCGTGATGGACGGCCAGGCGATGAACCCGACCATTCGCACGATCTACGGCGCCGAGCAGGTTGCCGAGCAGCTGAAGGCCCTCGGTCTGCTGAAGTGACCGAGGCGGGGCGTCTCTTCCGGCAGCTGGGAGCACTCACCGCGCTGCTTCTGGCTTCCCTCTGCCTCATCGCTGTCGCCATCGGCGTCAGCGTCGGGATCGGCGACCTGCCGATCCCGCTCGCAACCACGTTTTCGGCCGTCACCAACCGGCTGGGCTGGACCGCGGTCGAGCTCAACCGCATCCACGAGACTGTCATCTGGGATTATCGCCTGAGCCGGGCGCTCGTCGCCGCCTTCTGCGGCGCGGGGCTGGCGCTGTCGGGCGCCGTCATGCAGTCGCTGCTGCGCAACCCGCTGGCCGAGCCCTATGTGCTCGGCATCTCCGCCGGCGCCTCCACCGGCGCGGTCGCGATCGTCATCCTGGGCCTCGGCGCCGGCGCGGTGTCGCTCTCGGCAGGCGCCTTTGCCGGTGCTTTCGCGGCCTTCTTCTTCGTGGCGCTGCTGTCGAACGGCACGCGCGGCGGCGCGGACCGCACCATCCTTGCCGGTGTCGCCGCATCGCAGCTCTTCAACGCTTCCACCTCCTATATCGTCACCACCTCGGCCAATGCGCAGCAGGCGCGTGACGTCATGTTCTGGCTGCTCGGCAGCTTCAGCGGCGTGCGCTGGCCGGAATTCGCGCTGGTCTCGATCGTCGTCGGCTTCGGCCTCGCCGCCTGTCTGCTCTTTGCCCGCGTGCTCGACGCCTTCGCGTTCGGCGATGAAGCGGCATCCTCGCTCGGCGTCAATGTCAGCCGCGCCAGAATGGCGCTCTTCGCGCTCACCGCCATGATGACGGCCACCATCGTCAGCATGGTCGGCTCGATCGGCTTCGTCGGCCTCGTCGTGCCGCATGTCGCCCGCTTCGTCGTCGGGCCGCTCCATATCCGTCTGCTGCCGGCCTGCGCCATCGCAGGAGCGATCTTCATGGTGCTCGCCGACATCGCCGCGCGCGCCCTCATTCCCGGCCAGATCCTACCGATCGGCGTCGTCACGGCGCTGGTCGGCGTTCCCTTCTTCTCGATCATCCTCTACCGGTTCCAGCGCGCGTCATGAGCATCAAGGCCGACAACCTCACCTGGAAAATTGGCAGGAAGACCATTCTGGACGGCGTTTCCATGGCGGCGCAGCCCGGCCGGATGCTCGGCCTGCTCGGGCCGAACGGCTCGGGCAAGACGTCGCTGCTCAGGCTTCTCGCCGGTCTGAAGAGGCCGCATTCCGGCCGCGTCACGCTCGACCGCAGCGATATCGGCAAGATCAGCCGCCGCTCGATCGCCCGGCGCATCGCCTTCGTCGAGCAGCACGCGACGACCAACGCCAATCTCAAGGTCGTCGACGTCGTCAAGCTCGGCCGCTTCCCGCACCGGTCGATGTTCTCCGGCTGGACGAGAGCCGACGAAGAGGCGGTCGAGGCCGCACTGGCGCGCGCCGGCATGGCGGAAAAGCGCGACGAGCGCTGGCAGAGCCTCTCGGGCGGCGAAAAACAGCGCACCCACATCGCCAGGGCGCTCGCCCAGTCGCCGCAGGAGCTGATCCTCGACGAACCGACAAATCATCTCGACATTCAGCACCAGATCGGCCTGATGCGGCTCGTCTCCGGCCTGCCGATCACCAGCATCGTTGCCCTGCACGATCTCAACCATGCCGCCATGTTCTGCGATGAGTTGATCATCATGCAGCGGGGCAGGATCGTCGCCTCCGGCACACCTGAAGACGTGCTGAGCGAGAAGCTGCTGCGCGAGGTCTTCTCGATCGAGGCGCGCGTCGAAGCCTCGCCCTATCACTCCCGCCCGCACATCCACTATCTCAAGTGAGAGCGGCTAGAACAGGATTCAGATTTTAGGCCCGATTGGCCTAAAATCTGAATCCTGTTCTCAATTAAAGAGTTAGAGCATGATGTCGTCCGAAAACCACTCACACTTTTCGGCATCATGCTCTAGTCCACGCAGGTCGACTTTGCCGCGTCCAGGCGAACGTTCTGCACGAATGCCTGGAGTGCTGGCCACATTTCCCAATAGTAACGATTCAGCGCTGGATCAACATGGTCGAGAACGGGGCGAGGCTGGCCCAGAATCGCGGCCATATCGATTTCAAACGCGCTCATGTCGCCGAACGGTCGCTTGAAATTGACCACGGGCGCGGGATAGCCTTCACCGGCGACGGTCGAGATGATCCGACTGTCCGGCCACTCGAAGCTCAGGTGGTGCAGGAGTTGGAGATGCTGGCGGGTGAATTGAAAATAGCCATCTGGCTCAAGGCGCGGCATTTCTGCCAGATATGAATTAATCCGTGCGCCCGGCAATCCAGCGAGATCGTTCCGAAGCCGGCGTTGCATCGTCGCATTATCGAGATGGTCGAGGTGATATTGTCCGTCCGCTAGCCCGCAATTTGCAAGAGCCCAAGTCAGCAGTGTCGAGACCTCGCGGTGAAATCGGGCGATGACAATTCGATCGCTCGTGCCGATGATCGGGCCGAGGTCAGCGGCCAGATCGTCGCTGCCATATGGAGCGAGTGGATTGACAACAGGCCCCCCGCTTTCGATCGAGGTGCTCCACGCAAACTGCAGTTTCCGCAATGCCTCGATGTGCTGAGGTGTGATGGTCAGCGCGGGGTCTTCCGGATCGGCGTAGATCTGATGCTCGGCGTGCCACTGCCAAGCGATCCAGGCCGGCAAGGAAAGCACAGCCACGATCAGAGCGAGCCCCAAAAGCCGCCACCCGAATACCATTTGAGAGTTCTCCCGGTATCAATACGCAGAGATCATTATTTCTTGGCTATCGGGTCTTGGTAGGCTTTGGCAAGTTCGGTAAGCGTGTCTCTCTGTTTGCTGCGGCAGCTTCCATGTGCTGACACGCTCACGTCACGATTTGCAGCGGCAGAGCGGTGGTCTTCTTGATCGTCTTGAGCACGATGCTCGATTTGATCGAGGCCAGATTGTCGGTGACGCGGATCATTCTTTCGAGAAACTGGCTGAGATGGTCGAGGTCGCGCGTCATGACCTTCATCAGAAAGTCGGCGTCGCCGGTCTGCGAATAGCACTCCAGGATCTCCGGCGCGGTCTCGATGAAGCGATGCAGCCGCTCGTTTCCGCCCTCGGTATGCGCTCGGAGGCTGACAAGCGTATGCGCGACGACGGTAAAGCCCAGTTTCACCGGGTTGAGGATGGCGACGACGCTCTGGATATATTGCTCTTTGCGCAGCCTTTCCAAACGGCGGGCGCATTGGGTCGCCGAGAGATTGACCTTCTGAGAGAGTTCGCTCTGCGTCAGTTCGCTGTTCTGCTGGAGGGCGGCAAGCAATTTGATATCGAACTGGTCGAGCATTGACGCCCTCTCATATAAGGGGAATTTCTGCGCAATATAGCCTTTGCGCGCCGATTGTCTGCATCGATTCACCTCCGAAAGGAGATAATCGCAGAAATTCGTCATGAAAGTTCCGTTAATCTCCGGCCAATGACACAAAAGCGGAGGTGGAGCTCGTGTTTGAGGAACTGAAGAACCGGCCGGCCGACAGCCTGCTTGCACTCATCAAGGCCTTTCAGGCCGACGAGCGCTCCGGAAAGATCGACCTCGGCGTCGGCGTTTATCGCGACGCCATGGGACGCACGCCCGTCATGCGTGCCGTCAAGGCGGCGGAGCAGCTTCTTCTCGAAACCCAGGACAGCAAGAAATATCTCGGCCCCGAAGGCGATCTGCAATTCGTCCGCCTGCTTGAGCCGATTATCTTCGGAAACTCGCCGAAATTCGCCCAACGCCTCGTCGGCATTCAGACGCCGGGCGGAAGCGGCGCGCTCCGCCTCGGCGCGGAGCTCATCCAAACGGCAAACCCATCGGCGAAGGTTCTCCTGGGGACGCCGAGCTGGCCCAACCATGCGCCGATCTTCTCTTCGGCGCGCCTGACCGTGAAGGAATATGCCTTCGTCGACCTTACGTTACAGCAGGTGAAATTCGAAAGCGTGGTGGAAGCCTTGTCTTCCGCCAACGAGGGCGACGTCGTGCTGCTTCATGGTTGCTGCCACAATCCCACGGGCATCGATTTCACCATGGAGCAGTGGCGAGAGATTGCCGATCTCCTCGTTGCGCACAGGCTCGTGCCCTTCATCGATCTCGCCTATCAGGGGCTCGGCGACGGTCTCGAACAGGATGCCGCGCCGGCACGCATGATCCTCGATGCGGTCGACGAGGCGCTGATCGCCTATTCCTGCGACAAGAACTTCGGCCTCTATCGCGAGCGCGTCGGCGCGCTCTACGTCGTGGCCCGCAATGCCGATGACGTCACGAAGGCCGAAAGCAACATGGCGGCGCTTGCCCGCGTCAACTGGTCCATGCCGCCAGACCATGGCGCGGCTGTCGTCAGGGTCATTCTCGAAAGCCCCGAAATGACGGCAATGTGGCGTGCGGAGCTCGAAGAAATGTGCGAGCGCGTCAACGGCAATCGCGCGGCACTGGCCGCCGCCTCTCCCGATCTCGCCTTCATCAGCCGGCAACGCGGCCTGTTCTCCAATCTCTCCATGCGTAGGGAAACGGCGGTCGCGCTCAGGGCAAACCACGGCATCTACATGGCCGATTCCGGCCGCATGAACCTTGCCGGCATGCAGCCCGCCGATGCCGGCGCCATCGTCGCGGCGCTCCGGGCCGAAGGCTGCCTGAAATCATAACCAATCGCATTCTTGGAGCTTTCGAATGAGCAGGAAAGAAACGACCGGCCAGGCGATCACCCGTTCGCTTGTCGCCCACGGGATCGACACGGTCTTCGGCATCCCCGGCGCCCATATGTATGATTTCAACGACGCCCTTTATGACGCCGGCGACAAGATCCGGTTCATTCACACCCGGCATGAACAGGGTGCGGGCTACATGGCCTATGGCTATGCCAAATCCACCGGCCGGATCGGCGCCTATACCGTCGTGCCAGGTCCCGGTGTTCTCAATTCGGGTGCGGCCCTCTGCACCGCTTACGGCGCCAATGCGCCCGTACTCTGCGTCACCGGCAACATCATGTCGCACCTGATCGGGCGCGGCAGAGGGCAATTGCACGAACTGCCGGATCAGCTCGCGACGATGCGCGGGATTACCAAGACGTCGGAGCGCATCAACCACCAGTCCGAGGCCGGGTCCATCATGGCCGAGGTCGTCGCCAAGATGCTCTCCGGCCGCCAGGGCCCAGGAGCGGTCGAAGCGCCGTGGGACGTGTTCGGACAAGCCGGCCCTGAAATCGACGTTCCCGTAGCAACGCGCGCGCCTCAT
This sequence comes from Rhizobium sp. R635, assembly GCF_002211285.1. Classification (GTDB taxonomy): domain Bacteria; phylum Pseudomonadota; class Alphaproteobacteria; order Rhizobiales; family Rhizobiaceae; genus Rhizobium. The sequence continues at coordinate 273,563 of NZ_LOKX01000032.1, read as the reverse complement.
CCGGCGGTCAATCCCGATCAGATCGCCGCCGCGGCGGCGCTGATATCAGGCGCCAGCAATCCGATGATCATGGTCGGCGGCGGCGCGGCGGATGCCGGTGCGGAGATTGCCGCGCTGGCGGAACTGCTGCAGGCGCCCGTCACTTCGCATCGCTCCGGCAAGGGCATCGTCGCCGACGACCACCCGAACTACCTGAATTTCGTCGCCGCCTATGAATATTGGAAGAAGGTCGACGTGCTGATCGGGGTCGGCAGCCGGCTCGAATTGCAGTACATGCGCTGGAAATGGCTGCCAAAGGGGCTGAAGATCATCCGCATCGATGTCGATCCGACCGAGATGGTGCGCCTCAAGCCTGATATCGGTATCGTCGCGGATGCAAGCGATGGGACGCAAGCTCTGATCGATGCCCTCACGGGCACGCGTCGCGAGGACCGCACGAGCGAATTTGCCGAGTTCAACAGGGAGGCCAAGTCTCGCTTCTCGGCGGTGCAGCCGCAACTCGCCTATCTCGACGCCATTCGCGAAGCCTTGCCGAGGGACGGTTTCTTCGTCGAGGAGGTCAGTCAGATGGGCTTCACCGCCCGGTTTGGATTTCCCGTCTATGGCCCTCGTCAATATGTAACCTGCGGTTACCAGGATAATCTCGGTTTCGGCTTCAACACCGCCCTGGGTGTGAAAGTCGCCCATCCTGATAAAGCCGTTATCTCGGTTTCAGGGGATGGCGGCTTCATGTTCGGTGTTCAAGAACTTGCCACCGCCGTCCAGCACAAGATCAATGTCGTCGCCATCGTCTTCAACAACTCCGCCTACGGCAATGTGCTGCGCGATCAGAAGCAGACCTATAAAGGCCGTTATCTCGGCTCGGATCTCACCAATCCCGATTTCGTCGCCCTGGGCGAGAGCTTCGGCATCCGATCCTTCAAGGCGACGAGCCCCGGCGAATTGAGGGAGGTATTGGAGAAAGCGCTTGCTCTCGATGAACCTGTCCTCATCGAGGTTCCTGTCGAAAAGGGCTCCGAGGCGAGCCCCTGGCCTTTCATTCATCCGGCTCCGCACGCGGAATGACCGGAAGGACGTGAAGCCCTATCAAGGTGACTTGAGAAAAACCGTCGCCAGCGGCGGCAGCATCAGCGAGAGCGAATGCTGCCTGCCGTGGGCGGGTATGGGTTCGCTCGGCACTGCGCCATTGACGAGACCGGAGCCGCCATATTCGCGCGCATCCGTCGTCATCCGTTCGATCCACACGCCGTCCCGCGGCACGCCGATCCGGTAGCCGTAACGCGGCACCGGCGTGAAGTTCGAGACGACGAGGACGGAGGACGAGCGCTCCGGAGCATAACGCAGCATGCCGAGAACGGAATTGACGCTGTCGTTCGCCGCCGCCCATTCGAAGCCCTCGGAATGGAAATCGCCGAACTGCAAGGCCGGCTCTTCTCCGTAAAAACCGTTCAAATCCTTGACCAGCCGCTGAAGCCCGGCATGCGCCGGCCGGTCCAGCACATCCCAGCTGATTGAGGCGTCATGGTTCCACTCGCCGGGCTGGGCGATCTCGCCGCCCATGAACATCAGCTTCTTGCCGGGATGGCCCCACATGAAGGCGAGGTAGCTGCGCAGATTGGCGAATTTCTGCCACTCGTCGCCCGGCATCTTGCCGAGCAGCGAGCCCTTTCCGTAAACGACCTCGTCATGCGAAATCGGCAGGATGAAGCGCTCGGAATAGGCATAGATCATCCCGAAGGTCATCGTGCCGTGGTGATAGCTCCGGTAGACGGGATCTTTCTCGATGTAGCTCAGGCTGTCATGCATCCAGCCCATGTTCCACTTCATGTCGAAGCCCAGGCCTCCCTCTTCCGGCGGCTTCGTCACCCCGGGCCAGGCCGTCGATTCCTCGGCGATCGTCATGGCATGCGGGCAGCGCTCGTGAATGATGCTGTTCAGGTGCTTGAAGAATTCCACCGCTTCGAGATTTTCGCGCCCGCCATATTGATTGGGAATCCATTCCCCCTCGTTGCGGCTGTAGTCGCGGTAGAGCATCGAGGCGACGGCGTCGACGCGCAATCCGTCGATGTGGTAGCGTTCGAGCCATTCGAGCGCGCTGGCGATCAGGAAGCCCTTCACCTCGTTGCGGCCGAGATTGTAGATCAGCGTGTTCCAATCGCGGTGAAAGCCCTCGCGCGGATCCTCATGCTCGTAAAGCGCCGTGCCGTCGAAGCGGGCGAGCCCCCAGACATCCGTGGGGAAATGGGCCGGCACCCAGTCGAGGATGACGCCGATCCCGGCGCCGTGGCAGCGGTCGATGAAATAGGCGAAATCCTCAGGCGTGCCGTAACGGCCGGTCGGAGCGAAGAGGCCGAGCGGCTGATAGCCCCAGGAGCCGCCGAAGGGATGCTCCATGATCGGCAGCAACTCGATATGGGTAAACCCCATCGCACGAACATAAGGAACGAGCCGCTGGCTGAGTTCGGCCCAGTCGAGCGACCGCCCGCCATTCTCCCGCAGCCAGGAACCGGCATGCACCTCGTAGACGGAGATCGGACCCTCCAGTCTTTCCTGTCGCGAGCGCCCCTTCATCCAATTGTCATCAGTCCATCGAAACCGTGTCGACGATGCGACGATCGATGCGGTGGACGGGGCAGCTTCGCTCGCTCTCGCCACCGGGTCGGCCTTCTGCGGCAGGCAATTGCCATGCGCGTCAATGATTTCGAATTTGTATCTCTCGCCGGGCGCGAGCCGAGGCACGAACAGTTCCCAGACGCCGGCCGACTGCCGCAGCCGCATCGGGTTTCGCCGCCCGTCCCAGGCGTTGAAATCGCCGACGACAGAGACGCGGCGGGCATTCGGCGCCCAGACGGCGAAACGAACCCCAGCCACCTCGTCGACCGACATCTCCACCGCGCCGAGCGTCCGGCTCAGGCTGTAGTGGGTGCCCTCGGATATCAGGTGGAGATCGAGTTCCCCGAGCAGAAGCCCAAAGCTGTAGGGGTCCTCGGTGATCTGTTCGCCATCCGGCCATGTGATCCGCAACCGGTAGGGCATCCTCGAACCCACCGCCGCCGCAAACAGGCCGGAGGGATGAGCGATGCTGAAAGGCGCCACCACCCTGCCGCTCGCCGCTTCGATGAGGTCGACGCCTTCGGCGCCCGGCAAATAGACGCGCATGATCGTCATGCCGCCGCTCTCATGCGGACCGAGGATCGAGAAGGGATCGCCGTGGCGGCCTTCGATCAGGGCCCAGAGCGCATCGTGCCCGATGCCTGCGAGAAGTTCCGAGCGTTCGACATTCATGCCGTTACCCCCGCCAAGCGCGATACGATTTCGGTTAGGCCGGCAAGCGGGATCGGCAGCCACTTCGGCCTGATGCGGGCTTCATAGGCGACTTCGTAAGCGGCCTTTTCGAGAAGAAAGGCATCGAGAACCCTCCGACGCTGTTCCGTCGGCATGGCGAGCGCCTTCGATGCGGAGGCCGCCTGCCAATAGGCATCGAGAAAGGCCTTCTCGGCATGGCGCCCGAAACGGGCGATGGCGTCGCGGCGCACCTCGTTTTCGTGTTCGGTGACCGCGTCATTGTCGAGCTGGGCGGTGGCGACGAGGTAGCTGAGCGACCTCAGAAGCCCGGCGACATCTCGCAACGGAACCGTCTTCGCCCGGCGTTCGGCGAGATTTTTCGCGGGCTCGCCTTCGAAGTCGATGATGACGGCATCGCCCTCGCTGACCAGGATCTGGCCGAGATGGAAGTCGCCATGCGTGCGCGTCATCAGCGTGCTGCGGGCGCTCTCCGCCAGCCTCGCGCCAAGTTCGACGAGCTCGGAACGGCGCTCCAGAAGCGGGCGGGCGAGAAGATCGATCGCGGGATCGGCATTTTCCTCGCGTTCCGCCAGTTTCGACATGGCATAGGCGACTTCGCCCGCCACCGCCTTCCTGATCGCCTCCACCTCATCGTCGCCGGCGACGACGGGACTGAAAGCCTCGTCGGCATTTTCCCCGGAGAGGACGACATGCAATTCGCCGAGCCTCATGCCGACCATGGCGACGAAGCTGATCAGCGGCTGGAAGACGTCGTCGCCGGGCTCGACCGCCGGGTCGGCCAGCACGAGTTCGTCGGCGCCGCGGCGCAGATTGTTGAGCATCCAGTTCCAGGCGTCGCCCTGGTTGCGGATCGCGCCCTGGACGATGATCAGGGTCGAGCGGCGCCCGCTGGAATCGGTGTGCGCGACCTCGCCGAGCAACGGAGCGGTGTGGTCGTAACCCGCGCAGGTCAGAAACCGCGTCATCTCGACCTCAGGATGGACACCCGGGAAAATGTGCCGGATCAGCTTGATCATCGCGGTATCGCCGACGATCAGCGAACTGTTGGATTGCTCGGCCGAAAGCCAATGAACCGGCATGTCGTCGGTCACATCAAGACGGTCGAGCCGCTCGGTGCCGAGAAATTCGAGGGTGCCGGTGCGCCCGGTGATGCGCGAGCGGTCGGCCAGCCCGCGCAGGATGCCGCGCGCCATCGCCTCCACAGCAAACCCATCCGTGAGGAAACCGACCCGCCTGCCCTGGCGAACCCGTCCGAGCGCAAGCTGCTGGGTCAGCGCCGACGGCTGGGCATCGTCCCAGGCGACCGCCAGCGGCAGCTGGTAGGCTTCGCTGTGATCCGGCAGCTCCACCTCCAGTTCGCCGAGAACGATCCCGTCGGCATAAGGGATCGGCGTCGCCGAGATCAGCCGCGCGGCCTGAAGCGGCTGGTCCTTCGCGCCGAACCAGCGCCGCTTGGCGAGGTAAGCAGGCAGAATTTCGTTGCTGAGGACGCGTCCGAGGCGCGGCTCGTCGACGAGATCGAGCAGGCCGCGGCGAATGACCATCGTCACGAGATCGGGCAATTGTTCGGGCGGCGCGGTGCGCCATGCCGGCGGATCGGCATCGGCCTCCAGCTGGAACCAGAAGAAGCCGTAGGGCGGCAGCGTCAGCAGATAGGTCAGCTGGCCGATCGGCGGAAAGGGCGACATGCCGGTCAGTTCGATAGGCACGCGGCCCTCGAAGGCCGAGAGGTCAAGCTCGACCGCCTGCGGCAGCCGCGAGAGGTTCGCGACGCACATCAGCGTCTCGCCCTCATATTCCCTGAGATAGGCAAGGATTTTCCGGTTCTCTGGCGAGAGAAACCGTAGCGAGCCGCGCCCGAAGGCCGGATGCCGCCCACGCAGCGCCAGCATCTTGCGTGTCCAGTTGAGCAGCGAATGCGCGTCGGTGCTCTGCGCCTCGACGTTGACGGCCTCGAAACCGTAGAGCGGATCGCCGATCAGCGGCAGGACGAGACGCGCCGGGTCCGTCCGGGAAAAGCCGCCATTGCGGTCGGGCGACCATTGCATCGGCGTCCGCACCCCGTCTCGGTCGCCGAGATAGATGTTGTCGCCCATGCCGATCTCGTCGCCGTAATAGATCACAGGCGTTCCCGGCATCGAGAGCAGAAGCGCGTTCATCAGCTCGATGCGCCGGCGGTCGCGCTCCATCAGCGGCGCGAGACGCCGCCTGATGCCGAGATTGATGCGGGCGCGCTTATCGGAGGCATAGGTCTCCCAGAGATAATCCCGCTCGGCATCCGTCACCATTTCGAGCGTCAGCTCGTCGTGATTGCGCAGGAAGATCGCCCATTGGCAATTCTCGGGGATTTCTGGCGTCTGGCGCAGGATATCGGTGATCGGAAACCGATCCTCCTTGGCGATCGCCATGTACATGCGCGGCATCAGCGGGAAGTGGAAAGCCATATGGCACTCGTCACCCTCGCCGAAATATTCGCGCGTGTCCTCCGGCCATTGATTGGCCTCGGCCAGCAGCATGACGCCGGGGTGGGTGGCGTCTAGCGCGGCGCGGATGCGCTTGAGGATCGCATGGGTTTCCGGCAGGTTCTCGTTGATCGTGCCCTCGCGCTCGACGAGGTAAGGGATCGCGTCGAGGCGGAAGCCGTCAATGCCGGTTTCCAGCCAGAAGCGCATCACCTTCAGCAGTTCCTCCATGACGAGCGGGCTGTCGAAATTGAGATCCGGCTGGTGGGAATAGAAGCGGTGCCAGTAGTAGGCACCGGCGACGGCATCCCATGTCCAGTTGGATTTTTCCGTATCAAGGAAGATGATGCGGGTTTCCGGGAATTTCTGGTCGCTGTCCGACCAGACGTAGAAGTCGCGCTCGGGCGATCCCGCGGGCGCCTGGCGCGCGCGCTGGAACCAGGGATGCTGGTCGGAGGTGTGGTTGATGACGAGCTCGATGATGACGCGGATATTGCGCTGGTGGGCTGCGTCGACGAAAGCGCGGAAATCCTCCACGGTCCCGTAATCCGGGCTGACATTGCCGTAATCGGCGATGTCGTAACCATCGTCGCGGCGCGGTGAGGGAAAGAACGGCAAAAGCCAGATGGCATTGACGCCGAGTGCGGTGATGTGATCGAGCTTGTCGTGCAGGCCGGCAAAATCGCCGACGCCGTCGCCATTGGCGTCGTAGAACGACTTGATGTGCAGCTGGTAGATGATCGCATCCTTGTACCAGAGCGGCTGCTCGGTGTTGCCGGGATTCATCGTGTCCATTCATGCCTCCGCTGCGCGAACGCGCCAGATCGCAAAGGGCAGGATCTGAGGATTGAAGCTCACTCTCTGCCGTTTGCCGTTCCACCTGAACCGATGCCCCGTGACCAAATCCTCGGCGTCGAGCCCGCCGCCGTCGCCGAGCGACCACTTCCAGAGCGGCAGCTCGACATCGCTTTCCTGAAAATTATGGGGGTCGAGGCTGATCGCGATCAGCAAAACATTGTCGCGGGCGCGGCTCGCCTTTTCGAAGAACAGGATGTTTTCATTCCAGGCATTCAGCAGCGTCAGTCCGAGATGCGAATGCAGCGCCGGATTTTCGTTGCGAATGCGGTTCAGCATCCTGATTTCGGCGATGATGTTGCCTGGCCTGTCGTAATCCCAGGCACGGATCTCGTATTTCTCGCTGTCGGCATATTCCTTGCGCTTGGCATCGGGGCGCCCCTCGCAAAGTTCGAAACCGTTATAGACGCCCCAAAGGCCCGACAAGGTGGCGGCCAAAGCCGCGCGGATCAGGAAGGCCGGGCGCGGCGCGTTCTGGAGAAAATCCGGATTGATGTCATGGGTGTTGACGAAGAAATGCGGGCGGAAGAATTCCTTCGGCGCCGTCTGCGTCAGCTCCCGCATATATTGCTCGAGTTCCCACTTGGCATTGCGCCAGGTGAAGTAGGTGTAGGACTGGGAGAAGCCGATCTTCGCCAGCCGGTACATGACTTTCGGCTTGGTGAAGGCTTCCGACAGGAAGACGACGTCGGGATGGCGCGCCCGGATATCGCCGATCAGCCATTCCCAGAATGGGAAGGGCTTTGTGTGCGGATTGTCGACGCGAAACAGCTTGACGCCCTGGTCGACCCACAGTTGGACGATATCCCGGAGCTCCACCCATAGAGAGGGCAGCGCGTCCTTCGTGTAGAAATCGACATTGACGATGTCCTCGTATTTCTTCGGCGGGTTCTCGGCATATTTGATCGTGCCGTCGGGCCTCCAGTCGAACCAGCCGGGATGCTCCGTCAGCCAGGGATGGTCCGGTGAAGCCTGGATCGCAAGGTCGAGCGCGATCTCCAGCCCATGCCGGCCTGCCTCCTCGACCAGCCGGCCGAAATCCTCGAAATCGCCGAGCTCGGGATGGATGGCATCATGGCCGCCCTCCTCGGAGCCGATGGCATAGGGGCTGCCGGGATCGTCAGGCGCGGCCTTGAGGCTGTTGTTGCGCCCCTTTCGGTTGGTCGAACCGATCGGATGGATGGGCGGGAAATAGAGCACGTCGAAACCCATGTCGCGAATGGCGCGCAATCTTGGGATGACGTCGTCGAAGGTGCCGTGCCGGTTCGGGTCGCCGCTCTGCGAGCGCGGGAAGATCTGATACCAACTGGCGAAGGCTGCCGATTTGCGTTCTGAATCGACGGCGCTCGTCGTGGAGCGAAGCCGGAACGGCCGCCTGTCGGCCCGGTTCATCAGCTCGGAAGTCTGGGGATCGAGCAGGATCGCCGTGCGTTCGGAATCGGAGGCGTTTTCGAGACTGCCGATGAGAGCCTGCAAATCGGCGCCGAGTGCTGCCGGCGCTTCAGCCTTCGCGGCGCGAACGAGGTTCAAGCCCTCCTGAAGCTCCAGCTTCAGGTCCAGCCTCGCATCGTTCTTCTTGGTCAGCTCGTAACGGAAGATCGCGAAGGCGTTCTTCCACGCCTCGACCGCGAATTCGTAGCGCCCGACGCGTTCCAGCAGGAATTCAGCGCGCCAGCGGTCGTTCTCGCCCAGTTGCATCTCAGTCTCGTTCCACTCCGCCATGGCATCGTGCGGCTTCCAGAGCAGGACGGCGGCGATCGGATCGTGGCCGTCGGCGAATATGTCGGCCTCGACGGTGACGGTCTCGCCGACGACGCGCTTGACAGGGAAGCGTCCGTCATCGACCCGCGGCGTGATGTTTTCGATGGCAAGCCGCGGCGAGGCTGTCGCCTGTTCGACGTCAAGGGCGGGCCGCGATGTGATCGGCTCCGGCGCCTTGCCTTCGATGATCCGCATCTCCCCTGGCCGCAGGCGCAGGACCGCGCCATCGGCCGTGACAGGGAGATAACCGGAAACAGCCTCGCGAAGCGCCGTCACCGGCGCGGGCGCACTTCGCCTGAGATCGCGGTTGAGCAGAATGAAGCGCACGTCCGATGCACTGCGCAGATCCTGTGCCTCGGATTGCACCAGCGCTGAAACCGGCCCGCTGGCGTTTCGGATCAGGCGAAGCGATGGAGCGCGTGCACGGCCGGCCTTGGCGATCTCGGTATTGGCGAGGCGTATCTCGGAGGAAATATCGAAGGCGAGATCATGGCGCAGCTTCCGCAAGCCAGAGCCGTCCCCATGCGTGGGATCGAGCGGGGTAGCCGCACCGTATTCGAAACCCATGGGAACCATGAGGCCGCCGCCAAGCGAGGCCGCGAGCCGCAGCGCCCTGACGGCGCGCCGCTCGAGGATTTCGCGGCTCTCGGTCCCGTGCGCGATCCGCCTTGCGAAGGGCGGCTCGGGAAAGGCGACCTGCCAGCCGAGCGGCTCCTGAACGTTATGCTCCTCGAGGAACCATCTCTCGTCGAGATCCCACCAGGCCATCGATGAGAAACATCCTGTAAAACCCGCATCCGCGATCGCTCGCCTCACCGCAAAATCGGTGCCGGGCGTCCATGCGAGGAATTGCGTGTCAGCCTTCTCACGGACCGCCGTGATCAGCGATTTGAAAAACGCCGGCGCTACGCGATCGATCCCGAGCACCCGATAGCCGGAGAGGCCGAAACCGGAGAACCGCCGCAGCCGTTCAGTCCATTCCGCCAGCAGCTGCGATTGCCGCTCCGCTCCCATCATGGTCATCGGCTCCGCCGGGTCGAGCGGCGAGCGCCGGGGATCGACGGGACGAAAGCCCGCTTGCGGGTCTCGGGCCTTCCCGTCGAGCATCAGGTCTATCATCAAGCCGACGCCGCTCGTGCCGGCAGCCTCCACGAGGCGCGACAGCCCCTCCTCGACCGCGCTTCCCAGTTGCAATTCGGGGTCGAGGCGATCGAAATCCCGGGACGTAAAAATGCTGCAATCCCCACCCCGGTCGAAGAGCGGCGCCGTCAGCACATGGTCGAAGCCGGTATCCGCCGCATGATCGAAAACCTCGCGCCATGCATCGATGCCTTGGAGAAGTAGCGGATTGACATAATAGATACGGGGTGGGGTACTGAACGCACCCTGCTTCGCAGAGAGTAACATCGGCCGCCGCCTCGAGTTGCTTTTCAGGCAAACTTCCTTTGGCGGAGGTTGTTCCACTCAACCCGTCAATTCACGGCTGCATGAGGCATCGTAAGGCGAGATGGGAGACGACATCATCAGACGGGTCGGCCCCGCTCAACGAGAGAAGGAAGGCCTCACATTTGCCGATAGAGATATTGCCGCCATGCGTTAAAAGACCCTCTGACTGTTTCCGATCCGGAAATTATCGAGCGGTTGAAAGCCCATCAATGCTTCGATCAATAATTTTCATCACCGCCCTCACGGCTTGCATACCGTGCCTCGCCTCCTGGAGCATCGAGACCGACCGCTCGACACCGGATAAACATGGCCTGTTCGAAATCCGCGAGGAGGCCAGGCGCTTCATCGCGCAGGAGAACGCCAAGGGGCGCGAGCGCTGGGACGTGCTGGAGCCCAATGCGAAAGTGTTCGTCCCCCGATGCGCTGTCCCGCTCCAGGCAGAATGGACGCCGAAGAGCCTCGGCCGCTCGAAGCCCAGCGTGATGGTGATCTGCCCGGCAGCCGTACCGAATACGGTGATGAAGCGGTGGGATGTGTTCGTGCCGGTAAAGCAGAAATCGGGCAGCCCGTAAAAGGCAGGTATCCGAACGAAACCTGATGTAGTGGATGAAGTCGCTGCGAGTGCAATGGAGGCAACCGGACATGAACCCAGCGGTAGAATTGTGCTCCTATCCCGGGCTCGACGAGCGCATCGTCATCGTCCGGGCGGGAGACGAAGTGGACGCCATGTTTGTCCGGACCGAGAGGTTCAACGTCCTGATCGATACGCTCGGTACCCCCGAATTATGCCGGATGGCGCTCGATCTGCTTGAGGAAAGAGCCGAGGCCCGTCCGCTGATCGTCGTCAATTCGCATATGGATTGGGATCACTTCTGGGGAAATGCAGCCATTGCAGGGCGTGCTCCCATTATCGCGCATGCCGCCGCACTCGACCGCCTGCGCGATGCCTCCACGCAACAGGTCCTGAAGGACAAGGCGAGCCAGGAAGCGCGGTTTCGCAATGTCGAACTCATCGGCCCGGACATCACCTTCTCCGGCTCGATGGTTCTGAATGGCGGCGATCTGACGCTCGAACTCATTCATACGCCGGGACATACGCCCGATCATATCGCCGTCTGGATTCCAGAACTCCGCATTTGCCTCGCCGTCGATGCAGTGGAGTCGCCCATTCCCGAAGTCTGGAGCAGAAGCGCCGGTGATCTTCGCCTGATCCGCTCCTCGCTCACGCGGATTCGTGACCTCGATGCGAGACTGGTCATCCCCGCGCACGGCAGGACGTCTTCGCCTTCCGCGGTGGACGGGAACCTCACCTACTTCGAAGCCCTGGCCGATCGCGTCGGTACGTTGAGCGATCGCCGGCTGGCCGACCCGCAACTCGGCGATATAGAGGGTTTGCGGCTCGAAGACTTCGTCGCCATTCCCGTGGGGATGCCTTCGGACACGGCGGCGTTCTACCGCAGCTGCCATGAAACGAACCTCGGCGCTACGGTTCAGGCGCATATCGAAAAACTGAAATCCGCGTAGGAGACCAAGGGTGAAACAGTTGGAGGGCGGGCGAACCGGGCAGATCTGGCGCGACGGCGAAACCGTCATCAGACCATCAGGCGCATGGACGCCGACCACGCACCGGTTCCTGCGCCATCTCAGAAGCAAGGGCTTCCTGGCGGCGCCGGAGCCCATTCAAATTACCGATGAAGGTCGGGAGGTCGTCAGCTACGTCACTGGCCGCGTCTGCGAAGAACTCAGTGACCCTCTTGCCGGATCGGAGCGCATGCTGATTTCCGCGGCGAGACTTCTCAGCGCTTTTCATACTGCATCTCAAGGCTTTCTGGAATCGGATGGCGAGGCACAGATATGGATGCTGCCGGCGCAGGAGCCGCGCGAAATCGTCTGCCACGGAGACTACGCGCCCTACAACGTCGCCGCCGCCGATCATGAGGCTGTCGGGATCATCGATTTCGACACCGCCCATCCCGCCCCGCGGCTGTGGGATCTCGCCTATGCGGTCTATCGCTGGGCGCCTCTCTCCGATCCCGCCAATCCGTCTGTGGCATTCGGCCTCGACGAACAGTTGCGGCGGACTGATATCTTCTGCACCGCCTATGGCGCGATGTTGGAGGAACGGCGCCAGCTTCCCGCGATGATCTGCAGGCGGCTCCAGGCCCTCGTCGATTTCATGCTGGCAAGCGCCGCAGTTGGAGACGAGACTTTCGCGGAGGATGTCGATGCGGGAGATGCCCGGCTCTATCTCCACGACATCGACTATATCGGCAAACATCAGGACCGGCTGCTGGAGGTTCTGTGCTGACTAAAGCGCGTCGCGATCTTTCAGATTCGCTCGTCGCGCTTTAGGTCTTTGTTGTTACGCATGTCGTTCTCGCAAAACCGCTGCACACTTTTGCGCGACATGCTTTAGAGCCACTTTCTCCGGCGGAAGAAGCCGAAAAGACCGAGGCACAAGACCGCGATGACGCCAAGCACGACGAAATAACCGTACTGGAATTTCAGTTCCGGCATATCGCTGAAATTCATCCCGTAGATGCCGGCGATCGCAGTGGGAACGGCAAGGATCGCCGCCCAGGCGGCGAGCTTGCGGGCGATCGCCGTCTGCTCCGTCTGGCCGATCATCACGCTGGCTTCAAAGGCGAAGGCAAGCACCTCGCGCAGCGCGTCGATATCCTCCTGAACCCGGCGCACGTGATCGGTCACATCGCGGAACAGCGACTGGAGCGTCGGGTCCATGCCGGGAAGATCGATATGCTCGTATCGCCGGCAGACATCGACGAGCGGCACCACGGCGTTGCGCAACCGCAGGAGCTTGCGCCGCAAAAGGTAAAGCCGCTCGATGTCGGATTTTCCCAGCTGTTCGCGCAGCACGAGATCCTCGAGCATCTCGACCTCTTCCTGCACCACCTCGATGACAGGCATGTAATTGTCGACGATGAAATCGAGGATGGAATAGAGAATGTAGTTCTCACCATGGGCAAGCGCCGCTGGCGTCGCCTCGCATCGTTGCCTGACGGCGAGATAGGAGGAGGATTCTCCGTGGCGAACCGAGACGACATAACCGCGGCCGACGAAGAGATGCGTTTCGCCGAAGACGATTTCGCCGTCCTTCATATGGGCAGTGCGGGCGACGATGAACATCGCCTCCCCGTAAATCTCGAGTTTCGGGCGCTGGTGCGGCTGCGCCGCATCCTCGATCGCCAGCGGGTGGAGATTGAACTCGGCCTGGATCTGGTGCAGCAGCACCTCATCCGGCTCGTGCAGGCCGATCCAGACGATGGCATTCTCCCGGCTTCGCCACTCGCCGGCTTCCTCTATCCTGATGTCGCGAATGCGCTGCCCATGCTCGTAAACGGCGGCAGCCACGACGCCGGGCCGCTGTTCATGACGAGGCGAGGCCGAACCGCTGCTCTCCCGCGCTGGAGAACTCTCCAGATCCTTCAACCGTTCCAAATCCTGCCGTCCTCCCCGTCCGGCGGATCACGCATCCGCCATCAACGCCGGTCAGGCGTTGCGCCGATCATAATGCCATTTCGAAAAACATGCATCCGCTTCGGGGCAACTACGATCACGCCTCCCACGGCGCCTTGCGCTGCAAGCGCTCTGCGACCTTCGGTGACGCGGCTGAGGGCGGACCCTCGATCGCCGCGACAAAGGCAGCGAAAGCATCTGGAGACAGACGAAAAGCGCTTTCCCTCAGGATCGCCATCTGCGCCTCCTCCTCGGCGGCATGCTGCACGGACTCTGTATTGGTCATGTTTTTCCTCATGCGGGAAACTACAAGCCAATATGCCATGGAACGCAATATGTGAAAAATCCCGCGGGCAGTCGAAGACAGCATGTCAGTTCGGACACACCGAACGCGTGGGCCTCGGCAGGCAGCCCGCGCATCACGTATCCGTGGAAATATCGTCCCAATCCTGATCCATATAACCGATCAGCCAGTTTAGCGCATAATGGCGCTCGTAGACCACGCCCTTGTCCAACCCGGCGGGCGCCTCTTCGCCTTTCAGCCTGGCATTCACAGCGGCCCAATCATAGCGGTAGATCAGATCGGCGGCGTCGAGCAGCTCTTTCTGCGGACGCAGCTTGGCGCGGCGCATCAGCCCGTCCGTTCCCAGTTCGCGAAGCGTGTTCGCGATGAAGGGGACATCGCAGATATGATCGGGGCGTTCGAGTTCCGGCGCGATGCCGAGCGCCCACAGCATGACGTGCACGCCTTCGTAGCGCCAGGCGAAATTCGTCCGGTCCTGATCCGAGGGATCTGGATCGTCCATGAAAGCCTGTTCCTTCGGCGTGAAAAAACCTGCCGCGTCGAACTGCTTGATCAGGGCCTGCCCCATCGCGTGGTCGCCGGTCTCGCCCTTCACGGCGACGATAACAAGCGCGATGGCGCGCTGAACCACCAGCTTGGTATTGCGTCGGGTACTCGCGCTCTCGGGCTCGATCGTCGGCAGATGATCGATTGTGGGAACACCTTCCGATTGCAGCTGAGCGACGGACCGGGCCTTGCGCGTCTGCGCCTCGTCAGCGGGTTGCGAGACGGCTGCCTGCACCGGAATGATCAGTGCGAGAAGAGTGGAAAGTATGCGCTTCATCGTGTCTGGCTCCCGTCATCGCGGCAAATTGAGCAATAGGCATTTTTCGTATCAGCGGGATTGCGAGCCTGAAAACAAGCGCGGCTTTCCGCAGAATTGGTAAACGCGTCTTTACCTAAAGAACCAATCGTTAAATTCTTTTCGGTACAAAAGATCCTGGCCAGCCCGGTCTGACGCCGGCGCTCGATTGAGGACTTTTCAATGCACCGTCCAAACATCAAGTCCAGTTTGCTGTTGATTTTCAGCGGCATAGCCGTTCTTTTCGGCCTTGTCGCTTATCTCGCGGTCGACGGGCTGCAAAAGACGAACGGCTCGACAGAGGAAATTGCAAACCGCTGGCTGCCAAGCGTGCAGGCTTCGCAGGCGATCAATCTCGATATGACGAATTTGCGCCTTGCCTACCGCGATCACATCATCGCGCAGTCGGAGGCGGAAAAGAAAACGCGTGAAGAAGCCATAGCAGCCGCCGAGGACGCGGTTCGCAAATCGGTCGATGCCTATCTTTCGCAAGCCACGTCCGACCACGAGCGCGACCTGATCAAATCGATCAAGGAGAGCGTCGGGGGTTATATCGCCAGCAGTTCCCAACTGCTCGCTCTTTCGCGCGCCAACAAGACCGAGGAAGCCGGGCAATATCTGGGCGGGGAGATGCGCTCCTATTCCGACAAGCTCAAAGGGGCCACGACGGCTCTAGTCGCATTGGACATAGACGGCAGCAAGAATGCCGCCGAGCTTAGCAAGGAAACCTTCGCCTCCATCGAATTCTACCTGCTTGCCGCAATCGGCTTTGCAGGTCTGCTCGTTTTCGGCGCCGTCATCTTCGTGCTGAAGGGCATCGCCAATCCGATTACCGGCATCACCGGCGCGATGCGGCGCCTCGCCGAGGGAGATACCGGTTCGGAGATTCCGTTCTCCGATCGTGCCGACGAAATCGGCTCGATGGCCGGCGCGGTGGAAATCTTCCGCCAGGCCGCGATCACGAACAGGCGCATGGCGATGGAAGCCGAGGAAAATCGCAACCGGGCGGAGGCCGATCGCCTTGCCGCCCAGACCCAGGCGGAAGCCGAGGCTTCGGAGCGGCTGCGCGTCGCCACCTCGGGCCTTGCCGGCGGCTTGAAGCGGCTCGCCGCAGGCGACCTCGCCTTCCAGCTCAACGAGGCCTTCGCCCCGGATTTCGAGGCGCTGCGGCATGACTTCAACCAGTCCGTCACCCAGCTCGGCGCGACACTGAGAGCGATTTCCGACAGTATCGGCACGATCGACGAGGGCACGCGGGAAATCTCCTCGGGCGCCGGCGATCTGTCCAAGCGCACCGAGCAGCAGGCCGCCTCGCTCGAGGAAACGGCGGCAGCGCTGGAGGAGATCACCGCCAACGTGTCGAACTCCACCAAACGCACCGAGGAGACACGCAAGGTCGCCACGGAAGCAAATCGCAACGCCGTCATGTCAGCCGATGTCGTTTCCCACGCCGAAGAGGCAATGGAGCGCATCGAGACGTCGTCGCAGCAGATTTCCAACATCATCAGCGTCATCGATGAAATCGCCTTCCAGACCAATCTCCTGGCACTCAATGCCGGGGTGGAAGCGGCCAGAGCCGGCGAAGCCGGCAAGGGCTTTGCCGTCGTCGCTCAGGAAGTGCGCGAACTCGCCCAACGCTCGGCAAGCGCTGCCAAGGAAATCAAGAGCTTGATCCAGAATTCTTCGAAAGAAGTGGAAAGCGGCGTCAAGCTGGTGCGCGATACCGGACAGGCGCTCAAGACCATCGGCGGCTTCATCACCGAGATCAATCAGCACATGGATTCGATCGCGACATCGGCGAAGGAGCAGTCGATCGGACTCGGTGAAGTCAACGGCGCCGTCAACCGGATGGATCAGACCACCCAGCAGAACGCCCACATGGTTCAGCAATCGACGGCCGCATCCGACTCGCTCGCGCAGGAAGCCCAGAAGCTTCGCGAGCTCGTCACCCAATTCAGGCTGGACGACGCTGCGTCCGGCCAATCGGCGGCCCTTCGCTCGACGGCGAGATCAATGGCGCAACCGGCAGCCCGCGCCGCCATCCATGCGGTTGCCGCACACCGCTGAGACGGGCGGCGGCATGAGCCTCGATGATCAAGGCGCCCGGCAATGCCGGGCGCCTCTCGTTTGTCAGGACGCGAAGGCCGGCTTGTGACGAGCGCCCATTCTCAGCACGAAATAGATCGCCCCGCCGATGCCGACGCCGAAAAACCAGCCGTAAGTGCCCCACCAGTCCGGCAGGATCGAGGTGAAGGTCGGCAGGATCGATGAGAACAGCGCACCCACCGCAAATGCGATGAAGGCATTGCCGTGCCATCCGTTCTGGAAGCGGAACTCGCCGCTCTCGTGATAGAGCGCCTCGACGTTCAACTGGCTCTTCCGGATGAGATAATAGTCCACCATCATGATGCCGAAGATCGGGCCCATCGTCGAACCGATGAAGTTGACGAAATGCGCCGCACCCGTTTCCCAGGGAGCAAACGGATAGAGCACGAGGGCGATCAAAGCGGCGATATATCCGCCGCGCTTGAAGTTGATCTGGCGCGGGAAGACATTGGCGAAGTCGAAGGCCGGCGAAACGAAGTTCGCCACGACGTTGATGCCGAGCGTAGCGACCGCGAATGTCAGCGCAGCAAGCAGCGCCAGGAACCAGCTGTCGAATTTCGCCGAGATCATTTCCGGATGCAGCAGGACCTCACCATATACGGTGAAGGCGGCCGTGGTCGTGACACCTGCGACGAGGCAGAACGCCAGGAGGTTGATCGGCAGGCCCCAGAGGTTGCCCTTCCGCAGCGCCTTCTCGCTCGTCGCGTAACGCGAGAAATCGCAGAAATTCAGGTAAAGCGCTGCGAAATAGGTGATCCAGGTGGCGGCCACCGCGGCGAGTGCGGCAATGGAGCCGGGCTCGCCCGGCACGCCGGCATCCTTGGTCTTTTCGATCAGCACGTCACGCGGGATTTCGGAGCCGAACGAGAAGGTGCCCGACTTGACGACCAGATAGACGGCCAGGATCAGCATCATGATCCAGACGGCAGGACCTGCCCAATCCTGGAACTTGCGCACCGTTTCCATGCCGCGCTGAATGATCAGCAGCTGCAGCGCCCAGACGATGACGTAGCAGATGAGTTCGAGCGTCGAATGGCCGAGCATGTGGCTGTTCTGGTGGAAGGCGAGCAGGCTCTCGTTGCGGATCAGCAGGGCGACGATCGCGCCGGATGCGGCCGCCGTCTGCGCGCCGTACCAGAAGCAGGCGACGACCGCCCGGACGAGTGCGGGAACATTGGCCCCGAAGGTGCCGAAGGAGGCACGCGCCAGAACCGGAAAAGGCACGCCCGTGCGCACGCCGGCATTTCCGACCAGGCTCATCAGGAAGAAGATGACGAGGGAGCCGATGCCGATGGCAATGACGAAATTCACGAAGCTGCCGCAGAGCAGAAACAGGCTCGCGGCCAGATAATAGCCCCAAAGGCTGTGAACGTCAGATGTCCAGACGTTAAAGATGCTGAATGCACCCCATTTGCGCTCCTCGGCGGGTGCAAGATCCTCGTTATACAACGAGGGAGACGGATTTTTTACGCTCATGAATGCCCTCCCATATCCCCTGAGGCCGACTCGGCCACGGACGGAAGTCTGCTCTTCATTTATGCATCTGACAATTTAATAGTCACATTGTACACAATGTTGACGGCCTGGATGTACAGAAACTCTTGAGCGTTCTCGGGGTCACCGGGCGCCGACGACCCGTCCGGCCAGGCGAAACGGGCTCGCGACTGCGGCGCCGGCAGCATCGAAGACGAAGGCGCCGACATCGCCGGCGGTCGAACGCCTGCCGCTCTCGAAGGAGGTAAGCTGGGCGCCGAACTTGGCGAGTGACGCGTATCGGTCGTGGCCCAACCCATCGGATGTCTTGATCGACGTGATGTCGATGACCCGAAGCCTCGCCTTCAAGGCGGCCTCCTCGATGACGGGATCGTCGATATCGAGGCGCCCGACGCGCGGCCGCTCTCCGGCAATGAAGCTCGAAGCCACGAGCGCCCGGTCGTCCTTGGAAACCAGAAGGGAGATAGGCATCGGCATCGGACCGATATCCCTAAGCTGCGAGCGGAAAACATCGACGTCGATGTCTGGGGCGGCGAGCACCACCGCCAGCTTGCCGATGACGGCGTCGCGATGCTGCAGCTTGAGCTCCCGCACCGTTTCCATCACCAGGAACCCGCCCATGCTGTGCCCGAACAGGATGATGCGCTTCACCTTGGCCGATGCCGAGAGCGATGTGACGAGGGAATCGAGTTCGCTGCGCGAGGAAAGCGCGGCGTCGCGGTCGGCGACATATCCGGCAACGGATGCCGCCGAAGGCCAGGAAAACAGGATTGGAGCGCCCGGGAGCTTCGCATCGGCAGCGATCTGGGCGGTGCGGTAAAGCGCCTCCTGGTAACTGTAGTTGTAGCCATGGACGAAGATGCCGACGGTACCGTCGGGTTGCACGGAGGCGAGCGCCTGCTGCACGAAAGCATCCTTAGGCAGTTGCTTGCGCTCGACGACGGCAAATTGCCGCTCCGGATCCGGTTTCGCCTTGGGATAGGTGATCACGGTATCCTTCCTGCCGGGAGGAACCGAAAACGCGTATTGCTCATAGGTCAGTTTCTCGGCCCATGTGCTGCCGAAGCCGCCCCGCACGCTATCGGGGGTTCTGTTGGTCGCGACGAGCACGCTCACTTTGTCCGGCGCCGCCTCCGAACGAGGCGGCTCGCTCAGATGAACGGGCGTCAAGACCTCCGGCGATGGCCGCGTGGCGCAGCCGGCAAGTATCGCCAGGCCGATGGTCACGATGATCGCCGGCATTGCCCTTGGCAGGCCTCGGAAATGTCGCTGCATCATCGATCCGTTTCCCTCAAGCCCAGACGCTCTCCGGCGTGTGGTTCAGTCCGCGTCATCATTCGCCATGCCGTTCCCGCTCCGGTGTGGGACGGCATCGCCTGCGCCATCCCACCCATTTCGTCGCGGCCCGTGTTGCAGCGGCCGCCGCGGCGGCCGTAGGCGATGGCCGTCGAAGACTGCATCATGCCTCTGCCGCGGCTTCGGCCGGAGCGCCCTCATCCCTTGGGATTCTGAACCATGCGACGTAGAGCGCCGGCAGGAACAGCAGGGTCAGCGCGGTGCCGATGACGATGCCGCCCATCATGGCGTAGGCCATCGGACCCCAGAAGATCTCGCGCGAGATCGGGATCAGCGCCAGGGTTGCCGCCGCCGCCGTCAGCATGATCGGCCGCATGCGGTGCTCGGTCGCCTCGATGACCGCCTGCCATGGCGGGACACCTTCGGCGCGCAAATGCTCGATCTGCACCACCAGGATGACGGAGTTGCGGATCAGGATGCCGATCAGCGCCAGAATGCCGAGGATGGCGACAAAGCCCATGGGCGCATTGCTCAGCAAGAGCGCCGCCACCACGCCGATCAGGGCGGTCGGCGCCACCGCGAAGACCAGGAACAGGCGGCTGAAGCTCTGCAGCTGGATCATCAGGATCGTCGCCATCGTGAACAGCATCAGCGGAGCCACGGCGGCGATCGGTCCCTGCGCCTCGGCGCTGGATTCGACCGCGCCGCCGATTTCCACCTTGTATCCGACGGGAAGGGTCTTCTCGAACTCCTCGACCTTCGGCTTCAGCTGATCGACGATCGTCGCCGGCTGCGTCGAACCGATGACGGCCGCCTTGAGCGTAATGGTGGGCTGCCGGTCACGACGCCAGATCGTCGGCTGCTCGAGTTCGTAGCGGAAATTCGCCACGGCCGAGAGAGGCACGACCTTGCCGTTGGAGGTGGAGAGCTGCAGGTTCTCGAGCGTCTGCACGGAATCGCGCTCGGATGCCCTGGCCCGGCCGATGACATTGACCAGGTAGATATCGTCGCGGATCTGCGTTGCCGTCGAACCTTCGACGATGCCGTTGAGCGCGGTCGCAATGTCCTCGGAGGAAACGCCGAGCTGGCGCGCCTTGTCCTGCAGCACATCGACCTTCACGACGCGGGATGGTTCGTTCCAGTCCAGCACCATGTTCGACAGCAGCGGGTGAGTACCGACGACGCCTGCAAATTGCTGGGAGATGTCGCGCACCTTTTGGATATCCGGGCCGGTGATCCGGTACTGGACCGGCTTGCCCACCGGAGGGCCGATATCGAGAAGCTTCACGAAGGCGTCGGTGCCGGGGAAGGACTTCGTCAGATAGTCCTGCAGCTCCGCCCGCACCTTGTCGCGCACGTCGAGGCCCTTGGTGACGATGATGGTCTGTCCGAAGGTGACATCGGGCGTCTGCACGTCGAAGGACAGGATGAAGCGCGGCGCGCCCTGGCCGACATAGGTCGTCCAATGGTCGATATCCTTGTTATCGGCCAGCATCTCCTTTTCGAACCGGGCCATCTGCCTGTTGGTCTCGGCAATCGAGCTGTTGTGCGGCAGGTTCCAGTCGATCACGAGCTCGGTTCTGTCCGAATTCGGGAAGAACTGCTGCTGCACCAGCCCCATGCCGCCGACCGAAAGGGCGAAGACGCCGACCGTCAGCACGATGGTGACCCAGCGCCAGCGCATCGCGAGCTTCAGCAGCCAGGAGAAGATGGCGGCGAAGCGGCCCTTCTTCTCGTGATGCGACTTCATCGTCTTCGGCAGGATCGTGACACCGAGAAGCGGCGTGAAGAGCACGGCGACGATCCAGGACACCACGAGCGAAACGGCGATGACGACAAAAAGCGTGAAGGTGAATTCACCGGCCGCACTGCTGTTGAGGCCGACCGGGATGAAGCCCGCGACGGTCACCAGCGTTCCCGTCAGCATCGGAAAGGCCGTCGAGGTATAGACGTGGGTGGCGGCCTTCCTGAGATCATCGCCCGCCTCCAGGCGAGCCACCATCATCTCGACGGCGATCATGGCGTCGTCGACGAGCAGGCCGAGCGCGATGATGAGCGCGCCGAGCGAGATGCGCTGAAGCGAAATGCCGGAATATTCCATCACCACGAAGGTAATGGCGAGCACGAGTGGAATGGAGATCGCCACCACCATGCCGGCGCGCAGGCCGAGGCTGATGAAGCTGATGACGAGCACGATGACGATCGCTTCGAAGAGCGCCCGGGTAAAGCCCGAGACGGCCTCGTCGACGACATGCGGCTGGTCGGAAACGCGATGGACATCCACCCCGATCGGAAGATCGGCGACGACCTGTTTCATCCGCGCGTCGAGCGCCTCGCCGAATTCGAGCAGGTTGGCGCCCTGCTTCATGCCGATGGCAAGCCCGATTGCGGGCTCGCCGTTGAAGCGGAACAGCGCCGAGGGCGGATCGACGTAACCGCGCTTGATCGTGGCGACATCGGTCAGCGGGAAGAAGCGGTCGTTGATGCGAAGGTTGATCGACCGCAGGCTTTCCTCGGAGGTGAACTGTCCGCTTACCCTGAGCGCGATACGCTCCGGACCGGCATCGACGAAGCCGGACTGGGTGACGGCATTCTGGGCCTGCAGGGTCTGGATGACCGACTGCTGGTCGATGCCGAGTGCTGCGATCTGGCGCGTGGAGAATTCGAGATAGATCGCCTCGTCCTGGGCGCCGATCACATCGACCTTGCCGACATTCGGCACCGTCAAAACTTCGGAGCGGGCATTTTCCACGAGATCGCGAAGCTGGCGCTGGGTCAGCCCGTCGCTGGTGAAGGCGTAGATGTTGCCGAACACGTCGCCGAAGCGGTCGTTGAAGAAGGGACCGACGACGCCGCTCGGGAAATCGCCCTTGATGTCGGCGATCATGTTGCGGATGCGCAGCCAGGTCGGCGCGACATCCCTGGCCTTCGTCGTCGGCAGCAATTCGACGAAAACGGTCGTCTGGCCGGCGACGGTCTGGCTCTTGGTGTAATCGAGCGATTCCAGTTCCTGGAGCTTCTTCTCGATCCTGTCGGTCACCTGCCGCGTCACTTCCTCCGCGGAAGCGCCGGGCCACTGGGCAGTGATGACCATGGTCTTGATGGTAAAGTTCGGGTCTTCCTCGCGGCCGAGGTTCAGGTAGGAGAAGGCGCCGGCAAGAATGAAGACGATCATGAAGTACCAGACGAGCGAACGGTGTTCGAGCGCCCAGTCGGAAAGATTGAAGGACTTCACTGGCTGATCTCCTGGTCGATCCTGATGGCCTGGCCATCTTCAAGTTTATGCACGCCTGCCACGACCACCCGCTCTCCTGGAGCGAGCCCTTCGATGATGCGGACGGTGCCGCCGTCGACGACGTCGCCGTCGATCTTCACGCGGCGCAGCGCCACCTTCTTGCCCGGCACGTCGACGATCCAGACGCTGGCGCCATCGGTGCCGGCAAGGATCGCCGAGGAAGGCAGCACGATCTCGGGATCGGCGGCAATGGTTGCCGAGGCTGTGATGACCGCGCCGAGCCGGAAGGCTTCAGGCGGATCGGCGAGCGCGATCTTGGTTCTGCTCGTGCGGGTGGCGGTCTCCGCCTCCGGCGCGATCTCACGCACGACGCCCGTCGTGCGGATCGACGGCTCGAGCTGCAGCGTCACCTCGAAGGGCGCGCCGATCTTCAGTTTCTGGGCGGCGGCCTGCGGCACGTCGACCACCGCGTCGCGCTTGTCCGGCCGCGCTATCGTGACGACCGTCTGGCCGGCCGAAACGACCTGGCCGACCTCGGCCGAGGTTGCCGTCACGACACCATCGAATTCCGCCTGAAGCTGCGCGTAACCAAGCTGCTCCTTGGCCTTGTCGAGATTGGCCTGCGCCTTGGCGACGGCGGCTGTGGCCGTCCGTCTCGCCTGCTCAGCCTCTTCGAGCGAGGCTTCGGTGCCCGAGCGCGATTCCACCAGCGCGCGCTGGCGCTGTTCCGTCGTCACCGCGTTTCGAAGCTGGGCATCGCTGTTCTCCACGTCGGACTGGGCGCTGCGCACGGCAAGTTCCAGCGCCAGCGGATCGATGGCGGCAACGACATCACCCTTCTTGACGACATCGCCGACATTGACGTTGCGGGCGATCATCCGCCCGAGGATCCGGAAGCCGAGATCGGTCTCGATCGTCGGCTGGATCGTGCCGGTCAGTCCGAGGCTCGTCGCCGGCGTCTGCTTGACCGTCACCGACAGCACCGGACGGGGCGCTTCAGCAGTGCTTTCCTCCTGTTTGGTGCAGGAGGAGATCAGGGCCGTACCCATCATCAGTGCGATTATCTTGGGACGAATGCTCACTTGGATGCTTCCTTGACATAAGACACGATTTCGCCGGGCCTGAGGAATTTGGTGCCGTCGGTCACGACGATATCTCCCGCCGACACGCCCGACTTGACGACGAAGCTGCCGGTCTCGTAGCCGGCGACATCGATCGCTTTCACCGAGACCGCGGAGGATGCGGGATCGACGGTCCAGACGGCCGGCTTGCCGCCCTTGGAGGTCATTGCCGACCAGGGCAGCTGGATGACGTCCTGCGGGACGTAACGGAACTTTCCGACGACGGGAGCGCCGAGTGGAATGGGCGCGTCGCTCGTAATCGCGACCTTGACCCGGATGGTGCCGGTGGACGAATCGATCGTCGGCGAAATCTCGCGCACCTTCGCCGTGATCTTCTGCGAGGGGTCCGACAGAAGGGCCACGGTACCGTCGCCGTCGATCGGGCGCAGGAATGCGCTCTCCACCACTTCGAAGACGGCATCCCGATCGCCGTCATGGGCAAGGGTGAAGACGACCTGCGCGGCCTGCGCCACCTGCCCGACCTCGGCGTTGCGGGCAGTGATCACCCCGTCGGCATCGGCCTTCAGCTCCGTATAGGAGAGGGTGTCCTGCGCTGTTTCGAAGAGCGCCTGCGCCGATTTCGTCGATGCCTGCGCCGTCAGCAGCGCTTCCTGCGCCTGATCGAGCGCGGCGCGTGTCGTTACCTGGGTTCGAAACAGGCTCTGCTGGCGGTCGAAGGCAAGCTGCGCCTGGGTCTGCTGCGCCTCGGCGGACTGAAGATTGGCCGCCGCCACATCCAGGTCGGCCTTCTGCTCTTCCGGATCGATGCGCGCCAGAAGCTGCCCCGCCTTCACGGATTGTCCGACTTCCACCAGCCGCTCGATGATCTTGCCGCTGACGCGGAAGGACAGATCGGTCTGGACGCGTGCCCGGACTTCTCCCGTGATCACGCCGCCCTGAGCCAGCGGCTCGGACTTGGCGACGACGACGCCGACCTGCCGCGGGGTCGGCTCGGTCGGCCCGCCCGCATCGCTGCATGATCCCAGACCGATGGCGCATACGATCGCTGTGGCGACCAGAATGGTTCTCATAGTTGACCTCTTGCTCTCAACGGCAGCTGCTATATAATTGACTGACGCATTAGTCAATGAAACTTTTGCCGCAGGGATGAGGGCGGGCAACTAAAGGGAGGCGAGGCACGAATGGCAGATCAGAAGAAACTCACACGCGCGGAGCAAAAGGCGCTGCGGCCCATCCAGATCCTGGATGCCGCCTTCGAGGAATTCGTCCGAAGCGGCTTCGCCGGCACGCGCGTCGAAGACATCGCCGACAGGGTCGGCGTCACCAAGGGCACGGTCTACGTTTACTTCGAGACGAAGGAAAAGCTTTTCGAAGCGATGATCAATCACTTATCCGTGCCGTTTCAGGAACTGCTTGCTATGACCGACGGGCTCAGCGGCAGCACGACCGACAGGCTCCTTTCCATTCTCCGCCTGCTCTACGAACAGGTCGCCGAGGATCGCACGACCCGCGAGCTGATGCGGTTCGTCATTGCGGAGGGACACAGATTCCCCGACCTGATCGACCGCCACCACGATCAGTTCATCGCGCCTGTGATCGCCAAGCTCGACGCCCTCATTCTGGAGGGCGTGGCATCCGGCGAGTTTCGCCAAGTTCCGGTGGAGTTCTCCGACATCGTGGCCGCGCCCATCCTGACGACGACGGTGCTGCGGCTGATATTCGACAACCGCCGCGTGCCCACCCCCGACAAGGAGGCTTTTCTCAGGACCTATATCGACCTGCTGCTCAACGGCCTGCTCGCCAAGCCTCAGTGATCGCCTCCCCGGCCGATTTTCCTCCGCCAAGATTGGCAAGGAGGTTTGGAAGGACGTTTTTAAGGAGGCCCAACATTTTTAAAAATGCGCAGGAGATCGGCTGCGGATCTTGGCTGTACCCATTTTTTAAAATGTTGACCTCTCTTAAAAACCTCTTTGTCAATCCTAGGCATTTGAATCTATTAACATTCTGTGGCAAAGGGGTTTTTAAGGCAGCGATTTTCCGGAAACTCCTCAAGGCACGACCTCAATCGTGACGGAATAAAGTGGAACGCAAAGTCAATCTCAAGGATGTCGCGCGCGATGCCGATGTGTCGCTGAGCACGGCCTCGCACGCGCTGAACGGAACCGCGCCGCTGACGATCGAAGTGCGCGAAAGGGTTCTGGATTCGGCCAAACGCCTGGGCTATCTCGACCGCCGCCGGAAAAAGGCGACGATCGCCACGCTGCGCGTCCTGCTGCTCGCCATTCCCGATGACGCCGCGCCCGAGAGCGATCTCAACCTGGTGAGCTGGACGATCCTCAACGGTCTGCGCAGGGAGTGCGAGCGCCGCGGCATCCGCATCGTGCCTTATGTCAGCACCGGCCGGCGCATCGACGGCGCCGAGGTCCGGCAGATCGCAATGTCCGAGCGTGCGGACGGCATCGTGGTCTTGAACGACGATCAACCGGAACTCATCCGCAGCCTCGCCTCCCCCGACATGCCTGTCGTCATCGTCAATGGCGAGGACCCGGCCATGCTGGTCGATACGGTGACGCCTGAAAACCGCTTCGGCGCGCGGCTCGGCATCGAGCACCTACTGGCGCTCGGCCATCGCCGCATCCTGCATCTGACCTGGAAGGGCCGCACGACGATCCAGCGCCGGTATGACGGCTTTTCCGATGCCTATTTGGCCGCCCATCTTCCTATGCCCAAAGATATGATCCTGGAAGCCGAGGGATACGAGCCGAGGCACGGCGAGGCCGCCATCAATGCTTTGCTCGAGCGCGACCCGACGATGAAAGGCGCCACCGCCGTCTTCTGCGCCGCCGACAACCTGGCGCTCGGCTGCCTGAAAGCGCTCGCCGACCGCGACATACGCGTGCCCGAAGCAATATCGGTCCTCGGCTTCGACGACATCGTCCCCGGCGAATTCAGCCGCCCGCCGCTTTCGACGGTCAGCGTCCCCACCGACAAACTCGGCGCCGCGGCTTTAGCGCTCATCGAACAACGCCTGATCGCCAACGACCCGCAACGCCCGGCCCACCGCCTGGAACTCGGCTGCCACCTGGTTTTGCGCGGCAGCGTGGCACCGCCGCGTTAATGAATCCACGTGCACGGCAACTGAGTGACATTCCAAGCCGGGATAAATCGTATGTCTCGGATATCACCGACGACACTTTCCGGCCGAATGCAGTCACCGTAAGGGCTCCCAATTTACATTGTCACGCCGGCTTGGATTGTTATGATGACGCCATCAACTTTATTCAGGTCGTCTATGAACTATTCTGACATGCCGGGCGGAGCCGAATTGCTGGCATGGTTTGGTGAAGAGCCAACTTTTCACGACGCGGAAATCATTAGCCTTTCTCTCAACCGAACCGGCACAAGTGAGTTGAAAATTCACGGTTGGATCATGACCGATAAGGTCGATCCCAATGGCTACATCGTTCTCGATAAGCATGCTATCGTCACGTTTAAGCTCGAAGAGGTTATGGACCTGCAATTGGACGGGTTTAGCAACCAGAATGTCATTGCGGGATTAGTCCTCCGCTACGCGACCGACAGAGGTCGATCCAGCTACTATCCCGTGTCGGCAGACCCTCACGATATCGAGATCGAACTTATCCCATGCTATGGCCTGGATGGCTTCATCAGAGCTAAGAAGGTTGCCATCTCATTTAATCCAGGCCGCCCAGTATCCGATGAGTAGACCTGAGCGGTGGGCAAACGCCAATCAAGAAATGACCGCGTTTGGCGCGCAGTCGTGCGTGAGACAGCAATTCTGTCAACAAACGAGCAAAGCGGCTCAACCAATCACGCTTGAACCGCTCCTTTTCCAAGGCAGGAACAGAGCCCGCCGACGTTACTGCGCCGAGATCAGAACTCGGACCATTCTTCCTGCTTCACGGCCAGATTGCCGCGTGTGACGGGGCGGCCGGCGCTTGCGGTGCGCGCCGGCGCTGCCATGGCGGTGGCGGTCTTGCGGAGCACCGCAGCCTGGGAAGCGCCGCTGTCGCCGAGCTGGAAGCGGTTGATCAGGTCGCGAAGGCGGCCGGCCTCGCCGGCGAGCGTGGCGCTTGCGGCATTGCTTTCTTCGACCATAGCCGCGTTCTGCTGCGTCACCTGGTCCATCTGGTTGACGGCGGTATTGACCTCCGAAAGCCCGATGGACTGCTCCTTGGCGGAGGTGGCAATCGCGTCCATGTGCTGGTTGACGGTGACGATATACTCCTCGATCGTTTTCAGCGCCTCGCCGGTTTCGCTGACGAGCCGCACGCCGCTCTCCACTTCGACGGAGGAATTGCGGATGAGATCCTTGATCTCCTTGGCGGCCTGCGCGGAGCGTTGGGCGAGCTCGCGCACTTCCTGCGCGACGACGGCAAAACCCTTGCCGGCGTCGCCGGCGCGGGCGGCTTCCACGCCGGCGTTGAGCGCCAGCAGGTTGGTCTGGAAGGCGATCTCGTCGATCACGCCGATGATGTTGGACACCTGGCTCGACGACTGTTCGATCTTCTGCATGGCATGGACCGCGTCGGCGACGACCTTGCCCGACTGAACGGCGCTGGCATTGGCCTGCACCGCCACCGTGCGGGCCTCCTCGGCGCGCTTCGAGGAATTCGAAACATTCGCGGTGATCTGGTCAAGGGCGGCTGCGGTCTCTTCAAGAGAGGAAGCCTGCTGTTCGGTTCGCTTGGCGAGATCCTGGGCGCTGATGCTGATCTCGCGGGTGCCGCTGTCGATCTGGCCGGTCGATTGCGCGACGGCCCGCAGCGTCTGCTGAAGCTGGTTGACGGCAGCGTTGAAATCGGCCCGGAGGCTTTCGAAATCCGGCGCGAAGGACTGCGTCAGCTGGAAGCCGAGATCGCCGCCGGCAAGATGCTTCAAACCGTCGGCAAGGCCCGACGTCGCCTGCGCCATCTGCTCGGCGCGCAGCCTGTCGGCTTCCGCCTTCTGGCGGCGCTCTTCCTCGGTCATGTTGCGGTTGGCGGCCGCCTCTTCCTCCAGCCGCTTGTTGGCAAGCGCATTGGCGCGGAACACCTCGACGGCGGCGGACATCTCGCCGATTTCGTCGCGGCGGTCGGCTCCGGGAATATCGAGGGCAAGGTTGCCGCCGGCGATGGCGCCCATGGTTTCGGTGAGGCGGCGGATCGGCCGCACGATCTGTCCGAGGCTGACAGCGGTCGCGACGGCCAGGGAGACGAGGGCGGCGATCACGAGCACGATGTAGCTCGTGGAGATCGTCTGGTTGGTCACGGCGCTCGCGGCATCGTTCTTCCGCTTCAGTTCCGTCTTTGCCCAGTCGTAAAGCTCGGTCGCGTCGGCGTCGAACTTCATTCTCGCAGGCTTGAAACTGTCGGTGTTCAGGCGCAGAGCGGCGGCATCGTCACCTGCCAGGGATGCCGCCACGATGGGCGGTGTCGTTGCCTGCAAGGCGCGCAGATCGGATTTGAGCCCCTCGAACCGTGCCTTTTCGCTTGGATAGTGGCTTGCCGCATCATCGATGAAGCCGGCGGTTTCATCAAACACCTGCGCCAACTCGCCTTCCGACTTCTTGACGCTCTCCTGATCCGGCTCGGCAATGAGGCGGAAGACAACGCGGCCGATCGAGTCGGAATTGCCGGTGATTTCCGCAAGCTTATTCGTCCCGCTTGCGTCCACGTTCAGGAGCGCGCTGTAGGTGTCGTCGATCGACCGCAGCTTCGAAGAGACATAGACGCTGACGCTGACCCCGATAATGACGGTGAAAGCTGTCAATCCCAGCAGTTTCGGGCCTATTTTGAGAGACTTCAGAGAGATCATGTGTTGTTCCAGCCTAATGCGCCTTAAAACTTGAATGAAACCCAGAATCGCATCTGCTTCTCATCCTGACGTTCAGGAACAGCCAAACGGAGGAACCTATTCATTCCGCCAAATAATATTTTGGCACATTTATGAAATATCAGAATAATAGTTCCCGAAATTTCTAATATAATGGCTAAATGCCCAATAATTCGGGAACATATCTTTACGACTTCAGGAAATGACAGGATTATTTCGGCCCTTCATGGCCGTATTTATTGCTGTTTCTGCCTGACGCAAAAAATTGCACGCGAAAATTAAGATGGTGTAAACGATACAAAAGGGTTGCCTGCAGCGCTCACTATTTTGCGCATATCGGATAGTCATGCCCAATCTGTACAGTCCGAGCCGAGGAATGCGCCCGAAAAACAGGCATCAGCCTCGCAAGCCATGCGCGAACGTTAAAGCGCGCCGCATCGACGCTGATCGATGCGGCGCGCTTCATTGGGCGCAGTGAGACGGAAATGCGGTTTGCAACGCTCGGGAGGGTTTCCACGTCTTGCCCCCGGTTGACGGGATCATGCGCCAGCTTCGGTCACTTCATCCCCGTTCCGGCAATGCCTGTCGTGATGTATTTCTGCAGGAACAGGAACACGACGGTCACCGGCAGCAGGCTGAGGAAGGTCATCGCCAGGATATAGTGCCACTGCACAGAGAATTCGCCCTGGAATGCGTTGAGACCAACCTGCAAAGTGAAGTTCTCGCGGCTGTTGAGGACGATGAGCGGCCACAGGAAGTCGTTCCACCGCCAGAGCACCGAGAAGATCGCCAAAACCGCAAGCGCCGGCGCCGTCAGCGGCAGGATGATGCGCCAGAAGATGCAGAATTCGCTCGCCGCATCGACGCGCGCCGCCTCTATCAGTTCGTCGGGGATGGTCAGCATATATTGCCGCAGCAGGA
This sequence comes from Rhizobium sp. R635, assembly GCF_002211285.1. Lineage (GTDB taxonomy): Bacteria > Pseudomonadota > Alphaproteobacteria > Rhizobiales > Rhizobiaceae > Rhizobium. Next base: position 243,142 of record NZ_LOKX01000032.1, on the reverse strand, counting down.
AGACGGCGGTCGGAGAGGCGATCGTCGGCAGGATGACGCCCCAGAGATTGTCTGCAAGCCCGACCCCGACGATGACGAGATAGGCCGGCACCATGACGACGGCGAGCGGGATCATCAGCGTCGAAATGATGATGACGAAAACCGTCGTATCGCCGCGAAATTTGTATTTCGACAGCGCAAAGGCCGCCATGGCATTGACGATCAGCGTCAGAAGCGTCGCGACCACGGTGACGAACACCGAGTTCTTGAGGAAGGTCAGGAAGTTGAAGCGCGTCAGCGGGTCGGTGTAGTTTTCGGTGGCGACGGTCATGTGCTGCACCGGCGTGATCCCCTTCACGTCGACGCTGACCGGCGGTCCGGGATTTGCCGGATCGACCATCTGCGCCTTGAGGCCGATGCGCCTGACCATGGCCATTTCGCGCGACTGACCGTCGACAGTCACCTGCCAGAGGCTGAGCGGCTTGTCGAAGCCCGGCACCGTCTGTTCCACGGCGGCGCGGGGAAGCAGCGTCGGCGGGAAGCGGGTGATCTCGGCCGCCGGCTTCAGCGAGGAGAGGCCGGCCCAGACGACAGGAACGAGCACGGCGAGCGTGCCGCCGATCAGCCAGACCCATGACAATATGTCGGTTATGTCGATGCGTCCGGCCCGGCGCGTGCGCGAGAGAAAGCTGATCGGGTTCATCTCAGGACTCCATTCGCTTGCCCAAGCGCAGCTGTATGAGGGTGAGAACCAGAAGCACCAGCCCCATGAGAACCGATGCGGCGGAAGCGAGGCCGAAGAGGCGCAGATCGCTGCTGAACGCCATCTGGTAGATATATTGAACGATGAAGCTGTTGGCCGTGCCCGGACCGCCGCCGTTGGTCAGAACCCAAGCCTCGTCAAAGATCTGCACGGACTTGATCATCAGAAGGATGAATACGACGAGCAGGTTCGGCGCCAGCAGGGGCAGCGTGATCCTGAACAGGGTGCGGCGCGGCGAAGCGGCGTCGATGGAGGCGGCTTCGTAGAGTTCCCTAGGGATCGCCTGCAGGCCGGCGAGCAGGATCAGGGTGTAAAAGCCCATGTGGAACCAGACCGACACCACGACCACGAAGAAACGCGACCAGCCAACGTCGAGCAGGAAGATCTCCGGGGGCACCCCGAGCATCTGGAAGAAGGCGTTCAAGAGCCCGTTGCGGTCGAGGAACCATTTCCAGATCAGGCCGATGACGACGGGCGACAGGAGAACGGGATAGAAGAACATCGCGCGGAAGAAGCCGCGCGCGAAGATCGCCCGATTGAGGATCAGCGCCGTGATCAGCGCCACCAGCAACGTGGCGACGACATTGCACGCCACGAACCAGAGCGTGTTCCAGACGGCCGTCCAGAACAGGGATTCCTGGCAGGTTCCCGGCTGCAAATAATTGCCGCAGGAAAGCAGGGCGCGGAAATTGTCGAAACCGACGAAGGGCCGCTCCGAGACGAAGAGATTGGTGCCGCCGGTGAAGGCGTAGCCGACCGCGATCGCAATCGGAAGGAACGTGAAGATGGCGAAGAGAACGAGGTTCGGCGCCAGGAACATCCAGGGCATGCGCTTGCGGCCGAAGATGCGCTCGAACGCATTCATCGGAGCCTCGACCACCCTCATCGCCGTTTCACCCGCCTGGGAGAGCAATGCACCAGCTGCCATGGTCAGCGCCTCCCCTGTCCCGACCGACGGGCAAAAGCAAGTTCGCTTTTGGGATCGAACAGATGAACCCGAGCCGGATCGGCATCGATCACCAGCCGGTCGCCCTGAACGGGCGCGAAATGGCCGGCCTCATGGATGATGATCTGCTCGTCCTGTCCTTCGAGATTGCCATAGACATAGGTCTCGGTGCCCAGGCCCTCGTGATACTGCACCACGAACGGCAGGCCCTGACCGCTGGAGCGCGAGAAATGCGCGGGCCTTATGCCGGCGAGAACCTCCTGCCCCACGGCAATGCCGGCGGGATCGACATCGCTGACGATCCTGCCGCCGTTGGCGACATCGACGGCGATGCCGCTTTCCGTGATGGCTGCGACCTTGCCCTTGATGATGTTCATGCGCGGCGAGCCGAGGAAGCCGGCGACGAAGAGATTGCGCGGGTGATCGAAGAGTTCGAGCGGCGCGCCGACCTGCTCGACCCGCCCGGCGCGAAGCACGACGATCTTGTCGGCCATGGTCATCGCCTCGACCTGGTCGTGCGTGACATAGATCATCGTCGTCTTGATTTCGCGATGGAGCTTGGTGATCTCGGCGCGGGTCTGGACGCGCAGCGCCGCGTCGAGGTTCGACAGCGGCTCGTCGAAGAGGAAGATGTCCGGTTCGCGCACGATCGCCCGGCCGATCGCCACGCGCTGGCGCTGGCCGCCCGAAAGCTGCTTCGGGCGCCGGTCGAGATAGGGTTCGATCGCCAGCATCCTGGCGGCTTCGGCGATCCGCGCCTCGATCTCGGCGCGCTTGAACTTCAGGTTTTCAAGGCCGAAGGCGAGGTTCTTGCGCACGCTCATATGCGGATAGAGCGCATAGGACTGGAAGACCATGGCGATCTTGCGCTCGGCCGGCGAGAGCGCGCTGACGTCGCGCCCGCCGATCGCGATCTTGCCCTCCGTCACCTCTTCGAGGCCGGCGATGACGCGCAGCAGGGTCGACTTGCCGCATCCGGAAGGGCCGACGAAAACGACGAATTCGCCGTCCTTGATGTCGAGTTCGACGTCATGCAGGACCTTGACCGTGCCGTACGCCTTGTTGACGGTGGAAAGTTTCAGTTCTGCCATGCCTCACTCCCATCAGATGCCGCCGTTTCGAAGACGGTGTCGTTTTTGTTCCAGCCTTGCGGCAGCGGTGTCGGCCTGGTCATCCGCACCTCGTTCATCAGTATCCCCTTGACGCCGGCCACGTAGATGGCCGGCATTCCTCCGGGATAGCGCTCGAGACCGATCACCCGCCCGTCCGAGCCGCGGGTCCAGGCATTGGCGCGCCCGCCGCCCTCAGCCTTGGGGGCGAGATCGGCATTCGTCGGGCGCAGGTCGTAGGATTGCCCGGTGCCGAGTTCGCCGGGCTGCTGGTCGATGGCGACGCGCCTCAGCCATATGTTGCGGATTCCCGATGGTGCGGCGGCGATGACGGTGATCGCCCCCTCCATGCGCCCGGTTATATCCTCGACGATGAGATTTTCGATCGCGCCCGCGGGCCGTTCGGCGACACGGTCGACGACGTTGACTGTCAGCGCCTCCCCCGAGCCCCAGAAGCCATCCAGCGTTTCGCGGCACTCGACCGCAATCCTCGAAAACCTCACATTCGAGATCCGGCCGCCATCGCGGGAAAAGATGCCGAGCGCCCGGTTGGAGGAGGAGACGTTGCAATCCTCGAACACGATGTTGGTAACGTCGCCATGCGTTTCCGTGCCGATCTTCAGCGCACAGCTCAAGCTCTGGACGGAGCAGCGGCGCACGAGAATGTTCTCGCATCGGCCGATGGCGACCCCTTGAGGACCGATGCTGGTCTTCAGGCAAATGCCGTCGTCGGCCGTCGAGATGTTGCAATCCTCGATGACGGCGCCGCGGCAGGCATCGAGCACGATGCCGTCCGTATTGGGAAGGCGGCGGTCGTTCTCGATGGTGACGTTCCGAACGACGACATCGGTGCAGTCGACGAAATGCAGCGTCCACATCGGCGAGCGGCTGACATGGATGGAATTGATCTCGACTTCGTCGCAGCCTTCGAAGACGACGACGCGGGGACGAAACTCGGCCGGGATGAAGGTTCCCACCATCTCGTCATCGCCAATGATGAAGCTCTCGCAGCCGGCTTCGATGCGCCCTTCCCCCGTCAGGCTGATCCGCCGCGCGTCCCTCGCGACGATCATGCCGCGGTCCGATTTCTCGGCGATCACCGAAACCGTCGTATTGAGATAAGCGGCATAGTCGGGAACGGGACGCAGGATCGCGCCGGCGGCAAGATGCAGATCGACGCCGGATCGCAGCCGGAGCCCCCGGCAGAGGTGGATGCCCGCCAGGAGCTCCAGGCGCCCGCCGCCGGACGCCGAAAGGCTGTCGATCTCGGCTTGCAGACGGTCGGTATTGTCGCCGTCGAGCGCCTCGATCGTGACGAGGGAGGTGGCGCTCATTGGCGGCGGCCGCCTTTGATCAGGACTTCCGTCAGCAGCAGCATGGTCAGCGCCTGGCCGTAAGGCGTCGGCAGGTTCGGGATTTGCCGGTAGAAATCGAGGTCATGACCCATCGGCGTGCCGTCCGAGACGCCGTGGACGACGCCTTCGTCGTCAATCTCAGCCATCACGGCCTTGAGCGCGCGCTCCGCATGAACCCTGTCGCTCTCGTCGAGAATGCCAGCATCGATGGCGCGCAGCATGCCATAGGCGATGCCAGCGGTTGCCGAGGTTTCGAGCGGCGAGGACGGATCGTCCAGAAGCGTCGTGAACATGCCGTCCGGCCGCTGATACGCCTTCAAGGAGCGCACCTGGCTGACGAGGACGTTCGACAGGAAGCGCCGGTCCTTCTCGCCGAGCGTCGGAACGAGATCGAAGAGCTCGGGGATGGCGACCGTGATCCAGGCATTGCCGCGCGCCCAGAAGGCATTGGCGAAATTGTGCCGGCCGTTGAAGGTCCAGCCGTGATACCAGAGGCCGCTCACCGGATCGGAGAGATAGCGGGTGTGGAGCACGAACTGATAGACGGCCTCGTCGATCCAGTCTTGGCGCTCGCAGAGCACGCCGGCCTGGGCGAGGAAGAGGCAGGCCATGAACAGCGTATCGTCCCACAATTCGCCGTCGTTGACGCGCTCCTTGCAGACGTGCTGGAAGCCGCCGTCCTCGGTCTTCGGCAATTCCTTGATGAGCCAGTCGGCCCAGTCCTCGACGAGGGCGCGAAAATCGGGACGGTCGACATGCTGGACGAGGATGGCGAGCGGCAGCATCGGCGCCGTGCTGTTGATCTGGCGCGGCGGAATACCGCGCTCGATCTGGGCGCTGTACCAGGCGACGAGCTCCTGCAGCGCCTTCTGGTCGTTGGCGGAGATCGCGCGGCGCAGGAATCCGTAAAGGCCGACGCCGACTTCCCAGTCCCATTCGTCGAACTGGATGCCGGAGGCGGCATTGTCCGTCACGAGACCTTCCTTGATGCCCCTGAGCCGGCTGAAAGCCGTCGCCACGCGATCGATCGTCGTCAGGAGAGCGGCGTTGTCGACAGATGCTGTGTTCATGCTGGAGACCTATGTTTTAGGAGTAGAACGGCCCGTCAGCGCCGGCTTGGGACGTGGCGCTGTCGTGGGTGAGGATCGGGTGCGGCTGATCATGCGTGAACGGCCGGGGCTGACCGGCGATCGAAAGACCGTCGGCATAGGAAAGAGCGATCGCCGGACCGCCCGGCGGCGTCAGGGAAAGACGCCGAAGCGCGGGATCGAAGGACACCGCCGTCTGGCACAGGCGCTCGATGAAGGCCTTGAAAGCATCGTCATTGCCGCAGCCTGCGATGGCCGCCCAGCCGCAGAGCGCCCCATGCGAGCGCGCCTCGCGGCCGGCGGTCGGCCCGTCGGTGATCAGCTCCAGGCCGTTCGAGGCCCAGAGGGCGGCAAATCCCCGGCCCGACCGGGCGATCAGCCATTTGTCCTCGACGATCAGATCGTCGAGACCGTCGCGGCCGATATAGGCGTGCGTCCAGGCATGCCGTGCATCGCCGGTGTCCTCGATGAAAAGGGCGACGTCGCGATGCTGGGCGACACGCGGCAGGATGCCGTTGCCGGCCCAATAGGACGGCCGCTGATTGCCCCACGGGTCGTCTTCGCCGGGATGGTTGACCCAGAGCCTCGCCATCGGATGGCCGGCGAGCCGGATATCCAGAACGTGCTGCTGATGCCCCTTCCGGCCGGTCTTGTGATCGACGACGGTCGAAAGCTGCGCGGCCTCGTTCTTGAAGAGCACCAGCTTGCCGCTCTCCAGCCCCTGGCTGTAGCGCGCCTCGACGCTTCTTCCCCGCGAAAGGCAAGCAAGCTCGGCGAGATCGGCCGGCGGCTCATAATCGCCGGCGCAGAACATGGTCAGCGCCGCCACGCCGTTGTTGAGCCAGCCCGTGCCGAAGGCGACCTGAGCGAAGGGCGCAAGCTCGGTCAGCGGGCCGGCGCGCAGTTCCTTGTCATAGGCGCGGCCCTGCGATCCGGCCGGAACGCCGGCAAGCGTATGAAGGGCGATCATGCGGAAGATGAGATCGATCTGGCCGCGGGCGCGATCGGCGATCCCGCTCTCCGCCCAGCGCTCCAGCGCCAGCAGGCCGATGAAATCGATCGGGTAATAGGCGGCCGAGTTCCACTCCGCCAGGCCATGGGCCTCGACGCTGTCGAACCAGCGCCCGAGGCGCTCGACGGCGAGTTCCGCCTGCTGCCTTCCCGTGCGCCCCGAAGCCGAAAACAGCCCGTCGGGCAGCAGAAGTCCGGCCAGGAGCTGGCTGGTATGGAAGCAGAGCACATGGTTCTCGCTCCAGAACCACATCGCGTCATTGCCCGGCTCGTCGACCCAGTAGCGGTAGGAAAGGACGGAATGGCGGATGCGGTCGACCGTGGCCTTGGGCATGCGGTCGCCATAGGCTCCGAGCAGCCAAAGGAGCGGCACCATGATGAAATCCGAGCAATCCTCTCGCGCATCGATGGAAGCGAGCGTCGCATCGACGATGCGGTCAAAGCTCTCCCGGTCGTCGTAGCCGGTTTCCATCATGGCGATCAGGCGGCCGGCGCGGTTGGCGCCGAAGCGGGCGCTGTATTCCAGCGCCTGCCGCTTGCGGGCGGCAAGCGATGCCTCTGCCGGCAATGGCGAGATGCTGCTCATGAAGGCGGCATCGATGACGCGGGTGACCGAGTCCGTCCCGGAGCCGATCGTCATATGGATGCCGTGATAACCGTCGGCAATGGCGCAGACATCGTCGGCCGTCAGCCGGTTCTGGCCGGCGCGGAGGGTCAGTTTCGCATGGGCGAGAACCGGCCGCTCGTGACCATGGCCGACCACCTCGAGCTCCACCGGCAGGTCGCGCTCGGGCGCCGTATCGAAGATGATCTCCAGCGGCTCTTTGACGAAGACGTCGCGGGCCGGGCGCACGCCGCGCGAAAGCGCTTCCAGCTCCCGCACCTCATCCTGATCCAGCGATACCGGCAGCAGCACGCAGAGCGGCTCCTCGTCCAGCATTTCGAGCTCGAAGAACCAGGTCGTGTCGCGCTCGGCAAGATCCTCGGTATGCACGAGAATCTCGTTGTCGCCTGCTTCGAGCGCCAAAGCTATCTCGGTTGCGCTCTCGACATTGCGCTTGAAGGGCTCGAAGCGCACCGCCTCCTGCCCGTTGACCCATATGCGAACGCCGCCGCAGGTCTTGAGCGCGAGATTGAGCGTGCGCGGCGCTTCCGTCCTGAACGTACCTTTCAGCCATTTCCTGACATGTGTCGGCACATGCCAGAAGCTGGTGAACTCGACGCGGCGGTTCGAGCCGGGAAGATAGAGGCTTTCGGTTTGCCAGGATGTATCGGGCGCCAGCTCGCGGCCGACCATGGTGGACCAGAAGGCCTTGCGGCACGGCAGGTCGCCGACATCGACGAAACCGTTGATGAAACGGTAGTTCACACGGTCTTCGGCCGGCGCCGGCTCGCCTGGAAAATAACGCGCGATGAGGGTGGACACGGCCCATGCCGTGATCGTCTGCCCCTGGCCCACGCCATAGGCTGGCGCCATGTCGTCCGGCTGCTTGATGCTTTCCGTTTTCACAGATCGCCTCCTCCGCAATCCAATGAAAATATTTTCATTAGGTTATTTTGGTGCGTGATTTTTGAAAATTGCTCAAAAACATCGCTATTCGCTTAGAAAATAGCTTGACGGAACGAATGTCAAGTATATGAAATTCACTTATCGATGGCTGAGGCCGCGAGTGATGAAAATGTTTTCATGGGAGGATGAAAATGAAAACGTATCTATCAGGGGCTTTCGCACTGGCGCTTGCCACCGTTTCTTTCGCATGGTCCAGCGCGGCCACGGCGGAAACCCAGACGATCACCTTTCTCTTTACCGACGACGACCAGGCTTACGTCGAGCGGATGGAAGCGCTCAGCAAGGAATTCGAGACGGCGCATCCCGATATCAAGGTGAATTTCGTTTCGTCGGGCTATGATGCCGTCGCCAAGCAGCTGCCGGTGCAGCTTGCCATCGGCGAAGGCCCTGACGTTGCCAAGATCACCGACTGGCAGCTGGCGCCTTATTATCTCGACATGCGCCCGCTGATGAAGGATCCGGATGGTTTCGCCAAGCTGCACGGCGACAGCCTGAACACGCTTCGCTTCCCCGGCGTCAATGATCCGAACTCGATCAACGGCTATGTCGCGTCGCAGACCTTCAACCTGCCCTTCGTCAACAAGACGCTCTTCGAGCAGGCCAAGGAACCGCTTCCGCAGCCCACAGCCACGCTGAAGGACATCGTCGAAGCCTCCGCCCGCGTCGCCAAGGCGACCGGCGCGCAGATCCCCTTCACGATGGACCGCTCGGGCCATCGCTTCTCGGGCGCTGCCTTCTCCTACGGTTCGAACTACGTCAAGGACGGCAAGTTCTCGTTCCCCGACGATGCCGCCAAGCGCTACATCACCGATCTCTACAACTGGACCAAGGACGGCTCTTTCCCCAAGGAAATGTGGGGTGCTGCCGGCGGAACCCAGTACAAGAACATGGGTGACGAGTTCGTCAACGGCAATGTCGTGACCTATCTTGCCGGCAACTGGATGGTCAATCCGTTCCAGAAGAAGATCGCCGATGCCTTCGACTGGACCGCGATCAGCGCGCCCTGCGGCGAAGCCGGCTGCTATGCGATGCCGGGCGGCACCGCGATCGTCGGCTTCAAGCGCACCAAGCATCCGGAAGCAGTCGCTGCTTTCATCGAGTTCCTCGGCTCTGAAAAGATCCAGCGTGAAATCGCCGAAAACTACGTCATCCTGACCGGCGCCGACATCAAGGATCCGCAGTACAAGCTCGAGAGCAAGAACGCCAAGGATGCCATGGCCGTCTTCCTCGCTGCCCGCAACAGCGCCCCGAAGGCAGCCCGTGACCTGGAACGCCTCAAGGGATCGTCCGCCATCTATCAGCTCATCGTCCAGCGAATGAGCCAGCTGATCGTCGGCGAACTCTCCCTCGAAGACACCTTCAAGGCCATGAGCGCCGACGTCGAAAAGGTCAACGTGGCGCTCGCCGCCAACAAGTAACCGGCCGCGCCTGTCTCCCACAGATTGCGCGCTGCATCAGCCACGACCTCGCAACGGGCCGTGGCTGATCGTTTTGTGGGCGATGCTCAAACCGCCGCTTCCGACACTTCGACCCGTTTCGAATTGTCGATGACCTGAAGACGCTACATTCCGCCGAGGAAAGGTAGCGTCATGAATATCATCGAACGAAACACCAGTTCCCGCCCGGACCTGAACCCTGCCGCCCTCGCCATTCTCTGCCTCGGCGTGATCGTGGCGCAGGTTGACACGTCTGTCGTCAATCTGGCGGTTCAGCCCATAGGCCTCGACCTCAAGGCTTCCGTCGCCGAACTGCAATGGGTGGTGGATGCCTATAACCTGATCTACGCCTCGTTTCTCATCAGCGGCGGCCTGTTCGCCGATCTCTACGGCCGGCGCCGGCTATTCGTCGCCGGCTGCATGCTCTTCACGCTCGCGAGCCTCGGCTGCGCCTTCGCTCCGACGACGGCGTTTATCATTGGAGCAAGGGCATTGACCGGCTTCGGCTCCGCACTTCTCCTGCCGGCCTCGCTTTCGCTGATCCGCGTCATCGCCTGGCGCTTGTTGTGAGGGGCGACGAGGGACAGGCGTCGCACCTTTGTCTGCCAAAAATGCCTGAGGCGCGCAGCATGGCGGCGCGCCTCAGATCTCTGTTTCATATCCCGTGCCCAAAACCGCAATTCAGTTTTGCGCCGATAGACATCAGGACGCCATCGCGTAATACCGCTGCTCCGAGGCGCGGCGGCTGCCCGTCTTGAAGCGGCGCAGCAGTTCGGCGAGGCTTTCGGTTTCCTGCGTCAGGCTCTGGGCGGCGGCCGTGGTCTCTTCGACCATCGCGGCGTTCTGCTGCGTCACCTTGTCCATCTGGTCGCCGGCGGCCGAGACCTCGCGCAGGCTGGTCGCCTGCTCGCGGGCAGCTACCGCGATCTCGGCGACGGTCGCGTTCATCGCGGTGACGTGCTCGACGATCTGTTCGAGCGAGACGCCGGATTCGCCGACCAGTTCGACGCCCGTCTTGACCTGCATCGAGGAGGTCGAGATCAGTTGCTTGATCTCCCGCGCCGCATTGGCCGAGCGCTGGGCAAGCTCGCGGACTTCCTGGGCGACGACGGCGAAGCCCTTGCCCGCCTCGCCGGCACGCGCGGCTTCGACGCCGGCATTCAGCGCCAGCAGGTTGGTCTGGAAAGCGATTTCGTCGATGACGCTGATGATGTTGCCGATCTTCGACGACGAATTCTGGATTTCCGTCATCGCCGCGATGGCGCGCGAAACGATCTCTCCGCCCTTTTCGGCATTGGTGCGGGCCGTCGCCACGACGGCCTGGGCGCGGCTGGCGCCCTCCGCCGTGCCGTTGACGCCGCGGGTGACGTCGCCGAGTGCCGCGACGGTTTCCTCCAGCGAAGCGGCCTGCTGCTCGGTGCGGCGGGCAAGATCGTTGGAAGCGGTGGAGATTTCCGCAAGGCCGGAGCGGATGGTGGTGACCGCACGGATGACCGAATCGATCGCTTCCTCAAGGCTTGCGACCGAGCTGTTGAAGTGATCGCGGATCCGGACATAGCGATGGTCGACGTCGCCGACGCGGACCGAGAGATCGCCCTTCGAGAGCGCGTCGAGGCCGAGCGAAATCTGGTGGAAGGCATGCTCCATCACCTGCGCATCGCTGAGGCGCTCGGCCTCCTGGCGCAGCCGCTCTTCTTCGGCGGCCAGACGCGCCCGTTCGGCATTGGCTTCGGCGATCAGCTTGGCGCGGCCGGTCTCCTGGAAGACCTTCAGCGAACGCGCCATGGCGCCGAGTTCATGACGGTGTTCGACGCCGGTGATTACGATCGACTCCTCGCCGCGGGCAAGCCGCTCCATGGACTGCGCCATGCCGCGAACTGCGGAGGAAATCAGCCGGCCGACGAAATAGGAGAGCACGAGGCCGATGACGATCAGCAGGCCGCTGATGACGAGTGTCGTGCTGGTCGCGGAAGCGACCGTTGCTTCGACCGAACCATCGAGGTTTTTCTGCGCGCCGGTCACGGTCGCCTGCAGATCCTTGAACTCGCCTGCGATCTTCGGCGCCAAGACGTTGAGCTGCGTCTGGCGGATATTGCCGGAGGTCTGCAACACGTCCTTCATATCGCCGAGGCGCGCGGTGTAATTCTGCATGAGCTGGCCGGCGCCCATCAGGCGCTTCTTCTGCAACTCGTTCTTGGCAGCCTTGGCGGCGGCGTCGTTTAGCGCCACGGCCTGGGCAAGCGCTGCCTGCGCCGTGTCATAGGCGGCAAAATCGTCCGAATGCACGAAGCGCTCGGAGAAATAAAGGCTGCGGTTCAGGGCCTCCAGCGTTTCCGCCGTCGTGTGCAGCAGGGCCACGTCGTTCTGGCGCCAGGCGCTGCGCATGACGTCGTTGAGTGCGATGCTGGTCCAGGGGCCGAATTCAGTGACCTTGGAGATCAGCAGGTCGCGCCGCCCCTGAAGGGTGACGATCTGTTCGAAGGCCTTGCCGTAGGCGGCGATATCCTGGCGGATCATCGCAAGGCCGGCCTGCAGTTCCTTGTTGTCGGCAAAACGCGGATCGTCCGCCTCGAAGGCCTTCACGCCGGCGCGGAAACCGTCGACGACAGCCTGCGTCGGCGTGGAGCGGAAGGCTTCCGCCGACATCTGGATCTCGTGCAGCTGGTCGCTGTAATCGGAGATGGCGAGGCTCTGGCCTGCCGTGGCGCGATAGGAGGCGAAGATGGCGGCAAGCCCGTTCATGCCGGAGATCGCGCTGACGGTGAGCAGGCTCATCAGCAGGATCAGCGGCACGAAGCCCGAGGTGATCTGCGCGCGAATGCCGAATTTATTCCAGAAATGCAACATTATAGGCCTCTTATGCTCACTGGCTCTTCGGCAGGTATTTGGAAAGGTTTTCAGGCGTCACGAGTTCGAAGGGAACGTTGTTTTCGCGCGGCACCTTCTCCTTGTTGATCAGCTTGACGGCGGCTTCGACAGCGGCTGCACCCTGCCCCACTGCGCTCTGGAGAATGGTCACGTCGAGATCGCCCGCCACCATTGCGGCAAGCGCATCGTCGGTCGCATCGACGCCGGCGACGACGACGTCCTTCATCGGGATATTGGCTTTCTTCATGGCGCGGATCGCACCGAGCGCCATCTCGTCGTTGTTGGCGATGACGGCGTCGAACTTGACGCCGGCCGCCAGCCATTCCTGCATCTGCTGATCCGCATAATCGCGCGACCAATAGGCCGCTTGCTGCTCGACGATCTCAAGACCTTTGCATTGCGGCGTCGCGATGACATCCAATATGTCCTGGGTGCGGGTGCGGGCGGCCACATGGAAGACCTCCCCCATCAGCACGACGACGCGGCCCTTGCCCTTGAGGAGAGAGCATACTTGCTTCGTCTCCAGCGTACCGGAGTCTTTCTCATCGGAGGCGACGACAACCTGATTGTCCGGCAAGTCCAGGAGATTGGAGGGCGTCGTGTTGATGTAAACAAGCGGAATGCCGGCATCCGCTGCGATCTTGGTCATTTGCGGCCCGAGATCGCCATCAGACAGCATCATGATAATGGCATCGACCTTGTCGGCGACGAACTGCTGAACCTGCTTCTTCTGCAGCTCATTGTCGCCATTGGCATTCTCGGTGACGAGCTTGAGCCCTGATATCGTCTTCCCGTGCGAGACGACGCCGTTCACCAGCATCTCTCTGAACTTGTCGAGATTGGTCATCGAAACCCCGATCGTCTGCGCATTGGCGACAGAGACCGATATCGCCAGAGCGATGGATGCAAGCGTGGCCGTTTTCATGAATTCCCCTGCGCAATTCGAATATGAACGCGTTATTTCAAATCTTGGTTAAATTTTACTTTTCGGCCGGACACGAAAGTTAAGCGCGGGGATATGATCTCGCAGCAGCGCGAGCGTCTCTTCGAAGGGCCTCGGCCGGACTTGAAAGACATCGCATTCGACTTGATGCAACGGGCTTAGGTCTTTGTTTTGATAAGAATTAGCGCCCGCCAAAACCGGAGCCGACGCTGATGCCCTTGTAGATCACCCTCTGCAGCACGATGGCGAGAATGACGCCCGGCACCATGGAGATGGTGGCGCCCGCCATGATGTAATTCCAGGCGGTGCCCTGCTGCGTCTGGAACAGGGTGAGACCGAGCGGCAGCGTGGCCTTATCGAGCCCGCTGGTGGCGATCAGCGGCCAGAGGAAGCTCTTCCACTGCGCTATGAAGGTAAAGAGCGCGAGCAGGCCGATCGCCGGCATGGCGAGCGGAACGATGACCCTGACCAGGATGCGCAGGCGCGAGGCCCCATCCATCATCGCCGCCTCGTCGAGATCCTTGGGAATGCCGAGGATGAACTGGCGCAGCAGGAAGGTGCCGAAGGAGGAGAAGGCGACCGGCAGGATCATGCCGTGATAGGTGTTGATCCAGCCGAGCTTGCTGACGACGAGGAAGAGCGGGATGACCAGCATCACCTGCGGGATCATCAGCGTGCTGAGATAGGTGAGCAGCAGTCCTTCACGGCCGGGGAACCTCAACCTAGCGAAAGCATAGGCCGACAGGCAGGAGACCACGATGACGATCGCGGTCACGCCGCAGGCGACGACGAGGGAGTTCAGCAGGAAGATGCCGAAGGGCAGAGACACCAGCGCCTCGACGAAATTGCCCCACTGATATTCCTCGGGCAGGATGCGGACCGGCACGGCCATCACCTCGGTATTGGAGCGCACCGCGTTCGACACCATCCAGAAGAAGGGAAAGAGGAAGAGCAGCGCGATCAGCGAAAGCCCGGCATAGCTGACGAAGGCGCCGATCCGCCGCAGGATGCGATACCGGCTCTGCGACAGGGAGTGCGGATGCCGTGAGGCCGGCTTATTCGTCATAATGCACCCATTTGCGCTGCATGTGGAACTGCAGGATGGTGAGCCCCATGATCATGACGAACATCACCCAGGCAAGCGCCGAGGCATAGCCCATCTGGAAATTGGTGAAGCCCTTCTGGTAGATGGCGAAGCCGAGCGTCGCCGTCGCCGAACCGGGGCCGCCGCGCGTCATGGCGAAGATCTCGTCGAAGACCTGCAGCGAGGTGATGGCCGTCATCACGGTGGCGAAGAAGACCGTCGGCGAGATGAGCGGCAGACGGATGCGCCAGAAGCGCCGCCAGGGACCGGCGCCGTCGATCATCGCCGCTTCGAGATAATGCTTCGGCACCAGGTCGAGCGCGGCGTTGAACATCACCACGTTGTAGCCGACATTGGCCCAGAGCGTGACGAGCACGACCGCCTGCATGGCCCAGCTCGAACTCAGTAGGAAGTTCGGCAGGCCGAGGCCGAGCGAACGGATGACGCTGTCGGCGAGCCCGTCCGGCGTGAAGATCAGCAGCCACACCACGGAGGCTGCAATCGTCGGGGTAAAGGTCGGCAGGAAGAAGATCACCCGGAAGATCGCCTTGCCGCGCTTGAGGCTCGATATCCAGACCGCGAGCGTCAGCGAAACGATGATATTCACGGCCAGATACTCGACCGCGAAGAACAGCGTATTGTTCAATATCGTATAGAAGGCCGGATCGACGGTGAAGAGCTTGATGTAATTCTGAAAGCCGACGAAAGACGGCGTCGAGATCAGCTGCCAGTTGGTGAAGGAAAGCGCCAGCGACGCAACGATCGGCAGGGCCATGAAGACCATGAAACCGAGGAAACTCGGCAGCAGGAACAGCATGGCCGTCTGCGTCTCGGGCTTCAGGAAGCGCCGCGGCTGATCGGGCTGAATGGCGATTTCGGCAACGGCGCCTTCCGACATGTCTTCCTCCGTGCGCGGCAACTCCTGCCGCGGCGAAAGCGAGCGCGCCCTGCCGGACGCGCAGGCGCTCTATTGCTGCGCGAGGCTCTGGATGGACTCCATCGTCTGCTTGGCGTCGGCGCTGCCGCCGAAGGCGGGCGGGAAATACTGGTTGAAGAGATTTTCCACCGCCGCCCAATTGTTGGTGATGACATAGGGCACCGAATGCGCCAGCGAATAATCCAGCGCCTCGCCGCCATTGGTGATGTCCTTGGCCGCCACCTTGTACCAGGAGGATTGCGAGGCCGTGCGCGCCGGGAGCGCCCGGCCCTGTTCGGCGAGATATTGCAGCGCCTCCGGGCTGGTCAGCACCTGGATCGCCTTCCAGGCCGCATCCTTGTTCTTGCTCGTCGTGGCGATGCCGAAACCGGAGCCCGCCGTGACGGCCGTCAGCTCTCCCTCTCCGCGCGGCAGGGTGGTGGAACCGACTTTGAACTTGACCTTGTCCTTCATGCCGATGATCGACCACGGACCATCGACATACATGGCGACATTGCCAGAATAGAAGCGGCCCTGGATGACCGTGCCGGCATCGGCGCTTGACGGCACCAGCGGCGCGACCTTGTCCTTGGCGGCAAAGCCGATCACCCTCTCGGCAGCGGCAATGGCGCTCGGATTGGTAAGGTCGAGCTCGCCGGCATCATTGACGTATTTGTCGCCCCAGGCCGAGGCCAGGACCGAATAGTTCTGCGGGGTGATGCCGAAGCCGTACTGGCCGTCTTTCGTCAGCTTCTTGGCGGCATCGGTAAATTCGGCGAGCGTCCAGCCCGGTTTCGGCAGCGGAATGCCGGCGGCTTCGAGCGCGTCCTGGTTATAGTAGATGACCCACGGACCGACGTCATAAGGCAGGCCGTAGAGCTGCTTGTCGACAGACATGCCGCCGATGATCGAGGGCGTGAAGGCGCCGACGTCGAACTTGTCTGCCGCGATCCGGTCGTTCAGCGGTTCGAGCAGCGAATAGAAATTCGGCATGCGCAGCGACTGCATGGACACGATGTCGGCAAGCTGGCCCGAGGCCGCCAGCACCGGCAGCCGCGTCCAGTAATCGACCCAGCCCGTCGTCGTCAGCGTCACCTTGATATCGGGATATTTGGCGGTCACCATGTCGGCCAGGTGCTGCCAGCCTTTGGTATCGGCGTCGGAACCGGTCCACATCTGCCAAGTCAGGTTGACCTGTTCGGCCGATGCGGCTGTGGCAAAAAGGCTGCCGCCGATTGCGGCAAGCATAAGCGTCTTCTTCAGAACCTTCATGGGTTTCTCCTCCCTCCATGAACGCAATGGACACGCAGGTGCGATCGACTACGCCTTGAGGACGATCTCGATCACCGGGACGGTAACGTCGGGTCGCCGGACCGGCAGTTCGAGCGTGATCATGCCTTCCGGCACCATCACGCCGATATTGGAATCCACATCCCCGGTATGGCCGAGCCAGCGAACTTCGCTGGCGTCATGCAGGAATTGCGCATAGGCGATCCTGTCGGCGAGTCCTTCGATATGGATGTGGCGGTAGGGCCAGTTATAGACATGCAGGTAGAGGCGGTTGCCGCGCTGGGTGTAGCGGCAGCCGGCCGGCGCGGGAAGTTGGGACGGACCGGCGCCGTAGATGGAGCGTGCATTGACCTCCATCCAGTTCTGGTAGACCTCGAGCGCGGCGATGGCGCGTTTATCGAAGGTGCCGCGGCCGGTCGGGCCGACATTCATCAGCAGGTTGCCGCCGAGCGCGACGGAATCGATGAGCAGCTGGATGATCTGTTCCGGGCTCTTCCAGCTCTCCTCGTCGCGATGATAGCCCCAGGAGCCGCTGAAGGTGTGGCAGGCTTCCCAGAGCACGCCCTGGCTCGCAAGAGCCGGCGCCACGCGCGGCGTATATTGCTCCGGCGTCGTCACGTCGGGCAGTGTGCCGGGTGGCAGGTCGAGGCGGTTGTTGACGATGATTTCGGGCTGCAACTCGCGCACCAGCGCAAGCAGTCGTTCGCTTTCCCAATCGGCGCGCCCCTTGCCGGGCAGGCCGCGATATTCGCGGCGGGGATAACTGAAATCGAACCAGATGATGTCGATGCGGCCGAAGCCGGTCAGGAGCTCGCGCACCTGTTCGCGCATATAGGCGGCGTAATTGGCGATGTTGCGGCCGGCGTTCAGCGCCTCGGCTTGCAGATGGTTGCGCAAGGGATGGTGGACGTCGATCGGGAAATCGGGATGGTGCCAGTCGAGCAGCGAATAATAGAAGCCGATCTTCAGCCCCTCGGCGCGGAAGGCTTCGACGAGCGGCGTCAGCAGGTCCTTGCCGCAGGGCGTGTTCGGCGCCTTGTAATCGGTGACCTTGCTGTCCCAGAGGCAGAAGCCCTCGTGATGCTTGGTCGTCACCACGACATATTTCATGCCGGCAAGACGTGCGCGGCGCGCCCACTCCTTGGGATCGTAGAGATCGGGATCAAAATTCTCGAAATAGCGCTGATAGTGGTCGTCAGTCAGCTCTTCGCGGTTCTTCAACCACTCGTGCCGGGCTCCAAGCGCATAAAGGCCCCAATGGATGAACATGCCGAGGCGATCATGGCTGAACCAGGCGTGTTTGCCCGCTCCCGATACCGGATTTTCCGGCAGGCGTTCCGAACTCGTCACAGGTTTCTCCTCCCTGTTTTCCGGTTTAACGTCATGTCGAACCGGTTCGGTAAGCGAACATCCTCCTTGATCCATCCCCTGTCAAGCCGAAATTCGCAATTCGAAAACTTCGAAATAGCCGGCTCAGAAGTAGGCATTTAGCCAAGTTCTGTTGCAACGGCGAATAAAATCTGACAAAAGAAAGCTTTAGAACCGGTTCGATAGACATGACGACCATACGAGATGTCGCGCGCCTGGCGGGGGTTTCGATCTCGACCGTCTCGCTCGCGCTCAACAGCCCGAAGCGGGTCGGCGCCGAGACGCTCGACCGCATCCAGCAGGCGATACAATCGACCGGCTACCGCATCGATCCGGTAGCCCAGACGCTGGCGCGCGGGCGCAGCTCGCTGATCGGCTTCGTCTCGGCCAATCTCGGCAACATGTTCTTCGGCGACATCCGCCGCGAGATCGAGCACCAGGCGCTCGACCACGGCTATTTCGTGCTGATCGCCGACTCCTCCGGCAGGGCCGATCTCGAACGGGCGCTCCTGGAGCGGCTGCAGGCGCAGAAGATCGCCGGCATCGCCTTGGCGGCAAACGGGCGCGGCGCGGAATACGCAACCTTCCTGCGCGAGTTCAAGACGCCGATCGTCATGTTCGACCAGAAGGTAGAGGGCGCCGAGCGCGATTTCGTCGGCTCCGACAATCCTTTGACGACGACGATCCTGACCGAGCACCTGCTGCAGCTCGGCCACCGGCGTATCGCCTTCATATCAGGTCCGAGCGGCCTGCACACCGCCGACGAGCGCCTGAAAGGTTTCATGGACACGATGGCCGGCGCCGGCGTCGACGTCGATCCTTCGCTGGTGGTCGAGGGCGGCTACACCAGGAGCGGCGGCCATACGCAGGCGATGCGCCTGCTCACCCGCCGCGACCGGCCGACCGCCATCATCGGCGCCAACAATATGACGGGACTGGCAACCCTGCAGGTGATGCAGGAGATGGGCTTCCGCTGTCCCGACGACGTCTCGCTGGCAATGGTCGACGACGTGCCCTGGAGCAACGTCATCACGCCGCGCATCACCATGGTCGTGCAGGATGCGCAGAAACTCGGCGAACTGGCCGCACAGCGCCTGCTTGCCAGGATCGCAACCCCCGAGGCCGCCGCCGAGCCGCCGCAGGATTTCATCCTGACGCCGAGATTCGTGCGTGGAGAGTCGACAAGGCGGCTGTAAAGGCGCTTGCCTAAACTTCCTCACGAGGCAAGGGAAGAGGCCGATCATCATCGAGGCTATCAGCCCATGCTCGCATCAACCCGTGATCGACAGTCCTGCCCTCGTCCACATCAACCAGTGCCTCAAGGGTCAAACTCCGACGCTTCTCCTGAGCAAGCGGCAGCGGAACATGTTCAGTCGGGATTGTGGTTTCCATCGAAGCTCCCTTATCGACCATCGCAATCATAGCGAATAACTTATATTCATGACGGCGCCGCCCTACCGCCAAAATCGGCAAGCGCCGCAACCGCGCATCCATTGAAAGCGCGCAAGATTTGTCATACATGTGTGATGAATCGTAATTTCGGAATGTCGCAGGTTCGGCGTCCGGATCGAAGCCGATGCGGGGGTCGAGGCGTGGCTATTCAGGGGAAGGATCGCAGCAGGGGTTCGGGGTCGCTGGTTTCACAGGTCGGCGAAAGCCTTCGCCAAGCGATCCTCAGCGGCCAGTACGCCGCCGGCGACAAGCTTCCGAGCGAGCATGAACTGACCGAGACGCACAGCGTCAGCCGGACCGTGGTGCGCGAAGCGGTGGCAGCCCTTCGCTCCGACGGGCTGGTCGAGGTGCGCCAGGGCGCGGGCATTTTCGTGATCAGCCCCGACCCGGCGCTGTCGGGCCGGAAAGTCGACAAGGCCCGCGTCGCCTCCGATCTGGAAGTGCTGGAGATCCGCACCCCTGTCGAAATCGAGGCGGCGGGGCTCGCCGCGCTGCGCCGCTCGCCGGCGCAGGAGGAAGCGATCTTCGAATGCCACCGGAAAATCCTCCGTTGCATCGAGACCGACCAGTCTATCCGCGAGGCGGATCTCGAACTCCATGTCGCCATCGCCGAGGCGACGAACAATCCGCTGTTCAAGCACTTCCTCGAGGCCCAGGGCTCGGCGATCATCCCGCAATCGCGGGTCGTCCCGGAAACGAGGACGGCCGAACAGACCGCCTACCGCAAGCTCATACACCGGGAACATGAAGCGATCATCGTAGCGATCTCCGACAGGGACGATCAGGCGGCCCGCAACGCCATGCGTGAGCATTTGGTGGGCAGCCAGGCTCGGTATCGCAACCTGCTGAAGGATCTGCGAAGCTTTACGAGCTGAGGCTGGCGCAAAGCGCTGCAGCTTTGCAGACATCACCAGACGAACCGCTATCCCGGCCGCCGCGAGCAAATCTGCTGGCCGATTGCCCAGCCCCGTCTATTGTAAGGGACGTCCGCAGCCATATCGGCGTGATGCATGGACGGGCTGTTAACCTGTCTGCGGCTGAAAGCTAGTTGAAAGCTTCGACGTCTTAGGAAAGGGCAGCATCGTGGAGGAGACACGGGTCAAGGTGACGAGACGACGATGCGGGTAAACCATCAGGAGGAGATATCAATGCGTTCTTCACGCAGCCTTTTTCACACCGTCGCTCTTTCCGCGCTTTTCGCTGCAGCATCATTCACGGCGAGCGCCGCCAGCGCGGCCGACAAGATCACCATCATGGTCGGCGGCTATGAGAAGCAGATCTATCTGCCGGCCAAGCTCGCCGAATCCCTGGGCTACTTCAAAGAGGAAGGTCTCGATGTCGAGCTGCTGAACGAAGCGGCTGGCGTCGACGCCGAAAACCAGCTCCTTGCAGGCGCCGTGCAGGGTGTCGTCGGCTTCTATGACCACTGTGTAGACCTGCAGGCCAAGGGCAAGTTCGTCGAATCCATCGTCCAGTTCAGCCAGGCGCCGGGCGAGGTCGAGATGGTTTCGAGCAAGCATCCCGAGATCAAGTCGCCCGCCGACTTCAAGGGCAAGAGCCTCGGCGTCACCGGTCTCGGCTCCTCCACCAACTTCCTCACCCTCTTCATGGCCTCAAAGGCCGGCCTCAAGCCCGGCGACGTCGTCACCATTCCAGTCGGCGCCGGCGGCACCTTCATCGCCGCCATGCAGCAGGATCAGATTCAGGCCGGCATGACGACGGAGCCGACGATCTCGCGGATGATCAAGACGGGTGAAGCGAGCGTTCTCGTCGACATGCGCACCGTCGAAGCGACCCGCAAGGCGCTCGGCGGCACCTATCCGGCGGCCTCGCTCTATATGGAAACGTCCTGGGTGGAGGAACATAAGGACGAGGCACAGAAACTCGCCAACGCCTTCGTCAAGACGCTGAAGTACATCAATACGCATTCCGCCGCCGAGATTGCCGACAAGATGCCGAAGGATTTCTACGTCGGCGACAAGGACGGCTACGTCAAGGCGCTCGACGAGGGCAAGGGCATGTTCACGCCTGACGGCGTGATGCCGGAAGACGGTCCGCAGACCGTGCTTGCCGTGCTCTCGGAGTTCTCCAAGAACGTCAAGGGCAAGCAGATCGACCTTTCCAAGACCTACACGACCGAGTTCGTCAAGAACGTCAAGTGAGGCCGCCACGCCGCTTCCGGCTCCCGAGCGGAAGCGGCGTCCGTTCGATCACGGGCATTGCGTGCGCGCCCTTAAGCACGCCTCAGGTATCACCATGCAACAGGACAACAAACAGACCCCGGCGATCGAGCTGATCAATGTCAGCCGGCGCTTCGTCTCGCCGACCGGAAAGTCGCTGACGGCGCTGCGCGATTTCAACATGACGGTCGCCCGAGGCGAGTTCGTCGCCGTCGTCGGCCCCACCGGCTGCGGCAAGTCGACGACGCTCAACCTCGTGACGGGGCTTGCCCGCCCGAGTGCCGGCGAAGTCCGCCTGATGGGCGGGCCGATCACCGGCATCGACCCGCGTGTCGGCTTCGCGTTTCAGACCGATGCGCTCTTTCCCTGGAAGAACGTGATCGACAACGTCATGGCCGGTCCGCTGTTCCGCGGCAAGTCCCGCGCCGAGGCGGAACAGAGCGCCCGCGACTGGCTGGCCCGTGTCGGCCTGTCGAAGTTTCTCCATCACTATCCCCATCAGCTTTCCGGCGGCATGCGCAAGCGTGTCTCCCTGGCGCAGACCTTCATCAACGAACCGGAAATCCTGCTGATGGACGAGCCCTTTTCGGCGCTCGACGTGCAGACCCGCACGGTCATGCACGAAGAGCTGCTGAAGCTCTGGGCAGAACGCAAGGCGTCCGTGGTGTTCGTCACCCACGATCTCGAAGAGGCCGTGGCGCTTGCCGACAAGGTCTATGTGCTCACCGCCGGCCCAGCCACGGTCAAGTCGGTCTATCCGATCGATCTTCCGCGCCCGCGCGTCGTGTCGGAGATCCGCTACGAACAGAGCTTCATCGACTATTGCAAGACCATCTGGGAGGACCTGCGCGAAGAGGTCGAAACCAGCTACCGCCGCGCAAGCGAAGCGGCCTGACGGGAGGATATCATGGCAAACACGACTTTCGAGGCCGGTTCGGCCACCCTGTTTCGTCCGGGCACGTCGGATGCCGAGATCGAAGCCTCCGCAATGAAGGCGATACGCCGGCGCAACACGCTGGTGCGCTTCTGGCAGATCGCCATCCTGGTCTTCGTGATCGGCATGTGGGAGCTCTCCTCCAACATGCAATGGATCGACCCGTTCTTCTATTCGAGCCCGAGCGGCGTCATCGAGCGGCTCTACGAATGGGCGACCGAGGGCACCACCGAAGGGTCGCTCTGGTATAATCTCTGGGTGACGATGGAAGAGGCGCTGATCGGCTTCTTCGCCGGCTCGATCACCGGCGTCTTCGTCGGCATCGGCCTCGGCCGCAACCGCTTCCTCTCCGACATCTTCTCCGTCTACATCAAGGCGATCAACTCCATCCCCCGCGTCGTCCTGGCCCCGATCTTCATCATGATCATGGGTCTCGGCCTGCCGTCCAAGGTCGCACTCGCCTTCATCATGGTGTTCTTCGTCGTCTTCGCCAACGCCTTCCAGGGCGTGCGCGAAGCCGACCGCAACATGATCGCCAACGCCCGTATCCTCGGCGCTTCCGACTGGCAGGTAACGCGCACGGTGGTCATTCCCTCGGCGATGAGCTGGATATTCGCCAGCCTGCACGTCTCCTTCGGCTTTGCGATCATCGGCGCCATCGTCGGCGAATTCGTCGGCGCCCGCTTCGGCATCGGCCAGTTGATCTCGATTGCGAAGGGCACCTTCGACGCCGCCGGCATGTTCGCGGCCATCCTCCTCGTCATGGTGGTCACGCTTTTTGCCGAATACATCATGACGCTGATCGAGAACCGCCTGGCGAAATGGCGCCCGCAGCAGCACCTCGATACGCAATAATCCGCCTCCTCCCAAGGCAGATCGAAGCGAAGGCTGGGCGCGATGCCCAGCCTTCTGTTTGTTAAGCAAGTCGGCCAACTTCTCTTTCGTCATGCTCGGCCTTGTGCCGAGCATCTGCCTCCGGTTGATAGGGCAGCAGATCCTCGGCACAAGGCCGAGGATGACGCCGGGTAGAGAGCGAGGAGTGTCATTAAACTCCGGCCGGGCACCATACCCCGGCCTTTGTTCATTTGATGCGTCGCCGGTTCAAGCAAGCGGAAGTCTCACCGTCACGATAAGACCGCCCTCCTCCGCATCACCAAGCGAAACCGAACCTCCGGCCCCTTCGACGACCTCGCGCACGATCGCAAGCCCGAGGCCGCTCCCTTCGCTTTCCGTCCCCATGATCCGGTAGAACCGTTCGAAAACCTGCTCGCGCTCGCCTTCTGGAATGCCCGGCCCATTGTCTTCGACGGTGACGACGGCGTGACCGTCCGCCTGGCCGACGGCGACGGTCACGCGCCCATCGGCTTTGCTGTAGCGGATCGCATTGTCGATGAGGTTGACCAGCATTTCGCGCAGCATCGTCCCGTCGCCTTCGACGATGACGGAGCCATCCGCCTCCAGACCGAGATCGATGTTGCGCCTAAGCGCCTCTTCTGCATGCGCTTCCAGGATCTCACGGGCCGCCTTGCTGAGGTCCGTCGCATCGCTACGCGGGCGGCGGCTGCCGGGTTCGGCCCGTGACAAGGTGAGAAGCTGGCTGGCGAGGCGCGAAATCTGCCGGGTGCTGGTGCGCAGCGCGGCAAGCGCCTCGTCGCGGCGGGCGGCATCGTCTTCGCGGGACGCCACGCTCGCCTGCGTCGAAATCAGCGCGAGCGGCGTCCTCAACTGATGCGCCGCGTTCGATACGAACCGCCGCTGCGCGGCCATCTGGTTCTGGACGCGCTCCATGTAATCGTTCAGCGCATGAACGAGCGGACGCAGCTCACTCTGGACCATCTTCGGCGGCAGCGGATCGAGACGGTTGCGCCCGCGCCGGCGCACGGCGTCCCGCAGCCTAAGAGCAGGCGCGAGGCCGCGCTGGAGCCCGAGGATGGTCACCAGGCTTGCAAGGAAGACGAGCACGAACTGCTTCGAAAAATCCGAAAGCCACAACTGCCTTCGCATCGCATATTGGCTGTTATGCGTCACGGCGACGGTCACGGAGATCGTGCCGTCATTGGGAAGACCGACGACCGGATGATCGAGCATCAGGACGCGCACATCGGCGCCGTGGAAAGCGCGATCCTCACCGACGCGCTGGACGGCCGGCAGCGGCAGATCGGGAAAGCCGCTCACCAGATTGCCCCAGACGGTGATGACCTTGTAAAAGACCCGGTCGCCGAAGCCGGTATCGAACATCTCGAGCGCAGCCGGCGGCACATCCACCTGAACATTGCCGCCTTCATCGACACGCACCGCCTCGGCGATGACGCGGGCGGAGGCGAGGAGCGTTCGATCCGTCACCAGCTTTGCCGTCGCGTCGGCCGACCAGAAACTGTCGTAAAGATTGAAGGCGATCGCGCCGAAGAGCGTCAGCAGCACCCAGCAGAGCAATTGTACTCTCAGGCTCTGGCTGAGCCGCGCGATCGTTCCCCCAGCCTTGGTCACGACGCTATTGGACATGTCGGAGGAGATAGCCGAGCCCGCGCAGCGTCGCGATCTGCACCGAACTGTTCTCGAGCTTCTTGCGCAGCCGGTGGACATAGATTTCGATGGCGCTCGGATCGGCCTCGTCGTCGAAACCGAAGACGCTTTCGGAGAGGGCGGCTTTCGAGACCGTGGTGCCGAGCTTCATGACCAGTTGTTCGAGAACGGCATATTCCCGCGGCGTCAGCTGCAGCGGCTCACCTTCGACGAAGAACTGCCGCGTGCCGCCGGAAAAGCGCAGGTTCCCGACTGTGATCTCCGAGGATGCCCGATCCTGGCCGCGGCGGACGACCGCGCGAATTCTCGCTTCGAGTTCGGCGATTTCGAAGGGCTTGGCGAGATAGTCATCGGCGCCGCTGTCGAGCCCGGCCACACGGCCGTCCAGGCTCGCATTCGCAGTCAGGATGATGACCGGCAGCTTGTTTCCCGATTGCCTCAGCCGCTTCAAAAGCGTCAGCCCGTCAAGTTTGGGCAACGAAAGGTCGAGGATCATCGCCGAATATTCCGCCACCTTGAGCAGATGTTCGGCATCCTCGCCGTCATAGGCAAGGTCGATAGTGTACTGCGCCTGCCGCAGGGCTTTGCCCAGCCAAGCCGCCAGATCCTTGTTGTCCTCCACTACAAGCAGTCTCATCCATCCCCCTTAGCACGTGCGGAGGGCTTGGCGGAAGCGTATCCATGGAGCTGCATCTTGTCCATTGCTGCCGGCCGAGGCTGCCTTAAACAGGCATTGGCGCGAATTGTCCGCTATTTGTCCGGCACATGCATTTTCCTCTGTCTTCATGTCGTCGAATATGGCTTCATGATCAACCGCCATGGAGCAGAAAATGTCCGGCCATGAAACCATTCTTCTCGTCATAGACGCCCAGGAGTCCTTCCGGCAGCGCGATTATTGGGATGAAGACCTCGCCTCCGCCTATATCGAACGCCAGCAGGCTCTGATCGCCGGCGCCGAGGCTCGCGGGATACCCGTCGTCCAGATCTTCCATGTCGATGGAAGCGGCCCGTTCTCGGAGGCCTCCGGCTTCGTCAAAACCCTCGCCCCGCTCAGGATCGCACCTGAAGCGATCTTCAAGAAGAGCCGCCACAGCGCGCTCGTCGGCTCCGGGCTCGACGTATGGCTGACCGAGAATGGCGTTCGCCGCATCATCGTCTCCGGCATCCGCACCGAACAGTGCTGCGAGACCACGACGCGCCACGCCTCCGATCTCGGCTATCAGGTCGACTATGCCGGTGAAGCGACCCTGACCTTCCCGATGACCGACGCGGCAGGCCGCACCTGGAGCGCCGGAGAAATCCGGGGCCGGACGGAACTGGTCCTGTCTGGCCGTTTTGCCCGGATCGCCACTGTCGAACAGGCGCTGGCGGGGCTCGGAGAGCAACTCGCGGCATGACGGATACAGCGCAGCCCTTCGATATTCCCGTCTACGTCGTCGTTCCGCCGCGCGTGCTGCTGCTCGATGTCGCCGGCCCGATCGAAGTGCTGCGCAAGGCGAACCTCGAACAGACGGCGGTCCGCTTCGGCGTCACCTATATCGGTCCGTCGGCAACGGTCGGCAGTTCGATCGGCCTTGCCGTGACGGGTGTCGCCGCCTTGCCGGAACGTTTGCCCGATCAGGCGCTTGTGATCATCGCGGGCAGCGCCGACGCGCCGATGGACAACAATCGTCCTTGGGACGAAGAGGAGCGCGCCGACCAGGCTGCGATCGTCGCTTGGCTGAAGCGGGCCATTCGTCCCGGGGTTCGGCTGGCCTCGATCTGCTCGGGCGCTTTGCTCGCCGCAGAGGCCGGAATGCTCGACGGCCGCGAATGCACCACCCATCACGGCTGCATGGAGGATCTGGCGCGGCTTGCGCCCACCGCGCGCATCCGGGACAACCGGCTTTATGTCGAGGATGGAGAGCGCCTGACGAGCGCCGGCATCACCGCCGGCATAGACCTCATGCTGCACATCGTTGCCGAAGCGGCCGGACATGCCTGCGCGCTTGCGGTGGCACGCTATCTCGTCGTCTATCTCAGGCGCGGCGGCTCGGACCCGCAGCTTTCACCCTGGCTCGAAGGCCGCAACCATATCCACCCGGCCATCCATCGCGCCCAGGACGCCGTCGCCGCCGATCCCTCGCGCGATTGGTCGGTCGCCTCGCTCGCGCGCCTCAGCGGCGCCAGCCCGCGAAACCTCTCGCGGCTGTTCAACGAACATACCGGCATGAGCGTCACGGATTTCGTCAACCGCATGCGCGTAGCCCTCGCCCGCGAGATGCTCGCCGGCTCGAGGCTGGATATGGAAGCCGTGGCGATGCGCGCCGGTTTCGGCTCGGCCAGGCAGTTGCGCCGTGCCTGGAACCGCCTGCATGACAGCCCGCCAAGCGCAGCGCGGCCCAAGCTGGCCGTCGGTTCATAGAGCAAGAGGAAGGGCGGCGCGCCCGGCCTCGTCTTCGACAGCGACGGCACCAGCCACTTCCGTCCCCCAGATTTCGATCTGCGTCAGCGCCGGAAAGGGCGAACTGTCCTCGGCCTTTACAAGGCCGTGCAGTTCCACCCATTCGACGATGCACGGCTCTATCGCAAAGCTCTGCGCGGCGCCCGATTTCACCAGCGGGAATGAAAAACTCCTGCCATTCGAGAAGGTGACGCTTGCCTTTTCCCACCAGGAATCATGCGGGAAATCCGCCCGGAGATAGAAGACGATCTCGTCGATCCGCACCGGCCGGCCGAACTCCACCGTCAGCGCGGCTTGAGGATCGCGGTTGATGCCCCAGCTCGTATAGGGCCAGAAACCGTGATTGTCGTTGGCCTTTTCGCCGTCGATGGCGTTGCGCGCCGCGAAGGCCGCCTCGCCGCGGGTCTCCACATTGGCATGCGCATGTGGAAAGAGCGTGCGGTTGGCGTGATCGTCCCAGGGGTTCAGGGCGAGATTGCGCCTTTGAGCGATCTCGTCGGGCCGCGCGCGTCTTGCTGAAAGCCGGTGGATATCGCCCTTGAAGGCGTTCGGCGAATAGGACTTGCGCTTGTCGCCGAAGGGCACGGCAAACGAATAGGCGCCGTCCCTCATGTAGACCAGGGCGGGATGGACCGCGCTGTCCAGCGCGAGGAAGACATGCCCCGGCTCGGAAGCCTCGACGATGACGCAGTCGCCCTCGCCATAGCTCTGGCGATAGACCAGAAACGTCTCGTCCTGACCTGTCGAGCTTGCCAGCACGAACCCATCGGCATCCACGATCTTCAGCGTCAATTCCATGCTCGCCCTCCTCAGACGATCCGCAATGTCAGGCGCTTGCCGGCAAACGGCAGGCGCAGACGGAAGAGTTTTTCGGGCCAGGCCGATCTCAGCCTGAGATCATCCAACTCGATCTCGTCGACTTCGATCGTGCCGGCGCCCTCGACGAAAATGCTGCCGAGATCGGCGAGATCGATTTTCTCGGGGGTGACGGTCGGCGCGAGGCACGTCATCAGCGACAGGACCGCCGGCTTGTCTCCGTCATGAGCGTCGACGATCTCGACATGGCGGCCCCGCATCAGGGAAACGGTGCGCCGATAGCTGCGCAGATCCGCTTCCGGGGGATAGGCGCCTGATATGCCGAGCGATATGCGCGCACGATCATCGCCGAATTCGACCTCGACATCCCTAGCGCCGAAAGCTTCGCCGGCGGACTGCATGACGCCTTCGAAAGTCGGCAGGTTGTGATAGGCCGACTGCATCGTCCATATTTCGTAGCGGCGCGGCGAGAAGGTCTTGGCGGTATAGGTCTCGACGCCGACGTCGATCAGGAATGGGCGTCCGTTCTTGTAGAGCGTGACGCTGCCGACATCGTTGTGATTATGGCCTTCGCCATTGTTGCCGCCCTTGACCGCGAGCGAAAACGCTCCGTCGCGGGCGACGAACAGGCCGATGCCGGGATAAAAGATATCGCGCGGGGGTTCCGGACGCGGCTCGGCTGCGGGCAGCGTTCCCACCAGCAATTCCTGCACGCGATACCAGAGGTTCCATTCCCCGGGCAGGTGCGAATTATCCGCCGTGGCCCTGTCAGCTGCGGCGAAATCCGCCAGCATCTCGGAACCAACCGCCTTTCCGAACAGATATTCCCGGGCGCTGCAGGGCTCGACCACGGCGGAAGAATCCGCGAAGTTGAAATAGTAACGGCCGGCCACATGCATGTTGGCGATATATTCGGCCATGTTGCGGATCTTGGGCTGCCGCCAGATCTTGCCGAACAGGCCGGGTGCTGCGCTATCGAGAACAGTCAGCGCGCCGTGGAGGCAGAGTGCGGCGTGGCGGTAATAGAGCACGCCCTCCTCGCAGGCGCCGTCCTCGGCATAATCCTTCAGGAAGGCATCGAGACTGCCAAGCGCCTTTTCGACGACGGCGCGGCGCGTCGGTTGATCGGTCTTCAGCGAGAAGGCGGTCAGCAGGACGTTCTGGCTGATCCAGGCCGTCCAATTGTTCATCCGCTCGCCACCGCGGCCCATCCACCAGAAATGCCGGCCGAGATAGGGCGTCAGGATGCGGATTTCGATCTCGCGTTTCACACGCGCCGCAATCTCCGGGCTGATGCCGTCGAGCTCATCGCCGAGCAGGGCGATGACGGTGGCAAGCAAGGCACCCGTTTCAGCGGCGAAGAGATCGACGACCGGCTGCGAATTGTCAGGCAACGGCAGGCGCGGGCCGCCGCGTTCATAGGCATTATGCGCCGGAAGCTGCCAGCCGCTCTCCTCCGTTATCAGGAAGATGCCGTCGACGATGCCAGGCAGGAACCGGCCGCCGCCTTCGACGAGTTCGCCGAGCACCAGATCGTTGAGCATCCGCCGCCGCGTGAAATAAAGCTCCTCGAAGCGCGAGCGGTTGCCCGTCTCCGTGTATTCCCGGTAATCGGAGGCCGTGATGAGGGGCCAGCTGCGCGCAAGCGTGGTTTCGGCATCGCGAAGGACGGCATCCCGCATCGTCTGCGGCACGGCGTTCCAGATGGCGCGATCCGCAGCGATCGCGCCGGGAGTGAAATCGCCCAAACTGTCCGGCAATTCCCCTGAAATCTCGCTGAACATGTCCCTCCCCGCATTCGAATAGCCTCGACGCGCAACCGGTCTTCACGTTCACCTATCATATGTTTTCGGCGCCTGCCATAAAATTTGTATGATCTATTCAGAACTTGTTTGACCAATACCGGATATGTGCTATGTCGATGGCAGGAGGAAGAACTGGCGGCATTCAGCCGCCCGGATGTTCCGGATCGAGGATTCGGAAATCTCCGCGAGCCGTCAGCTGCAGAATGTCCGCCCAGGAGGAAGCATCGGTGTCCATATCGAATTCGGCCATCGCAACGGATGGCGTTCCGGCAACGCCCCGCCGGAAGGTCGCCGTCCTGTCCAAGCGCCAGCGCAAGCTGCGCAACGCGCTCGTCGCCTATTCCTTCATCGCGCCGAATTTCCTCGGCTTCGCCGTCTTCACGCTCGGCCCGATCCTCTTCGCCTTCGCGCTCGCCTTCATGCATTGGGACGGCTCGAATGCGATCACATTCGCAGGCCTCGACAATTTCTGGCGGCTCTTCGAGGACAAGGCCTTCATCGCCGCCTTCTGGAATACGGTGATCTATACGGTCGCCTCGGTGCCGGCGACGCTGCTCTGCGCGCTCGGCCTCGCCGTTCTCCTCAACCAGAAGATCGTGGGGCGGAATTTCTTCCGCACTGCGATGTTCTTCCCCTATGTCGCCTCGCTGGTCGCCGTCGCGGTCGTCTGGAACATGATCTTCAATCCCGAGATGGGACCGGTGAACATGATCCTCTACACGCTCGGCCTCGATCCGAAGAACATGCCGGGATGGGCGGCCGACCGCCATTGGGCGATGGTCACGGTGATCCTCTTCGGCATCTGGAAGAACATGGGCTATTACATGGTCATCTATCTGGCCGGCCTGCAGGGCATCAATGCCGAGCTTTATGAGGCCGCCGATCTCGACGGCGCCAATTCCTGGCAAAAGTTCATCCACGTCACCGTGCCGCAGCTCGGGCCGACGACCTTCTTCGTCACCGTCATGCTGACGATCCAGTCCTTCAAGGTGTTCGACCAGATCTTCATGATCACCCAGGGCGGCCCCGGCACCTCGACGCTCGTCCTCGTCTATCACATCTACAACGAGGCCTTCATCTCCTGGGATCTCGGCTATTCCAGCATGGTGTCGCTGGTGCTGTTCTTCCTCGTGCTCGCCGTCACGGTCTTCCAGTTCCGGCGCCAGCGGGAGGACGAGGCATGAGGATCGCCGGACGCAAGATTACCCTCAAGACGGTCCTTCTCTACGCCATCGTGATCACGGTGACGCTGGTCATGCTGATGCCCTTCGCCTGGATGCTCTCGGCCTCCCTGAAGCTCAGCCGCGACGTCTTCGCCTTCCCGATCGAGTGGATACCCTCGCAGCCTCAATGGCAGAACTATGTGGATATCTGGACGAAGATCCCGCTCGCCCTTTTCATCTACAACACCTCGAAGCTGACGATCATCGTCACGCTGCTGCAATTGCTTACCTCCAGCTTTGCGGCCTACGCCTTCGCCAAGCTGAATTTCCCCTACAAGAACACGCTGTTCCTCGGCTATATCGCCACCATCGCCATGCCCTGGCAGGTCTATATGGTGCCGCAATTCCTGCTGATGCGCGAATTCGGCCTCAACAACACGCATCTGGCGCTGATCTGCCTGCAGGCCTTCACCGCCTTCGGCGTCTTCCTGATGCGGCAGTTCTACATGTCGATCCCGACCGAGCTCTGCGAGGCGGCCCGCATCGACGGCATGAACGAGTACCAGATCTGGGCGCGCATCATGCTGCCGCTGTCGAAGCCCGCGCTCTCGACGCTGACGATCTTCACCTTCGTCACCACCTGGAACGATTTCCTCGGGCCGATGATCTATCTCACCAAGACGGAGCTCAAGACCGTCCAGATTGGTCTCCGCATGTTCATCTCGCAATATTCGGCCGAGTACGGGCTGATCATGGCGGCCTCCGTCGTCGCCCTCATTCCGGTTCTCGTCGTCTTCCTCTCTCTCCAGCGCTTCTTCGTCGAGGGCATCGCCTCGACGGGACTGAAGGGTTAATCCATGAACGCCGTTTCCTCAGTCGCCCCGCAGCCGATCACCGACGAAGAGGTCAAAGCCGCGCTCGATCTCGCCGTCGCGCAGATCCGCCGCAACCTTCCCGAATTCACCTACGCCTCGCAGAACCATTCGAGTGTCGGAAACTTCTTTCCCGCCGTGGCCAACACCCAATGGACGGCCGGCTTTTGGCCGGGCGAACTGTGGCTCGCCTTCGAGCATAGCGGCGACCCGGTCTTCCGCCATGCCGCACAAATCCAGGTCCAGTCCTTCCTGCACCGGATCGAAAACCGTATCGAGACCGACCACCACGACATGGGCTTTCTCTATTCGCCCTCCTGCATCGCCGCCTGGAAGCTCGTCGGAGACGAAGACGGGCGCAAGGCTGCGATCCTTGCGGCCGACCAGTTGATCGAGCGCTTCCAGCCGATCGGCCAGTTCATCCAGGCCTGGGGCCACAAGGGCAAGGCGGAGGAATACCGCTATATCATCGACTGCCTCTTGAACCTGCCGCTTCTCTACTGGGCAAGCCGCGAGACCGGCGACCCGAAATACCGAGAGATCGCGCTCATTCATGCTCGCACCACGCTCGCCAATTCGGTGCGGCCGGACGATTCCACCTATCACACCTTCTACATGGACCCGGTCACCGGAGCGCCGGTGCGCGGCGCCACCAAACAGGGCTACCGGGACGACAGCGCCTGGGCGCGCGGACAGGCCTGGGGCATCGCCGGCATGGCGGTCTCCTATCGCTATGAGCGGATCAATGAATATCAAGAAACCTTCGACCGGCTGCTCGCCTTCTATCTCAATCGGCTGCCGGCCGACATGGTGCCCTATTGGGATCTCGTCTTTTCCGATGGCGACGGCGAGCCGCGCGACAGCTCTTCGGCGTCGATCACCGCCTGCGGCCTGCTTGAAATGGCCGACCTCGTCGAGGCGCAAGCCGCCGAACGCTACCGCACCCTGGCGCGGCGCATGATGAAGAGCCTCGCCGACCACTATGCGGTCAAGGACCCCACCGTTTCCAACGGCCTGGTGCTGCACGCCACCTATTCGAAGAAATCGCCCTTCAACACCTGCCGCGGCGAGGGCGTCGATGAATGCGTCTCCTGGGGAGATTATTATTACATGGAAGCTTTGACGCGCCTTTCGCGCCGCTGGTCTTCCTATTGGTGACGTCAGGAGAACCCGATGGCCAGCATTTCGCTTAAAGAGCTGAACAAATCCTACGGCGCGCTTACCGTCGTCCACGATATCGATCTGGAAATCGCCGATAAGGAATTCATCATCCTGGTCGGTCCTTCCGGCTGCGGCAAATCGACGACGCTCAGGATGATCGCCGGCCTTGAGGAGATTTCGGGCGGCGAGCTCCGGATCGGCGGTGACGTGATGAACGACGTCCCCTCCAAGGACCGGGATATCGCCATGGTCTTCCAGAACTATGCGCTCTACCCGCATATGACCGTCTACAAGAACATGGCCTTCGGCCTGCAACTCCGAAAGGTATCGCGCGATTTCATCGATGCCCAGGTACAGGACGCTGCGAAAATCCTAGACATCACCCATCTCCTGAACCGCAAGCCGAAGGCGCTTTCGGGCGGGCAGCGCCAGCGCGTGGCGCTCGGCCGCGCCATGGTGCGCAATCCGGCCGTCTTCCTTCTCGACGAGCCGCTTTCCAACCTCGACGCCAAGCTGCGCGGCACGATGCGGAGCGAAATCACCAAGCTGCACAAGCGGCTCAACGCCACCTTCATCTACGTCACCCACGACCAGGTGGAGGCCATGACCATGGCCGACCGCATCGTCGTCATGAAGGATGGGCACATCCAGCAGGTCGATACGCCGCAGAACCTCTACGACCGTCCCGTCAACATGTTCGTCGCCGGCTTCATCGGCGCGCCGCAAATGAACATGCTGCCCTCGACCATCCTTCGCCGAGGCGACGGCTACGTCGCGGTCTTCGACGGCCGGGAACTGCCGCTGCCCGCCCATTTCGACAAGGGCAGGATCGCGCCCTATGAGGGCCGCGACGTGGTGCTCGGCATCCGTCCGGAGAATTTCCACGAACTGCCGCCGGCCGATATTCCAGCCGAGAATCTGGCGCCACTCAAGGCAGTGGTGGAGCTAGCCGAACCCATGGGCTCTGAAGTGCACCTGAACATGGTGGCAGGCGGGCGCAATCTCATCGCCCGCGTCTCGCCGCGCTTCCGGCCTGGCATCGGCGAAGAGGCGACGCTGGTCGCCGACATGAGCAATGCGCAGCTGTTCGACAAGGAAACGGAACGCTCGATTCTTTACTGAGGCGCCTTCGGGAGACGGCCATGCAGTGGTTGCGGGACATGTGGACGAAGGAGGGGCCGGGCATTCCGAAGGATGCGCCTGCAAAGACCGGCCTTGCGCTCTTCGCCGACATCCTCGCCCGCGAATGGTGGGAGATGGTCAAGCTGAACATCCTGTTCCTGCTGGCCTCGCTCCTCGTGGTGACGCTGCCGGCAGCACTCGTGGCCATGGCCCGCGTCTCGGTCGCCTTGGTCGAAGACCGCAACACCTATCTGCTCAGGGACTTCACCGAAGCATTCCGACGATACTTCCTGCGCGCCACCGCCTGGGGCCTCGCCTTGGCAGGCGCGCTTGCAATCGGCGTCCATGCGATCGTCACCTATGCCGCCGGCGCGCGTGATAATCTGATGCTGGCTGCACCGCTCGCGATCGCCCTCGTCGCGACCGCCTTCCTCGCCGTCACCGCCTGCCATCTCATCGTGCTGATGGTGATGCGCGATCTGCCGGCGCTGCGGCTGCTGCGCCTCGCCGCGCTCGCCTCCGTCGTCCGTCCGCTTCCGGCGCTTGCAGCACTCGCCTTCAATGCCGCCCTGTGGCTCGCGCATATCCTCTTCTATCCGGTTTCCGTCTTCATGCCGGCAACCTTCAATTTTTCACTCGGAATGTTCGCCGTCGCATTCGGCGTCCATCGGACGGCGGTGATGGTTCTGGACTTGCCCCCGCACCGTAAACCGCATGCACCAAACGCTTCATAAAACAACTGATCCAGAGACGATCCAGGGAAGGAGAACAGGAATGTATATGGATAAATTCGGGAGGACGATGAAACTCGCCGTGGCGGGTTTCACCTTGGCCGCAACGACGGCAGGTGCCGCACTTGCCGAGGACGCCGTGACGCTCAAATGGGCTTTGTGGGACTGGGACAAGACAGCTTATTACAAGCCGCTGATCGAGGCCTATCAGGCCAAGCATCCCAACGTGAAGTTCGAGCCGATGGATCTCGGCTCGCAGGACTATCAGCAGATGATCTCGACGCAGCTGACCGGCGGCTCGAAAGACATCGACGTCGTCACCGTCAAGGACGTGCCGGGCTATACCAACCTGGTCCGCGCCGGCAACATCGCCGATCTCAGCGGCTTCGTGAAGGACCAGAAGATCGATCCGGCGCCCTATGGCGGCCTGATCGAAGAACTGACCATCGACGGCAAGATCTATTCGATACCGTTCCGCTCCGACTTCTGGGTCGTCTATTACAACAAGGACATTTTCGACAAAGCCGGCGTGCCCTATCCCACGAATGACATGACCTGGGCGCAGTTCGACGAAACCGCCGAGAAGCTTGCCGGCGGCATGGGCACCAACAAGACCTATGGCGCGCTGCTGCATACCTGGCGCTCGACCGTCCAGCTGCCCGGCATCCTCGACGGAAAACACACGCTGGTCGATGGCGATTATGCTTTCCTGAAGCCCTGGTACGAACGGGCACTCACCCTGCAGAAGGACGGCGCGATCCCCTCCTACGCCTTCCTGAAGACGTCGAACACGCATTATTCGGCGCTCTTCTTCAACGGCACGATCGGCATGCTGCCGATGGGGACCTGGTTCGTCGGCACCCAGATCACCAAGGTGAAGTCGGGTGAATCGAAGAGCAAGAACTGGGGCATCGTGAAGTTCCCGCATCCCGACGGCGTTGCGGCCGGCACGACGGCAGCGCAAATCTCGGGCCTCGCGGTCAACGCCAATTCCGAGCACAAGGAAGCCGCGCTCGATTTCATCAAGTTCGTCACCGGCCCCGAGGGCGCGGCCGTCATCGCCTCGACCGGCACCTTCCCCGCGCTCAAGACCGCTGACGTCAGCGCCAAGATCGCGGCAACGCCCGGCTTCCCCGAGGACGCGGCCAGCAAGGAAGCACTGATACCCTCGAAGGCCTATCTGGAGATGGCGGTCAACCCGAACGCCGCCAAGATCGAAGTGGTGCTCAACCGGGCGCATGACGCGATCATGACCGACAACACCTCCATCGACGACGGGCTGAAGGAAATGACCGAAGGCGTGAAGGCCATCAAGTAAGCCTCACGCGATATCAACGGCCGCGGGCCAGTATCCGGCCCGCGGCCGATCCTGTTTTTAAGTATCGAGCTGACGATGATTTATGATCCCGCCAGGGCCAACCCGCTTTTCGGCAATCCCCTGAGGACCCGCGACGACCTCGCCAAGGCCGTCAACGATCTCTTCGCGCCGCTCCTGCCCTATTTTTCCGAAGGCGGCGCCCGCGTGCGTCTCGGTGCAGCCGGCGCGATCTTCGACCGGGCGGCGGCTGACCTGGAAGGGTTTGCCCGGCCGCTCTGGGGCATCGTTCCCCTTGCTGCCGGCGGCGGACATTTTCCGCATTGGGATCTCTATCGGCGCGGCCTTGCAAACGGGACCAATCCCGCCCATCCCGAATATTGGGGCGATCTCGCCGACCGCAACCAGCGGCTCGTCGAGCTCGCAGCCGTCGGCTTCGCGCTGGCGCTCGTGCCCGAACATATCTGGGAGCCGCTTGACGACAGTCAGAAGAAGACTGTTGCCGCCTATCTGCTTGCGGCGCGCGAACTGGAATTCATCGATAACAACTGGAAATTCTTCCGCGTCCTCATCGATCTCGGGCTGGAGCGCGTCGGCGTGGCGTTCGACCACGGCAAAACCGTCGCCTATCTCGACGAGTTGGAAGCCTTCGACCTCGGCGACGGCTGGTATCGCGACGGGCCGGTCAGGCGGGTCGACCACTACATTCCCTTCGCCATGCATTTCTACGGCCTGATCTACACCGTGCTGGCGCGCGGCGACGAAGCCCGCAAGGAGCGCTTCCGCGATCGCGCCCGGACCTTTGCCGGGGATATCCGCCACTGGTTTGGCCCCGATGGCGCCGCCCTCGCCTTCGGCCGCAGCCAGGCCTATCGCTTCGCGGCCGGCGGCTTCTGGGGCGCGCTCGCCTTTGCCGGCGTCGAGGCGCTGCCTTGGGCTGAGATCAAAGGCTACTACATGCGTCATATCCGCTGGTGGTCGGCCATACCCATTGCCGATCGCGATGGCGTGCTCTCCGTCGGCTACGGCTATCCGAACCTCTTGATGAGCGAGAGCTACAATTCGCCCGGCTCGCCCTATTGGGCGCTGAAATTCTTCCTGCCGCTCGCCCTTGCCGCCGATCATCCGTTCTGGACCGCTGCGGAGGCGCCGCAGCCTGTTTTCCCCGAGCCTATTGCGCTGAAGCAAGCCGGAATGGTCGCCATGCACACGCCGGGAAATGTGGTCGTGCTTTCCTCCGGCCAGCAGCACGACAAGATGCGCGGCGCAAACGAGAAATATTCGAAATTCGTCTATTCCACCCGCTACGCCTTCAACATCGAAGCCGACGACCGGAATTTTACCGCCGCAAGCTTCGACGGCATGCTCGGCCTCTCCGATGATGGCGTCCATTTCCGCATGCGCGAAATCATGGAGGAGGCGCTGATCGCAGGCGACCGGCTCTATTCCCGCTGGCGCCCCTGGAACGACGTCACCATCGAAACCTGGCTGCTTCCCGCCAATCCCTGGCACATCCGCATCCACCGCATCGCGACGCCGCGTGCACTCAGCACCATCGAGGGCGGCTTTGCGATCGAGCGCGCCGATTTCAACGCCGACCGATCCGAGCAGGCGGAAGGCCATGCCGTCTGGCACGGTCAGACCGACATCAGCGCCATCGTCGACCTCTCGCCTCATCCGAGAACCGGCCACGCGATGAGCCCGATCCCCAACACCAACCTCATCCACGCCAAGACCCTGCTGCCGCAACTGCGCGGCGACATCGCCCCGGGAATAACCGTGCTTGTGACCGCGGCAATGGCTCTGCCTGTTCATGAGAATTGGGCACAGGCGCTGGACAACCCACCGGCCTGCCCGGATCTTGGTGAGTTGGAGCGGCACTTCCGTGAGAACGGCGTGCGGGTGCCGGCATTCGCGCTTCTGATGTAGTTTAGTGAGGGCGCGCGCTGTCTGCCGCTCATGGCAGATCGAAGTCGAGGTGATTGAGCCCCAGCTCCATATGTGACTTCACAATCGCCGCAAGCTCCTGATCGCTGAGCATTGCCGTCAGGTCGACACTGCGATCGCGTTTCGTCGGCGGAGATTCAACAAGTTCGGCTTGACCATTTTGAAGGCGATAGAATCCGCATTGCGGCACCGGCAGTTCCAGCATTTCCCGTCTGGACAGTCCGAGATACACACCTCGTATCAGCCTCCCCGTCAGTCCGTGGGATATGGCGATCGTCGTCGAGCGAAGTCCCGACAACCATTCCTCGACGCGGGCAAAGGCTGCATCGAATGTTTCTCCATCCGGCGATCGAAAGAACCAGTCGAAACCGTTGGCACCTTCGAGCATGCCCGGATATTCCATATCGATTTCATAGTGGCTCATGCCGTCCCATGATCCAGTCGTAACCTCCATCAAACGTGGTTCGTCGCGGCTGGCCAATGGCACATATCGTCCAATCCGCGCCGCCGTTTCCTTTGTGCGACCCAACGGGCTGACATGAATGTCGATCTGGCCGGCGTACCGCTTGAGTTCGCGGGCGAGAAGTTCACCCATCTGATCCGCTTGCTGCTGCCCTCTCTGAGTGAGAGGGGAATCCTTTTGACCTTGAAAGCGGCCGGCGGCATTCCAGATCGTCTCACCGTGTCGAAGAAGAAATATTGTCGTCAATAGCGTAAAACCTATGAAAGCTGCTGCAATGCAAAGCCTTGGCAAACGACAGGCTTAAACGCTTTTCCGGCATTTGTACGGTCACTTCCACAGACGCTTCGGCAGTTTGTTCGGCCGGCCCGTCCAAGATATAGCGACTAGCCCGTTCTTCATTATCCCGATGATCCGCCAGCTTTGCGATTGACTAATTCGCGATT
This sequence comes from Rhizobium sp. R635, assembly GCF_002211285.1. GTDB lineage: Bacteria > Pseudomonadota > Alphaproteobacteria > Rhizobiales > Rhizobiaceae > Rhizobium. The sequence goes on along the minus strand of NZ_LOKX01000032.1, from coordinate 204,046 downwards.
TCGAGCCCATCGTTGCGCGAGCAGCGAGCTCGACCAGCTATACAAATAAGGGAGAACCGTCATGACGGTCAAAGTTAAGGTCGGCGAAGCAAAAACTCATCTGTCCAAATTGCTGGTAAAGGTCGAAGCAGGCGAAGACGTTATCATCTCGCGAGGCAACACGCCCGTTGCCCGCCTTTCCCGCATCCGTCGAGAAAACGATATCGATGCGCTGATTGCCGAGATCAGGGCGCAACGCGCCGGCCGTCAGTTGACGACGCCGGAGGAGATCCGCGCTTGGCGCGATGAAGGACAACGCCCCTAACGGCCTTTCCTCAAGGCCTCCGTCGTTGTGCTTGATTCCGCCCCAAACCTAGCGGCCAGCAGCAACGCGCAGTTCATCCGACATCTCCGCGCCGACCGGAAGCCTGAGCGTAAACGTCGTGCCGTTCCCGCGGCTGCTCGTCACCTCGATCGTTCCGCCGTGAAGCTCGATGATCTGTTTGACGAGATTGAGGCCGATGCCGGTGCCGGCGATGCCTGTGGAGCTTCTGGCGCGGAAATAGCGCTGGAACATCTTCGGAAGGTCGTCGGCATCGATGCCGATGCCTTCGTCGCGCACCTTGATGCAGACGCTATCCCCTTCCTGCCAGCCGGTGACGTGGACGTTCGGAGCGTCCGGCGCGTATTTCACGGCATTCGAGAAGAGGTTGCTGAAGACCTGGTCGAGAGCGGGTTGATCGCCGAAGATGGTCGGGGGAAGCCTATCCAGTTCGAGCAGGAAACGGTGGGAACGCCGGATGCTTTCCTGGCGGGCGCTGCAGGTTTCGATGATCTCGGTAATCGAGCAGGGCTTATGGACGATGGCGATCCGGCCGTGATCCAGCCGGCCCGCGGCAAGAATGCTTTCCATCAGTTCGAGCATACGGGACACCGAGCTTCGGATCTGCTCCGCCTTTTCGGCGAGGAATTCCGGCGTCGCCGCCTCCTTGCGGCGGATGAGCCGCTGCGCCGCGCCGTCGATCACCGCGAGCGGAGTGCGGAATTCATGAGATGCCATCGAGACGAACTGGCGCTGCAATTCGTTGATCTGCTTTTCCTGTTCGAGCATCCGTTCGAGTTCTTCGGTCTGCCGCGCCAGTTCGACGGTGCGCGAGCGCACCATCTCTTCCAGCGTGTCGCGGTGGTGCAGCAGCGCCTTTTCGGCGCGCTTGGCTTCGGTGACGTCGACGACGGCCATCAGCGATGCCGCACTGCCCTTGTAGTTCAGGCAGGTGGAATAGACCGTGACGTCGATGGCCGCGCCGTCTACCTTGAGATGCCGGGAAGCGCTGGTCGAGGCAACCTGATCCTCCGCATCGAAGACGGCTTTCGGCTGGGCCACGTTCTCCGGCACCTGGATGTCGAGCAGCGTCATGGTCAGGAATTGGTCCAGGCTATAACCGTAATGGTCTATGGCGGCCTGGTTGACGTGGAGAAATTTCAGCGTTTCCCGATCATAGACCCACATGGGCATCGGGTTGCCTTCGAACAGCAGCCTGAACGAGGCTTCCTGCATCTTGAGATCGGTGATATCGACGCGGATACCGACGCTGCCGCCATCGGAAATGCGCCGTTCTTCGATCCGTATCCATCGGTTTCCGGGCAGGCGCTGCTCGTGCTTGCTGCTGGGCCGGGTATGATATGCCAGCCGCTCGGCGAGCCATTCCTCCTCGCGTCCGATCGCTTCCGGATATTGGCCGCATTCGATACCCGCGCGCAGACGATCCTCGAAACGCATTCCTTTCAGAAGCTTGTCGCCGCTTTCCTCATAAAGCTGTTCATATCGGCGGTTCCACAGGACGAAGCGGTCCTCGGCGTCGAACAGGACGAGCCCTTCCGGAACGACCTCGAAAGCGGCGAGAAGCCGGGCATGCGCGGCGCGCGCTTCCTGTTCGGCGTGCTCTGCCTGAAGATGCGCCTTGGCAAGGGCTTTCTCGGCGAGCCAGGCCTGGGTGATATCCTCGTGGGTCGATACCCAGCCGCCGTCGCGCGTGCGCTGGTGATAACCGCGGATGATCTGGCCCGACTTGAGTTCCTTGACCCAATCCTGGGGCGTATCGCCCGTATTGGTCGCCTCGGCCCAGACGAGATATTCGGAGGTCGACGTGAAGGGAACGGCGCCTACTTCGTGGCGCAGGTTCAGGATGTCCTCGAGCGATTGCCCCGGATGGATGACGGAGGGATCGAGGCCGTAGACTTCCGCGTAACGGCTGTTGGAAAGCAGCAGCCGGCCGCCCTCATCGAACAGACATACGCCCTGCCCCATGCTGGCAAGCGCCGTATCGAGCTGTTCATTCCGTCCCTGCAGCCGCGCGTGAACCGCGCCGAGCGCGATATGTCTCTTGATGCGGGCGACGAGCTCCGTGGCGGAGACGAGGCTGGAAACACAATCCACCGCCCCGGCGGCAAGCCCTGCAACCGTGCTTTCCTCATCCTGCGGCGAGACGAGGATGATCACCGGAATATCGCGGGTGCCAACGTCTTCCTTGAGACGGCGGCAGTCTTCCAGACCGCGCCCCTCCGGCGATGCGGCGTCCAGCACGATCAGCTCCGGCAGGGGGCGGCTGCCTGCACGCCGGTGGAATTCATTCCGGTCGTGGTGAACATCGATCACGATACCCTGTTGCGCAAGGCGATCGCCGATGCCGGGCAGGCTCGACAAAGTGCCGCCCATTGCAATGATCGTGTGCAGATCGTCGGACAAGACCATCCCCCAGTTTGTTCATGTGAACGCGACTATAGGTCGTGCCGGTTAACATGCGCCTCACCTGAGGTCGGCATCACATTGTTTCCGCGTTCTATGGTTGAAAAATAGTTTGCTCGCAGATCGATTTACGGCAGCCGCGGCAGAAACAACGGCGGAGGAGCCTAGCCACCGCTCTCTATCTCCCGCAGGAGATCCAGCCCGCGCTGGTATTTTTCCGGGTTTTTGCCGGCTTGCTCGGCTTGATGAAGATTGTCTTCGAGGTCTGCCCGCTTGATGGGCAAAGCGAGCGGGTTTGCCGCCGCGCGCCTGACGAATTCGTCGTTCGGCTCGTCGAGCCGCCGTGTCAGCGCATCCACGGCGGAGATGATCACAGGCGGAAAACCTTCTTCCCGCAACCTGTCGAGCGTCCAGCCACTGCCTTTCTCGGCGACGTCATGAAGGTAGGCGACGGTTCGCGCTTCTTCGCCGGAGACGAGAAGGGCAACCCGCTGGCAGTGTTCGAAGAAAGGCCGGCCGGTCTTGTCCGTTTGCCCGTCATGCGCTTCGAGCGCGATCTGGATGGCGTGGTCGAGATGCTGCATTGAAATCACGGCCCCTCGGTCTGCCTGACCTTCCCAAGGGAAGGCTTTTCGCCCGTCGTGATCTCGACATCTGACACTCTTGTCTCGGCAACTCGGGCAGGCGCCGCCCGCGGCGGATCGAAATCGCCGCTCTCACCTGCCCCCTGGAGCAGAGCCGCGTCGTCCCGGTCGTCTTCGTCGATCAGATCCTGCAGCGTCTCATGCTCGTTCTCGCCGGCCAGTTCGTCGCAGGCCTGCTGCCAATGGCGCAGGTCCGCGCCCATGGGACGGCCTTCGGCCTCCCAGATCTCATAGGCGCGCCGGCGGATCTGCTCGTGCTTGTCTATGGCCATGATCTCCTCCAGCTAGGCTGCCATGTCGCGGCAGCTTTCGGCGCAGCGTCGGCAGGCATCGACGCACGCCTGCATGTCGCCCACCCTTTCGCAATCGGCCGCGCATTCCGAGCAGATCTCCGCGCATTCGCGGCAGGTGTGTTTGTGGTGATCCGTACCGATCAGCATGAAGTGCGCCGACGTGCGGCAGATCTCGGCGCAGGCCATCATCAGCCTGAAATGCGCGGGTTCGGTATGCTTGCCGCCCGCTTCGAGACAATGGTTCATCGCGGTCTGGAGACAAACGCTGTAGCAGCGCAGGCAATTGTCGATGCATGCCTGCATTCTCGCGTCGAGCTGATGCATTTTCCATCCTCCTCGTCAGGGCGTGTTGATGGTCGGCAGAAAATCCTCCACCTGCTTGCGGTCGGCCTTCGAAAGCGTCTCGACCCGCTCCTGCCAGAACCGTTCGGCCTCCGGCGGATCCTCCTCCCATTGGCGAACGGTGGTGATGTTGTCGTCGATCTTGGAACGGCGGCGGCCGCCGAGGCGAAGATACTCCCTCGCAAGTCTCAGGCTTGGAGTTTCGGTGCCGCTATCGCGATCGGCCGCGGACCCTGCGTTGCGTCGCGCATTTTCCAATGCCTTCTTGCGATCGTTCTCGGCCTCCGCCGTATCGGCGGACCGCGCGTCATCAGTGCCGCTCTCGGGCGGCACAATCGAATTGGAAGTCATGCCAGATCCTCCTTCCATCATGCAAAAGCATGTTCACGCCTGACAGCCGACCCGGCGGCGTTATGGACAAGGCGTGTAAACCCCGAACCGCCACGGATCACCTTCGATGCTGTGATCCAATAACCGTCCAAGGCAGCGAGAGTTCCGGAAGGAGCGATTGATTTGGAAGGACGGCCGCCCGAGCAGGTGGCCGGCGCTCAATGAACGGCCATGCTTACCATGCGATAGGGATGCACCGCTTCGAACTGCAATATCATCGCCGTCGCCTCCTGCAGGACGAGTTCGGCATTTTCGGGATCATCGCGGGCAAGCTCGTCGGCATTGACGCGGATCGCTTCGGCCATGTTGGTGGAAAGGGCTGCAAAGTGGCTGTTGCCCTCCACCAGCGCCTCACGGGCCGTATCCTCCAGCGTACGGGCGATGTCGACGAAGACTTCTTCGCGTTCCTCGATACTGAGGTCTTTGATTATATTGGTTCTTTCTTCCATTTCAGCCACTCCGAAAAGACGTGGGACATAACCGAGCTCATCAAGCCTCGATCACCGAAGAGCTGGGGATGCCGAAATCTGAATTCAAGCCTTGGTGCGGCTGGAACTCGCCCGAAATCCGAGCGCGACGACCATCGTCTTCATGTCGAACGCAGGATCCGATTTTCTGTTCCGTCAGGCGTCGGTAATCGCTGACCGAGAGCGCCAATTTTTGGCCACCCTCTTGAAATCGAACAACGTCAAACCAGTTCAATCGCGCAGGCGCGCGCGCGATTTAGCGACCCGCTCGGGCTGATTACCTGGCCTGTCGGGCTGCCTGAGATCCACTGCGAAGATCCGTCAATTAGCTGCCTATGAAGGAGTGAGGACATGGCTGCTAAAGAAGTCAAATTCAGCACCGAAGCCCGCGACAAGATGCTGCGCGGCGTCGACATTCTCGCCGATGCGGTCAAGGTCACGCTCGGCCCGAAGGGCCGTAACGTCGTGATCGACAAGTCCTTCGGCGCTCCGCGCATCACCAAGGACGGCGTCTCGGTCGCCAAGGAAATCGAACTCGAGGACAAGTTCGAAAACATGGGCGCCCAGATGGTCCGCGAAGTCGCTTCGAAGACCAGCGACATCGCCGGCGACGGCACCACGACCGCAACCGTTCTCGCCCAGGCGATCGTCCGCGAAGGCGCCAAGGCCGTTGCAGCCGGCATGAACCCGATGGACCTGAAGCGCGGCATCGATCTTGCCGTCAGCGCCATCGTCGCGGAATTGAAGACCAATGCCCGCAAGATCTCCAACAATTCCGAGATCGCCCAGGTCGCCACGATCTCGGCCAATGGCGATGCGGAAATCGGCCACTATCTGGCAAAGGCCATGGAAAAGGTCGGCAATGACGGCGTCATCACCGTTGAAGAAGCCAAGACCGCCGAAACCGAACTCGAAGTCGTCGAAGGCATGCAGTTCGACCGCGGCTATTTGAGCCCTTATTTCGTCACCAACGCCGACAAGATGCGGACCGAGTTCGAAGATCCCTACATTCTCATCCATGAGAAGAAGCTCTCGAACCTGCAGTCGATGCTCCCGGTTCTCGAAGCCGTGGTTCAATCCAGCAAGCCGCTCCTCATCATCGCCGAGGATGTCGAAGGCGAAGCGCTCGCGACGCTCGTCGTCAACAAGCTGCGCGGCGGCCTCAAGATCGCCGCCGTGAAGGCTCCCGGCTTCGGCGACCGCCGCAAGGCCATGTTGGAAGACATCGCCATCCTGACCGCCGGCACCGTCATCTCCGAAGACCTCGGCATCAAGCTCGAGACCGTCACGCTCGACATGCTCGGCCGGGCAAAGAAGGTCTCGGTCGAGAAGGAGAACACCACCATCGTCGATGGCGCCGGCTCCAAGTCCGACATTTCGGGCCGCATCGCCCAGATCAAGGCCCAGATCGAGGAAACCACTTCCGACTACGACCGCGAGAAGCTGCAGGAACGCCTTGCCAAGCTCGCCGGCGGCGTTGCCGTTATCCGCGTCGGCGGCTCGACTGAAGTCGAGGTGAAGGAGAAGAAGGATCGCGTCGACGACGCGCTTCATGCCACCCGTGCGGCGGTCGAGGAAGGCATTCTGCCGGGCGGCGGCGTGGCGCTGCTGCGCGCCGTCAAGGCGCTTGACGCCGTCAAAGCAGCCAATGACGAGCAGCGCGTCGGTGTCGACATCGTCCGCCGCGCCCTCGAGGCGCCGGCCCGCCAGATCGCCGAAAATGCCGGAGCGGAAGGCTCGGTCATCGTCGGCAAGCTGCGCGAGAAGAGCGAGTTCTCCCATGGCTGGAACGCCCAGACCGGCGAATATGGCGATCTCTATGCGCAGGGCGTGATCGATCCGGCCAAGGTGGTGCGCACCGCGCTACAGGACGCCTCCTCCATCGCCGGCCTTCTCGTCACGACCGAAGCGATGATCGCCGAGCGGCCGAAGAAGGACGCTTCTCCGGCAATGCCTCCGGGCGGCGGGATGGATTTCTAAAACATGTCGCGCAAAAGTGTGCGGCGGTTTTGCGCTCACGACATGCGCAAAACCAAAACCTAAAGTGCGGCAAGCGAATCTGAAAGATCGCGAAGCGCTTTAGAGCATCGGCTCGATTATCAGGTGGCCAAGGAAGGTGTTCGCGGATGGGCAGCGATGTCAGCGCGGCGGCTGCCCGGGCGTGTTTCGCCTGAGAATGGTCATCTCCTCGTGCTGAACTTCGTTCTCGTCGTTCAGCACGGCGCGCCACAGCCTGTTGCCGAGGCGGAGCGACACCCGCTTCGTGCCCGCATGTTCGGCCGTGCCGATTTCGACGGAGCTGACGATGGAGCCATGCCGCATGTGGCGGCGAAGATCGGCCTGCGACAGGCCGAACCGCTCAGCGAGTTCGGTTGAATCCAGTATGAAATCCCCGTTCGGGTCGCGTTCGATCAGCATCGGTTCATCCTTCACCATCAGGCCACGGCCGGGATCGGGGCGCTGTCGTTCGGCAGCAGCCGCGCCACGGCGCTCAGGAGATCCGTCTGCGAGATCAGGCCGAGGATTCGGTGGTCCTCGTCGACGACGATGACGGCATGTGTGCGCCCGTCGGTCAGCACGGGCAGCAGCGACAGGGCCGCATCCGCTGGCCTTGCCACCGCCGGCCTCGAGATCGCGCCCGCGATGGTCTCGGTGCTCGCCGACAATTCCCGCAAGCCGACGGTGCCGATGAGGCGGCCTTCGGGATCTTTCACCGGCAGCGTGCGTATATTGTGTTTCAGGAGAAGCTGGCGTGCGGCCGCAGGTTCGGCCGCCTCGCCAACGGCGATCACATCTCGCGACATGATATCGGCGCAACTGATCCTGGCGTTCGACCGGATGGTCGCCTGTAGCTCGACCTGCTGCAGCAGCCGGCTGAGGTCGGCGCGATCGATATCGAAGGTTTCGTCAAGCGTTTCGAGAGCCGCATCGATATCCTCTTCGCGAAAGCCCACCCGCACGGCGGACGGCAGGTCGATCGTCTGGTGCGTATTCTCGGCGGGCTTCGGGACGACATGCGGATAGTTCCGCCGGGAAAGCTTGTGGAACAGCAGGCCGAGACCGACGAGGATGCAGGAATTCAGGGCGACCGGCACGAAGGGAAAGAGAAATCCCCATCCGGCAACGACAGGCCCGCCGAGAACGGCGGTCAGCGCCGCAGCCCCGCCCGGCGGATGCAGGCAGCGCGTGAAGGACATCGCGCCGATGGCAAGCGACACGCCGACGCCGGTCGCGATGATCGGGTCACGGATGAAATAGGCGGCGACGATGCCCATCATGGCGGAGATGGTGTTGCCGCCGATAATCGACCATGGCTGCGCCAGCGGGCTTGCCGGCACCGCGAAAAGCAGCACGGCGGAAGCCCCCATCGGCGCCACGATCAACGGAAGATGCGGCCCTTGCCCGAAGAAATAGCCGCTGATGACGCCGGTGAGGCCGATCGCCAGCAAAGCGCCGAGGCAGGCGATCAATCGCTCGCGCAAGGTCGCCCCGGCCAGGATCGGCGAGAACAGGCGGAAGCGACGGAAGCGGCTCGGTCCCACCTTCGGGGAAACGGGATACTGCATGACAAGACCAATATTGAGCGAGGATGATCGGGCGGCTGAAGGAAAGACGTTCGGGCTAGTTCATCGCCAGCCTGATATCTCTTCCTTTGGTCGCGCTGAGAACTTCGTGGAAGGCATTGAACGCGCTGGGGCGGTCATTCCTACGCGAGACGAGCAGCGTTTCGACAGGCCCCAGCGGGTGGGTCTGGAGCGACGTCGGCCAGTGCATGAGGTCGAGAACCGATTTCGGCATGACGCCGGCCGTGTTGCCGGCCGCAACGCTTGCCAGGATCGCATGGTAGGAGCCGAGCTCGCTGGTCGGCAGGGCGCTCGATTTGCGCGCCCAGTTCTCGGCGATCCTGCGATAGGTGCAGCCGGGCTCCAAGGCGGCAAGCGCGCCGACGCGAAGGTCGGCGGCGGATTTGATCGGGGAATGGCCTGACGGCAGAACGATCAACAGATCCTCGACGAAGACCGGCTCCATCGCCAGCGTCTTCAGCTCGGCATCGAAATCCGAATCCTCCTCGCGCATCGCCCTGGGCGGACGGGCGATCAGCGCGCAATCCAGGGCTTCGGTGAGCACCGCGCGGGCAAGATCGCGGGAGGCACCCATCGTCAGCTGCAGCGAGACGTCAGGCCACATCTGGTTGAACTGGGTCAGCGCCGCCGGCAGCCTGCTTGCCGCCGTGCTCTCCATCGTGCCGACCCGCAGCGTTCCCGAGGGGGCAAGCGGCCGCACGGCCTGGCGCGCTTCGAGCGCAAGCGCCATCAGCCTGTTGGCGTATGCGAGGAAGGTCTCCCCTTCGCGTGTCAAAGTCATCTTCTTGCCGTCACGGCTGAAGAGGGAAGCGCCGAGATCTTCCTCCAATTGCTGGATGCGCGTCGTCACGTTCGAGGGCACCCGCCCGACGGCCCTGGCGGCTTTCGTAACGCTGCGGTCGCTGGCGACGGCGAGGAATATCTCGATCGACGAAAGGTCCAATGAAAATCTCGTTTTCGAAATTATGGAGACGGATAATTCTCTATATAAAAACCATCGCCCCGACTCAAGTCGTATTGCGATATAATTTTCCTATCCGAGCGAAAGCGGAAACGGTTGCCGAAAAAAGAAACGCGACGCCGAGGAAATAGCCAGACAGGCCCGAATATGCCGCTGTCGGACCGATGGCACGGGGGTTTCGGGCTGGCACGAGGTTTGCATCTGCAATTCCATCTGCAGATCGACCGACGAAGACCCATGTTGCACCTTGTCCTGACCTGTCTTCTCCTAAGCGTTGCTTCCGGCTTGAGCATGCGGCGTTTTCTTCTGCCCTATTTTTCGGCCGGCGATATCGCCGAGAAGTCCGCTCCGGTCACGATCGTCGCAAGCACCGTCTTTCTGGCGGCAATCGCTTTCACCGTTTCCGACCAGGACCTCTGGGCAAAATCCGTCATCCTGATGCTCGGCCTCCTGCTGGCCGCCATGTTCGACGACGCAAGGCCCAAGCTGACGATCGCGCTCTCCGCCGTCAGCCTGGCCGCCTATCTCGGGCTGCGCTCGATCGCCTGAGTGCGGATAAAGCCATTCCGCCCAAGCCTTCACGGCTTCCATTCCATCGCGTCGATGCGCTTGCGCAACCGGAAACGTTCCGGTGGCAGCCGGAGAATATTTCAAGCGACACGTGAAAATGATTTCAAATCAAGAATGATCTTGAATCATAATTCTCTAATATAGAATATGGAGAAGCCCGGTCAGAGATCGGCGACACAGAAACTCATTCGATGAGCGACGATCATGGAGAGCGATCCCGCAAGAAAGATCTGGTCGGAATGGTATGCATGGCATCCGGTCCTGCCGATCGACGACACAGTGTTCTGGCTCGAAACCGTCTACCGGCGGGAAAGCCCAGACGGTTTCTGGCAATATCGCTCGTTCCGCACCGAATGCGAACGCCGGCAGGCGTCAGCCGACATCCCCCTCTGTCCCGGGGCTTGATGCAAGTCGCCGGGAAGCGCCTGCGCCGTCAGGAGGCGAGCGCGATCGACGGCCTGCGGCCCTCGGCGACCGCGGTCTGGAAGTGGGAAATTCTTTCGTTCAGCACCTCCACCTGATGCCGGAGCCGGTGAATCTCGGCGGTGTTTTCCTCCACCATGGCGGCATTGTGCTGGGTGATGTGCTCGACATCGCGCACGGCGTTGTTCACCTCGTCGATGCCCTTGTATTGCGTGGTCGTGGCAGAGGAGATGACCTGCACCAGCCCGTTGATCGAGGTGAAGTGCTGCATGATTTCCGAAAGCGCCTTGCCGGTTTCCTCGACGAGCTGGACGCCCGCGCCGACCTGGGTCGCGCTGTTGGAGATGAGCTGCTTGATCTCGCGGGCGGCCGTGGCGCAGCGCTGCGCAAGCTCGCGAACCTCCTGCGCCACCACGGCAAAACCTCTGCCGGCCTCTCCCGCGCGTGCGGCTTCGACACCCGCGTTGAGCGCCAGAAGATTGGTCTGGAAGGCGATCTCGTCGATCACGCCGATGATGCTGGTGACCTTCTCGGACGACCGGTTGATGGCGCCCATCGCGTCGATGGCCTTGGCGACGACGGCTGCGGAGTGTTCCGCCTGGCGGTGGGCCTCGGCGACGGAGCGCGACGTCTGGCTCGCATTTTCAGCCGTCTCCCGCACGCTGGCGGTCAGTTCCCCAAGCACTCGCGAACTGTCTTCGAGGGCTGCGGCCTGCTGTTCCGTGCGGCGGGCCAGATCGTCGGCGGCGCCCGAAAGATTGGTGCTGCCCTCGGCGATCTCATAGGTCGTGTTGCGAACCTCGGCGAGCGTAAGGCGCAGCGCATCGATGGCGTGATTGTAGGTGCGGGCCATGGCGACATAATCCGCGGCGAGATCCTCGCTCATTTCGGCGGCGAGATTGCCGTTGGCGAGCTTGCCGAGCATATCGGAGAGCGCGTTCAGAGCTTCGCTCTGTTCCGCCTCGATCCGCGCCTGCTCGGCCGCGCGGCGGGCCTGTTCCAGTTCGTCGCGCGCCCTGTTGGCTTCCGCGACCTCTTCCAGCCTGGTCTTCTCCAGCGCCTGGTCGCGGAAGACGGTGACGGAGCGGATCATGTCGCCGATCTCGTCGGCGCGCTTGCCGTCGCCGATCGGGACGTTGAGATCGCCGTTGGCAAGCCTCATCATGGTCTGGGTGATGCGCTTCAGCGGGCCGCGCAGCGTTTCGATCAGCATGAGGCCGCCGATGATCGCAAGCACCGTGCCCGCAATCATCGCCGCGAGCGACATCGTGGCCGAACGCTGGCTGATCTCCTTGCCGCTTTCCTGCGCGGTGCTGACGAATTGCTCGAGTGTGCTGCTTGCCGCAGCGACGAGCTCGGTCGCCGCTTCCCTGTTCTTCTGCCACCGGTCGGCGATCGATATCAGGAGCGAGCTGTCCTTTTCGATCGAGGCGAGGGACGGCTCGATCTTCTTCGCAAGCTCCTGCAAGGCGGCGTTTTTCCCGCTCAAGGGGACGAGCTCGGCAGCGCTTTCGCGCAGCGCCTTGAGATCGGCGAGAACGGCATCGCGTGCCTCTGCATCGACCCGCCTGTTCAATTCACTCAGGTGCAGGCGCAGATCGTCGATCGATTTGAAAGCGGTATTGACGATCGCCACCATCGAGCGAAGCGTGGCGATATTCGCATCCATGCCGACAAAACGCTCGATAGCGGTATCGGCATTCCCGGAGGCGAGCTTTCCGAACTTCTCCTCGAAGCCCTGCAGATCCTGGTCGACGGCAGCATAGCCATCGAGCGTAAGATTGGCGCTGTCCTTGGCCATCGCGGCGAGCTTGTCCAATACCGGCTTCAGCGCTGCAATCTGGCTTTGGGCCTTGTCGGAGGCGACTGCGGCGCTCCCGCCGACCTCCTTGACGAGCGGCGGCAGGAGATTGCCGAGAGCGCCGGCGATATCCGCGGGGGCAGTTGCCTGCGCGGCCGCCTTGCGCAATTTTGCAATGCGCTGCGCGAGATTCTTGTAGACAGAGGCATCGAGGAGCAGCGCCCGGACGAAGGCCTCTTTTCCGTTCGCCTGATCCTGGAGAACGTCGAGCTGCTTACGGGCGGTCTGGCTTTCCTTGAAAAGCTGCGCCACAGCCTGATCGATCGCCTGTTCGGTATTCGTGCGCTCCTGGGCCACGGCCCAAAGCGCGTCGACGCCGCCCTGCATCTTGCCGCCGAGTTCGCGCACCGCCGAGATCTTCTGCTTCTGCGAGGGGTCGACCAGCATGGCGTCGAGCGTCGCAGCACCCTTCTCCTGATCGGAGATGCCGGCGATCAGCCGGTCGCGCGTGGCCGCCGTCGGAAGATCGGTAAAGGCGGTCAGCGAGGATCTGAGTTGCTGGAAACTGGAAAGCGTATCGATCGTCTGCCGCGTCAGGGTCATCTGGCCCTTGAGCGTTCCAGCGGTGAAATAACCGAAAAGGCCGATACCGGCGATGAGGACGATCAGAGGCACCACGAAGAAGAGAACCTTCGTCACGATCCGCATGCGCTGCAACAGTCGATCAATCAACGCCATAAAATAGTCCCCGTCCCAGGAATGGTCCCGCCTGATCGTGCCACCGTAGCCGCAACTGCTAAAAAAATGGTCAATGGTGTCGAGTTTCCTCGGAGCCGCCAAATGCGTACCCAAGGCCCCATTTTCCGCATCCCGAGATTCGCTGATAAACCCCGCCGTCTACTCGACGTCATCCTCGGCCTTGTGCCGAGGATCTGCTGCCCTATCGACCGGAGGCAGATGCTCGGGACAAGCCCGAGCATGACGATGGAGAGGTTGACAGCCTGGGTCAGGGGCATCGAGGGCGTATTTCGCGCCCTCGTCCTGATTCATTCAGCCGATCGCCATCAGGCTCGCATTGCCGCCGGCAGCGGCCGTGTTGATCGAGGTCGACACTTCCTCCAGCAGCCAGTTGAGACAATAGGCTTCGGGATCGCTCGCCAGTTCCTCGCTGGTCGCGGCCTGGACTAGGAGAAGCGGACCGGGCAGCGCGGCGATCTTCCGGTTGACGACAAGAACCCTGTCGCGATCGCCTTCGACGAGCGCACCGGAGAAAGGCCCATCCTTTTCCCAATCCGACGCCCAGGAAATCCGGCCGGCGAGAGCCGCCGGCAGATCCGCCAGGACCGACTTCGATATGGAGCCCGCGTCGACGGCGATATGGTTGCCCGTGGAAAGAGCGGCGGCGATCTGGCGATGCAGCCCGCCTTCGGTCTGCGGCACGAGAAGAATTCGACCGCGCGGATGGAGCGCGTAGAGATTGCGCTCGCCGACGGGACCGGCGAGTTCGCGTTCGAGCCCGAGCGCCGAACGGCTCGCATAACCGCGCGCCGCTTCCCCTTCCGCCGTCAGGCCCTTCTTGTCGAGCCAGACGATATAATCGCGAAGAGCGAGATCGGTATGCACGGAATCCTGCTGCGGCGGCACGGGCGCGCGCTGCACCAGCCGGCCGATATAGAGCGGACCGCCGGCTTTCGGGCCGGTTCCCGACAGGCCGCGGCCGCCGAAAGGCTGCACGCCGACGACCGCGCCGATGATGTTGCGGTTGACGTAGAGATTACCGGCCTTGATGCGGCTCGTCACATGCGCGATCGTTTCGTCGAGCCGGGTGTGGAGCCCGAATGTGAGGCCGTAGCCCGATGCGTTGATGTCGTCGATCAGGCGATCGAGACCGTTTCTCTTGAAGCGGACGACATGCAGGACCGGACCGAAGATCTCCCTCGTCAGGTCCGACAGCGACTTGATCTCGATGATCGTCGGCGGAACGAAGGTGCCCGCCGCAGCGCTTTGCGGCAGTGGCAACTGCTCCACCTTGCGGCCGGCGGCGCGCATCGCTTCGATATGCTGGTCGATCTCCGTCTTGGCGCCGTCGTTGATGACGGGCCCGACATCGATGCTCAAGCGATCGGTGCGGCCGATCGTCAATTCACGGAAGGCGCCCTTCAGCATGGCGAGCGTCCTGTCGGCCACGTCGTCCTGCAGGCAGAGGACGCGCAGCGCCGAGCAGCGCTGGCCGGCGCTGTCGAAGGCCGATGTCACGACGTCGGCCACGACCTGTTCGGCCAGGGCGGAGGAATCGACGATCATGCCGTTCTGGCCGCCGGTTTCGGCAATCAGCGGGATCGGCTTGCCGGTTGCCGACAGGCGTTCGGCAAGCTGCGCTTGGATCATGCGCGCGACCTCGGTCGAGCCGGTGAACATGACGCCGGCCGTTTCCTGAGCGCCGACCATGCCCGCGCCGAGGCGGCCGCTGCCGGGCACGAATTGCAGCGCGCCGACCGGCACACCTGCTTCGTGGAGGATCTTCACGCTCTCCGAGGCGATGATCGGCGTCACGCCGGCCGGCTTCGCCAGCACGGGATTGCCAGCGACGAGGGCTGCGGCAACCTGGCCGGTGAAAATCGCCAGCGGGAAATTCCACGGGCTGATGCAGACGATCGGGCCGAGCGGCAGATGCGACGGACCGAGGGTCTTGCGGGCCTGATCGGCATAATAGCGCAGGAAGTCGACCGCCTCGCGCACTTCGCCGACCGCGTTGGCGGCCGATTTGCCGGCCTCGCGCATGATGATGCCCATCAGCACCTTGATGCGGGCCTGCATGATATCGGCCGCCCGATAGAGGCAGGCGGCGCGCTCCGCCGGCGGCACCGCCGCCCATTGCGGCGCATACTCGGCCGCCATCGCAACCACACGGGCGGCCTCCTCGACTTTCAGCTCTGTCACCGTGCCGACGACGTCGCCGTGATCGGCGGGATTGGGGACATCGCGTGTCACGCCATCCGTGGAGCCATCGGCGAGAATCGGAAGCGCATGCCAGGGCGTGACAGCCGTGGAGGCGAGCGTCTCCGCCAGGTCCGAAAGCGTGGTTTCGCTCGAGAGATCAAGGCCGCTCGAATTGGCGCGCGCGCTGCCGTAAAGGGCCTTGGGTGCCGCGATCTGCACATGCGGGGCGCCGACGACGGGCATGGCCGCGACGGTCTCGGCCGGATCGGCGATCAGCGCCTCGACCGAGACGTTCGGATCGGAGATGCGGTGCACGAAGGAGGAGTTGGCGCCGTTTTCGAGCAGGCGGCGGACGAGATAGGCGAGCAGCGTCTCATGCGTTCCGACGGGCGCATAGATGCGGCAGGGCCGGTCGAGCTTTTCCTTGCCGACGACCTCGTCATAGAGCGGTTCGCCCATCCCGTGCAGGCACTGGAATTCGTATTTGCCGACCGCGAAATCAGGCCCTGCCAGATGATAAATCGCAGCCAGCGTTTGCGCATTGTGGGTGGCGAACTGCGGAAAGACGGCATCGGCGGCGGCCAGCAGCTTGCGTGCGCAGGCGATATAGGCGACGTCGGTGTAGATCTTGCGGGTATAGACCGGATAGTCGTCGAGACCGTCCAACTGAGCGCGCTTGATCTCCGCATCCCAATAAGCGCCCTTGACGAGACGGACCATCATCCGGCGCCCGGAGCGGCGGGCGAGATCGATGATGTAATCGAGCACGAAGGGGCAGCGCTTGCCGTAGGCCTGCACGACGAAGCCGAGCCCGTTCCATCCGCCGAGCTCCGGGGCAAAGCAGAGTTCTTCGAGGAGATCGAGCGAAAGCTCCAGCCGGTCGGCCTCCTCGGCATCGATATTGAGGCCGATATCGTAACCCTTGGCGATAACCGCGAGCGCCTTGACCTTCGGCAGCAGCTCGCCCATCACTCGGCCGGCCTGCGCTCTGACATAACGGGGGTGAAGGGCCGACAACTTGATCGAGATACCGGGACCGTCATAGATACCCCGGCCATCCGCCGCCTTGCCGATGGCGTGGATCGCCTTCTCGTAATCCTTGAAATAACGCTCGGCGTCGGCGGCGGTCGTCGCGGCCTCGCCCAGCATGTCGTAGGAATAGCGGAAGCCGCGCGCTTCGAGCGGCCGGGCGCGCTTCAGCGCTTCCTCGATCGTTTCGCCGGTGACGAACTGCTCGCCCATCATGCGCATCGCCATATCGACGCCGCGGCGGATCACCGGCTCGCCGGCACGCGCGATCAGCCGCGTCAGCGCCGCCGACAGGCTGCGGTCGTTGACCGTCGAAGTCAGCTTGCCGGTGACGACGAGACCCCAGGTGGCCGCGTTGACGAACATGGATTTGCCGCCGCCGATATGCGAGGTCCAGTTGCCCTCGGCGATCTTGTCGCGGATCAGCGCGTCGCGGGTGTCCGTGTCGGGAATGCGCAGCAGCGCTTCGGCAAGGCACATGAGCGCGACACCTTCCTGGCTGGAAAGCGAATATTCCTGCACCAGCCCTTCGACGCCGGTGCCCTTGTGCTTGGCGCGCAGCGCCTCGATCAGTGTGCGGGCCGTGCTGCGGATGTCATAACGCTTGGCCTCGGAAACGCGCGCGGCCGCAACGAGCGGCGGCAGGCATTCGGTTTCCGGACGGCGATAGGCTGATGTGATCGCCTGGCGGAGCTCGGATTGCGGCCGGATCGGCGGCGCAAAAGCGGCGAACGGCGCGCTGCCGGCGGGATCATTGGAGGATGCGGGGTCGATCGCTGCGTTCAACATGGGAGTCCCTGATCAAAGAATGTTTCGTCTAACGGATAAATGGAACACCGGGCTCGTCATCCCAGAGCGCATCATCCAGAAAAGCGGGGCCGGAATATTCCGTCTCGCAAAGCGGGCGCGCATCCGGCTTGTCGCGCTTGAGGGTGAATGCTGCCGCAACCGCTCTTATCGCCACCGGCCTGTAGTGAGCGAGCAAGTCGGGCTTCCGCTCGTCATCCGCTTGTTTCTCGTGCATCCGTGATCCCCTCCTGGTGCGGCGCCGCTGCCGATCCCGGCAATGCGCCAGGCGCTCACGCCTTCCTCCCACTGCCGACGCACAATCTACCATAGCCGCAAATCGCGATCTCACTTGATTTTAGTGGTTTTCAAGCCGTATGAACTTATAAAGCGATCACCGAGAGTTCAAATGGCCACAGAAACCGACATCTTTAGTGAATTGGACCAGTTCGACAGAAAGATCCTCGCGGCTCTCGCCGAGGACGGGAGACTGTCGATCACCGATCTCGCCGCGCGCGTCGGGCTTTCCAAGACGCCCTGCCAGATCCGCTTCAAGCGACTGATCAACGACGGCTATATCGAAGGCTTCAAGGCCGTCCTCAACCCGGCGAAAATGCAGCTCGACCACATCGCTTTCGTCGAGGTGAAGCTCTCCGACACCCGCGAGGCGGCGCTCAAAAGCTTCAACGACGCCATCAAGAAGATCCGGGAAGTCGAGGAGTGTCACATGATCGCCGGCCGGTTCGACTATCTCCTGAAGATCCGCACCCGCGACATCGGCC
This sequence comes from Rhizobium sp. R635, assembly GCF_002211285.1. Classification (GTDB taxonomy): domain Bacteria; phylum Pseudomonadota; class Alphaproteobacteria; order Rhizobiales; family Rhizobiaceae; genus Rhizobium. The sequence continues at coordinate 186,309 of NZ_LOKX01000032.1, read as the reverse complement.
GCTACCGCCGCGTGCTGGGCGAGCGCATCTCGACGCTGCCGCACGTTGCCAACACCTCGACGAATGTCGCGATGGAGACGATCAAGGAAGGCTGGGACAAGTTCGGTTCCAGTCTTTCGTGACTGTGAGGTCGTTTATCGACCCGCCTCCGTTCAGCCGCCTCTCGCTTTACGCCCGCGTGCACTCGGTTTTACCGGTACGCTTTTGCCGTACTCGTTCCACCATGCCGTCAACGCCTCCATCGTCGGACCGAGACTCCGCGCCTTTTGCGTGATCGTATATTCGACCCGCGGGGGAACCTCCGCAAAGACGGTGCGGGAGACCATGCCATCCGCTTCGAGCTCGCGCAGTTGCGCTGTCAGCATGTGCTGGGTGATGCCGGGAATGGCCTTCCTCAACTCGCCGAACCGGTAGACCCGCTGATTGAGCAGCCACATGATTTCCAGCTTCCATTTGCCGGAAAGCAGCGCGAATGCACGCCGCATCTCCTCATGCATATTGATTTCGCCATCGGCCATAGTCTGCTTTTCCATACTAGCAGCAAGTAATTCATCCTACTTACAAAGATTGATCTTAGACGACATTTTCCACCCATGCACCGGGGGGCGCAGCAAGAAGCGCCCCTCATAGATAAACCGACAGACTCGACGAGAGGAATGTTGCTGCGTGAGCAGCGACAGGGATAACTCATGCTTGAATTTTACGGATACTGGATCAGCACGGCGCTTCTATCCGCGCTCTATCTCGCTTCAGCGACCCTCTATGTCACACGGAGAGACTGGGTTCGCGAGGCTCTGGGGGAGCTTGGTTTCAAGGCTCCCTTCCTCATTCCGTTCATGATCGTCGTCAAGGTTCTCGGCCCGGCCGCGATCCTTTCGCGCGTCAGCGTGCCGCTCAGCGATCTCGCCTATGCCGGCATCTTCTTTCACTTGCTGCTGTCCGGCTTCGCACATGTCGGCGTTCGAAAACCTGCCGGCGCTCTGCCAGCGGCGATCGGCCTGGCACTGCTGGTCACCTCATTCGCCACGCAGAACGATGCCCGCGGCGTGCCTTCCCCTTACGTCCAGGCTGCGATGCGTTGATACCCCAACCCAAATCACGGAGAAAGAAATGAACCGACTCAATGGAAAAGTTGCCATCATCACCGGCGCAAGCCGCGGCATCGGCCGCGCCACCGCGAAGCTGTTTGCGGCCGAAGGAGCCGAAGTCGCTATTCTCTCGCGGACACCCGAAGGTGTCGAACGCGTTGCTGCCGATATCATCGAAGCGGGCGGCACGGCGCTCGGCGTCGTCTGCGACGTCGCTCAAGCCGGTCAGATCACGGCCGCGGTGGACAAGGTCGTGGCAATCTACGGACGCATCGATATTCTGGTGAACAATGCTTTCGATGGTTCAGCAGTCTTGTCTTCGGTCATCGACCTCCCAGCCGAACAATTGCAACGGAACTTCGACACCGGGCCGATCGCCTATCTGCGTTTCATGCAGGCTTGCTATCCTCACCTCAGGAAAAGCGGGGAAGGCCGGATCATCAACTTCGGTTCGATGGCCGGCACGATTGGCCTCGCCGGATACGGTCCGTACAACATGGCCAAGGAGGCGGTGCGCGCGTTGACCCGCACGGCGGCACGCGAATGGGGCGCCGACAACATCACCGTGAACAACATCCTGCCGATCGCCGATACCTGGGGCGCCGTGGAAAAGGAGGTTCCCCCGCCGATGAGCGCGCTTGCCCGTTTCGGCTCGCCGGAAGACGACATTGCGCCGGTGGCCCTGTTCCTCGCCAGCAAGGATTCGCAATTCATCACCGGCTACAGCCTGACCCCCGACGGCGGCGCAATCATCGACAGCGGCCGCTAAGCGCCCATATCAAGAGGGCGCGGTGGACTGCGCCCTCTTATCCAATGAGGGTCGCTACCTCTGCCGGTAGCGGAAGGCTTCGACGAAGGCGGCGAAAGCAGGGGATGGATGGCGGCGGCTGGGGTAATAGAGATGATATCCTTGGAACGTCGGCGCCCAGTCCGCGAGCACTTCCTGCAAATCGCCGCTGTCCAGATATCGCCGGACGAGGTCCCTCGGCACGTAGGACAGCCCCACGCCATCGAGAGCGGCATTGATCGCCGGCCCTATGTTGCTCATCACGAGCTGGCCCTCGACACGGACACTGAACTCGCGACCATCCCTCTCGAACTCCCACGCGTAGAGCGCGCCCGACGTGGGAAGCCGCAGGTTGACGCAGTTGTGGTCCGTCAGGTCGTGCGGGACCGCGGGCGCGGCGCGGCGCGCAAAATAGTCCGGTGATCCGACCACGGCATAAGAGACGTCGGGACCGATACGGGCGGCCACCATGTCGCGCGCAATCGCCTCGCCGAGCCGCACGCCGGCGTCGAACTGGCGTTCGACGATATTGGTGAACCCATTGTCGACGATGAGTTCGATGGTGATATCAGGATAGTCACGCAGAAATGCCGTCAGCCGTGGACGGAACACGAGGTCGACGGCATCGTCTGGACAGACGATGCGGACAGGGCCCGAAGGCTTGTCGCGCAGCGCGCTGATCGCGCTGATTTCCGCAGTAATGCTTTCGAAATGAGGCTGAATGCTCTCCATCAGGCGCGCGCCGGCCGCCGTCGGCGCCACATCGCGCGTCGTGCGGGAAAGAAGCCGGACGCCGAGCCGTGCTTCGAGCGCGCTGATCGTATGGCTGAGCGCCGAGCGCGTCACTCCGAGCTTCGATGCGGCGCGCGTGAAACTCCGCTCCTGCGCCACCTCCAGAAACGCGCGCATTTCAGTGAACTCGTCGCGCCGCATTGTTGAATCTCCCTCATCACGACATTCAGATTATAGCTTCTAGTCGCGCAAAACCAGCCCGGCTATCTCTCTCTCGAAACGGACGGGAGACCACGGATGAGTATCGAGCTGACATTGAACGAAACCTCGCTGGCGGAAGGTGCTGCGACGCGGTGGAGCGCGGTGACCTGTCTCTCGCTTCTGACGTTCCTTCTGGTCGGGCTGGAGTTTCTCCCCGTGAGCCTTCTGACGCCGATTGCGGGAGATCTCTCGGTGTCGGAAGGGCAAGCCGGATTGGCGATCACCGTGTCGGGTGTCTTTGCGGTTGTCACCAGCCTCTTCGGCAATGTCTTCCTGGCGAAGATCGACCGCAGATCCGTCGTGCTGCTCTATACGGCGGTTCTCGTCGCCTCGAGCCTGGCGGTTGCGCTGGCACCCAACTTCCCCGTCTTTCTCGTCGGGCGGTCACTGGTCGGCGTTTCGATCGGCGGCTTCTGGTCGCTGTCGACGGCCATTCTGGCGCGCCTGGCTTCCGATCGCGACCTGCCCAAGGCCATCGCCCTTCTTCAAGGCGGCACCGCATTCGCGCTCGTGCTTGCCGCGCCGCTCGGCAGTTTTCTCGGCGGATTGATCGGATGGCGCGACACCTTCTTCGTCACCGTGCCGATCGGAATTGCCGCGCTCGTCTGGCAACTGGCCGTGCTACCGAGGATGCCCGCGACATCAACCGTCTCGGTGGCCGGGATATTCGGGCTGCTGCGCAATCGCACATTCGCGATCGGAATGGCGGCGACCGGTCTCGCCTTCATCGGCCAGAACGCCTTGTCCATCTACCTTCGCCCGTTTCTGGAGGGCGTGACGGGACTGGAACTGAATGTCTTGTCCATGGTGCTTCTCGGCCTCGGCGCCGGCGGATTGGCTGGTACCTCCGTCATCGGCTTCATCGCCCGGCGGCATCTCCTCCCCGTACTGATCGGCCTGCCGACGGCTCTTGCGATCCTTGCCCTGCTGCTGATCGCGCTCGGGCCGTTCGCGGCGCTCACCGCCTCTCTGCTCGTGATGTGGGGATTCTTTTCGACGCCGATACCGGTCGCCTGGAATACCTGGATGGCCGCCGTCGTTCCCGGTGAATTGGAAGCGGCAGGCGGGTTGCAAGTGGCGCTGATCCAGCTTGCCATCGCCGGCGGCGCTTTCGCCGGCGGCATCCTGTTCGACACCGCGGGATGGTGGAGCACCTTCTTGCTGGCCGCCTGCCTTCTCGCGGGTTCGGCTGTCCTCGCCGCCATCGCCGCCATCGCCGGCCGCCGTGCCTAACCCCCAAAACAGGAGATCATCATCATGTCTGGAGGAATCGAAAACAAAGTCGTCGTCATAACAGGCGCGAGCAGCGGGCTTGGCGAAGCCACGGTGCGCCACCTTGCCGAGCGCGGCGCTTCGGTGGTCCTCGGCGCGCGCAGAGCCGACCGCATCGCGGCGCTGGCCGAGGAATTGTCCGCCAAGGGCCATAAGGCCAAGGCGGTCCAGACCGACGTCACGGATCGACATCAAGTCAGGAACCTCGTCAACACGGCCGTCGCCGCGTTCGGCCATGTCGACGTGATGCTGAACAATGCCGGCCTGATGCCGCTTGCGCCGCTCGAACGGCTGAAGGTCGACGAGTGGGACCGCATGATCGACGTGAACATCAAGGGCGTGCTCTACGGCATTGCGGCAGCGCTTCCCCACATGAAGGCGCGGAAGTCAGGACATATCATCAACGTGTCTTCCGTCTACGGCCATGTGGTCGATCCGGGTGCTGCCGTCTATTGCGCCACGAAATTCGCCGTGCGCGCGCTTTCGGAGGGGCTGCGGAAGGAAGCAAAGCCATACAATATCCGCACCACGATCATCTCACCCGGCGCAGTCAAAACCGAGCTGCTCGAGCATATCAGTGAGAAAGACATTCAAGCCGGCACACAGGAATTCGTCAGCAGGATCGCTATCGGCGCGGATACGTTTGCCCGAACGGTCGCCTTCGCAATGAGCGAGCCTGATGATGTCGACATCAATGAGATCCTGTTCCGGCCCACGGCCCAACCCGTCTGATGCGAGTCGCGCCATGTTTACGACACCCAAAAACATGTGCCGTCGCGCTGTGCTGAGCGGAGCCTTGGCAGTCGCTGCCATACCCTTCGCGGCGCAAGGGCAGGAAAGACACGATCCGGCCAGCCAGGAGCCGACCGACGTCAGGATCAGGATAGGCTTCAATAACCTGACCCTGACCGCGACACTCTACGACAACCCGACGGTACGCGATCTCGCCTCCATGCTGCCCCTGGACCTCAAGATCGAGGACTACGGCAGGAACGAGAAGATCGTCCATTTGCCGCGCAAGCTCACGGAAGAAGGCAGCGGCCCCTTCGGCAACGAACAGTCGGGCGATCTCTGCTATTTCAAGCCGTGGGGCAACCTCGCCCTGTTTTACGCGGACTACAGATGGGACGGGCTGATCCGGCTCGGCCGCTTCGACAATGGCTTCGAAGCGCTGCTGGTGCGCGGCGAGTATTCGGCCCGCATCGAGCGCATCTGACGACGGGCTTCTCAGCATGCACCATCCGGACAGTCTTGCTTTCGAACGGCTCCCGCTGTCTGATGCCGCGACCAACGGACCGCAGCAGGCAGACGGATATTCGGCGGTCGAATCCGGGAATGAGGAACAGGATGGATCACGCCAACAGCCCGCAGGCACCGGCGAGCGAGGATAAGGAAGCGCGCCGGCTGCAATATCTTCCCTGGGAGCGTATCGCGTCGGATCTCGATCATCCCGCTCATCTCGCCCGCAAGGCTGCGCTCAGGCGATCATGCGCGGCCGCGCTGGCCGAGACGTCCTATATCGCCGAGAATGCCGCGATCTTCACCGAAAGCCTGACGATGGGCGAGCGGTCGTGGATTGCGGGGCACGCGCTCGTGCGCGGCGATGTCGTGCTCGGTGACGATTGCTCCGTCAATCCCTATGCCTGCGTTTCCGGCAGGGTGACATGCGGCAATGGGGTCAGGATTGCTTCGCATGCGTCGATCGTGGGCTTCAATCATGGCTTCGACGATCCTGATCTGCCCATACACAAGCAGGGTGTCGCCAGCATCGGCATAACCATCGGCGACGATGTGTGGATCGGCGCCAATTGCGTGATCCTCGATGGCATCACGATTGGAAATGGCGCCGTCATTGCTGCCGGGGCGGTCGTCACCGGGGACATTCCCGCCATGGCGATTGCCGGCGGCGTGCCTGCCCGGGTGCTGCGCAGCCGAGGCTCGGCGGCCAGGAAATCCAGCGCGGGAGATACCGAAGACCAATTGGTCAGGCTCGGGCAGAAGGCGAAAGAGCAATGGCCGGATATCCTTGCACGGTGGAGAACGCAGGGAAGTTATGAATCGCTGGAAGCGGACGGCGTCAGACGGCCGGCGATCCGGCACCTGTGTGATGCGATCGAAATCGCAGCCGGCTTCGGCCAGCTGCCGTCCGGACTCGATCCGTCAGAGACCGTGGAGCGCCTGCAAGGTCTGCAGGACCGGGAGACCGGCCTTTTTCCGGAGGAGCATGCGCGTGCACACGGCGGCGTATTGAGGGATGATCCGAAGGCGCTCTATAACGTTCTGTCGGTCGGCTATGCGCTTGAACTGCTCGGCTCGAATCCGCGGCATCCTGTCCAGGCGGTCGAGCTCGACGCCGGAGAGCTTGACGCATGGCTGCGCGCGCTGCCCTGGCAAAGCCGGGCGTGGCACTCGGGCAGCGTGGTCGATGCCATCGGCACCGCCATGTATTTCAACGCCCGGTATTTCGGCATCCGGCGTTCGCGGCAGGCGCTTTTCGAATGGCTGAGCCGGAATGCCGACGGCGTCTCCGGCCTATGGGGCGAGCCGACGGCGCTGGAGGGATGGCTCCAGCCGGTGAACGGCTTTTATCGCCTGACACGCGGCACTTATGCCCAGTTCGGCGCAGCCCTTCCCCATCCGCACGCGGCGCTCGAAACGGTTCACTTGAACTATCGCAACCACAAGGGCTTCGCCGGCGCGAAGTACAATGCCTGCAACCTGCTCGATACGATCCATCCCCTGCTGCTGATTGCCCGGCAGACCGATTACCGCCGGGCCGATGGCGAGGCGATCGCCCGCAGCCTCATCTCGCGGGCGCTCAACAGATGGCGAGATGGCGAAGGCTTCCCGTTCGCCGACGGCGGCGAAGCGAGCCTGCAGGGAACGGAGATGTGGCTTTCGGTCATTCACCTGGCGGCCGATTTCCTCGGCCTCGCGGACCAGTTCGCCTTCGTCCCCAAGGGCGTGCACCGGACGGCAACGCCTGGGCTTGGCTTCTGATCAGCCGTGCAGCGAGGCCGTCAGCCAGGCGGCGGCGAGATCGCGCGCATGGCTGCGCTTGGCCTTGATCGGCACGATCACGTTGTAGCGGCCTTCGGCGGCAAGCTCGGCTTGCGAGGCGGGCACCAGGGTTCCGTCCTCCAGGAAGGTGCCGATCAGCATGCGCCATCCCAGTGCAATCCCCTGCCCGGCACGCGCGGCCGCGATGCTTTCGGTGTAATGGTTGAAGCGAAGCGACGGCTTGATCTCGATATTACCGCCGGTCAGCGACACCCATTGCGCCCAGCCATACCAGGAACGATCGAGCACATCCGTTTCGATGAATTCGTCGGCGGAGCCGAGCGGGCCATCTCCCCGGCGCCTGAGGTGGTCGGGAGAGCAGACGGGGCAGACGACGTCGCCGCGCGAGGCGATGACCGTTCCATCGCTGAAGGGCGGCATGCCGTAGCGGATGGCCACGTCGATCTCTCCATCGTCGAGAGCGATCGGGCTGTCCTGGGAGATCACCCGTACCAATATGCCCGGATTCGCCCGGCGGAACTCCGCCAGCCGCGGCAGCAGCCAGAAGGAAGAGAAGGCGACGGTCGCCCCGATCGTCACCACGTCCTGGCTGCGCGACTGCATCGCTTCCACGCTCTCTGCGATATCGGCGAAGCTCTTCGCCAGCGTCGCGCCGAGACTGATGCAGGCCGCCGTCGGCTCGATTGCCCTGTGCTTGCGCACGAACAGGGGCTGGCCCAACTCCTCCTCCAGCAAGGCGATCTGCCGGCTGACCGCCGCCTGGGTGACGCCGAGCTCGGTCGCGGCCGTCGTGAAGCTTTTCCGTCTGAGCACAGCCTCCAGCGTCACCAGGGCCGTCAGCGACGGGAGCCGTTTTCGGAATTGCATCTTCAATCCTCTTTTCGCATGATAAAAACTTATGCGAGCGTGATTTTTTATGCCGTTGAAACCCCATAACTGCAAGCGCAATCTAGGGAAACTCTCACATAAGAGGTTCTCATGCTAAACAAGCTTCCATCTTCGATTTCGGCCCTTCTCGAAGCCCGTGCCGACGGCCATTCCCTGCCGGCCGGCCTCTACACCAGGGAAGATGTGTTCGAAGCTGACATCGACGTCTTCTTCCACAAGCACTGGATCTGCGTCGGCCTCGACTGCGACGTTCCCGAACCCGGCGACGCCACGGTGATCGATATCGGCAAGACGAGCCTGATCCTCCTGCGTGACGACGACGGCGAACTCCGTGTCCTCCACAATGTCTGCCGCCATCGCGGCTCCCGCCTTCTCGACGCGGGCAAGACGATCGTTTCTAAGCTCGTCTGTCCCTATCACACCTGGACCTATGAGCTGACGGGAGAGCTGAGCTACGCTCCCCACATGGGCAAGGATTTCGACAAGGACTGTCGCGGCCTGAAGCCCGTCACCTTCAAATCCATCGGCGGGCTGATCTATGTCTGCCTCTCCGACAATCCGCCCGAAGACATCGCGCTCCTCGAGCAGACCATGGTCGAGCGGCTGGCTCCCTACGATATCCGCAATGCCAAGATCGCCCACCAGACCGACGTCATCGAGGACGGCAACTGGAAGCTGACGATGGAGAACAATCGCGAGTGCTACCATTGCTCCGCGAACCATCCGGAACTCTGCGTCTCCTTCGTCGATCTCGACTTCGGCTTCGACCCGGAAACGCTGAGCCCCGAGGATCGCGAACAGGCGGAAGAGCATTTCCGGCTCTATGAGGAACGCACGCAGGCCTGGGAGGCGGACGGTTTTCCCTCGGCCGCCGTCGAGCAGCTCACCGACTGCGCCACCAACTTCCGCACGCAGCGGCTGATCATATCAGGTGCCGGCGAATCCCAGACCCATGACGCCACCGCCGCATCTTCCAAGCTGCTCGGCCACATGACCCGCAAGGATCTCGGCGATACCCATCTCTGGGGTCACAACAGCTGGAACCATTTCATGGGCGACCATGCGGTGGTGGCGACCGTCATTCCGCTTTCGGCGGGCAAGACGCTGGTGCGCACCAAATGGCTGGTTCACAAGGATGCCGTCGAAGGCGTGGATTACGATCTCGACAAGCTGACGGACGTCTGGATCGCGACGACAGACCAGGATGCCGACCTCGTTGCCCGCTCGCATGCCGGCACGCTCGATCCCGCCTATCAGCCCGGCCCCTATTCCCGCTTCTCCGAGACGAACCTCGACAAGTTCGCCGCCTGGTACATCGACCGGATGCGCGCCCATGGGTATTGACCTCACATCCATGCGTCTAGGTCAGAGCGCGCAGCAGGTCTGGGATTCGGAGACCGACGAGACCCTCGTCTGTCTCGACGTCCATCAGGAGACGCATGACGTGAGAAGCTTCACGTTCGCGTCGCCCGAAGGCAAGCATTTCCACTTCGATGCCGGCCAGTATTTTCTGTTCGACTTCCCCAGCGGTTCGGATGGCGAGGCGCGATGCTACAGCATCTCGTCGTCGCCCCATCGAAGCAACGCCTTTACGGTGACGGTCAAGCGCGTGCCCGGCGGCCGGATATCGAACTGGCTCCACGACCACATGGCTCCAGGCATGACCGTCAAGGGTCAAGGACCGCTTGGTCATTTCATCCGACCCAAGGGCGAGAAGATCAAGCTTCTGCTGCTCTCCGGAGGTTCGGGCATCACGCCCGTCATGTCGATCACACGTGATCTGGCAGACCGCTACGAAGCGTCGGACATCGTCTTCCTGCACGCGGCGAGAACGCCTGCCGATCTGATCTTTCGCCATGACCTTTCGGGGCTCGCAGCGAGGATGAAGGGACTGCGTCTCCAGTTTCTTCCCGAGACGGTCGCCGGCGAATTAGCATGGCCAGGGCTGACCGGCCGGATCTCGCCGGAATTCCTCAAGCTTGCCGTTCCCGACATTGCCGAACGCGTCGTCATGTGCTGCGGTCCCGCGCCGTTCATGGCGGCGGCGCGTTCGATCACGGCGGCTCTCGGCGTCCCGGTAGAAAACTATATCGAAGAGAGCTTCGACGCCGCCGTCATCGACGAGCCGGGCCTCGACGTCGAAGTACAGCCGGCGACGAGGACTTTCCAGGTCGAATTCTCGAAACAGAACAAGACGTTGGAAGTCCCGTCAGACCAGACCGTGCTTTCAGCGGCAAAGAAAGGCAGCGTCCGCCTGCCCTCCTCCTGCTCGAACGGGGTCTGCGGGACCTGCAAGTCGAAGCTTGTCTCCGGCTCGGTGGAGATGAGCCACAATGGCGGAATCCGGCAGCGCGAAATCGACGCCGGTTTCTTCCTGCCCTGCTGCTCCAAGCCGCTCAGCGATCTCGTCATCGAGCGCTGAGCACCGCCCACCCACCTCACGAACCGGAAGGATTGCCTCGGATGCTGCGAGACGAAAGCTGTTCCACCGAGCCATCCGGCTCGACCATCTTCAAGGACGAGAGAAAGCAGGCTTATCTCAACCCCGAGGGAGCCGACCGGCCCCTCATGAGTCCCGTGCCGGCCGAAACGCTCGACAGGGCGCGCCGCTACCGTCTGGAACGGTTGCGCCTGAAGATGCGCGAATGGGATTGCGGCGCCCTGCTGCTCTACGATCCCGTCAACATCCGATACGCTTTCGATTCCTCGAACATGAGCATCTGGACGATGCACAATCCGTCGCGCTACGCCCTGATCCTCGCCGACGGTCCGGCGATCCTCTTCGAATTCGAAGGCGCCGAGCACGTCAATGACGGACTGCCCGGCATCGACGAGATCCGGACGGCGAAGTCGTGGATATTCTTCACCGCCGGGAACCTGATGGAGCCTCGGCTGAAAGCCTGGGCGGACGAGGTCACGCATCTCATGAAGACCAGCGGCGGCAACAGGCGCCTGGCGGTGGACAGGCTCGAACCGTCAGGCGCATTCGAACTCCGGGAACGCGGATTTACGCTGCTCGACGGCCAGGAACTGGCCGAGCGGGCGCGGTCGATCAAAAGCGCCGAGGAGATCGAACTGATGCGATGGACGATCCGCGTCTGCGAAGCCGGCATGGCGCGGATGTACGAAGTTTCCGAGCCCGGCCGCACCGAACGCGAGATCTGGGCCGAGTTGCACTTCGAAAATGCGCGCAGCGGCGGCGAGTGGCTCGAAACCAAGCTTCTGACCGCGGGTCCGAGAACCAATCCCTGGTATCAGGAATGTTCGGACTACGTCATCAAGCGCGGCGAGATGATTTCCTTCGATACCGACATGATCGGTCCCTACGGCTATTGCGCGGATCTCTCGCGCTCATGGACGGCGGGCCATGTCGCCATGAACGCCAAGCAGAAGGAGCTTTACGCCGCAGCCAGGGATCAGATCGAGTACAATCTTTCCATCATCAGGCCTGGCATGACATTCGGCGAATTCAACGAACACTCATGGCAGATTCCGGAGAAATACCAGCCCTATCGATACACCCTCGCCCTGCACGGAACCGGCATGGCGGATGAGTGGCCCGGCGTCCTGCTGCATCCGGATTTCGATCCCGATTTCAGCGGCATCATCGAGGAAGGCATGGTGCTCAATGTCGAAAGCCTGATCGCCGAGGCCGGCTCCGAAAGCATCAAGCTGGAGACCCAGGCCCTGATCACGGCCAAGGGCGCGGAACGGCTGGACAGCTTTCCCTGGGAAGAGATCTGAAACTCTCTGCGTTCAGTGCGCTCTCGCAGCGGCCGCGCGGTGCTGGGAGGGCGTCTGCCCGAATGTGCGCTTGAACGTCCTCGTGAATTGCGAGGCGTTTTCGAAGCCGACATCCAGCGCGATCTCGATCAGCGGCGCCTTCGACTGGGCAAGGATCGATTTTGCCCGCTCCATGCGGACACGGTTATAGGCCTTGGCGGGAGACATTCCCGTCTTCTCGATGAAGATTCTCTCCAGCTGCCGCCGGGAAAGCCCGACCATGGCGGCGAGCTTCTCGATCGGCATGCTGCCGTCGACGAACTGCTCCATGGTGATCATCGCCGCCTTGACGCGGGCATCGTCGTAATCGTCGTAGAGCGGACGCCGGGGCTGAATGTCGGCCGGAGCACGGGCCTTCTCGATCTGCAGCACTTCAAGCGCGTTTCGTTCGGCATCACGGCTGATGTATTTCCGGACCAGCAACGCCGCCATGTCGGCAGCACTGCTGCCGCCGGCGCAGGACCCGCGCTGGCGATCGAGATTGAAGAGCCGGTCGGAGCGAACGCTGAGTTCTGGGAACCGCTCGCGGAACTCCCTGTAATGCAGCCAGCTCACGCAGGACTCGTGCCGCTTCATCAGCCCCGCCGCGGCAAGGATGAACGAACCGGTGCACACGCCGATCAGCGGCACCTTCTTGGCATCCGCCTGCTTGAGGAAGGTGATGGTCTGCTGGTCGACGGGGTTTTCCACGCTGAGAAGGCCGCCGACGACGGCGATGTAGTCGAACCGCGCGGGATCGACGAAATCGGACGTCGGCGCAACCTGGACGCCGCAGCTCGAGGTGATCAGATGACGCGTGCTGCCGATCACCTGCCAGTCGGCAAGCACCCTTCCGGAACGGTCCTGCTCATCGCTGGCAAGCCGCAGCGTATCCACGAACAGCGCAAAGGCGGACAGCGTGAACGACCGCGACAGAACGAACCCAACCTTGAGCCGGGCGGCGGGTTTCGCGGCTCCGTCTGCCTGCCGATGCTGCCCGGGTCGCATAGTCATCTCATCACCGTCCCTGAATGCGCTCATCTAATCTGGAAACCGTGCGCTAGCGGATCACGATCGTCAACAAAAATGGTGTTATGCCCGATGACCCGCGCCCAGCCTCCGATGCTCGGGAGAATGCCGCGATAAGGCCCGATCTTTGCCTCGGCTTCCACCCGGCCCTCGAAGATGGTTCCGATCAGGCTTTCATGACGATAGCGCGACCCGACGGTAAGCCGTCCCTTCCCATGGAGCTGCGCCATGCGCGCCGAAGTGCCGGTGCCGCCCGGCGAGCGATCGATGGCCTTCTCGCCGTAGAAGACCGCACAGCGCCCGTCCGAAACATCGTTCACCGGGCGGTCGCACCAGATCGCGTGGTGCACGCCCGATATCCTGGCATCGTCGGGATGAACGGGATTGCAGACATCGGCAAGTGCTGCCCGGAGCTTCTGGCTGCAGCCGACGATGTCGGATGCGCTCATGCCGTCAAGCCCGCTCCAGTTCTCCTGCGGCTCGACGACCGCATAATAATTGCCGCCATAGGAAATATCGACGCGCAGGCGGCCCATTCCTGGCACATCCACCGCGACATCGGCCTCATGGAGATAGCTCGCGACATTGTGGAGACGAACGGAATCGACATATCCATCCTTCACCTCATAGGTGACGTCGACCCTGCCCGCCGGCGTTTCGATGGCGACCCTTCCGGGCTCACGCGGCTTGACCAATCCTTCTTCGATCGCGGCGGTCACGGTGCCGATGGTGCCGGCGCCGCACATCGGCAGGCAGCCGCTCACCTCGATGAAAAGAACGGCGAAATCGCAATCCTGGCGATAGGCCGGATAGATGATCGATCCCGACATGATGTCGTGCCCGCGCGGCTCGAACATCAGCGCCTTGCGCACCCAGTCATGGTCGCGGACGAAGATCTCCCGTCGTTCGCCCATGGGCAAGTGCGGCAGCAGTGGACCGCCGCCGGCAACGAGGCGGACCGGGTTGCCGCAGGTATGGGCGTCGATGCAGAAGAAGCTGTTTCTCATCCCGTCAATCCTTGCTCATCTCGCCTTCGGCAGACTGCCGCGGTCGAGCAGGCCGCGCGACAGCCGGTCGAGCAGCAGGGCGACCGCGACGATCGCAAGGCCCGCCCGCAGGCCAAGCCCCATCTCCATGCGCGTCAGGCCGCGCGTCACTTCCGCGCCGAGACCGCCGGCGCCGACGAGGCCGGCGAGCACGACCATCGCCAGCGACAGAAGGATGCACTGGTTGAGCCCGACGAGCAGCGTCTGCTTGGCGAGCGGGATCTCGATCTTCCAGAGGATCGAGCGCGGCGGCGCGCCGATGGCGCTGCCGAGCTCGATGAACACCTTCGGCACCTGGTTGAAGGCGAGTGTCGTCAGGCGCAGCATCGGCGGAATGCCGTAGACGATGGTGGCGATGATGGCCGGCACGCGCCCGAGGCTGAAGATCATCACCGCCGGAATGAGGTAGACCCATGGCGGCACGGTCTGCATCACGTCGAGGATCGGGCGAACCACGGCCTCCAGCGTCTTGTAGCGCGAGCAGAGCACGCCGATCGGGAAGGCGATCAGCACGGAAATCATGACGGCGACGGTGACCAGCGCGAGCGTCTGCATCGATGCCGTCCACAGCCCGACGAGAAGGCAGAAGCCGAGGCAAAGGCCGGCAAGGATGGCGGCGCGCAGGCTGACGGCGAAGAACGCCAGGACGACGACGATCGCGATCAGCGCAAAGGGGGGCACGAAGAGAAGCGCCGCCTCGATTGCCGAAAGGACCGCTTCGACCACCGCACTGATGGCAGCAAAGAGCGGGTGAAGGTTGGTGTTGAGCCAATCGACCGCAGGCGCGAGGAAAGCGCCGGGCGAAAACTGCAGGTTCGCAGGATTCATGACTTCCTCCCTGTTCCCAGGCGGGCAGCGCTCTGGGTTATCCGGTCAATCACCATGGTCAATACCACGATGGCGATCGCGCCATTGATCGAGGTCGCGATATCGAGCGTTCTGATCGCGCCATAGATCGTCTCTCCGAGCCCGCCGGAGCCGACGATGCCGGCGATGACCACCATGCCGAAGGCCATCATCAGGCTCTGGTTGATGCCTGCCATGATGCTCGGCAGCGCAAAGGGAAGGCGGATCTTGAAGAACATCTTCGCCGGCGTCATTCCGAGCGCCTCTCCGAGTTCGATGAACTCCTTGGGCGTCATCCGGATGCCGAGAGAAGTCAGGCGGATGGCCGGAGGCACGGCGACGATCACCGTCGCGATCATCGCGGTGGCAGGGCCGTAGCCGAGCACGGCGATCGCCGGCAGCAGGTAGATATAAGGAGGCAGCGTCTGGATCAGGTCGAGGCCCGGTTCCATGAAGCGGTCGAGGCCGGTAAAGAAACCAGCGGCAATGCCGATCGGGATGCCGATCGCCAAAGCGAGCGAGGTCGCGGTCAGCACCAGACCCAGCGTGCTCATCGTTTCCGGCCAGAGACCCATGGAAAAGCAGAGCGCCAATGCGACGCCGGCGAGAGCGCCGAACCAGACATTGACCAGCCGCCAGCCGATGAGCGCCACGATGAGGGCGATCACGTAAAAGGGTGGAAGCTGCAGGAGCCACAGGATCCCGTCATAGAGCCCTTCGAGCACCTGCCTGATATAGTCGAACAGGAACTCGCCATTGTCGCTCACCCATTCGAGCGCCGAGTCCGTCCATTCGTCGAAAAGATCGGTGAAGGCTGAAGTATCCATCTCAATACCTCCAGTTGGGATCACGCCGCCGTCAGATCGTGGGCGGAGGTTCCCTTGACGCCCATCAGCAGGCTGCGCGGCGTGACGACGCCGACGACCTGATCGTTGTCGACGACGGCGATGGCGTCGCGCTCCGACTGCATCGTCAAGGTGATGAGCTCGTCGATGTCGGCGTCCGGCGTCGTGCGCGCCAGCGACGCGATATCGGAATTCGGCGCGCCCTGCTGGAACTCGGAAACGCTGCGCATGACGGAATGCGCCTTGATCAGGTGAAGGCGGGAAATGCCCGCGACGAATTCGGCCACATAGGCGTCGGCCGGATTGAGGATGATTTCCTCGGCCGTGCCGGTCTGGATGATGACGCCGTCCTTCATGATGGCGATGCGGTCGCCGATGCGGATCGCCTCGTCGAGGTCATGCGTGATGAAGACGGCCGATTTGCCGAGGGCTTTGGTCAACTGGCGGAATTCATCCTGCAGCTGGCGGCGGATCAGCGGGTCGAGGGCGCTGAACGGCTCGTCCATCAGGATGATCTCGGGATCGGAAGCCAGCGCGCGCGCAAGCCCGACGCGCTGCTGCATGCCGCCGGAAAGCTCGCCCGGATACCGGCTCACCCAATCGGCGAGGCCGACCTTCTCGAGTGCTGCGGCGGCAGTCTTGTTTCGCTGCGGTTTCGCGATCCCCTGGACTTCCAGTCCGAAGGCCGCATTTTCCAATACCGTGCGATGCGGCAGGAGGGCGACGCTTTGAAACACCATGCCGATGTTCTTGGCCCGCATCTGCCTGAGATCGGCCGGCGACAGGCTGGCGATGTCCCGTCCCTTGACGAGGACCTTGCCGGAGCTCGGCGTGATCAGCTTGTTGAGAAGGCGGATGAGCGTCGATTTTCCGCTTCCCGACAGGCCCATGATGCAGAAGATTTCGCCGCGGCGGACCTGGAGGCTCGCCTCGGATACACCGACGACGCAGTTGAATTCCTGCAGGACTTCCTTCTTGCCGAGGCCGCGTTCCCTGATCGATTTCATCGCAGCGGCGGACTTGGCGCCGAAGACTTTCCACAGGGACTGACAGTCGATCAGGACATCATTGAAATCGGTGTTTACGGTTTTCATGGCGATCCCCTTTGAGCCAATTGGCGCCGGCTTCTTTCATTGGGCTTCAGGGTGGCCGCCCGGTGGAGCGGACGGCCACGAGGCGTCTTAGTTCTTCTTGATGTTTTCCCAGCGCTTGATCAGGTCGGCATGGGCGCCGATCCAATCCTGCACGGCCTGGTCCATGGTCTTGCCGTCCTTGACCGCACCGTTGATGGTGGTGATGTCGGCGATCGGCACGTAGACGCTGGCCATGACTTCGCGGGCATGCGGATATTCTTCGGAGAAGCCCTTGTGGCCGATCCAGTAATAGGTCTGCGGCGGCGGGAATACGCCCTTCGGGTCCTTGAGGTACTTGACCTCGTACTTCTGGACCATCCACGACGGCTCCCAGATCGTGACCGCGATCCATTCCTGGCGGTCGTAGGCGGATTTCAGCGCCGCCGTCATCGCGGCCGTGCTGCCTTCGACGAGCTGGAGCTTCAGGCCGTAATCCTTGACCGCATTCGCCGTATCGCGCATCAGGCCGGCGCCCGGCTCGATGCCGATGATCTTGCCGCCGAACTTGTCGGCGTTTTCATTGAGCTGTTCCAGCGAGTCGATCGGGACATATTTCGGAACGGCAACGCCCTGGTAGAGGCCATGCGACACCGGCGAAATCTTTTCGAGACGGTTCTTGTTCTTGTCCCAATAGTCCGAGGCCACGTAGTCGGTCTGCGAGGTGAGAGCCTGGATATCGCCCTTGGCGAGAGCGGCATAGGCGATGCCCCATTCGGAGAACTCGGTCACCTTCACCGTGTAGCCGGCGTCTTCGAGAACCTTCTTGGTGATGCCGGTGATGGGCGTCAGGTCTTCCCACGCCATCGTGCCCAGATTGATCGTCTTTTCTTCCGCGCGAGCGGGAAGGATGCTGATCCCCACCATCGCAGCGGCGCAAAGCGCCTTCCACAAATTTTTCATTGTTGTTACTCCTGTTTTACGTTCCCTTTGAAGTCTGCTGACGGGCAGCTTCATATTGCGTGACCCGAGGAATCATCCCTCGCGGCCTGCACGCAATTCCTGAAAGCGGATGACCGAGTTGACGCCGAGCCACGCGATGGGCTCTGGCGGCAGTCTGGTCGGTTCCGGCTGGTTCTTGAATTTGTCGAGCTCGGGGCTGCCGGCGCCCGATGCCAGGTCGGCCGCCATCATTCCCGCAAGCGTGCTCTTGACGGTGCCGAGACCGTTTTCGCAGCAGGCGGAGAACAGCCCTTCTTCGACCTCGCCGAAGGCCGGCACATGGTTGCGGCTGAGGCAGAGCGCGCCCGCCCAGCTATATTCCATCGGCAGGCGCTCCATTCCGGGAAACCGGGCGTCAAAGGACCGGCGCTGTTCGGCGGCGATACCGGCGACGCGCTTTTCCGACACTTTGAGGCTCGGGTCGTAGGTGAACCGCGTCCTGACGACGATCCTCGAACGGCCGTCGGTGGTGATCTTGCGCACCGTTGCGCCCATCGGATCGGCCGGCAGCAGCGCCCAGCGATCGACGCCGGTGACATCGCCTGCAAATTCGTTCTGGGAAAAAGCCGCCGTCATCGAAGCATAGGTGAAGATATGCATCAGCCGGCCGCGGAAATGGCCGAAGCTTTGAATATGGCCGTTCACGCCCAGAATGACCTTCGGCGCGGAGACGGAGCCGCGGGCGGTCTTCGCCTTCCAGCTCCGGCCTTCGCGCGAAAGCTCCAGCACCGACGAGTGTTCGTGGATGGCGACCTTCGAGGAAAGGCCGCGCGCCAGGCCGCGAATATAGTCGGCGGGCTGGATCATCACCGCGCCCGGCGTATAGAGCCCGCCGCGATAATAGCGCGAGCCCGTCATCTCCCGCATCTGATCGGCGTCGAGAACGCGATGTTCCTCGCCGATCTTCTCCAGCGACTTCCTGTAGTTGTCGTTGAGCCCGAGCCCGCGCTCGGAAGCGGCCGCATTCACCTTGCCCGAGGGATCGAATGTTTCCCTGGACAGGCCGTATTCGGCCGCGACATCCGCTGCGAAGGAGATCGCCATGCGGTTCTGCCGGATCTCCTCCTTGGTCGCCTCTTCGTCGGATACCGAATACTCGCCCGAGGACAGGTTGTGCGGCACGTCGATCATGAAGCCGGAATTCCTGCCGGCCGGTCCCTTGGCGAGTTCGCGCGCCTCCAGGATGACGATCTTGTCCTGAGGGCGCGACTGTGAGAGGCGGCGTGCCGCCGACAGGCCGGCAAATCCGCCGCCGATGATCAGCCAGTCGGCGGTTATGTCGTGTTCAAGCGCCGTCACGGGAAAGGCACGCTCACTCATCGCCTCCCATCCCGAGACACCGGTATCGGTCGGCAGGTGCTTGATCACATGTCGGCTCATCGGATCGTCTCGTCGACAGACCGTTCGGATACGTCGATCCAGATGGTCTTCAGTTCGCAGTAATTGTCGTGGGCGAAGATCGACTTGTCGCGGCCGCCGAAGCCGGACTCCTTGTAGCCGCCGAACGGCGTGCTCGCATCGCCCTCGCCGAAGCAGTTGACGGTGACCAGACCCGCACGGATATCCCGCGACACCCGGATCGCATTGCGCAGGCTGCCCGTGTAGACCGACGCGGTCAGGCCGTAATTGGTGTCATTGGCGAGAGCCACGGCTTCGGAGAGGGTCTCGAATGTCGTTACCGACAGGATCGGCCCGAAAATCTCCTCCTTGAACAGGCGGCTGGCCGGTGTGACGCCGTCAACGACCGTGGGCTCGATGTAGACGCCGTCCTGGGTCTGCCCGCCGAAGGCCAGCGAAAGCTTCTCGCTCTTCACGTCGTCGAGGAACGACCTCACCTTTTCGAAATGGCTCTTGCTGACGAGCGCCCCGATGCGGTTTTCCGGATCGAGCGGATCGCCGGTCTTCCACTCGCGCATATAGGCGCCGATCCGCTTGAGGAGTTCGTCCTTGATGCTGGCGTGAACGATGAGGCGCGAGGATGCGCTGCAGTTTTCGCCCATATTCCAGAAGGCGCCGTTGACCACCTGCTCGGCGACGAGATCGAGGTCTTCAGCGTCTTCAAGCACCACGGCCGGGTTCTTGCCGCCGCATTCGAGCACCACCTTCTTGAGGTTGGAATCGGCCGAGTAGTGGAGGAAGCGACGGCCGGTGGGAGTCGATCCGGTAAAGGCGACCATGTCGACATCCATATGCAGGCCGAGCGGTTCGCCGACATCCTTGCCGCTGCCGGTGACGACGTTGAAAACGCCTGCCGGGATACCGGCCTCGAGCGCCAGTTCGGCGACACGCAGCGTCGTCAGCGTGGTTTCCTGGGCGGGCTTGACGATCACCGAGCAGCCGGCGGCGAGCGCCGGCGCGATTTTCCAGGCGAGCATCAGCAGCGGGAAATTCCATGGCAGGACGCAGGCGACCACGCCGATAGGTTCACGAACGACCATGGCCAGCGCATTGGGGCCGACGGAATTGGTGTTGTCGTACAGCTTGTCGATCAGCTCCGCATGCCAGCGGATCGTGTGGATCGTGTCGGGGACATCCACGGTCTGGCACTCGCGGACCGGCTTGCCGCTGTCGAGGCTTTCCATGACGGCAAGTTCGTGACGGTTGCGCTCCAGCAGCTTTGCGAACTCGATCAGCGTTTCCTTGCGCGCGCCAGGCGTCAGCTGACGCCAGCGGCCATCGTCGAAGGCTTCGCGGGCCTTGGCGACGGCGTAGTCGACGTCGCCTGCATCACAGGCAGCGATCTCGGCGAGGAGTTCGCCGGTTGCGGGATTGGTGGATTTGAAGGTCTTGCCCGACTTCGCCGGACGGTACGCGCCGTCGATGAAGGCATTGGTGGGCAGAGTGAGGTCTTTGGCGAGTGCCTTGTATTCGGCGGCGGTCAAAGGTTCATGCATGGTTGGCTCCCGACGTGATCTGGGCGACCGTGCGCTTCAAAGTGGCGACGACAGTCTCAAGGGTTCTTTTCTCTTCGGAGGTCATGCCGCGCAGCGGCGCGCGCACCGGGCCTGCCTTCAGGCCGATGATTTCGCAGCCGTGCTTGATCGACTGGACGAACTTGCCGCATTCGAGGAAATCCATCAGCGGCAGCATCGCGCTCATGATCGCCCGGCCCTTGTCGAAGTTCTTTTCGACGACGCAGGCTTCGTAGAGGGCGACATGCTCGCGCGGCAGGAAGTTGGAGCCGGCGCAGACCCAGCTCTTCGCGCCCCAGGCGAAGAACTCGAGCGCCTGGTCGTCCCAGCCGCAGGACAGCGCGATATGCGGAAACTTCCGGGCGAGCAGGTGAAGATTGCCCATGTCGCCGGAGCTTTCCTTAATGGCGACGACGTTCTTCGACTTGCCGACGCGGGAGAAATACTCCTCGCCCATCACCACGCCCATGCGGGCGGGATAGTTATAGAGCATGATCGGCAGGTTCGCGGCGCGGTCAACCGTCAGGGCATGAACAGCGTTTTCGCGTTCGGTCGGCAGCGCATAGGGCGGCGACGACACCAGGATCGCATCCGCGCCGATTTCCTTCGCCGCCTTTGCATATTCGACCGAATCCTCGGTGCGCGTGGCGCCGGTGCCGATGATGAGCGGCAACCGAGTTCCGATGACCTCTTTCGCGTAAGCCGCAAGCTCGAAACGCTCCTGGCCGCTCTGGGCGTAGTATTCGCCCGTCGAGCCGCCGACGATGATGCCGTGGACGCCGGCCTCGATCAGCGATTCGAGCACGGCGGCAAATGCCGGCCGGTCGATCTGACCACTCCGGTCGAGCGGCGTGATCGCCGGCGTATAGATCCCCTCAAATTTCACGATGACTTCTCCAATAATTGCGTGGCCGGACCGCCGACGAAGGCGTCCGCCTTGAGGCCTTGCGGAGCGATGAACATCTCCATGTTCTCGCGGGACAATTCCCAGTGTTCGAAAACGAGGTCGACGACGGCGTCCTCATCGTGAGCGCCAAGCGCTGCGATGAAGCTGTCGTGATGCTCGACGGCCAGCCGAAGCCGCCGCCGCATGTCCTCGTTTCTCGGCCGGAAGAACGTGTGGCCGATGCGCGCGTGGTCGATCAGCAGCCGGCCCAGGCTCGGCTGCATGTAGACGTTGCCCGACATCTCGCCGAAAATTTCGTGAAAGCGGTTGTTCTCCAGAACCATCGCCAGCGGGTCCATGGTCTCGCTGGCGGCTCGGAAGCGCTCCTGCGTCTGCCTCAGGTCGGACAATTGCGCAGGCTTGAAATTCTGCACCGCGAGACGGCCGATCGCCGCATAGATCATCGGCGCAACGAGGAAGAAATTCCGCAGCGTGGAGTGGTTCATCGGGATGACCCGCGCCCCCCTGTTCTCGCGGATATCGATATAGCCCTCACCGGCCAGACGGCGGAATATGTCCCGCACCGGGGTCCGCGACAGGCCGTACCTCTCACTCAGACTGACCTCGTCCAGATCGGCGTCCGGATCCAGCTCCATCGTCAGAATCTGGCGTTTCAGATCTTCGTAGAGATTGCTCTTGGGTGTCTTCGCCATCGTCGATCTCCGACCGCTCGTTGCCCTACGCTTGTGAAGATGACACGCCTCCCGGACGGAGTCAACAATTGTGTACTCTATGTACACATTCATTATTCTTAAGATACACAATAAACGGAGAGCATGCGGTTGAGCGCCGACGATGATCGGCGTCCCCATGCAAGGGAGAACGTTTCCGCCGATCGAGGGGCTTGATGCCCTGCGTGTTTCAGGAGTGACCGACACAGCGAAAACCCCGCGGCGGCAGCCGTCGCGGGGTTCGTCTCATGGGCTATTGTGGCAGGTCGGCGAGATTGTCTCTGGCCGAGGTCGATCGCTGAACTTCAAAAGGAGCGCCTGTTCGGCGCTCCCCGAAGAATTATGCGGCGAGAACGCCGCTCTTCTTGGCGGTCCAGGTGGCGATATAGTCCATCAGGCCGGGCGAGAGGCAATCATAGGGTTCGAGGCCCGATGCCTTGAGCTGCGCCCTGACGGCGTCCATCTTCGAAGGGTCGAAGCCGCTTTCGATGATCGACGAGACGAAGGCCGCGAAGCCGGGCTTCGCCCAGCCGCTTTCCTGGAAGCGCTCGGGATGGACGAACGACAGCCCCTGGAACGGATGTTCGCGCTCGACCGGACCGTACATATGCACGCCGCACTCCTTGCAGGCATGGCGCTGGATCAAGGCCGCGGGATCGACGACAGCGAGCTTGTCGCCGTTTTCGAGCACCTCGACATTTTCGGTCGGCGCCACCGCCACCACCGAGAAGGCCGCTCCCTCTGGCTTCCAGCATTTGGTGCAGCCGCAGGCGTGGTTGTGGGCGATGTCGCCCTTGATCCTGACCTTGACGGGGTTGCTCGCGCATTTGCACACGAGCGTCCCGCCCGCAAAGGCGGCGTCAGTCGCTCGAAAGCCTGAATCCACTGCCGGATGAATGGCTATGCTGCTCATTGATTTTCTCCTTCCCTCCCTGGCCGTTTGCGTTATGCCCGGCCGAGCTCTGCAATCAATTTCCCAGCCTCTGCGCGTGCCAGCGCAGATGGTCTTCCATGAATGTCGAAATGAAGAAGTAGGAATGGCCGTAGCCTTCCTGCATGCGGAGCTTGAGGTTGATATCAGCCGCCTCGCAGGCTTGTCTCAACTCGTCGGGGCGCAGCCCATCCTCCAGGAAGCTGTCCGCCGTTCCCTGGTCGACGAAGAGTTCGGGGAAACGATGCCCGTCCTCGATCAGCGAGCAGGCGTCATAGGCCCGCCAGGTCTTTTCGTCGGCTCCGAGATATTTCCGGAAGGCCGGCTTCGACCAGCCGGAAACCGAGGGATGGCTGATCGGCGCGAAGGCCGAGCAGCTGCGGAAGCGATCCGGGTTCTTGAGCGCGATCGTGATCGCGCCGTGTCCGCCCATCGAGTGGCCGAAGATCCCCTGGCGGTCCATGTCGACCGGAAACTCGGCTCCAACAAGCTTCGGCAATTCGTCGGCGATATAGCTGTACATGCGATAATTCGCCGAATAGGGCGGCTCGGTGGCGTCGACGTAAAAGCCCGCACCCTTGCCGAACTGCCAGTTGTCCGCTTCGTCGGGAACATGGTCTCCGCGAGGGCTGGTATCCGGGCAGACGACGATCAGGCCGAGTTCGGCGGCAAGCCGCCGATACTCGCCCTTGTCCATGACATTGGCATGCGTGCATGTCAGGCCGGACAGATACCACAGAACCGGCAGCTTGCCCTTGGCGGCCTGCGGCGGCACGAACACCGCAAAGGTCATGTCGCAATCGCAGGCCTCGGAGCGTTCGACGTAAACGCCCTGCGTGCCGCCGTAAGACTTGTCGGTCGAGATCGTCTTCATGCTCAATAGACCACCACGCCGCGGATCGATTCACCCTTATGCATCAGGTCGAAGCCCTTGTTGATGTCTTCGAGCGGCATGGTGTGGGTGATCATCGGATCGATCTGGATCTTGCCCTGCATGTACCAATCGACGATCTTCGGAACGTCGGTGCGCCCGCGCGCGCCGCCGAAGGCCGTGCCCATCCAGTTGCGCCCGGTGACGAGCTGGAACGGCCGCGTCGAGATTTCCTGGCCGGCGCCGGCAACCCCGATGATGATGGATTTGCCCCAGCCGCGATGCGAAGCTTCGAGCGCCTGGCGCATCACCTTGGTGTTGCCGGTGCAGTCGAACGTATAGTCGGCGCCGCCGATCAGGTCGCCGTTGCGCTTGGTCATGTTGACCAGATAGGGCACGATGTCGTCACCGACTTCCTTCGGATTGACGAAATGCGTCATGCCGAACTTCTCGCCCCAGGCCTTGCGATCCGGGTTGATATCGACGCCGATGATCATGTCGGCGCCGGCAAGCCGCAGCCCCTGCAGCACGTTCAGGCCAATGCCGCCGAGGCCGAAGACGATCGCGGTCGCGCCGATCTCGACCTTGGCGGTATTGATGACCGCGCCGATGCCGGTGGTGACGCCGCAGCCGATGTAGCAGACCTTGTCGAAGGGCGCGTCGGGATTGATCTTGGCGAGCGCGATCTCCGGCAGCACCGTGTAATTGGCGAAGGTCGAGCAGCCCATATAGTGATGGATCTTGTCCTTGCCGATCGAGAAGCGGCTCGTGCCGTCCGGCATCACGCCCTGACCCTGGGTTGATCGGATCGAGGTGCAGAGATTGGTCTTGCGCGACGTGCAGGAATAGCACTCGCGGCATTCGGGTGTATAAAGCGGAATGACGTGGTCGCCCTTCTTGACCGAGGTGACGCCCGGGCCGACGTCGACGACGATGCCGGCGCCCTCATGGCCGAGGATGGCGGGGAAGAGGCCTTCCGGGTCGGCGCCCGACAGGGTGAAGTCGTCGGTGTGGCAGATGCCGGTCGCCTTGATCTCCACCAGCACTTCGCCGGCCTTCGGGCCGTCGAGCTGCACGGTCATCACTTCGAGCGGTTTTCCTGCCTGAACGGCAACGGCGGCGCGAACGTCCATTTCGATATCCTTCCTCTTAAATTGAATTTTCGGTTGTCACATATTCGGATAGACCGGCCCCTCGCCGCCCTGCGGCGGCACCCAGTTGATGTTCTGGTTGGGGTCCTTGATGTCGCAGGTCTTGCAGTGCACGCAGTTCTGGGCGTTGATGACGAAGGTCTCCTCACCATCCTTCTCCACCCATTCGTAGACGCCGGCCGGACAGTAACGCGTCGACGGACCGGCATAGATGTCGTGCTCCGATCGCTTCTGCAGCGCCATGTCCTTGACCTTGAGATGCACCGGCTGGTCCTCCTCGTGATTGGTGTTCGACAGGAACACCGAGGACAGACGGTCGAAGGTCAAAACGCCGTCCGGCTTCGGATAGGCGATCGGCTTGTGGTTTGCGGCCGGCTCCAATGACTGCGCATCGGTCTTGCCATGACCAAGCGTGCCGAAGAAGGAAAAGCCGAACAGCGTGTTGGTCCACATGTCGAGACCGCCGAGCGCCACGCCCAGCGCCGTGCCGAACTTCGACCACAGCGGCTTGACGTTCCTCACCCGCTTCAGGTCCTTGCCGATGTCGCCCTTGCGCCATTCGTTCTCGATCTCGATGACCTCGTCATGGCTGCGGCCCGATGCGATCGCCGCCGCCACCTTCTCGGCCGCCAGCATGCCCGACAGCACCGCATTGTGGCTGCCCTTGATGCGCGGCACGTTGACCAGACCGGCCGAACAGCCGATCAGCGCGCCGCCGGGGAAGGTGAGCTTCGGCACCGACTGGTAGCCGCCCTCGGTGATGGCGCGAGCGCCATAGGAGAGCCGCTTGCCGCCCTCGAAGGTGCCGCGGATCGCCGGATGCGTCTTGAAGCGCTGGAACTCCTCGAAGGGGTAGAGATAGGGGTTCTTGTAGTTCAGATGCACGACGAAGCCGACCGCCACCAGATTGTCTTCGAGATGATAGAGGAAGGAGCCGCCGCCGGTCTTCATGCCGAGCGGCCAGCCGAAGGAGTGCTGCACCAGACCCGGCCTGTGGTTCTCGGGCTTGACCTGCCAGAGTTCCTTGATGCCGATGCCGAACTTCTGCGGCTCGCGATCCTTCTGCAGGTCGAACTTGGCGATCAGTTGCTTGGCGAGCGAGCCGCGCACGCCTTCGCCGATCAGCACGTATTTGCCGAGCAGTTCCATGCCGCGGGTATAGTTCGGGCCGGGCTCGCCGTTCCTCTCGATGCCCATGTCGCCGGTGGCGACACCAATGACGGCACCCGCCTCATTGTAGAGCACTTCGGTTGCGGCAAAGCCCGGATAGATCTCGACGCCGAGTTCCTCCGCTTTGCCAGCCAGCCATCGACAGACGTTTCCGAGCGAGACGATGTAGTTGCCGTGATTGTTCATCAAGGGCGGCATCAGCATGTTCGGCAGGCGGATCGAGCCGGCCGGGCCGAGCACCAGGAAATGATCGGCCGTCACCTCGGTCTTGAAGGGATGATCGCCATCCTCGCGCCAGCCGGGCAGCAGCCTATCGATGCCGATCGGATCGACGACGGCGCCTGACAGGATATGCGCCCCGACCTCGGCGCCCTTCTCCAGCACCACGACCGACAGTTCCGGATCGACCTGCTTCAGCCGGATCGCCGCCGCCAGACCGGCCGGACCGGCGCCGACGATCACGACGTCGAATTCCATGCTCTCGCGTTCGGGCAGGTCAGTCATCTCGCTCATCCATTCGTCTCCGGCTCGACCTGGCACCAGACCGCGAGAAGCGGGCGGGCCGTGCATCTTATCGCGAAGGATTGCCCGGCGTCGTTTGCGAAGACTGTGCCGGTCGCGGCAGAAAACCACTGGGAATCGCCAAGGGAGATTTCCGCCGGCGACAGCAAAAGGAAAGCGCGCGGCTGCGTCTGAACATGATCGGGGAACCGGGTGTAGCGATTCATATAGATGACGCCGAGCCGGAGATCGGCGCGTTCCTCCATGCCGCCAGGCCCGACCACGACCGCATGGGAGTGCGTATTGCCGAAATTCAGGCTGGCGAAGGGTCCGGAGCGGCCGCGCCGCCAGAGCAGGCTGTCGGCGAGGCTGCGGAATTGGCCGGCGAGCGCCTCGTATTTCCGTCCTGACTTTGCAAGATGCGTAATGGCATCATCAAGGCCTTCCGGCGCGCCGGGAAGAGGCTGGCCCTCGGCGCGCATCTTGCCTGTCTTGAGCAGCTTCTGGAGAACCTTGCCGGCGACGAAACTGGCAACGGCAGGAGCTTCCGCCGACAGCATCAGCCCGCCGACGCCGTTGAGGAATTCCTGCAGCGGCTGCGGACGCCTCTCCCTCCCGATGTCGTGCAGCCGAACATAGGCCGGCTTCGTATCATCGTTGAGGAGAAGGTCGGCACCAGGTTTGATTGGACGTCCCACGACGCGAGCCACGTTCGGTTTCTCCCGCTCAGAGCACCTTCTGCAATTCCGGCAGTGCGTCGAAGAGATCGGCGACGAGGCCGTAGTCGGCGACCTGGAAGATCGGCGCCTCCTCGTCCTTGTTGATGGCGACGATCACCTTACTGTCCTTCATGCCGGCCAGATGCTGGATGGCGCCGGAAATACCGGCGGCGATATAGAGATCGGGCGCGACCACCTTGCCGGTCTGGCCGACCTGCCAGTCGTTCGGCGCATAGCCGGCATCGACGGCGGCACGCGATGCGCCGACGGCGGCGCCGAGCTTGTCGGCAACCGGCAGGATGACTTCCTTGAACTTCTCGGCAGAACCGAGTGCCCGGCCGCCCGAGATGATGATCTTCGCCGAGGTCAGTTCCGGACGTTCCGAGGCCGACAGCGCATCGGAGACGAAACGCGACAGGCCGGGATCGGAGACAGCCGGGATTGCCTCGACACTTGCCGAACCACCTTCACCAGCGGAGGCGAAGGAAGCGGTGCGCACGGTGATGACCTTCTTGGCATCGCTTGCCTGCACCGTCTGGATGGCATTGCCGGCATAGATCGGACGCTTGAAGGTATCTGATGAAACGACCTCGATGATCTCGGAGACCTGGGCGACATCGAGAAGAGCGGCCACGCGCGGCAGCACCGTCTTGCCGACCGAAGTCGCGGCCGAGAGGATCGTGTCGTAGGAACCGGCCAGCGAAACGATCAGGTCGGAAAGCGGCTCGGCCAGATTGTTGGCAAGCTCGTCGCTTTCGGCGAGCAGCACCTTCGAGACGCCGGAGAGTTTTGACGCCGCATCGGCCGCAGCCTTGGCGCCCTTGCCGGCGACCAGCACATGGATATCGCCGCCGATCTGGCTTGCCGCGGTCAGCGCCTTGGCGGTCTGGTCGGAAAGGCTGGCATTGTCATGATCGGCCAGAAGAAGAATGGTCATTGATAATTACTCCTATTCCAACCCGATTAGAGCACGCCGGCTTCGTTCTTCAGCTTGTCGACGAGTTCGGCGACCGACTTGACCTTGACGCCGGCCTTGCGGCCGGACGGCTCCTCGGTCTTCAGCACCTTCAGCCGCGGTGTCGTATCGACGCCAAAATCGGCTGGCGTCTTCTTGTCGAGCGGCTTCTTCTTCGCCTTCATGATGTTCGGCAGCGAGGCATAACGCGGTTCGTTGAGACGCAGATCGGTGGTGACGACCGCCGGCAGCTTGATCTCGATCGTCTGCAGGCCGCCATCGACCTCGCGGGTCACGGTCGCCTTGCCGTCACCAATCTCGATCTTCGAGGCGAAGGTCGCCTGGGCCGAACCCAAGAGCGCCGCCAGCATCTGGCCGGTCTGGTTCGAATCGTCGTCGATCGCCTGCTTGCCCGTGATGATCAAGCTCGGCTGTTCGGCATCGGCGACCGCCTTCAGGATCTTGGCCACAGTGAGCGGCTCGACGGCATCGTCGGTCTCGACCAGGATCGCCCGGTCGGCGCCCATGGCAAGTGCCGTCCGCAGCGTCTCCTCGGCCTTGGCCGGGCCGATCGACACGACCACCACTTCCTCCGCCTTGCCGGCTTCCTTCAGCCGCAGCGCCTCTTCCACCGAGATCTCGTCGAACGGGTTCATCGACATCTTCACATTGGCAAGCTCGACACCCGTGCCATCCGGACGAACCCGGATCTTCACGTTGTAGTCGACAACCCGTTTGACGGGCACGAGAATCTTCATGTGCGAACCCCTTTTATTCCAAAGCGCGCCGCGATCTTTCAGATTCGCTTGGCCCGCGCTCTAATTCTTTGTTTTACGCATGCCGTTATCGCAAAACCGCTGCACGGCTTTGCGCGACATGCTTCAGACTTCAGGCCGTCAATGCGGCCGATCGGCAAGCAGCACCCAGAAGGCGAAGAGCGGCGTCTCCACCGACCTCATGGCATGTTTGATCCCGGGAATATTGTAGAACGATCCGCCGATACCAGGCGAAAACCAGTTCCCCTCCCCCTGCTGGAACTCCCCCTTGGAAAGCACGAGATAGACTTCCTCCGGCGCATGGTCGTGATCGGGATAGCGCACGTGAGGCGCCATCAACGTCACGCCGAACCACAGGTCGCTTCGCTCCTCCAATCCGCCCGGCCCGACGATCATGGCATTGGCATGCCCATCGACGAAATTGTCGCTGGCCGTGTGGTCATACTTGGTGCGTCGACCCCATTCAAGCATTGGCTCGATGCCTTTGAACCCCTCGATCAACCGCGCCAGGCAAGCATAGGACGTATCGACCGCGAGCGCCATATCGAGGTGAGCGCAGACGGGCAGCCGGCTTCCCTTGCCCCCGCGCGCCGTTCCCGGTCGTTCCAGCGCCGCAAAGATCTGACCGACCGAGCGGCGGGCTTCCGGAGCCTCGGCGAACTGGCCGAAAGCCAGGGAAGCCGCCTCCAGGAAGTGCTGGAGGCTTTCATTACGCACACTCATATCATCCTCTCCCGATCGGCTGGCAGCCGGCAGTTATTGCGATCATATATCCTTCGCGATGCGCAGACCGTCATAGACAGCGGCATGCGTGTTGCGCGCAGCGACGGCATCGCCGATCCGGAACAGCTGGAATTTGCCCTCGGGATTGCGAATGACGGATTGCGGCTCCCCCTGCAGAAGCTGGTCGTGCGAGATCTCGCCGAGGTTTTTCGACTTGGGCTTCAGTTCGAAATAGAGCTCGTCGAGCGGGATGGTCCCGTGATTGACGACGATCTGGTCGTAGCTGTGCTGCCGGGCAATGCCGCCGTAATCGCTGCCGATATGAGCGACGAGCTGGTTGCCGCTCTTTTCGACGGCCTCCAGGCGATAGGTAACGGTGAAGGTCACGTCGTACTTCTGGAGCGAACGCATATAGGGCACCAGGTTCATGGCCATGACCTCCGGCGCGAAGGACCGGTCCGGCGTCATGATCTCGACCTTGGCGCCCGATTTGGCGAGGAACTCCGCCGCCTGCAGGCCGGCATGATCGCCGGCATCGTCGAAGATCAGCACGTTGGAGCCGGCCTTCACGTCGCCGGAAATGATGTCCCATGAGGAGACCACCAGCTCGTTGCCGTTCGTCAGAACTTCCGTATGCGGCAGGCCGCCGGTGGCGATGATGACGACGTCAGGATTTTCGGCCTCGATCGTGTCGGCTTCGGCCCAGCTGTTGAAGTGGAAGGTGACGCCGTATTTCTCGCACTGGCTCATGCGCCAGTCGATGATGCTGATCATTTCCCTGCGGCGCTCGCTCTGGGCGGTGAGCCGGATCTGGCCGCCCGGATTGTTCGCCGCTTCGAAGACGACGACCTCATGGCCGCGCTCCCCGGCGACGCGCGCCGCTTCCAGACCAGCCGGGCCGGCGCCGACGATGACGACCTTCTTTTTATGATCGGCCTTCGCAAGAATATGCGGCATGGTCAGCTCGCGGCCGGTGGCGGCATTGTGGATGCAATAGGCAGCCCCGCCCTGATAGATGCGGTCGAGACAGTAGTTGGCGCCGACGCAGGGGCGGATATCCTCTTCCCGCTTCTCGATGATCTTGCGGACGATGTGCGGGTCGGTCATGTGCGCACGGGTCATGCCGACCATGTCGACCTTGCCGGCTGCGATCGCGTGGCGCGCTGTGGCGACGTCGGGAATCTTCGCGGCGTGGAAGGTCGGGAAGTTGGTCGCGGCGCGGATTTCACCGGCAAAATCGAGATGGGGCGAGTTCGCCATGCCCTGGATCGGGATGACGTCGGTCAGGCCGGCATCGGTGTCGATGTGACCGCGAATGACGTTCAGATAGTCGATGAGGCCGCTGTCGCGCAGCCGCTTCGAAATCTCGATGCCTTCGGCCTGGCCGTTGCCACCGGGCAGACATTCGTCCGCCGTATAGCGCACGCCGAGAATGAATTCGTTCCCGACCCTCTCGCGGACCGCCTTGAACACATCGAGACAGAAGCGCATGCGGTTTTCGAGCGCGCCGCCATAGGGGCCGTCGAGTTCGTTGGTCAGCGGAGACGCGAACTGGTCGATCAAGTGGCCGTAGGCCTCCAGCTCGATTCCATCCATGCCGCCTGCCTTCATGCGCTCGGCCGCATCGGCGAAATCCTTGATGATGCGCTCGATATCCCAGTCTTCCATCTTCTTCGGGAAGGCGCGGTGCGAAGCTTCGCGATGATGCGACGGAGCGACGACGGGCAGCCAGTCGCCCTTGTCCCAGCGCGTGCGCCGGCCGAGATGGGTGAGCTGGATCATGATCGCCGCCCCCTCTTCATGCACGGCGTCGGTCATCTCCCTGATCCAGGGCACGATTTCGTCCTTGTAAGCCAGTAGGTTGTTGAAGACGGGCGGACTATCCCTGGAAACGGCGGCCGAGCCCGCCGTCATCGTCAGGGCCACGCCGCCCTTGGCGCGCTCCACCGTATAGGCCCGATATTTCTCCTTCGGCATGCCGTCCTCGGGATAGGCCGGCTCGTGCGAGGTGACGATGATACGGTTACGCAACTTCAAATGCTTGAGCTGGTAGGGCTGAAGGAGAGGATCGTTCGACATGGGCCGTGGTTCCGTATTAAAAATATGTCAGACGAGACGCTAAGCGCAATGTACATATGTGTCAATGTTGAAAACAAGTAAGTCGTTATTTTCGACACTTGTGTACATTTTTCTTGCGCAAGGCTCCGGAATTTGATAGGAGATAATGTATGGATCAGGCTTTGAACGACACTGGCTGGCGCGGATCACAGGAGGGATGGCTGGAAGCGGCTTACCACTCCCTTCTGGATTCAGGCGTGGATTCGGTGAAAATTCTGCCTCTGGCGAAGAAGCTCAACCTCTCACGAACGAGCTTCTACTGGTTCTTCAAGGATCGGGAGGAACTGTTGAGCGCACTCGTGGCGCGATGGCGCGAGAAAAACACCGGCAATATCGTCAAGCAGTCCGAAGCCTACGCGGAATCTCTGGCCGAAGCGATGCTCAACGTTTTCGATTGCTGGCTGAACACCGACCTCTTCGACGCCAAATTCGAGTTTGCCGTACGTAGCTGGGCGCTGCAGTCGGACGAACTCCTGGCCGAGGTCCAGCAGGCCGATCAAATTCGCATGGAGGCGCTCAAACGCATGTTCATGCGGTTCGGGGTACCAGAAACGACATCAGATGTCAGAGCGCGGACAACTTACCTCGTTCAGATCGGCTACATTTCCATGCAATCGAGGGAGGAACTCGCCATCCGCATGAAACGGATTCCGGAGTATATCGCGATCTACACGGGCGAAGTGCCGCAGCAGAGGGAGCTCGACCGCTTCTTCGCCCGGCATGGCTATAGGCCCGGCTAGAGGAAACCGAGATGAGCGTTTCCTTGAGGATCGGTATTATTGGCGGCGGCGGCTGGCTCGGTGGAGCCATCGCCGGTTCGATCCTCGATTCCGGCCTGGTCGATCCTCAAAATCTCTGCCTCTCCTATCGCAGAGAGCAGCCGCAGCGCTTCCCGGATTCCTTCTGGACCGCCGACAGCCAGGAGCTTGCCGACCGCTCGGACGTGATCCTTCTCTCCGTCCGCCCGGACGACTGGCATCCGCTTCAAGTCGACGCCGCCGGCAAGCTCGTCATCTCGGTCATGGCCGGCATTCGCCTGAGCGCCCTTTCGGAGCGCCACAAGACCGGCCGCGTCGTGCGCGCCCTGCCGAATGCCGCTGCGGAAGTGGCGAAATCCTATACGCCCTGGATCGGCGCGAGCGGCATCACCGGGGATGACCGGGCGCTCGTCCGCGCCATTTTCGAAACCTGCGGGTCTGAAGACGAGGTCGCAAGGGAAAGCGACATCGATTACCTCACCGGCCTTACCGGCTCCGGGCCGGCATTCCCGGCCCTGCTTGCCGCGGCCATGATGCGCGACGCCGTTGCTCATGGCCTGCCGGCCGAGGTTGCGCGCCGTGCCGTCAACACGGTGATATCGGGCGCCGGCCGGCTGCTCGATCGCAGCGACGAATGTCCCGATGACGTCGTTCAGGCCTTTCTCGACTATCGCGGCACCACCGCGGCAGCCATCGAAACGATGCGCGCCGCCGGGTTCGACGCTTCGGTCGCCAGTGGCCTTTCGGCGGCATTCAAGAAATCGGTGAGTATGGGAGAACCTTCCTGACAACCGTTGGAACGGGTTCTGCGGCGCCCCGTTCGACAACACAAGCCGTTAAGCAGAGGGAACGAGAATGAAGAAACTACTTGCATCGACATGTTTGACGTTCGGCCTGATCGGCGGCGCGTCTTTCGCCAGCGCCGCCGAATGCGGCAGCGTGACCATCGCCAGCATGAACTGGCAGAGCGCCGAAGTTCTCTCCAACCTGGACAAGTTCATCCTGAACGAAGGCTACGGCTGCCAGGCCGACATCACCGTCGGCGACACCGTCCCGACGATCACCTCCATGGCCGAGAAGGGCCAGCCGGATATCGCGCCCGAAGCCTGGATCGACCTGCTGCCCGACGTCGTCAAGAAGGGCACGGACGAAGGCCGTATCGTCCAGGTCGGCTCGCCGCTGCCGGACGGTGGCGTGCAGGGCTGGTGGATTCCCAAATACATCGCCGAGGCGCATCCCGATATCAAGACGATCGGCGACGTGCTGAAGCATCCGGAACTCTTCCCCGATCCCGAGGATGCCAAGAAGGGCGCCATCATCAACGGCCCGCAGGGCTGGGGCGGCACCGTCGTCACCTCGCAGCTCTACAAGGCCTTCGACGCCGAGAAGGCGGGCTTCACGCTCGTTGACACCGGCTCGGCTGCCGGTCTCGACGGCTCGATCGCCAAGGCTTACGAACGCAAGGAAGGCTGGGTCGGCTACTACTGGGCGCCGACCGCGCTGCTTGGCAAATACGCGATGGTCAAGCTGGAAGCCGGCGTGCCGGAGGATGCCGCCGAATGGAAGCGTTGCATCACCGTTGCCGATTGCCCCGACCCGAAGGCCGCAGCGTGGCCGGTCGACCACGTCGTCACCCTGGTTGCCAAGCCCTTCTCCGAAAAGGTCGGGCCTGAGGTGATGGACTACCTGAAGAAGCGCTCTTGGTCCAACGACACTGTCAACAAGCTGATGGCCTGGATGACCGACAATCAGGCGACCGGCGAAGACGGCGCCAAGCACTTCCTTGAAGAAAACAAGGACATTTGGACCAAGTGGGTCTCGCCTGAAGCAGCCAAGAAGATCGAAGCTGCGCTTTAACATTGACTAACGCGGTGCGCGAAAGCGCACCGCCTCTCGCTGCCGATAAAATCAAAAAGACTGCCACGGCTCTTTGAAGAAAAAGGGGATCCGAATGGAATGGTTTTATAAATTCCCACACATGAACGACGACGCGCTTCGAAATCTGAAGAAGGCGATCGACGACGGTTTTCGTGCCTTTACGCGCAGCTATGGCGACGGCATCGAAAGCCTCTTCGTCCCGCTCCAGCATTTCCTCATCGCCGCCGAGCGCTTCATGACGCAGACGCCCTGGCCGATCATTACGGCGATCATCCTCGTCATCGCATGGTTTGCGAGCCGCAGCCTGAAGATCGTCGTCGGCTGTCTCGTCACATTGCTGCTGATCGGCTATTTCGACATGTGGGACGACACGATGCGGACGGTCTCGATGATCTTCGTCTGTACCGTGCTCTCCATCGCCATCGGCATTCCGATCGGCATCCTGATGGCCCGCTCAGACCGGCTGCAGCGTATCGTCAACCCGATCCTCGACGTCATGCAGACGATGCCGAGCTTCGTCTATCTCATCCCGGTCGTCATGCTGCTCGGCATCGGCAAGGTGCCAGGCCTGATCGCCGTCGTCATCTACGCCATCCCGCCGATGATCAGGCTCACCGATCTCGGCATCCGTCTGGTCGACAAGGACGTGCTGGAAGCCGCCGACGCCTTCGGGACGTCGCGTTCGCAGAAGCTGTTCAAGGTGCAGTTGCCGCTGGCGCTCCCCACCATCATGGCCGGCATCAACCAGACGATCATGATGGCGCTCGCCATGGTGGTCATCGCTTCCATGATCGGCGTCCAGGGCCTCGGCCAGCCGGTGCTGAAGGCAATTGCCAACCAATACTTCACGCTGGGCATTTTCAACGGCCTTGCCATCGTCGGCATCGCCATCATCTTCGACCGGGTCAGCCAGGCTTATGGCAAAAGGCTCCAGAAGCATCAGGAGACCGTCCATGGCTGAGCATCGTTTCGGCGGCATCAAGATCCGCCACCTCTACAAGATCTTCGGCCCCAACCCCACGACCTATGTCGACGCGGTCCAGAAGGGCCTGACGAAGACCGAACTCAACGAAAAACACGGTCATGTCCTCGGCCTCAGGGATATCAATGTCGAGATTCCCTCCGGCTGCATTCAGGTCATCATGGGCCTTTCCGGTTCGGGCAAGTCGACGCTCATCCGCCACATCAATCGCCTGATCGATCCGACATCGGGCGAAGTGCTGGTCGACGGCGTCGACGTGGTGAAGATGAACGAAGCCGAATTGCGGACGTTTCGCCGGCAGCAGACGGCGATGGTGTTCCAGAAGTTCGCACTTCTGCCGCACCGCAATGTCCTCGACAACACCATCTTCGGCCTCGAAGTGCAGGGCATGGAGCGTGCGAAAGCCGTTGAAATCGCCATGCGCTGGATCGAGCGCGTCGGGCTGAAGGGCTTCGAGCGGAAATATCCGAACCAGCTTTCCGGCGGCATGCAGCAGCGCGTCGGCCTGGCGCGCGCACTTTCCAACGATGCGCCGGTGCTTCTGATGGACGAGGCCTATTCGGCGCTCGACCCCTTGATCCGCACGGATATGCAGACGGTCCTTCTCGACATCCAGAAGGAGATCAAGAAGACCATCGTCTTCATCACCCACGATCTCGACGAGGCTTTGCGCCTCGGCGACCAGATCGCCATCCTGCGCGACGGCGAAGTCATCCAGCAGGGCACCAGCCAGGACATCGTCCTGCGCCCGGCCGACGACTACATCGCCAACTTCGTCAAGGAAGTGAACCGGGGCCGCGTCATCCACGTCGAAGCCGTCATGACGCCGGTGCACTCCGGTGCGGCGCCGGTCGGGCTGGCGATTGCGGCGGGAACGACCGTCGAAGAAGCCGTCCGGATGCTGGCGTCCGCGCCGGAAGGCGATGCCAGGGTGATTTCTCCATCCGGGGAAACTTTGGGCCTCGTCACTTTCCGTCAACTTGCCAGCGCTATGGTGAACTCGCAAGAGGCGGCTCACCAACGCAATAGTGCCCTTTCGGTCGCGCTCTGAAGCTCCGTGAGGGAGAGGCATGCCACTGGCGTCCGAGCATCCGCTGCGCAAGGAGTTACACAACGAGCTCCATGCGCGGCCGTCGCTTTATTTTGACGGCGACACCGATGTCTGGCACGTCGCCATCGTCGGCGACAACGCCCCTCCTCCGCTTCCCGCTTCTCTGCCGGGATTGGAGGATGTTTCCACGACACACCAGGGCAGCCACGGCATCGGCCGCTTCGGCGGCGGCCGGCTGAAATGGGAAGCCCATACCGAATTCCTGACCCTCACCTTCGTCATCCCCGCATCCGCCGAACCCGGCAGCAACCCGCCTGAAGCCTTTCAGACCTGCTGCCGGCAGATCGACGGCAAGGTCATTGCCGCCGTCCGCGTGCTGGTTCGCGACGAGAAGGACGGGCAGGCTCTCGAAAAACCGAAGCTCGACTATGTCGCATCCAAGGTCGGCGGCGGCGATGCGGAAGTGCATTCGAATTTCCGGCTGAGCGACAGCGGTTTCGTCGAATTCCTGTTCTTCAATCGAAACCTCAACGCCTATCGCACCGGCCGCATGGTCAGGCGCTTCCTGGAGATAGAGACTTACCGGATGATGGCGCTTCTGGCGCTGCCGATGGCGCGTGAGACGGTGTCGAAACTTTCGGCCTTCGACCGGCGCCTCGACCTCCTGATCGCGCATATGCAGAGCGCCGTCAAAGTCGACAAGGCGCTGCTTTCCGAAGTGACCAGGCTCTCTTCCGATGTCCTCAATTTCTCCGCGCTCGCCCGCCACCGTTTCGGCGCGACGAACGCCTATGCCGAGATCGTCGCCAGCCGCCTGTCGGAGCTTCGCGAGGAGCGCGCCGAGCAGCGTCAGCGGATCGGCACCTTCATTGACCGGCGATTCCAGCCGGCCGTCCGCTCGGTCCGCGCCGCCGAACGCCGCCTCGACGAACTGGCCGAACGCGTCAGCCTCGCCGGCGACCTGTTGAGAACCACGGTGCAGGTGCAGCTCGAAGACCAGAACGCCTCGCTGCTGACCTCGATGGAAGAGCGGGCGCGCATCCAGGTGCATATTCAGCAGGCGGTCGAAGGCTTCTCCGTCATCGCCATCACCTATTATGCCATCGGCCTCGCCAAGATCTGCCTCGAAAGCATCTCCGCCCTGGGCGTCGATCCGCACGTGACCAAACTCGCCGTTCTCGGCGCCATCCCCCTCGTGCTCTTTGCCGTCTGGACCGCGGTTCGCCATGTCCGCAGGAGCATTGCCGGCGCCCCCACCAAAGCGCACGAATAGCGCGCGGGCGGCGCGATCCTCGACCGACGAGCCTGGCATGAACACTTCGCTTATGCCAAATGAGAAATTTGAGATCTGTGTCCGCTTTGCGCAGGCCAACACCTCGAACGGCCGGCCCGGATGTTTAGTCCAAAAATCGGAATCGCTTTTCGAAAAGCGGGATGTGAGGATTGAAAGTGTTCGATCCCTCGTGCGCCCGAAAGGAAGCACGGCGCTCCGGGAGAGAGCCCGCCTATACATTTTGCGCAAGTTTAGTCCAGACTGCGTCGCGAAAAACCGATCGGCCAATAATATCGTGATCCGATAATTGCTCGATCGCTGTGGAACAATAAGATGACTTTTGACCGGGTCCATGATGGTCCGCGGTCCCAAAGCGAAATCCATCCATCCGTCACCCCAAGAGGATGGAAGGATACATCCATACGCACCCCATCCTGTGCGTATGCTTGCCTGTCTGCCTGCCGAAGGCCATCTCAGCGGTCCACTAGATATCCTTCGGCAGGCAACCTCGCGCCCCCTCGATCACATTTGCACCCGCGCCCGGCTAGAACGCACCATCAAACCCGCAGTTTGATGCGGCCGACTTGCTGCGCTCCGAACTCGGATCGTGTAACATCAGGCTAAGCTTCCTATCACCCCTCCGCCTGTACCGACGCGACCGAGGAAGGTGGTCAATGGCGACCTGCGCGGCCGCAAGAAGAACATGCGTCAAACCGGCATCCATGTATGTCGGATGCCGTCGACACAACCACGCACCGGGAGCAGCATGTCCGAAAACACCCCTCCGCCATTCTCGTTTCGATTTCGCGGTTCATCCTTCGACAACATGGTCGAAACCCTTGGCGGCGCCTTTGGCGCATTCGATGCCGAGCCTGTCGGCCGCTCTCAGGACTTTCATTGGGGTTTGGATTTTTCCGCGACCGAAAGCGCGGTTCTGCTCACCGGCTATCACGAGGCAGAGTTTCAGTTCAACATCGAGCCGACGGTGGATACGGCCGAATATCTGTCGATCGTCGTGCCGCGCAGCGGCGGCATGGGCGTGACCTATGGGTCCCGCGTCGCCGAGGCGGGACAGGGAAAACTGCTGCTCTATAACAATTTCGAGCCTGACAGCGTCATCATGCACGGGCAGTCCAATGTCATCGATGAATTGCTGATCAACTGGTCCGTCATCCTTCAGACGATCGGCCAGACCTTCGAGATACCGTTCAGCGGCTCTCTCGATCTCCTGCCCGAACTCGATCTCTCCACGCCGGCCGGCCGCACGATCGCCAGCCTGACGGAAACGATCGCCATCGGCATGCGCGATGACGGGCCGCTGCTGCAATCCCCGATCGCCATGGCGCATATGACGCAGGCGCTGGCCGAGCTGGTCGTGCGTATGGTGCCCAATCGCCTCTCCCACTTCCTGGACAAGGGACCAGCGTTGATCGCTCCCAGGCATATCCGCAAGGCGATCGAATTCATGCAGGCCAACATCGACCAGCCGATCACCATGCCGAAGGTCGCCGAAGCCGCCGGCGTATCCAGCCGGGCGCTCGAAACCGGCTTTCGTGCATTCAGGGGAACCTCTCCCGCTGCCTACCTGCTGACACTGCGCCTGCGCGCGGCGCGGCAGGACCTGCTCGATCCCGAGAGCAACGAGACCATGAGGGCAATCTGTCTGAAATGGGGCTTCTTTCATTTCGGCCGGTTTTCCGCGGTCTACAGGTCGACATACGGAGAATATCCTTCCGACACCAGAAAGCGTGTCGGCCACCGGTAGGGACGCCGCTTACGGCGAAGAGGTAGACGGCAGCGCGTAATGCACTCTCATCGTCCTCGGGTCCCGCTTGACGATCTCGAGCACGCCTTCGCGCTCGGCGAGCGCGTTGAGCTCCCGCAGCACGAGGGAGTGCGCGATCCCCAGCATGCGCGCAAAGGAGCGGCTGTCAGATGCAATCCCCAGTTCCGCCGCAACGAGGAGGCCCGCCTGTATGGACGTGAGCCTGCCATCCCGCTCTTGCGCCGCGGCGACGAGAGCGAGAAACCGGCCGGCCTCCGGCGCCTCGTCGCTCACGCGGCATTTCGCCGGCGGAAGGAGACCATGATCGATTTCGAGGTTGGCGTATCGCTCTCCGTGCCGGCGCTGCCAAGCGGCACGAGCACGTTCAATTCGGGATAATAGCCGGCGATGCTGCCCCTCGGAATGTCATAGGGCACGAAGCGGAAATCCTCAGCGATGCGCGCTATGCCGTCATCGTGCTCGCCGACCACGTCGACCCGGTCGCCGGCTTTCGCATTCATCGCCTCCAGATCCTCGGGATGGATGAAGATGACCTGCCGCTCTCCGTAGACGCCGCGATATCGGTCGTCGAGGCCGTAGACGGTGGTATTGTACTGGTCGTGCGACCGGAACGTCTGCAGGGCGAAACGGCCCTCGCCCTTGCGCGCACGCTGGTGCACCGTCTCGTCAGGAAGCGCCTCGGACGAAAACGCCGCCTTGCCGGCCGGCGTCTGCCATTCCCGATGCGCCGCCGCATTGCGCAGGTGGAAGC
Organism: Rhizobium sp. R635; assembly: GCF_002211285.1. Taxonomy (GTDB): domain Bacteria; phylum Pseudomonadota; class Alphaproteobacteria; order Rhizobiales; family Rhizobiaceae; genus Rhizobium. The sequence goes on along the minus strand of NZ_LOKX01000032.1, from coordinate 145,737 downwards.
CGCGCGGTTTGCGCAGGCGCTCGTTATAGTTTTCGAAGTCCGGAATGGTCGCTTCGATATGATCGCGGATAAGATCGTAGTCACCGGCGAGTTCCGCCCAGTCGACCACGGCGGAACCGACCGTCGCCTGCGCCATGCCGGCGATGATGGCAACCTCCGAGAGAAGATGCGGCGAGGCCGGCCGGTTGATGCCGGCGGAGCCATGCACCATGCTCATCGAATCCTCGACGCTGACGAGCTGGGAGCCGCCCGCGGCATCACGGTCCATCTCCGTGCGCCCCAGGCACGGCAGGATGAAGGCCGTCTCGCCCGGCATGAGATGCGAATGGTTGGGCTTGGTCGCAATATGGACCGTCAGCTTCAGCCGCCGCAGCGCCTTTTCGACGAGCGCGCTGTCGGGCGTGGCGCGCGCGAAATTGCCGCCAAGGCCGATGAAAGCCTCGGCCGAACCGTCGAGCATCGCCCCGATTGCGGCAAGCACATTATGGCCATGGTCGCGGGGAACGGCAAAGCCGAAGTGCTTCTCCAGCGCATCGAGGAAATCGTCCGACGGCTTTTCGTTGATGCCGACGGTGCGGTCGCCCTGCACGTTGGAATGGCCGCGAACCGGGCAGAGGCCGGCGCCGGGCTTGCCGATATTGCCGCGCAGGAACATGAAGTTGGCGATCTCGCGGATCGTCGCCACCGAATGCAGGTGCTGGGTGACACCCATCGCCCAGGTGCAGATCACCCGTTCGGCCTTGATATAGACCTCGGCCGCCTTTTCGATCTCCTTGCGGCTCAGTCCCGACTGGTCCTCGATCTCGGCCCAGCCGGTCGCCTCGACGGCTGCCCGGTATTCGGCAAAACCGGCGCAATGTTCGGCAAGAAACGCATGGTCGAGGACGGAGGGCAGGCCGGCGGCGGCAGCCGCGTCTTCCGCGGCCAAAACCGCCTTCGCCATGCCCCTGACCGCGGCCATGTCGCCGCCGAGATGCGGCTGCAGGTAGTGGCTGGCGATGTCGGTCGAGCCGCCGCGCAGCATCTCGATCTTGTCCTGCGGATCGGAGAAGCGCTCCAGGCCGCGCTCGCGAAGGGGATTGAAGACGACGACGCGCGCGCCGCGTATCGCCGCGCGGCGGAGGTCGCCGAGCATCCGGGGATGGTTGGTGCCGGGGTTCTGGCCGATGACGAAGATAGCGTCGGCCTCTTCGAAATCCTCCAGAAGCACGGTGCCCTTGCCGACGCCGACCGCCTGCTTCATGGCGATGCCGCTCGCCTCGTGGCACATGTTGGAGCAATCGGGAAAATTATTGGTGCCGTAAACGCGCACGAACAGCTGATAGAGGAAGGCCGCCTCGTTGCTCGCCCGGCCCGACGTGTAAAACTCCGCCCGGTTGGGATTGTCGAGACCTTTGAGGATGCTGCCGATCTCGGCAAAGGCGTCCTCCCAGGCAACAGGCAGGTAACGGTCGCTCGCCGCGTCGTAGCGCATCGGATGCGTCAGGCGGCCGTTGAGCTCCAGCTCGTAATCCGACAGCCGGCGAAGCTCGGTGACGGTGTTCGCTGCGAAGAAGGCAGGGGTCGCCCGCTTCTCCGTCGCCTCCCAGGCGACGGCCTTCACACCGTTTTCGCAGAATTCGAACGACGATCCGTGTTCCGGATCGCCCCAGGCGCAGCCCGGGCAATCGAAACCGTCAGGCTGGTTCGCCTTCAGCATCGTCCGCGCCCCGGAGATGGGCATGCCGCTTTGCAGCAATTGCTTGCCGCAGCTCTTCAGGGCGCCCCAGCCGCCGGCCGCCGACGATTTCTTACCGATGAATTTTGTGTCCATGCGCCCTGTATCGTCGAAGCCGGAAAAACATCAAGGCCGCACCAACGATGGTTCGATAGAAAAAATCTATCAAGAAAGGCGCCGCGTCCGCGCGATCCCGCTAACCCGCATCCTTCATGACATGCCGGTCCGGATTGGGCGAATGGGCCAGGATGCGATTGCGCCCCTGCGTCTTGGCATCGTAGAGCGCGGCATCGGCCTCCGTCAGGAGACGGTTCGGGTTGGTCCTCAGGACAGCGCCCGTTGCGCAGGCTATGCCGATGCTCGCCGTTACCCGCCCGAATTCACTGCCGGAATGCGCGATGTTTTCCTTGGCAAGGCGGCGTGCGAATTGTTCGGCAACGATCATCGCGCCCTTGGCGCTGGTATCGGGGAGGAACACCACGAATTCCTCGCCGCCGTAACGCGCGACGATATCCGCCGGGCGGCTGACGGAGTGGCGCAGGCACTTGCTGACGACGCGCAGACACTGGTCTCCGGCGGGATGGCCGTAAGTATCGTTATAAGCCTTGAAGCGGTCGATATCGACCATCAGCAGGCTGAACGGCGTGTTTCTCCTGGTGCTGCCGGCTGTCTCGCGCGCGAAAGTCTCGTCGAAGGCCCGACGGTTGACGATGCCGGTGAGCCCGTCGGTCTCGGCGAGATTTTTCAACTGTTCCGCCGACAGCCTGAGCGCGATTTCCGCCTGCTTCGTCGCCGTGATATCAGAGACGACGGCCATCGCCGTGCCGTCTCCGGCAATCCTCGTTCGGATGCTGCGCCAATCGCCGTTGTGAAGCTGAACCTCTTCGTCCTTGTTGCTGTGCAGCGAGGCGCTGGCGGCCTTCATCCACTCCTCCGGATCACCCTCCGCGATAGCGGGCCGCTCGCCGGTTTCGACGACGCGGCGCAGAATGTCACTGATATGCGCGCCGACCACGCGGGCGTCCCCGGACAGCGGAAAAGCATCGCGGTACTGATCGTTGCAGAAGATAAGAAAGCCTTTGCCGTCGTACATGGCGATGCCGTCGGACATATTCGCCATCGCATGCGACAGCAGGTTCTTGCTTTCGCGCAGCTCCCGCTCCAGCGCGGTCCGTTCGGTCATATCGCGCGTCACGCCGGCAAGGCCGATCACCCGCCCCTGCTTGTCCCTCAGCGGCACTTTGGAAGCGAGCAGGAACCGGCCTTCGATCCGTTCGGTGGAGTCGATCAGCGGCTTCCCCGTCTCCATCACCTGCTGTTCGAGATGATACAGTTCTTCCGCGAGCGGCGGCGACATCAGATTGAAATCCGACAATCCGGTCATCTCCGCCGTCGTCCGGAAACGGAAGAGGCGGGTCATGTTTTCATTGACCGTGATGAAGCGGCTGTTCCGGTCCTTCACATAGAGATAATCGGGCGACTGCGAAAACGCGGTCACCAATATGCTCCGCTCCAGTTCCCATTGCTGCGTCTTCAGGAGGACGAAACCGCCGAGCACCGTCGCCAGACAATTCAACGATGTCAGCGGAAAACCGATGCTGGCCAGCACATGGGCATTCACCAGGGTGGGAAGCAAGGCCATCGACGCGACCAGCGCAATGCCGAGGCCAAGGCTCAGCAACGCAACGTCCCGGAACTCCGGAGATCTCTTTCGTGTCCAAAAATAGCCCGCCAGACCGATGCCGGTCGCAGCAAGGATCGCGATGATCCCGTCGATCATGGCGGCGCCGCCGACGACGAAACGAAAGGCGATCGCCAGCGAAGCGGCAAAAGCCGCCGCAATCGGCCCCCCGAACATGCCGGCCAGGGCGAGCGGGGCAAAGCGAAGGTCGATATAGATGCCGGAGTTGAATTCGATAGCCAGGAATATGGACCCGACGGAGGCGCCGCCGGCTACGATACCGAAGGTGATCTTTTCCTGCGTGGACGACCGGCACTGAAACTGGATCGAGAAATGCGCCCAAAGCGAAATTGCCAGGCACACGAAAGAAAGGTTGCCACCAAATTGCGTCCAGATGCCATTCACCGCGTTGGATCCACCTTCCAAGACATGTAACGAATTGACCATACGGCCAAACTCGTTTGATCTTGGTTAAACCGGAGAGCCATCCGGGCCATATTCGCCCGCAGATACCGGTTCTTTCCCGGCTTATCGGCGGATCGCAGAAAAAAATTGCGCGGCGGCGTTGGCTGCAACGCATGCCGCGTCCGAGTTGAAAGCCGGATATCCGACACCAAGCTGCGCGGGCATTATTCCAGCGCTATCACGGCCTCGATCTCGACGAGGGCGCCTTTGGGGAGTGCCGCGACCTGATAGCAAGCTCGTGCCGGAAAGGGGTCGCTGAAATAACCGGCATAGACGTCGTTGACCGCTGCGAATGCCGCCAGATCGGCCAACAGCACTGTCGTCTTGACGACTTTGCTCATATCGGCCCCGGCAGCTTCGGCGATGGCCCGCAGATTATCAAGGCATTGACGAGCCTGCTCGGCCGAGGTCTCGCCGGATATGTTTCCGGTCGCCGGGTCCAACGGAAGCTGGCCCGACACGAACAAGAAGCCGTTGTGAGCGATTGCCTGAGAATAGGGCCCGATGGCCTTCGGAGCGGTTGCGGTATCTATCTTTTGCATGTTCTGTATCCATGATCGATGTTACGAATGCGCGCCAACGGCGCACGCCTTCATCAGCGAACTCTCGCCAGAAATTCGCGCGTGCGCGCGGACTTGGGATTTGCGATCATCTCGCGCGGCTCTCCCGTCTCGACGACGACACCGCCATCCATGAAAACGAGCTGATCGGCAACGTCGCGGGCAAAACCGATCTCATGGGTGACGACCACCATGGTGATGCCGCTGGTGGCCAGATCCTTCATGACCGCCAGGACCTCGCCGACGAGCTCGGGATCGAGCGCGGAAGTGGGTTCATCGAACAGCAGAACCTTCGGCTTCATGGCCAGCGCGCGGGCGATTGCAACGCGCTGCTGCTGTCCGCCCGAAAGGCTTCGAGGGTAGGAACCCGCCTTCTCGCTCAGGCCGACTCGATCGAGAAGCTGGAGAGCATGTCTCCTGGCGCTGGCGGCATCCTCCCCACGAACACGCGTCGGAGCTTCGATCAGGTTTTCCAGAACGGTCATATGGGGGAAGAGATTGAACTGCTGGAACACCATGCCGATGTCGGCACGCCGCCTGCAAATCGCCGCTGCGGACAGTTCGTAGAGCTTATCACCTTCGAGCCGGTAGCCGACGAAATCACCGTCCACCAATAGAAGGCCTCCGTTGATCTCCTCCAGGTGGTTGATGCACCGCAGGAAGGTGCTCTTGCCCGATCCCGACGGACCGATGATGCAGGCGACGGACCCTTCGGGAACCTGGAGGTCGACGCCCTTCAGGACTTCGAGGTGCCCGAACGACTTCCGGACGGCAGACGCATGCACCATGACGTTCTGCGCCACTCCGAATTTTTCCTTATGCGAGATAAGCGCGCTCATGCTGCAATCTCCCGGTGGCGAAAGTTGAAGGCGGACTTGATCAAAGTGCCGAGGAAGGACTTCCGAAGCGGCTGCTCGTCCCTGGAGAAATACTGTTCCAGATGGTACTGGCCGAACGTCATGATGGATACGATGATCAAGTACCAGCAGGTGACGACGAGAAGCAAAGGCGTGGTCTCGAAGGTCCGCGCATAGATGGACTGGGCGGCATAGAGCAGGTCGGCCACCGTGATGACGCTCACGAGCGAAGTCATCTTGAGAAGGTTGATGGCTTCGTTGCCGGTCGGAGGAATGATAATTCGCATCGCCTGGGGCAGGATGATGCGACGCATCAGTTGGGAAGGGGTCATCCCAAGCGAAATCGCCGCTTCGGTTTGCCCCTTGGCGACAGACTTGAGCCCGCCACGGATAATCTCCGCCATATATCCGGATTCATGCAGGGAGAGCGCCAGGACCCCGGCGGTGATGGGCGTCATCACATCGTTCATCGGCACCGAAAATACCGTTCCGATCCCAGGAATCCATAAGGTGATGGTTTGAAAGACGAGCGACAGATTGTACCACAATATGATCTGGACGAGGGCTGGAGCCCCTCGAAAGAGCCAGATATATCCGCGCGCAGGGACAGAAAGCAGTCTGCTGGGAGACAGCATCATCAGCGCGACGGCGGTGCCGAGCACGACGGCGCAAAACAGGATGACCACCGTCAATATCAGTGTTGTTTTCAGCCCCTCGAGAATGACGGGGTGCAGCATATACTGCCTGACGACCGGCCACTGCAAATTGGGATTGGTGAAGATCGCGTAGGCGACGGCGAGCAATCCAACCGCGACGATGCTTATGGCTGCGACGCGAAAAGGATGGCGCAATGGCACGACCGTCAGGCTGTCGGCGTTGATTTGCGCGGAGGCCTGTACGCCCTTTCCAGATGTTTTCGACATGATAGTTCTCGATCCGATTGGCGCAAACCGGCCGAACTCGACCGGCTTGACGCGAATTTCCGTAGGGAAACCGAATGGCTTCGCATCCGAAACCGGCCGCGAAGCCATCGCCGCCTTTACTGCGGCAGCTGGTCGGCGCTGGTGATCACCTCCGAATGCGTCACCGCCGCCGGCCCCATCTTGTATTTGTCGAGAATCTTCAGATAGGTCCCGTTGTCGATAAGATGCTGAAAAGCCTTCTGCATCATCTCGGCGGTTTGCTTGTCGTTTTTCGGCACCGCCACCCCGAGCGGAAGAGGGAAGTACTCGCCCGGCGCGACCGCCATCGTATTGTTGCTGTGATCGACGTAGTAGATCGCCGCGGTCGTATCATCCAATCGACCATCGGCCCGGCCGGCCAGAACGGCTTGGATCGTGTCCTTCTGCTCGGGATAAAGCGCCTTCTGAATGTCCGGCTTGCCGGCCGCCTTGCAGTCCGCGCTCAATTTGTCGACCGCGAAATCCGCCGACGAGCCGCCGTGAACGGCGATCTTTGCGCCGCAGACATCGTCTTTTGATTTGAACTTCGAAACCTTATCGGCCGGCGTGATGAGAACGATGCCCGACTTCAGGAACGAAACGAAGTCCACGATCTTCAGTCTTTCGCCAGTGACGGTGAAGGTACTCCAGGCGATTTTGCCGCGGCCGGCCGCGATGCTGGGGAACATTGTCTGAAAAGGCGTCACGACGATGTCGAGGTTGACGCCCAGTTCATCGGCCATGGCTTGAGCAAGCTCGATATCGAGACCCGCGGGCTTGCCGTCTTCGCCGACGAATTCGAAGGGCGCATAGTTCATCGGGCTGAGGATGGTCAGCTTCCCGGTTGACTGCACATCGTCGTTCTTGGGCAAGTCACCAGCCCAGGCAGCATTGGCTGCGACCATTCCTCCGATGACCAGCGCATTGCAAAGCATTCTTGTCATTTCCGCCTCCCCTTTTTGGTTGCTTAGAAATATTCGCGCGGGCCATAGAATTATTCAAATCGATAGTTGTCATATACAATATGCACTGTATTCATTCAATTTCGAAGCTCATGACCGGCCGGCAGCGTATTTCGCATCCGTCGAAATCGTTCACCGCTGAGTTGAAGTGGGCGTCTCTCACCACCGATCCATCACGGAGATCCGAGGGCCAAAGCAAAGACGCTTGCGCCTGCAAAGGCATGAGCCGGTGCAGGCGCTCGACAGGTTCGTATTGTCAGCCTTGCCGCAGTTGGCCGGCCAATCGAAATATCATGACTTCGCGCGAAATTTATCGCGAGAACGAAACAGCATGCCGTTCATTCGTTTGCCCCCCGGCCGACACCATGATCGAGACAATCTCCTCCATCTCTTCGACAGTGTTGTAATAGTGGGGGGAGAGCCTGATCGCACCGTTTCGGATGCTGGCATAAACCCCTTGCGCGGTGAGAGCCGAATGCAGTTCGGCCGCTCCTATCCCTGGTTTGCGCAGGAGCGTAATGCCCGAGCGCGATCTGGGCTCGAACTGGTGCACGGGCTGGATCCCGTGACGCAGAGCCGTCTCGCAGAGCAGTTCGTTCAGATACAGGACGCGGTTCTCTATCCATTCGATGCCGAGTTCGTCGATCTGAGCGAGGCGTTCCGCGAGCCCCAGGATTCCGCATCCGTTCGCCGTCCCCGGCTCGAACCGCCGTGCATCGGGGAGGAAATCGAGCGTCCGATGAAATGCAAACGGGTCGTTTACGCTGAGCCAGCCCACGATCTGCGGCGTGATCTCGCGCAGCGCTCGGTCGGAGAAGGTGGCAAAACCGATCCCGCGTGGTCCCATAAGCCATTTATGCGCGCTGACGACGAGAACGTCGACGCCTGTTGCTCCGACATCCAGATCGATGGCGCCGATCGACTGTGTGCCGTCAACGACCAGCATCGCGCCGAACTCGGAGCAGAGAGCCCCCAGCGTGGATATGTCGGCCCTGAAGCCGCTGTAGAACTGCACATGGCTCAGGGCGACGACGCGGGTGCGGCTGTCCAGCGCCGAGCGAATTTGATCCGGCTCCAGGCGCCCATCCGGCGACGATATCTGGCGAACTTCGACACCCCTGGCGGCCAACTGCACCCAGCATAGGTAATTTGAAGGAAACTCCTGCGCGCAGACGACCAGGTTGTCTCCCGGCCGCCAATCGACACCGAGCGCCACCAGGGAGAGACCATGCGAGGTATTCTGGACGTAAGCCACATTTTCCGGTGACGAGCCGACGAGTTTTGCGGCCAGGGCACGGCCTTTCTCGAAGTATGGTTTCGAGGCTTCCTTCGCATCGCGGAGCTGTTCTGCAATGATCGTGTTGTAATGTTCGCTTGCCAGCCGAACACGCTCCGGAACCGGCGTTACCGCTGCATTATCGACGTAAATCTTATCCTTCAGATACGCGATATCGCTGCGTATATCCCTTAGCTTTCTCTCGTCCATAGCCACAGCTCTCGTTTTCCAATCGGACTTATGTCCGCTCGCGGATCGATAGTAGAGAGCGAAGATGGATGAAGCAAATTCGATATGCTAATGTAAAAAATGAATGCGGCTCATTCCATCAGGAGAGGTTTGATGAACTTCAGCGGAATCGATCTCAACCTTCTGCGCGTATTCGACGTGCTCATACGAGAGGGCAATGTGACGGTTGCCGCCGAACGCCTCGGGCGGACTCAGTCCGCCGTCAGCCATTCCCTCGGCAAGCTGCGGGCGCTGTTCAAGGACAAATTATTCGTTCGTGACGGCGGATCGATGAAGCCGACCCCACGGGCCATAGAATTGTCCGCCGAAATTTCCGACGCGCTGGCGAGCATCCGAGCCACGATCGATCGCTATCAACTGTTCGTACCCGATCAGACGAGACGGGTCTTCCGGGTCGGGCTTATCGACTATCACGGCGCGATGGTGATCCCGGAACTGATCAAGCATTTCCGCGCGGAAGCCCCGCACGCGACTCTGAACGTGATGCCGACATCCAAGGAGGAAGTCGGAAGACTGATCCTGACGAGAAAGCTGGATTGCGCCATCGTCCTCAACTTCGACCAGGACGACCAGAACCTGCTGTTGTCCGAAGTCGGCCGGGACGATCTGGTCTGTGCGATATGGAGCGGCAGCCCGCTGCTCAGCCAACCTCTGACCCTCGAACGATATTTGGCCGCCACTCATATCCAGATCTCCGCCGACGGCATGTCCGAAGGGCTCGCGGACAAAGTTCTGCGCGAAATGGGATTACAGCGGCACGTCGCGGCAACGATACCCAGTTATCTCGTGATACCCTGGGTGCTGCGAGGCTCCGACCTGATCACCCATTGCGCCGACAGCATTCTCCTCACTCTCGACGAGAAAAGCGAAGTCGGCCTGACGAAGGCCCCTATTGCGCTCCCGTCCATGCCGATCTCGCTGATCATCCACAAGCAAATGGCGAGCGACCCGGCAACGACGTGGCTGAAGCGGCTGATCGAAGGGATCTACGCAGATCGGCAAATACGCAAGGAGGCGGCCCGGGCCGCCGGTCCTTTCGTCACGCGCGGCTGAGGGCAGCCGAAGCGCCAGCGCACACAAGCCAATCTATGAATGCAGATCATCCCTCACATGACGAAATCGAATTTTCTTCACGCCACTCCATGAATTAAAACAAAGCGCGCGGCTCGCCTGATCGTCGACGGAGGGCCGCGACCTCGCGCGCGGGGCCGACCTCCAACCTTGACAAGAGACCATGAAACTAGATCGATCGACCGGCAGCAGCATCGTTCTCCTGGTTATCTTCGCTCTTTGCCGAGGCAGTGCCTACAGCCTCACCACGGTGGCGTTTACGGCGATGTCCAGCGGAACCGTCGTCTTTCTGCGGTTTGCGATCGGGGCTCTCGCGCTTCTCGGCTGGGCCGCCTTTTCGGTCAGAGGTTACAGGTGGATCTTTCGTGATTGGAAGCCCATCCTCGTCTTTGCCGTGATCGGAAATTCCCTTCCCTTCGGTCTCATGACGCTTGGCCAGGAAACAGTCCCCAGCGGCCTTGCTTCCGTCATGATGGCGCTCACGCCGATGTTCTCAGCGATCATCGCGCATCTGTGCCTGCAGGACGAAAAGCTGACGTCCCGCGCGGTTGCCGGCCTGGCGATCGGTTTTGCCGGTGTCTTCGCGATTGTTTATGCGCGCGGGAAGGTAAATCTCGACGCAGCCATGATATATGGCCTAGGCGCATTGACGCTGGCGGCGCTTTGCATCGCCGTCACCATCGTATCCGTCCGCTTTTTTCGCCCCACGAACGAGCTAGGAACGGCCACTCTCAGTCTGGTCGTTGCATCGATCACCCTGGTGCCGTTCGTCCATGTTTCCGATTTCGACAAGCCTATTCCGCTGAACGTGATCTATTCCTGCATCGCCCTCGGCGTTATCGGCACCACGCTTGGCTGGTTATCCCTGCTTGCCTTGTCGAAGCGTGCGAGCGCCGCCTTTTCGTCGACCGTCAACTATCTCATCCCGATCGTCGGAATGGCGATCGGCGCCACCTTCCTGAAAGAACAGCTCTTCTGGACAGACGCCCTGGCGCTGGCCTTGATCATCGGCGGGACGACGCTGGTGAAGAGTGGCGGAGCCCGTTCCGCATCGGCCGGGCAAGGTGCCGAGGCCATGCCGGGCTCTTGACGCGCGCCGCATCAACGGCGCTAATCCTACCGCCGACGGCGGCGGGGTGCGAAGCCCTTTCCATGCAAAAGTCCTCGGCTTTCATTCTGTCGCAGGAGACCCACGATGAATATCTCTCTTCTCATCAACGGCGCGGATCGCGCGGCCTCCGGCGGCCGGACCTATGATCGCCTCGATCCCTTCACCGAGAAGCTCGCAAGCCGCGCCGCCGCCGCAAGCCTGGACGATGTTGCCGCGGCCGTCGATGCCGCTTCCGCCGCCTTCAGCGCCTGGTCGAAGACCGGCCCCAGCCAGCGCCGCGCCATCCTGATGAAGGCGGCCGACATCATGGATTCCAAGGTCGGCGAGTTCACCCGGCTGATGATCGAGGAAACCGGCGCGACCGCGCCCTGGGCCGGGTTCAACGTCATGCTCGCGGCCAATATCCTGCGCGAGGCCGGCGCCATGACGACGCAGATTTCGGGTGAAATCATTCCTTCCGACAAGCCGGGCACACTCGCCATGGGCATTCGCCAGCCGGCGGGCGTGTGCCTCGCCATCGCGCCCTGGAATGCGCCCGTCATCCTCGCCACCCGCGCCATCGCCATGCCGATCGCCTGCGGCAACACCGTCATCCTCAAGGCATCCGAACAATGCCCCGGCACGCACCGGCTGATCGCCACGGCTCTGACTGAAGCAGGCCTGCCCGCCGGCGTCATCAACGTCATCACCAATGCGCCCGAGGATGCGGCCGGGATCGTCGCCGCGCTGATCGCCCATCCCTCTGTCAGGCGCGTCAATTTCACCGGGTCGACCAAGGTCGGCAGGATCATAGCCGAGACCTGCGGCAAATATCTCAAACCCGCCCTTCTCGAACTCGGCGGCAAGGCGCCGCTCGTCATTCTCGACGACGCAGACATCGACGGCGCCGTCAATGCCGCCATTTTCGGCGCCTTCATGCATCAGGGCCAGATCTGCATGTCGACGGAGCGGATCATCGTCGACCAGGCGATCGCCGATCAGTTCGTCGCCAAACTGGCCGCCCGCGCCAGCCAGCTCCCGGCCGGCGACCCGCGCGGCCATGTCGTACTCGGCTCGCTGATCAGCCTCGACGCGGCGAAGAAAATGGAGGAGCTGATCGCCGACGCCACGGCCAAGGGCGCGAAACTCGTGGCCGGCGGCAAGCGCTCCGGCACCGTGGTCGAGGCGACGCTGCTCGATCACGTCACCCCTGAAATGCGCATCTATTCGGAAGAATCCTTCGGCCCGGTCAAGCCGATCATTCGCGTCTCCGGCGAAGAGGAAGCGATCCGCATCGCCAACGACACCGAATACGGTCTCTCATCGGCCGTCTTCAGCCGCGACGTCAAGCGGGCCATGGCGGTTGCGGCGCAGATCGAATCCGGCATCTGCCACATCAACGGGCCGACCCTGCACGACGAGGCGCAAATGCCTTTCGGCGGCGTCAAAGGCAGCGGCTACGGCCGCTTCGGCGGCAAGGCGGCGATTGCAGAATTCACCGATCTGCGCTGGATCACGGTGGAGGATTCCGCCCAACATTATCCCTTCTAGGGAAAGCCGCTACCGCGCCGCGATGCTTATCTGTCGTGGCGCGCTGTCCGCTCAGGCCGAGAAGCGAGCCAGAGCCTCGGCAAGCTTCAGCCAGAGGTCGTGGGGCGGCGAAGGGATAGGCCGCGAATCCTCGTCGGAGGCCCGGATTTCGTTTGCGGCCTCAGTCGGTGCGGAGCCCGCCAGCATCCGGCCGAATGTCGTCGCCCTGTCCGCAAACTGATCCGAACCTCGTTCCCCCAGCACCGTTCGGATCGTCACCAGGGCGAGATTGAAGTTCTTTTGCAATTGTCCAAACGCGCCGCGGTGTTTGTCCCGCATGCCGGCCTGGAGATCTCCATGCGCGAGAGCATCCATCGCCGCGTTGAAATCGGACAGGTTGTCGTCGATCGACGCGATCAGCTCATTGAGAATGGCTGCCGAACGACGAATATCCGCATCCGCATAGTCGGTGCTCATTCGCCCCGCCAGATCGCCGCTCATGACGGCAGGGACCAATGCCGCGATTTCAGCACAGAATCTGGCTTTCTGATCGGGATCGCGATGCCTGATGTCCTGCCCGGCGCTGTTCGTTGTCTCCACCATGCCTACCCAAGCCCTAACGCGAAGCACCGTTGCCGCAAGACCCGTGGCGGAGCATGAAAGCAAAACTGCTATGAACCATGTCTTATTCCATATGCCTGCTGACCTATCGCGCCACTGCCACATTCGAGCGAGCCGGTATCACGCCGGTGACAGAAGACGAGCCCATCCAAGGCGGTAACGCTTAAGGAAATCCTTCGCCGCCTCCGCAGCCGACTGTTTTTCGCGCAGAACGGATAATCTCTGCGTATTTTGATCATGCTCGAGCGGAACGGATGGATTTCAGGATGCCGGCAGCCGCGGATGCCCTCGCAGAACCGCATTTCTCCCGCACTGGTCGGTTGAAGCGCGCGGCGAGGCAATATATTCCCGTGCCGGCAGAAACCCAGCACCGCCGATCGAGCGGGCTTTGACAGCTTCCTGAGGTCGAGAATAGATGAAAACGCCGCAACGGAAATTCGTCGTCGAATTCAAGTCGGGCCGACGGCAGCCGAAGGCGCGGACGAACTCCATCTGGGGCGACACGGATTTCAAGGCTCTGGCCCGCGAAGTGCAGCAGCAGTCGTCGCATCCGTTCCATGCAGTCGAAGCCCCGACCGAAACTCCCGACACGCGACCCGATCCGCTGAACAACCTCCCCGCCGGCGAAAACCTGATCGATGCGAAGGCCACGGAAACGCCGACGTCGGAAACGGCACAACAAGAAACCGCGACCCCGGTTGCCCTAGCACCCGCGCCAGAGAGCCCGCCGGCGGCGCCTGCAGCCGTGACGGAGAACGTCCCTCGAAAATATTCCAAACGCAAGCCGGCCGCGATCGGCAGCGAGAATCCGAGCCTGCAATTCGAAACTGAAAACGATCTGATCCCCGAACGGGAAATCGCCGTTCTCGAAGCGGAAAACAAACGGCTCAAGCGGTTGCGGGCCGAACAGCTCCATGCCGAGAACCTTCAGCTCAGGACGATGCTCGCACGCTTCGAGAGGTAGGCGCGCCGGTCAAGCCGGAACGGGTCAGCTCTCCAGCCACCGGGCGACAAGTTTGGCTGCCGCCCGCTTGCGGCCAACCCGGATGTCGGCGGCGCCGATATCGAAATCGAGGCCGTTGTTCTCACGCAGCTGTCTCAGCCAGGTGGGGAAAGCATGAAGGTTTCCGCGCCCAAGAAGGGGAAACCCGAGCTCGTTTCTGTAGCTCTTCTTTTCGTCTTCCGAGAATTCCCCGCGCCCGGCGATGCGCGCACTCAATTCCCACTCCCAATCCGGATTTGGCCGGATATGCAATCGTACGGCGTTCCGGGCGATCAGAGGATGGTCTTCGGTGCCGCGCAGCGGGACCGCAATATGGATTTCCCAGTCCTCCTCTTCGCCAAATGGCAACTTCAGCCTTTGCGCCAGGTCGACGGATTCGGTGGCGTTGCGGCGCGCAAGCTCGATCTTCTTGAGCCGTTGTGCGAGCATGAGGAAACGTTCTTCATCGGGCCCGACATCCGGCAGGACCACCTCGACATAACGGTGCAATATCGCCTGCTGCTCGGCGCGCCGCATGAGATCGTATTTGCCCTCCAGCATATCGGCAAGGAGATCGGCACGGGTCGCCTTGTTGAGCAAGCAGATGAACACCATGCCCCAGAAGCGGAGATCGGTGACGCTGTAGAGATCTTCGCCATAGCGCCTGTCGTGGCGATAGCCGAGATGCCGGAAAACCTCGAGGAGACGCACCGCCTCGCCGGCGAAGGGAGCAAACTTCGCCTTCTTCTCGCGCTGGGCGGGCATCGTCGTATAAGCGCCGACCTGCGTGATGAGCTTGAGGCGCGCCTTCAGCGCCTTGGCCGAAACCGTCTCGCCGCTCGGCAGGGCGCCGGTATCGTCGAACCCGAACACGAACAGCAGCTTGTGCCGCCGCGACATCTGGATGATGCCGCCAAGATCGAGAAACGGCAGCATGCACCCGTAAGCCTCGAGCAGCAGCGGCATCTCCTTGTCGCCGACCGAAGGGACCGCGGCGGCGCGCATGAAATGGAAATAGAAATCGATTTGCTCATTCGGATCGAGCAATCCGGAAACCTTGGCCGCCAAAGGGCCGATCCGATGATGATTGGCGGGCCAGAATTTTCCGTGGCGCCGCTCGGCGAAGGCTTGGTTTTCGTCGGAGATGAATGTGCGCAACAGATTGGCGTCGGGGTTTGTCATGGTGTGGGCTTCATCATGCTGAGTGCACCTAAGGCAAGCGCGTGTTAATTATCGATCAGACGGTCATGACCGATCGTGCGGACAGCTTCGAGATGTCCAAAGGGACCCCGACCACCTTCCTTCGGATCGATATAGCGTTCCAATGTAAAGGATCCCATCTGGGACAAAACACCCAGATATTCGATGAAGCCGCCGATTGAAAAATCCTTGGCCGTGCCATCGCCGCCGAGGCGGAAATGCGGGACCATGGTGTAGACCTGATCAGCCGTAATCGGACCGAGCCGGCGGCGCACAGAATCGAAAACAGGCTTGCCGGTCATAGCATCCACCCAGCCACGAAGATCGAAAACACTGGCGTCCACGGCGGCAGCTACCGCCATATCATCATCGAAAGGAGGGACGTCCTCGACAACCTTGGTAGTGATGTCCGTGGTGGCGACGGTGCCAAGATTTACGTTGAGCGTGATCACCTTAAATTTAGGGTGCCAGATGCTGACTTCGCCGAATGCATCACGCATGAAGGGCACCATTCTTACGGCATCGAATTCCGGATCGCCGGCAAACAACGTATTCAAAACAGGCATGATCGGCGCGGGATCGCAGATCCAGTAGAGGCCGTCCCGCCACTGCCCGCGGCCGTGCTCAATCCAGAAATCAACCATGGCGTCTGGCAACCTCCCACGATAGCCCTCAGCCTGCGAAGCAGAAACCGTTGTACCATCTTTGAGCGGCCCGAATTCATCCAGGACTTCCTGCAGCGGGCGCCGAGGTGTAACAGACATATTGGCTCCAGATGCTCATCAGTCGCTCGACAGCGATCAACGCCCGACTTTGTCACCGCCACCCTTGAATGGCCTTGCCGAAAGCTCTTTCGGGATGTCGTATTGGTGCCAGCCCTCATCGTCCAAGATGTAGTAACGAAGCCCGTAATCAAACACATAGAGCTTCTCGTTCTGGACGAAGATTGCGCTCGGCTGCAGGACGAAAGGGGCGGAGCGCATCTTCACCTTAGGCGCGAACGGCTTTGCAAAATGACCGTCGAACCGGAACAATTCCGTGCCAGTCGCAAGGATCAGCTCATTGCGCAAGCGAGCGCCATCCTTAAAATTTTTCTCGCGGTCGGCAATGGACGAAACATCGGTAAACCCGGCTTGCGGATTGCCCTTCATTACCAGACCGTCGCCACCGATGACATAGTCAGCGTCGGACCCATCACTCTCGACATCGGCGATATAAGAATACGCGGGCAGGGACCGAGCTATACGATCCGGCAATGCCTGCTGCTTCCAAGAGCCGGGCCGACCAGTGAAAAGTGTTTTTAGACGCGGATAGCTGTCCATTTCGGCGTAAAGTTTTTTCTTCAATTCAAAGCGCTCCTCATCGGGCATATCCTTCCGATATAGAGGGTGCCCGGGATAGAGATTGAAGTGCCGCGCATTCGCCGTCTGCGTGCCAACAATGAAGATATCACCCGCCTGATTGGCTCCTACGATCGTCCAATCGGGGACCTTGTAGGGATATTCTGTCGGTAGAGGAGGAGAGACATCTTGCCAGGATTTTTCTTTACCAAGCTTTAGAAAACCTTCCCCGCCCGCAACCAGCCATTGATCCCCAACCGGTAAAATGGAGCTGAACAAAATCTCTGGCGCGTCATCAGATTCGGCTTGGGTTCCGGGGATGACTGAATGCTGCGCGCCGTTGGGACTGATCAGATAAATGTCGCCGTTCAGGCTGAGCGCCACATAGGACGGCTCACTTACTTCATCGGCCCGCGGCACGACCCTGACATCCCGCAATTCCCGCCGCACATCAAGGCGCGAGAATGTCTGCGCCTTGGCATCACGTGTTAGAATGATAGTATAGGGATCGTCCCAGCGCGGACCGCCGACCAAAAGCGCAAAGTATCGATTATCAGCCATAGCCGCCGCGTAAAGTGTTGGCTCCCACGCTCCATAAAGTTCTTCGAACTCTTTATCGTCGATTGCGTCGGTCATTTTCGCCTAGGTGGTAGCCCGTTGAAATCGCGCTCCAGCAACTCAGGCGGAATTTCGATCTCTGTCCAGCGATCGCCGTCAAAGGTGTGAACGCCATGCTTGAAGTCGAAATAATACAGGACGTCGTCGACGGCATGAACCTTAAGAGGGTTCGGAATGTTGCGATTGATGCTCGGATCGAGAACCGGTTTCAGCGGGGATAACAGATGCCCATCGAACCAATGCAGTGCATAATCCGATGCGATCACCATCCGATCTTTGAATTTCGTGATCGAGCGCAGATTTTCATTATTTCCTTTGAAGGAGATATCCTGAAAACCATGCTCGCATTCCCACATAAGATGACGCCATTGCCGCCGACAACCCAGATCTTGTCTAGAGATTCGATGAAGATGTCCGAAAGGGTTTCTGGTTCGGGATGGTGCTTAGTGGAACGTGGCTTGGCGACCACCCGCCATTCCTGTCCATTCCAGTGATAGAGACGGCCTTCGTTTACCCGCGCGCGCCCCTGCTTAGCAGCTTCTCTAATCGCAGATGCTTCTTCAATTCGTCCTTGTTCAATAAGTTCGCGACGCCGAGCATTTTCTTCTTGGGTAAGAGCTCGCCGCGTGTTGACGGGCGAATAGGTCACATTCATATAGAGATTGCCCTCAGTCGGGCCATTCAAATCACCGAAGACGAGATAATCGTAGGTTTCAGGTACTTGCGGCAGCTTTTCCTTGTGAAACCAGCCCACATCGGAATCCGTCAGACGGTAAAGCTGCGAGTGATAACCGGTTACGAACAACGCTTCCCCAGTTAGGGCCATGGAATTGACGTAGCCGAGGTCGGCCGAATCGTCGGAATAGACGCCAGCGCCGACTATTTTTCGATGCGAAGAGTCTTTTCCCATGGGAAGTGTATAAACATCGCCTTCATCGCTGAGGGCGTAGATGATCGGTCGTCCATCCTCTCCAATTCTACCGGCAAGACTATCAATCTTACGGGGAACGTCAGAGCGGGACCATGGCTGATTGAACCGACCTTCATAAACGAGAATATACGAGTGCATATCCTCGTAGTCCCTCCCGCTGAACACCACGCAGAATGTGTCCCTTGCCAGGGCAATGGCTCCGTCGAGGCGGAGCGGATCGAATGGCTTCATATTTCCTAACCTTAATAAGCGCCAGCCTTTAGGACATCTATCACGCGTTGCCCGCCCGGTAGTCGGAGCGGACGTATCGTGGTGCGACCCGGTTGATCTTCATTCAGCCCAACTTGTCCTTCCGCCGCAACCTTTGCCATTTTCTTGCATTTTTCCGGCAACTCCTTCACCTGGCCTATTGCCATATAAACCTCATCAAGAAGCGCCCCGAGTGGAGCCGTACCCTGAGGGTTATAGTTTTTTCCCAAGCTCGCGAGAGCCGGATTGAGCGACTTGTGAACTGCATCGTCGTTGGTACGGTGCATGCCAGGCGAAAGGCAAATAGCCTGTCCCTGATTATAGGTAGGCGAATTCGGAATACGCCCGGCAGTGGAGTCTTTTTCTGCCTAAGTTTCCGGAGCCGTACCCAGACGATATACCATATCCGGAATGATATGATGCGCCTCGCCCGGGCAAATCGTTTCGACATATTTGGAAGGACCAACGATACAGGGCCATTCATCCTCGTTGACATCTACACGGACATTTTGACCAAGGGCTGCATCAAGCTTTTTAGAACTTAGGACGGCGGCTGTTGCTTCTCGCGCTTCTTCTTTCCTGGCTTCTTGAAGCTCCATTTTCAGTTGGTTGAGAGCCTCGTCCTCCGTCATCGGGGGGAAGAAATTTCGTCTTACGAAACTGGTTCCACCAAGATTTTCGGAATAATTCGATAGTGCCTGAAGTTCGCGAGAGTTGCTTGGATCAACCAGTGTACCTTGTTCTTCAAGGCTATTTCGCAAGCGCCGAAGTCTGCTGCCAGCGTAATATTGATTTTGTATCTCTCCGAGAGCAATTGCTGCTCCAGCTAATCCACCGCCCGGGATGGGACGGCCAAAACGACCTTTGCGTCCAAGCGAGGGAGTGCTTTTAGGCTGTGTCGCGCCTTGCTCCGCCTGACGCGCCATGAATTCACGCAATAGCCTCTGCCCTTCGGGGGAAGTGGCATCAAACGCCAGCTGTATCGGTTTCTGGGCTGCCAGTGATCCTTTTATAGGATCGTCATCAAGTGGCGGATCATAGGTCTCGGTGCTACGCACGAAGATCGCTTCGCCCTGGGTGTTCCGGTTGTTCATCCAGAAGCGGTCGAGATGGCGGATGACGTGGGAACCTTCGGCCCGCACCTGATCGGCTCGCAAATATTTTCTACAGTGCCGGATTTGACACCCTTTTTCGTTCCCGGAGCATCGCCGTGGACATGCGTCGTACAGGAGCGCATAACCATCGCCTTCTTGCCGGTAAAGCGCACGGATGGCGTATAGCCTTTGTCGTGCCCGCAATAGTCGACGATCGGATAGGGAATGGGAACAGCCGAGGAGCCGACCGGTGTCAGGCATACATCCGGCGACAGCGAGACGATCTTTGCCTCGTCAAGATCACGCAAACCTTCGCGCGGCTGCTTCGTCGTCCAAGGCGCCGGATAGTCGGGCTCACCGACATAATTATCGCGCGGGATGCTCATGCCGCTACCCTATTTATAGAACCACTAGCCACAACTTTGACTTGAACCCGCATGGCGGCAGTGCGATTTCCTGCTTGCTGCGGCGGAGGTGGACATGCGATGCGGCAACAACCATAGGCCCACACAAATTAGCGGACGCTACCAGAGGGAATCGTTTGAGATACAATTTGCTGCTGTCCCCCGACCTCGATTGCAAATGAATAGTAGATCTCACCGGGCACGCGCGGGACGGCCTCGGAAATTTTCAGTTTTTGATAGTGATCAACCGTATTTCTTTCAGCATTTCTGTCTCGGAAATAGATCTCGTTCTGCGAAAGTTCACCCAGGCTTCGGCGGAGTTGCGGCGTAAGGGCTTTACCGTTATCGTCATAAATTGCCTTGTATGAATCGGCGCTGGTTGCCCCCAGCAATATGCTCCAGATGTCCTCCGGCGCAGACCTGGCTTCCAGAAACAATTCGACCGCGTTGTGGGGCATGTCCACACCAGCCGCCCGATAGATCTCCTCCAGGTCATGGGGTGGAGGATCAGTTCGGGTTCTGCTCGTCAAATCCATCAGCAGCGCGACATCAAGCGAAAACGTGAAATGTCGTCCTGCCCTATGCCAGAGATTGACGGTTCCGAGGCTCGAATATCCGAAGGCGGACAGGTCATCGGCATTCAATTCCGGCACATTCGCCAAAATCTGGCGAAAGAAGCCCTCGAAAAGGGCCGGCGTGCAGAGCCAGTAGTTCCTGTTTGCATAATATCCTACACCATGTTGCATCCAGAACTCTATCAGGTCCTCTGGAACGCGCTCCACAATACTTTCCGCTTCGTCTTCCGAGATCCTTCTTGCCTCGTGGGGCTTGCCTCGCGCCTCAAGAAATTCTTCTGCGGTCATTCGTATCTCCTCAAATCGCGATCAGGGATGTCTGCATCCTGGGGCAACCATTTCGGCATTGAGTTGTAGCATAATCATTGAGAATTCCAGCCTTTCCACCTCCCCATTGAGATCCTATGGATCGATTCTCGCTACGACCGCCAAGCCCGGAAAATACCGTTGGCTGTCCACCAGCAACCATATCGAGAGTATGGATTGCATCTTGACGAACGGCCGTTTGTTGGGCGCGCGCCATCGCTTGCGCAGGGGAAAGGCTAGGATTAAGTGCCCGGATCTGGTTTGCTCTTATGGTCAACAGACGCTGACGCTCCCCAGGCCTTGCAGCCTCCCCGATAGGCTTGTTGACGGGATACTGGGCAATATCCGCTGCGGCCGTACACGGATTCTTACCGTTCAAAACACCCTGTTGCAGAGTGAGCTGCCTCTGCATTTCCGCTCTCGTACCCCGCACAGGCGTAGTAAAGTAAAATGGCAGCAGATAGCATCGCGGGTTGCTTACACGGCCATTCCCGGTCGCTGGAAGCGGAACAGCCTGGGGACGCGGGCCAATCTGCGTTTGGGTTTGAGTCTGAGTTTGGGTCTGCCTGCGCTGGTATATCTGCGCAAGCGTTTCTTGTTTTATGGATTGTCCGCCGTCCCAAAATGGAAGGCGACCTATTCGTTGCGAAGCATCTTGAACAAGCTGCCGTTCATGGTCGTCTTGTGGAATGAAGTCCGAGAAGTTGGTTTTGTTGGTGGGGAAAAGTACGCCCACAGCAAAGACGCCTATTCCAAGTAATGCGGTTCCAAGACCGACACCAGCCGCAGTTCCCGCGGTGGTAGTGGCGCCCCCCGCGACCGCGCCGCCAGTCGCTGTTCCCCCTCCCGCTAGCGCCGGGATACCGCCTACAGGCGCCACGAAACCGAGAATCGCGCCAGGTGGTGCTGTATCCGAAGCAGTTTTAGGATCGTCGTTTGCGGCAAGCTGCGTATAACGCAACGAGCCCCATACAGGATCATCGTCTTTGGGTGCAGCGAACGTTGCGGTGCTACGGACAAAAAGAGCCTCGCCTTGCGTGTTTCGGCTGTTCATCCAGAAGCGATCCAGATGCCGGATAACGTGCGAACCCTCTGCCCTGATTTGGGAGGCATGGCCTATCGGTTCGCAAATGCTTTCAACGGTCCCGGATTTAACGCCCTTTCGCACCCCCGGCTTGTCGCCGTGTACATGTGTAGTACACGAACGCATGACCATGGCCTTCTTGCCAGCGAACCGCACGGTTGGCGTGAAACTGCGGTCGTGGCCGCAATAATCGACAATTGGGTAAGGAATTGGCACTGTGGAGGATCCCACCGGAGTCAGACAAACATCCGGTGCGAGCGACACGATCCGCGCTTCGTCAGTATCGCGCAGTGCTTCTAAAGGACGACTGGTCGTCCAAGGACTTGGATACTCCGGATCGCCGATACGGATATCAGTGGCGGACGGAAGGCTCATGTCGCTTGCAGTCTCCGTTTATCTAAAGAATGTTCAGTCTGCGGCACCCGCAGCCACTCAATGATTCAGACGAGAGCCCTCCTCGCAGATCACGCCGATGCCACCGGTTCGTTAGGAGAAGATGCAGCCAAGCGAACACGCGTTAAGGTGAGCTTTGCATCTGTGGCTTCCGGCAAGGGAAACCGGATACGCCAAGTCAACGTGACCCGATCGTCGAAACGCCAATCGAAATGCAGTCCGTCAAGTTTCAAGACTCGCCAATCGCCCGTTCCCTCGCGAAGGCAATGAACACCGAGTGTCAAATCAGGTAAACGGCCCTCGGCGATGGAATGACGCGAATGGAGATGTCGTAGCTCGTAATCTTCATGTCCTCCGAGATGCTGCATAACAACGAGATCCGGATGAGCGCTTTGCCAAAAGCGTGCGTCAAAATCCTCAGGCAGAAGTGGATGACGCTCGTTGAGCCAGAGATCGTCGTAGGTGCCTGCATATTGCTGGCGAGATCGCCACCACGGCGACACCAGGCCCAGTCCCTGCGGCTCGATCGACTCGCGCCAGTTCAGCTTCTCCCCAAGCAAAGTGATCTGCGGTGCTGCGACGGGCGCATGATCCGCCGGCATGCCGAGATTGACGATGCCGCAGCCGAGCGGATTGCGCGCTTCCACATCGACAGGCGTCTCGGTTTCCGGGTCGCCGGTGCCGGGGATCTGACCGCCATACGCCTTGCTCCAGCAGATCGGCACCTGGGATGCGGGCTCGGCTTCGCTCAGTTGCCAATCCGTCAGCACGCGCTTGGCTTCCTTCGCCGAAAAGCCCGCCCACTTTTCCTTAACGACGGGTTTCCAGAAGCGTGGACCGTGGACTTCGAGCCTTTTGGAAAGCTGTCCGACGCGCAGACCGACCTGCCATGAGGATGCGGGAACGCCGCCCGGCGCATAAGCATTGCCCAGAAACGTAATGTCGGTCCCAACTTTCTCCGGCGTGAGGTCCGTCTGGCGCAATAGCGGGCTGCTATGGGGATCGCCGTCATAGCCGTCCTCCCACTGAAAATCCTCCTGCTCGCGACACAAACGCAATCTGTCGTTTTGAACGTGTTCGAACGTGCCACGCACGGCCACAACGCAATCCAAATCGCCGTTCGCGTCGAACTGCCGGAAAGCCATGGCCGGAAAAGGAAGCCGGTTGATCAGTTCCAAGCGCGCTTCCTCCTCAGTTCAGATCGATCGGCTTGCCGCGCATCTGGAAATGTTCGGTCGCGACGAAATTGAACGTCTTGCCGAGGATGATCACTTCGCCATTGGCTTTCATGATGAATTTGGAATCGCCGCATTCGATGACGAATTCCTCACCGACGGCGATCTTCTTGAACTTGCCAACGCTTTCGAGCGAGGTCTGGCCGACATTGGTCACTTTGCTCATGCCGATCTGCTCGGCCCGCGCAATGCCGATCGTGTCTGATTTGAAAGCGCCGACGATCGTGTTCATGATGCCGGGCAGCGGGAAAAGGCCCGAGGCAGCGTCGCCGACACCCGTGCCGGAGCCGGCAAGCGCCGTGCCCGCATCGGCTCTGGGCGATGGTCCCGACACCACCCCTTCGCGGCTCCCCAATCCGCCAGCGCCGAGGAAACCGAGCGCCGAAGATGCAACCGTGCCGGCAAAGGCCGCAAGCCCGGCACCGCCGCCGCCGGCAATTTGCCCCGCCTGGGCGAGCAGCCCGGCCGTGTGCCCGGAGAGACCGCTGACCGCTCCCATCAGCGCCATCGCCATCGGCCCCGTACCGCCGACGACGGTGTTCATCGAGCCGCCGACTTCGTGTTTCTGGTTGCCGCCCACTTCCACCGTGCGGTTGGCGCCGATGGCCGAGACCTCGTGGCGGTCGATGCGTTTGGTGCGGTCGTTCAGTACGCGCGTCGTCTGGTCCTTCTGCGCATGGAAGAACATGTTTTCCTGGCCGGCTTCGTCCTCGAAGGTCATTTCGTTGAAGCCGGTGCCCTTATGTGTGTTCGAGCGCATGACCATGCGCGTCTTGTTGGCTGGCAGATCGTAGGGGACCGTGTTGGAGGGATTGGGGACGACGCCTGTCACCAGCGGCCGATCCGGATCACCGTCGACGAAGGCGACCATCACCTCCATGCCGATGCGCGGAATGACCTGGGCGCCCCAGGTGCCGCCGCCCCAGACCTGGCTGACGCGCACCCAGCAGGTGTCGGAACCGTCCTTCTTGGCCTTGCGGTCCCAGGGGAACCACAGCTTGATGCGGCCGTACTGGTCGGGATGGATCTCCTCGCCGGCGGGACCGGCGACGATCGCCACCTGCGTGCCTTCGATGCGCGGCCGCTTCGTCTCGCGATGCGGCGTCATCGGCACGCGCGACGGCACCGCCTCGAAGGTGTTGGTATATTCGGGCTCGTTGCTGTTCGTTTCGTAGGAGCGATCGACGACGGTATGGACCGCCTTGATCACGACATGCTCCTCATAGGCATGGTCGGGATGGGCGACTTCATAGGGGGTGAAGCGGCGCCCGGCCTCCAGAATGCGGGATGTCGAGCCGCCGAAGACGCGGTCGTGATCGGCTTCGGAGGCCTGCATCCTGAGTTTTTCCGCCCGCTCGGCTTCAGCGACGGAAGAAATGCGCGCCGGATATTCGTAAAGCTCGCGCTTGGTGGCTTCCGGCATCTGCACGAGCGACGGGGTCATGGTGCCCGGCACCATGCGCGGCGTCTCGAAGTTCCAGTCGGCGCCGGCGCGCTGGCCCGGCACGTAGGAATAGCGCCGGCTCCATTCGGTGATGTGGTTGCGGTCGGCAGATCCCTGCGCCAGGCGAACCCGGCCCTCGCCCTGCGCCGACGGCGACGGGCCGAGCCAGGAGCGGGCGCCGTCGGCGACATGCAGCTTGTGTTTGCCGTCCTCGTGGGAGAACCAGTAGAACAGGCCGTCCTCTTCGAAGCGGCGGGTGAGATAGGCAAGGTCCGTCTCGTTCCACTGCACCGAATAATGCTGCGGCGGCGGTGGCGTGATGACGCCCGAGGTATCCGGCGCGGGAATGCCGTGCTCGGAAAACAGGGTCTCGACGATGTCGACCGAGGTCTTGTCCATCCAGATGCGGCAGTCGGAGCGGCGCGACAACAGCCACATCTGCGGCCTGAGCACCATGGAATAGGACCGGAGGCCGCGGGTGATCGGCGGGCCTTCGTTGAGCTCGGTCACCAGGCCGTTGAAGGGGCGTCGCACGCTGCCCTCGCCATCGCCCTGTTGCACCTCGACGGAGACATCCATCAGCCGGCCGATCAGTTCCTCCGGCTTGACGGAGGGCTTCTTGGCGCGCGCCGAAAGCTTGATCTCGAAGAGCGAGGAAATGCCTTCCTCGATCGTCACGCGCTCCGGCAGAAGCTGGTCCTCGCCGAGCGGCGAGACGATCTTCAGAATGCGGTTCGCCTGGATGAAATCGGCGGCAGAGGGCTGGTCGTTCATGGGCTGGCCTCACACCTCAGGACGTGCGGCTCGAAAGGAGCGGCCAGAACCAGATCGACTGTGATTGATAATAGCAGGAAGAGGCGCACTGGGCCGCGTCGGCAGCCCCGGTGACCAGATCGATATGCCCGCCACCCCGGTAACCGGGTATGCCGTTGAAGGCAACGACGCCCTTGCGGGCGCCAATACCGGATTGCGCCGTCGCGGAAGTGTAGGATTCGTAGTTGCCGAGATACAGAGTGGTCGCCAGGAGATCGGCGAGCCGGCGCATGGAAACCTCCAAGCCCTTGTTGGCGTGCGGGCCTTTGAGGATGTTGTGGGATTTCGGGGAGATCTTGATACCGGACCTCACCAAAGCGAGGCTGACACGCACCGCGCAGGTATTCGCATAGAGCGGGTTGTTCAGAAGCGCGTCCCACCCGATTTCGCGGAAAAGATCCTCCTGGCTGACATAGTTAGGCCGGTATGTGGCGCTGCTCGGATAATTGGCGTAGAGGGTATCAAAGGCTACGTTGATCATGTCGGCTCCAAAATCATTTTTCTTTGCAGGGAAAGGATTTGCTGAGCGCTGCGGACACGAAGATCGCAGCGTTTTGCTGCAGCGTCTCCGGCGCCAGTGTTTGCAGATGGCTGAAGACGCGGTCCGTCAGTTCGTGAATGAGAACACCGCCTTCCACGCACCAGGTCTTTCCATCTGTCGCATCGGCAACGCCGGCTACGTAAGCCGCACCACGCTCGTATGAGACCTGCCGGCGAAGTTCCGGATTGGTAATTTCCGGTGCGGCATCGCCCTTGAGCGCTTCCAGGAGCTGCTGGCTGTTCATCCGCCAGATATCGGGCTGCTGCGCTTGGACGGGCGTGGTGCCGAAAAGCAGCAGAAAGGCCAAGGCAGGACCCATCCAGCCATCGCGCTTCCACGCATTGGGCAAATTACGGCCATTGCCGTGCGAAGACTTCATCCACCAGCTCACAAAAATTAGAGAGTTCAGATTGCCGACGCGGGCTCGCCCCGGCGGCCTTCCGGCGCCGGCAGATGCCGACGCCGGAAAGGTTGGGTTGACTTAGGCGGCCTTCGTGGTGGCGAGATCGTAAGAGGCGATCATCGGCGACTGCGGCGAGTGCTTGTCGTCGTAAGGCGTATACTTCACTTCCATCTTGGTGAAGTTCAGCTTGATCGTCTCGACCGGGCGATCACCGTTGGAATCGATCGAGTAGCTGGCGATCAGCGTGTTCTCGAGCGAATATTCGATGTAGGTGTCGCCCGGATTGCCTGTGGTGACGAGATGGATGACGGAGCGCTTGCCGGTGCGGCCCGAGCAGGCCTCCTGGAAGAGCTTGGTCGACGAGGAGTCGCTGACCTTGGTCAGGATCACTTCCGAAACGGTCGGCTCGGAAGCTTCGCGGTTCGCCGCCGAACCAGCGGAGGTGTTCATGTTGCGGGAAACGTTCCAGTGAATGGCTTCGATGTCCATCCACTTGCGATGCTGCTCGTGGGTCGCATCACCCTGGATACCGTCGATTTGCAGATAAATCGGCATTCTGTCAGCTCTCCTGTTGGCGGTTGAGTGCCTAGTTGCGTCTAAGGCGTAGTTGCCTTTCTTCTTCCTGCTCCCCGAGTGCGTTTGCGGCTCGGGGCTACTTCATCCGACAACCGGTTTACCCCCGGCGTGTCGAATTCCTTTGGGGCGGCCTCTTCGGCATCGAGACCGAATTGACGGCCGTCGTATCCGATGGTGATCCCCGTAATTTTCTTCTGCTGCGCCACCGCATCGAGGAAAAACGTCGACAGAACGGGCAGCAGGTCGCGCGCGATCATCACCTCGATCGCGCGGGCGCCCATCTCGCTCGTGCGGGCGCGGGAAATCAGCGCCTCGCGCGCTTCGGGCGACAGCGAAAGCGTCGTCCCGTAAGTGGCGCCGACCCGCTCGCGGATGCGGCCGATCTGGATATCGACGATGCCCGAGAGCGTCTCGGCGCCAAGCGGCATGAAGGGCAGCACCGTCGTGCGGCCGAGGAAGGCCGGCTTGAAATGCTTCTGCAGCTCCGGCAGCAGCATCGCTTCCAGCGCATCCGCCTCCGGCATGGTCTCGGGATCGGCGGCAAGGGCTGCGATCATCTCCGAACCGGTATTGGCGGTCATGACGATGGTGGTATTCTTGAAATCGATGTCGCGGCCTTCGCCGTCGCGCAGCGTTCCCTTGTCGAACACCTGGTAGAAGATTTCCTGAACGCCGGGATGGGCCTTGTCGATCTCGTCGAGCAGCAGCACACCGTAGGGCCTGCGCCTGACCGCTTCCGTCAGCACACCGCCTTCGCCGTAACCGACATAGCCGGGCGGCGAGCCGAGGAGCATCGAAATCTTATGCTCCTCCTTGAACTCAGACATGTTGATCGTCGTCAGATAGCGGCTGCCGCCATAGAGCATGTCGGCGAGCGACAGCGCGGTCTCGGTCTTGCCGGTGCCGGACATGCCGACGAGCAGGAAGACGGCCGGCGGGCGGCGCGGATCGGAAAGCCCGGCGCGGGCCGCGCGCATGGCCGATGCGATCCGCCCGATCGCGGCATCCTGGCCGAGCACCCTTTCCTTCAGCCTTGCATCGAGCGTCTTGACGGTCTCGATCTGGTCGGCGAGCAGCTTGCCGAGCGGAATTCCGGTCCAGCGGGCGACCACGGCGGCGACGACTTCCTTGTCGACGACGCGCGGCAGCAGCGGCGTCCGGTCGGTTACCGCGGCGAGGCACCGTTCCGTCACGGCAAGGGCTGCCCGCGCGCTTTCAGCGGTCATGGCCTGCGGCGGGAACGGCGCGACATTCGCGCCTTCGCCTGATCTGTCGGCCGGCGCCAGGGGGGCGACGACATCGTCGGGAGAGAAGACTTCCTCCAGCCGGTCGGCCTCCCGGACGAGCCGGTTCTCCTCGTCGAATTTCGACCGGAGCGCCTCGATGTCCGAGGCGATCTCCTGCTGCTTGACCGCGATCTCTTCAAGCCGGGCGAGCTTTTCCGGCGTCTCCGGTTCGCGCGCCAGCCAGCTTGATTCGGCTTCCAGAAGATCGCGCTCCTCGGTCAGCGATTTCAGCGCCTCCGGCAGCGTCTGGCGCGCAAGCGCGACCGCGGCGGCGGCCGTGTCGATCAGGCTGATCGCCTTGTCGGGCAACTGCCGGTCGGGCAGATATCGCGCCGAAAGCCGGACGGCGGCGACGATCGCCTCGTCGCGGATGCGAACCTTGTGGTGGGTCTTCAGGCTTTCGGCGACGCCGCGCAGCATGCGGATCGCGGACTCTTCATCCGGCTCGCGGACATGCACGGTCTGGAAGCGGCGGGTCAGGGCCGCATCCTTCTCGATGAAGCGCTTGTATTCGCCCCAGGTCGTCGCCGCGATCGTGCGCAGCTCTCCCCGCGCCAAGGCGGGCTTCAGGATATTGGCCGCATCGCCCTGCCCTGCCTGTCCGCCGGCGCCGATCAGCCCATGGGCCTCGTCGATGAACAGGATGATCGGTTGCGGCGATGTCTTCACCGCATCGACCACGCCATGCAGCCGCCGCTCGAATTCGCCTTTGACGCCGGCGCCGGCCTGCAGCAGGCTCAGATCCAGGAGCAGCAGTTTCACGTCCTTCAGCCGGTCCGGCACGTTGCCGGCGGCGATCTCCAGCGCCAGCGCTTCCGCCACCGCGGTCTTGCCCACACCAGCCTCGCCGACGAGGATCGGGTTGTTCTGCCGCCGGCGCATGAGGATATCGATCAACTGCCGCAGTTCGCGGTCGCGCCCGATGACGGGATCGATGCGGCCGGCGCGCGCGTCCGCCGTCATGTCGTGAGTGTAGAGCCGCAGGAATTCATTGTCCCCCGATGCGGCCGCAGGCACGGAAAGCGGTTCCGACGGGCCGGGCGCCGCCTTCTCCAGCAACCTGTCGAGCATCGCTCTGTCGAGGTTGCGCAGGGAGGGGGCAATGCCGCGGATGACGGCCCGCAGCGCCGAATCGTTCATCAGCGCGGCCAGCAGGTCGGCCAGAAGCACGATGTTGCGCCCGCATTGCAGCGATGCAA
Source organism: Rhizobium sp. R635 (assembly GCF_002211285.1). GTDB lineage: Bacteria > Pseudomonadota > Alphaproteobacteria > Rhizobiales > Rhizobiaceae > Rhizobium. Next base: position 116,044 of record NZ_LOKX01000032.1, on the reverse strand, counting down.
CCAGCCAGGACTCCCGGCCGAGGGAAAGCAGGTTCGGCGAGAGCGCAAGCGAGGCGCCGGCTTCCCTCGGAAGGTCGGCGATCGCCGCGTCGAGTTCCGCTCTCAGCGTCTCGGAGGAGACCGCGAGCTCTTCGAAAACGGCGGAAAAGCCCGCAATATCAAGAAGCGAGCGAAGCCAGTGGGCAATGTCGACGACGGCATGCTGATGACGCACGGCAAGCGATGCCGCTGTCTCAAGACCGACACGTAGATTGGGCTCAAGCGTTCTAATGAGACGATTGAGATCGATATGAGACATCCGCAAGTCCTGTTTATACGTCGAAATTCGGCGCACTCTCGTGATGCGAAGCAACAACTAGGGCGCTCATAAACCCTTGTCCAGAACAAAAGCGACTCTATTTAAAAAAGCGAGCATAAGGAAAGTCGTCACAAATCCGTCATCGTTCCTAAATGGTTGACAATCCAATACAAGCCGCCCAAAATGCCCGCTCTTCGCAGTATGCTCTTATTTTTGAGGTATTTAACAGCGTGAACGTCCGAGAAATCATAGATCCACTTGAAAAAGATCGGCCGTGCGGAGAAAACGTACGAAACAATACTATGCATCGCGAAATATACTATAGAATTAAGGACGCGAGAAACGCCGCTCGTACAGCCGAACGTAGTATTTCTCCGGGTGAAGTTATTACGATTGCACCTGCTTGGCACGATGTTAGCAATCTTGGATTGCAAATCCTTTCTTCCAGGAGCAAGGACATCGAAGTATTGGCCTGGCTTGCCGAAGCCCAGCTGAGATTGAACGGCTTCTCAGGATTGCGTGACGTATATGTTGCAACCGCGTCGCTTTTAGAACAGTATTTCGACACCCTGCATTCGATCGGGGACGGTGACTTCGAGGAGCGGTTCGCGCCTTTCGCAGGCCTGAACGGTGTGGGCGGCGAAGGAACGCTGATCCAGGCTATTCGTTTGACATCGTTGATCCCGGGCGGGAGGTTCGCCCATTTTTCGCTGTGGGATTTCCAGCTTTCGCAGCGCCCGAACGAGATCGAACGGCGCAAGGAATTGCAGCAGGCGGCCGCCGAAGCCGGTGTCGCGCAAATGTCAGCCTATCTCGGCGTCCTGACCGAGTGCATCGCCGCTTTCGACCGCATGGTCGAAATACTTGACGAACACTGCGGCGACCAGGCGCCGCCGAGTTCGAATACACGCAACGTTTTGCAAGAGGCGGCCGCTGCAATCCGGCTGCTTGCCGGAATAGAAGATTCCGTGGCGGCTTCCGAGGCCCCTGCCGCGCATGCCCCCGAACCGCTGCACCCCGCCGGCGCCGAAGAGACCGAGGCCGTTCGCCCGCGGCCCATCAGCGCCGAAACGATTCGTTCGCGGGAAGAAGCCTTCGAGCTTCTGGCCGTCGTCGCCCGCTATTTCCGCCGCACGGAGCCCCATTCACCCATTTCCATGTCGATCGAGACGCTGGTGCGCCGCGGCCGCATGGATTTCTCCGAGCTTCTTGCCGAGCTCCTGCCCGAACAGCACGCGCGCAACGCCGTGCTGACGGCGGCCGGCATACAGCCCGTATCCGACAGGGGAGGCTGATAGCGCGCGGCCGGCCGACCGGCAGCAATCTGCAGCATTCCTATTCGCAATCCGCCGATGAGACGAAGGAGAATCTCGATGGCAAGTGTGCATGAGAAACTGGAACGGGTTCGCAAGCCCAGGGTCCACATCAAATACGAGGTGGAAACCGAAGGCGCGATGGTGGTGAAGGAACTGCCCTTCGTCGTCGGCGTGCTCGGCGACTTTTCCGGCAATCCCACGCAGCCGCTGAAGCCCTTCGGCGAGCGCAAATTCGTGCAGGTCGACCGCGACAACTTCGACGACGTCATGCGCCGGATGACGCCCGGCCTGACGATCTCGGTCGAGAACACGCTGGAAAACAACGGAACTCAGCTTCCGGTTTCGCTGAAATTCGAAAGCATGGCCGATTTCGAACCCGGCGCGATCGTCGACCAGGTGCCGGCGCTGAAGGCGCTGCTCAATGCCCGCAACCAGCTGCGCGACCTGATGAGCAAGGCGGACCGCTCGGAAGAGCTGGAACGGCTGCTCGAAGACATTCTGCAGAACAAGGCCGACCTTTCGCAGCTGATCGCCCAGCTTGGCGGCAAGGCCGACGAGCCGAAGGACGTGGTGAACTGAATGCCTGGAATCGCGGGCCGGCAGGCCTGCGCTGAAATTCTGAAGAGTCGTTGTCCGGCAGCGGCCCCTTTTGAAGGGAAACCATCCCTCGAGGGCCGCCGCTTTCGCAAAAAGGATCGATAGATGACCGCTGAAACGCAACTGCAGACAAGGGAAGAAGCCGGGTTCGCGCCTGATCAGGACCTGCTTTCGAAGGTCGTTGCGGCCACCCGCCAGACCGAACCCGACCGTACCCAGGACCTCCTGCGCACCCTCACCGACCAGGCCCTGAAGGGCACCGTCACCTATGATCGCAACCTGACGATCACGCTGAACAATGCCATTGCCGAGATCGACAAGGCGATCTCGAGCCAGCTCTCGGCGATCATGCAGTCGCCCGAGTTCACCAAGCTCGAAGGCGCCTGGCGCGGCCTGCACTATCTCGTCAAGAACAGCGAGACCAGCGCCAATCTGAAGATCCGCGTGCTCAACGCTTCCAAGCGCGACGTCGCCAAGGATCTTGCCAAGGCGGTCGAGTTCGACCAGTCCCGGCTTTTCAAGTCGGTCTATGAAGACGAGTTCGGCACGCCGGGCGGCGAACCGATGGGTGCGCTGATCGGCGATTACGAATTCGACAATTCCTTCGACGACGTCCAGCTTCTCCAGGGCGTCTCGATGATCGCGGCGGCCGCCTTCGCCCCGTTCATCTCGGCCGCCAGCCCCCGCATGTTCGGCTTCGAGGATTTCCGGGAATTGGCAAAACCCCGCGATCTCGAAAAGATCTTCGAGACGGTGGAATATGCCAAGTGGCGCAGCCTGCGCGAAAGCGACGATTCCCGCTTCGTCACTCTCGCCATGCCGCGCGTGCTGGCCCGCATGCCCTATGGCCCGAAGACCAGCCCGGTCGAGGAATTCAACTTCGACGAAACCGGCGGTTCCAAGACCGGCGAACTGCCGCACGGCTCCTACTGCTGGATGAACGCGGCCTATGTGATGGGCACGCGCCTGACCGAAGCCTTCGCCAAGAACGGCTGGTGCACCGCCATTCGCGGCGCCGAAAACGGCGGCAAGGTCGAAGGCCTGCCGATGCACATCTTCTCGAGCGACGACGGCGATCTCGATCTCAAATGCCCGACGGAAGTCGGCATCACCGACCGTCGCGACGCCGAACTCGGCAAGCTCGGCTTCCTGCCGCTCTGCCACTACAAGAATACGGATTATGCCGTATTCTTCGGCGCACAGACGGCGCACAAGCCGAAGCTCTATGACCGCCCCGAGGCGACGGCCAACGCCGCCGTTTCGGCCCGCCTGCCTTACATGATGGCGACCTCGCGTTTTGCCCACTATCTCAAGGTCATGGGCCGCGACAAGATCGGCTCCTTCATGGAAGCGGAGGATTGCGAGGCCTGGCTCAACCGCTGGATCTCCAACTACGTCAACGCCAATGACGAGGCTGGCGAGGAGTCGCGCGCCAAATATCCGCTGCGCGAGGCGAAGGTCACCGTGCAGGAAATTCCCGGCAGGCCGGGCGCCTACAACGCCGTCGCCTGGATGCGTCCCTGGCTGCAGATGGAGGAATTGACCACCTCGCTGCGCATGGTCGCCCGGATTCCCTCGAAGAACTGATGAAATCAGGGGCCGGCGCGGCGGGTTTGCCGCCGCGCCGGACCTTTTCGAAACATCTGTGTCAGGTTGACGATGGGTTCCAGCACTGAATGGCGGCGCCGGGCGGATCAGCTGATTTCGCTGATCGACGAGGCGCTGAACAGGCAAGTCAATGCCATTCTCCACCATCCCGATTTTCAGGCGATGGAGGCGAGATGGCGTGGCCTTGCCATGCTCGTGCGCGAGGCGAGCCGCAGCGGCGAAGTGAAGGTCAAGCTGCTCGGCGTCGGCTGGCGCGAACTCGCGCGCAGCATGGAGCGCGCCAGCGATTTCGACCAGAGCCATCTCTTCGAACTGATCTACAGCCGCGAGTTCGGCATGCCGGGCGGTGAGCCTTTCGGCCTGCTGGTCGGCGACTATCATCTTTCGCCAACCGATCCCGCCGACGGCGATCCGGTCGGCACGCTGTCGCAGATCGGCATGGTGGCGGCGGCCGCCTTCTGCCCCTTCGTCGCGGGTGCCGCGCCGGCTGCGATCGGGCTTGAGGATTTTCACGAGCTGAACCGGGTCAGCGACTTCTCCTGGCTGGCAAACGAAGCGGACCGCATCCGCTGGAACGGCCTTCGCGCCCGCGAGGATTCGCGCTTCCTCGGGCTCGCCGCGCCGCGCGTCCTGATGCGCTCGCCGTTGACACCTCACTCACGCCACCGCAACGACGGCTTTCCCTTCCGCGAAAGCATTGCGAGCGACGGCAGTTCGCTGCTCTGGGGCAATGCCGCTTTCGCCTTCGCGACGGTCGTCATCCGCAATTTCATCAATTCCGGCTGGTTTGCCGATATCCGCGGCGTCACGCAGGATGCGATCGACGGCGGCCTACTGAGTTCAGCCGAATTGCCGCCCTATGACTTCGGTACCGAAAGCAACGGCCTGTCAGCCCAGGCGCCGGTGGAAATCCACCTGACCAGCAGCCAGGAGCAGCAGCTCTGCGAGCTCGGCATCATCCCGGCCGCGACCACCTACCTCTCCTCTTCGGCGATTTTCAATTCCAACCAGTCGCTGCATGCGCCGCCGCATTATTCCAACGAGCATGCGCGCCAGAACGCGCGGCTCGCCGCCATGCTGCAATATGTGCTCTGCGCCTCGCGTTTCTCGCATTATCTCAAGGTCATCATGCGCGACGAGATCGGCCAGCTTTCCGATGCGATCTCGATCGAACGGAAACTCGCGGACTGGCTGACCGCCTATACGCTCGGCAACGACGATGCCGATATCGCGCTCCGCACCCGCTTCCCGCTGCGCTCGGCCGGCATCAGCGTCGCCGAAATCCCCGGCAAGCCCGGCAGCTTCTCCTGCACGGTCCGCCTGCAGCCGCATTTCCAGCTCGATGACGTCGCCACGAGCTTCCACCTGATCGCCGAGACCGCGACCACCGGCCAGATCCTGAGCCGCCCCGTTGCCATGCCCGAGAGGATGTCCGCATGACGCTTTCCGCCAACATCGCCCAATCGCTCAGCGACAACGCCCTCGACGAGGCGCTCGAAGAGGTCAAGGCGCATCTGAAGATCAGCCCTTCGGATCAGGAGGCGCGGCACCTCTATATCGATCTGCTCGTCCTATCCGGCGAATACGAGCGCGCCGACAATCAGTGCAGCCTCGCCGCCACTCTCTCCCCCGACGCGACGATGGGCTTTGCCCTGCTGCGCAACGAGCTTCGGGCGATGGCGGCACGCGATGCCTGGTTTGCAAGCGGCGCCGTGCCGGAATTTCCGCAGGGACCGAGCGAACTCGACAAGCTGGCGCTGCGCCTCGGCATCGCCCATCGTGAAGGCAATGCGCGTGAGGCGAGGACAACGCTCGAAGCACTCGAAACCCTGAGGGGCGAACGCCCGCTGATCTGGAACGGCAAGGCGATCTCGGATTTCCGCGATCTCGATGACCGCATCCCGCACGCCCTCGAGGTCATCATGACCGGCGGCGGCTATCTCTGGATCGATTTCGCCAAGATCGCCGCGGTCTCGATCGAGCCGATCGCCCGGCCGCGCGATCTCGCCTTCCGCCGCGCCGAACTGTCGCTGATCGACGGTGCGGCCGCATCGGTGCTTCTGCCGGCGGTCTATCACGGCACCGGCAAGGATGCGACGCTCAGGCTCGGCCGCGAAACCGAGTGGATCGAGGAAGCGACCGGCATCACCACCGGCCGCGGCCAGCGCTGCTTCCTCGCCGGCGACGACCTCGTCTCCTTCCACGATACCCAGGAGCTGGAGATCGTGCAGGCAAGCTCCGCCGGCAGGCAGGCCGCGCATGGTTGATCCGCTCGAACGCTACCGGCAACGCGACCGCGTCCTTGCCCGCTCGATCCTCGACAGGCTGATCGACGAGGCTCCGGATCGCGTCGCCGATCCGCCGATGAGCTTCGTCGACCAGGTTCGCGACGTCAGGGAAGCGATCCGCCGCGATCTCGAAGCGCTGCTCAACACGCGGCGCTGCCCGGCCACGCCGCCGGCAGCACTTGCCGAACTGAAGGATGCGCTGGTGAGCTACGGCGTCGACGGCGTCGTCTCGGCCAATCTGATGACCGACGAAGCGAAGCTGAAGCTGGCGGCCGCGATCGAGCGGCGCATCGCGCTTTTCGAAACGCGGCTTTCCGATGTCAGGGTGACGATCCTGAAAAGCCGGACCATGACCGAGCGGGCGCTGCGCATGCGCATCCAGGCGTCCTTCCGCCTGCATGAAGGCATGCCGCCGATCAGCTTCGAATCGACCATCGACCCTTCCACCCAGCGCTTCCTGGTGGAGGCCGCGCATGGCTGAAGGCTTCCTCCACCGTTATAACGAGGAACTGCTCGCGCTGCGCCGCCGGGCCGCGCGCTTTGCCGATGCCTTTCCAAAGATCGCCGGCCGCCTGCGCATGACCGGCGACGTCGCCGACGATCCGCATGTGGAGCGGCTGATACAGAGCTTCGCCTATTCGGCCGCGCGTGTCCGCCAGAAGCTCGACGACGAATTTCCGGAACTGACCGATAGTCTCCTCGAAACGCTCTATCCGCATTATCTCGCGCCGTTGCCCTCGATGAGCATCGTCAAGTTCCGCCCGAGCGATACGCTTGCCTCGGTGCAGACCGTGCCGCGCCATACCGAGATCCTCGCTGAGCCGGTCAGAGGCGAAGCCTGCCGCTTCCGCACCACGCAGGATGTCGAGATCGCGCCGATCGAAATCACAGGCGCCACTCTTTCCGGCCAGCCGGTCAATGCGCCGCTTTCGCCCTATGCCGGCATTGCCGGCTGCCTCAGGCTTTCCATCCGCCCGCTCGATGCCCGCAAACCCCTGGCCAGCCTCGGCGTGAGGCGGCTGCGCCTGCATATTCCGTCCGCCTGGCAGCAGGCGGTGGCGATCTACGAGCTGCTTGCCAATCACACGCTCGGCATCGCGCTTGCCAAACATGCGGATGATCGCTCGCCGGTCTTCCTGCCGGCGAAAAACCTAAAGCCTGTCGGCTTCGAGCCCGAGGAGGCCATGCTGCCCTATCCGGCGCCGAGCTTTACCGGCTACCGGCTGCTGACCGAGTTCTTCGCCCTGCCGCGGAAATTTCTCTTCCTCGATATCGACGGGCTCGATGCCTGGTCGGGCGAAACGCTGGAGCTCTTCATCTATCTCAAGGAGAGCGACGCCAAGCTGGAGCGGGCGGTTTCGGTCCGCGACTTCGCGCTCAATGCGACGCCCGTCATCAATCTCTTCCGCCAGGTCTGCGAGCCGATCGCCATCGACGGCACCCGCACGGAATACCGGCTCCTGCCCGATGCACGGCGCCAGAAGACCCGTGAGATCTATTCGATCGACCGGGTGCTGCTGACCGGCTCGCGCGGCCAGGAGGAATTCTGCCAGCCTTTCTTCGGACGGTCGCAGCGGGCGGGCACGAGCGCCACCTACTGGCAGGCCTATCGCCGTTTCGACGAGGACGACAGGACGAGCGACATGGACATCGCCTTCGTCGACCGCCAGCGCCGCCCCCCCGGCCCCGTCGATGCGGTCGCAAGCGTCGATACGCTCTGCCTCAACCGCGACCTGCCGGAACAGCTTCCCTTCGGCGGTGGCCATCCCTTCCTGCAGCTCGCCTCCGGCCATGAGGCGGTGGCGGGTGTCGAAGCCCTGATCCCGCCGACGCCATCGGTCCGGATGAGCGATCAGGAGGGCCGGAACTGGCGGCTGATCTCGCATCTCGTCCTCAACCACCTCTCGCTCTTCGACAATGGCGGCGCGGCGCTGAAGGATATCCTCTCGCTCTATGCCTTCCGCGACAGCCCGGAAACCAAGCAGTTCGCCGATGCGCTCGTTGCGATCAAGGCCGCCAATTCGACCGCCCGTCTCGGCAGCGGCGGCATGGTGCCGGGCACCGAAATCGCGCTGGAATTCGATCCCGCCGCCATCGACCGGCCCTCGGCCTTCCTGTTCGGCAGCCTGCTCGACCGCTTCTTCAGCCTTTACACCTCGGTCAACAGCTTCACCCGGCTCACCATCGGCATGAAGGGGCAGTCGAGGCCGATCGCCCAGTGGCCGGCGCGCGCCGCCGAACGCCCGCTTCTCTAGGAAAGGACCGCCAGCCAACCATGGACATGCAAGCCGCCAGCAAGCCAGATGCGCTGACCGACCTGCTCGAACGCGACCCCGGCCGCTTCGAGCCGGTGACGGCTTTCCGCGTCGCGCAGGCGTCGGTCGGCGAAGGACGGCTCGATGTCGCCGCCCATGTCGGCGTCTCGCCGGCGCCGCTTGCGGTCAGCGGCTACAAGCGCAAGGCCGGCCGCGCGACGGTGCGCAGCGCCCTTGCAGGTCTCGTCGGCACGCTCGGTTCCATGCCTGCCGCCTATAACGAACTCATCATGCGCGAGGAGCGCAACCGGTCGCGGGCGCTCGCCGGCTTCTTCGATCTCTTCGGCGCGCGCATGGCAGAACTCTTCGCCGATGCCTGCGAGAAATACCGCATCGCCCGGCGGCTGCGCTGGGGCGGCACATGGGCGAGCAATGCCTTCGTCACCACGCTGCTCTCGCTCACCGGCTTCGGCACCAAGCGCCTCGTCGAAAAGAGCGGCGTCGACGAGGAGCTGATCCTGCGTTTCTCCGGCTTCTTTGCCGCGCGCAACCGCAATGCCGTCAACCTGCGCGCCATGCTGACCGAATTCAGCGGCCTGCCGGTGGAGATCGAATTGTTCCGCGGCCGCTGGCTGACCATCCCGCTGGAGGAGCGCAGCCGCATGGGCCAGCCTCAGGGTGTGCAGCTCGGCGTCAATGCGACGGCGGGTGCGGCGATCCACGATTTCAGCGGCGGCTTTCGTATCGTCATCGGCCCGCTCGGCTATGCCGATTATCTCCAGCTGGCACCCGGCGGGCGCGCCATTACCGAGCTCTTCGCCCTGGCACGGCTCTATGTCGGCGCCGCACTCGATTTCGACATTCAGGTCATCCTGAAGAAGGAGGACGTTCCCTTCTGCCGGCTCGGCCAGGCGGGCGATCCGCCGCGCCTGGGCTGGAACAGCTGGGCGCGGGTCGCGCCGGCGACAAAGGACAGCGGCGACGCAGTGATCGTCGAGCGCCTGCCGGCCGAGATGCGGTGAGGAGGCGAGAATGCGGCTCGAACTGAGAGAGATCACCAGCGATACGACGGCCAACCGGCCGAAATGGTTCTTCGAGCGCGGCCGGCGCACGCTCGGCCGTGCGCCAGACTGCGACTGGCGGCTGCCGGAGGACCGGCGCTCGATTTCGAAACTCCATTGCATCATCGAGCGCGACCGCGACGGCTTCCTGCTGCGCGACCAGAGCGCAAACGGCTCCCGCGTCGATGGCGTCGCCGTGCATGAGGGCGAGATCGCCAGGCTTTCCGACAGGTCGCGGCTGGAAATGGGCGGACTAACCTTTTCCGTCCACATATCAGGCAGCAGGGACCAGGAAATCGAAGATCCCGATGCCGGGCTGGTGCTCAGCGACGAACCGCTGACGATTTCCGCGATCCTTGCCGACATCGCGCCGGGCGGGCGTACCGCCAGCGGCATTCTCGGCGAGCGCGCCGCCGATGATTGGGCCCTGCCCGAACAGGGCGGTAAGAAAGGTGCTGCCTCCTCCCGCAATGTCGAAATCGGCTGGAGCGGCCCGCCGGAGACCCGTTCGCTCACCCAGCTTCTGCCGGAGGACTGGAATTCCGACGAGACCGATTACGGCAGCCACCTCGAACATGGCTCGGCTACTCACGTCTCCGTGCCGATCGGGCAGCGCCGGCCTGAGGTGATCGAGATCGTCAACGACAACGAGCCGCAGCCCGAAGCCGAGACGTTTCCAACGCTGTCGATCGGCCGGCCCGAAGCCTTTGCGGAGCGCCTGGAGCCGCTGCTCGCCCGGCTCGAAGAGGCCGTCGAGGGTGCCTACGGCGTCTTCGAGATGAATGCGCCGTCCTCCGGCCGGGAGCAGGATCTGTTTGCCGGCACGGAGGAAGCGCTCCTGGCCCGCATCGAGACGCTGCTCGGGCAGCAGCTCAAGCTCAATTCCGGGCTCGAGGCCCTTGTCCAGGCGGCGGGCCGGCTGGAACCGCGCATCGTCGAAGCGCAGGTCGAGGCCGTTGCCTGGGGCCTGCCCTGGCGGCGGGACCGAAACTATTGGCAGGCCTATCGGGCGGAATTCGAGAAGGACGGCGAGAGCCGGTCGATCCAGGATGTCTTCCGCGACGCGATATCAGGCGCGGTGAACGGCGGAGAGGCAGGGCCTCATCCGCAAGACAGGCAGGAAGGAAAAGACGCGCATCATGAGGAATGAGAACCGGGTAGCTTGGAGCGAAGGCATGTTCCTTCGCGTGCAGCATTTCCAGCAGGCGGACCGCTGGACCGAACGGCTCGTGCGCACCGCCACGCACGGCCTGTCGCCCTATCCCTGGGGCATAACCGAAATCGGCATCGACCGCGGCGCGCTGGCGATCGGCCAGTTCGCGCTGTCGAACCTGCGCGGCGTATTGCCCGACGGCACGCCGTTCGAAGCACCGGTCGATGCGGACTTGCCGCCGCCGCTCGATCTCGACGAAAACACCAAGAATGCGATCATCTATCTCGCGCTGCCCGCCCGCCAGCCCGGCAAGGCGGATGTTGCTCTGAACGGCGGCGCTCAGCGCAGCAGCGTCCGGCTCGTCGCTTCGCCCTATGAGGCGCCTGACGCCAATGTCGAAACCGACTTCATGGCGCCGATCGATGTCGGCCGCCTCAGCCTGCGTTATCTCAGGACCGGCGACGAGCTTGCCGGCTACGAACTGATCGGGCTCGCGCGCATCATCGAAGTGCGTTCCGACAGAGCCGTGATCCTCGATCCCGATTATATCCTGCCGAGCCTCAACTGCACGGCCGCGGGCCGGCTGAACGAATTGATCACCGAGCTTCTCGGCATCGTGCGCCATCGCGCCGAGGCGATTGCCGAACGGATCGGCGATCCCACCATCCGCGGGACGGCCGAGGTCGGCGACTACCTGCTCCTGCAGATCCTCAACCGCGCAGATCCGATGCTGAAGCATATTTCGGCCAACGCGACACGCATCCACCCGATCGTCTTTTACGAGCACTGCATCCAGCTTGCCGGCGAACTCGCCACCTTCACCACCGACCGCAAGCGCGCCAGCGACTTTCCGCCCTACCGGCATGATGACCTCAAGGGGACCTTCGCCGCCGTCTTCGACGATCTCCGCGCCTCGCTTTCCTCCGTGCTGGAACAGGCGGCCGTGGCGATCGAGCTTGCCGAACGCCGGCATGGCGTCAGGATCGGCACGATCAACGACCGCACGCTGCTTCGCGATGCCGGCTTCGTGCTGGCGGTCCGGGCCGAAATGCCGGCCGAGGACGTGCGCCGCAAGCTGCCGGCGCAGATCAAGGTCGGCCCGGTCGAGCGCATCGCCGACCTCGTCAACGTGGCGCTGCCGGGCATTCCCGTGCGGCCGCTGCCGGTGCTGCCGCGCCAGCTCCCCTATCGCTCCGGCACCATCTATTTCGAACTCGACACCAAGAATCCGCTCTGGAAACAACTCGACACTTCGGGCGCCATCGCCGTGCATCTCGCCGGCGATTTCCCCGGGCTAGAAATAGAACTGTGGGCCCTTAGAGAATGAAGAACGAATCCGCTTCCACCTGGCAGAATCTCCCGACCATCGTCGAACTCACCGAGGATGGCGTGAAGAAAAAGCAATCCGCCCGCAAGATGGCGGAGATGCTGGACGACGTTCTCGATTTTCCCGAAAGCGAGGGAGGAAAGGCATCGGCGGCAGCGCTTGCGAAGGGCGGAGCCTCCGTCGAAACACTCGTCAAGGATTTCCGCTTCGGGGCCGAGGACGTGCCGACCCTGGTGCGCTCGGCAGCACCGCTCCTCAACCTTGCCCATGGCCTGCGCTACACCGAAGAGCAGCCTGACATCGAAGAGCTGCGCGCAGTGGCGATCGCAGCCGTCGGCCGCTACGAGCGGGATCTGGCGAGCGCCCGCATCAGTCCCGAGCGCGCCCGCGCCGCCCATTATGTCGTCTGCGCCACGGTCGACGATGTCGTGCTCAGCAAGGCCTGGGGTGTGCGCGCCGGCTGGGCCCGCTCCGGCCTCGTCTCCACCTTCCATATGGACGTGACCGGCGGCGAGCGGGTGTTCGACCTGCTCGACCATTTCCATCAAAGCCCCGGCGCCAACAAGGATCTGCTTCTCCTCATCTATCTCTGCCTGTCACTTGCCTTCGAGGGCCGCACCCGCGTTTCTGCGCGCGGCGGGCTGGAACTCGGCCGTATCCGCGACAGCCTCTACAAGACGCTGCTCGGCCAATACGGCGTCTTCGAACGGGAGCTTTCCCCGCATTGGAAGGGCGTTTCCGCCCGGCACCAGCCGCTGCGCACAGCCGCCGCGCTCTGGACGCTTCTTTCCGTCCTGACGCTGATCCTGGCGCTCGGCTATCTCTTCTTCACGCTTTCGCTCAACCGCGCCTCCGACGGCACCTTCGAGCGCCTGGCCAAGCTGCCGCCGCGTGACACGCCGAGCGTGCTGGTCAAGATTCCCGAACCTCCGCGCGCACCGCCGCCCGTCGTCGTCGCCGAAACCCCGCCGCAGCCTCCACCGCCGCAGGTGAAGCCGCCGAGCCGGCTCGACAACCTGCTCGCCTTCCTCCAGCCGGAGGTCGAGAAGAAGCTGGTCACGCTCTCGGATTCGAACGGCCGACTCTTGGTGCGCATCAGCAATTCCGGCCTGTTCGCCACCGGCAGCGCCGAAGTCAGCGAGAAATTCCACGATCTCCTGCAGCGGATCGGCGGCGCGCTCGCCGCCGAGAAATTCCGTGCCGTCGTGGTGGGCTATACCGACAATGTGCCGATCCGCACCATCCAGTTCCCCTCCAACTGGCACCTTTCCGAGGCCCGCGCCAAGGCGGTCGGGGACATATTGAGCGCATTCACCGGGCCGGGCGCGATCCTGACCGAGGGACGCGCCGAAAGCGATCCGATCGCCGCCAACGACACGCAGGAAGGCCGGGAGATGAACCGCCGCACCGAGATCCTGGTGCTGACCGATCCGAGCGAACGGCTGAGCGACGTCGGCTTCAAGGCGCCGCCCCTGCAAGCCGAAAATCCCAATGAAACGGCGCCCGCAGCAGGAGGCGCTTCGCGATGAACCCCTTAAGCTATTTCTATACGCTGCGTTCCTATGTGGAGGCCTATGCCGGCCTCCTCGGCCGCCGCTTCATCTCGATCATCTGGGTGGCGGCAATCTGCGTCGTCATCTGGTTCTACGGCTATCTCGCCGCCTATGGCGAGTTCAAGCCGCTGGCGAGCGCCTCGGCACGGCTGACGCTGATCGGCATCGTCATCGCCGCCTGGCTCGCCTACCTCGTCTTCACAGCGATCCGCGACAGGCGACGCGACAAGCAGCTCGTCGAAGGGATCGAGCGGGACGCCGAAGCCGAGGCTGCCGCCAGCCAGCAGGCCGAGGTCGGCGAGATCCACAGCCGGTTGAAGGAAGCGTTGCAGCTGCTGCGCCGCATCACCAAAAGGCGTTTCGGCTATATCTACGAGCTGCCCTGGTACGTGATCTTCGGCGCGCCGGGTTCCGGCAAGACGACGGCGCTCAGCAATTCCGGCCTCAAATTCCCGCTCGGCGATGCGCTCGGCAGCAATTCGGTGCAGGGCATTGGCGGCACGCGTAACTGCAATTGGTGGTTCACCGACGAGGCCATCCTCATCGATACCGCCGGCCGCTACACCACACAGGACGATCTGAACGGCACCGCCAAGGCCGGCTGGGAAGGCTTTCTCGGCCTGTTGCGCAAATACCGCCGCTCGCAGCCGATCAACGGCGCGCTGGTGACCTTGTCGATCGGCGATCTCCTGACGCGCGATCCCGAAGCACAGCGCGAGGAGATCCGGGCGATCCGCCAGCGGCTTTCCGAACTCGACGAACTCCTGCATGCGCGCGTGCCGGTCTATCTGCTGCTGACCAAGGCCGATCTTTTGACCGGCTTCGTCGAATTCTTCGACGGCTTCAACAAGAGCGACCGCGAACAGGTGTGGGGCACGACCTTCGGGCTCGACGAGAGCTACAAGGCGGCAAACCTGCCGGAGGGTTTCGTCGAAGAATTCACCCTGCTGCAGCAGCGCGTCGACGCCATGCTGATCGAGCGCCTGCAGCAGGAGACCAATCCGGAACTGCGCGGCCGCATCTTCCGCTTCCCGGCCGAGCTCGCCTCCCTGAAGGATCGCCTGCATGACGTCATGACGGAGCTGTGCTCAGGTTCGAAACTGGTGGAGGCGCCGCTCCTGCGCGGCATCTATTTCGCCTCCGGCACCCAGCGGGAGGAAACGGTCGCCGTTCCCCGCCTGCGGCGCAGCTATTTCCTTTCGCGCCTCTTCAAGGAGGTGATCTTCGGCGAAGCATCGCTGGTGGCCCGCGACAAACGGCTTTCGAGCCGGCAGCTTCTCTTCCGCCGAGCCGCCTATGCGAGCGCGGTGCTCTTGCTTGCCGTGGTGCTGACGAGCTGGACGGCCACCTATTTCCAGAATACGTCAGCGCTCGCCGGCGCGGAAAGGCGCATCGACGCCTATGAACAGCTGGTGCGCGGCGTGCCTGTTCGAGACGTCTCGGATGCGGATTTCCTGCGCATCCTGCCGGCGCTCGACAATCTTGCGGCCGTCACCACCGATTTCTCCAAGACCCGCGTCTGGCCGGTGAGCCTCGGCCTCGACCAGGAGAGCAAGGTCGCGAGCCGCCAGCGCGAGGCCTATCAGCGGGCGCTGAACACGCTGCTTCTGCCGCGCATGCTGGTGCAGCTTCAGAAGGACATGACCGAAACCACCGACGTCACCCGAACCTTCGACGCGCTGAAGCTCTACGGCATGCTCGGCGGGCTCGGCCCTGTGAATGCGGACTTCGCCTCGCTCGAGGCGGAAGACATGTTCACCAGGCTCTATCCCGACGAAGGCCGGGCCGCAGCCCGGCAGGCGCTGATCGCCCATGCCGAAGCCATGGCGCGCGGCGCGCTGCCGCCGATCGAGCTCGACAAGACGCTGATCGCCAAGGCGCGTGAGATCATCCGCTCGCAGAATATCGCCAGCCGCGCCTATGATATCCTGGCGGAATACCGCGCATCCCGCGCCCTCCCCGGCTGGAGTCCGGCCGGCGCACTCGGGCCGCTCGGCGAACAGGCTTTCGAGCGCACCTCCAAAGCGCCGCTCAACGAAGCCATACCCGGCCTCTTCTCCACGACCGGCTATCGCACCGTCGTTCTGCCTGAAATCACCGACGCCGCGCGTGAAGCGCTCGACGAGCAATGGGTCCGCGGCGATCCCAATCCCGCCGGCGTCACGGTCGACACCGTCGCCCAGGCCACGCTTCAGCTCTATTTCGACAATTTCGATCAGCGCTGGGCCACACTTCTCGCCGATCTCAGGGTCAAGCCCTCGCAGACGATCAGCGATGCGGCAGAAACCACCCGCATCCTGGCCGGCAAGCCCGGTCCGGTGGAGACGATCGCGAAGTCGATCGCCGCCGCAACCGACCTGCGCGCGCCCGGCGCCGAGATCGCCTCGGCCGCCGGCGACAGCTTGGCCGCCTCGACCACGGCGCTCGCCAGTGCCGCGAATGCGCCCGATCCGTTCGGCCGTCTGCGCGACGCACTGAAGGCGCCGCCCTCCAGCCAGTCTTCGTCAACCGATCAGTCCAAGGATGCGCCGCGATCGGAGATCGGACAGTTGGAGCCGATCCTGCAAAGAGTGCAGGAACAGCTTTCGCGCGCCACGACCTCGACCGCCGAAGTCGCCAAGGTCTTCGACGTCGACAGCCAGCTCACCGACGCCAATCAGGATCTGTTGCAGCAGGCGCGCAAACTGCCCGCCCCTGTCGACAGCTGGATGGCGGGGCTTGCCGCGGATGTCGGTTCGCTGGCGGTCAAATCCGCCCGTTCCCGTATCAGCGACGCCTGGGCCGCCGAAGGCTCCGGCTTCTGCTCGAACGTCGTGACCGGCCGTTATCCCTTCGACCGGAAATCCTCCCGCGACGTCGCGATGAGCGACTTCGTCAGGCTGTTCGGGCCGGAAGGCCTGTTCAAGACCTTTTTCAAGGAGAAGCTCGAAGCCTTCGTCGATACCAGCGCTTCGCCCTGGGGCTGGAAGGGCACCTTCGGCGCGGCGAGCATTCCGAGCGCGGCAATCGCCCAATTCGAGAATGCCGACAAGATCAACCGCGCCTTCTTCCCGGCCGGCAGCGAGAACCCGTCGATCACGATCAACGTCAAGCCGGTGTCGCTGAGCGATGCGGCGAGCGCCGTGATGCTGGAGATCGAGGGCGAACGCGTCGTCTATTTCCATGGCCCGATCCAATCGAAATCGATCACCTGGCCGTCGACGGAAGCGAGCAACGCCTCGCGCCTCGCTTTCCAGCCGGGCGGCTGGCAGCAGGCCCTGACGGAGAACGGCGACTGGTCGCCCTTCCGCCTGTTCGACGATGCCAACGTCACCATGCAGGGCGACGACCTTTTCCGGGCGAAATTCCAGCAGGACAACCAGGCGGCGGAGTTCGACGTGCAATTCGGCTCGGTGCTCAATCCCTTCCGGCTGGAGGCGCTCGGCGCCTTCTCGTGCCCGGCGCAATTCTGATCGGCAGATCATGAACGAGCGCGCCACCCTCGAGCGAAACCCGACCGAAGCTGACCGGATCGGCTTCTACGGCAAGCTGCCGAGCCATGGCGATTTCGTTTCGATGGGGCTCGGCCGCGGCCTGCAATCCGCGCTCGACGCCTGGCTGCAGGCCGGGATGCAGGCGGCTCAACAGGAACTCGGCGAGGATTGGGAACGCCGTTTCCGCACGATGCCGGCATGGCGTTTCATCATCGAACGCGGTCTCTGGGGATCGGCGACCGTTGCCGGCGTCCTGCTGCCCAGCCTCGACCGCGTCGGCCGCAGCTTTCCCCTCGTCATCGCCGCCCAGCTTCACGGCTTTTCCGAGCATCCGCGCCAGCTCTATCTCGACGACGCATGGTTCACGGCAGTGGAGGCGATCGCCGAAAGCTCGGCCAGGCGCGATTTCGACATCAACCAGTTCACCGCAAGCCTGAAGCGGCTGCGGACCCTGCGGCCGGCCGATCTCGCGGAAAACGAGACGTTGCAGGACAGAGCCTCCAGCCGAGGCACGATCTGGTGGCACATCGACCCGGAGGAACGGCGGGCCAAGGGTTTCGGCGTTGGCGGCGCGCCGGAACCTGCGCATTTCGCGAAGCTGCTTCGCGAGAGTTCCGGCGCGGTCTCAGCACCGCCGCAGCCTGAGACAGTCGCGACACCGCGCCCTGTCATCGTCGAACCACATCATCATTCCCCGGTTCTCCGGCACAGCCACGCCACGCATCCCGGCACGCGGCTCAGCGTCAACGCCGATGCGCTGCTCATTTCCCAGACGCCCTCGCTCTTTGCCGTCGCCGATGGCGTCGGAGACGGCAATGCCGCTGCCGAAACCGGCAAGATCGCCGTTCATGTGCTGGCTGAAACGGCCCCGCAGCAGACGATCGAAGCTCTGACGCAGGAAATCAAAGGCAAGCTCGGCCGCGCCCACGGCCTGCTTCAGTCGGCCCATCTTTCCGAGGGGCGCGAACCATCGGCCGCCAGCATCGTCGTATTCGCAGCCCTTCAGGAAAGTTGCGCGCTGCTCTGGGTCGGCGATGCCCGCTGCTACCTCCTGCGCGACGGCATGATGCGCTGCCTGACCCGCGACCATGTGGAAGTCGGCCTGCGGCGCACGCTCTCGCGCGCCATCGGCATGCGCGGACATCTCATTCCCGAAGTCCGCTCCGGCGGATTACAGGCCGGCGACCGGCTCCTGCTCTGCAGTGCGGCCCTTCCGAACGCCGTTCCCGAGCGCGGCATCGCCGAAATTCTCCTTTCGGCAAAAATCGAAACGGCTGCCGACATTCTCGTGCAGGAGGGGCTGATCGCCAATTGCCGTGAAAACCTCAGCGCCATCGTGATCGATGTGACCACCGATGACGCCTGATCAATCCGTCGATTTCGAGGAAATCACGCACCGCTTTTCGCATCTCTGGCAAGCGTTAAATTGCGGTTCGGACGAGACCCGGCAGATCCTGATAGACCGGGTCAGGGACGCGCTCGATCGCGGCGAGGCCCGCCTGAGCGGTGCCGCCCCCGGGATTATCGCCAATAGTTTCGTGCTCGAAGCGCTGGTTCATGATGGCGCGGCCACCCAAATCTATCGCGCCCGCCATCGCGATCTCGGCACCCTCCACGCGATCAAGATGCCGCGGCCGGACCACGCCGACGACCCCGTTCTGCGCAAACTCATGCTGCGCGAGGCGGAGATCGGCATGGCGCTCCGCCACCCGCATATATCGGGAACACAAGCAGTTCTGCGCCTCGCCGACGGACGCCCGGCCCTGATCATGGAATGGCTCGGGAGCCGGCTTGCGGACCGCTTGCGGGAAAAACCCTTATCTCCCGATGAAGTCATCTCGATCATGATTTCGGTGCTGTCCAGCCTGGAGGCCATCCACGCCGCCGGCTTCGTGCATTGCGACCTGTCGCCGCTCAATCTTCTCTTTGCCGACGGCGATCTCTGCGGCTTGAAGATCGCCGATTTCGGCATCGCGATCGAGACAGGCTCCCGGCATGGCCAGCTCGATCTCGCCTTCGCCGGCCAGCCGGATTTCGCCTCTCCGGAACAGATGGCGGGCAGACCGCTCAATGGGCGGTCAGATCTCTATGCCGCCGGGCTTCTACTGTCCCTGCTCCTGCGTCATTGCGACGGGGAAGGCGAAGAGCTTCAGGCTTTGGCGATCCGTCTGTCGCAGCGCAATCCCGAAGACAGGCCCGAAAATGCGAAGGCCGCCTTGCATCTGCTCGGCGGCCTCGCAAAACATACGGTCGATGCTTAGTTGCCGCTCGAACCGGGGATCGGCGCCGCGGCCGTCGGCACGCTCTTCTGGTAGACGTTGAAGAACTTCGCAAAGTCCACCAGGCCGGCATTGCTGGCGTAGATGATATCGCCGTCCATCATCTGGAAGCGCTGCATCAGCGCCAGATTGGAAACGTCCTTCATGTTGACGCGGTAGATTGCCGGCTTGCTGCTCACCACGACAGGCGCGGCAGTCTTGGCATTCGCAGCCGCGACCTGCGTATAGACCGGCTGGTTGCGCATCACATAGAAATTGCTCGCATCGGCTCGGTCGTCGAGCAGGCCGCCGGCGCGGCCGAGCGCCTGGGCGAGGGTCAGCTTGCCCGGCTGGAATTCGAATTCGCCCACGCTCTTGAAGGCGCCGAAAGCGGTGAAGGTCGGCGCGTCCTTGTCGACATAGATCTGGTCGTCGGGCAGCAGGTAGACATTCTGCTTGCTGTCGTCGATGACGCGCTGGAGCGGCACGGTGGCGCGCTGCTTGCCGCGCATCAGCGTGACGGTCGCCGAGCCCGGATCGGAAGATGCGCCGCCGGCAAGCGCCACCGCATCGAGCACGCGCTCCTTGCGGGCGGTCAGCGGGAAGCGCCCGGCGGCGCGCACGTCGCCATTGACGGTGAAGCCGCTGGAAGGCCGGTCGACCACGGTGACGACAGCCTGCGGATTGACGGCCGAACCCTTCAAGCCGGTGACGATGCGCGTCTGCAGCGCCTCGGTGGAGGAATCCACCACACGCTGCTTGCCGATGAAGGGAAGCGTCACATTGCCCGTCGAATCCACCGTGAACCGGCCGAGATCGAGGGTCTTGCTCTGGGTCGAGGAGAACAATCCATCCTCGCCGGGATCGAGAATCGTCACCTCGATGACGTCGCCGCGCCTCAGCCGCGTATCGGCGAATCCGCTCGAGCGCATGGCGCTGAGGCCGGTATCGGTGGCGGCATAGGCAAGCGGGGCTGACGTAACCGGACCCATCGGCGCTTCCGAGAGCCTGACGACAGGGATTCGTTCATTGCCATTCGGCGAGGTGGCATTGTAAAAACTACCGGCAGTTGGGCCATCGGATGGCCGAGCGCATGCGCTAAGAACTGCGACAAGGACCAACGGCGCCAGCTTTCGCATCAGGTATCCTTTTGGCAATGTTGAGAGAATCGGAAAGTATCAGCGACAGACGACCGAGCAATACCAGTTGTGCGCGAAAAATCAAATGTGACAGCTTAGAGGCAATCGAGTGTGACTATTTAGCAACCACAGGCGTGGGTGGAACCAAATCCCGCATCTGCGTATTCGTTCAGAACCACCTTCACAGCGGATGAGCAAATGGCCTTGCACATCAAACGAATCTACGAGCCGAAAGAAGACAGGGACGGCACGCGTATTCTGGTCGACAGGCTGTGGCCGCGCGGCTTGAAAAAGCAGGAGGCGGCAGTCGACGTCTGGCTGAAGGACATCGCGCCGAGCCCGGCGCTGCGCCGATGGTTCGGCCATGATCCCGCCAAATGGAGCGAATTTCAGCGCCGCTACAGGGACGAGCTCAAAGAGAATTCATCAGCCGTCGAGGAACTCAAACGCCGGATCGGGCAATCGGACGCCACGCTTCTCTATGCGGCAAAAGACCAGGCCCACAATCATGCGATCGTGCTTCAGCATTTCATCGCCAGGGACTAAAGCGGCCCGGCAATCATTTGCGCTTCGAAAATTTCCGGGAACCTTTTCGGTCGATCTGCATCCAATGCTCGCTTCCATCCGACATAAGGAGACAGATCATGTTGAAACGAATTCTCGGCGCAACCTTCATCGCAGCGTCGCTCGGCACCGCCTCGATCGCCGCCGATGCCAAGCCGACCGACCCTCAGATCGCCCACATCGCCTATACGGCGGGGCAGATCGATGTCACCGCCGCGGAACAGGCGCTGAAGAAGAGCAAAAATCCTGAAGTCGTCGAATTCGCCAGGACCATGGAGCGCGACCACAAGGCCGTCAACGATCAGGCGCTCGCCCTCGTCAAGAAGCTGAAAGTGACGCCGGAGGACAATGCGATCAGCCAGTCGCTCTCGACCCAGGCGAGCAAGGAACTGAAGACGCTTGACGGCCTCGACGGCGCCGCCTTCGACAAGGCCTACGTCGAAAACGAGGTCGCCTATCACAAGTCGGTCAACGAGGCGCTCGCCAAGGTGCTGATCCCTTCGGCGCAGAACGAAGAGCTCAAATCGCTGCTGGAAACAGGCCTGACCCTGTTCAAGCAACACCAGACGCATGCCGAACATCTCGCTTCGATGATCAAGTAGGCCGGCGATGGGCCGGCTCCTGAAAACGCTGCTGTTTGCGCTGCTTTGGGCAAGCAGCGGAGTTGCCTCAGCGGCGGACTATCAGCTCACCATCGCGGGCATGACGTTCGGCCCAGCGCCTGCCGAGCTGCATGTCGGCGATGTGATCGTCTGGCGAAACGATGATATATTCCGGCACACGGCGACGGCGCGCGACAACAGCTTCGATGTCGACCTGCCGCCGAAATCGGAAGCGCGGATGACGGTCGGCAGGGTGGGAACGGTCGATTTCTATTGCCGTTTTCATCGCGCCATGACCGGCAAACTGGACGTCCGGCCGTAAGGCCGGGCTCCGATGCAAAGCAATGCGGAGATTTGCATGACAGCCATTGCGGTTCCGGTCGCGCCACACCGGCAGCACGTATCGACGTTATCAGATGCCGAGCTCGTACCCCTTGCAAGACAGGGTGACGAGCCCGCCATCCGCGCCATCGTCCAGCGTCACAATCAGCGCCTGTTCCGCACCGCGCGCGCCGTCATCCGCAGCGATTGGGAAGCCGAAGACGTCGTCCAGGCCGCCTATGTCAAGGCCTTCACCAATCTGGCAACATTCCGCGGCGAGGCCGAGCTTTCGACATGGCTGACCCGGATTGCGCTCAACGAGGCGCTGGGCCGCGTGCGCGCACGAAAGAACACCACCGGGCTTGAGGAAATCGACATGCAGACGACATCGCGGGGCGGCGAAGTCCTCCAGTTCCCCTCCTCGCTCTCCGCGACCGACCCGGAAACAGAGTTGTCGCGGAGCCAGGCGCGCCACCTCCTCGAACAGGCCGTCGACGACCTTCCGGACGAATTTCGCGCCGTCTTCGTGCTGCGCGAGGTCGAGGGCATGAGCACGGAGGAGGCAGCATCCTATCTCGGCATCAAACCCGAAACCGCCAAGACCCGGCTGCACCGGGCGCGGAAGATGATGCGCCAGTCGATCGAAAAACAGCTCTCCGGCGCATTCTCGGCCCTCTTCCCCTTCGACGGCGCCCGCTGCGCCTCCATGGGAGACCGCGTCATCGCAGCCCTTCGCCAGACGCCGTGATATCTCGCGATACGGGACATCTCAGCGCGAGGCAGGCAGGCCGTATATCTTCTCGAGATCGTCAAGCATCAGATTTGCCGCGATGATGCCGCCGGCCGTATTCCAGACGGCGTCGCTGACGGCCTCGACGGAGAGGTTCTTCCATGCATGAGGCAAGCGGCGGAACCGGCGACGATCCCGCCGGCTGCTATCAACCTTCGACGATCAACTGGCTCAGTTCGCCGTTCAACCGGTCAAGCTCGTCCAGCACCTTACGGATTCGGGCGCGCGCCTGAAGCATTTGCTCAATTTCTGTAGCGCCGGACGGCTCGCCTGCGGCCTGCGACACGGAAGCGCCAATTGCGGTGTCGGAAACTGAATTTGGAAAGGGGATGATTTCAGCAATTCGCATTTCAATATTTCGTATTCTGGAGGACAGGAAACGTTCATGTCTCCGGGTCCGATCACTCATGGGCTGCGGCGTGCTTCATCGCCGGTCAACCGGAACACTTCGCCATTCATTTCAATGAGTTGCGTATTGTTCGTCTGCTAGTAAACGCCGGATCAGCCTTAACAAAACCCTACTTTCGAGCGCCTCGCAGCTCACTTTGCGGCTTTGCTGCGCCAAGTGGACAGAGCTGCGACAATCGGATAGCGCAACCGAAGACGACAGGACTTCGGCTTCCCATCATTTACTAAGGGCCGAGGCACCGGCGGCGCGCTCCGTTTCAAGCGGCACGCCGCTCGATGGCGTTCCTGATGACGGAATTCACCCGCGAACCCACATCTCGCCCGGATGGGAGCCGCCGGCAGGAGAGCGCTGCCTGAGCGCGATGATATCCGCTTTCGGCACCGCCCGGCTGTAAAGGAACCCTTGCGCCGAGCCGCATCCGTTCGCGGCAAGAAAGGCTGCCTGCTCGGCCGTTTCGACGCCTTCCGCAACGACATTCTGCCCAAGACAGCGCGCGATGGAGAGGATCGCTTTGACGAGTTCCTCGTTGCGCCTGTCGGCGCTGTTGATGAACGACCGGTCGATCTTCAGCGTGTCGATCGGAAAGCGCGCGAGGTAATTCAGCGCGGAATAGCCGGTGCCGAAATCGTCGATGGCGATCGAAAATCCCATGCTGCGAAGTTCGGAGAGCGTCTGCAGCGTCTCGTCCTTCTGATCGAGCAGAAGGCTTTCGGTGATTTCGATTTCGATCCATTCCGCCCGGCAACCGGTCTCGCCGAGAATATCGGCGATCGACTTTACCAGTCCGGCGGATTGGAATTGCTTGGCCGAAAGGTTGACCGCCACCTTATGCGGCGCCTGGCTTTCGGCGTTCAATTCGACCGCGGTCTGGCAGGCCTCGCGCAGCACCCATCGCCCGAGCTCGACGATCAGCCCGGTATCTTCCGCGACCGGAATGAAGCGGTCGGGCGGGATCATGCCCATCTCGGCGTGACGCCATCTCAGCAAGGCTTCCGAACCGACCATCGCGCCGCTGTCCAGAAGCACTTTCGGCTGGTAATGCAGTTCCAGTTCCTCGCGCTCGATCGCGCGGCGCAATTCCGATTCCAGCCGCATGCGCTCCTCGGCGTTCGCCGTCAGGTCCTTGGAATAAAAGCGAAAATTGTTTCGCCCCGAGCGCTTGGCGAGATACATCGCCGAATCAGCGTATTTCACCAGATCATTGGCGTCGGCGCTGTCGCCGGGATAGAGCGCGATGCCGACGCTGCAGGAAATGAAGACCTCCTTGCCATCCAGCAGGAAGCCGTCCTTGAACTTCTCGAGAATGCCGCTGGCGATCCGGCCGAGATCGTCGCCTTGCCTGAGATCCGGCAGCAGGATGGCGAACTCGTCGCCGCCAAGGCGCGCGACGGTGTCGTAATCGCGCACGCTCGCATTGAGGCGCGCGGCCGCCTGGCAGAGCAACTGGTCGCCGACCGGATGCCCCATCGTATCGTTCACCACCTTGAAGTGGTCGATGTCGATCAGCATCACGCCGGCCCGCTGGCCCCGCGATCCAGCCGAGGTGATCATCTGCCGCAGCCGATCGTTGAACAGCGACCGGTTCGGAAGCGAGGTCAAGGGATCGTAAAAGGCCATCTGGTGGATCTTCTGGCGCGAGGCATTCAGCTCGGTCACATCACGCGCCACGCCGAGAACCCCGACGACTTCTCCCGCCGCATCCATGACCGGCACCTTGCGGGTTTCAAGAAGAATGGATTGACCATTGTCCTGCGAAACGACCCATTCCTCATCGCTGAGGATGCACTCGCCGGCCTTGATCGCCGCTTTGTCCGATTCCCGAAAAAACCGAGCCCTTTCGATGTCGAACAGCTCGAAATCCGTCTTTCCGACGACGTCTGCTTCCGCCAGCCCTGTCAGCCGCTCGAAGGTGTGGTTGCACAGGAGATAGACGCCATCCATGTCCTTGAGCCAGATCATGTCGGGCATGGTCTGGAGCACGCTGAGCAATTGCGTCCGCACGGAGTTGATGGCGTCTTCCGCCTGTTTTCGCTCGGTAATGTCACGCGAGAATGCCAGGAGCGTGGTGGCGGCGGTGGGATCGGCGCTCGGTCGCTTGGCCACGGACAGCTCGAACCACCGCGTTTCGCCGTTCGGAAGAGCGATGCAGATGCATCGGCCGTAGGCAACGCCCTCCCGGCCGGCCGTGTGAAGGGCCTCCATCGCGATGGCCGCCTGCTCGGGCGCAAGAATATCGTTGACCGTCCTGCCGAGCAGCATCTCCTTCTGCTGGGCCAGCAGGTCCGGATTTCTTGTCCAGACCTGGAGATAGCGGCCGTCCTCATCTGCCTCGAACAGAACGTCCGGGATGGCGGTGAGGATACCTTCCGCGAATTCGAGCGCCTTCTTGAGCTCCCGCTCCGCCTGCTTGTGCTCGGTGATGTCGATGACGGCGCCGATCAGGCCGGCCGGAACGTCGTTTTCGCCTGACAGCACCGCCTTGTTGCAGACCACATCACGCACCGCACCGCTCGCGGTGAGCATCTTTCTTTCGGAGTGCTGGGCTCCACCTCTTTCGAGGAGCGCCTCGTTCTCGACGGAATAGAATTCGGCCAGATGCTTCGCATTGAGATCGAAATCCGTTTTCCCGATGATCTCTTCGCGTCCGTGGCCGCAAAAGTCTTCGAAAGCCTTGTTGCAGCCAATATAACGGCCATGCGGGTTCTTGTAGAAAAGCGGAAGGGGAAATGGCCCCAGCAATGCGTCGAGAAGCGCTTCCCGGTCGATCGCGGCGTCCTGATGCTGCGCTCCTTTTGCCTCGCCGTCGTAGCCTTCCGTAAAACGGGCAGGCGGCCGAGGCTGTTGGGACGACGACTTCGTCATGCGTTTACTCACCATGAGTAACAACCGGATATCTCATCCACCCGGCTGGTGTTCTTCCAAGAAAGCCGCCCAAGTCATTTGAGGGGCGCGGGTCCGCTGCAATCGAGCACGTCGCTCGGTTTCGAACACTGCGGTCAGAAAATTAAGAGATCGCTCATTCTCCGGCGACATTGCAATTTTCGGCGCGCGATACGGATCGTCCGCGCGCAATATGGATAGTTTTATCGGCAGAAACCCGCCGGCCTGTTCCTTCATATTCGTGGCGGGAAACATTTCAGGGGTTCAGCAGGACGGATTGGAGGCGAAGCCGGCGAAAACGATTCCGGAACGGAGCCGCTTTATCCGAAATCCGAAGCCCTTAGCCAAAACGCGACGCATTCATATCAGTTTTCCTGCAAGGAGCTGGTTTCATTGCCTTTTCTCCAAAAGCATTTACGCTTCTGAAACCAGACCTTCCGCAGCTTACTGCTCGAACGAGGTGCTGCTTGAACTTCTCCGCCATGAAGACGGATTGCAGGACGAGCCAATCCGTGCCGCTCATCAAGGAAGACGGCGCAGGTCAGAGGGGGAAGGAAAATGGCAGATAATCGGGGCTCCGCATGACGGCAGCTTTTCACGGCGCAGCTCGGTTGGCGTGGTGGCGCCGGCCCTAAAAAACCGGAACATTCCCGTCGTTTGAAATTTCTCGAGGCGCAGAATTGCGCCGGCATTCGCTCGCGGCAAGCCCTGAGCGAGCGCGCGCTGCCGCGGTCCCAAGAGCTCCCGCGGCAGCGCTGCGGTCGGCGGCGATCGTAGGGTTGCAGCGAGATCGACGGCAGATTCATATTCCCGGCGTGCCAGTGCCCGGCGCGCGGACCAGGGCCATGACGGCCGATTTTCAGGAAAATCATCGTGACGCAACTCTCCGGCGCGAACGCGTTTGGCGCGAAGCCTGCGCGTTGGAAGCAGCAGGGATTTCAAGACGGGCTCACCGGCGCTCGGGCCGAGGCAGCTCAGCCCGCTTATGTTTTCCTGATGGAGCGTGAATGGTGATAGGATCGGACATCGAAAAAGCGGCGCCATCGGGCGAATCCCGTTCATCCGTGGCGAGATATATTCGCTCCATCGGGCGGCATTACGTCGCCGCCGTCGTCGTCATGACGGTTCTGATCGGCGCGACCTTCCTGACGGTCAAGGTCGCCCTCGATCGCCATACGCTGCAACAGGACATCAGCTATCTCACCGGGCGCCAGTTCATCCGCTTCCAGCAGCTTGCCAACCAGACGCGGGCGGTCATGCGGGCCTCGACCGATCCGAACATGCCGGAATATATCATCCGGCCAATGGTCGAGGACGTTCAAAAGGCGATCGACGAGATCCGCGCCATGAGCGTCGAGCTGAACGACCTGAACGACGAGGTCGAAGCGAACTTTCTCCAACGGCTCAACGGGCCGGACCCGGCCGCCGAGAAATTGCGCCTCGAACTCGACGGACGGCTGGAAGATTTTCTTCATAGGGCCGAACGCGTCGTCGCCGCGAAATTGCAGGAGCGGCGGGAGCGTTACAGTTTCTGGGGCCCGATCGATTTCGCCGTTTCTTCCGACAGCGTGCTGATGCGTCAGTTCAGCGCCCTGATCGACAGTGCGCACGACCGGAGCGATGTGAGCATCGACCATACCCGCCTCATCAGCGCCGTGCTCCTCAGCCTCACCGCGGCCACGCTCATCCTGGCAACGATCATCCTCTTCATACCGCTCCTCGTAAAGCTGCGCACCGAGCACCGCCGGACGCTCGATTTCGAGATCAAGCTCACCCATCTCGCGCATACGGACACGCTGACAGGCCTCGGCAACCGGTCCTCGTTCAACGAGGCATTGAACGGGCTGTTTTCTTCCCTCGAGCGAACGGGCGCAGGCTTTTCGATGCTGCTGGTCGATCTCGATTTCTTCAAGGCAACCAACGACAGTTTCGGTCATCCGGCGGGCGACGCCGTACTGAGCCACGTCGCAACCGCGCTGCAGAAGACCTTCCGCGCCGGCGACGTCGTCGCCCGGCTCGGCGGCGACGAGTTCGCCGCTCTCCTTCCCGGCATTTCCGATGCCGCGACGCTGGAAGGAATTGCCGCACGCGCCGTTGCCGCCATTGCGGCGGAATGTCATTTCGAAGGGCGGCTGCTGCCGGTTTCGGCGAGTATCGGCGGCGCCGTCGTGCCCGGCCACGCCTCCGACGAGACGACCCTCATGCGCATTGCCGATGTGGCGCTTTACGCCGCCAAGGCCAAGCGCAACACGGCCGTCATCTTCGACGAAACATCCTTCGCCCAGCGCCTGGAACAGAACCGGCTTGCCGCAGCGCTGGCCTTCGCCGCCGACCGCGACGAGTTCGTCGTCTACTACCAGCAAAAGGTCGACCTGCAGACGGGCGGGCATCTCGGCTTCGAGGCACTGGTGCGCTGGCGCCACCCGCAGCTCGGCATTCTGCCGCCCGGCCGCTTCCTGCCGCTGATGGAGGGCCACCTCATCCAAAGCATGACGCGCTGCATCGTCAATACGGTGGCGCGCGATCTCAAAGCATGGAAGGCGGCGGGGCTCATCGCTGGATCGGTCGCCATCAATCTGCCGGAAGCCCTGCTCGTCAGCCATGACGGCTATGATTTCATAGCTGCGGCGGTCAAGGCGAACCGGCTCGACTGGCGCGATTTCGCCATCGAAGTCACGGAAGATGTCTTTCTAAATCGCGGCGCCAATCAGATCGCCGAAACCATCTCCCGGTTCCGCCAACACGGGGTCTCGGTCTCACTCGACGATTTCGGCACCGGCTTTGCCTCGCTCGTGCATTTGCGCGACTTCCCCTTCGACGAACTCAAGATCGACCGCAGTTTCGTTGCCGAGATCGGCAAGGATGTTCGCTCGGAGCAGATCATCAGGGCGATCATCGATCTCGCCCGCAACCTCGGCAAACGCTGTGTTGCGGAAGGCATCGAAGACGAGGTGCAGCGCGCCTTCCTTCTGAACGCCGGCTGCGAGACCGGTCAAGGTTATCTCTATGCCAAGCCGGAACCGGCTTCTGCGGCGACCGAACGATTGCTGCGCCGTCCGGCCCCGCGAAAAATATCCGCGCGGTCACGAAAATTGCGAGCTGAAACCGTCCTGTGAGCGGCGCACGGGAGCGATGCGGCAGGATCATCAATGAAAAGGGGCAAGGAATGAAACTGGGAATCAAACGGGCATGGCTTGCCGCGGCTCTGGCGGCCGCTGCTCCTGCAACGCAGGCCTTTGCGGGACAAGGCCTGACGGTGGATGTCGTGCATTACTGGATCTCGAAAAGCGAATCTGCCGCGCTCGACGTTTACCGCAAGGCCTGGACGGCAGCCGGCAACAAATGGGTGGATATGCCGGCAGAAAACAAGGTTGCCGTCCAGCGCGTGGTGAGCGACCGCATCGCCAACGGATACGCGCCGGCGGTCATGCAGTGGAATGCGAACGAGGGATCGCGCGAACTGCCGGAAATGGGCATCGTGCAGGATATCGACGATATCGCCGAGGCGGACCATTGGCGGGACGTCATTCCCGCGACGGTTCTCGACCGTATCTCCTACAAGGGAAAGGTTTACTTCGCCCCGACCAACATCCACGCCGAAAACTGGCTCTGGACAAGCAAGGCGGCATTTGCCGAAGCGGGCGTGAAGGTGCCGCAGTCCTGGGAGGAGATCTTCCAGGCGGCTGAAAAGATCAAGGTGACGGGACGCGTGCCGATCGCGCTCGGCGGCAAGCGATGGGAGGTCTCTCTCATCTTCAACGACATCGTCTATCACAAGTTCGGCCCGGAAGGTTACGCCCGTCTCATGAGCGGCGATGCCGAACTCGTGCGGGATCCGCGCATGATCGAAGCGCTCGATCTGCTGCTGCATCTCTCCGATTACGTGGAGCCGTTCGAGCAGCGAAAGGAAAAGACTTGGGCCGATGCCACTGCGGCAGTCGGCAAGGGTCAGGCCGGCATGCAGTTCATGGGCGACTGGGCCAAGGGCGAGCTTGTGGCGAGCGGCTACGGCGTCGACAAGGATTTCGATTGCAGCCTCGTTCCCGGCACGTCGATCGCCTATTTCATGGTGATCGACGCCTTCGCCTTCCCGCTCACCAATCGCGACGGCACCACTGAGGGGCAGGAAGCCTTCGCCCGCATGGTGCTCGATCGCGACAATCAGGTCGCGTTCAGCCGGATAAAGGGATCGCTGCCCGTGCGCACCGACGTCGACCCGTCCGGGCTTGATCATTGCGGCAAGCTCGGACTGGAGATGATCAAGGCCAGGAAGGGTGAAGTCAGCGCCCAATCCCAGGCCATGCCGACCCAGATGTCCGAAGGTTGGATTGCCGTAGTGGGAGATTTTTTCAACAACAGGAACATGTCTTCGCAAGAGGTTCAAAAACGCTTGTATGATCTCCTGATGCAGCGCTGAACGAGGCTCGGTCCACTCGCGCCGCCGGCGCAGCGAATATCCATAATTCGCAAACCTGTCCAATAAGCGCAGCAAACACTGCGTCGGCGACTCATCTTCCGTCAGGAACCGGGAAATTAACAAACCCTCAAGTCTTCTCGATACATCTTGCTTTTGCTATTTTTTGTCTTGCGTCACGGTGTTTTTTGAAGTCGGCCCTTTCATCACTCGATCGAATTGTGAGCGCCCTTCGCAGTCTCGGAAGGGACAGGGGCGGCAACGTCGCGATCGTCGTCGCCCTCAGCCTCGTGCCGATGCTCATCGCCGTCGGCGCGAGCTTCGACTATATTCGCAGCTACAATGTCCGGCAGAGGATGCAGAGCGACCTCGACGCGGCCCTGATCGCCGCGGTCAAGCAGATCAACAACACCGAGGACACCGACGCTCTCAAGGAAAAGGTTGCCGACTGGTTCCATGCGCAGGTGGACAACAGCTACACGCTTGGCGAAATCGACATCGATACGTCAAACCACAACATCACGGCGACGGCGAGCGGCACCGTTCCGACGACGTTCATGAAGATCGCCAATATCGAGACCGTCCCCGTCAGCGTGGCAAGCGCCGTCAAGGGACCGGCCACGTCCTATCTCAATGTCTATATCGTTATCGACACATCACCTTCGATGCTGCTGGCGGCAACGACGTCAGGCCAGTCGGCCATGTATGCCGGCATCAAATGCCAGTTCGCCTGCCACACGGGCGATTCACACACCATCGGCAAGACGACATACGCCACCAATTACGACTACAGCAAGGAAAAGAAGATAAAACTGCGCGCCGACGTCGCCGGGGACGCCGTCCGCGAAGTGCTCGACATGATCGACGAATCCGACGAGAATCATGAACGGATCAAGGTCGGATTATACAGTCTGGGCGATACGCTTACGGAAGTTCTGACCCCGACGCTGAGCACGGACGAGGCGCGCAACCGCCTCGCGGACGCGAATTACGGCCTTACGAGCGCAACCTCGAAGGCGGCCACCTATTTCGACGTATCGCTTTCGACGCTCAAGCAGAAAGTCGGCGCCGGAGGGGATGGCACCTCCTCGGGCGCGCCGCTCAAGCTGGTTCTGCTGCTGACGGACGGTGTCCAGTCGCAGCGCGAATGGGTGACCGACAAGGTAACGAAGGATAGGAAATATGGGGCCTACTGGAACAAGGTGGCGCCTCTCAATCCCGACTGGTGCGGCTATCTGAAGAACCAATCCAACACGATGGCGGTGCTCTACACCGAATATCTGCCGATCACCACGGACTGGGGCTATAACGCAACCGTCGGCTCGACCATGGCAAGCGCCAACTGGAAGAGCACCTGGGGCGGCACCATGGACAGCGACGTTTCGAGCAGCATTACCAGACGGGATTACATCCCCTACGCGCTTGGCGACTGCGCGTCGTCGAAGAGCCTGTTCATATCAGCATCGTCGTCGACGGAGATCACGGAAGGCCTGTCGACGCTCTTTACCCAATATCTCTCCGCAGTCCGGCTGACTCAATGACCGCAAGAAAACGCTTTGCATCGTTTCGCCGCCTGCTCGGCGATCGCAAGGGGGTGGCCGCGATCGAATTTGCGATCCTGGCCCTGCCGCTCTTCATCATGATCTTCGGCATTATCGAAGTGTCGCTGATGTTCTTCGTCAACTCCTCGCTGGACGCTTCGGTTCACAAGATCTCACGGATGATCCGCACCGGCGAGGTCGCGTCCTCGAAGATCACACTGGCTACATTCAAGAGCAAAATTTGCGACGACATGCTGCTATCCTTCAGCTGCTCCAGCGGTCTCGTCGTCAAGGTCAGCGTGCTTTCCGACCTCTCCTCCGCCACCAGCACCGATCCGATCGACAACAACGGCAAACTCGCCGTCACCCAGACTTATGATATCGGCAAGGGCAGCGACTACATTCTGGTGCAGGCGTTCCTGCCCTGGGAAGCCTCCGTCAATTTCTTCAGCCTGTCGAGCGCCAAGCTTTCGGACGGCAGCTATCTCCTCGGGTCCTCCGCCCTGTTCCGCAATGAGCCCTTCTGACATGATCATGAAACGGAGCCTCGCCCTCCTCAGCCTCGCCCGACCCGCCATCCGTCGACTTGCGCGAGACCGCGCGGCCGCTTCCGGCGTGGAATTCGCCCTGCTGCTGCCGATCCTGATCGTGCTGCTGTTCGGCACCGTCGATCTCGGTCATGCCCTCACAGTCAGCCGCAAGATAGACGAGATCGCCTCCAGCACAGGCGACATGATCGCGCAGCAAAGCACCTGGACGAGCACCGACGTCGCCAAGCTTCTTTCCGGCGCGAGCTTCATCCTGCAGCCTTATGACACCACCGGACTGAAGATCACGCTGACAGTCAATGATGTCGACAACAGCGGCAAGGCGACCGTCAACTGGTCCGCCGCGTTCAACACGTCG
Organism: Rhizobium sp. R635; assembly: GCF_002211285.1. Lineage (GTDB taxonomy): Bacteria > Pseudomonadota > Alphaproteobacteria > Rhizobiales > Rhizobiaceae > Rhizobium. Next base: position 83,291 of record NZ_LOKX01000032.1, on the reverse strand, counting down.
TCACTCGCTTCCGGCACGGCGAGCGCGATCGACATACCGAAAAAGATCCAGGAGACGGGCGTGCAGGTCGTGCTGACCCGGGTGGAATACACGTTGACGACACCGGTCTCGGCATTCTTTTCGAACTTTACCGGGCAGAACGGCTACAGCTTCGATCACCACTTCTTCAATCGTCCACGCGTGAGCGACACGATAAAATATAACTAAAGCACATCGCGTCAAACGTGATTCATGCGATGCGCTTTAGCTCTTTGTTTTGACGCATGTCGTTATCCCGGAACCGCTGCACACTTCCGGGCGACATGCAGTAGCCGCAGGCTCCTTCGCGATTGCATCAATCAATCCAACGACATTCAGTCCGTTGTCGCCGGGCCGGCAATGGTGCATTGCTTCGGCCGATCGGCTTTCCCGGGAGAATCGCAATGAACGATCGTGGATACCAAGAGCAGGAAGCGACGGCGGGAAGGGTCTTCGGCGGCATGCGGCGGCTGCATGCTGTCGCCCTGGTCGCGATGGTGTGCGCGCACGCGCCTGCCGGGGCGGCGGCGGCCGATCTTCAATGGACGCAAGATCCAGGCAGCCACTGCAAATTCGTGGCACCCGCCTCCCTCACCAGCGGCCCCACCTTCTGGATCGGTGCCTGCGTCGAGGGAAAGGCGTCGGGAGAAGGAATGCTGCGCCGCCGTGACGGCGACAAGGCCGGGGCCGCCTTCTTCGGCCGGATGAAGGACGGCATTCCGGAGATCGGCGTCGTCGATCTGACCGACGGATACAGAGCCGGCAACTTCAGCGACGGCGACATCGGCGGGCAGACCGAGTCAGACCCGCAAAACAGGATCGACGCCTTCCGTATCGCGGCCGAAGCGGCGCGGCTCATCAGCGCCAAATATGCCGCTGAGAAAAATGCGGGATCGGCCCGCCACTATGAAGAGCTTGCCAAGACATTGGAACAGCAGACCGATTGAGTGCTGTTCCCGCCGGCTCACCCGGCGAGCTTGACGATGCCGTAAGGATTGAACTTGAACTCGTCCACTTCATAGGTGGAATCGAAGGAGAGGCTTGCGCCGCGCGCTTTCAGCGTCGGATCGAGGCCGTGCTTGGCGATTTCCTCGGCCACCGCATCGATGATGGCGACGACCTGTCTTTCGCTGCCGGCCGTTTCCGGCACATAAACCTCCGGCAGCCCCACGAGATGGAAGCCGACGCTTTCCAGATAGCCGCGCGCCGAGAGCGGCCGCTTCGCGAAAGCCAGGCGGCCGATGCGCTGCGCCGCGAGCGTGTCGCCGGCCTTCTGCGCTTCGTCTCCCTGCCGGATCAGCTCTCTCCATCGATCGAGCCCGTGTGCGATGCCGGCGCTTTCGCCCTTCACGGCGACTGCTCCCGCGCCGATCATCCGTTCGACCAAGCGGAGCCCCACCATCGAAACCTTCACCGTGTCGGCCTGCGCCATGCTCGGCCCGAGGACATAGAGAACGGATTGATGATCGGCGACGGCCTGCTCGTCCGCCGCATCCCACGCATCGGGCTCGACCCGGTCCCAGCAGACGTCGAACGACCGGCTCATCCGGTCATCGGGCTCGGCCTGGGAATAATCCTCGTCGATGCTGAATCCGGCAGCGAAATCGCCGATTGCCTTTGATGCTGCTTCGGATAAGGCGCCCAGGTCGCGTTCCTTCCCGAGGAAACAGAGGACATGCCGGGGCGTCACCGATGACGCCTCGGCCTGCGCCGCCGCTTCTTCGCCGGATTCTTTGGCCGATGCCGCTTTCCAGCCGATCAGCGCCCAGATGGATGCAAGGAGAGCGCGACGCATGAGCTTCATGATGCCTTCCGTTCGGTCGAATGTTCTTGGCTCAGCTTGTAACCACATGAAATCCGAAACGAAAGCGGGATCGTCATCAGAGGCTATGCCGTCGCGCGCCCGATTTTTTAAGCCCAGATGTCTCCCGGGGTGAAACCTTCGGTGAAGGGATCGTCATTGTCGAGAACGAGCGTATTCAGGCCGGAGATCCAGCTGGTGCCGGAGAGCGTCGGGACGACGGCGGCTTTGTCGCCGATCCTTGCCTCTTCGACCAGCCTGCCGGTGTAGACGTTGCCGAGGATTCCCTGATGGCGGAAATCCTGGTTGAGCGGCAGCTCGCCCTTCGCATGCAGGACGGCCATCTTCGCGCAGGTGCCGGTGCCGCAGGGGCAACGATCGAGCGCTCCGGTCCAGGTGGCGGGATCATCCCAGGAAAGATCGCCCGTGGCCATCGTCACCGTATTTTTCCAGTCGGCCTTAGGATCGTCCGTCGGCCCCGACAGCTGTGAGATCGTAATGCCGACGCCGGGATAATGCGGATGGGCAACCTGCAACTGTTCGATGGCCGCCTGCCGGATCATCGCGGAAACACGCGCGATCTCCCGCCCATGTGCCGGGATCAGTTCAAGGCCCTTGAACTGCCTGACATCGGCGATGACATAGAACATGCCGCCTCAGCCGACATCGACAGTGACCTTTCCAAGATGCGGCACGTCGATGACGGCATCGAGATGAGCGGCAAATGCCGGTACGTTCTTGAAGGTCACGCTCTTGACCTTGCCGTCCCTGCATTCGGCCTTGATGCGAATGAGCCCGGCGGGCGCCTCGAGAACCAGTTCGGTGACAGGCTCCTTCATCGGAAGCATGCCCATCTCGAGCAGGACCGTGACCACCGAGATGGTGTTGCCGCCCGACATCATCGGATATTCGATCTGCTCCATGATGACATAACCCGCATCCGCTTCCGGGTGAGACGGCGGCACGATGATGTTGCAGCAATGGGCGGGATAGCCGCGCGGCTCGCGCAGCATCAGCTTGCGCAACTGGTCGTCATTGCTTTCCAGCCATTTCATCTTTTCATAAACGGAGTTTCCGGGAATGTGCGGAACGCCGCCCGTGATCACGCGCATCGGCGTGCCGGCATGGGTATCGACCGCGTGAATCGTTCTCTTGAATCCCATTTCTGCTTCCTCCTCTGGTGGGTTGCGAGTTCGTTTTCATGGGAGCAATGCCTGGCCTTCCGCTTTTCTTGTAACGCGTCTGATAAGCCATTGGTTTGTAATATCGTATACGATATCTGAAAACGCGGACCCGTCAACCGGGGGAAGGCGAAAAATAGACATAACTGTACATTTTACCTGTCAGCGTGTCCCCACTTTTGCTAAAGAAGCCTGAGACCGGCCGGCCGGCTAGGCGAGAAACAGGAGGAGATTAGAGATGTCGGATGAGGTCGTATTCGATCTGGCGGAAGCCGAGAGCCTGGCGATGCGCGCTTGCCTCGCGGCAGGCGCCAGCCATGCCACCGCCCGGTCCCTCGTGGACGCCACCTTGTCCGCAGCACTTTACGGACCTCCAACCCTTGGGTTTCCGCATTTCGTCGATTACCTCGACAGCTTCCGCGAGGGCCGCATCAACCGCGATCCCTCCCCCACCTGCGAGCGGCCCTATCCCGCCTTCTTCGCCGCGGATGCCGATCGGGGCATCGCGCAGCTCGGTTTCGATCTTGCCTTCGAGGATCTGGTCGAAGCGGTGCGCACGCTCGGCGTCGCGGTCTTCACGCAAACGAACAGCTATACGACGGGAGAACTCGGCTATTATGTTCGCCGTCTCGCCGGCGAAGGGATCGTCGGCATCGCCGCGACCAATGCCAATGCCATGGTGGTCGCCAAAGCGGGCGGTCCTGCCGTCTACAGCACGAACCCGATGGCCTTCGGCTTTCCGCTCGGAGAGGGATCGCCGCCGCTCCTCATCGATCAGGCGTCGAGTGCGACCGCCTATGTCAACGTCGTCGCGGCCGCAGCCGAGGGGCGCAGCATCCCGGAGGGATGGGCCGTCGATGAAGCGGGACAGGAAACCCAGGATGCCGCAAAGGCGCTTGGCGGAGCCCTCCTTCCCTTCGGCGGGCGCAAGGGCGCCAATGTGGCGCTGATGGTGGAAATGCTGTCGGCCGGCCTGTCCGGCGGCCCCTGGTCATTGGATACGCCGTCCTTCCGATCGGGAAACACCAGCCCCGCCGTGGGATTGACCGTCGTCGCGATGATGCCGGGACGCGCTGACCGCGACCTTGTCGAACGCGCGCGCCGCCAGGCGAACCGCCTGCAAGGCCACGGCGTCTTCGTGCCCGGCGTCAGCGGCATCGACTATCCCTCCACGTCGGAAGGGCTGAAAATGCCCCGCTCCGTGTTTGAGGCCATAGCGAAGATAGCGGGCGTCTGACGCCTAAAGGGATCTTTTCCCGGGCAGATGTTCGAGCAGCGATTGGCACGCGCTCATGATGTGGGCGTAGACCAGTTCTGCTGCCCTGTCCTCATCCTGCTCCCGGCAGGCTTCGACGATTTGCCGGTGTTCGCGGTCAGCCGTCTGCTGGCCGTGCGACAGCGTCAATTGCACCCGGAGATATCGTTCCAGCCGGTCGTTGACCGAACGGATCGTGCTGACGAGGAAGGGCCGGCGCGCATCCTCGTAAAGGCGGCTATGGAAACGCCAGTTCAATTCCGACCAGCGGGCGACGTCGGTTTCCCCAGCGAAAGCATCGCAATAGGCGAGCGCCTCCTTGAAGGTCTCCTGCGTCATGTGCGGGATCGAGAGCTTGATGGCATTCGTTTCCAGGATCGCGCGCACCTCGAAAATCTGCGCGATCTCCGGCTCCGAAAGGCTCGTGACGATCGCGCCCTTGTTGCGATAAAACTCCACCAGGCCTTCGGCCTCGAGCCGTTTGAGCGCCTCGCGGACAGGGATCTTGCTAACGTTGAAAAGGCGCGCGACATCGTCCTGGCGGATCGGTTCGCCTTCATCAAGCGAACCGTCCGCGATCGAATCGCGGATGAATTTCAGGATCACATCCGAGGCCGTGGGCGCCTTCCCGAGATCGGTCACCTGTGCGGCGTTGAATGGCATTTCCCAAGCTCCTTGTGTCGGGACAAGATGCTTGGGATATCGTAGACGATCTCTTTCCTCAAGCCGCCCGGCTTCAAGCCACCGCTTGCGCACCGGTGATTTCCACGAGCCGACACATAAGTCCACGGCACGTCGATGAGGAGGAGCGAAAAATTACGTTGCCGGCACGCCGTATTTCTGGCCCAATGCCAGGCACATCGAAAGAGAGGGACCTAAGTGTCCGATGAATTTGAAGCGAAACGAATGCGCGCTGAAAGGACGTCAATGAGACGCTCAGCAACGAGATCGTGTCGCTCGCTCTGCCGTCCGGTCAGTTTCTCGATGAGACGACGCCTGCCGAGCGCTTCGGATGTCGCGCTAGGGCCGCTCAGAGCCGCGGAGTAGATCAGGTGAATGTCAAAAGCATCGGCTTCGTCGGAACCGGCGTCATCACCGAGGCGATGGTTCGCGGGCTTCTCGCCGAGCCCGCCTATGCCACCGAGATTCACGTCTCTCCGCGAAGCGCGCACATTGCGGAGACGCTAAAGGGCGAATTCGCCGCCGTGAGAATCGCCAAGGACAATCAGGACGTCGTCGATCGCAGCGACATGGTGTTCCTGGCGATACGGCCGCAGGTCGCCGAGGAGGTCGTGCGGGAACTGTCGTTCAGGGCCGGGCAGACGGTCGTCAGCGTCGTCGCGGCGACGGAGCGCCAGGCCCTCCTCGACTGGATCGGCGCCGACGTGCATCTCGTGCAGGCGATCCCCCTGCCCTTCGTCGCAACGCGCCAGGGCGTCACCGCCATCTATCCGACCGACGATACGGTCGCAGCGCTGTTCGATACACTTGGAACGGCCGTCCAATGTCAGTCGAGGAAGGAATACGACCTTCTCGCAGCCGCAAGCGCAATGATGTCCACCTATTTCGGAATCATGGAAACGGTCGGCGTCTGGCTGGAAAAGAGCGGCCTCGAAAGAGCGAAAGCAAATGCCTACATCGCCCCGCTCTTCGCAAGCCTGGCGCAGAAGGCAAGCGGCCCCGGCGCCGAGCCGTTCAGCACGCTGAGCCGCGAATTCGCGACCAAGGGCGGATTGAACGAGCAGGTTCTGTCCGACTTCGACAAGAAGGGCGGCATCGCCGCGCTGAGCGAAGCACTCGACGGCGTGCTCGCCCGTATCGAGGGCCGCTAACACGCATCAGAAGGTCGGCGGCGTGCAGGCGCTGATGACTTCGCAGGGCACCGGACCGACGCAGCGGAAGCGGTGTGGGCGCCGGCTTTCGAAATAATAGGCGTCCCCCGGCCCCAGGATGCGCCGCTCGTCGTCGACGGTCACTTCAAGCCTGCCCGAGAGCACGATCCCGCCCTCCTCGCCCTCATGGACGAGAGGCACCTTGCCGGTATCGGCACCTGGCTGGTAGCACTCCTTGAGGATCTGCAGGCTGCGGCCGAAGAGGTTTTCGCCGACCTGCCTGAACGAGATGGCGCCCTTGCCGATCTCCACCAGTTCCTCCGCCGCATAAAAGGCCTTCCTCGGGCGGTCGGGCTCGAAGGCGAAAAATTCCGCAAGCCCGATCGGAATGCCGTCGAGAATGCGCTTCAAGGCACCGACCGAAGGGTTGGAGGCGTTCGATTCGATCAGCGAGATCGTCGAATTCGGCACGCCGGTGCGCTTGGCGAGTTCGCGCTGGGAAAGCTTATGGGCGATGCGGAGATGGCGAAGGCGGCCGCCGATATCGATGGACATAATGCGCTCGTTTCTGTTGTCCAGAATATCGAAAACATATCTTCCCATTCTCATTCTTTCAATGGGTTACGCCAGCAAAGAAAAGGACTTGTTTGAAAAGGGAAAATCACGCCATTCTCGGCCATTCCCAAGGAGGCCAGGATGGACCAGATCAACAAGACGAACGCGCCCGTACTCGAAAATTTCTGGATGCCGTTCACCGCGAACCGGCAGTTCAAGGCGGCGCCGCGGCTTCTCGCTGCCGCCGACGGCATGTATTACACCGATGTCGACGGAAACCAGGTGCTTGACGGCACGGCCGGGCTCTGGTGCTGCAATGCCGGCCACGGCCGCAAGAAGATTTCCCAGGCCGTCGAGCGCCAGCTTGCGACCCTCGACTATGCCCCGACCTTCCAAATGGGCCATCCGATCGCCTTCGACTTCGCCGCCAAGCTGGCTGCGAACGCGCCGGGCGGCGCTGACGCCAAGCTCGACAGGGTCTTCTTCACCGGCTCCGGTTCGGAATCGGTCGATACGGCGCTGAAGATCGCCATCGCCTATCAGCGCGCCATCGGCCAGGGCACCCGCACCCGCATCATCGGCCGCGAGAAGGGCTATCACGGCGTCGGCTTCGGCGGCATTTCCGTCGGTGGCCTCGTCAACAACCGCCGTGTCTTCCCGCAAATTCCGGCCGACCATATGCGCCACACGCTCGACATCGAGCGCAATGCCTTTTCCAAGGGCCTTCCCGCCCATGGCGTGGAACTCGCCGACGATCTCGAGCGCCTGGTGCAGCTGCACGGCGCCGAAACCATCGCCGCCGTCATCGTCGAGCCGATGTCGGGATCGGCAGGCGTGGTGCTGCCGCCGAAAGGCTATCTGGAGAAGCTGCGCGCCACCGCCGACAAGCACGGCATCCTGCTGATCTTCGACGAAGTCATCACCGGCTTCGGCCGTCTCGGTACGCCGTTCGCGGTGGATTATTTCGGCGTCGTGCCCGACCTCGTCACCACGGCGAAGGGCCTCACCAACGGCGCGATCCCGATGGGCGCGGTCTTTGCCAGTCGCAAGATCTATGACGGCCTGATGGTCGGGCCGGACAATGCGATCGAGCTCTTCCACGGCTATACCTATTCCGGCCATCCGGTCGCCTGCGCCGCCGGCCTCGCCACCCTCGAAATCTACGAGGAGGAAGGCCTGCTGACGCGCGCAGCCGAGCTTGCCGACCACTGGCAGGAGGCCCTGCATTCGCTGAAGGGCCTGCCTAACGTCGTCGACATCCGCAATCTCGGCCTGGTCGGCGCGATCGAACTGGCGCCGCGAGCCGCAGCGCCCGGAACCCGCGCCTATGACGTCTTCGTCGATTGCTTCAACAAGGGTCTGCTGATCCGCGTGACCGGCGACATCATCGCGCTGTCGCCGCCGCTCATCATCGAGAAAGACCAGATCGACACGATCGTCTCGACGATCGGCGATGCGCTGAAACGCGCCGCCTAAACTGCATTCCGATGCGGCGGCAAACCAGCCGCCGCATTGTTCTACCCGATCGGCACATCAAGCCCGACCTTGACGCGATCCATCGCGACGAAGGTGCGGAAGCGCTTGACATTATTGTTGCCAAAGAAGAGCCGCCGCGTCAGAGCCTCGTAATCGGCCATCGACGGCACGACGATCACCAGAATGAAATCCGCCTCGCCGGTGACGTAATAGCATTGCTGGATCTCGGGCGCGGCTGCGAATTCCGTCTTCGCCCGCTCGATCTGATCGGCGGTTTCGCTGATCACCTCCACCTCGACGAAGATCGTGATCGACTGCCCCAAAGCCTCCGGCGCGACGACCGAAACGTCAGCCCGGATCACGCCCTCCTCCCGCATCCGCTTGATCCGGCGCTGAACGGCAGGTGCCGAAAGGTTCACCGCCTCGCCGATCGTTCGCTGCGGGGTCATATTGTCCCGCTGCAGAATGGCGAGGATCTTCCGGTCGAAATCGTCGAGATGGGAGGACTGAACGCGCTTGCTCAAATCCATGCTCCGATGAAACAAAATTGCAAATGAAGGCCTGAATATCAGCGCCTTTTTCGCCTCTGTTGCAATAGAGTTCAGCGAAATCAGGAAATCGAGGTTCGCCATGTTTCTCTTGAACAGCACGCCAGACTATCGCCTGCCGCTCGACCCCAGGGATGCGGAAACGCTCGGCATCGCCGCGGCCGAGGCGGTGGAACGCCACCTCGCCTTCCGTGAGGACCATGCACCGACGCCGCTCGTCGCCTTGCCGGGACTGGCGCGCGAGATCGGCGTTGCCGCGATCCACGTCAAGGATGAAGGCCATCGCCTCGGCCTCGGAAGCTTCAAGGCGCTCGGCGGAGCCTATGCGGTAATCCGCCTCGTTCTCGAAGAGGCTGAGCGGCGGCTCGGGCGCGCAGTCGATATGGCCGAGCTGCATTCGGAAGAAGTCCGCGCCGTTGCGCGCGGGATGACCGTCGCCTGCGCCACCGACGGCAATCATGGCCGCTCCGTTGCGCAGGGAGCGCAGCTCGTCGGGGCGCGCGCCGCGATCTTCGTCCACTCCGGCGTCAGCGACGAGCGCGTCGCCGCCATCGCCCGCTTCGGCGCGGAGATGATCCGGGTTGCGGGAACCTATGACGACTCCGTGCGCGAGGCGGCCCGCGTCGCCGAGGCGAAAGGCTGGACCATCGTCTCGGATACCTCCTGGCCGGGCTATGAACGCATCCCCGGCCTGGTGATGCAGGGCTATACCGCGCTCGTTCGGGAAGCGCTCCGGCAGATGCCGGAACCGCCGACGCATGTGTTCATTCAATCCGGCGTCGGCGGCATTGCGGCGGCGGTCGCCGGCCATCTGGCGATCGCGCTCGGCGAGCGGCGTCCCGTCTTCACCGTCGTCGATCCCGCCCGCGCGGCATGCCTCTTCGAGACCGCACGCGCCGGACATCCCGTGACGATCGCCCATGGCGAGCCGACCGTCATGGCGATGCTCGAATGCTACGAGCCCTCGCTGGTCGCATGGCGCATCCTTTCCCGCGCCGCCGACGCCTTCATGACGGTGGACGAGGCGGATGCGACCGGGATCATGAACCGCCTTGCCCGTCCCGTCGCCGGCGATCCCGCCATCGTCGCCGGCGAAAGCGGCGGCGTCGGCCTCGCAGCCGCCATCAAGGCCGTCGCCGACCCGGCGATCAAGGCGGCGCTCTCGATCGACAACCGCTCCCGCATCTTCGTCGTCAACACCGAAGGCGCGACCGATCCCGGCAAATATCAAGAGATCACCGGGCTGTCGCCCGCCGCAGTCGCCACGAAGAACCGGGAAGGAGCCTTGACATGACCAGGCCATCCATCGATGCGGCCCGTCTCCTCCGGCGCATCAGGACGCTCGGCGAGATCGGCCGGGATAGCGACGGCCGGCTCGTCCGGCTGGCGGCTTCCGATACGGAAAAGCTCGGCCGCGACCAGTTCGTGGCATGGATCGGGGAGGCGGGGCTCGAAGTCGCCGTCGACCGCATCGGCAACATCTTCGGCATATGGAAACCGGATGGCGCGGCGGACGAAGCTCCTATTCTCATCGGCTCGCACATCGACACCGTCATCGACGCCGGCATCTATGACGGCTGCTATGGCACGCTTTCGGGGCTCGAAGTCATCGAGACGCTGAAAGCGGAAGGGCTGACGCCGTCCAGGCCGATCGCCGTGGCGGCCTTCACCAATGAGGAAGGCGTGCGCTACGCGCCCGACATGATGGGATCGCTCGCCTATGCGGGAGGCCTGGATATCGATGCGGCGCTCGCCACCATCGGCACCGACGGAACGGTCCTCGGCCGCGAACTCGAGCGGATCGGCTATGCCGGCGAGCATCGGCCGGGTTTCCTCAAGCCCCATGCCTATATCGAGCTGCATATCGAGCAGGGACCGGTCCTCGAACGCGAGGGCATTCCGGTCGGCGCCGTCGAAGACCTTCAAGGCATTTCCTGGCAGCGCGTGACCATCACTGGCGACGCCAACCACGCGGGGACGACGCCGATTTCCATGCGCCGCGACGCTGGTCACGCCGCAGCACGGGTCGTCACCTTCCTGCGTGAGCGGGCAAAGGCATCCAACACGCCGACCGTCGCGACGGTGGGCTGCATGAGCTTCGAACCGAACGCGATCAACGTGATCCCGTCGCGGGCGATCTTCACGGTCGATCTGCGCGATCCCGACGAGGATCGGCTGAGGGAAGAAGAGGCCGCGCTCGCCGATTTCCTGAAAAGCCTATCGGCTGAGGAGCAGGTCGGCATATCGGTGGAAAGGCTTGCCCGGTTCGAGCCCGTGAAATTCGACCAGGGGATCGTGACGCTCATCGAAAAGGCCGCGCGGGACCGCGGTCTCGCCTGCCGGCGCATGACATCGGGCGCCGGCCACGATGCGCAGATGATCGCAAGGATCGCCCCCTCGGCGATGATCTTCGTCCCGAGCGCCGGCGGCATCAGCCATAACCCGAAGGAATTTACGGCCGACGAAGACCTCGTCGCAGGCGCCAACATCCTGCTCGACGTCGTTCGCCGCCTCGCTGGGGAAGGAGCACCGGAATGACCATCGACAGGAACACGCTTCATGCCGAAATGACCGCGTGGAGACGCGATCTGCACGCCCATCCTGAATTCGGCTTCGAGGAACGACGGACATCCTCCTTCGTTGCGGCCAAGCTGCGGGAGTTCGGCTTCGACGAGGTCGCCGAAGGCGTCGGCGGCACCGGTGTCGTGGGAACGCTGAAGCGCGGCAGCGGCAACCGCGCCATTGCGCTGCGCGCCGATATGGATGCGCTCAGAATCAACGAGCAGTCGGACCTGCCGCACCGCTCACAAAACCCAGGCATCATGCATGCCTGCGGTCATGACGGCCACACGACGATGCTGCTCGGCGCGGCAAAGATCCTGGCTGAGGAAGCCGGTTTCGACGGCACCGTGCGCTTCATCTTCCAGCCGGCCGAGGAATGGGGCAAGGGCGCGCTCGCGATGATTGCCGATGGGCTCTTCGAACGGTTCCCCTTCGACGAGATCTACGGCATCCACAACATGCCGGGGCTCGGCGTCGGCAGCTTCCGCACGCGTCCGGAAGCGATCATGTCGGCCGAGGACAATTTCGAAATTACCTTGACCGGCATCGGCGGCCACGCCGCGCGGCCGCACTGGGGCAATGAGGTGCTCGTCGCGGCTTGCGCGCTGGTGACCAACCTGCAGACCATCGTGTCGCGCCGGCTGGACCCGGCCGATATCGGCGTCGTCTCCATCACCGAACTCATCACCGATGGCACGCGGAACGCCCTTCCCGGCACCGCCCGCATTCTCGGCGATGCCCGCAGCTTCCGTTCCGAGATCAGCGAGACGATCGAAAAGCAGATGCGGGTGATCGCCGAGGGCACGGCGATGACTTACAACGTCAAGGCCGAGGTTCTCTACACCCGGGAATTCGTCCCTCTCATGAACGACCCTGCCTTGACGGAGGAAACGCTCGCCCTGGCCCGCGATCTCTACGGCGCGTCGAATGTCGCCGTCGCGGACAAGCCGATGACGGGATCGGAAGACTTCGCGCAGTTCCTGTCGAAGGTGCCGGGCTGCTTCGTCTTCCTCGGCAATGGCGAACACTCGCCGCCGCTGCATAATCCGACCTATGATTTCAACGATGCCGGCCTGCTGCACGGCGCAGACTTCCACGTCGGAATCGTCCGCCGGCGGCTCCGGGCGGGTTGAACTTCAGCGGCTTCTACCGCTTCCTGGCTTGCGACGGCAATTGGCCGAAGCGTTTCCGGTAGTCGGCTGCAAATCGTCCGAGATGGCTGAAGCCCCATCGGAGGGCGATGTCGGCGATGGCCTGTCTTCCGTCTGTTTCCAATAGGTCGCGGTGGGCGGCCAGCATGCGGATTTCATGCAGATAGGACATCGGCGTCGTGTTCCTGAACTGCCGGAAGCCCTGTTGCAAGGTCCGGATGCTCACCTTGGCTGCCGACGCGATCTCGTCGAGCGTAATCGGCTCGGCGATGTGTTCCTGCATGTAGTCGATCGCCCATTTCACATGACGCGGGGCCGGCGCCGGAGCCGTCTGCTCCAGCTCGTTCGAATAGCGGTTGGGACAGGCTTCCAAAAGCAGGTAGATCGCCGCGTCGCAGAGCGAGTTGACAGCCAGCGGCGACCGCTGCAGCGGCCCGTTTCCGGAAAGACCGCCATGAAGGTTCGCGACGATCTGCTGCAATACCAGCCCCGCACCTGCTGTAAGATCGATATCGGGATGAATATCGAGGTCGCCGCCGATCGTCCGCTCGAACATATGCGTGAGGCGCCTGGTGATCCTCGCCTGATCGATGAACATGCAGAGGTGACGGCGGGGACCGGAAATGCTGGTGCCCCTTGCATCGCCCGGCTCCAGGATCACACCTCGACCGGGCACCGAATATATCGGCTCCCGTCTTCCGCCGAAGGACATGTTGCCCGTCGTCGGCAGGAATATAGCCATCCTGTCGACGACCCCGTCCCGCTTGCCGACGATCGTGCCTTCATAGGAGCAATCGGCGACGCTGACATCGTCCACCGAGATGAAATTGCAGTTATATACAATTGACGTATTGCGTTCCGCCGTCATCTTGATCGCGGCCTTCGGCGTCGACAATGCTTCCGAGAGCTCGTCCAGGTCCGTTCCGCTCCGCGCGGTTTCCCGAAGCACCATGCTCTGCAGAGCCGGCTGCCGGATGGAACTGCCGACGGAACTCCTATCGGAATGAACGGACATGCATGCCCTCGCAAGACGATCTAGGCTAGGGATAGCCGATTTAAATAGTAATACAAATTTCTTTTTATGTTGCGGATGCTCAGCCGTATCGGCTGACGGCAAGGTCCTTGGCGTCGATTTCAGGCGCGCGGCCGCTGACGAGATCGCCGATCAGCCGTGCCGAACCGGTGCTCATGGTCCAGCCGAGCGTGCCGTGGCCCGTATTGAGGAAAAGGCCGATGATCTTCGTCGGGCCGATGACCGGCGTACCATCCGGCGTCATCGGGCGCAGGCCCGACCAGAAGGAAGCCTTGGAAACATCGCCGCCGGGGAAGAGATCGGTGACGGAATGCTCCAGCGTGCTGCGGCGCGCCAGGCCGAGATCGTTGGTATAGCCTGAAATTTCGGCCATGCCGCCGACACGGATTCGATCGCCGAGCCGGGTGATCGCGATCTTGTAGGTCTCGTCCATGACGGTCGATTCCGGCGCGCGCGACGCATCGGTGATCGGGATGGTCAGCGAATAGCCCTTGACCGGATAGACCGGCAGGCTGATGCCGAGCGGCTTCAGCAGCAGCGGCGAATAGCTGCCGAGCGCGACCACCACCGCATCCGCGCTGATGCGCTCGCGGTCGCGATCGCCATCGCGAGCGGTGACCACCCCGCGCACGCGGCCGGCCTCGACGTCAAGCGCCTTGATCGTCGTGCCGTAGGCGAAGCGGACACCGAGCGCTTCGGCCTTTGCAGCGAGAGCATTGGTGAACTTGAAGCAGTCGCCTGTCTCGTCCTTCGGCGTCAGCAGGCCGCCGACGATCTTCTCGCGCACGTGCTTCAGCGCCGGTTCGACGCGAATGCAGCCATCCCGATCCAAGACCTCGTAGGGAATGCCGTCGGCGGCGAGCGCCTTGACGTCCTTTGCCGAGGCATCGAGCTGCTGCTGCGTGCGGAACAGCTGCAGCGTTCCCTGCATGCGTTCGTCATAGGCGATGCCGGTTTCGGCGCGCAGCTCGGCGAGCGCAATGCGGCTGTAGTCGGCAAGGCGCAGCATGCGGCTCTTGTTGATCGCATAGCGCTCGGAGGTGCAGTTCGACAGCATCCTCGTCATCCAGGAAAGCATGGCCACATCGAATTTCGGGCGCAGGATGAGCGGCGCATGTTTCATGAACAGCCACTTCATGGCCTTCGCGGGAATGCCGGGGGCCGCCCAGGGCGAGCAATAGCCGAAGGAGACTTCGCCGGCATTGGCAAAGCTCGTTTCCAGCGCCGGGCCGGGCTGACGGTCGACGACCGTGACCTCATGGCCTGCTTTGGCGAGTTGATAAGCGGAGGTGACGCCGAGGATGCCGGCGCCCAGAACGATGACTTTCATGATCTTCCCAATGATGGAGCCGCGGGCTCAGCGATATTGCCTGTGATAACGATCGCCGAGACCGGTTAGGATTTCGTAAGATATGGTGCCGGCATCGCGCGCGATGTCCTCGAGCGTCTGATGCGGGCCGAGCACTTCGACAAGGCTGCCGAGCGTCAGCGTGCCTTCCGGCAGGGCCGATATGTCGATGGTGGTGCTGTCCATCGACACGCGCCCGACGATCGGCAGGCGGATGCCCTGGTAAAAGACGGCGCCGCGGTCGCCGAGGCTTCGCGGCAGGCCGTCGGCATAACCGGCAGCGATGGTAGCAAGGCGCATTTCCCCTTGCGTGACATGCGCGCCGCCATAACCGATCTTCGTGCCCGATGGCACGGTGCGCGTCTGAACGACGGCGACGTCGAGGCTCACAACCGGCTCCATCGGATTCACAGTGCCCGCATTCGGCGCGCCGCCGTAAAGGGCGATGCCGGGGCGGGCGAGCACGCCATGATAGGAGTCGCCCAGGAAAACGCCGCCGGAATTGGCAAAGGAAATATCGAAGCCCGGAAACTCCTCGGCGATGCCGGCCATCTCCGCCAGCTGCTCGCCGTTCTGCTCGCCATCCACATCATCGGCAGAAGCCAGATGGCTCATGATGAACAGCATCTCGACATTGCCGCCGTCGCGAAGCGCAGCCCCAAGTTCGGCCCTTTCCTCCGGGGGAAAGCCGAGCCGCGACATGCCGGTATCGAATTGCAGGACGGCAGGCAGGCAGCGCTTCAGCGCGCGCGCCGCCGCCTGCCATTGCTTCCACTGGGCGAGCGAATTCAGAACCGGGACGACGCCCATCTCGGCGCAGGCGATTTCATTGCCCGGCTGCAAGCCGTTCAGCACGAAAATCTGGGCGTCCTGCGCAAGCGCCGGCCGGAGCCGGACCGCCTCGACGAACTGAGCGACGAAGAAATGCCGGCAGCCTTGACCGTAAAGCGTTTTGGCGACGCGCTCCGCGCCAAGGCCATAGGCATCGGCCTTGACGACGGCTCCCGCGCGCACCGGCGCCAGCATCGACAGAAGCTTGCGATAGTTGCGGCCGAGGGCGGCGAGGTCGATCTTGAGATAGCCCGTGGCTCCCTGTGTGATCGTGGCAGTGTGCGCGTGGGAAACCAGAATATCGCCGTCCATGTCCGCCCCTCTCAATTCTTTCAAGAGTGTATGAAATAATGAGCGACATTGCCTGCCATTTTGTCATTGATTATTGCGCAGTTTGCAGATTATGCGCATAATCGATGAAAATTCGGAATAATCGATCATGGCCGCTCTCGACGCGACAGACCGCAACATCCTGAGGCTCCTGCGCCTCGACGCCCGCATGAGCAATGCGAAGCTCGCGGCCGAGGTCGGCCTCTCGCCGTCGGCCTGCCTCAGGCGCATCAAGATCATGGAAAAGACGGGCGTAATCCGCGGCTATACGGCCCTTCTCGATACGAGCAATGCGGATGCGATGATCGCCGTGATCATCAACATCACCCTCGAACGGCAGACGGAAGATTATCTCGACCGCTTCGAAGCGGCGGTCCGCCGGCATCCAGAAATCCGGGAATGTTTTCTGATGACGGGCGGCTCCGATTACCTGCTGCGCGTCGAGGTCGCCAATGCCGGCGAATTCGAGCGGATTCACAAGGAGATCCTGTCGGCCTTGCCGGGCGTGCTGAGGATCCACTCCAGCTTCTCAATCCGCAACGTCCTGGCGACGCGGACGAAAGGTAGGCGCTGAACAAGCTTATATCAACTCAAGCGCGGTGGCCCTTGCGATCGCTTCGCTCGTCGTGGCGACCGTCAGCTTCCGGCGCGCCGAAGCGAGATAGAGCTGCACCGCGCTCATCGAAATCGACAGGCGGGCGCCGATCTGCTTTGCCAGAAGGCCGTTCGCCGTCATACCAAGGCATTGCAGTTCGCGGCGCGACAATTGCGGAAAATCCGCAGTCTTTCTCATGCCTGACAAGACCATCGCCCTGTCATGGAGATGATGGGCGAGAAACTGGAGATCGCGCATGCTGTCCATGCGGAACTGCCGCCAATAGGCATCGAAGCGGCCCGCCTGATCAGCACGCCGAGATGGCGCCGGCCTGCTGGAATTCCAGCGCCTCCCGCTCCAATCGCGCCGTCAGATCGGCATAGGACTGCGGCCGCCCGAACGCATAGCCTTGAAGAGTGTGGACGCCGAGATCGGCAAGCACCCTGGCATGGTCGAGCGTCTCCACCCCTTCCGCGATGACTTCCATATCAAGCGCCCGCGCGATGTCGACCAGCGAGCTCACCAACCGGCGGCTCGGCACCGATTGCAGGATCGGCATCACGAGCTGACGATCGATCTTGACGCGATCCGGCCGCAGCTCGAGCAGGCCCAGCAGGGAGGCGTGGCCCGAGCCGAGATCGTCGATTTCGATGTCGATGCCGAAGGACTTGATCGTCTGGATATTCTCGCGCACCTGATCGCTCAGGCTGTCCAGGAATATCGTTTCGATCAGCTCGAAGCTCAGCCGGCCGGGCGGAATGTCGAAGGAGGCGAGCTTCGATATCCATTCGGGATCGTCGAGACGGTCGGCGGAAAGGTTCACGGACACCCGGATCCCCGCCAGCAAGGACGCCCAGGATTCCATATCCGACAGAACGGCTTTCAGGATGACATCGTCGAGCTCGGCGACCAATCCGTTCGACGAGGCGAGCGACAGGAAATGCGCTGGCGCCAGTATTCCCCTTGTCGGATGATGCCAGCGCGCCAGAGCCTCGACACCGTTTATCCGGAATGTCTTCGCATCGACCTGCACCTGGTAGAACGGGCGGATCTGGCCGAGCGCCAGCCCCGAACGAAGATCCTGGACGAGCTGCCTTTCGTTGGCGAGCGCCGAAGCCATCTCGTCGCAAAAGACTTCGGCACGATTCCGGCCGTTCCGTTTGGCATGATACAGCGCCAGATCGGAATGCGAGAGCAGCTTGGCGAAATCAGCGCTTGCGGCACTGGCAACACCGATCGAGCATCTGACGATCAGTGTCTGATCGCCGACCGGGATCGGGCTCCCCAAACTCTCTTGGATATGATCGAGCACCGCACTAATCCGGGCGCTCTCATCCTCCGGGATGAGGATCGCGAATTCATCCCCGCCAAGGCGCGCGGCAACACCTCCGGCAGAAATGGCTTTCAAGAGGATCTTGCTGACATGGCAGAGAACGAAGTCGCCGACCGCATGGCCGAAACGATCGTTGATTTCCTTGAAGTGATCCACGTCGATGTGGAAGAGCGTGACGTTGACGCTCTCCTTCCGTGCAAATTCGGAGAGCGCAAAATCGAAGCTGCGCCGGTTCAGGAGTCCCGTCAGATGGTCGTGATCGGCTGCGAGCCGCGCCTCCTCCCGGCTTCTTTCGAGCTCCTTGTTGAGAAGCACGTCGTCGGTGACGTCCCATTCGGCGCCGACGAAGCAAGGGTCGCCGGCCGCATCGACGAAATAGCGGGCGCGCGAGCGCAAATAGCGGATCGCCCCGTCCGGCCGAGTGATGCGGAACTCGGAGGCATAGTCCGATTTGGTCTCGATCGCCCGCAGAAATATTTCATTGGTCGGCGCGAGATCGTCGGGATGGACGCTTTCGAGCCAGATGACATCGAGCGGAGCCTTGGGAACGCCATAGATCGCCTTCAGCTGCTCATCCCACCGCGTCTGGTTTTTCGCGATGTTGTGCTGCCAGATGCCGATACCGGACGCCTCCAGCGCCAGCCCAAGCTGGCGAAGCAGGTTCTCGAGCTCGACATTTGTTCTGGACCGTTTCGTCTTCAAGGCTATCTCACTGTTTCGTTCGCCCAAATGTCTCATCGAATATTTGATAGAGTGCTAATCGGCCTCTCACGGAGCTGGGGCGGCATGCGCCGCGATACCGTGACCACGGCTGGCCACCCCCGTGTGCACTGCACAAATACCGCGCTCCTGCAAAAAACCTCGGCCGCAAAAAGCACAAATTATTATCATTTCTTCACGATGCTTAATAAATAAGCACGAGCCAAAAACGGTGATTTTTTGTTTTTTTTCCAACATTTAGCGACGATCTCTAAAATTGGCACGCCGGTTGCCTATACCTAGACGCCCCTGTCAACGGCGACCGGGGCAGATAGGCGCGGCATAAGCGCCTGCACCAGACAATGGCGTCGCAAGGCCTTTGCTGTCGGGACTCTCCCATCCCGCGCAAGCAATGTCCGGCGGCGTTTTTTTGCGTCCGAATTCACCAAGCAGAGGGGAACCTGCAGATGAAAAAGCTTTCGACGACTGGAATTTCGACAGCCGGCATCACCCGGCGCAGCATGCTCAAGACGACTGCGGCGGCAGCCCTCATCGGCGCCGTCAAGACTGCCTTCCCGTCCGGCGCCTTTGCAGCCGGGCCCGGCCCTGAAGTGAAAGGCGTCAAGCTGGGCTTCATCGCCCTGACGGATTCCGCACCGCTGATCATCGCCAAGGAGAAGGGCCTTTTCGACAAGCATGGCCTGCCGGAAACGGACGTCGCCAAACAGGCATCCTGGGGTGCGACGCGCGACAATCTGGTGCTCGGCGGTGCGGCCAACGGCATCGACGGCGCCCATATCCTCTCGCCGCTTCCCTATCTCATGCACACCGGCAAAGTGACGCAGAACAACAAGCCGGTGCCGATGGCGATCCTGGCCCGGCTCAATCTCGACAGCCAGGGCATTTCGGTTGCCAAGGAATATGCCGAAACCGGCGTGCAGCTCGATGCCTCCAAGCTGAAGGCGGCCTTCGAGAAGAAGAAGGCCGAAGGCAAGGAGATCAAGGCCGCCATGACCTTCCCGGGCGGCACCCACGATCTCTGGATCCGCTACTGGCTTGCCGCCGGCGGCATCGACCCGAACAAGGACGTTTCGACCATCGTCGTGCCGCCGCCGCAGATGGTGGCCAACATGAAGGTCGGCAACATGGACGTTTTCTGTGTGGGCGAACCGTGGAACGAGCAACTGGTCAACCAGGGCATCGGCTTTACCGCAGCCACCACCGGCGAACTCTGGAAGGGCCATCCCGAAAAGGCGCTGGGGCTGCGCGCCGAGTGGATCGAAAAGAATCCCAATGCCGCCAAGGCCCTGCTGATGGCCGTCATGGAAGCCCAGCAGTGGTGCGAGAGCATGGACAACAAGGCGGAGATGGCCGACATTCTCGGCAAGCGCCAGTGGTTCAACGTGCCGACCAAGGATGTGCTCGGCCGCCTCAAGGGCGACATCAATTATGGCAACGGCCGCGAGGCCAAGGCCACCGACCTCTACATGAAGTTCTGGAAGGACGGCGCCTCCTATCCGTTCAAGAGCCACGATTCCTGGTTCATGACGGAAAACATCCGCTGGGGAAATCTGCCGGCGACGACGGATGTCAAGGCACTGGTCGACCAGGTGAACCGCGAAGACGTCTGGCGCGAAGCGGCCAAAGACCTCGGCGTCGCTGCCGCCGACATTCCGGCATCGTCTTCCCGCGGCAAGGAAACCTTCTTCGACGGCAAGGTCTTCGACCCTGAAAATCCCGCGGCCTATCTCGAAAGCCTGTCGATCAAGGCCGTCTCCTGACCCACCCCGGCGCGCCATCAGCGCGCCGGCCCCTTTTCACGTGAGGAGCGCGTCGATGTCCGCCCTGGCAAATAAACAAAATCCCTCCACGGCCGTCTCCGTCAAGCGGGCGGCAAAGGTCCTGCCGTTTTCCGGCGGGCATGGACCACGGATCGACTTTCGCCGTGCGGGCCTGGCCGCACTTCGCAATGTGGTTCCGCCAACCGTCGTGCTGGCACTCCTCCTGCTCGTCTGGCAGGTGCTGTGTTCCTCCACGGATGCGTCCCTGCCCTCGCCGCATCAGGTCTGGCAGGACAGCTATGACCTGATCGCCTATCCCTTCTTCAATTACGGCTCCCAGGATATCGGGCTCGGCTGGCGCGTGCTCGTTTCGCTGCAGCGCGTCGCTTATGGCTTCGGGCTCGCCGGGGTCGCCGGCGTCGGCATCGGCGCGATCATCGGCCAGTCGGTCTGGGCGATGCGCGGCCTCGATCCGATCTTCCAGGTGCTGCGCACGGTCCCGCCGCTCGCCTGGCTGCCGTTGTCGCTCGCAGCCTTCCAGAATTCCAACCCTTCGGCGATCTTCGTCATCTTCATCACCTCGATCTGGCCCGTCATCATCAACACCGCCGTCGGCGTCCGCAACATTCCGCAGGACTACCGCAACGTCGCCGAGGTGCTGCGCCTCAACCAGTTCGAATTTTTCTGGAAGATCATGCTGCCTTCGGCAGCGCCTTACATCTTCACCGGCCTCAGGATCGGCGTCGGCCTTTCCTGGCTCGCTATCGTTGCGGCCGAAATGCTGACCGGCGGCGTCGGCATCGGCTTCTTCATCTGGGACGCCTGGAACTCGTCGCGCCTTCCCGACATCATCGTCGCGCTCGCCTATATCGGCGTCGTCGGCTTCGCGCTCGACAAGCTGGTGGCCGCCCTCGGCAAACTCATCACCCGCGGCGCCACGGCCAACTGAGGAACATATCCATGAACGCCTATCTGAAGCTCGATCGCATCGACAAGCATTTCGATCGCGGCGGCGTGCGCGCCGAGATCCTGAAAGACATCAACCTGACGATATCGGAGGGAGAATTCGTCTCGATCATCGGCCATTCGGGCTGCGGCAAGTCCACCCTTCTCAATCTCATTGCCGGCCTCACCCCGGTTTCGTCAGGCGCCGTGCTCCTTGAAAACCGCGAGGTCAACGAGCCGGGCCCGGAACGCGCCGTCGTCTTCCAGAACCACTCGCTCCTGCCCTGGCTGACGGTCTACGAGAACGTCAATCTTGCCGTCTCCAAGGTCTTCGGCAGGACGAAGACAAAAGCCGAGCGGCATGAATGGGTCATGGCCAATCTCGATCTCGTGCAGATGGCGCATGCGAGGGATAAGCGGCCTTCGGAAATCTCCGGCGGCATGAAACAGCGCGTCGGCATTGCGCGCGCGCTTTCGATGGAGCCGAAGATCCTGCTGCTCGACGAGCCATTCGGCGCCCTCGACGCACTGACCCGCGCCCATCTTCAGGACGCGGTGATGGAAATCCACGCCCGCCTCGGCAACACGATGGTCATGATCACCCATGATGTCGACGAAGCGGTGCTGCTGTCAGACCGTATCGTGATGATGACCAACGGCCCGGCGGCCCGCATCGGCGAAGTGCTCGACGTCACGATAGCCCGCCCCCGCAATCGCATCGAACTCGCCTCCGACCGGACGTATCTCAAATGCCGGGAGGCCGTGCTGAAGTTCCTCTATGAGCGCCATCGCTTCATCGAGGCCGCGGAATAGAGCCCGACCTAAACCGCTGCCTGATTGCCAATCGGGCAGCGGTACGCATACTGGCCTCATGCAGCAATCAGACAATCAACCGGCCGCCATCGATGTCGTGCTTTGGCAATATCCGCGGAACGAAGGTGCCGCGAAGCGCTGGAGGCAGTCGCTTTCATCGCATGAGCTGGAGCGCGCCGCGGCCTACCGGTTCGAACGCGATCGGACCTCGTTCATGGCCGGCCGGCATCTGCTGATGCGCGTATCCCGAAACGCAGGCTGACAAGGTCATTTTGCTGGCGAGGCGTACGGCAAGCTGAAGTTCGAGGGTCGCGGCAGGCTGCAGTTCAGCCTTTCCAATGCCGACGGGCTGGTGGCGGTCGGCAACTGTCTCACTGAATATTTTACAGAATACAAATCGACATCTCGTCGCCTGGGGCATTGTACTTAAGCCGCCGAAACAGCTGCGCGCCGCAACCCGGCGACGGGGATGGGCTCCTTGCTCGCCATCAAAGTAATGCTAAAATATATCGGGGAGTATTCATGCGAGTTGACCTTTCCGGGTGACTGGAGAGGCGAATTTTTAAGGTGATGGCAACCGTTTGATTTCGTGACGACCTTGGGGGAGGTGATCATGATGCTGATGTGGCTGAGATGGCTGTCTCTGTTCTTGCTGAGCATGATCGGATCTTTTGATGCGGCGAGCGCGGAAAGCGGCCGGCGTCTGGCGCTCGTCATTGGAAACTCGATATACGAGACCGCTGGCACGCTCCCCAATGCCGCGCGCGATGCACGGGCGTTCGGGGCTTTCCTCTCCAATCAGGGTTTTGACGTGGACATCGTCGTCGATGCGGACCGCAGCCGGCTTGCGGAAGCCGTCACGCGTTTTTCCCGCAAGATCACTGCCGACGACGTGGCTCTCTTTTACTATGCAGGGCATGGCATGCAGCTTCGCGGCGAGAACTATCTGGTCGCCACTAACGCCCGGCTTGCGAACGAATTCGACGTCGCCGCGGAAGCGCTCGCGCTTGATGACGTGGTGCGGGCGATAGAAACGAAGGCCAAGATCACGCTCATCTTCCTGGATGCCTGTCGTAACAACCCGCTGGCCAACCGCCTCAACGAAGAAATCGAAGGAGCAGCAAGAAGCCTTGCGACGCGGGGACTGGCGCCGATCGAAACGGAGAGCGCGGGCACCATGGTTGCTTTCGCAGCCGCGCCCGGACAGGTCGCAGCCGATGGGCGCGGCGAGAACTCTCCCTTCACCGCGGCGCTGGTGAACCACCTGGCGAGCCCCGGGATCGAAATAGGCACCGCGTTCAAGCGGGTGATCCGCGACGTTCGAACAGCGACCGAAGGCAAGCAATCGCCGCAGATCCTATCGTCGCTATCGCTCGAATTCTATTTCGCGCGGGCCCTGCAGCAGCCGGAACAGGCGCCGGTCGCCGCACCGGCGATCGACCTGCAGGCAATCGAAATGGAGGCTGATTTTCAGAAGGCCCTGCGGATCAATACGCCGCGCATCTGGACATTCTTTCTCGCAAAACACCGCAGCGGCGAAAAGGCCGACGTCGCCCGCCAGATGCTGTCGGTGATGCAGCCCAATTCTGTTGCCTCTCTTCTCTTCCCGACGCCGGAGCAGCGCGAGACCGAACTTACGCTCGACAAGACGAAGAGAAGCGAGATCCAGCTCGCCCTTGCCGCAAGGGGCTTCGGCACGGGCAACGCAGATGGCGTTTTTGGTGCACAGACCCGCAAGGCCATAACCGACTACCAGAAATCCGCCGGCATTGCCGACACCGGTTATTTCAATGAACCGACAGCGAAGGCGCTCGGGGTCAACGTGTTCAGGGCAGCCGATGGTCTCTATTCATCGCCTTTAGCGCGGCAGTACCAACCAAAAGATTTCATCGGCCTGGAGACTGATCCGCGCGTTTTGAAAGTCATCGAATGCGATTCATGGCAGGAAAAGGTCTACGGTTCGTTCCAGGGGCATATGTATGCCGTGATCCGCGCGCAATCGACGGCGTGGAAATCGGCGAATGCAACGGCCAGGCACTGCGGCGGACATTTAGCCACGATCACGTCGAAAGAGGAGAATGATTTCATTATTTCGCTCTTCAGCAAGGACGAGCGCTTCTTCGATTCCGAATATGAAGCATCCTCGAACGGCACCTACAAGTTTGGACCTTGGATCGGCTTGATCCAGAACGAAAATGCCCGGGAACCTAGAGAAGGGTGGCGCTGGGTGACCGGCGAGGGGATGACGTTCGCGAAGTGGCTGCAAGGTATGCCAAACGAACATAAGCAGGGCGACGATTTCGGTATGTACTACGCCAACGCTTTGGGAAAACGCGATCCGAAAGAATTGCGGGTCGACAGTTGGGACGACATGGGTCCATCGAACTCTTCGCATAGCTTCGTGATCGAGTTCGAATGATCGTTCTTCAGCACCGACATCCTTGCTAATCGGTTCATAGGACATATACCGGAGGCCATGCAGCAATCGAAAAACCACCCTGCGCACATCGAAGTCGCACTCTGGCAATATCCTCAGAACGCACGCGATCTGCACCGCTGGATGCGGTCGCTTTCGCCGGATGAACGGGAGCGCACGGCGACCTACCAGTTCGACCGGGATCGGGCTTCGTTCATGGCCGGCCGCTATCTCTTACGGCGGCTGTTGAGCGCCCATACCGGGATGCTGCCGGCTGAGGTCGTATTGGTCGCGGACGAGCACGGCAGGCTGAGCCTTGAAGGTCGCGATGCGCTGCAATTCAGTTTGTCCAATTCAGACGGGATGGTGACGGTCGCTGTCGCTACGAGCTGCGAGCGCATCGGGATAGACTGCGAGCGCGCCGATGCCGAGATCGAAGAGGCGGCTTTGGAGAGTTATTGCAACAACGACGAACGACGCTGGCTCGGTGAATTGTCCGCGCAGGAACGGCCACGCGCCGCCGTTCAGCTTTGGGCGCTCAAGGAGAGCCATCTCAAGGCGCTCGGCGTGGGCTTGCGCGAAGATCCACTCAGCGTTTCCTTTTCCTGGGAGAACGGCTTGCCCATTGCGGCCCATGACGGCGAGCGCGACCGGCGTTGGTTTCATCGCCTGATCGAGAGCGGCAGCCAGCACGTCGTCGCGCTGGCCGTCTGCTCCCGATCCGGGCTCCCCGGCATTCATACACGCATGTTTCAGGACGACAGCATGCCGTCCGAATAGCCGGCGCGCAGCTGATGCGGTATCGCGGAAGCTGCCTCCGTCGCCCAGACCAGTTGTGCATTGTCGGGTTCGGCATCGAAATGCTGCCGGCCGAGAAGCGTGTTGACGATGGCGGCGCTGCGCCAGGCCATGAGGCTGAGCTGCGAGTCGGCGATGCCGTGTGAATATCGGCCGGCATTCTGCGCGAACAGCCGGTTGGTTCTCGGCCCCGTCCACTGCATGGTGTAATCGTCGTTCAGCGTGGGATAGCCGTTTCTGTCGAGACTGATCCTTTCGCTGAGCGAGCCGAGCGCATCCGGCAATCGGAACCTGTAGCCGGTTGCGAGAACCACGGCGTCGGCATGCAGCACTTCTATGCCGCCGTCGAAATGGTTGCGGACGATCAGCCGATAGGCATTGCCATTCCGCTCCATCTGGATCACGTCGCGGTTCGGCGATAGCGATGCGTTGAGCGTGCCCGGATCGAGATAACGCAGCGCATAGAGGCGACGGTAGATCGAGTGGATCGTCGAAATCGACAGGCCGTCGCTGGTCAGGATCGAGTTCTTCAGCGCCGCCTGCTTCTGCTCGCCGCTGAGCTTCAGGTAGGCCTGCACATATTCCGGAGAAAAGACCTGGTTCGAAAACGGCGTGTCGTTGATCGGCTCGAAATTATGGCGCCGGCTGATCCAGGTCAGTTCCTTCATCGAACCCGGATCGCCAAGCAGCGCTTCCACCACCTCGCCGCCGCTCTGGCCGCCGCCGACCACGACGATGCGAGCGGCGCCGAGATCGCCGATGCGCGATTTGGCCTCGCTGTTATGGAAGCAATCCGCGCCGAGGAAGGGTTTCGCCCAGTCGGGCACGAAGGGCGAAGACCCGGTGCCGATCACCAGATTGCGCGCTTCTTCCTGACCGTTGTCGAAGCGCAGGACGAAGCGGTCGTCGCGGTGTTCGACGTCACGAATCTCGCTCGAAAAACGCAAGCCCTCCACGCCCTTGGCGACCCAGGCGAGGTAACGCGCGAATTCCTGTCGGGGAACGGCCTCGTAATTGGCGTTCAGGAAGGCGTAAAGCCTCTTATGCGCCACCAGATAGGAGATGAAGGACCAGCGGCTGGTCGGCAGGACCGGGGTGACGAGGTCCTTCAGGAAGGACGACTGCAGCTCGACGCCGGGCATCATCATACCGGGATGCCAGTCGAAGGCGCCGCGCCGCTCGAAGAAGCGGCTGCGGACCTCCGGCACGGATTCCAGCAGGCAGGCAAGGCTCAGATTGGAGGGACCGATGCCGATGCCGGCAAGATCGAGCGGCTCGTTCAGGGCATCCCTGCGGGTAAAAGCGACGGTCATGCGTTATCCTTCTCTGTTTCCTTGAGACGCAGGGCAAGCCTTGAGTGGAAGGCGGGCGACCCGATCATGTGCAGGTGGTTGGTGCCGGTGATGATCTCGGCCGCATGCGCGCGCGGCGACAGGCGGCGCCAATCGATCAGGTTGAGGCCGCGGTTGAGGCTGTCATCGGCTGCCCAGGGATAGATCGGCACGTCATGGGGAACGAGCCGGTGCTTGCGGAAGATCAGGGCATTGTCGATCAGCACCCAGAACGTATGCTCGCGGCTGCTGATATCAGGCCCGTCGGTGGGAAGCGGGTCCTTCTCGTCGCCGACGAAGCGCAGGAACTGCTCATAGGTATCGGCATCCATCGTCGACAGCAGCCGGTCCCATTCGGGCCGCATCGCCGTCTTTTGCAGCCATGCCTGCACGTCCCGGTGAAGCGCGTCGCGTTCACCTGGCCGGAACCTCGGCTTGGCGCCGATCGCAAATTCCGATCCGAGGTCGCAGACGTCGACCATCGCCATCATCCGGACGTCGACCTCGTTGGCAAGCGTGCGGGCAGCTTCATAGGCCAGGAGTCCGCCCCAGGACCAGCCGAGGAAAGTGCAGGGTGCGCCGCCGCTGTGCTTCCTGATATAGTCGACATAGCTCTCGATGATCTCTTCGACAGGCGCGCCGACTTCCTTCTTCTCGGACAGCGAATGGCAAATGAAGCCGGTCGCCGGCTGATCGGCGCCGAGATAATCGACGAGCTTCACATATTCGCGGGTGCTGACGAGAAGTCCGGGGAAGCAATAGAGCCGCGGCTTGGTGCCGGAGGCGCGCAGCACGATCACCTCGGAAAGATCCCGCTCCTCCCCCTGTTCCATCACGCCGGCAAAGGCACGAATGGTCGGGTTGTTGAAGATATCGGCGACGGTGAGCGGGATCTTCGGCCGGCGCTGCCGCAGCTGCGACAGGATGCGGATCGCGCCCAGCGAATTGCCGCCGATCGCGAAGAAATTGTCCTCGACGCTGATCGCTTCCAGCTTGAGAACCTGGCGCCAGACATCCAGCACCTCTTCTTCGAGCGCGGTCGCCGGCTCGACGATGGCGCGCTTGACCGGCTGGGGTGCGGGCAGCGCGAAACGGTCGAGCTTGCTGTTCGGATTGGTCGGCATCTTTTCGAGTTCGACCACGGCCGCCGGCACCATGTAGGACGGCAGGCTGCGTTCGAGGCCGGATCGAACAGTCTCGACATCGAGCCTCTCGTCCTTCTTCGGAACGACATAGGCGACCAGCGCTTTCTCGCCGGCATCGTCGTCGCGAAGCACGACCAGGGCTTCGCCGACGCCCGGCTGCTGGAGCAGCGCCGCTTCGATCTCGCCGAGCTCGATGCGGTAGCCGCGCAGCTTCACCTGATGGTCGACGCGGCCGACGAATTCGACGGTTCCGTCTTCGCGCCAGCGCGTGAGGTCGCCGGAGCGGTAAAGCCGGCCGCCCTCTTGCGAGAACGGATCTGGGATGAAGCGGTCCGCCGTCGTATCCGGCTTGCCGAGATAGCCGCGCGCAATGCCCTCGCCGCCGATATAAAGCTCGCCGGTCACGCCGATCGGGCACAGATTGAGGTCGGGGTCGAGCACATAGACGCGCCGGAGCCCGACGGCGCGGCCGAGCGGGGCGTAGACGCCCTGGAACTTCGTGCCGGCCCTCACCTTCCAGACCATCGGCGTCATGATGGTTTCCGTGGGACCGTAGCCGTTGATAAGCCATTCCGATTTCAGCGCCCGCGACAGGAGGTCGAAGGTCGATTGCGCCAGCCCCTCGCCGCCGAAGGAGTAAAGCCGCATCGGCGGGGCGCCGTCGGTAATGTCGGCCCATTCCGCCAGCTGCTGCAGATAGGTTGTCGGAATGCTCGCATTGTTGGCGCCGTGCTTGCGCATCGCCGTCAGCGTCTCTTCCGGGGTCCAGAGCGGCTGGTCGGGAAGAATGATGCTGCCGCCTTCCATGAGCGGGTTCATCCAGCGCTCATGGCCGCCGTCCGAGCTGAAGGGCAGGAAGGGCAGTTCGCGGGACTCCGAGCTCATGCCGTAGACACGCGAAGTATTCTGCAGATGGTGCGTCAGCGGACCATGCTCGACGGCCACACCCTTCGGCAATCCGGTCGATCCCGACGTGTACATGACATAGGCGAGCTGATCCTTATGCGTGGGAACATAGAGCGGCGTATCCGGCTCGCCGTCGAGATCGAGCTTGTCGAGTTCGAGGATAATCGCATCGAGCTCTTCCGGCAGCCGATGGCGCAGCCAGCTGTGGGTCAGGACGATCTTGACGCCGCCGTCGCGCAGGATGTGGTGGTTGCGCGCCGGCGGATGGTCGGGCTCGACCGGGATATAGGCACCGCCGGCCTTCAGGGTGGCGAGAATGCCGACGATCGCCTCCGGCGAACGCTTGATGAAGATCGCGACCGTCACCTCGGCGCGAACGCCAAGCTGCCGCAGCCGATGCCCGAGGCGGTTGGTGCTCGCCTCCAGCCAGCCATGGCTCCACTCCTCGTCGCCATAGACGATCGCCGTCTTCTCAGGCGTCCGGCGCGAATGGGCCGATATCAGCTCGTGGACCGGCCTGTCGTCGTTGACGACGTCATCTTCATAAGGCGCCGACAACCAGTCGAGCTCGTCGCTGCCGACGAGTTCGATATCCCTAATCCGGAGATCCGGCTGCGCGACGATCTGTTCGAGCACCAGGCGGAAATGCTTGGCGACGCGGGCGATCAGCGCGCCGTCGTAAAGATCCTGGGCGTAATCGACCAGCCCGAATGCGCCGCCTTCCAGACGCGCCTCGACGACCAGGGAAAGCTCGCTGTCGGCGCGCGCGCCTGATGGTTCCAGATTCGCAGCATCTCCCGGCACCGGATAGGGTTCGCGGAATTCGAACAGCGCCTTGACCACGGCTTCCTGGGCGGCCGCTTCATCGACGACCAGTTCCTGCGTGATGCGCTCCAGCGGCACGAGCCGGCGAAGCCCCTCCTCCGTCACCGACGAGATCGCCGCGACGACATCGTCGAGCGAATGCCGGGAGGCGAGCGGCAGGACGAGGGGAAGCACCTGTTCGGCGCGGCCGCGGCTGGCGAAGTGTTCCGTGCGGGGGCGTGCGACCAGCAGCCCGGTCAGCAAAGCATAGTTGCCGCTGTAGCGCGCCAGCAGCGCGCAGAAGGCGGCGTGCAGCACGCGCTCGACCTGATATCCCTTGCCCTGCGCATGCCGTTCGAGCCTGCCCCACAACTCGGGCTCGATTGCAAACCGATGCTCCGCGCGCGCCACGCCGGCAAGCCCACCGCTGTTGAAGCGGGTGGGAAAAGTCGATGCGGCATAGTCGAGACCGATCGTCTCGCGCCAATAGGCCAGCGCTTCGCGCGCCGCATCCGTCTCCAGCCATTCTTCCTCCCGCGTTCCGGCCGAAATTTCCGCCGGGCGCATGTCACCGCCGGATTGGCCGTCGAGAATGCGCGCCAGCGAAGCGGCAAGAACGGATTTTTCCCGGTCGTCTGAGATGATCGGATGCAGCACGATCGTCAGCAGTGATTGCCCGTCGGCAAGCCGGATGATCTGGATGCGCGCACCCGGGCCTTCCAGCAGATCGAAGCGCTTGGCGCGGAAGGCTTTTCGCACGGCCAAGGCTTCAGCCTCTGAAAGAGCGGCTCCTTCCTTGCCGAGGATTTCGATCGGCACGGCGTTCGACGCGCCGCGATACTGCTCGATGCGGCCGCCCGCCAGCCGGCGGAAGCGGGTGGCCAGCGACGGGTTCTCAGCCACGAGCGCGCGGCAGGCGCCGGTAAGCGTCTCGACGTTGATTGCGGCACTCAATCGCAGCCCGATGATCTGGTCGGGAAAGACGGTGTAGTTGCCGATCTGCTCCAGCGACCAGATGCGCTTCTGCGCGATCGTCAGCGGAAAGCTCTCGAAGACGGCGTCCACAGCATCGGTCGGGCGGGCATCGGCGAAATTGGTAATCTGCTTGTTCATCTTGCCATCCAGACCTTTTCAGAGACGCGCATCGGCTGACATGGCCGAGCGCAGGGAAAGCGGGCGCGGATCGGCCCAGACGTCACGGATATGGGCAAGGCATTCCTGGCGCGAACCGGCAAAACCCGCTGCCTGCCAGCTCACCGGAATCCGCTTGTCCTGCGGCCAGATCGAGTAGTGATGCTCGGTGTCGTGGACGACGATCCAGAGATCGTCGCGGGGCTCAAGATTATCCATTCGAAGCTCCTGCAGAGATTGTCGTCATGCGCAAATGACGGATCCCCCCTGCTGGAGTTTAGAAAATTGCTGAGAATTTTTTTCTTCGTTTACCCCTAAATCCGCCCAGGGATGGATCGTCATTCTACCAAATCGGCGCAGGAGCGGGCTTCATGCTCGCAGCATCTAAAGCCCTGCCGATGAAGGAGAACATCATGGATTTCGACGCCGCCAAGCAAAGGCGGGCTCTGCAGGCGCGCAGCTATGTCAGGCTTGCCCCCAATATCGTCCATCTCAACACCGCACACGGCAATCACGAAGTCGCCCTCGAAGTCGAAGCCGGCATCGCCTCGCTGACCTTCTACGAGGGAAATCCCGTGCAATCGGCGGAGCTTCTCATGGCGGCCGCCGAAGCGGTGACGGCGCAAGACCGCTCGATCAAATCGGTCGCTTTCGAAGGCCATCAGCCTAGCCTTCCCCGGCACATTTCAGGCATCGACGGACGGCTCGATTCCGCCATCCTCTGGCAATGGCCCTCCCCGTGGCTGCCGCAAATGTCCTATCCGCTGCCGCCCGTGCAGGAGATGACGGCAGGCCGTTATCATCCGCGCCGGCCGGCAAAGCCGAAGGGCACGGTCTACCAGCGCTTCATCCCATGGCTGGAACGGGACATCAGTTTCAGGGTGGCCGATCCCGAAACCGATCTTGCGGCCTTCCATCGCTGGATGAACGACGAGCAGGTCAACACGATCTGGGAGGATGCGGGCTCGATCGACAAGCACCGGGAGATCCTGGAAGAAAGGATCGCCGATCCGCATGTCCTGCCGCTGATCGGCAGTTTCGCCGATATTCCCTTCGGCTATTTCGAGGTCTACTGGGCCAAGGAAAACAGGCTCGGTCCCTATTACGATGCCGACGATTACGATCGTGGATGGCATGTGGCGATCGGCGAGCCGGATTATCGCGGCAAGAAATGGATCAGCGCCTGGCTTCCCTCGCTGATGCATTTCATCTTCCTCGACGATCCCCGCACGAAGCGCATCGTCGGCGAGCCGCGCGCCAGCCACGAGCAGCAGATCCGCAATCTCGACCGCTCGGGCTTTGCCAAGGTCAAGCATTTCGATTTTCCGCACAAGCGGGCGCTTCTCGTCATGCTGACCCGCGAGCGCTTCTTCGGTGATCATCTCTGGGTGCCCGCATCATGAACGACATGAGCGAGATGAGCGGCAGCCTGCGGAAACGGCGGCTTGCCCCGGAAGATCTTGCCAGCCCACAGCTTTTCCGGCTGCTGCTGCGCCTCGGCCTGCCCGCCATGTTCGGCCTGTCGATCAATGCCGCGCATCACACGATCAACATGATCTTCGTCGGCATGATCGGCGAGGATCAGATCGCCGCGATCATGATCGTGCTGCCGATCCTCATGCTGGTCGCCGCCTTCGGCGAAGGCATCGGCGTCGGCGTGGCGACCGAGGTCGGACGGGCGCTCGGCGCCGGCGACCGGTCGCGGGCGAGCACGCTGGCCTCGATCAGCCTTGCAGCTGGCGTCCTTTTCGGCGCGGCAAGCGCGGTCGTCATCGTCGCGTTCCCATCTTTCCTGCTGTTCGGCGCGACACCCGCCATCGAGCCGCTTGCGCAGCATTATCTCCTCATCATCGCGGTCTCGATCCCGCTGACGATGGCGCAGATCATTCTCGATTTCCTGGCGATCGCCGAGGGCAATGCCCGCTTCAGCATGTGGACGCTGGTCGCCTGCTTCGCGCTGAACATCGTCCTCGATCCGATCATGATCTTCGGCTTCGGCCTCGGCCTGCAGGGGGTGGCGATCGCAACGATCCTCTCCCAGCTCGTGGCGCTCTCCATCTACGGCGCCTATCACGCGAGACGGCTCGGCACGATCCGGCTGACGTTGGGCTGGCGGTTCGGCGATCTCAGGCATCTCAGGCCGGTGCTTGCCGTGGGCGCGCCGACGACGCTGACGAGCCTTGCGACGGCCGGCGCAATCGCCGCGATGCTGTCGGTCGCCGGCACCTATCATGGCGAGGACGGCATTGCCGGAGTCGGGATCGCCCTGCGGCTGCTCGCGGTCGGCGCACTTCCCGTCATCGGCATTTCGCTCGGGGCGCAGGCCATCCTGAGTTTTGCCTGGGGCCGCGGGGATATATCACGGGTGCTCTCGTCAGCCCGGATGCTGACCGCCGTCACCAGCGCGGTCGGCGGCGTCTACGGGCTGGCGGCGATCATCTTTTCCGAACACCTCGCCTCGTTCTTCACCGACGATGTGCCCGTGGTGTCGATCGCAGGCCAGGCGATCATCGCGACCCATCTCCCCTTCCTGCTGTTCGGCCTCAGGCAGACCGTGCTGATCCTCTTCCAGGCGCAGGGCAGGCCGAAAGCCGCCCTTGCCGTCGGCCTGGCGCAGAACGGATATCTTCTCTTTCCGCTGCTTGCCCTCCTGCCGCCCTTCTTCGGTTTTTCCGGCCTGCTCTGGGCCATGTTCCTGGCCTCGGCGCTCACCGGCCTGCTGTCATGCTTCTGCCTGGCAAGGTCGCTCGGCGCCCTTCGGCAGCGCTCGGCCGAACCTCTGAGCGCTATCCGTCCCCATCCCCGCTTTTGTCCATGAAAGGATCATCATGAACCAGTCCTTCAGCCCGCGCGACCTTGGCGCCCATGCGGCCGCCGACGATCTCTTCACGCCCGTTGATCCCACGGCCTTCAACGCCGTGTCGCCGCCGATCTTCCAGACCTCGCTCTTCACCTATGACAGTTATGAGGCGATGGAGGATGTCTTCGCCGGCCGGGCGCGCAACTTCATCTATTCGCGCGGCGACAATCCGACCGTGCGCGAATTCGAGCTCCTGGTCGCCCGCCTCGAAGGCGCGGAGGATGGGCGCGCCTTTTCCAGCGGAACGGCCGCCATCACCTCGACCATTCTCAGCCTCGTGGAAGTGGGCGACCGGGTCGTCGCCGTCCGCCACCTCTATAATGACGTCTACCGCCTTCTCGTGAAGCTGCTCGGCAGGCTCGGCGTCACGGTGGATTTCGTCGATCCCTCCGACCATGACGAGGTGCGCAAGGCGCTGCCCGGCGCCAAGCTGCTCTATCTCGAAAACCCCTCCTCCTTCGTCTTCGAGCTTCAGGACATCGTGGCGCTGTCGGCCATGGCGAAGGAGGCCGGCGTCACCACGATCATCGACAATTCCTGGGCGACGCCGCTCTTCCAGAAGCCGATCCAGCACGGCGTCGATATCGTCATTCACGCCGCCTCGAAATATCTCGGCGGCCACAGCGATACGGTCGCCGGCGTTGTGGTCGGCACGAAGGAGGCGATCGCCAAGATCAACTCGACCTCCTATCCCTATGTCGGCGCCAAGCTTTCGCCCTTCGAGGCCTGGCTCCTGCTGCGCGGCATGCGCACGCTGCGCGTCCGGCTCAAGGAACATGAACGCAGCGGGCTTCTGCTCGCCGACCGGCTGAAGCAACATCCCGACATCGCCCGCGTCCGCCACCCGGCCTTTCAGGATCATCCCGGCCGGGCGACGCTGTCGGGTTATGCCGGGCTCTTCGCCTTCGACCTCACGCCCGACATCGATGTCGCGCGCTTCGTCAACGCGCTTCGCGAGATCCGCCTCGGCGTCAGCTGGGGAGGACCGGAAACGCTCGTGGTCCCGGCCAAGGTCGCGCTGCAGATCCCCGACCGGATGACCACTTTCATCCGGTTCGGCGTGAGCGAACAGACAATTCGTTTCGCCGTTGGGCTGGAAGAGCCGGAACTGCTGTGGAGCGACCTGCAGCAGGCGCTGCACGCCGCACGGCGGTAGTATCCCGGCGAGGTTCATGATCGGGGCTGGCGGGTTCGGTGATCGCCGAATGGCAATGCTGCTCCGCCGCCTTGATCATGAAATTGACGAGCGTCCTCGATACGCCGAGTTCGGCCGCTATATCCTTCTGCGGCACGCCGTTCAGGCGATGGCGGATGAAGGCGTCGTTGGTCCGCTTCGGCAGCGCTTCCAGCGAGGCGAGCACATCGCGTAAAGTCTCGGCGGCGACGAGCTGGTCGAGCACGGTCGGGATCGGAGCGGTAATCTCCTGCACCTGGTCTATCGACCTATAGTTGTTCATCTGCTGACGCCGCCGCCGGCTCTCGTCAAGCGCGAGGTTATAGACCATCCGGAATGCGTAACCGATGGGGCAACGAATGCCTTCGACATTCACCCCGTAAGCCTTGATGACGCCATCCTGAAATATATCCTCAGAATATGACCTTGATTTGACAACGCTTTCAATCGTTTTAAGGAGTTTCTCCTTGTTTTCGATCATCGCGTTGACAACCGCATTTCCGTTCACATCACGATGCGATGCTCGCATTGTCCTGTACCCTTTTTACAAATGGAAAATCAGGCTCTGTCGTTGCTGGTCGGTTCGGCCTCGGTGCTGCCTTTGAACAAAGGTACACGATTTGATTGCAGTGTCTAATTTAAGGTGATAACAGGAGTCAAGTTTAAATCGGCCGACCGGAGACGAGAAAAAATGGGACGAACAGTTGAGATCCTGACGGGCAAGGCGGAGCTCTGCCGATCGATCATGGGCGCCCTGCCCGACTGGTTTTCGGAACCCGAGGTCATCGAAGCGAGCGCGGAGGCAGTCGAGGATCTGCCGGTGTTCGGCTATGTCGAGGCGGATGTCGTCACCGCCATGATCGCGCTGAAGCCGCACCTGCCCGGCGCTGTCGAGATCGCGCTGATCGCGACGCGGCCGGAATATCACGGCCACGGCGCCGGACGGCATCTCGTCGACGCGGCCGAACGTTTCGCCCATCAATCGGGCGCCCGGCTGCTGACGGTCAAGACACTGGCGCCGCGCGGCCGCGACGAACCGCAATTCGAGGCGACCCGCCGCTTCTACGACCGGAACGGCTTCGTCAGGGCGGAGGTGTTTGCCAAGCTCTGGCACGAAGACCATCCCTGCCTCTTCATGGTCAAGCCGCTCGCCGGAAAACAGCCGAGCGAGACCGCGCTTTGAGACGACGGGACTTTCTTCTGGGCGCGCTGGCAATGACCAGCACACCTTTCGTCGCGCGCGCCCGCGATGGTGCGGTCGTCTCGCTCGATTACGGACTGGCATCGACGATGCTGGCGCTCGGCAGCGTGCCGCGTGCGATCGCCGCGCTGCGGAACTGGCCGGAATGGGTTGTCGAGCCGTCTATGCCGCCTGATGTCGTCGATGTCGGCACCACGTCGGAGATCAATCTCGAAGTTCTCACCAGCCTCCGGCCGTCGCTGATCCTCAGCACGCCGTTCCTGGCGGCGCTGGATGAAAAGCTGTCCCGCATCGCACCCGTGGAGACCTTCACCGTCTATGCCGAGAACGGCGATGCGCTCGACCGCTCCTATGCCGAAACGCTGCGTCTCGGCGCCATGCTCGGGCGACAGCGGGAAGCGGAGGCGTTTCTGTCCCGCGCCGATGCGACGTTCGGCCAGTTGCGCGAGCGGGTGAAAAGCCTGTCCGCGCCGCCTGTCGCCGTCATCAATTTCATCGACCAGAGGCATGCGCGCATCTATGGCGGCCCCGGGCTTTACGGCGGCGCCATGAGACGCATCGGCCTGGAGAATGCCTGGAAGGGCGAGGCGAGCTATTGGGGATTTCAGACGATCGGCCTGGAGCAGCTCGCCGAACTCGGCGAAGAAGCCCACCTCGTCGTCGTGTCGCCGCTGCTTCCGCCCGATGTCCTGACCCGGCTTTCCGAAAGCCCGCTCTGGACCAGCCTTCCCTTCGTCCGGCGGCAGCGGATCTCGGTCGTTCCAGGCGTCCTGATGTTTGGAATGGTCCAGGAGGCGCTGCGCTTTTCGACCCTGATGGTCGATGTTCTGGAGACTGCCGCCTGATGAACGCGCAATTTTCCCACTTCGGCGCGCCGGCACTTGCGGCGCTGCTGCTGTTTTCAGGCCTCAGCCTGGCCGCTCTCGATCTCCTGCCGGCGCTGCCGCATCTGGAGACGACGGGCGGTTACGACGCCCAGCACCTGCTGCTTCTCTATTCCACGCTGCCGCGCATGGCGACGGCGCTGATCACGGGAGCCGCGCTCGCGCTGTCGGGAACGATCCTGCAGCAGGTGCTGCGCAATCCGCTGGCCTCGCCGACGACGCTCGGCGTCTCGGCCGGCGCCAATCTGGCGCTGGTTTCCGCCATGCTCGCCGTCCCCTCATTGGCGGGATGGGGCCGAGACGCGGTCGCGCTCGGCGGAAGTGCCGCTGCCGCTTTCGCCATCTTTTCGATCAGCGCCCGGCACGGCTTTTCGCCCTTTTCCCTCATCCTGTCGGGCATGATCATCGGCCTCTGGTGCGGCGCGGCGGCGGCGATCCTCATTCTGATGAACGATCAATATCTCTCCGGCATCTTCATCTGGGGCGCCGGCTCGCTCTCGCAGCAAAGCTGGGCGATCCCGCTGTCGCTGCTGCCGAAGGTGGCGCTGCTTGCCGCCCTTGCCCTTCTCGCCACGCGGCCGCTGGCGCTGAGCCAGCTCGGCGATGCCGGCGCAACCAGCCTCGGCCTGCGGATCAAATGGGCGCGGGGCTTCGTCCTGGCGATCGCGATTGCGCTGAGCGCCCTCGTCACCAGCGCCGTCGGCGTCATCGGCTTCATCGGGCTGGTCGCCCCGCAGATCGTCCGGCTGGCCGGCGCCAGGCGCATCCTCAGTCAATTGGTCTGGTCGCCCGTTGCCGGCGCCGGCCTTCTCCTCCTGACGGACGAGACCATCAAGCTTCTTGCTCCCGGAGATTTCGTGCCGACGGGCGCGGTGACGGCACTGCTCGGCGGGCCGATCCTGATAGCGCTTCTGCCGCGCCTCGCCACCGCCTCGCGCGCGCTGCCTGCCATGACCTCGCCACGGCTTGCGCCCGGCCGTAAAACGGCACCGCTTGCCCTGCTGCTCGCCTCGGTCGTTGCACTAGCGATCGCCGCGATCTTCTTCGGCCGCGCGCCCGACGGCGCCTGGGGCTGGCTGCCGGCCGCCTCATGGGACGAGATCCTCCCGCTTCGCCTGCCGCGCGTCGCCGCGGCGTTCGGCGCCGGAACCGTGCTCGGCGTGACCGGCCTCATTCTGCAGCGGCTGACCGGAAACGAAATGGCAAGCCCCGAAGTGCTCGGCGTATCGGCCGGGGCGACCCTCGGCGTCGCGGCCGCCCTCTTCGCCTTTTCAGCGCCGGGGCTCACCGTCCAGCTTGCCTTTGCCGGCGGCGGAGCGCTTGCCGTGCTTATGCTGATCTTCCTCTTGAGCGCCCGTTCCGGCTTCGGCCCGAACCGCGTGCTGCTCGCCGGCATCGCCTTCGGCGCGATGCTCGATGCCGGGATCGGCGTCCTTGCCGCGAGCGGCGATCCCCGCGGCCTCGCGCTCATCCGCTGGATGGCCGGCTCGACTTATTTCGTCGACAATGCGGTTGCCGCAAGCGCCCTCTCGATCGCGCTTGTCTGCCTCATCGCTGCCTTTCTCGCCAGCCGATGGCTTGCGCTGCTGCAGCTCGGCCCGGAGGCGGCGAGCGAACTCGGCCTCAGGATCGTCCCCACGCGCGCGGTCCTGTTCGGGCTCTCGGCGATCATGACGGCAGCCGCGACACTTGTCGTCGGCCCCTTGAGCTTCATCGGCCTGATGGCGCCGCACCTCGCCCACGGCCTCGGCCTTCGCCGCCCCTCCACCCAGCTCCTCGCCGCCGCCCTCATCGGCGCGACCCTGCTCGTCATCGCCGACTGGGCCGGCCGCATGGCCGCCTTCCCCTATCAGGTGCCCGCCGGCTTGATCTCCGCCCTTGTGGGAGCGCCGATGCTGCTGATCGTTCTGCGCCGGCGGGCGTGAGGGCGCGGCAGTTCGCAGAGAATCGCGTCCCGACACTCTTCAAGTGCGCAAATCAGTATCCGATCTGCGAAGCTATCTCCTCGCGCCGCTTGTTCTTCATCCACCGTAAAGGATAGCTCCACCAATGCAGAGGCAGGCCCTGCACGAGGCATGGCCATCCGGATGATCAGGCGAGCTTGCCGATCATCTGCCACCAATTTCATAGGGAGCCCCATGAGCAACATAATCACGTTCCCCGGGAAGCAAGCAGATCCTTCAGGCGATGCAAAGGAACCGAGTTCGCCGGCAGAGCAGCTGGAAGAAGCCCGTACGAATATCGCAGCGGTGATGGATCAACTGGTTGCCATGTTTGCGAAGCTGACGCGGCTCGCCAATGCCGCGCGAACAGAATCCGATACGGCACCCGCCTCGGCCAAGGAGAGCCAATGCACGAACCAACAGGGTGAGGTGCTAGACGGCCATCAGACCAAGCCGTTGATCGTCACGTAGCTCGCGCCTGCCAATCCGGCGTGAAAAATGGAAACCAATTGGCTGTGTGGTTTTGAGAGATGCTGACCCGGTACGATCTCAAGCCGCAGTCCGGCTATCGTGGGCTTCAAGGGAGTTCGGCCCGGTGAACGACCAGGACACGAGCGGCAATATGCTTGAACTGTTGGAAGCTGAAGAGCCGAGGGCGGACGGAGAAGCCGGCCGATTCCGCCTGGAACTCGTTGCTGCGGCTAGCGCTGCTGCCCAGGGAGATTTCTCGGGGCGAATACGGCAGAACTTTCAAGACCCGGAGTTCAATCGAAGTGCCGAAACTTTCAACGAACTGCTCACCGTCCTGCAGGAAAGCTATTCCGAGATCAGCCGGGTCGTCTCGGCGCTCGCGGACGGCGATCTTGCCGTGCGCATAGAAAAACGAAGTTGCGGGCGGTTCGAGCAGATTCACAGGAACTTCGACCTGACTTTAGCGACGCTGCGTAAAGTGCTTGGCGAAAGCGGATCCGTGCGTTTTGCCGAGGTGGCGAGCAATTTCGCCCGGATGACTGCGGAATTCACGACACAAGGGAGTGGCCCAGACATCAAGATTGCGACCGAAGAATCGAAACCACTGGCATCGCCTGCGCGGGCGCTGTGGGACAGGCTTTTTCGCGCCTTCTGAATCCGGCCGCGCCTATGCCACGCCTCCTATCTTAAGGCTCGGGAGCGCAGGCGCGTTTCGGATGGTTTTTCTCCGTAGGCAGAGGCATAGACGGCCGAGAAGCGCCCGAAGTGGAAGAAACCCCACTTCAGACAGACAGATTTGACGCTCTCATCATTTGCAGGATCGAGAAGATCTCGCCGGACTGCCTGTAGCCGCAACGCCTGCAGATAGCCTGCCGGACTCGTGTATTTGAACATACGGAAGCCGATTTCGAGAGCTCGGGTGGAGACCCCGACGAATTCGGCGACGAGCGCCATGGTAATCGGCTGATCGATATTCTCATGCATGAATTCGATTGCCCGGCGGACATGGCGCGGTGCGATCATATGCACTTTCTTGCCGAGAAACGGCGTTAGACGATGCGGCACCTGGCGAACCACGAGATCAGCCATGGTCTGGGTGAGATTCGCCATCGCAATGGGAGACCTCATCAAGAGACCGGCCCCACTCATACCGTCGATGATCGTCTCGGCGAGCCCTTTTATCGTCGCGCCGGCCGCGGTCGTCCCGTCCAATTCGAACAGAAATTCCAGGGACCCATCCAACG
Source organism: Rhizobium sp. R635 (assembly GCF_002211285.1). Taxonomy (GTDB): domain Bacteria; phylum Pseudomonadota; class Alphaproteobacteria; order Rhizobiales; family Rhizobiaceae; genus Rhizobium. Next base: position 42,896 of record NZ_LOKX01000032.1, on the reverse strand, counting down.
GTCTTTCGAAAATTTGCGCCACGGTTTGGCGAATGATGGACCAGTCGATCAACAGCTCGTCTATCAGACTATTCTGACCATACATCGCCACCTCGCCGGCTTCGTAATTGGTGTAGAGAAGAAGCCTGTTCGAGCAAGCCTGACCGCAACGGGAGCTGCGGGTGATGCCCATGCCACCATTGCGTGGGACGATGACGCACAAGTATTGAGCCGTTTCCGAAATCGGCTCCACCCGAAAGGTGAATTGGTCCTGGTGTGAGCCTCGCACCAGTATCGTCCTGTCGCTCACCGCAAGATCGATCCCCCAGCTGAATTCGCGGCTGCGTCGCGCCGGCTCGGCGGTAAATGTCCCGAATGCGCCGCCGAGGGTTTCGATCATGTTATCAAACGAAGAACCGCCATATTGAAAGGTGAACGGCAAACCTTGATCATCCGCCATCAATTCCTCCCTGACCGGCCAACTCTCCCAAAGCCGCCGCGAACTGAATACAACATGTTCTGCCTGGCTAATACAGCATAGGCTCGCCGCAGCTATCCTCAACGCGCACGCCTATCCACATCCCGAATGCGGAAGAAGCGACAAAAACGAGGAAGCCGCATGATTAATAAAAATTTACGGATCCCGATGCTCCCGTTCTCGCACGAGGCCTCTCGGCAAGACTAAGGAGCAGACATCATGCGAATGACCCTCAAATTTACTTTGTTCGGACTTTTTGGAACACTGGTCGCCATTTCGCTCGGGCAAGGTATTCTGGGGTTGCGATCCCTTTCCACGATCAAGACTGCCAGCCAGTCGATCGCCTTCGATACGGTCCCCTCCATGTTGACGCTCAACCAGCTCAACGTCGACCACGGCGATATGCGCGTTGCACATCTCGGTTATGTCCTCGCGCGCGACGCAACGCGCCAGGAGATTCTTTCCGGCTTGAACGATACGGCCGAGCAGATCGGCAAAGACCTGCAGGACTACCAATCTGCCATCACGACCGATGCCGAGCGGGCCATCTATCAGGACTTCGTAAGCGCAGACACGGCCTACCAGCAGGTATGGCAGCGAGCCAAGGCGCTCGCGGACAACGGCAAGCCTGACGATGCGACGATGCTGCTGCTCGGCGAGGGCAAAACGAACTACGACGCAGCCGGTGACCTGATCCAGAAGGACGTCAACTTGAACGTAGCCGACAACAGCAGCAACCTGACGACGGCCAATGCCGCGGTAGAGTTCAGCGTCACGGCGGCCGTCGTTGCGCTCGCTGTCGCATTCGCAGCCGGCGTGGCTGCGATCGTCCTCAGCCATATGCGCGTTATCGCGCCGCTAACTCGGATGTCCGCCTATATGAACTCATTGCGGAACGGGGACACGACGCGCGAAGTACCCGGACGCGAGCGTAGCGACGAGATCGGCGAAATGGCTGCTGCGGTAGAAAAGTTCCGCCAGGCGCTCATCGCGAACAGCCAGCTGCAGGCCGAAACGGAGCAGGCGCGGGCCCAAGCCGAACAGGATCGCGTAGCTGCTCAGCAACAGGCCGAAGCCGAGGCGGCCGAACGGCTTCGCGTGGCGACGTCAGGCCTGGCGGTAGGACTGAAGCGCCTCGCATCCGGGGATCTGGCATTCCAGCTGGACGACGCTTTTGCAGCCGATTTCGAAGCTCTGCGTCACGACTTCAACAGTTCGGTTCAACAACTGGCCGCTACTCTCTCGGCAATCTCCACGGCCACAGTGACCATCGACGGCGGCACGCGCGAAATCAGCCAGGGAGCCAACGATCTTTCGACGCGAACGGAGCAGCAGGCTGCTTCTCTCGAGCAAACGGCCGCGGCACTCGACGAGATCACCACGAATGTCGTCAATTCGTCGAACCGTGCCGAGGAAGCAAGAGCGGTGGCGAACCAGGCGAATACCAGTGCGCTGCGCTCCGGAGAGGTTGTCGCAAGGGCAGTCAACGCCATGAGCCGGATCGAAGAGTCATCGAACCAGATCTCCAACATCATCGGCGTGATCGATGAAATCGCCTTCCAGACAAATCTCCTGGCACTGAATGCCGGAGTGGAAGCCGCACGGGCGGGCGAGGCAGGCAAAGGCTTCGCCGTCGTGGCGCAGGAAGTACGGGAGCTTGCCCAGAGATCGGCGACGGCCGCGAAGGAAATCAAAGCACTGATCCGAACCTCCAACGCCGAGGTCAGCGACGGCGTCAAACTGGTCAGCGAGACCGGCGAAGTTCTGAAGACGATCGAAATAGATGTGGCCACGATCAACGATCACATCGAGGCGATCGCAACCTCCGCAAGGGAACAATCCGTAGGCCTCAGCGAAGTCAACGTCGCCATCAACCAGATGGATCAGGTCACTCAGAAGAACGCCGCGATGGTTGAAGAAACGACCGCTGCCAGTGCCTCCCTGGCGAACGAGGCCAAGACGCTCAGCCGGTTGGTCGAGCGCTTCAAATTGAGCAGCGATCAGCGGCATGATCTGCGAACCGGGCCAGCCGTACCGCCCGCTTCGGCCGTGCAGACGCGCGGCAACAGAGTTGTTGCCGCCTTCGGCAGCGGGTACGCGGCATAGGCGGCGGCCGACAGGCTCCGTCCACGCAGAGCGCCGGGCGTCATCCCCGCCTGAAACGTCAGTGCACTGGGAGCATTTCCTCCGTTCTCGAAACGGAGGAAATGCTCTCTCTTTTTTTGAATTCTTCCGCGAGACCCTGCCGAAGCGCGCTAATGCCGCCCGTCCGGCAGCGGGCAGGCTTCGCCGCAGCCGCCGACGCCGGGCAGGTTGTAGCGCAGGCAGCAGACCTTGCGGCGGGCGAATTCGAGGCCGCATTGCTGGCGTGCCATGCGGATCATGCCGAACATCGGGTTGCGGCCGCCGCCCGGCCATTGCGCGTCATCGAGCAGCGCCAGGCCGCCTTCGACGAGGGCGAGCTCATGGCGATGGGCGATCTCTTTCAGAATCCAGGAGAGATAGGCCGCGACATTGTTCCAGAGGAGCTTCGGCGCGACGCCGGCATTGGCGGCGATCGCCGCGATGACGGGCTCGGCATGGCCGAGCATCAGCCGGTGAAGCTCGCCGGCCGGATCGGTAGTCGGCTCAGGACTGGCGGACATCACGAATGCTTCCGGCTCGCCTGTCTGTTCGTTGCAGACGAGTGAGAGCCGGTCGATCTCCATCGGCAGCGCGATGCGGTTCACGAACATATGGACGGTCGGCGCGATCGTCAGCATGCTGAAATAATAGAGCGTCCACATGGAGACGATTGCGCGGCGGTCGCTGCCCGGAAACTTCTGGCCATAGCGGGCGATGATCCCGTCAAAGACGTCGCGGTCGCCGAGATCCCGGCAGGAAACGACCAGGCCCGTCTGCGAGGGAGAACTGAGCAGCTTGCCGCGGCAATAAGCGAACGGGCCGTCGCCCACCAGGCCGTCGAGATCGACGGCCTGGTGGGCGATGGAATGATCAGCGATCGAAGGACGCTCTGACGGCCCGTTCATCTCCACCGCCATGCCTACCACCGATACTTCAAGGTGCCGGTCATGTTGCGGCCCTGGCCGAGATAGCAGAAGCCCTCTTCGCACACTGTTTCGCGCTCATCGGCAATATTGCGGATGGCGAAGGCTGCCGTCAGGCCCTCGTATTTCTTGCCGACCGCGCCGAAATCATAGGAGGCCGATGCATCGACATAGAAAGTCGCAGGATTTTTCGAGGTGTTGGCGACATCCGTCCAGGTCTCGCCGATGTAGCGCACGCCGGCGCCAACCGACAGACCGTTGAAGGGATTGCTTTCCTGGAAGGTATAGTTCGCCCACAGGCTCGCAATATGGGTCGGGGTCACGGCAGGAGTATTTCCGACGTTGTTACCCCCGGTCACTTCGGAGTCGTTGTAGGTGTAGGCCGCAATGATATCGAGACCGTCGGCGATTGCCGCGCGGGCTTCGAGTTCGATACCCTTTCCAGTCACTTCGCCCTGGGAGTCGTAGGCAAAGGTCAGTGGGTCGGCGAGCCTCGGCTTATTCTGCTCGACGATGTGATAGGCGACGGCCGAGAGCAGGATATCGGAGCCGGGAGGCTGGTACTTCACGCCGACTTCGTATTGCTCGCCCTTGGTCGGCGGAAGAATTGTGTTGGTTGCCGATCGGTTGGTGACCGGATCGAAGGAGGTCGCGTAGGAAACGAACGGCGCGATGCCGTTGTCGAAGAGGTAAAGCGCGCCTGCCTGTACGGAGAAGGCATTCTTGTCGACATCCTCCGAGCTGACCGAGGGCAAGGTCGAATCTCGCGTCTGGTCCACCCAGGTCTGCCGACCGCCGAAGTTGAAGCGCCAGTTTCCGACCTCGACCTGGTCCATGGCGTAGATGCCGACCTGCCGCATATCGGCATCGGAAGCCAGGAAATTATAGTCCGGCGTTGAGCCCGAGACTCCGTAAGTCGGATTGGCGATATCGAAGTCGAATGCCGGATCGGCGGCTCCGAAGCCATAGCCAAAGCTCGACTTGAGATTGGTGTAGTCGAGCCCGAACAGCATCGTATGCGCAAGCGGACCAGTATCGAACTTCGCTTCGAGCTGGTTGTCGACCTGGAAGACGTTCATTTCGTCCCGGATCGCATTCGTGCCGCGATGCGCGACGGTCCCGGTCCAGCCGGTAACGCCGAGGTAGCGAGCCCTGAGATCGAGATGCGAATAACGCAGGTTCTGCCGGAAGGTAAGGCCGTTGTCGAATTCATGCTCGAACTGGTAGCCAACCTGCTGCTGCTTGACCTTCTGGTAGTCATAGTCGGGGTCGCTCTGCCTGATAGCGAGAATCCTGCCGTCCACGGTCGTGATCGCGCCGACATTGGCGTCGGTTTCGTCGGACTGCGCCAGACCGTATACCGTGAAGGTCGTGCCCTCGTCAGGCTTCCAGGTAAAGGACGGCGCCAGGAAATAGCGGTCGTCGGCAATATCGAAATTGGTGTCGCCGCGGCGGGCGAGGCCGACGATGCGATAGAGGAAATCGTCGTTGCCTTCGCTGATCGGTCCGCCGAAATCGAACATCCCCTGCACCCGGTCCTTGGTGCCGTAGGTAATGCCGACTTCACGGATCGACTCTTCGGTCGGAAGCTTCGAGATCTTGTTGACGAGACCGCCCGGCGATCCCGAGCCGTAGAGAACCGATACCGGCCCCTTGATCACCTCGACGCGCTGCAGCTGATAGGGATCGGTGCGGAACGTGCCGTAATTGATATAGGGCTGGCGCAATCCGTCACGATAGTCGCCGACCGTCGTGGCGTTGTAGCCGCGAATATAGATCTGGTCGAAACGCGGATCGAAGCCGCTCGTTCCTGTCGTCACGCCGGCCGTGTAACGCACCGCCTCGATGACCGACTGCGCGCCGCGCTGCTCGATTTCCTTCTCGGTGGTGACGGAGATCGAACGCGGCGTCTCGACGAGCGGCGTGCTGATCTTGGTCGCACCGGCGCTGTTCTTGGCAGTCACCGACGTCCGGTCGGTCTTGCTATCAGAGGCTGCACCCTGGATGACGATCGGTTCCAGCGTCGTCGCGGTGTCACCTGTGGAAGCGCTCTGGGCGGCGGCCGGCGATGCTGCAATACCGATCAGGACGATCGCGGTCGTGGCAAATAGGGTATCTCTATAAATTCGCGATACATTATTAGAAACATTCAAAAAAACATGCGCCATTGCTTGGTCCCCAGTCTCGGATGCGGGCGGAACCTATGGAGCGATGCAAGCTGTGTCAATATAATATGATTGTTTTTATCATCTTTTAAGAGATAAAAATCCGGGATGTGGCGCTCCCGAAGAGGTTGCACGGAAATCCTGGTCATCAAGGTTTGCCGAGGTCGCCGCCGGCATCGCCCGGGAATGCCGAAAGAGGCTGCCGTCAACCCAGTCGTCAAAGGCGATTGTGCCGCACATCAGGCCATCGACATTCGATCCGGCAAACTCCGAATTGTGCGAGATGTGGGCTTGAAAACTGCCGGATATGGGTGATTGATCTGGGCGACGGGTCGCAATCATCGGAGCGGGTGGAGTCCATGACGACATATTTTGGCGCGATAGCAGATGATTTCACCGGCGCGACCGATCTCGCCGGCCTGCTGGCGCGATCCGGCGTGCGGGTGTCTTTGAGGATCGGCGTGCCGCAGGAGCCGCCTGCCGACACCGCGCCGCTGGAAATCATCGCGCTGAAATGCCGGACCGCGCCGGTCGGCGAAGCGGTGGCCGAAACGCAGACCGCGCTCGATTGGCTTCGCAAGGCCGGCGCCGAGCGGTTTTTCTGGAAATACTGCTCGACGTTCGATTCGACGCCGCAGGGCAATATCGGCCCGGTCGCCGAAGCCCTGATGAAGGCTCTCGGAACCAAGCAGACGATCTATTGCCCGGCCTTTCCCGAAAACGGCCGCTCCATCTTCATGGGCAATCTCTTCGTCGGCGAACAGCCGCTTGCCGAAAGCCCGATGAAGGATCATCCGCTGACACCGATGCGCGATTCGAACCTCCTCCGCCTGCTGGCGCCGCAGGTGACGTCGCCCGTCGGGCTTGCCAACCGGCATAGCGTGGCGAAGGGAGCGGCGGCGCTGCGCGACAGGCTTGCGCTGCTGCGAAGCGAGGGCGTTGCCCACGTCGTCGTCGATGCCGTGGCGAATGACGATCTCTTCCTGATCGCAGAGGCCTGCCATGACATGACGCTGCTGACCGGCGGCAGCGCCATCGCCATGCCGCTGCCGGAGATCTGGCTGAAACAGGGTCTGCTCGCGCGCCACGAGACCGGCCGCGATCACCGCTTCGAGAATGGGCCGGCCATCGTTCTCTCCGGCAGTTGCTCGGCCATGACGAACCGCCAGGTCACGGCCTTTCTGTCGGAGCCGCGGCCAAGCCTGAAACTGGACCCGCTGGAACTCGCCGAGAATGGACATGAGGCGGCCCTCGACTGGCTCTTGCGCCAAGATCTCGCCACCACGCCAATCATCTACGCCACCGCGGCACCGGACGCCGTGCGCGCAGCGCAGGAGAAACTCGGCACCGAACGCGCCGGTGCACTCGTCGAAGAGACCCTCGCCGCCTGCGCCGCCAAGGCAAGGGATCTTGGCGTCAGGCGTTTCGTCATCGCCGGCGGCGAGACGTCGGGTGCCGTGACCAAGAGCCTCGGCATATCGAGGCTCGATGTCGGGGCCGAAATCGCGCCCGGCGTGCCCTGGTGTTTTGCCCGCACCGGAAATCACGATGTCGCCATCACCCTGAAATCGGGAAATTTCGGCAGCGAAGACTTTTTCGCTAAGGCCCTTACGGTGCTCGACACATGACAGAAGAATCCCGCCTGCGCGAACTCATCTGCACCCTGGCGAAATCGCTGTTCGACCGCGGCCTTACCCATGGCTCGACCGGCAATATTTCGGCGCGCACGCCGGATGGCGGGCTGCTCGTCTCGCCGACCGGCTCCAGCTTCGGCCGGCTCGATCCTTCCCGCCTCAGCCGCTTCGACGCCGAGGGCCGGCACCTGAGCGGCGACCAGCCGACCAAGGAAATGCCGCTGCACACCGCCTTCTACGATACGCGCAGCCAGGCGGGCGCGGTCGTCCATCTGCATTCCTGCCATGCCGTGGCGTGGTCGCTGATGCCCGATGTCGATGAGGACGACTTTCTGCCGCCGCTGACGCCCTATGCCGTCATGCAGCTTGGCCGGGTGAAGCTCCTGCCCTTCTTCCGGCCGGGCGATCCGGCCATGGGCGACGCCGTGCGGGGGCTTGCCGGAAAGCGCTCCGCGGTGATGCTCGCCAATCACGGTCCCGTCGTCGCCGGCAAGGATGTGGAAGCGGCCTGCAACGCGATCGAGGAGCTGGAAGCCAATGCGCGGCTTGCGGTGCTGACCTGCGGCTGCCGCCCGCGTCTTTTGAACAAGGGGCAGGTTGCCGATATCGTGACGCATTTCAATGTGGAGTGGGAAGCATGAAGTTTTCCGCAAATCTCGGCTTCCTCTGGAACGATCGCCCCCTTCCCGACGCCATTCGCGCGGCCAAAGCCGCCGGTTTCGATGCGGTGGAATGCCACTGGCCCTATGGCGTGCCCGTTTCGGAAACGAAGGCGGCGCTCGAGGAAACCGGTCTTTCGATGCTCGGCCTCAACACCAGCCGCGGCAATGTCGCGATCGGGGAAAACGGTCTTTCCGCGCTGCCGGGGCGGGAAGCCGATGCGCGGGCGGCCATCGATGAAGCGCTTGCCTATGCCGCTGGGATCTCCGCATCGGCCGTTCATGTCATGGCCGGCAATTCCAGCGGGCCGCGCGCCCGGCGCGCATTCTGCGAAAATCTCGGCTACGCCTGCGATGCCGCCGGGGATGGCGTCACCATCCTCATCGAGCCGCTCAACCCTTACAATGCGCCGGGCTATTTCCTGAACGGCGCGGAGCAGGCGGCCGACATCATCCGCGAGGTCGGCAGGCCCAATCTGCGCCTGATGTTCGACTTCTATCATATCCAGATCATCGAGGGCGACGTGACCCGCCGCTTCGAGACGCTGCTGCCGCTGATCGGCCATGTCCAGATCGCGTCGGTGCCGGACCGGGGAACGCCTGACCACGGCGAGCTCGATTACGGCTATGTGCTGTCGCGCGTCGCCGAACTCGGCTGGCGGCAGCCGATCGGCGCGGAATATCTGCCGCGCGATGTCGCCAACCCCGACATGTCGTGGCTTGCCCGCCATCGATAAGGCATCGGATCATCAACGCCGCGTGAGCGAAAGGAACGAGCATGGGTGACAAACCGGTTATCGGCTTCATCGGCCTGGGTTTCATGGGCCACGGCATGGCAAAGAATATCCGCAAGGCGGGCTACGAATTGTGGGTGCGCGGCCGCAGCAACCGCAAACCCGTGGAAAGCCTGCTGTCGATGGGCGCGAAGGAGGCCGCAAGCCCGAGCGACATGGCGGCAAGGTGCGACATCATTTTCATCTGCCTGTCGACCTCGGCGCAGGTGGAAGCCGTGATCGGCGCGGATGACGGCATTCTCGCCGGCGCCAGGCCTGGCCTCATCGTGGTGGACACCTCGACCTCGGATCCCGGCTCGACCGCAAAACTCGCAGCCGAACTCGCCTCCAGGGGAATGCATATGGTCGATGCGCCGCTCGGGCGCACCCCGAAGGAGGCGGAGGAAGGAACGCTCGATGCCATGGTCGGATGCGACGACGCGCTGTTCGAGCGCGTGCGGCCGGTGATCGACTGCTGGGCGGGCCGCATCACCCGGACGGGGCCCGTCGGCAGCGGCCACAAGATGAAGCTCCTGATGAATTTCATCGGCATGAGCTACGGCGCGCTGTATTCCGAAGCGGTGACGCTCGGCGCCAAAGTCGGCATCTCGCCTCAGATGATCCGGGAGGTGATCGGCCCGAGCCGCCTCGGAAACGGCTTCTTCGAAACTTTCATGCGCTATGTCGTCGAGCACGATCGCGACGCCCATAAATTCGCCATCGCCAATGCCGCGAAGGACCTGCGCTACATCAACAACATGGCCGCCGACGCGCAGGTGATGTCCGTCATGGCCTCGGCCGCCCGGCATTATTACACGCATGCGGAAGCAACCGGCCATGGCGACGATTACGTGCCGATGCTGAGCGACCATGTCGCGGCGCTGAACGGCATCGTCATGGAAGACGAAGTGCGGAAGGGTGCTGCAAAGGACGCACCCTGAGGTCATCCGCCGCAACCGGGCGACATCCTTCCTTGCTGATTGCGACGGTCGAGCCTTCGCGAATGTTTGATTGCGCCGTTACCGCAGGCCGCAATCAAATGCTGTCCCAGCCATCACTCGGACGTTATAACGAGCGCAATCATATGAAGAGGATTCATGAATGCCTCGTGAGAACATCAATGACCTTATGGCTTTCGTGGCCGTGGCACGCGAGCGGAGCTTCACGAGGGCTGCGGCCAAATCGGGCGTCTCGCAGTCCGCGCTCAGCCACACCATCCGCCAGCTGGAGGCAAGGCTCGGCGTGCGGCTGCTGACCCGCACCACGCGCGCGGTATCGCCTACCGAAGCCGGCGAACGGCTGCTCGAGGGCATCGCTCCGCATTTCGACGAGATCGAAATGCAGATCGATGCGCTGAGCGCGCTTCGCGACAAGCCGGCCGGGACCATCCGCATCGCCGCCTCCGACTATGCGATCAGGCATTTCTTATGGCCAAAGCTTAGAAAATTTCTTCCCGCCTATCCGGACGTGAAGGTCGAGCTTGCGCTCGACAACGGCCTGACCGACATCGTCACGGAGCGTTACGATGCCGGCGTGCGGATGGGCGAGCACCTGGCGAAGGATATGATCTCGGCGCGCATCGGCCCCGACTTCTGTCTCGCCGTCGTCGGCGCGCCGTCCTATTTAGCCAACCATCCGGAACCGCTGCATCCCCAGGACCTCGTCGACCACCGCTGCATCAATTTCCGCCTGCCGACATCGGGCGCATTCTACGTCTGGGAGTTCGAGGAAGACGGCAGAGAACTCAGGATCCGGGTGGATGGCCAGGTGGGCTTCAACAATATCTTCGACGTGCTGGATGCAGCGCTCGACGGCTTCGGTCTCGCCTATATTCCCGAGGATATCATCCTGCCTTATGTGGAAGACGGCCGCCTCATGCGCCTGTTGCGGAAATATTCGCCGCACTGGGACGGCTTCCATCTCTACTATCCGAGCCGGCGCCAGTCCTCACCCGCATTTCTCGCGGTGCTCGACGCTTTGCGCCACCGCTGACGGTTTCGGCAAAAGGCGTTCTGTAGTAGGACCGTCTTAACACCGTCCGGGGGAGGCGCATGGACCCGACACACTTGTTCGAGCTTGTCATCGGCATGTTCGTCGCGATCATCGCGCTGCATTACGCCGCCCACAGGCTTCAGCTGCCGCCGTCCGTGGCGCTGCTTGCCGGCGGCGCGCTGCTCGCCTTCGTGCCGGGGCTGCCGACCATCGAGGTCGACCCTGCGCTGGTGCTGGTGATCTTCCTGCCGCCGCTGCTGATGGATGGCGCCTGGTCCATCGCGCTGAGGCGCCTGCGCCGCCACATGATCGGCATCGCCTCGCTTGCCATCGGCGCGGTCTTCTTCACCTGTGTCGTCGTCGCCGTGGTGACCCATCTTCTCTTCCCGTCGCTCCCATGGGCCGCCTGCGCCGCGCTCGGGGCGATCGTCTCGCCGCCGGACGCGATCTCCGCCCGCGCCGTGCTGGAGCGGGTGAGGCTGCCGCGGCGCCTGCAGATCCTGCTCGAAGGCGAAAGCCTGCTCAATGATGCGAGCGGCCTGGTGCTCTTCCGTTTCGCCGTGGCCGCCGGCGTCACCGGCGCCTTCAGCGCCGGCGAAGCGGCGACGAGCTTTTTCGTGCTGTCGGTCGGCGGCGCGCTCGTCGGCATTGCCGTCGGCGCGACATGGGTTCTGCTCGTGCGCCGCCTCGGCGACGAGTACCTGATGATCGCCGCCACAGTCCTGCTCTCCTGGACATCCTATCTGCTCGGCGAATTCATCCACGTCTCCGGCGTCATCGCCACGGTGACGGCGGGCCTGATCGCAGGCTGGCACCAGCACACCGTTCTTTCCGCCGCAACGCGCATGCGAGGCACATCCTTCTGGACAGTCCTCGTTTTCCTCATGGAAGCCGCCGTCTTCATCCTGATCGGCCTTTCGCTTAGAGGCGTCGTCGAACGCGGCGGCGGTTTCGAAGTGGTGATCGCCACCATGGGATGGCCGATGCTCGCGATCCTGCTTGCGCTGACCTTCGCGCGCTTCGCCTGGGTCTTCGGTTCCGATCTCCTGATCGGGTTCTGCAATGCGCTGGGCTTTCGTCGCCACACGCCGCTCGGCCTGCGTGGTTCCGCCGTGCTCGGCTGGGCCGGCGTGCGCGGCGTGGTCACGCTGGCACTGGCGCTCAGCGTGCCGGCGGGTTTCCCCGGCCGCGATTTCATCCTCGTCACCTCCTTTGCCGTCATCCTCGGAACCGTTCTCCTGCAAGGCACGACATTGGGATATGTGATCGGCTGGGCGAGACTGAGCGAACCGGAATCGGAAAAGGCGCGCCTGACCATGAGCCAGGCGGAAGCCGCCATGGCCCAGGCGCAGTTCGTGACCGTGCAAAGCCGGGCCTATGACGGCGACGGCAAACTGATCCACCCGCAATTGCTGGAGAGGTATCAGCGCCGGGCCGTGTCGATCGTCGACTATGCCGCCCGCACGGAGCATTACACGCCCGTGCTCCAGGCCCATTTCGACCTGATCCTCGAAGCCGTCGCCACCGGGCGCCGCGAACTCATCCGGCTCCACCGCGCCGGCGACATCGACGACGAGACGCTGGACGAGCTGGAACGGGATCTCGATCTCGAAGAGCTGAGCGCGATCTCCGCGAAATCGTAACGGCGCCCTGCGAGTTTTCAGCCGCGCAAGACCCCGCCCGCCGCTTCGACGGCATCCGGCGTGTCGACATCGACGAGGGCGCCGTCGCCGATCTCGACATCGACGACGGTCAGGCCCGAATTCCGGATCAGTCCGCGCGCGCCCTTGTCCCCCGTCAGGCTTTTCAAACGAGCGTAAAGCGCACGGGGGAAAATCACCGGATTGCCCGGCTTGCCCCGCGCGGCGGCGCGAATGATGGCTTGGCCTGCGCAACGGCGAAACGCGGCAATGAGGGCGCGGAGATCGGCTGCGGTCAATGCCGGCATGTCGGCGAGCATGATCATGATCCCATCCGGCCGATCGGCCTCGGCCGTGGCAATACCGAGCGCGAGCGAGCCGGCCATGCCGGAGGAAAACGCTGCATTCTGGGCGATCCTGACCGGCAGCTCCGCGATAACAGCCTGAAGTTCGGCATGCCGGTATCCGGTGACCACGATGACCGACAAGCTCTCGCAATCGCCCGCCGTGATCGCCGACCGGCGAATGAGCGGCACGCCGTCGAATTCGGCAAGCAGCTTGTGGGCGCCGCTCATGCCCATCCGGCTTGATCGTCCTGCCGCGAGGATGACGATGGCGACGGAAACTCCTTGCTCTAGCAGGTCATCCATAGGTCGCCAGCCGGCAGGCCGCGACATCGGCGAGGATCGACAGGGCCAGCGACGTCGAATCCCGTGTCGGGCCGAATATGCCGATCGGGGCCTTGATGCGGCTGAGATCATCGCTGCCGAAGCCGCGCTCCCTCAGGCGCTCGACACGTCGCCGCTGCGTCCTCGTGCTTCCCAGCGCGCCGACATAAAAGGCGGGCGAACCGAGAGCCGCTTCGAGGACCGGCGCCTCCTGGTCGAGATCGTGATGCAGGAAGACGATCGCCGTAAAGGCATCGGCGTCCTCGACGATGGATCGCCCGGCCGCGCGAACGAAGACCTCGAAATCCGATGCTGCGCCAAGACGGGCAACAACGCTGGCCTCCACCGTTTGTCCCGAGATGACGAGGCGGGTGCGCGGGCGGTAGATCGTCAGGAAATCATCGGCCTGCCAGCATGCCCGCTCGGGAGCGTCGACGAGCCGAAGCGACTGTCGCTCCGGGTTGTAACGCAGCCCCGCCGGCTGGCGGTTCCGGAGACGATCGAGCGCCTGCTCGATCGCGGTCCCTTCCCGCAGGAGATGGATGGCGACGCTGATGCCGCCGCCGCACGGCAGCACGATATCGAAGAAGGGAGAGCCGTCGCCGAACATGACCGTCCGGTCGCGGCCCTCCGCCATGGCAAGCAGCGCTTCCGAGGCGACCGCTGCCTCGACGCAGCCGCCGGAGACATAGCCGCAGTAACGGCCATCGGCCGCCACCGCCACGTGCGATCCGAGCGCGCGCGCCGCTCCGCCTCGGATCTCGACCAGGGTCGCGAGCGCCACATCGACGCCCTCTCTGAGGCAGGCGGCGGCGAAGCCGAGAATCTCGGCCGGGTCGTCCGTCGCAAGCGCCCGGACGGGCCCGGGAATGAAGGCCGGCGTCGAGACGTCGATTGCGCTATGCGACATCGGGCAGACCGCCGATCAGCTTGTCGAGCGTGATCGGATAATGGCGGACCCGGATGCCCGTCGCATTGTAGATGGCGTTGGCGATCGCGGCGGAGACGCCGCAGAGCCCGAGCTCGCCGACGCCCTTCGCCTTCATCGGCGAAGACATCGGGTCCGTCTCATCGAGGAAGATCACTTCCTGATGCGGAATGTCGGCATGCACGGGAACCTCATAGCCGGCAAGATCATGGTTGACGAAGAAGCCGCGGCGGGTATCGACTGCGAGTTCCTCCGACAGGGCGCCGCCGGCCCCCATGGTCATGGCGCCGATCACCTGGCTGCGTGCCGTGATCGGGTTGAGGATCCGTCCCGCGGCACAGACGGCCAGCATTCTGCGTATCCGGCTCTCACCCGTGGCGACATCGACGCCGACCTCGACGAAATGCGCTCCGAAGGTCGACTGCTGGTGCGTCTCGGAGAGATTGCCCCACTGGATCGTATCCTCGCCGACGAGACCATCGGCGCCCGCGGCCTCGGCAAGCGGCACCGACCTATCGCCGGACCTGACTTCGCCATTCTCGAAGATGATGTCCTCGGAGTTGAAGCCGAGCTTCCGGGCGACCGCCTCGCGCAGCTTGACGCAGGCGGCATAGACGCCCGCCGTGGAACAATTGGCCCCAAACTGGCCGCCGGAGCCGGCGGAGACCGGAAAGCGGGAATCGCCGAGGTGAACGCCGACCTTGTCGACCGTGACGCCCATCATCTCGGCCGCTGTCTGCGCGATGATGGTATAGCTGCCCGTGCCGATGTCGGTCATATCAGTTTCGACGGTGACGACGCCTTCCCGGTCGAGGCGGACACGGGCGCCCGAGGGAAGCAGCAGATTGTTGCGGAAGGCAGCCGCGACACCGACGCCGATCAGCCAATTGCCCTCGCGGCGCGAACCGGGCTTGCCGCGGCCGCTCCATCCGAAGCGTTCCGCGCCGAGCTTCAGGCAGCCGACGAAATTGCGATGAGAGAAGGGACGCTCCGGCTTTTCCGGATCGACCTGCGTATCGTTGACGATCCTGAACTCGACGGGATCGAGCCCGAGCTTCTCCGCCATCTCGTCCATGGCGATCTCCAGCGCCATGAGGCCGGGGGCTTCGCCCGGAGCCCGCATGGCGTTGCCTTCGGGAAGATCGAGCGTCGCAAGCCGCATTGCCGTCATGCGGTTGGCGCCGGCATAAAGCAGCCGGGTCTGGTTCACGGCCGTTTCCGGCTGGCCTCCGGGCTGGTCTCCCGACCAGCTCTCATGGGCGATCGCCGTGATCTTGCCGTCGCGCCCGGCGCCGATGCGAATGCGCTGGATCGTCGCCGGCCGGTGCGTCGTATTGTTCATGACGAACGGCCTCGGCAGCGCGACCTTGACCGGTCGCTTCGCAGCCTTGGCGCCGAAGGCGGCGAGCACCGCGTCGGCCCGCAGGAACAGTTTGCCGCCGAAGCCGCCGCCTATGAAGGGCGACATCAGATGGATCTTTTCCTTGTCGATGTCGAGCGTCGCCGCGAGGTCCGAGCGCCACCAGTCGATCATCTGGCTCGATGCCCATATCGTCAGCTCGTCGCCGTCCCAGGCCGCGATGGAAGCATGCGGCTCCATCATCGCATGCGACTGGTCCGGCGTCGTATAGGACAGGTCGACGGTGACGGGCGCAGCCTTGAAGGCGGCGTCGAAATCGCCGGCTGATGTATCGGGATCGCCGGATTCGGGCTTGACCGCCGAAGCCATCGCCGCCCTCAGATCGAAGGCGCCCTTCTCCTCGATGTAATCGACGTTGACGAGCGCGGCTGCGGCGCGCGCCTGCTCAAAGGTTTCCGCGACGACGACGGCGACTGCCTGGTGATAGTGCTGGATTTCCTCGCCGCCGAAGAGCTTGGCGGTGTTGAACCTGCCCTTCTTCCGCTCGCCGACCTCGGGCGCCGTCACGACGGCGAGAACGCCGGGCGCTTTCCTAGCGGCGGAGACATCGATCGACTTGATGCGGCCCTTGGCGATGGCCGCCCCCACCGGATATCCGTAGGCGTAAGGCATGTTCGGGTCATGCCACTCATAGGCATATTTGGCCTGGCCCGTGGTCTTCAACTGGCCGTCGATGCGGTGAACCGGCTGGCCGACGACCTTGAGACGGTCGATCGGATTGGTCGTTGCTGGCGTATCGAACTGCATGGCTTCTCATCCCTTGGCTTCGGCGATGACCGCGCCGAGCGTGCGCTCGACGAGATCGACCTTGAATCGGTTCTGCTCGGTCGGTCGGGCATCCGCGAGAAGGGCGGCGGCCGCCGCTTTTGCTCCCCCGGAAAGCGCGGCATCCGCCGCTTCGACCCGCCATGGCTTGTGGGCGATGCCGCCGACCGCCACGCGGCCGGTGCCGTCGGGCTGGATGACCGCGCCGACGGAGACGAGCGCGAAGGCGTAGGAGGCGCGGTCGCGGACCTTCCGGTAGATCTGCCGGCCGCCGATCGGCGGAGGCAGCAGAACCGCGGTAATGAGCTCGCCGCGTTCGAGCACGGTTTCGATATGGGGCGTGTCGCCCGGCAGCCGGTGAAACTCGGCGATCGGAATGGACCGGCGGCTGCCATCGGGCTTGGCCGTCTCGACGACGGCGTCGAGCGCCCGCATGGCGATCGCCATGTCGCTCGGATGGGTGGCGATGCAGGCCTCGCTCGTGCCGACGACGGCATGCTGGCGGCTGAAGCCGCCGATCGCCGAGCAGCCGCTGCCCGGCTGCCGCTTGTTGCACGGCTGGTTGGTGTCATAGAAGTAGGGACAGCGCGTCCGCTGCAGAAGGTTGCCGGCCGTGGTCGCCCTGTTGCGCAGCTGGCCCGAGGCCCCCGCGACGAGCGCGCGAGAAAGAAGCCCGTAGTCGCGCCGGACGGTTTCGTGGGCGGCAAGGTCGGTGTTGCGGACCAGCGCGCCGATGCGCAATCCGCCTTCCCCAGTGGCCTCGATCCTGTCGACGCCGAGACCGTTGACGTCGATCAGATGCGTCGGTGTTTCGATCTCCAGCTTCATGAGATCGAGAAGATTGGTGCCGCCGGCGATGAACTTGGCGTTCGGATTGGTCGCAGCGGATTTGGCGGCGGCTTCTATCGTCGTCGCGCGTTCGTAGGTGAAGGCTCTCATGCTCTCGTCCCCGCGACTTCGACGATGGCGTCGAGGATGTTCGAGTAGGCGCCGCAGCGACAGATGTTGCCGCTCATGCGCTCGCGGATTTCGGCGGGGGTCACCTGCGCGGGGGCCGTGAGATCGCCAGTGACGTGGCTCGGGATGTTCGCCTTGATCTCCTCGAGCACCGCCACGGAGGAACAGATCTGCCCCGGCGTGCAATAGCCGCACTGGAAGCCGTCATGTTTAACGAAGGCAGCCTGCATGGGGTGGAGGTCGCCGGGCTGGCCCAGCCCCTCGATCGTCGTCACCTGGTCGCCGTCATGCATCACGGCGAGCGTCAGGCAGGAATTGATCCTGCGCCCGTCCACCATGACCGTGCATGCGCCGCATTGGCCGTGGTCGCACCCCTTCTTGGTCCCCGTGAGGTGAAGATGCTCCCGCAAGGCGTCGAGCAGCGTGGTTCGATTGTCGATTTCGATGGCGTGGCTTTTGCCGTTGACGGTGAGCGATAGTTTGGAGGTCAGAGCCATCTCTTCTCCAGCGGTTTGCGCCGCTGCTGCGGTCGCGGCCCCAGTGACCGCGACCGCCGCGGCCGACGAGATAAGCAAGTCCCGGCGGGAGATTTCAAGTTGATCGGTATGCATGTCAGCTCCACTTCGTCTTGGGAGGCGCCCGTTCGGCGCTTGTGCGGGTTCGGTGGCAGCTGGGAAGGTAGGCCGGCGAGGACAGAAGATTAGATGAGGATTTCCGCATGCCGTTATCGAAGCAGCTCATGAATGAGGCAGCACCGACACCCGAACCTCGTGTTCGTAGGCGGCCAGGGAGGTGAGACAATTTGCCTACCCAGTTACAACCTAAAGCAACCAAGCATCCAATTGACTCTCCGAAATCGCAGATGTAGTTCTGTCTGAATTTTTAAAATGCAAGTAGTATATATGGACCATCTCGGCGAAGTTGTAATACGGCGACAAAAAGAAAAGTTGATTGAAATAGTAAGGAAATTTGTAAAGCCGGGGCAGCCTTACATTATAATTAACTTTCCATCAAATAAAGATCCCGGCCACCATGCAAGCTGGCTCGGATTGGCGAAAGTATTAATAGAAGTAACGAGGCGGTTTCCGTCACTTACTTGTAGCGCCTCCGAAAGTATTGCTGCGATAAAATCAACACCAGGCGATGCTCCAATATTCATTTGCGGATGCGGCGATTTTGGAGACGCGCAAACTGGCAGGGATGATGTTCGCTACCGTTTGATGTGGAAATATCCGGATCGAACGATCATCCAGATGCCGCAAACAATTCGTTTCGCCAACGAGTCGCTCAGGGAATACGCCAGACATACGATCGGGAGGCATCGCAAATTCTTCTGCGTGACGCGCGACGATCGGAGTTTCGAGCTGGCAAAGGCCAACTTCGACTGTGACGTCGAGGCCGGCCCGGACACGGCATTCGGCATCGAGACGTTGAAACCCTTCGAGGCCGATCCTCTCAGGGTATTGTATGTCATGCAGCCTCCTGGAGAGGACGGGGCCGAAATAGCCAAAGCGCGGGCGATCGTTGATGGACCTCTGACCGATTGGGTCAACGGTCCCGATAGTTTCTCGCGCATGCGCAAATCGAGCGTCGTAAAGTCAGCGTTGCGGCACGGCTTCAGCCGCAGAGAGATGATGGCCCAGCATCGCCAGGACGTCGCCGCTCGATACGTCGATTATGGCGTCAAGATCCTGTCCGGCGCGCAGCGCATCATCACCAACCATCTCCACGGTCACATTCTCTGTCTTCTGCTCAACAAGCCGCATATCGCGGTTGCGAGGGATGGAAGCGATCTGCACGACTTCATCGCCAGCCGGACCGGCGACAGCCCTCTGGTGGAGAGAGCGACGAATGCCGGCGAGATTTTCGCGGCAATGTCTCGCCTGCCATATGAGATGGGCGGAACTTGGTACAAGTCGAGCCGACCGATGAATCCAAGTCCCAGCATTCCCGCCCCCGATCTCGTCCCTCAACCTTCCATAGTCTGATTATCGGTAGGAGCTCAGTTTGTCGGTTTTACAAGACGACGATATTCTCTTCAGCCATGTCAGTGAGAACAGATCCGCCGCAGCCGTGACAGGCGCATTCTGGTCGGCGCTCAGCACCCTCATTCCGACAGTCCTCACCTTCGCTGTCTTCGTGGTGACTTCTCGCGTTCTCCAGCCTCAGGATTTCGGTCTCGTTGCGCTGTCATTCAGCATTGTGTCGTTCGCAGGCAGTTTCGGACCGACTGCATTCGGCGAAGCGATCATCCAGAGAGCCGAGATAAGGCGCAGCCATCTCGATACGATCTTCGCCCTTTCGCTTGCATTTTCATTTTTGGTCTATGGCGTTTTGTGTCTCGCTGCCTCGTCGATCGCGGCTTACGTGGGACATGAGCAAATCACGCCGCTCATTTACATCATGGGGCTGAAGGTCTTTTTCGATTTCACGGCCGTCGTTCCCAATGCGATCGTCAACAGGAAGATGTCGTTTCATCTGGTCGCCGTCCGCACAGTCATAGCGACCATCACGTCTGCCTGCATCTGCCTTGTTTTGGTCCTCGCCGGTTTCGGCTTGTGGGGGCTTGCGATCGCACAGATCGCCGCCACGGCGGCATCATGCGGCGCCGCTTTCTGGGGTGCGGGATGGTTCCCGGGGCTCAAGCTGAAGAGATCGAGCCTCAACGACCTCCTTCACTATGGCTTCTTTGCATCCGGCACCCGGTTCTTGCAGACGATGAGCCTGGACAACCTGCTCATAGGCGTGCTCTTGAGCCCGGCAGCGCTCGGTATCTATAACTTTTCGAAGCGTCTGTTCGACATGATCAACAACGTCATTGCCGGTGGCCTGACATCTGTCACGCATGTCTTGCTGTCTTCATTGCGGGCCGATCCGAAGAAAGTCCGGGAAGCATTCCTGATGGCGACATTTGGCTGCTCTCTGGTTTCGTACCCGGTGTTCATTGGCCTTGCCGCCGTTGCCGGCGATGCGATCACGACGATTTTCGGTGCGCATTGGATCGAGGCCGTTTGGCCTGTCCGGTTCTACTGCGTTATCGGTTTGATGGCCGGGATCGGCTACGTGCAGGCATCCCTGATAAAGAGCCAGGGAGAGATGGACTGGTGGTTTTACTACCAGCTGGCACGAAACCTCCTGACCCTCCTGACCATCGCGGTTCTCTACCCTTATGGCGTGACGACGATTGTTTTCGCGATCATGATCGAAGTCCTGCTGTTTTGGCCGATCACCAGCTGGAAGGTTTCGCAGCACATAGAGCTGAGCATCCGGGCCTATCTGGCGCAATTCATCCGGCCGAGCATCGCCTGTGCAGGAATGGTTGCTGTCGTCATGCTCCTCCACGAATTGCTGGCCCACTGGTCCCCGTATCCGCGTTTGGCTGCGGAAATCCTCTCAGGCGGCATTGCTTACGGCGCCCTGATATTCGTGATGTGCAAAGCTCAGCTAAATGTTTTGATCGGTAGTATAAAGCAGGCCCGGCAGCGCAGAGGTAATAGGGGTGCGGTCGCCAAGGCTGCGTGATTTCCTCCCTCCGAGGCGGTTCGAACCCCCAAATCATCAGAACGGCGCCTCGGCGCTGTTCCAATCCACCGGCTCCGAAGGACAATCTACAAGATGGCTAGTCTCGACCACGGTTCTGCCCCACCGACGATCGCCGACCTCGGAACGTCGGTCGGCGAGCGCAAGCGCTACTATACGCTGGATGCGATGCGCGGTTTTGCCGCCATTTGTGTCGTCGCTACGCATTTCCAGGAGCGATATGCTCCATCAGCCTATCTGGCCGTCGACTTTTTCTTCGTCCTCAGCGGATTTATCATCGCGGACATTTATGGAAAACGGCTCTCGCGCGGCCTGTTTTTCCAGTCCTTTATGATGGCTCGGATCAAGCGCCTTTATCCGCTCTATCTGATCGGAATTTTGGTCGGCCTCCTGCAGATCATGCTGTTAACGAGCTGGGGGCTGAGAGATCAGACCCTTATCGACCTGCTGGCATCAACGGTGGCAAACACGTTTTTCCTGCCGAGCCCCATGTATTTCCTGCAAGCCAAGCCGATGCAGGGAATGTTTCCCATCAACGGCCCGGCATGGTCGATGTTCTGGGAATTGTTGGTGAATATCGTCTTCGCATTGTGGCTTTTCCGGCTCTCCGTCCGTGCCCTTTGCGGAGTCGTGTTGGTCTCGGCTGCATTTTTGGCCTTTGTCGGCCTGAAATACGGCTTGCTGAACATCGGCTGGGAGTGGCCTTCGGCAGTGGGCGGGCTCCCAAGGGTGATGTTTTCATTTACCGCAGGCGTCGTCATCAGCCGGTTCTTCGGTGGCACGCCCGCCTGGAGGAAGGGCTGGATCGCCATGGCGCCGTGCCTTCTTCTGATGATCTGCATTGCAGCTCCGGTCCCCGCCGTGCTGCGGCCTTACTATGATTTGATGTTCGCGATGGCCCTGGCGCCGCTCATCGTGATGCTCGGGCTCTTCCTGGAGATGCCGGCAAGAGCGCAAGCCCTGGCGACCTGGGTCGGCTATATCTCCTACCCCGTCTACATCCTGCACCGGGGTATCATCGGCGTTTTCAAGCCGGTCGCGGGATCGCTTGGATTGAACGGCCCTCTGGCATTCTTCGTGCTTCTCGGCGCGGTCCTATGTTTCGCTTATGTGACCGCCCGTCTCGTCGACAGAACCATGGCTATGCGGGCTCGCCGGGTCCGATCGTACCGCGGCGAAAAGATCTTCGACTAGGGCCGGCGGCGCACGAGCGCAGTAAAACCGCGCAACGATTTTATCTGACGCAATTGCATAAATACGAAAAGAGATAGAGCATCGCCGCGACTCGAAATTCGGAAATGCTCTATCGCAGGAGACAGTCATGCAATTGAAGGACGCAACATTGTTCCGCCAGGCCGCTTTGGTCGGCGTCGAATGGATCGAGGCTGGGGAGAATGGCATCGCCGTCGACAACCCGGCGACCGGCGAGATCATCGGCCGCGTTCCCAATCTGGGGGCTGCCGAGACCAGGGCGGCGATTGCCGCGGCCGAGCTTGCCCAGAAGGAATGGGCAGCCCGTACCGCCAAGGAACGTTCGGTCATCCTCAGGCGCTGGTTCGAGCTGATGATGGAGCATCAGGACGATCTCGGCCGCATCCTGACGGCGGAACAGGGCAAGCCGCTGGCGGAAGCCAAGGGCGAGATCGCCTATGGCGCGAGCTTCATCGAATGGTTTGCCGAGGAGGCGCGGCGTCTCTACGGCGACATCGTTCCCGGCCACCAGAAGGACAAACGCATCCTTGTGATGAAGCAGCCGATCGGCGTCGTTGCCGCGATCACGCCCTGGAATTTCCCGAATGCGATGATCACCCGCAAGGCGGGACCGGCCTTTGCCGCCGGCTGCGCCATGGTGCTGAAGCCGGCCAGCCAGACGCCGTTTTCGGCGATCGCCATCGCCGTGCTGGCCGAACGTGCCGGTTTCCCCAAGGGCCTGTTCAGCGTCTTGACCGGCTCGGCCCGCGCCATCGGCGGCGAGATGACCGCAAGCCCGATCGTGCGCAAGCTGACCTTCACAGGCTCGACCGAAGTCGGCACCGAGCTTTACAAACAGAGCGCGCCGACCATCAAGAAGCTCGGGCTTGAGCTCGGCGGCAATGCCCCCTTCATCGTCTTCGACGATGCCGATCTCGATGCGGCCGTCGAAGGCGCGCTGATCGCCAAGTTCCGCAACAACGGCCAGACCTGCGTCTGCGCCAACCGGCTTTATGTCCAGGAGGGCGTCTATGATGCCTTTGCCGAGAAGCTGTCGAAAGCGGTCGGCAAGCTGAAAACCGGCAATGGTTTCGACGAGGGCATCAATCTCGGTCCGCTGATCGACGAGGCAGCCCTTGCCAAGGTTGAGGAACATGTCGCCGACGCGCTGTCCAAGGGCGGCCGGGTCGTGGCCGGCGGCAAGCGTCACCCGCTTGGCGGACGCTTCTATGAGGCGACCGTGCTTGCCGACATCACTCCTGCCATGGCAGTGGCCAAGGAAGAGACCTTCGGGCCTGTGGCGCCCCTCTTCCGCTTCAAGGACGAAGCCGATGTCATCGCCCAGGCCAACGACACCGAGTTCGGCCTCGCCTCTTATTTCTATTCCAAGGATCTCGCCCGTGTCTTCCGGGTCGCCGAGGCGCTGGAATACGGCATGGTCGGCGTCAACACCGGACTGATCTCGACGGCCGAAGCGCCCTTCGGCGGCGTCAAGCTTTCCGGCCTTGGCCGCGAAGGCTCGAAATACGGCATCGAGGAATTCACCGAAATCAAATATGTCTGCCTCGGCGGCATCGCCTGAGGCTAAAACTGGGGCCGGAGGCAAGCGGCATCGGCTTGCCTCGGCCCGTCACCGGAGAGCCCTGCGCTGAGTTTCATCGCGGCGTTTCGAGGATATTCTCGCCAGGAAAAGCCGCTCGTCAGTCGCAGAAAGAATTACGGCGACGGCATTTTCTATTGTCGCAAATGAAAAATCTGCTTTACTGCCACTCCGCTGCTTGGGCTAAAGGGGGATATAGCCGATGGTGGGGACACGCAGGGATATTTTGCTTGGCGGTCTGGCGTTACTTGGCGCCGGCGCGGTCGGCAGGCCGGCTTTCGCTCAGGCCTCTTCCTTTTTCGCCGCCACATCGGTCGACAACGGCGTGACGTTTCGCGCGACGAACTTTGCCAAGATCGACAGGCGATGGCACCGCCAGGTCGTCAAATATTTCAGCAGCGAGCCGATCGGCACCGTCGTCGTCGATACCAGGCATCATTTCCTCTACCTGATCATGGAGAACAAGACGGCGATCCGCTACGGCGTCGGCGTCGGCCGCGACGGCTTCAAATGGTTCGGCCGCGCCACGATCGACAGCAAATCGCTCTGGCCGCGCTGGACGCCGCCGCCGGAGATGCGCAAGCGCCATCCCGAACTGCCTGAATTCGTCGCCGGCGGCTCGCCGAAAAACCCGCTCGGCCCTCGCGCCATGTATCTGCATCGCGACGGCGTCGACACCGGCTATCGTTTCCACGGCACGCTGGAGCCCTGGAGCATCGGCAAGGATGCCTCCAGCGGCTGCATCCGCATGTTCAACGAGGATGCCATCGATCTCTACCAGCGCTGCCCGATCGGCACCGCCGTGCAGGTTCTGCCGCATATCGCCGACCAAGCGCCTCCGGTCACTGAAGTCACCGCGGTCGAATAAGGAACACGCCCTGATGTCTGCTTCGAACGGATACAAGAGCCGCCTTCTCGCCGCGGCCATGCTGCTGGCGCTTTCCGCCTGCTCCACCACCGATATCGCCTCCGTGGAAGAACCGGCCGCGGCGCCGATGACCGGCCAGACCAACGATCCCGCGCCCGGCTTCGAGAATGTGTCTGCCGGCAGCGAAGAGGACTTCATCCTCAATGTCGGCCGGCGGATCTATTTCACCCAGGACTCCGCCAGGCTCGATTCCGTCGCCATGGCGACGCTGGACAGCCAGGCCGCCTGGCTCGCCAGAAATCCGAACTGGCTGATCAAGCTGCAGGGATTTGCCGACGATTCCGGCTCCGAGGCCAAGATGAAAACGCTGTCGCAGCAGCGCGCCGACGCGGCGATGGCCTATCTCGTCTCGAAGGGCGTGGATGCACGGCGCATGTGGGCCAAGGGCTACGGCAACGACCGCGAAGTCCGCGACTGCACGGAACGCTCCTGCAAGGTGCAGAACCGCCGCGTCGTCACCAATCTGCGCGCCCAGCGCGACGAGGTCTGATCGCGCCTAGTCGGCTGCGATCACGACGCGCGGATATCGCCTCCGACCTGCGACGTCAGCCACTCCACGAAATTCTTCGTGGCCGCGTTCTGCTGCTTTTCCTCAGGGACAGCGATGTAATAGCTGTTTTCCGTCGCCATCGGCAGATCGAACAGCGAGACCAATATGCCGCTGCGCAATTCCTCTTCGATCAGATATGAGGGCAGCAAGGCGGCACCGAGCCCTGCGACGGCCGCCGAAATGATCATCGAGAACTGATCCAGCCGCAGCCCGCGATAGGCGTTCTCGCTGACGACGCCGTGCGCGTCGAACCAGTCCGACCAGAGCCGCGGACGGGTCGTCAGGTGGATGAGCGGTATCGCCGACAGGCCGCCCGGCTCTTCGAGCGCCCATTTCTCCGCCACCTCCCGCTTGACGACGGGAAGCACGGTCTCGTTGCACAGGAAGGTGCAGGTGGCGCGCGGCCAGACGGGCTGGCCGTAGTGGATGGCCAGATCGAAATTCTCTTCCTCGAAGACGAAGGGCTGCGAGCGGGACTCGATCGTGACGGCGACATCGGAGAGCGCCATGAAGCCGCCGAGCCGCGGCACGAGCCAGCGGGCGCCGAAAGTCGGCAGGGTCGCGATGTGCAGCGATTGCTTCATGTGCTCGGCGGCCATGGCGCCGATCATGAGCTTTTCGGATTGTCCGAGCAATTTGCGGACATCGGGCAGAAAGCGCGCGCCGGCTTCCGAGAGCACCACGCGCTGGCGCACCCTTTCGAAAAGCAGAAGCCCCGTCTGCTCCTCCAAATCCCTGATTTGCCGGCTGACTGCGCTTTGCGTCAGGTTGAGTTCCGCCGCCGCCCTGGTGAAGTTTCCGTGGCGCGCAGCGGATTCGAAAGCCTGCAGATTGGCGATGTCGGGTATCAACCTTCGGCGCATGGTCATTCCATTTCCGCATCAACTGAACATCTAATCTCACAACACGAAGGGGACGGCAACGCATAAGGTGGCCGCCAGCCAATCGGAATTTTCCTCAAGAAGGTGGCCATGCAAAACCTAGTTTCCTCAGACGACATCCGCTCAGCCTTTTCCGCCGCCATGTCCGCCATGTATCGCCAGGAAGTGCCGGCCTACGACACGCTGATGGAACTGGTCGCAAGAGTGAACGACGAGGCATTGGCCGCCGATCCCGATCTGAAGGAACGCCTCGACGCCACCGACTCGCTCGAGCGCATCTCCGAGGAGCGCCACGGCGCCATCCGCTTGGGAACCGCCGCCGAACTGGCGATGATGCGCCGCGTCTTCGCCGTCATGGGCATGTATCCCGTCGGCTATTACGATCTTTCCACGGCGGGCGTTCCCGTCCATTCCACCGCCTTCCGGCCGGTCGGCGAAGCCGCGCTCAAGAAGAACCCGTTCCGCGTCTTCACCTCGCTCCTGCGTCTGGACCTGATCAAGGACGAGAGCCTGCGCGCCGAGGCCGGGGCCGTTCTGGCGAAGCGCCGGATCTTCACGGCCGGCGCCGTCGAACTGACCGAGAAGGCGGAACGCAACGGCGGGCTCGACAAGGCGGACGCCGACCGCTTCGTTTCCGAAGTGCTCGAAACCTTCCGCTGGCATGACAAGGCCAATGTCGATGCCGGCATGTACAAGCGCCTGCACGATGCGCACCGGCTGATCGCCGATGTCGTCTCCTTCAAGGGGCCGCACATCAACCACCTGACGCCCCGCACGCTCGATATCGACAGGGTTGAGGCGCTGATGCCGGAATACGGCATTGCGCCGAAGGCCGTGGTCGAGGGCCCGCCGACCCGCAGGTGCCCGATCCTGCTGCGCCAGACCTCTTTCAAGGCGCTGGAAGAACCGGTTTCCTTCGCCGCCGGCGACGGCAGCTGGAAGGAGGGCTCGCACACCGCCCGCTTCGGCGAGATCGAGCAGCGCGGCATTGCGCTGACGCCGAAGGGGCGCGCCCTTTACGACGAACTGCTGGAAGCCTCCCGCAAGATCGTCCGCCCGGCGGCAGACGGTTCCAACGCCCGCGAATACGAGGCGGCGCTGGCAAAGGCATTCGAAGGCTTCCCGGACAACTGGGCCGGCATTCGCGCGGCTGGCCTCGGCTATTTCAGCTATTCCCTGACCGAAAAGGGCCGCACGGCCGGCCCACTCGCCTCCCGAGATCTCGACGCGCTGATCGCGGACGGTTTCATCAGATTTGACCCGATCGTCTACGAGGACTTCCTCCCCGTCAGCGCCGCCGGCATCTTCCAGTCGAACCTCGGCGACACCGCGCAGCAGGAATTCGTCGCCAGCCCGAACCAGAAGCGCTTCGAAGCCGATCTCGGCGCCACGGTGCTGAACGAGTTCGATCATTATGCAGGTATCGAGGCCGCTTCCATCGAACAGTCCCTCGGCGCCCTGTCTTCGGTCGCCGCGGAATGACGCTGGAGCGCTTACATATCGATGCCCTGACCGCCATCCTCGGCGATAAGGGCATCGTGGCGCAGGCCGGGATGGAAGCCTATGAAACCGGCGCGCGCTATGACCGCGGCCGCGCTGCCGCGGTGCTGAGGCCGAGAACGACTGCCGAGGTCTCGGCCGCCGTCGCCTATTGTGTGCGCCACGCCATCCCTCTCATCCCGCAGTCCGGCAATACGGGGCTGGTTTCCGGCTCGACGCCCGACGCCTCCGGAAACGAGGCCGTTCTCAGCCTGGATCGGCTCAGCGCCGGAATGGATCTCGATCTCGACAACCGCTCGGTGCGGGTCGATGCAGGCATGCGACTTTCGGAGCTCAACGGACGGCTGGAAGAGCACGGCTTGTTCTTTCCGATCGATCTCGGCGCCGATCCCCGCATCGGCGGCATGGTCGCGACGAACACGGGCGGCTCCCGCTTCCTCAAATATGGCGACGTGCGCCGCAACACGCTTGGCTTGACCGTCGTGCTCGCCGACGAACAGGGAAGCGTGCTCGACCTGCAAAACCATCTGCGCAAGGACAATACCGGCGTCGACTGGAAGCAGCTCTTCATCGGCACGTCAGGCGCCTTCGGCATCGTGACCGAATGCGTGCTGAATCTCGAGCCGCTGCCCCGGCAGGTGGCGACGGCGCTTCTGGTGCCGGCAAGCGGCGCGCATGTTCTGCCGCTGCTGCGGGCGATGGAAGAGAGGCTCGGCGCCTATCTTTCCGCCTTCGAAGGCATGTCCGCCAACGCGGTCAAAGCCGCCTTCGCGCATGTGCCGTCGCTGCGCAATCCCTTCCAGGGCGGCCAGGTCCCGGATTACGTCATCCTGGCCGAGATCAGCAGAACCTGGGCGCCGCGCGAGGGCGAACAACCGCTCGACGCCGTGCTCGAAGCCACTTTGGCGGAGATCTGGGAACTGCCGGCGGCACCTCTGGCCGATGCCCTACCCGGCCCGCCGCAGGAAATCTGGGCTCTGCGTCATTGCCTGTCGGAAGGCGTCAAACATCTCGGCAAGCTGATCGCCTTCGACCTCTCCTTCCGCAGGGGAGACATCATGGCCTTCTGCGACCGCATGAGGGCCGACATGCCGGCGAAATTCCCCGGCATCACCATCTGCGATTTCGGCCATATCGGTGACGGCGGCGTGCACTTCAACCTCGTCGTGCCCAAAGACAGCCACTTGCTGCAGGACGAGACCTTCGAAAGCCGGCTTCGGGACTGGGTGATCGAGACCGCGGTCGGCGAATATGACGGCAGCTTCAGCGCCGAACATGCCATCGGTCGCCGCAACCAGGCTTTCTACGATCGCTACACCCCGGAAAAACAAAAGCATATGGCCGCCGGCCTGAAAGCGCTCACCTCGCCGGCCAGGCTCGGCAGCGTGCGGTTCGGCTCAGTCGAAAAAGAGAAAACAGGAGCTCGCTCATGAATATCGCGACCACGAAAATCGACGTCACCAAGGAAGCCGCAGCACTTCTGGAGAAGCTGGGCGTCGCCAAGGACCTCTATACCGGCGGCGACATGCCGTCCTACAGCCCCGTCAGCGGCGAGCAGGTCGCCAGCCTGAAAACCGTCTCGGCATCAGAAGCCGCCGCCAGGATCGAAAAGGCCGACAAGGCCTTCCGCACCTGGCGCCTCGTGCCGGCGCCAAAGCGCGGCGAGCTGATCCGCATCCTCGGCGAGGAGCTTCGCGCCTCCAAGGCCGATCTCGGCCGCCTCGTTTCGCTCGAAGCCGGCAAGATCCCCTCGGAAGGGCTCGGCGAAGTGCAGGAGATGATCGACATCTGCGATTTCGCCGTCGGGCTTTCCCGCCAGCTTTACGGCCTGACGATCGCCACCGAGCGGCCGGGCCATCGCATGATGGAAACCTGGCATCCGCTCGGCGTCGTCGGCGTCATCTCCGCCTTCAACTTCCCGGTCGCCGTCTGGGCCTGGAATGCAGCACTTGCCATCGTCTGCGGCAATCCGGTCGTCTGGAAGCCCTCGGAAAAGACGCCGCTGACCGCGCTTGCCGCCCAGGCGGTCTTCGAGCGCGCGCTTACCCGCTTCGGCGATGCCCCCGATAACCTGTCGCAGGTGCTGATCGGCGACCGGGCGATCGGCGAAGTGCTGGTCGACCACCCGAAGGTGCCGCTCGTCTCGGCCACCGGCTCGACCCGCATGGGCCGCGAAGTCGGCCCGCGTCTTGCCAAGCGTTTCGCCCGTGGGATTCTCGAACTCGGCGGCAACAATGCCGGCATCGTCTGCCCCTCGGCCGATCTCGACATGGCATTGCGCGCCATCGCCTTCGGCGCCATGGGCACCGCCGGCCAGCGCTGCACGACGATGCGCCGCCTGTTCGTTCATGAAAGCGTCTACTCCGAACTCGTTCCGCGCCTGAAAAAGGCCTATGCGTCGGTATCGGTCGGCAATCCGCTCGAATCCGCGGCCCTCGTCGGCCCGCTGATCGACAAGGCTGCCTTCGACGCCATGCAGAAGGCGATCGCCGAGGCCGGGAAACACGGCGGAACCGTCCATGGCGGCGAGCGCGTCGACCTCGGCCATGAAGCCGGCTATTACGTGAAGCCGGCGCTCATCGAAATGCCGAAGCAGGCCGGCCCCGTGCTGGAGGAAACCTTCGCGCCGATCCTCTACGTCATGAAATACAGCGATTTCGACGCGGTGATCGAAGATCATAATGCGGTCGCGGCCGGCCTCTCCTCGTCGATCTTCACCCGCGACATGCAGGAATCGGAACGCTTCCTCGCCGCCGACGGCTCCGACTGCGGCATTGCCAACGTCAATATCGGCACGTCGGGCGCGGAAATCGGCGGCGCTTTCGGCGGTGAAAAGGAAACCGGCGGCGGCCGTGAATCCGGTTCGGATGCATGGCGGGCCTATATGCGCCGCGCCACCAACACGATCAACTATTCGAAGGCCCTGCCGCTGGCGCAAGGCGTTTCCTTCGACATCGAATAGGATCGGAGAGCAGCGTGACGATCACCACCCGGATCGAAGAGGCAGGCTTCAAGCCCGCCTCGCGCATCGCCTCCGTCGGCGTTTCGAAAATCCTTGCGATCGGCGCCCGCGCCGCGGCCATGAAGCGCGACGGCCTTCCGGTCATCGTGCTCTGCGCCGGCGAGCCGGATTTCGATACGCCTGAAAACATCAAGAACGCCGCCAAGGCGGCGATCGACCGGGGCGAGACGAAGTATACGGCCCTCGACGGCTCGCCGGAGCTGAAGAAGGCGATCGTCGAAAAATTCCGCCGGGAGAACGGCGTCGACTACGCGCTTGACGAGGTGACGGTTGCAACCGGCGCCAAGCAGATCCTCTTCAACGCCTTCATGGCAAGCCTCGACCCCGGCGACGAAGTCATCATCCCGACGCCCTACTGGACATCCTATTCGGATATCGTCGAGATCTCAGGCGGAACCAGCGTCCTGATCCCCTGCGACGCCAAGGCGGGCTTCCGGCTGACGGCCGAGCAGTTGGAAAAAGCGATCACGCCGAAGACGCGCTGGGTGCTGCTCAACTCGCCGTCCAACCCGTCTGGCGCGGCCTACAGTGCTGACGATTACCGACCGCTGCTCGACGTCCTGTTCCGTCACCCGCATGTCTGGCTGATGGTGGACGATATGTACGAGCACATCGTCTATGACGGATTCCGCTTCGTCACGCCCGCCGCCCTCGAACCGAGGCTGAAGAGCCGGACGCTGACCGTCAACGGCGTTTCCAAGGCCTATGCCATGACCGGCTGGCGCATCGGCTATGCCGGCGGGCCGAAAGCCCTGATCAAGGCGATGGCCGTCATTCAGAGCCAGGCGACCTCCTGCCCATCCTCCGTCAGCCAGGCCGCCGCGGTCGAGGCCCTGAACGGGCCGCAGGATTTCCTGAAGGAGCGCCAGCAGAGTTTCCGCCGCCGGCGCGACATCGTCGTGGCTGCGCTGAACGCCATCGAAGGCCTGGAGTGCCGCACGCCGGAAGGCGCCTTCTATACCTTTTCCGGCTGCGCCGGGGTGATCGGCAAGGTGACGCCGAAAGGCCGGAAGATCGAAGCCGACCACGACTTCACCGATTACCTGCTCGAAGAGGCCCATGTCGCCGTCGTGCCGGGTTCGGCCTTCGGCCTGTCTCCCTATTTCCGCATTTCCTACGCGACCTCGGAGAATGAGCTCATCGAAGCTCTGTCGCGCATAGACCGCGCCTGCCGTCTTCTGACGAACGGCTGATGCGGGCAAACCCGGCCAGGATCGGCGGCAAAGCCGGCCCTGGCCGAATCCCTATTATTTCTTGTCCGACGGTGGCGGCAGCAAGACCGGCTGGGCCGAGGTGGGCGCCATCAGCTGGGCGAGAACGTCGTCGGCCGATTGGCTGGCGCCGCCGATACCGGCTTCACGAAGCTGGCGGTCGAGATCGCTGCCGTCTTCGAGCGCGGCGAGTTCGGCGCCCGCCTCGATCCGGCCGGCGATCGCTTCCTGGCGCTTCTTGATGCGCTCCAGGCTCTGGACGGCGCTGCCGAGGCGGGTGTTGATCCCGGACTGGCTGTGCGCGATGGCCGACTGCGCCCGCAGGAGCGACTCGTTCGCCTTGACGTTTTCGATCTCGCGCTTCATCTGCGTGATGCGCGCTTCGGTGTCCTGGATGGTGCGCAGCATCTGCTGCTGGCGCGGCAGCAGGCGATCGAGCTCGTCCTGATCCCGCTGCACCTCGGCCCTGATATTGGCGATGCGCTGCGCGAGCCCCTGGGCCAGATCCGTCCGGCCGGCGGCAATGGCGGCCCTGGCGCTTTCGGTATCCTTGTACTCCTTGGCGCGGCTCTCATCGAGCCGGCGCGTGACACTCTTGTTCGACGCCATGATGCCTGCCAGATCCGAGCGTGCCTGGCGAAGCGACTGCTCGGCATCCCTGATTTCCTGATCCAGAATGCGCATCGACTGGCTGTCGGCGGCGGCTTCGGCCGCCTCGTTGATGCCGCCGCGAATGGCGGTGAAAATCTTGCCCCAGGTGCTCACGATGCAATTTCTCCCTTCTTCCACTCTTCGACCATTCTTGCCGCATCGACCGCATTGGCGGCGAGAATCGCCACCTCCTCGACGATGGTGTCGGCCCGCGAGCGCGCCGAGAGCGAGCCGAACAGTTCATACCATTCCTCGCCGCCGATGGTGGTGATGCCGAAGCTGGAAAGCGGCACGAATTTATGCGTCTTGAGCACCATGCGCTCGAAAGCCTCCCGTTTGGGAACGTCCTTGCATGGCAGAAGAACGGCGCTGACAAGGATGTCGCGTTCGCCGCTCACCGTCACGAAGACGTCGAGATCGCCTTTTTCCTTGAGGGTCACGCAGATGACGTCGCCCTGATCGGGAACGGAGACGTCAACGTCGCCCAAGGGATCGGGATCGGCTGCGAATAGGCGGGTCAGGGTCGTTAGGGTCCAGGTCTCCAAAAGATCCTCCGTCGGCTGAAAGTAGTCGTCAGTATCAATCTAAAGTTTGCGGTGCTTACATAAGTTGATATATGTCCGGTCGGCAACAGGGGAATGGACTCGCTTGATATTTCTCGGCTCGATCCTGCGGCGTGTCTACCTATCGCTGAGCGAGCTGACATGGTCGGCGCTGCTATCGATTTTCACAGTCCATCTCGTCGCCTCCTACGTGCTGCTCGCCCTCGCCGGGGAAAGCGGGATCGTCGGGGACGTCTTCGATTTCATCTATTACTACATGGTGACGGCGACGACCGTCGGCTATGGGGACATCTCGCCGAGATCGGGGGCGGGCCGGCTGCTCGTCGCCCTGTTCGTGCTTCCCGGCGGCATCGCGATCTTCACCGCTGTCCTCGGCAAATTGTTGACAGGCATAGGCACGATCTGGAGGAACCGCATGCGGGGATTGGGCGATTACGGCGAAAGAGCCGACCATGTCATCGTCATGGGCTGGCAGGAGGGGCAGACCCTGCAAATCCTGCGCCTCCTGCACACCGAGCGGCAAGCGCACGAGCCGATGAGCGTGCTGATCGCCAAGGAACCCACCGAAAATCCGTCGATCGATTTCGCCGATTACATCCGCACCGAGCGGCTGGCGGATGCCGAGGCGCTGACGCGCGCGGGCGCGGCAGGAGCCAGGTCGATCATCATCCGCGGGGCAAACGACGACGAGACGCTGGCCGCCGTGCTGATTGCCGAAGAGCACGCGCCCGCCGCCCACATCGTCGCCTATTTCCAGGACGACCGTACCGCGCAGATGGTCAAGCAGCGCCGTCCCCGCGTCGAAGCGGTGGGATCGCTGGCCGAGGAATTGCTGTCCCGTTCGGCGCGCGATCCCGGTTCGTCGGAGATCGCGGCGCGCCTGCTGTCGGCCGGTTCAGCCGATACCGCCTTCTCGCTGCTGGTGCCGCAGCTCGCCGCGCCGCTCAGCTACGGCTCGGTGTTCCTGAGCCTCAAGCGTAAGTACAAAGTGACCTTGGTCGGTATGCTGAACAAAGGCGTCACCGACCTCAACTGCCGGGACGACCTGCTGCTCAACGGCGGCGAGACACTTTACTACATCAGCGAAATGCGGTTGAGTTCGGCCGCGATTGGCTGGGCTCAACTGGGGGATGTACAATGATCGGCTGGTTCGGCGGAGGCAAGGACAAGACTTTCGCGCCCGAGCGAGGCCCTCTCGGCGCCAGCATAGGCGGGGCGCTGGAGATCGATTTCCTGTCGCTCGAAGCCGACGCGCTGCCGGGCACGCCCGCCATGCCTCTGCCGAAGAGCGGGCCGTTCATCATCGCCGCCTACGGCCAGGTGCAGCTCGACGCCGCCACGACCCTCTCCCGCTATTATGACGACGAGCATCGCATGGTCCAGGTCATGTCGGCCTCGGGCGCGGTGGGTGACGCCATCGAAGATGTGAGCTTCTACTGGCCCTGGGACAGCGTCGTGCCGGTCAGCCAGAGCGAATGGAACCGATGGACCGGCCCGAACGGGCTGATCGGCCAGCCCTCCTATGATGCCGACGGCATCGTCTTCAACCGCTTCTGGGGCGAAGGGCCGGAACGCGCCGAACTCGTGCAATTCGTCGAGACCATCGACGACGGCGAGATGCAGCGATCCATTCACCAGACCTGCATGCTCTATTACCGCCCGCTCGGCAGAACGCGCGAGATGCTGCTTCTCAATGTCGAGCGCGATCTCGATCAGGGCCAGAGCCTTGCGGGAAGTTCCATCGAATTCCTGATCGGCTACGGCATCGCGCCTGCCGATGTCAGGCGGGTTTGAAGAGCTTTCAATTTATCAATGGAGGAATTTTATATGCTCGATTATGTGGCGGGACTTCCAGCCTTCCTGATTTATTTTGCCATCGGTCTCGCCGCCTACGGGGTTTTCGGCGCGGTTTACACGCGGCTCACCCCGCACAAGGAAGTCGAGCTGATCCGCGCGGGCAACCTCGCCGCCGTCACCGCTTTCCTCGGCGCCCTCCTCGGCTTCAGCCTGCCGCTCGCCTCGGCCGCCGCCAATTCGGTGAGCATCATCGACTACATCATCTGGGCGGCCATCGGCACGCTGGTGCAGGTGCTCGGCTTCTTCATCGCCAACTTCACGATGCAGGATCTGCACGAGAAGATCACGCGCGGCGAAATCGCGGCAGGTCTGTGGGGCGGCGGCATCGCCCTCGTGATCGGTATCCTCAATGCCGCCTGCATGACCTACTGAGGAGGCCGCCATGCGCAGACGCCTGACCGGCCGCCGGCCGCCAGTTCTTGCCCTCGGCACCATTGCCGTTTCCACCATGATGCTTTCCGGCTGCGGAGACGATCCTGCAGACTCGCAGGTGATGTTCACCTCCGTCGACCAGTGCGTGGCAACCGGCATGGACCAGCAGGTGTGCCAGGCCTCCTATCAGGATGCCATGCGTGGCCATCTTGCGACCGCGCCCCGTTTCGACGGCATGGCCGCCTGCGAAGCCGAATACGGGGCGGGCAGATGCATGGAGCAGCCGAAGGCCACGGTCACCAACAATCTCGGCGCGACCGGCAGCTTTTTCATGCCGTTTCTCACCGGTTATCTCCTGTCCTCGGCGCTCGACAATATCGGCGACTATTACACCTACCGCCGGCGCCAGGAGGAGAGCGGCGGCGGCTCCTATGGCGGCGCGTCGCCGATCTACCGCAATCGCTCCGGTGAACTCGTAACGACGGTGAGAAGCGGCGGCAGCGACGTGGCTGCGCCGACACGCCAGACGATGAAACCCGTCAACGTCAACACCCGCACCGTCGCCCGCCAGGGCTTCGGGGGCCGGTCGTCCTTCAGCTTCGGCGGCTGACATGAAGCGCATCACGCTTCCGGCGCGCCCGGACTGGCTGGACAAGGCCCGGGCGGTCGGCTTCGGCTTTCACGAAATGTACGGCGAGCCCTATTGGCTCGACGATGCCGCCTATACATTCACACTCGACGAAATCGAAACGAAGATCGAAGAGCCGAGCCAGGAACTGCATGACATGTGCATGGACCTGGTCGGCGACATCGTCAACGACGAGGAGACGCTCGACAGGCTCGCCATCCCAGCGGACCTGCGCGACGTGGTGCAGCGGTCGTGGCGCCGTGGCGACCGGCATCTTTATGGCCGCTTCGACCTCGCCTATGACGGCACGGGGCCGGTCAAACTTCTCGAATACAATGCGGATACGCCGACCGCCGTCTTCGAGACCGCCTATTTCCAATATAATTGGCTGACCGATCAGATTGCCCTGGGCGTCCTGCCTGACGGCGCCGACCAGTACAATCTGCTGCAGGAAAGCCTCGTCGAGGCGTTCGAGCAGTTTCCCCGCGATTCCATTTTCCACTTCGCCGTCATGACCGACAACGAAGAGGACCGGGGCACGACCGTCTACCTGATGGATTGCGCCATCCAGGCCGGCCATCGCGTGCAGCTGCTCGATATCGGCGAAATCGGCATCGATGCGCAGGGGCGTTATACGGATCTGCAGGATCGGGTGATCGATCGCTGCTTCAAGCTCTACCCTTGGGAATTCATGCTGCGCGAACCCTTCGGGCAGCAACTCATCCGCAGCGGCGACGCCTTCGTCGAGCCCGCCTGGAAGGCCGTGCTTTCGAACAAGGGGCTTTTGCCGCTGCTGTGGCGCCGCTATCCCAATCACCCCAATCTGCTGCCGAGCTATTTCCCTGACGATCCCAAGGCATCCGACCTGACGGACTATGTCCGCAAGCCGCTCCTTTCGCGCGAAGGCGAAAACGTGACGATCTTCCGCAATGGCGAGGAATTTGCATCCGCGCCCGGGGGCTATGGCGAAGAGGGCTTCGTCATTCAGGGTTATACGCCGCTCTTCGAAGGCCCGGGCGGCTTTGCGGTGCTCGGCAGTTGGGTCGTCGGCGACCGTGCCTGCGGCCTCGGCATCCGCGAGGACAAATCGCGCATCACCGCGAACCTCTCGCGTTTCGTCCCCCACGTCATTCTGGACTGACGGAAACGGAACTCAGGAGCGGTCGAAACGCTCGAGCATTTTCTTAAGCTGGGCGTTCTGCCGATGAAGCTTTTGCGCCAGTTCGCTCCTCAGCTTCCTGATGTCCTCGTCGAGGCTCGCCACTTCGTCGAAGAACGGATCGCGGGAAGGTGAGGCTTGCGCGGATCGCTCCTGCGCGGCGGTATTCTTGGCGGCCACGTCGGCCGCCGTCCGCTTCGCGCTGCCCAGGCGCTTGGCCGGCGGCTTTCGCTGAGGCTTCGCGGTCGTCGCCGGAGCATCCGTTTCGACAGGCGAGGGACTGGTGTCATCGAGGTCGGGCGTTTGCGCCTCAGCGGCATCGCGAACGGCTTCCGCTTCCTTCGATGCCGCGGGCCGATCTAACGTGTCGCGACCGGTCGCCCCCGGAGCTTCCGCCGCATCGGAAGCAACGGCCGACGCGGGTTTGGCTTCGCTTTCGGTCGGCTCGGCATCGTGCCCGGTCGAATTTTCCTGCGCTTTCGCCGGCCGTCGGCGTGACGTCAAATCGGCAAGGAATCTCCACGGTGTCTTCATGATGCTTCAACCCTCCCGCAATTGGGCTGCGATGCTGCTGCAGCGACTATGCCCTCATGGGCCGTTCGGCCGGGCGCACCGAAATGCGCCCGGTGAAATGAAATGGCTGAGATCGGCGTCGTGACTTGCCCGCTCGGGAGACTCAGGCAAGCCCGAGCTTCTTGCGCAGCTCGGCATTTTCCTGGCGCAGCTTGTCGGCCAGGGATTTCCGAAGCCTCTTGTTTTCCTCTTCGAGATGAATGAGGTCTTCGAGCTCATCGATGGCGGGCGCGGAAGCCTTAGCCGGCTGCGCGGCAGGTTTCGCCGCCTTCTTCGCAGCAGCGGTCTTGGGCGCGCTCTTGCCGGCCGCAGCCTTCGCTTCGGCGGGCTTGCGCCTGGCGCCCTTGGACCGGCCGTCGGGCTTTGCCGGGCTTGCCGCCGGCGAAGGCGCGCTCACCGCTTCCGATACGGTGGGAGCAGCTTCGGCGGCAGCCTTCTGGCGCCGCGGCGCACGCGGCTTCTTCGCCTCGGTTTTGGCAGATGCAGCCGTCTCCGCGGCCGCGACAGCGGAACCTGTATTATTCTCGTCAGCCATCAGTCGTCTCCTCTATAGCCAAGTCTCTTTTCAACCGAGTAAAAGACGGAGTCAACAAAGTTACTTGGGAAGAAAGCAGGGCGGCCGCGCGCATGACTGCGCGTCCCGCAAGAATGAAGAACGGCGCCTGAAATTCGAACGCTGCGGAAACTACCAGCGCAGGAGACGCCGGCCCATCAACGACCCCGCTGTCGTAACGATCGCAATGGCCAGGACATACCAGCTGACGAGGAAGAGCGGGCTGTCATCCGGGCAGTGCCAGGCATAGATCGCAGCCGCAACGGCGCCAGCGGCAAGACCAGCCGCCGCCCCCGCCGCCGCGGGATCGCCGGGCGCGGCATTCTTCAGCGCCAGCATGAAACCCGCCAGCGGCGCCAGCGACAGAACCGGGATGAAGAAGACGCAGAACGCCGCATTGTCGCCGATCATGCTCGCCGCCCAGTTCTGTTCCGGCACGACGACAAGCTCGGCAATGACGGCCGCGACGAGCAGCGCCGCCGGCAGGAGCAGCGCAAGGGCGCG
Source organism: Rhizobium sp. R635 (assembly GCF_002211285.1). Taxonomy (GTDB): domain Bacteria; phylum Pseudomonadota; class Alphaproteobacteria; order Rhizobiales; family Rhizobiaceae; genus Rhizobium. The sequence goes on along the minus strand of NZ_LOKX01000032.1, from coordinate 4,508 downwards.
CGCCCTCAGCGGAACGCCCGGCCGGCCGATCTGGAAGACGAGGCGGGAGGCGAGGATCGCCAGCAGCAGCGTCTCGCAGATCTTGAAGAAGACGCGCGCCGTCTCGAAGACGGTCTGCATGTTGTGGCGCAGGCCGATCGTGGAAACCATCAGCGTGACCGAGATCGCCGCGCCGATCAGCAGCGCCAGCGCCATCATGCGGCCGAGCCGCAACCGCACCGGCGCATCTTCCGACAGAAGGTTGATCAACTCGTCCGTTTTCACTTGTCGTCACTCCGGTAAAGCGCGGCGAGCGTTTTCAGCGCCCGGTGAAGGGCAACACGCACCGCGCCTTCACTCATCTTCAGCCTCTCGGCCGTCTCGCGTATGCCCGCCCCTTCCATGGAAATGGATCGGACGATATCGCGCTGCGGATCTCTCAGGCGCTCCAGCATATGCTCGGCATCGAGCCGATCCAAGTTGCCGGTCTGCTCTTCGGCCTCCAGCGTCGCCATCACGTCGTCGATCGGCACGTCGATGTGGCGTCCGCGGCGGCGCAGGCTGTCGATCAGCTTGTTGCGCACGATCGTCGACAGCCACGGGCCGATCGGGCGCGCCGGGTCCCACGTTCCGCGCTTCAGGTGGACGGCGAGCAGCACTTCCTGCACCACGTCCTCGGCCTCGCTCGCCGGTGCGCCGAACTGGTCGCAACGCCGGCGCGCCATCGCCCTCAAGTGCGGGGTGACGGCCGAGAGGAAGCGGTGATAGGCTTGCGTATCGCCTGCCATGGCGCTGCGCATCCAGCCTGCCCATTCTTCTTCACGCGCCGAATGTTTCACCCGACATAATCCCCTACGGATGCGCACACATTCTTGTTACCGCGCCGGCTAAAATATTTCGAGCGGCCTCGCATCCCTTTGTTTCCAGGCTTTTCGCTTGCGCCATCGTAAAGGGCAAGGGTGCGGCTTTAAAAAAATCGCGCCGACCGCTGTAACAACGGCGGCGCTCCCTCCGTAGCCCGCAATGTGAAGCCACTCCACGGCTTCTCCATTCAACGGAGATTAAATCATGAAGAACAGCATCGTCACGCTCGCACTGGCAGGCTCCCTCGCTTCCGCGCTCGCAACCATTGCCGCGCCGGCCGCTTCCGCCGCCGACAACAAGGAGAAGTGCTACGGGGTCGCGCTCAAGGGCCAGAACGATTGCGCCGCCGGCCCCGGTACGACCTGCGCCGGCACCGCCAAGGTCGATTACCAGAAGAACGCCTGGAAGCTCGTTCCCGCCGGCACCTGCATGTCGATGAAGACGCCCGACGGCCACGGCTCGCTGATGCAGGGCAAGGCTCCGGCCTGAGCCGCGGCAGGCATTTTAGGGACGGCGCAAGCCGCGCCGTCCGCTTCTTCCAAGGAGACCATCCGTGAAACCGTCCGAACTTCCCCGCCGCCCCGGCGTCGGCTTCAAGCCGGAGCATTTTTCCGAAATCATCTCCCGCCCACAGCCGGTCGGCTTCTTCGAGATCCATGCCGAGAACTATATGGGCGCCGGCGGCCCGCCGCATGCCCAGCTCGGCAAGCTGCGCGAGGATTATGCGCTGTCGATCCACGGCGTCGGCCTGTCGATCGGCTCGATGCAGCCGCTCGACCGCGAGCATCTCGCCCGGCTGAAAATCCTCTGTGATCGCTACGCGCCGGAAAGCTTCTCCGAACATCTCGCCTGGTCGTCGCACGACACGGTCTTCATGAACGACCTGCTGCCGCTTCCCTACACGCAAGCGACACTTGCCCGCGTTGCGGACCATATTGATGAGGTGCAGGAAACGCTCCAGCGCCAGATGCTGCTCGAAAATCCCGCGACCTATCTGCTGTTTGCGGAAAGCACGCTCGAGGAAACGGAATTCCTGGCCGATCTCATCAGGCGCACCGGATGCGGGCTGCTGCTCGACGTCAACAACGTCTTCGTCGCATCCACCAATCACAATATGGACTCACGCGATTATCTCGCCCGCTTCCCCGTGCAAGGAGTGCACGAGATCCATCTCAGCGGCCACTCCGAAACAGTGGACGATCAGGGCGCGCCGCTGCTGATCGACTCGCACGACACGCCGGTGAAAGATCCGGTCTGGGCGCTCTACGAAGAGGTCATCGCCAGGACCGGTCCCGTCGCCAGCCTGATCGAATGGGACAATGACGTGCCGGAATGGCATGTCCTGCGCGCCGAGGCGGAGGCCGCGCGAGCCATTCTCGATGCCGCCCCCAGCCGCCGCGCCGCCTGAGATCCGCCATGCCGGCCGATATCCAGACACGTTTTGCCCAGGCGCTCGCCGATACCGCGCTTCCCGTCCCGGCCGGCCTTGCGGCCTGGAACGGCGGCGAGCCCGCGCGCCGCTTCGGCGTCTACCGCAACAATGTCGCAAGCGGGCTCATCGGCGCGCTCGTCTCCCGTTTCCCGGCAAGCGAGCGGATCGTCGGCAAGGATTTCTTCGCGGCGATGGCGCAAGAATTCATCCGGCTTTTTCCGCCCCGCTCGCCGCTGCTCCTGTCCTATGGCGACGGCTTTGCGGATTTCGTCGAGAGCTTCGAGCCTGCGTCGGAGCTTGCCTATCTCCCTGACGTCATCCGCCTCGAAGCGGCGCGCGGCCGCGCCTACCATGCCGCCGATGCAGCTCCTCTCGATGCCGGCGAACTTTCAAAAGTGACGCCGGAAAAGCTCGAAGGTCTCGTCTTCCTGGCCCATCCCTCGATGTCGATCCTGCGATCTGCGCACCCTGTCGTGACGATCTGGGCGATGAATGGCGGCACGCTCGATCTGGCGCCCATCGAGCCCTGGATCGGCGAGGATGCGCTGATCGTGCGCCCGCATATGCTCGTGGACGTCCATCGCCTGCCGCCGGGCGGCGCGGCCTTCCTGCAGGCGCTGGCCGACGGCGCAACGCTTTCGGAGGCTGCCGGGGCGGCGGCCACTTCGACGGCCGAATTCGATCTTTCCGCCAATCTCGCCGGCCTGCTTCAGTCCGGCGCCTTCACCGCCATCAAGGAGACCGACCCCGATGACCAATGAGATGAGCATGACCGCCCCCGCACCGCGCACGATCGCCGGGCGTTTCTACGCAACGCTCAGGCTTTTCGACCGCATCCCGCACGATCTGATCGCCCTGATCGCGCGCCTGTCGATCGCCGCCGTCTTCTGGCAATCGGGCCAGACCAAGGTGGACGGCTGGAATGTCACCGACAATGCCGTCTATCTCTTCGAGACCGAATACCGGCTGCCCTTCGTCGATCCTTGGATCGCGGCACACCTTGCCGCCTTCGCCGAGCATTTCTTTCCGCTGCTGCTCGTCATCGGGCTCGCCAGCCGCCTCTCGGCGCTCGCCCTTCTCGGCATGACCGTCGTCATCGAGATCTTCGTCTATCCCGATGCCTGGCCGACCCACGGAACCTGGGCCGTCTGCTTCCTCGTCATCATCGCCGGCGGCCCCGGCCGATTTTCGCTCGACCATATGATCCTGCGGTCCAGGGTAAGGGGGAGCTGATCTGCGGGCATGGAATGTCAAATATTGACATCGCGACTTGAATGAGAACAATTCAGCAAGCAATCTGGATTGGGAGGGCGTGGTCATGACCAGCAGCCTGCATGTTAGCTTGCCCGATGAAATGCGTGCCTTCGTCGATATGCGCGCCAACGGGAAGAGCCAATATACGACGCCGAGCGAATATGTGCGCGCCCTCATTCGCGAAGACATGGCACGCGAAGAAGACCGCCGTTATGCCATCCGCTCGCTGCTGCGGGCGGAAGAGGAATTCCAGCGCGGTGAGATGCTGCCCCTGTCGGCGCTGGATGCCGTCGATGCCGAATTGGATGAAGAGCTGCGCTAGTGGCCCCTCGCGTTCTCATCCTGCCGACCGCGCTTGACAACTATCGGCTGGCGGTCCGCGAAACAGCACGGAAATGGTCCGCCGAGCAGGCAAAAGCATATGGCCGCCTGCTGCGGGCCGGATTTGAAGACATCCCGGCAGCCTATGCCCGCCTGAGGGCAAAGGAAGACGAACGTGTCGGGAAGTCTCCCTTCCGGCTCCACAGGATCGAGCACCACTACGCCGCCTACATTGTCGTTGACGATGAAACTTTCGTCATTGCCGCCGTCTTGCACGAACGCATGGACATTCCCGCACAGCTGCGGGCAAGCGCACGATTGACCGACAGGGAGTACGAAGCGCTGATGGGGCATCCTCGGCCGAAGCTCTAAAGCGCGTCGCGATCTTTCAGATTCGCTCCTCGCGCTTTAGGTCTTTGTTTGTACGCATGTCGTTCTCGCAAAACATGGAGTAATCGCGGCGCGATCACCCCATGTCATATTTATCAGATGATGGCTGGCTGGGGTGGTTGCCCCCGGTAAGATGGCAATACGGGCTCACGATTGAACCGGGCCCAAACATCGAATGGAGGCAACCATGGACCAATATATCGGGCTTGATGTTTCATTGAAAGAGACTGCGATCTCGATCCGGCAGGGAGGTAAGCGGATCTGGCGG
>NZ_LOKX01000031.1 GCF_002211285.1 Rhizobium sp. R635 | reverse complement strand
GCCTGATGCCTGTTCTGCATACATTGTGAAGAGAAGATTGATCTGGAGGCTTCCAGGTGTCGTGGGTTTTGGCCCATGGCGTCCGAGCCCAGTTCTTGTGAAACCATGGATGGCCTAGCCGGCCGGATATGGTGGAGGGACTGGAGGTAGGTAGGAAGCTTGTCGCTCTGGATCGTTTATTGTTCGGTGCCTTTGGGTGCCGTCTGATGAACGATCGGATTACCGTTGCCTGACCGCGCGGTATCGGATCATATCTCGAGAAGCTGGTCTTAAGACCTGACACAAGCGAGCTGCTCGGCGTAGCTCCAATAAAGTGATCAGGTCGAACACGTCGATGGCATCATTGAGTGGTTTGGGTTGTAAAAGGTAACCCGGGCCGCCGTTCGTCCCGTTGGGGCGACGGCTAAGTGATGAGCATTGGCAATGAGAACGATTAAGTGTCGTAAGGGCATTTGGTGGATGCCTTGGCATGCACAGGCGATGAAGGACGTGATACGCTGCGAAAAGCCGTGGGGAGCTGCGAATGAGCTTTGATCCATGGATCTCCGAATGGGGCAACCCACCTTAAATGCTTGGAAAATCATTCTGGTTGTCGGGTCTTCGACCCGACGTTACGGCGAACGATCGCCGACGGCCTCTGGCCTGTATGGGACTTCCCAATACAGCGCAGAGCGCGTCGCCGGTCGTCCGGCGCGCCCACGCAGCGCTGCACGAAGTGCAGAACAAGCGTGAGTGAAAACCCGAATGGTTTCCAAGCATTGTGATAAGGTATCTGCACCTGAATAAAATAGGGTGTAAGAAGCGAACGCAGGGAACTGAAACATCTAAGTACCTGCAGGAAAGGACATCAACCGAGACTCCGCAAGTAGTGGCGAGCGAACGCGGACCAGGCCAGTGGCAATTGTGATTAAAGTGGAACGCTCTGGAAAGTGCGGCCGTAGTGGGTGACAGCCCCGTACGCGTAGATATCACGATTGTCCTAGAGTAGGGCGGGACACGAGAAATCCTGTCTGAACATGGGGAGACCACTCTCCAAGCCTAAGTACTCGTGCATGACCGATAGCGAACAAGTACCGTGAGGGAAAGGTGAAAAGCACCCCGACAAGGGGAGTGAAATAGAACCTGAAACCGGATGCCTACAAACAGTCGGAGCCTGAGAGGGTGACGGCGTACCTTTTGTATAATGGGTCAACGACTTAGTGTAACAAGCAAGCTTAAGCCGGTAGGTGTAGGCGAAGCGAAAGCGAGTCTGAATAGGGCGATATAGTTTGTTGCATTAGACCCGAAACCGAGTGATCTAGCCATGAGCAGGTTGAAGGTTGGGTAACACCAACTGGAGGACCGAACCCGCATCTGTTGCAATAGATTGGGATGACTTGTGGCTAGGGGTGAAAGGCCAATCAAACTCGGAAATAGCTGGTTCTCCGCGAAATCTATTTAGGTAGAGCGTCGAGCGAATACCCCCGGGGGTAGAGCACTGGATGGGCTATGGGGACTCACCGTCTTACTGATCCTAACCAAACTCCGAATACCGGGGAGTACTACTCGGCAGACACACGGCGGGTGCTAACGTCCGTCGTGAAAAGGGCAACAACCCTAACCTCCAGCTAAGGTCCCCAAGTCATGGCTAAGTGGGAAAGGATGTGAGGATCCCAAAACAACCAGGATGTTGGCTTAGAAGCAGCCATCATTTAAAGAAAGCGTAACAGCTCACTGGTCTAAATAAGGGTCTTTGCGCCGAAAATGTAACGGGGCTGAAGCCATGCACCGAAGCTGAGGATGTGTAGCAATACACGTGGTAGCGGAGCGTTCCGTAAGCTGATGAAGGGAGACCCGTGAGGGCTCCTGGAGGTATCGGAAGTGCGAATGTTGACATGAGTAACGATAAAGAGGGTGAGAGACCCTCTCGCCGAAAGACCAAGGGTTCCTGCTTAAAGTTAATCTGAGCAGGGTTAGCCGGCCCCTAAGACGAGGCGGACACGCGTAGTCGATGGGAACCACGTTAATATTCGTGGGCCTGGTGGTAGTGACGGATTGCACAAGTTGTTCTGGTTTATTGGATTATCAGGGCAGCGGAGCGGTTCCAGGAAATAGCTCCACCGTATAGACCGTACCCGAAACCGACACAGGTGGTCAGGTAGAGTATACCAAGGCGCTTGAGAGAACTATGTTGAAGGAACTCGGCAAATTGCACGCGTAACTTCGGAAGAAGCGTGACCCCAATTTACGCAAGTATTTTGGGGTGGCACAGACCAGGGGGTAGCGACTGTTTATCAAAAACACAGGGCTCTGCGAAGTCGCAAGACGACGTATAGGGTCTGACGCCTGCCCGGTGCTGGAAGGTTAAGAGGAGAGGTGCAAGCTTTGAATCGAAGCCCCAGTAAACGGCGGCCGTAACTATAACGGTCCTAAGGTAGCGAAATTCCTTGTCGGGTAAGTTCCGACCTGCACGAATGGCGTAACGACTTCCCCGCTGTCTCCAACATAGACTCAGTGAAATTGAATTCCCCGTGAAGATGCGGGGTTCCTGCGGTCAGACGGAAAGACCCCGTGCACCTTTACTATAGCTTTACACTGGCATTCGTGTCGGCATGTGTAGGATAGGTGGTAGGCTTTGAAGCGGGGACGCCAGTTTCCGTGGAGCCATCCTTGAAATACCACCCTTATCGTCATGGATGTCTAACCGCGGCCCGTCATCCGGGTCCGGGACAGTGTATGGTGGGTAGTTTGACTGGGGCGGTCGCCTCCGAAAGAGTAACGGAGGCGCGCGATGGTGGGCTCAGACCGGTCGGAAATCGGTCGTCGAGTGCAATGGCATAAGCCCGCCTGACTGCGAGACTGACAAGTCGAGCAGAGACGAAAGTCGGTCATAGTGATCCGGTGGTCCCGCGTGGAAGGGCCATCGCTCAACGGATAAAAGGTACGCCGGGGATAACAGGCTGATGACCCCCAAGAGTCCATATCGACGGGGTTGTTTGGCACCTCGATGTCGGCTCATCGCATCCTGGGGCTGGAGCAGGTCCCAAGGGTTTGGCTGTTCGCCAATTAAAGCGGTACGTGAGCTGGGTTCAGAACGTCGTGAGACAGTTCGGTCCCTATCTGCCGTGGGTGTAGGAATATTGACAGGATCTGTCCCTAGTACGAGAGGACCGGGATGGACATATCTCTGGTGGACCTGTTGTCCTGCCAAGGGCATAGCAGGGTAGCTATATATGGACGGGATAACCGCTGAAGGCATCTAAGCGGGAAACCCACCTGAAAACGAGTGTTCCCTATCAGAGCCGTGGAAGACGACCACGTTGATAGGCCGGGTGTGGAAGTGCGGCAACGCATGAAGCTTACCGGTACTAATAGCTCGATCGGCTTGATCGTTCTCATTGTTCATGCTCATCTCAAGGCGAATGCGAAGCATTCGTCCTGCCAAGGCGAAGGCTCTGCCTTCGTCCGGATTGATAGCGAATGGCGAATAGGGAGTAGCCAATAGTTGCTCCCAAATCGCTCCAAAGACGTGTTCAAAACCAGCAATAGGGCAGCAGCGAAACTATTCGCTACTCACTACTCCCTATTCGCTTCAAATCCAGCTTCTCAAACATAAGTTGCGCTTTGCCGACCTGGTGGTTATGGCGGGGTGGCTGCACCCGTTCCCTTTCCGAACACGGCCGTGAAACGCCCCTGCGCCCATGGTACTTCGTCTTAAGACGCGGGAGAGTAGGTCGCTGCCAGGTCTGCAAAACGCAACTAAATAATCTTCTCAAAACAAACCAACGGCCCAAAGCCGAAAAAAGGGCCGCCCGCAAAGCGGCCTTTCGTGTTATGATGAAATAAGC
>NZ_LOKX01000030.1 GCF_002211285.1 Rhizobium sp. R635 | reverse complement strand
TGGACCGGCTACTACGGCAAGCCAGGACCGATCGTCATGCTCGACGGATGGCAACAGTTCCAGGCCGCCAAGCGCGGCGTATCCCTTCTCCTATCCGCTTTCGACAATGTGTGAATCTAATAGCCCCAGCGGGGAGAAGGGAGTATGCCGCAACCCCTCACTCACGGTCGTGGACGACGCCCATGATCTCACCCCTGCGCGATACGCTCACGAGGAGATCGTCTCCGTCTCGCCATGCTCTGATCAGAAATCGTTCGCCCACGTCCGTCACATCTCTGACGCGATAGCCGCGCCGTTCGAGCAGGCGGACCGCATCGTCCGGCCCGAAGTTGCCCCAACCCGAGCCCCATTTGTTTCGCTGGTCGTGGTGGCGGTTCCATCGGCGCAGAAAATCCGTTTCCGTTTGGTTGTCGTCGGGATCGGAATAGAAGTCCGATCCCTGGCCTTCCTGGATGACAACCTGCGCATGGGCCGGCGCCACAAGCGGCATTGTCAGCGCAACGGCCATTGCCACGGCAGCAATTGGTATTTTCATCGCTCGACCTTTCCATCACTCAATCGATGAACATCCACCGGTTATCCGGCGGCAACTTTCGAGTTATGGACAGTTCCGTTTTCTTCTGTGTGCTTTTTGATTGAGAAATGTTGCGCCAATCGCCGGCATTGGTTGAGCGCAGAATGCTTCGGAAGGGCTTTAGGCGCCGATGCGGATCACAGCTTTGATCAGGCCGCTCTTCTCATGCGCCCAGCGGGCGAGATCGCGCGGTGCATCGGCAAGCTCCGTGCGGTGGGTGATGAGCTTGTCGACCGGCACCAGCCCCTTGGCGATCGAATCCGCCACATGTTCGAAATCGACGCGGGTGGCGTTGCGGCTGCCGATCAGCATCATCTCGCGCTTGTGGAATTCCGGGTCGGAGAAGCGGATATCGTCCTTGACGACGCTGACGAGCACCAACGCGCCACCATGGGCGACGAAGGAGAAAGCCTTTTCCATCGACGGGCCGTAGCCCGTTGCATCGAAGACGACATCGAAACCGTCGCCATTGGTTTTTTCCCGCACGGCATCCGCGGTTCCTTCATTGGCGACGATGCCTGATGTGAAGCCGAAGCGCTCGGCGGCCATCTGCAGCCGCTCGGTGCTGGTATCGAGCAGGGTCACTTCATGGCCCGCAATGCGCGAGAAGATCGCCGCCCCGAGCCCGATCGGTCCGGCGCCGATGACGAGCGAGCGGGCGCCTGCGCCGGTGAGCGAGCGGCGCACCGCATGGGCGCCGATCGCCAGAAATTCCGTCGTGGCCGCCGCCTCCAGGCTTAGGCCCCGGGCGGGATAGAGATTATCTGATGGAACCGAAATCTCCTCGCAGAAGGCGCCATCCGTGTGGACGCCGAGCACCTTGATATTGGTGCAGCAATTCGGCTTGCCCTTGATGCAGGCGACACATTGCCCGCAGGAGAGATAGGGGTTGACGATGACGGGGGTGCCGACGGCCAAGGCCACACCATCGCCTGCTTCCAGCACCGTTGCCGAGATCTCATGTCCCATCACCCGGGGATATTCGAGGAAAGGATGCTTGCCCTCGAAGATATGATAATCCGTGCCGCAGATGCCGACATGGCTGACGGCCAGCCGCACCCAGCCGGGCGCCGGTGAAGCGGGTGATGGACGTTCGACGATGTCGAGCACGCCGGGCTCCCGGCAAACAACTGCTTTCATGGCGGATCTCGCTTTACTCTGTGTCGTGCCACTGTTGTTCGGTTCACGCGGATAGCTGCCCCTCACCCTAACCCTCTCCCCGCTTGCGGGGAGAGGGGACGTGCCCAGCACGACGCCGATGGGGCGGAGAGGTTTGCGGCATTTGCCCTTCTCCCCGCGAGCGGGGAGAAGGTGCCGGCAGGCGGATGAGGGGCGGCAGGCGGCGATCTCCTGCCAGCCGCTCAATTGCTCTTTCGGCGGCGCAGCTGGTCGAAGAAGACGATCACGATGATCAGCAGGCCGGTGATGATGCGCTGCCAGAAGGAATTGACGTTCAAAAGGTTGGCGCCGTTGTTGATGGTGGCGAGAATGAAGGCGCCGATCAGCGGGCCATGCACCGAACCGACCGCGCCGAAGAGGCTGGTGCCGCCGATGACGGAGGAGGCGATCGCCTGCAGTTCCCAGCCGTCGGCCTGTGTTGCATTGCCGATCGCGATGCGCGAGGCGAGCAGCACGCCGACGAAGGCGGCAAAACCGGCGGACAGGATATAGGCGAGGTAGATCATGCCCTTGACGTTGACGCCGGAAAGGCGCGCGGCTTCCGCATTCGAGCCGACCGCGAAGAGATAGCGGCCCCAGCGGCTGAGATGAAGGAAAATGAAGGATGGAATCGCCACCAGGATGACCATCCAGAACAGGCTCGGAATACCCAGGAAATCGGCCCGCGCGAAGTTGCTGAAGCTCTCATCGGTGATGCTGATCGTCGAGCCGTTGGTGATCAGGAGGCCGATGCCGCGCAGCGACGTCAGCGTCGCCAGGGTGATGATGAACGGCGGCAGGCCCATATGCACGATACCGAAGCCGTGGAAGGCGCCGATCGCGACGCCGATGGCGAGCGTCAGCACGATTGCGCCCCAGAGCGGCACGCCCGCCTGCAGGAGCCAGGCGATGATGACCGTGCAGAAGCCGACGATCGCGCCGACCGACAGGTCGATGCCGGCGGTGATGATGACGAAGGTCTGGCCGAGTGCCAGGATCGCCGTCATCGCGCCCTGGCGCAGCAGGTTGGAAATGTTGAGTGGCGTCCAGAAGCTGTCCGTCCGGAGGGCGAGCACGAGCCAGAGGAAGAGGAGCAGGCCGAGCAGAGTCAGGCCGAACAGGATGTTCATTTTCCGGCGCGGTGGCGGCGCGGCGATTTCGGTGGGGGTGGTCGTCATCAGTTCTCTCCCTCTTAGTCTTTTGCGCTCAGACGCCGATCGCTTCGCTGAGCACTTGTTCATGCGTCGCCGCGTGGAAATCATGGCTCGCGACGATCTTGCCGCCGCGGAAGACGTGCAGCCGGTCGGCCAGTTCGTAGACCTCGGGCAGGTAGGAGGAGATCAGGATGATGCCCGCCCCCTCCTTCAGAAGCTTGGCGAAGAGCCGGTAGATCTCCGCCTTGGTGCCGACGTCGACGCCGACGGTCGGCTCGTCGAAGATAAACAGTCTCGCTCCATGGCTCAGCCACTTGCCGATGACGACCTTCTGCTGGTTTCCGCCCGACATGCTGGAGACGGGAACGCGCCGGCTCGGCGTCTTGATGCTGAGGTCGCGGATCTGCTTGTCGGCATTCGCCGATTCACGCGCGTGGTTGATGACAGGCCCGTGGCTGAGGCGTCCGAATACCGGCAGGTTGATGTTGAGGCCGATCGACTGATTGAGGCAGAGCCCCTGATCGCGCCGGCTTTCGGGCGCCAGCGCAATGCCGAGTTCCATCGCCGTGCGTTCGTTTCTGATGTGGACAGGTTTGCCCATCCACTGAACATCGCCTGATGTTGTCGGCTGGCGCCCGTAGAGGCCGAGGGCGAATTCGCTGCGCCCGGCGCCGATCAGGCCGTAGAGCCCGACGATCTGTCCCGCCTTGACGCTTAGCGACACATCTTCGAAGCCTGGGCCGGAGAGGCCGCGGACCTCGACGATCGTCTCGCCGATGGCAATCTCTTCCTTGTGGTAGATCTGTTCGATCGAGCGGTTGATCATCAGCGCGATCAGCTCGGCCTCGTTGGTCTCGCCGATCGGGCGCGTGCCGACATGCGTGCCGTCGCGCAGCACCGAGACACGGTCGGCAAGCTCGAAGACTTCCTCCATGCGATGGCTGATATAGACGATGGTGACACCTTCGCCCTGCAGGCGGCGGATCAGCTTGAAGAGCTGTGCCGATTCCTGTCGGGTGAGATAGGCTGTGGGCTCGTCGAAAATCAGGAACTGTGTGCCGCGCATGGCCGCGCGCGCGGTGGCGACTAGCTGCTGCTGGCCGATCGTCAGCGAGCTCAGCAGTGCGCCTGCCGGCAGGCCGAAGCCGAGATCGTCGAGCACGGCCTGCCCCATCTTTTCCATCTGCTTCTTGCGCATCAGGCCGTAGCGGTTGACCTCGTCCCCGAGGAAGAGGTTGGCGGCAACCGTCAGATGCGGGCAGAGCACGACTTCCTGATGCACGGCGTTGATGCCGCGGGCGATCGCTTCGTTCGGTGTCGAGAGCCCCACCGGATGGCCGCACCAGAGCACCTCGCCCGCCGTGCGGGTGATGACCCCGGTGAGCAGCTTGATGAGGGTGGATTTGCCGGCGCCGTTTTCGCCGACGATGGCGTGGATTTCGCCCGCCAGGAAGGTCAGCGTCGCCGGTTTCAGCGCCTGGACATGACCGTAATTCTTCTGCAGGCCTCTGAGTTCGAGGATGGGCGATCCGGTGGGAATCCGATTGGCCTCTTTCAGCGTGGCGCTGTCATCATGGCGATGACTGACCTCTTCCAGTCCGATCATGGACCCCTCCTCCTCTTGTCGCCTCTGCTCTCCACCCTCAGGAAACATACCATGGATGGAAAAGACCGCGCCGGTTTTTGAAGCCGGCGCGGCCGTCTGTCGTTTTACTTGATCTTCGGGTTCAGGAGCGCGTCGATCTTCGGATCGGCCATATTCGCCTTGGTGACGAGGTTGGCGCCGGTATCGACATTTTCCGGAACCTTCTCGCCCTTGGAGACGGCAAGCGCGGTCTTCACGCCGTCATAGCCCATGCGATAGGGGTCCTGAACGACGAGGCCGGCGATCGCGCCGTCCTTGAGGAAGCCGACCGTCTTGTCGTCGCTGTCGAAGCCGATGACCTTGATCTTGTCGCCGAGCTTGTTTTCGGCGATCGCCTGGCCGACGCCCTGCGCCAGGATCAGGTTCGAGGCGAAGACGCCGACGAGTTTCGGGTTGGCCGTGATCAGGTCGGTCATCATGTTGAGACCGGTCGTCGCCTGGCCGTCACCGTATTTGTCGGCGATGACCTTGAGGCCCGGATATTTGGTCTTCACCTGATCCAGGAAGCCTTCGCGGCGCTGTTCCAGCGAGCCGACGCCGGGAAGGTTGGTGAGGATGACGATTTCGCCTTCTTCCTTGCCCGTCATTTCCTTGATGGCGGCGGCAAGGCCGTCGGCGGCGATGCGGCCGCCCTGGACGTTGTCGGTCGTCAGGAACGACTTGAATGCCTTGGAGTCGGCGCCCGAGTCGATGCCGATGATCGGAACGGACTTGGCGGCTTCGTCGATCGGCTTGCCGAGCGCCTTGAATTCGGTCGGTGAGATGACGATGGCGGCCGGTTTACCGGCGACGGCGTTTTCCAGAATGCTGATCTGGCCGTTGACGTCGGATTCGGCCTGTGCGCCGAGTTCCGGTACGTTGACGCCGAGATCCTTTCCGGCCTTGCGGGCGCCCGCCAGAACGATCTGCCAGTAGAAGGACGTCGTGTCCTTGACGATGATCGGGATCGTCACGTCGGCGGCGAAGGATGTGGCCGGCATCGCCGTGGCGATGACGGCGGCACCCGCGAGCGCGGTAAAGGCGCGGCGGGACAGAAGGGATTTCACGATGCTCATAAGGGTTCTCCTCTCAGGGTGCGTTCTCCTCCAAATAAACCGGACCGCTGAACGCTGGCGGAGGGTTTTTATCGATAAAAAACATTTGCAGGGAGAAGCTAGCCGAGGCGCAATCAAATTGCAAGAGCGCCGATCGCGCTTTTTTACTCCGGAAAACTCCTCTCAAGCTACTGATTTTATTTCAATACAACGATAGCCTAAAATAGCTATCAGGTCAGGTCGACCTCGTGCGGATGCACGACGCCCTTTTTCAAAATCAGGTTGCCGTACAGCCGGAATTCGCTCGTCGCGACGATATAGGCAGCCTTGCGGGCCATCGCGTAGAAGGCAAAGCGCTCCACCGGCACGATCCGGAAATCGCCGGCGCGCTTCGAAATGATCTGCTGGAACTCCGCGCACACTTCTGGCACCGCGGCAGGGTCGCCGACCACCTCCATGCGCCATGCCGTTTCCGGCACGAAGGTGTCGAGCGGCATATGCGTGAGGATCGCTTGCGCCATCGCCGTGGCGCTCACGCCGTCGGCGCGAATGACGGGCGGGCCCATCGAACCGGAGGGAAAATTGGCGTCCGATATGACGATGTCGTCACCATGCCCCATGGTCTTCAGGGCATGGAGCAGGTCGGGACCGAGCAGCGGGTGAATACCCCTAAGCATGTTGTCTCCTCAGACCCGGACCGCTTCGCTGCCGAGTGGCGGCGCGACCAGAGTATAGGGTTCGAATTCGGCATAAATGTCGTCGGGAAGCCGCGGCTCGATGATCTCCATGTTGCGCGTCAGGCTCGAGGGCTTCGCCGTGCCGATCAGCACGGAAGCGACGATCGGATCGCGCAGCGGAAACTGCATGGCGGGCGCCGCAAGCGGCACGCCATGGCGCTTGGCGATCGCTTCCATCGCACCGACCTTGGCGAGCACGTCGTCATCTGCCGGCATGTAATCGAAATGCGACCCCGGCACCGGGCCGGTGGCGAGAATGCCGGAGTTGAAGACGCCGCCGACGACGAGCGACGTGCCCTTCTGCCGGCAGCGCGGCAGGAGCTCCTCCTCCGCCGAACGATCGAGCAGCGTATAGCGTCCGGCCAGCAGGATGCAGTCCAGATCGGCATGGCGCAAAACGTCGAGGCAGACGGGGACTTCATTGACGCCGAGCCCGAAGGCGGAGATCGCGCCCGAGGAGCGCAGTTCCTCCAGCGCCTTTACGCCGGAATCGAGGAACTGCTTCAGATAGACCGCGTTTTTGGCCGCGCCGTGCGTATAGCCGCCGATGTCGTGCACGTAGAGAATGTCGATGCGGTTGAGGCCGAGGCGCGCATAGCTGAACTCGACCGAGCGCATGATGCCGTCATAGGAATAATCGTAATCCGCATCGAAGGAGAGCGGATTGACATAGCCGTATTCGGGCACGGTGCCGGTCGGCACCGGCCTCAGCAGCCGGCCGACCTTGGTGGAAAGCACGTAACTTCCATCCGGCTTGTCGCGCAGGAAGTCGCCCATGCGCCGTTCGGCAAGGCCAAGCCCATACCAGGGAGCGACGTCGAAATAACGGATGCCGCTGTCCCAGGCGGCCTGCAGCGTTTCCATCGCCTGCTCGCGCGGGCATGCGCGGTAGAGACCGCCGAGCGGCGCCGCGCCGTAGCTGATTTCGGTCACGTCAAGCTTGGTCTTGCCGATCCGTCTCGTCCGCATCGTTCCTCCTCGCGAAGCCTTTAATGTCTACTTAGAGCGTCGCGCCGAGATGCCAGGGCACGAATTCGTTATCGCCGTAGCCGAAGATCTCGCTCTTCGTCTTCTTGCCGGAGGCCGTGTCGACGATGAGGTCGAAGATCTCGCGGCCCTTGCCGCTGATCGTCGCGTCGCCCGTGGCGATCGTGCCGCAATCGATGTCCATGTCCTCTTCCATCGAGGCATAGAGCGCCGAATTGCTGGAAAGCTTGAGCGACGGCGCCGGCCGGCAGCCGAAGCAGCTGCCGCGGCCAGTCGTAAACGCGATCATGTTCGCTCCGCCCGCCACCTGGCCGGTCGCCGAGACCGGGTCGTAACCCGGCGTGTCCATGAAGACGAGGCCGGGGGCTGTCACCCGTTCGGCATAACCATAGACAGCCGTCAGCGGCGAACGCCCGCCCTTGGCGACGGCGCCGAGCGACTTTTCGAGGATGGTGGTGAGCCCGCCGCGCTTGTTGCCGGGGGAGGGGTTGTTGTCGAGCGAGGCGCCGTGGAGCGCGACGTAATCTTCCCACCAGGCGATCTTCTCGTCGAGCTTCTTTGCCACCTCGTCGCTGACGGCGCGGCTGCGCAGCAGGTGTTCTGCGCCGTAGATTTCCGAGGTTTCCGACAGGATCGCCGTGCCGCCGGCAGCCGCCAGCAGGTCGGCCGCGACGCCGAGCGCCGGATTGGCGGTGATGCCGGAAAAGCCGTCCGAGCCGCCGCATTGCAGGCCGATGATGATCTCGCCGATCGACATCGGCACGCGCTTTTCCCGACCCACGTCGGCGGCGATTTCGCGCAGAACGCCCATGGCGCGCTCGACCGCGCGGCGCGAGCCGCCGGCGTCCTGAATGTTGAAGTGGCGCTTGGAGGCGCCCGCGCCGCTCTGGCCGTAAAGCGTCAGCTGGTTGACCTCGCAGCCCAAGCCGATCATCAGCACGCCGCCGAAATTCACATGCCTGGTGTAGCCGGCAAGGGTCCGGTGCAGCACGTTCATGCCGTCGCCGGTCGAGCTCATGCCGCAGCCCTGGTCGTGGACGATCGGCACGAACCCGTCGATGCCCTCGTAATGCGGCAGGATCGTCCGGTTCGCCTCGTCGGCGATGGCCCGGCAGACCGTGGTGGAACAGTTCACGCTGGCGATGATGCCGATATAGTTGCGCGTTGCCGCCCGCCCGTCGGCACGGCGGTAGCCCATGAAGGTGCGCGCCTTGTCCTGAGGTGTCGCCGTTTCCGGCGCCGAATTGGCGGTCGCCGCCAGCCGGTCGTTTTCGAAATGCAGGTTGTGGCTGTGTACGTGGTCGCCGGCCTTGACCTCGGCCGTCGTGCGGCCGATCGCCTGTCCGTATTTCACGACAGGGGACCCAAGCGGAATATCGGCAATCGCCACCTTATGGCCGGGGTCGATCTTCTGGCGGGCCTCTGTGCCGGCAACCGTCGAACCCTGTGCGATGGCTGCCGTTGCGACCGCGACATTGTCTCCGGCCGAGAGGATGATCCAAGGCTGTTTGTCCAATCTCTTCTCCCTTGAGCATGCTGCCGAAAAGCCTGAGCGGCTTTCGAACGGCATCATGCTCCTGCTCCAAGGAAGCGCCCGCTGCATCGGCGATTGCGCATTGATTTTGTTTTTTATCTACAATAAACATTTTCAAGTCAACGGGAATATTGATCCTGTGGACGAGGGAGGCAATGCGCCGCAGGCGGCCGGAAATGAGATAAAGGTCGTCCGGACAAGCCCTGGGTTCGGCCCCATCCCGCTTTATGAGCGGGTATGGTCGCTGCGCATTCGGGCGGAAAAGCGGGGGTCTGATGGCAAGGCAGAACACGGTCTTCAAGGAAGCGTATAATCGCTACGCTGCCGCGCTGCGCACCGATACCGCGCTCCCCTCGGAGCCGGAGATCGCCGCTCAGCTCGGCGTCAGCCGCTCGACCGCGCGCGCCATCCTGACCCGCCTCAGCGACGAAGGCATCATCCGCTGGAACAAGCGCCAGAAGACCGTGCTGCGCCAGCCGACGGATCGCGACCTCTTCCCCTCCGAAGAGACGGATTCGCTGCATGACATCATCGAGCGCAGTTTCATGCGGCGCATCCTTGCCGATGATGCGGCACCCGGCATGCAGATCAACGAACTGGAGCTTGCTCGCGAGATCGGCACCGGCACGACGAGCGTGCGCGAATTCCTGATCCGTTTCTCCCGCTTCGGCTTGATCGAAAAGCGGCCGAACAGCCATTGGACGCTCAAAGGGTTTACCCGCGAATTCGCGCTCGAGCTTGCCGATGTGCGCGAAATGTTCGAGCTGCATTCCGCCGCCGAATTCGGCAGGCTTTCCCGCGAGAATCAGGCCTGGGCCGATCTTGCCGCCATGCGCGAGGAACATGTCGCGATGCTCGATGACATCAACCAGCGCTTCAAGGATTTCTCCGTCCTCGACGAGCGCTTCCACCTCTTGATCCACCGCGCCTCGAAGAACCGCTTCATCGCCGATTTCTACGATGCGATCGCCATCATCTTCCACTATCACTACCAATGGAACAAGGCGGCAGCCCGCGAGCGCAACGAGCGGGCGATTCACGAACATCTGGATTATATCGCAGCGCTCGAATCCGGCGACCAGTCGGCCATCGAAAAGGCCTGCCGCGTGCACCTGCGCTCCGCGCGACAAACCCTGCTGCAATCTTTGCCGCAGAATACGGCGGAAAACGCTTGAGGGCGTAAGTGAATACTTACAATTAGGGTATGCCGTGTGGCCCCCTCATCCGGCCCTGCGGGCCACCTTCTCCCCGCTGGGGAGAAGGGAAAGCAAGGTGCGCCGACACTGCGCAAACGAACCCGCCTCTTCGGAAGCACTCGATCCAACGGGGTCGGTACGAAGCGACATTCTCCCTCTTCTCCCCAGCGGGGAGAAGGTGGCCCGCAGGGTCGGATGAGGGGGCCACACGGTTATACGCTTACGGCACAAACTTCGAAGAATCCCCACACGCCCCGGCTTTCAATCCACCTTCCACTGCTCGGGAAGCTGTCCGTAAGCCGTCAGAATAGCCTTGATGAGGCCGGGGAAGCGTTCATCCAGCTCTGCGCAGCGGGTTTGGTTGCGCATCTCCACACCTTGGCGCTCGCTTCGGATCAGCCCGGATTCACGCAGCACCTTGAAGTGGTTCGAGAGCGATGATTTTGGAATGGTGCGGTCGCCGAGATCGGCAAGCGCAGAACAGGTTCCACCGCAGCCGGCGCCGGCAAGCCAGGCGAAAATTGCGGCCCGCTCCGGATCGGAAAGCGCATACAGGATCGCTTCAGGCTGGATGTCCTCTATCGCTGGGTGAAAGAGCGGTCTCATGAATTTTCATATAGCGGCCCTTGACATCAAGATCAACAGTTCCGAATTTCTGAACTACGGAACAAGGCCGCCAATTTCGGCGGCAGTCCGGATCAGAAGGAATGGAAGATGGCGAAGCTCGCAGGAAAGGTGGCTGTCGTAACCGGGGCCTCCAAAGGGATCGGCGCCGCGATTGCCAAGGCGCTCGCGGCCGAAGGTGCGCAAGTCGTGGTCAATTACGCCTCCAGCAAGGCCGGAGCGGATGCGGTGGTCGAGGCGATCAGCGCCGCCGGCGGCAAAGCCATCGCGGTACAGGGCGATGTCTCGAAGGCCGAACAGGCGCAGGGCCTAGTCGATGCCGCAGTCAAGGAGTTCGGCAAGCTCGACGTGCTGGTCAACAACTCGGGCGTCTATGAATTCGCGCCGATCGAGCAGGTGACCGAGGAACAGTATCGCCGCATCTTCGACGTGAACGTTCTGGGCGTGCTGCTGACCACTCAAGCGGCGGTCAAGCATCTCCGTGAAGGCGGCAGCGTCATCAACATCTCGTCGGTGGTCACCAGCCTGGCTCCACCGGACTCTTCGGTCTATACCGGCACGAAGGGCGCCGTGGAAGGCATCAACAGCGTGCTTGCCAAGGAACTGGGCCCGCGCAAGATCCGGGTCAACGCGATCCTCCCGGGGATCGTCGAGACCGAGGGCACGCACACCGCCGGCGTCATCGGCTCGGATTTCGAGCAGACACTGGTGGCACAGACTCCGCTCGGCCGCACCGGCCAGCCGGATGATATCGCCGGTGTCGCGGTCTTCCTCGCTTCCGATGATGCCCGCTGGCTGACCGGCGAGCGATTGGCTGCCAGCGGCGGTTTTCGCTGATAGCCGTCATGGTGCGTGCTCCTTCATGGAGCACGTGACCGTTTCCGCGCTTCGGAAAGCCAAACTGCTAAAGCGCGTCGCGATCTTTCAGATTCGCTCTTCGCGCTTTAGGTCTTTGTTTTACGCATGTCGTTATCGCAAAACATGGAGTAATCGCGGCGCGATCACCCCATGTCATATTTATCAGATGATGGCTGGCTGGGGTGGTTGCCCCCGGTAAGATGGCAATACGGGCTCACGATTGAACCGGGCCCAAACATCG
>NZ_LOKX01000029.1 GCF_002211285.1 Rhizobium sp. R635 | reverse complement strand
CTGGTGCGCGCCAATCTCATGCACCGACGCAGGATCGACCGCCTGTTGCGACCCGCCGGCAGCCCACCAGCCAATCCCCAACAGATGAGCCTCCAATGGTGACCAAATTTAAACCGGACACCAGTGGGACAAGCCCGAGCATGACGGAAGAGAGCTTGGCAGCACCCGAACCCTACTCGGCTGCGATCAGCAGCTTCTTCTCGCGCGCCGCCTTCAGCCTTGCAAAATCATCGCCGGCATGGTGGGAGGAGCGCGTGAGCGGGCTGGAGGCCACCATCAGGAAGCCCTTGCTGTAGGCGACGGTCTCGTAGGACTTGAACTCGTCCGGGGTGACGAAGCTTTCGACCTTGTGATGCTTGCGGGTCGGCTGCAGATACTGGCCGATCGTCAGGAAGTCGACATCAGCGGTGCGCAGGTCGTCCATCAGCTGCAGCACTTCGTTGCGCTCCTCACCGAGGCCGACCATGATGCCCGACTTGGTGAACATGGTGGGATCGAGTTCCTTCACGCGCTGCAAGAGCCGGATGGAATGGAAATAACGGGCGCCGGGGCGAACGGTCAGATAGTTGCCGGGAACCGTTTCCATATTGTGGTTGAAGACGTCGGGCTTGGCGGCGACGACGCGCTCCAGGGCGCCCGGCTTCTTCAGGAAGTCAGGCGTCAGGATTTCGATCGTCGTAGTGGGCGAAGCCGCACGGATTGCCCAGATCACCTTTTCGAAGTGCTCGGCGCCGCCGTCCTCAAGGTCGTCGCGGTCGACCGAGGTGATGACGACGTGGGATAGGCCCATCTCCTTGACCGCCTTGGCGACGTTCTCAGGCTCGGCCATATCGAGCGCATTCGGCTTGCCGGTCGCGACATTGCAGAAGGCGCAGGCGCGGGTACAGATCTCGCCCATGATCATGAAGGTGGCGTGCTTCTTGTCCCAGCACTCGCCGATATTCGGGCAGCCGGCTTCCTCGCAGACGGTGACGAGCTTATGCTCCTTCACGATCGCGCGTGTCTCGGCATAGCCCTTGGAGGTCGGCGCCTTCACACGAATCCAGTCCGGCTTGCGCATGACCTCCGTATCGGGCCGATGGGCCTTTTCGGGATGGCGCACGCGCTTGGCGTCGGGATTGATCGTGTCGAGGATGGTCACCATTGCAGTTTCAGCTTTCTATCGCCCCTATGCGGCAAATCATCAGGACCTAGCGCCGCACCAGCCGCGCAAGGAATATCAGCAGGCAGGCGCCAAGGAAACCCGTCACAAAATAACCGAGTCGCCCGCCAGCAAGCTGGACGTGAAACTGGGCGAGGATCGCGGTGGCAACGACCGAGCCGACAATGCCGAGCACGATGTTCAGGAAAATCCCGTATCGCGCATCCATCAGCTTGCCGGCGAGCCAGCCTGCGAGACCGCCGATGATGATTGCCGAAATCCAACCCACGCCTTCCATGCCCGTCTCGCCCTCAAACTACGCTAAGCGACCGCCCTTGCGACCAGAACCACGACAATGGCGCCGACCGTCGCGTGGATGATCTGCACGACCAGCGCGTTTTCAATGCCCAGCGAAATGCCGAGCGCGCTGAACAGATAGCCGCCGACGAAGGCGCCGATGATGCCGCTGAGCAGGCATCTGATCAAACCGCCGCCGCCAACGACGAGACTTGCGAGGAAGCCTGCCACCAGGCCGATCAATAAAAATACCAGCAACGCCTGCGTCTCCATAGACATGATAATTTCCTTTCGTTTTTTCCACCCGACCGGAGCAGCTTTCCACTCCGGGCAAAATGGGCAGTCCCGGAAATTATCAAGCGTTCAGCACACGACCATAAGCGTCGAGCACTGCTTCCTTCATCGTTTCGGAGACAGTCGGATGCGGGAAGATCGTGTGCATCAGCTCTTCCTCGGTTGTTTCGAGGTTCATCGCGACGACGAAGCCCTGGATGAGCTCGGTGACTTCCGCACCGACCATATGGGCGCCGAGCAGCTCGCCGGTCTTCTTGTCGAAGATCACCTTCACCATGCCCTGGTCTTCGCCGAGCGCGATCGCCTTGCCGTTCGCCGCGAAGGAGAAGCGGCCGACACGGATGTCGCGGCCCTGCTCCTTGGCCTTGGCTTCGGTGAGACCGACGGAGGCGACCTGCGGATTGCAATAGGTGCAGCCCGGGACCTTGCCCTTGTCGGTGGGATGAACGTTGGGCAGGCCGGCTATCTTCTCGACGCAGACGACGCCTTCATGCTCGGCCTTGTGCGCCAGCATCGGCGGACCGGCGACATCGCCGATCGCATAGATGCCGGCGACATTGGTCTTGCCGTAACCGTCGGCGACGACACAGCCGCGGTCGGTCTTGATGCCGAGCGCCTCGAGGCCGAGGTTCTCGATGTTGCCCTGAACGCCGACAGCCGAAATCATCCGGTCGGCGGTGATCTGCTGCACCTTGCCATCCGAAGTCTCGACATGCGCGGTGATGCTTCCCGCACCCTTCTCGACCTTGGTAACCTTGGCGCTCGTGAAGATCTTGAGACCGCGCTTCTCCAGCTGCTTGCGGGCGATGGCAGTGATTTCGGCATCCTCGACCGGCATGATGGTCGGCATGACTTCCACCACCGTGACGTCGACGCCCATCGAGCGATAGAAGCTGGCAAATTCGATGCCGATCGCGCCCGAGCCCATGACGATCAGCGACTTCGGCAGCGCATCCGGCTTCAACGCCTCGAAATAAGTCCAGATCAGCTTACCATCGGGCTCGATGCCGGGCAGCGCGCGCGGACGGGCGCCGGTCGCGATGATGATGTGCTTGGCGTTATAGGTGCCCTCGCCCTCGACGTTCTTCGGCAGCGGGTGCTGCGGCTCGACCACGGGCTTCGACGACTTGCCGACGACGATCTCGCCGGGCTTGGTGATTTTTCCTTCGCCCCAGATGATGTCGATCTTGTTCTTCTTCATCAGGAAGCCGACGCCGGCATTGAGACGGGCGGAGACGGCGCGCGAGCGGCCAACGACGGCCTTGGCATCCGGCTTGACCGTGCCTTCGAGAACCAGGCCGAAATCCTTGAAGTGATTGGCATGGTCGAGGACCTCGGCCGAACGCAGCAGCGCCTTCGTGGGAATGCAGCCCCAGTTCAGGCAGATGCCGCCCATATGTTCGCGCTCGACGATCGCGGTCTTGAGGCCAAGCTGGCTGGCGCGGATGGCGGCGACATAGCCGCCGGGGCCGGAGCCGATGATGATGACGTCGTAGGATTCAGCCATGTGTTCCCTGCCCTTTGTTACGCTGCGCTGCGGGTCATGAGCACCCACGCGTGTCTCTTGCTGTTTTCGAAGATCGGCACGGCATCAGCGCGCGCAGCCTCCAAGAATCCGTTTCTTCCATAAAGCGACAAAGCCGCTTCGTTATCACTTGCGGTAATGAGACTGACCGGACGGCAATCCGCCCTTTCGATCTGATCCTTCAGCAATCTGCGTCCGATGCCGATACCGCGCAGGTGGCTGTAGACGCCGAGACTGCCGATGAACCAGCTTCCCACAACCGTTTTCTGCAAGGCAAGCATCGGTTCGGTCGCCGGAATGCTCGCCTCGATATCGCCTATGCCTTCGTCAAGCGCATGGCCGATCGCCACGCCTGCGACCTCACCATAGGCCTCGGCAATGACGGAATCCCGCCAGCCGCCGACAGCCTCTTCCTCGCTCATCTTCAGCCTGCCCCGCTCCAGCGGCGTGTCGCTGACGCCATTCGCCACATCGGCGAACCAGAGCCAGGAGGCAAAGCCGTGCGATGCGATATCCGCCAGAATCGCCAGCTCCGATGCATCCCGCCGTGAGGCCTGCCGCAGCGCGATGAAGGCGGTCATGCTCAGATCCCCAGCATCATCCGCACGATCGATTCCAGCCCGCGTCCGAGCGCACGCGTATTCTCGGCATCGAGATGAATGCCATCGATCGGCGTGGTCTTGGCGAGGGAATTGCCGTCGAAAAAGCCGCAGCCGAGTTCGTCGGCAAGATCGCGGTAGAGCGTTGCAAGCTTTGCCGATTCCTCGATGCCGCCGGGGAAGGATGCGGCGAAGGGCACATTACCCGTCGCGCAGATCGCCGGCGGCGCCACGATCAGGATCTCCGGCCCGTCGAATTCGAAGGGCCAGGCATGGTTGCGGATCAACCGAACGAGCCGGCCGATGCCCTGGCATGCGGCAAAGGCAGAGCCGGCGACCACCGGCTTCATGTCATTGGTGCCGAGCAGCAGAATGACGAGATCGAGCGGCGCATGCGTCTGCAGGATGGTCGGCAGGACGCGCGCGCCGTTACGGTCGCAATCGGCAAGATGGTCGTCGAAGGCGGTCGTCCGGCCGTTCAGGCCTTCGGCGATGACACGCGCCTCGTTGCCGAGCGCTGCCTGAAGCACGCTCGGCCAACGATTCTTGTAGTCGTGACGGCCGATCGTCTCGGCGTCATAACCCCAGGTCAGCGAATCGCCATAGCAAAGAACGGTCTTGGTCATTTCCGCCTCCGCCCAGCTATCAGACGAGCATGCCCATCGGGTTCTCGATATAGCCCTTGAAGGCCTGGAGCAGCTCGGCGCCGAGCGCGCCGTCGACGCAGCGATGGTCGGTCGACAGCGTCACCGACATCACGGTAGCGATCGCCATTTCGCCGTTCTTGACGACGACCCGCTGTTCGCCGGCGCCGACCGCGAGGATGGTCGCATGCGGCGGGTTGACGACGGCTGCGAAGTTCTTCACGCCCATCATGCCCATGTTGGAGACCGAACTGGTGCCGCCCTGATATTCCTCGGGCTTCAGTTTGCGATCCTTGGCCCGCTTGCCGAGATCGCGCATCTCGTTGGAGATAACAGACAGCGTCTTCTGCTCGGCCTTGCGGATGATCGGCGTGATCAGGCCGCCGGGGATCGAGACGGCGACGCCGACATCGGCGTGCCTGTGCTTGACCATGTTGCTGTCGGTCCAGGAGACGTTGGCATCCGGAACGTCGCGCAGCGCCAGCGCCATGGCCTTGATGACCATGTCGTTGACCGAGAGCTTGTAGGCCGGGGCATTGTCCTTGCGCGGAGCCGCATCGTTCAGTTGGGCGCGCAGCGCCATCAGAGCATCGAGCTCGCAATCGACGCTGACGTAGAAATGCGGGATCGTCTGCTTGGATTCGACCAGGCGCCGGGCGATCGTCTTGCGCATGCCGTCATGCGGCACCAGCTCGTAGGAGCCTGGTTCGAAGAGCTTGAGCACGGCGTCGTCGGAAGCGCCTTTCGGCGCTGCAGTCGGAGCAGCAGCCTGCGGAGCCGCAGCTGCGGCGGCCGGTGCCGGAGCAGCTTTGGCGCCACCGCCGGCAACGGCGGCTTCGACATCGCTCTTGACGACGCGGCCATGCGGGCCGGAGCCTGCGACGGCGGAAAGATCGATACCGGCTTCCCTAGCCAGACGGCGTGCGAGCGGCGAAGAGAAGGTGCGATTGCCGCCTGCAGAAACAGACGCCGGCGCGCCGTTACCGACCCGCTCACCGTTGTTCGGCTTCTCGACGCTGGCAGGCGCAGGTGCGGCGGCTTCTGCCTTCGGGGCGGGTGCTGCCTCAGCCTTGGCCGGCGCAGAGGAACCCGCGCCGCTGGCGGCAGCGGAAACATCCTCGCCATCGGCGGCAAGAACCGCGATCAGCGCATTGACCTTGACGCCTTCGGTGCCGGCGGCAACGACCAGCTTGGCGACCGTGCCTTCATCGACGGCTTCGACTTCCATCGTCGCCTTGTCGGTCTCGATCTCGGCGATCACATCGCCAGACTTGACCTTATCGCCTTCCTTGACCAGCCACTTGGCCAGATTGCCTTCTTCCATGGTCGGAGAGAGGGCGGGCATCGTGATATTGATCGGCATCGAAATACCCTCCCCTTATTTGTAGCAAACAGCCTTCACCGCATCGACGACTTCGCCGACGTTCGGAAGCGCCAGCTTTTCGAGATTGGCGGCGTAAGGCATGGGAACGTCCTTGCCCGCGATCGTCAGGATCGGCGCATCGAGATAATCGAAGGCCTGCTGCATGACGCGGGTGGCGATTTCGGTGCCGACCGAAGACTGCGGATAACCTTCCTCGACGGTAACCAGACGGCCGGTCTTCTTGACCGATTCGATGACCGTCGGCAGATCCATCGGGCGGATGGTGCGAAGGTCGATCAGT
Source organism: Rhizobium sp. R635 (assembly GCF_002211285.1). Lineage (GTDB taxonomy): Bacteria > Pseudomonadota > Alphaproteobacteria > Rhizobiales > Rhizobiaceae > Rhizobium. The sequence continues at coordinate 10,984 of NZ_LOKX01000029.1, read as the reverse complement.
TCGACGTCGATGCCGATCTTTTCCAGTTCGGCGGCCGCCTTCGTCGCATAGGTCATGCCGATGCCGAAGGAGACGACGGTTACGTCCTTGCCCGGACGGTGGATGCGGGCCTTGCCGATCGGGAGCACGAAATTATCGAGCTTCGGCACGTCGAAGTGCTGGCCGTAGAGGATTTCGTTCTCGAGGAAGATGACCGGGTTCGGATCGCGGATCGCAGCCTTCAGCAGGCCCTTGGCGTCAGATGCCGTGTAGGGCATGACGACCTTGAGGCCGGGGATGGCGCTGTACCAGGCGGCATAATCCTGGCTGTGCTGGGCGCCGACGCGGGCGGCAGCGCCGTTCGGGCCGCGGAAGACGATCGGAGCACCCATCTGGCCGCCGGACATATAGAGCGTCTTGGCCGCCGAGTTGATGATGTGGTCAATCGCCTGCATGGCGAAGTTGAAGGTCATGAATTCGACGATCGGGCGAAGGCCGGCCATCGCGGCGCCGACGCCGACGCCGGCAAAGCCGTGCTCGGTGATCGGCGTATCGATGACACGACGGGCCCCGAACTCCTGCAGCAGGCCCTGCGTGACCTTGTAGGCGCCCTGATATTCGGCGACTTCCTCGCCCATGACGAAGACGTCGTCACTGGCGCGCATTTCTTCGGCCATGGCGTCGCGGAGCGCTTCGCGCACGGTCATCGACACCATTTCGGTGCCGGCGGGGATTTCCGGATCGTTCGGAACGACGGCCTTCGGCTCGGCCGGAAGTGGTGCCGAAGCAGAACCGGTATTGGTCGGCTTCTCTTCCTGGGCAACCTGCGGAGCAGCGGCGGCCGGCTTGGCGGCGGATATATCCGAAGCGGATTCGCCATCCTGCAGCAGCACGGCGATCTTGGTGTTGACCTTGACGCCTTCGGTGCCGGCATCGACCAGCAGCTTGCCGATGATGCCTTCGTCGACGGCTTCGACTTCCATCGTCGCCTTGTCGGTTTCGATTTCGGCAATCACGTCGCCTGAAGTGACCTTGTCACCTTCCTGCTTCAGCCATTTGGACAGCGTGCCTTCTTCCATCGTCGGAGAGAGGGCGGGCATGAGGATATCGATAGGCATGGGTTCCCTCCCCGATTAGAGCAGAATGTCGGTATAGAGCTCGGATGCATCCGGCTCCGGATCGGCCTGGGCGAAGTCGGCGCTGTCGGCGACGATGTCGCGGACATCCTTGTCGATCGCCTTCAGATCGTCTTCGGAAGCCCAGCCCTTTTCGATGAGGCGTGCCTTCACCTGCTCGATCGGGTCCTGCTCGGAGCGCATCTTCTGCACTTCCTCCTTGGAGCGATACTTCGCCGGGTCGGACATGGAGTGACCGCGATAGCGATAGGTCAGCATTTCGAGGATGATCGGGCCCTTGCCGGAGCGGCAATGTTCGAGCGCCTCGTCGGCCGCGGCCTTGACGGCGCGAACATCCATGCCGTCGACCTGGATGCCGGGGATGCCGAAGCCGGATCCACGCAGCGAGTAGTTCGACTGGGCCGTCGCACGGGCGGTCGAGGTGCCCATGGCGTAGCGGTTGTTCTCGACGATATAGACGATCGGCAGCTTCCAGAGCGCCGCCATGTTGAAGCTCTCGTAGACCTGGCCCTGGTTGGCAGCGCCATCGCCGAAATAGGCGATCGAGACATTGCCGTTGCCGCGGTAGTGGTTTGCAAAGGCAAGGCCCGTTCCGAGCGAAACCTGAGCGCCGACGATGCCGTGGCCGCCGTAGAAATGCTTCTCCTTCGAGAACATGTGCATCGAGCCGCCCTTCCCGTGGGAATAGCCGCTGCGGCGCCCGGTCAACTCGGCCATGACGCCACGCGCTTCCATGCCGGTTGCCAGCATGTGGCCGTGGTCGCGATAGGCGGTGATGACCTGGTCGCCTTCCTTCTGCGCCATCTGCATGCCGACGACGACAGCTTCCTGACCGATGTAGAGGTGGCAAAAGCCGCCGATGAAGCCCATGCCGTAAAGCTGACCGGCCTTCTCCTCGAAGCGGCGGATCAGCAGCATCTCGCGATAGGCCTTGAGCTCTTCATCGCGATCGAAGTCGGCTACCGGGCCGCCATTCGATGCTTTGACTGTGGATTTTGCTGCAGTTTTGCGGCTGGAAACGGTCGCGGTCTTTCGCGGCGCCATTCAACCCTCCCTATGGGTTTATCGGTTCTCGATGGCGCGTACCATAGGGAAGAAATATGACCACAGCAATGCCATAATTGCATGGCTCGTATTCAGCACTAAATTATTGGAAATACAGCAGAAATTCTAATTAACCGAATTCCGGTTAATTGGAATAATGGTTGAATATGACGATCTCGTCCGCGCGCGACATATTCAGTTGATATCGCGCCTTTTCGTCCAGCATATCCTTGTCGAGCGAGCCGTCACTGAGCAGCGCAACCTGACTTTCCAGATGTTCGCGCTTCGCCTTCAAGACTGCAAGCTCTTTTTCGCGCTCAACGCGCTGGCGCTCGAACGTCTCCGTTGCGCGCAGCCCATAATCGCCATGGATGCAATGATAACCGAAGTAGGAAAGGAAGGCGACCGTCATGGCCGGAATGACGAAGCGACCGATTCTTCTCTTCTTATGATGCTTTGTCCACATACACGCATGCTCTTGAACGCATTACCAATTCGTTCAATCTAGCGCGCAGAGATTAACCGTTCGTTGACTCTAAAAAGCAGGCAACAAAAAACCCGCGCCCGGAAAAGGGCGCGGGGTCAAGCCGTTAAAAATCAGATCCGATCAGCCGCGGATGATCGAGCGGCCGGCATACTGGGCCTGGGGGCCGAGGCCTTCTTCGATGCGGATCAGCTGATTGTACTTGGCAAGACGGTCGGAACGCGACAGCGAGCCGGTCTTGATCTGGCCGCAGTTGGTGGCGACCGCGAGATCGGCAATGGTCGAATCTTCCGTTTCGCCGGAGCGATGCGACATGACGGCGGTGTAGGCAGCCTTGTGCGCCGTATTGACCGCGTCGAGCGTTTCCGTCAGCGAGCCGATCTGGTTGACCTTGACGAGGATCGAGTTGGCGACGCCCATGCGGATGCCGTCGCGAAGACGGGCGGAGTTGGTGACGAAGAGATCGTCGCCGACCAGCTGGGTCTTCTTGCCGATCAGGTCGGTCAGCGTCTTCCAGCCGTCCCAGTCGTCTTCGGCCATGCCGTCTTCGATCGAGATGATCGGATACTTGGCGGCGAGTTCGGCCAGGTATTCGGCCATGGCGCCGGGCTCGAGCGTGCGGCCTTCACCTTCGAGAACGTATTTGCCGTCCTTGAAGAATTCCGTCGAGGCGCAGTCGAGGCCGAGGTAGATGTCCTCGCCCGGCTTGTAGCCGGCTTTCTCGACCGACTTCATGATGAAATCGAGGGCTTCGGAAGCGCTCTTCAGGCCCGGTGCGAAACCGCCTTCATCGCCGACATTGGTGTTGTGGCCCTGTGCCGCGAGTTCCTTGCGGAGCGTGTGGAAGACTTCCGAACCCATGCGCACGGCTTCGGCGATCGTATCGGCGCCGACCGGCAGGATCATGAACTCCTGGAAGTCGATGGGATTGTCGGCATGGGCGCCGCCGTTGATGATGTTCATCATCGGCACCGGCAGCAGGCTTGCGGAAGCGCCGCCGACATAGCGGTAGAGCGGCAGGCCGGAAGCCTGCGCAGCAGCCTTGGCGACAGCAAGCGAGACGCCGAGGATGGCGTTGGCGCCGAGGCGCGACTTGTTCGGCGTGCCGTCGAGCTCGATCATGATGTTGTCGATCTGGATCTGATTTTCGGCGTCGATGCCGCCGATCGCGTCGAAGATCTCGGTGTTGGCGGCCTCGACCGCCTTCTGGACGCCCTTGCCGAGGTAGCGCTTGCCGCCGTCGCGCAGCTCGACCGCCTCATGCGCGCCGGTCGAAGCGCCCGAGGGTACAGCCGCGCGGCCCATGCTGCCGTCTTCGAGATAGACATCGACTTCGACGGTGGGGTTGCCACGGCTATCGAGAATCTCGCGGGCAATGATATCGGTGATTGCAGTCATGGGTTCTTCCTGCTCGGGTGGGTGATAGGGGTTCGAAACCGTCTTAATCGAAGGTGCGCAAATTACAATGGCGCTTTGCGATCCCTTCCATGTCCATATCCGGTCGTCGCTACAGCACGTTCGTGTCAGGCTTTTGACTGTCAGCCCTTGGCGACCGCGTCGAAGGCCAGCAGCTTTTCGAGAAGCCGCGGCATATCCTTGAGATAGACCATGTTCGGGCCGTCGGAAGGCGCATTATCCGGGTCCTGATGGGTTTCGAGGAAGACGCCAGCAATGCCGGTGGCGACTGCGGCGCGCGCCAGCGTTTCGACGAACTCCCGTTGACCGCCGGAGGATTCGCCCTGCCCGCCCGGCTGCGCCACGGAATGGGTCGCGTCGAAAATCACAGGCGCACCCATTGCCACCATGATCGGCAGCGAGCGCATGTCGGAGACCAGCGTGTTGTAGCCGAAGGAAGCGCCGCGCTCGCACAGCAGCACGTTCGGATTGCCGCTGGCATTGAGCTTCTTCAGGACGTTCTTCATATCCCAGGGCGCAAGGAACTGGCCCTTCTTGACGTTGACGGCGCGGCCGGTCTTGGCGGCGGCGATGAGAAGGTCGGTCTGGCGGCAGAGGAAGGCCGGGATCTGCAGAACATCGACCACCTTTGCGACCTCGTCGCATTGCTCGGCGGTATGGACATCGGTCAGGACCGGAAAACCGAATTCCTTCTTCAGGTCGGCAAAGATCTCCATGCCCTTCTCAAGCCCGATGCCGCGTTCTGCCGAAAGCGACGTGCGGTTCGCCTTGTCGAAGGAGCTCTTGTAGATGAGGCCGATGCCGAGCTTTGCGCAAAGCTCCTTCAGCGCGCCGGCCATCATGAAGGCATGATCCCGGCTCTCCATCTGGCAGGGGCCGGCGATCAAAGACAGGCGGCCGGTATTGGAAAAGATGACCTGGCCGTTGCCTTCGCCAACCTTGACTTCGGAATTGGTATTGGAGCTCATCGTGGTTCCTCGAAGGCGAAGAGCGTGCCCTGACCGGGCGCGGGCTTCACCAGAATGCGATTGTTCTTGCGCGTGTAGGTCACCCCGTTAGCAGCCAAATGCGCTTCTGTCACGGCAAGATCGGCGACATTGAAGAGGATTGCCCGGCCCCGCAGGCCGCGCTCGGCGGATGAGACGGCGATCTCGAAATAGGCTTCCAGCCCTTCCGGCGTCATCAGGCTGATTCTCGCATTCGATGCCGCGATATTGACGCCGAAACCGGTTTTCTCGACTGCCGATTGCGCCGCGGCAAGGCTGACGAAGGCGCCGAAGGCCGCTGGTTCCGGGGCTGAAAGCGCCACCTCGGCAATTCCGGTGACGCCATTGGCATGTTTCTCCAGCGCACCACGATCGGCCGGCAGCGGGTTGATGCGCTGACAGGTGAACAGGAAGAGATCGGGCGCGCGCAGATCGCCCGCAAAGGCCAATTTGAAGCTGCCGATGCTCTCCGAACCATCCGGCATCTTCATCGGCCGGCTGAACTCCAACATCTCGCCGGCGCTCGATCCCCTGGTGGCGAACTTCCTATGATCGAGGGCGGAATTTTCGGTGGCGAAGACGATTGCCGAAAGCCCTTCCTCGCCGCAGCGGAAGCGGAAAGCCTGGTTGCGGGCGGTGAAGACATTGCCTTTCCGCGCCGATGCCTCGCTCTCCTCGACGCTCGCAACGCCGAGCGGCTCCAGATAGGTTTTGTCGGCAAAGAAGACGCAGGCATTTTCCGTTCCAAAGGGATGGCGCGCATCGGCGGCAACGGTGAAACCGAGCTTGCCGAGCCTCTCGCGCGCAAGATCGATATTGACGACCGGCAGCACGACATGATCCAGCGGGTGCGGCTTGGCATGCTCGTTCATCGGTTCCTCTCCCTGAAATGGCAAGAGATGTGCGACAGCGCACTCTCAATTCAAGACTTGCCTGCCAAATCCCGCAAATGAAAATAAAAATCGCAACGAGTTGATGGGAAGTTTTACGGAAATTTAGCTACTTGCGGAACACATATGGAACATATAGTGTCTGTTCTGGATTTGTTTCAATCACGGGGTCTGACGTCGATGCTCACGCGCAAACAACAGGAGCTACTCCTTTTCATTCATGAGCGCATGAAGGAATCCGGCGTTCCACCGTCTTTCGACGAGATGAAGGATGCCTTGGATCTCGCCTCGAAATCCGGCATTCACCGCCTGATCACGGCGCTCGAGGAGCGTGGCTTCATTCGCCGCCTACCGAACCGCGCCCGCGCCCTCGAAGTGATCAAGCTTCCGGAGGCCTACAGCCCCAGCATCCAGCCCCGGCGCGGTTTTTCGCCGAGCGTCATCGAAGGCAGCCTCGGCAAGCCCCAGCCGGTCGCCGCTCCCGCTCCTGCAAAGCCCGTCGCCGACAACGGCAACTCGGTCTCCGTGCCCGTCATGGGCCGCATCGCTGCCGGCGTTCCGATCTCGGCGATCCAGAACAACACCCACGACATCGTGGTTCCGGCCGATATGCTCGGCAATGGTGAACACTATGCGCTGGAGGTCAAAGGCGATTCGATGATCGACGCCGGTATCTTCGATGGCGACACCGTGATCATTCGCAACGGCAGCACCGCCAGTCCCGGCGACATCGTCGTGGCACTCGTCGACGATGAGGAGGCGACGCTCAAACGCTTCCGCCGCAAAGGCGCTTCCATCGCGCTCGAAGCGGCCAACCCGGCTTACGAAACCCGTATCTTCGGGCCGGATCGCGTCAAGGTTCAGGGCAAGCTCGTCGGCCTCATTCGCCGCTATCATTGACACCGGGCGGGCCGGATTCGGCAAAACTCCCGCTGCGCCAATCATAAGCGCGATGGCGCATCCATGGTCTCGATAGCGTGCCGAATGCGGTGACGGTCTGCGGACCGTCATCCGCAAAGCGCAATTCGACGGAACCGGTCCGGCGCAGCGTTTCGCCGGTGAAGAGCGTCGCGCCTGAACGGCAGCGGTCGAACCGCAGCCGCACCGGCGTCACGACGATATTGCCCACATCGCAGGCCGGGCCGAGATAGGCGGCGTTGTCGATGACGGTTACGACTTTTCCATTTGCGAGCCGCGATATGCACCAGGCCTTCTTAACGCAGGAAAAGCGGTTGGCCTCGCCGTTTGCCGCGGCCGTCTGCATCGCGCTCCTCGCTTCCTCCCGCTGATCCGGGGAAAGCTGCAGACGCCGATCCTCTGTCTCGGGGATAGCGGGGCCATCCAGCATCTTCGGCGAATGATGGGTCGGCAGGACCAGCGCTCTCTGCCATTGATCGAAAATGAAATCCGGCGGCCTTTCACGATTGGAGGCCATGGCTGCGGCCTCAACGATCCCGACAAGACCGCCATCCTCCGAAATGACAAGGTCGGGCGACTGGGCGGATGGCAGAACAAGCAAAACGAGCGTCGAAGCCGTCATGACGGCAGTGCCGATATGGCGCAGGCGCGTGCGCAGCAGCGTCATGAGCAGGAAGCCGGCAACGGCAACGGCGAAGTACCAGCCGGGCAAACGGCCGACCCCGATGCCGCCACCCCAGCCGGAAACCGTCTTTGCGACCGCGATCACCAGGTCGAGGCCAAATCCAACCACCTTCCAGGGCAGTGCGTCCAGACCGAAAGGCATGAGCAGCATTGCCAACAGACCGGCGGGCATGACGATGAAGGAGATGATGGGCATCGTCGCGAGGTTTGCCGGCAAGCCGTAAGCCGTCAGGCGATGAAAATGCTCGATCGAAAAGAGCGCGGTCGAAAAGCCGCCGATCAACGAGGTCAGGAAGACACCGGCAAAGAAGCCTCCGACCGCAACGAAGGGCCGAACGATCGGCAGTTTCAGAAAGGCATTTTCACGGACGCGCCGATCCTTCCAGAGCTGATAACCCGATACCAGCGCCAGCGTCGCGGCAAAGGACATCTGGAAGCTCGGACCCAATACCTCGGACGGTGAAATCGCGATGATGACCAGCGCGGACAGCGCGACATTGCGCAGGCTGATCGATGGCCGGTCGAAAAAGACTGCGATCAGCATGACGGCCATCATGATGAAGGCGCGTTCGGCCGAGACGGCGAAGCCGGAGATCAGGAAATAGGCGGTAACGGCGAGCAGCGCGCCGCCGGCGGCGATCTTCTTCGTTGGATAGGCCTGGGCGATACCGGGAAAGAGGCTGAGCAGCATTCGAAAGCCGACGAAGAAGATGCCGGCAGACAACGCCATATTGAGACCCGATATGGCGATGATATGGGCAAGCCCGGACTGGCGCAGCGCCTCCGTCGTCTCATTCGAGATGGCGCGCCGCTCGTCGGTAACGAGGGCGGCCGCAAACGCGCCGGTATCGCCGGGCAGGACCGATCTTATGCGATCACCGATGCCACTGCGCAGCCGGTAGAGCCATTCTAGCAGCGCTTCCGATGTCGATGCCGCGGCCTGCGGCCCCGCCTGCACATCGACCTTGTCGGGTGCACCATAGAAGAAGCCGTTTGCGCCGATGCCGTCGAAATAGGCGCCGAAGGAGAAATCGTTGAGTTCGGGAAGCGCCGGCCCTGCCGGCGGCGTCAGCCGCGCCCTGCCGGTAATGATGTCGCCGATCTCGAAAGGAGCGTCCGCGCCGCGGGCGATCGCCGTGACACGCTCCGGCGGCCGTTTCAGCGTTGGCGCCTCGGTGGCGGTGACGGCAAGAATGTAGCGCCATCGCCCGCGATCGTCGCCCTCACGCCGCTCGACACGGCCGGTTATCGTCGTCGTCACGGCGGAATCAAGAATTACAGTCGAGGCTCGCCAGGTCTCGAACTGCGCCGAAAGCATGCCGCAGACCACAAGTGCGAGCGCCAGCAGCGTTGCCCGCAATACCGTCCTGCCGCTGCCGATGACGGGGATGGCGACCATCAGCACCGACAGGCAGATCAGCGACGTAACAATCGGAAAATCCGATGCCGCGAGAAACCAGAAGGCGGCTCCCGAGCCGAGGAAGACCGGCGAGAACAGCAGCAGTCCTCCGTGGTCCGCCTCCTCGCCCAACATGCGGAGGCCGGCACGCAACGCTCGTCGAGCCGCGCCCGGCAGCCGATGGCGCAATGGCGTCACCGACTGCGTCCTTGCCGGCCGCACCGCAGATGGCGCAAAATCCGAGGCATCGGCGGCGCCGGCGCCTGTTTCCGGCCGCAATTCGACTGTCCTCAACCCCTGCATGCACCGCTCGAAAACTACCCGCCAAGGCAGCCAGAATGCAGCCTCCCATCAAATCCTGCAAGGATAATCGATTGAAATACGAGGGAAAATCGCGAACACCAAAAGACCAGTCGAATCATCGGCTTCCGCTATGCACGCCGCTCATCGCTGCAGTGCCTAAAAGGTGATGCCGCAATGCACAAAATGCCGTCACGGTAACTTGGCATTAGCTTCGCGATCATATAGCTATCGATGAGGACGCTTAACCCCTATGGCGCTTTTATGGCGCTACCGACATTTCGGAGGATCAGCATGACGGATCAAAGCGCTACAATAAAAATCGGCGACAAATCAGTCGACCTTGCCGTAAAAAGCGGCACGATCGGCCCGAGCGTCATCGATATCGGTGCACTCTACAAGAACACCGCCTCCTTCACGTACGATCCGGGTTTCACCTCGACCGCATCCTGTGAATCGAAGATCACCTACATCGACGGCGACGAAGGTGTCCTGCTGCACCGCGGCTATCCGATCGAGCAGCTCGCCGAACACGGCGACTTCCTGGAAGTCTGCTACCTGCTTCTCTACGGCGAACTGCCGACGGCCGCGCAGAAGAAGGATTTCGATTATCGCGTCACGCACCACACCATGGTGCATGAGCAGATGAGCCGCTTCTTCACCGGCTTCCGCCGCGATGCGCATCCCATGGCCGTCATGTGCGGCTGCGTCGGCGCACTGTCGGCCTTCTATCATGACTCCACAGACATCACCGATCCGCACCAGCGCATGGTCGCCAGCCTGCGCATGATCGCCAAGATGCCGACGCTTGCCGCCATGGCCTACAAATACCATATCGGCCAGCCCTTCGTTTACCCGAAGAACGACCTCGACTATGCGTCGAACTTCCTGCGCATGTGCTTTGCCGTTCCGTGCGAGGAATATGTCGTCAATCCGGTTCTGTCGCGCGCCATGGACCGTATCTTCATCCTGCATGCCGACCACGAGCAGAACGCTTCGACCTCGACCGTCCGCCTCGCCGGTTCGTCGGGCGCCAACCCGTTCGCCTGCATCGCCGCCGGCATCGCCTGCCTCTGGGGTCCCGCTCACGGCGGCGCCAACGAAGCAGCGCTCAACATGCTGACGGAAATCGGCACGGTCGATCACATTCCGGAATATATCGCCCGCGCCAAGGACAAGAACGACCCGTTCCGTCTGATGGGCTTCGGTCACCGCGTCTACAAGAACTACGATCCGCGCGCCAAGATCATGCAGAAGACGACGCATGAAGTGCTCGGCGAACTCGGCATCAAGGACGATCCGTTGCTCGAAGTGGCGATGGAGCTGGAGCGCATCGCGCTCACCGACGAATATTTCATCGAGAAGAAGCTCTATCCGAACATCGACTTCTACTCCGGCATCACGCTGAAGGCTCTGGGCTTCCCCACGACCATGTTCACCGTGCTCTTCGCGCTCGCCCGCACCGTCGGCTGGATCGCGCAGTGGAACGAGATGATCGAAGATCCGGAACAGCGCATCGGCCGTCCGCGCCAGCTCTATGTCGGCGAACCGAAGCGCGACTACATCCCGGTTTCGAAGCGCTAAAAGCTGCAACAAGACAAAAAGAAAACCCGGTCAGAAATGAACTGACCCCCGAAAGTTGGACACCCAACTTCGGGGGTTTTGCATGTCCAAATACAGCACGTCGTTCAAGCAGAGTGTTGTGGAGTTTTACAGCGGCGGCAAGCGTAGCGTGCGTGAGGTGAGTG
>NZ_LOKX01000028.1 GCF_002211285.1 Rhizobium sp. R635 | reverse complement strand
TAACGCCTCATCAGGGGCCCCCAAGGAGGCAAAGCCGACGCAGAGGGACAGAAAAACTACAAATCCTGCACCCACAACCAAATCTCTTCTCAATTCCCTCATCACAAATAGCCCGCTGAAAAGCGGGCTATTTGCGTTTTTGCGCGCAGAACCGATAGTCCTGCGAGTTGGCATCGATTTTCAAGTGCCGATGAGATAGTTGCTAAAAGGATAATATTCTAATATATCTAGTTCAGGCGCTTCTTATATTTCTATTGCAGTAAGCAACGTCCGTCCAATCGGCGGCGCCTATCATTCTATTCAGAGGGCAGTTCGATTTCATGAAGTAGATCAGATCTATAGGGGGGAATCATGCGAAAATGGGGGTCTTCTCTACTGACGTCTCCATATGGGAGGCGCCGTTTTCTATCGGCAATCTGCGCGTTGCCCGCGTTCTGCTCAGTGGTGTTCTTCGCCGAGGTTGCCTATGCGCAAGCGCCGACCGAAGAACAGCGTGACGCGATCAGGGCGGAGTGCCGCTCCGATTTCATCGCGAAATGCTCCGGGGTGACGCCCGGAGGAATGGAGGCTCTCAGCTGCTTGCAGCAGCATAGCGCTTCGCTTTCGGCGGGATGCCGGAATGCGGTTTCCGCGGTGACCGCAAAGCCCAAATCGACATCTGCGGAGCCGGCCCCGGCTGTCCCCGCAGACACGGCGGCGAGCGCTCCGGCGCCCGCGACCGGGACGCCGGCGCATCAGCCGACGCAGGCACAGCGAAATTCGGTCAAATCGGCCTGCCAGCGCGATTTCATGGCGCAGTGTTCCGGCGTGACACCGGGGGGCGCCGAGGCGCTCAGCTGCCTGCAGCAGCATAGTGCCGCTTTATCGGCGCTTTGCCAGCAGGCTGTCGCCGCGTTGGGGGGATCGGCCGCGCCGACGACCGGCGATGCGGCCGCCACGGGCGCTATCACCCCCGCTCCTCGAGCCATGATGCCGGCCTTCACACCACGCGAGGAAGTAATGATCCTGCGGGAAACCTGTGGACCGGACTTCCGGGCCTTGTGCCGCATGGTGCCTCTCGGGGGCGGACGGGGCATTGCCTGTCTGCGGGACAATCTGCAGCGGGTGTCGCCGGCCTGCCATCGGGTCCTGACCTCCGGATTGTAACGACCAGCCGAACTTGTTTTCAGAAAGGGATGATCGCGCTCCAACGGGAAGTCTCCGCGAGTGCGATCCAGCCAAGACCGCAGGCGGCTGTTGCCTGCCTCCATGCCTTGCATTTCTCACATTTCATGTACGGCGACGGCAGGTCCGCCAGCCACTGTCTGCAATTCGATGAAATCAATGACGACACGAACGAAAGGCATTGCCATGTCATCGACTTTCCCTTTTCCGCAATTGAAGCGGATGCTTATATATGCGTCGGTTTCCGCCAGCTTGGTGCTGCCGACGAGCGCCTGGGCGGATGACGCAAAAGAGCTGCTCAAGAAGATGTCCGATTTTCTGGTGGCGCAGAAGACGATTTCCTTCACATACCAATCGTCGCTCGAAGCGGTGACGCCTGCCTTTGAGAAACTCCAGTTCGTGAGCTCGGGGACCGCCAACCTGACGCGTCCCGACAAGTTGCGTGTGACGAGGACCGGTGGCTTCGCGGATCTCGACGTCAGTTTCGATGGTTCGTCGCTGACGGTACACGGCAAGAACCTCGACGCTTATGCCAAGATCGACGGCAAGGGTTCGCTCGATGATCTGATCGACAGGCTCATGACGGCGGGTGTCGAAGCGCCGGGCGCCGATCTTCTATCCTCCAATGTCTACGACGAGCTCATGTCCGATGTGACGGAGGCCAAGCACATTTCCAGTGCTTTCGTCGATGGCGTCGAATGCGAATACCTGGCCTTCCGAACGCCTGAGATCGACTGGCAGATCTGGATACAGACCGGCTCGCAGCCGATACCGCGCCGTTACGTCATCACCAGCAAGCACGTCGTCCAGGCGCCGCAATACACGCTCGAAATCAGCGATTTCAAAACTGGAGCAGATGTCGCAGCCGTTGCCTACACCATCGAGATTCCTGCCAGCGCGAAGACGGTCGATCTGAGCGAACTGCAATCGCTCGATGAGCTTCCGGCCGCCGCCGATATGGGAGAAGCGAAATGACCTATAACAAGCTGCTGTTCGCACTCAGCCTTGCCGGCGTGCTGACATTCACCGATTTTCGCGTCGAGGAGCAGGGTTCCATGCCGTTGTCGATCGGCTTCGCCACGCCGGCGGGCGCCGTCATCGGCAGGCCGCTGACGCCGCTCTCTTATGCGGGTGTGGCTCGCCGGACGACGCGGCGGGTGGTTACACGTACGACGACGACTATCGCCGTACTTCCGGCGGGGTGCCGCTATGGTCCCTATTACGGTGGCTATTATTATCGATGCGGCGCCTATTATTACGCCAAGAGCGGCAACGTTTATGTGCAGGTGATCGTCCAATAAAGCCGCGATCGCCTCATCCGACCTTCGATACTTCTGTTTCCGCCATGTTTGCGGGCTTGTTTGCGGTCGCGCCGCGCCGCTTCCAATGTTCCTCGAGACGTTGCAGCAGGACGTAGAAGGAGGGGACGAAGAGAACGGCAAGACAGGTCGAGGCGATCATGCCGCTGAAGACAGATATGCCGATCGACTTGCGGGCCGATGCGCCCGCACCTGTCGCCAGCACGAGCGGCAGGACCCCGAGGATGAAGGCAAAGGACGTCATCAGGATCGGCCGGAAGCGCAGGCGGGCGGCCTCGACGGCCGCGTCCAGGATTTCCATGCCTTCCGCCCGTTTTTCCCGCGCATATTCGACGATGAGGATGGCATTCTTGGCTGCGAGCGCAATCAGCAGGATGAGGCCGATCTGCGTATAGAGGTTGTTGGCGACGCCCGCCGCGGTGAGTGCCGCTACGGTGCCGAGCAGGGCGAGCGGTACGGCGAATATGACCGCCAGCGGCAGGATCCAGCTTTCATACTGGCCGGCGAGCACGAAATAGACGAGCAGCATGGCGAGCGCGAAGATGAAATAGATCTGCCCGCCCACGGCCTTCTCCTGATAGGAAAGCGCCGTCCATTCGAAGCCGGCGCCTGCCGGCAATGTATGGTCGGCAATCTGTTCCATGACCTTGAGCGACTGGCCGGAGCTGAAACCGGCGGCCGGTCCGCCGACGATGGTGGCGGTCGGATAGAGATTGTAGAGGCTGATCAGCGAGGGGCCTTGTGTCGTGGTGACATCGACGACCGTACCGAGCGGCACCATCGTCCCGTCGCCTGCCTTGACCTTCAGATTGCGGATATCGTCGGGACTGACCCGGAAATCGGAAGCGGCCTGCGCATAGACCTGGAAGGTGCGGCCGAACTTGTTGAACTGGGTGACGTAGCTCGATCCGACGTAGCCGGAGAGAGCGGAGAAGACCTGGCCCACCGTAATGCCCAGCGTCTCCGCCTTGATGCGATCGACGGATACCGCAAGCTGAGGCACGTTCGAGCGAAAAGGCGTACTCAGCCTCTGCAGCGACGACTGGGCGTTGCCGTTCTTGACGATCGTATCGGCGAGCGATTGCAGCAGCGGATAGTCAGATATGCCGTTCCTGAGCTCGACCTGCATGGTAAAGCCGTTGGCATTACCGATGCCCTGGATCGGAGGCGGCACCACCACCAGCGTCTTGGCCGTCAGCACGTGCTGCAATGCGTCGTTCAGATGCTGATAGATCGACAGCAGGTCCTGTCCTTTCTCCTTGCCGCGCTCTTCCCAATCCTTGAGGACAACATAAGCCACGCCGGCATTCTGCAGGCTGGCATTGTTGTCGAGAACGGAAAGGCCACTGATGGTCAGCACCTGATCGACGCCGGGTGCCGCCTCGGCGATCTTGCCGACCTCCTCCATCACTGCATCCGTCCGCTCCTTCGAGGCGCCGTCCGGCAATTGCGCGCTGATCAGTACATAGCCCTGATCCTCGATAGGCAGGAATGCGGTCGGCAGGCGGGTGAGGCCCCAGACGGCGATCCCGATCAGCGCGAGCGCTGCGATGGCCATGACGCCGCTGTGGCGGGTCATCGATCCGATCAGGCCGGCATAGTGGCGTTCACCCCAATCATAGCCCCTGTTGAAGCCGCGATAGAAGATGTTGCGTTTCTCGAGCGGTACTGAAGCGCGCAGCCAAAGGGCGCATTGCGTCGGTTTCAGCGTGACGGCATTGATGGCGCTGATCAGCGCCGTGGCGGCAATGACGAGTGCGAACTGTCGATAGAGCTGGCCGGTCAGGCCGGGCAGGAAGGCGGCAGGAATGAAGACTGCCATCAGCACCAGCGTGATGCCGATGACAGGGCCGAGCAGTTCTTCCATCGCTTTCTCTGCGGCCTTTCGGCCAGGCATGCCCGCCTCGATGTGCCGGGCGACGCCTTCGACGATGACGATGGCATCATCGACGACGATGCCGATCGCCAGAACGATGGCAAAAAGCGTCGACAGATTGACCGTGAAGCCCAATGCCGCCATTGCCGCGAAAGCGCCGATGATGGTGACCGGAACGGTCGTCGCGGGCACGAGCATCGCCCGCCAATCCTGCAGGAAAACGAGAATGACGATGAGAACGAGCACGCCCGCCTCGATCAAGGTGACGTAAACCTCGTCGATGGAGGCTTCGACGAATTTCGTCGTGTCGAACGGCACGTGATATTCGAGGCCGGGCGGAAAGCTTTTCGAGAGCTCCTCCATCTTCGCGCGCACCGCCTGCGCCACCGCAATGGCGTTCGCTTCCGGCAATTGGAAAATGCCGATGCCGGCCGCCGGTCGGCCATTCTGCGTGAAGGACTGGCTGTAGGTCTGGGCGCCGAGTTCGACGCGGCCGATATCGCGCACACGCGTGATGCGGCCGCCCTCCCCACTCTCGACCTTGACGACGATGTTCTCGTAATCTGCCGCCTCGTTCAGGCGACCGTTGACATTCAGCGTGTATTGGAAGAGCTGCCCTTTCGGCACCGGCGGAATGCCGATCTGGCCGGCGGCAACCTCCTGGCTCTGCTGCTGCACGACGCTGACCACATCCTGCGGCGTCAGGCCGCGTGCCTGCAGCAGGTTCGGGTCCATCCAGATCCGCATGGCATATTGGCCGGCGCCGAACACCGTGACGTTGCCGACGCCAGGCAGGCGGGCGAGCTCGTTCTGCAGATTGATGACCGCATAGTTCGACAGGAACAGGCTGTCATAGCGGCTGTCGGGCGAGGTCAGGCTGACGAAACCGAGGATCGCCGTCGATTTCTTCTGTGTCGTGACGCCCTGAAGCTGCACCGCTTCGGGAAGCGACGACATGGCGATCGCAACGCGGTTCTGGACCAGAACCTGCGCCTGATCGGGATCCGTTCCGATGGCAAAAGTCACGGTCAGCGCATAGGTGCCGTCGCTGGCGCTCGTCGACTGCATGTAGAGCATGTCCTGGACGCCGTTGACCTGCTGCTCGATCGGCAGCGCGACGGTATCGACGAGGGTCTGGGCGCTGGCGCCGGGAAAGCGGGTCGTCACCTGCACCGTCGGCGGAACGACGTTCGGATATTGCGCGACGGGGAGCTGAAACAGGGCGACCGCGCCGACGAGCACGAAGACGAGCGCCAGGACATTGGCGAGTACCGGCCGCTCGATGAAGAAGCGCGAGATCATGCTCTTGTCCTTAGACGGTCAAAGGAAGCCGGATGGCGAATTCATTGCATCGTGGTCTGGGCCTTGGCATCGCCGGCGGCGCTTGTCGCCGGGTTCATTTCCATCTTCTCGGGCGTGACCTTGCTGCCGGGAATGGCTTGCTGGATACCCTGGGTCACCACCCAGTCGGCCGGATCGAGGCCGGATTGGACGACCCGGAGCGGACCTTCCCGCTGGCCTGTCTTGATCTGCTTCTGCTCGACGACGTCGTCCTTGCCGAGAACGAGCACATAGCTGCCCAACTGGTTGGTGCCGATCGCATCGTCGCGCACCAGCAGGGCCTTGTCGTTATGACCGACCGGCACCCGAACCCTAACGAAAAGGCCGGGCAGCATGGCGTGGTCCTTGTTGTCGAACAGGGCGCGCACCTGAAGCGTGCCGGTGGAGGCATCGAGCTGGGGCGATACGTAATCGAGATGTCCCTTGTGCGGATAGCCTTCCTCGGTCTGCAGACCGATCTCCGCCGGTATGCTCGGAAGATCCGTCTGCCTGAAGGTATGCCCCTGCTTTGCCAGGGTTTCCTTGATCATCAGCACCTGCGTTTCGCTGACGTTGAAATAGGCATAAAGCGGATCGGTCTGGACGATGCTGGCGAGTTTGGTGGGGCCGGATACGCCGACCAGTGTGCCGATATCGACGAGGTGATTGGTGACGATACCGTCGAAGGGGGCGAGTACCTCCGTATAGCCGAGGTTGATGGTCGCGAGTTCGACGTTGGCCTGGGCGTTGAGGATGGCGGCATTCGCCTCGTCGAGGGTCGCCTTGGCGCTGTCGACCGCAGTCTGCGTGGTCACCTGCTGTTTCGACAGATTGAGCTGCCGGTCATATTCCTGCTTCGCGCCGACCTGGGAGGCCTGTTGCGAGGCGAGCGATGCCTTCGCTTGATCCAGTTGCGCCTGATAGGTGTCACGCTCGATCCCGAAGAGCTTGGCGCCCTTCTTGACCATCATGCCGTCCTGATAGTCGATGGATTGGACATAGCCCTGGACGCGTGCCTCGATATCGACGGAATTGAGCGGCGCGGTATTGCCGGTCAGCTCGAAATAGAGCGTTATCGCTTGCTGGACCGGCTGTGCGACACGAACCGGCGGAGGAGGAGGGGGAACGTAGGTGTTGCCGCTCTCCTCGCAGCCGGCGAGAAGCGCCATGCCGGCAAGTGTCAGAAAAAATCGCAGACCCTGATGCAATCCCCCACGCATTGCCGCCGCCTCGACATGTCAAGAGCCCAGTCTCTATGCGTGCCTCGACGGCGGCCCCCACCGGCCTGCCGAAGGTTCAAGGCAGGTGATATTATGTCGCGGCATTGCTAAAAATTGCAATAGCCCTCGGTCACAATTGAACGGCGTCGAACCGCACCGGCTACGGTTTCCCGAGCCGTTCGATGGCGGACTGCAAGGGTGTGTCGGAAACGCGGACCAGCCCGATGTAGGGATTGGCCATGTCCGTAACCAGGAAGACGGCGCCGGCGACGGACAGGGCGCAGACAAACAGAATAGACAAGACGGTCGGATTCGGTGGCGCCTGCAGCCCGAAGGTCGCAAAAAGCAGCGAGAGCCAACAGACGAGAACGGCAAGGAAGGCCCAGGGCAGGCCTTCGCTGCCGGATTCGACCAGCAGCCAGTGGGTTTCGGCCACCATGCCGCTCACCTCAAGCGCGCGCGCCTGGAGAGAATGCTGTGCGGCATCCCGGGGCGACAGGGCTCGAAGGTTGTCTTGAACCGCCTCGATATCCTGATATTCCGGCAGCGCCTTGCCTGCCGTTTCGTCGGTGGTCTCGGCGGTCCAGCCGCGGCTCAGCCGCTTCTCGATGAGTTCACGCAGAAGCTGGCGCGCATGGCCGGTTTCCGGGCCGTAATGCGCCATGACGCGGTCCAGCAGGAGGACCCGCGCCGCCGCTGTTCTCATCTCCGCTTCGGCGTTGTCATAAGAAGATTTGGCGGATGCGATCAGCAGGCCGAGCGCCAAGGCCGACAGCGTGCCCACCACCGCGGTCGCGAGCCGGATGACATCCTTGGATTCCGGATTGAGATGATGATCCGGCAGGCGGGCGCGCATTACCATTCCCATCGACGTTGCCGCAGACAGAAAGACAAAGACAAGCCCGCCAAGCAACAGTGAGCTCAAGCCCGGTCCCCCTAGAGCCTTTCCGCCATCATAGCGGAGGACGGACAAAGCGTGAAATCTTTACTTTCCCCTTCTCTCGCAGCCGTTGAGCGACGCGTCATGGCTGCAGGTCATTGCTGGAAAATGAGCAATACGTAGGCCAGGAAGAGCACCAGATGGACGGCGCCCTGCATGAGATGCGTCCGGCCGCTGGCAAAGGTAATGATGCTGACGGCGAGGGTGAGCAGGAGCATCACCAGGTCGCTGTGTTCCAGACCCAGGGTGACGGGGTGGCCGTAAAGGCGGCTGACGACGAGCATTGCCGGCACGGTCAACCCGATCGTCGACAGGACGGAGCCCAGAAAGATATTGACGGAGCGCTGCAGATTATCGGCGATGGATGCGCGCACGGCGCTGATTGCCTCGGGCGTTGCGACGAGCACGGCCATGACGACACCGCCGAAGGCGGTCGGAGCGTGCAGGGTTTCGATAATGTAATCGATCGGCCGCGCAAGCTGTTCGACCAGAAAGACGACTGGCCCCATATAGGCGAAGAGCAGAAGCGCATGGGGCCAGACCGGTCCGTGAGGCGGAACGTGTTCCCCGTGATGCTGGCGGTTGCCGTCGCTGGCGAAATAATCCTGATGGCGGCCGGCCTGAAGAAACAGGAACGTGGCGTAAAGGCCGACCGATACGATACCCAATATCAATTGCCGCGGCGCCGATGGATGCTGCCCGTCCGGGCCGGCAATAAATGTCGGCATGACTAGGCTCAGCGTCGCGAGCGGCACGATGACGCCGAGATAGGCATTGGCGCCCTGCAGATTGTGCTGCTGTTCCGGCCGCCGCCAGGCCCCGAGCAACAATGACAGGCCGACCATGCCGTTGAGGATGATCATGACGACTGCAAACAGAGTATCGCGCGCAAGCGTCGGGTTGTTTTCGCCGTGAATCATGACGGCTGAAATCGCCATCACCTCGATCGAGGTGATGGCCAGCGTCAGAATGAGCGTGCCGTATGGCTCTTTCAGCCGCTCCGCCAAACGATCCGCATGCCGAACGACCGACAGGGCCGAGCCGAGGACGACGGCGAACAGCCAGCCGAAAACGACGGTGAACCAAAACGGATCGGAAAGCCGCGCGAAGAGCGGCTCGGGGAACGCAATGAATATAAGGCTGGTTGCGATGCTGACGGCGAGGAACCATTCCCCGCGCAGGCTCACTCCGTTGATGGTGCGCGCTGCCGGTTCGTCAGTCATGACAACCACCGGCCTTCGGGAAATGCCGTCGCGATGCGATCATCAACACCATTGTGCCCGGTCTGAACAGACCATCCCCTCGTTGCCACCGGTCCTGAATATCGACAGGATCGTACCTCAAGCCGGACGGCGTGTAACCGGCTAAAACGCGCCAGGTTTTATTCGCGACCGGTGGCCGGGATCGCAGCGCCGGTGACGACGGCCGCGGCCGGCGAAATCAGGAAGGCGATGAGGCGGGCGATCGATTGCGGCGAGACCCAGCCGTCCGTCTTCGCATTGGGCATGGCCGTACGATTCTCAGGCGTGTCGATCGTCCCGGGCAGGATGCAGTTGGCGGTGATGCGGTCGTCGCGGCATTCGGCGGCGATCGCTTCGGTCAGTCGGATGACGGCGGCTTTCGAAGCGGCGTAAGCGGCCTGGTTGGCGCCTGCCTTCAGGCCGGGCGCGGCGGCGATGTGGACGATGCGGCCATAGCCGGCAGCCTTCATGATGGGCAGGACGGCAGCGCTGATCGTCAGCGCGCTATCGGCATTCGCGGTCATCATCATCCGCCATTGCGCGGGAGCATCCGGCCCGACCGGTCCCATCTGGAAGCCGCCGACCGTATTGACCAATGCGCCGACGCCGCCGAAACGGGCGACGGCCTCGGCAACAGCGGCAGTGCAGGAGCCGTAATCGGTGAGATCCGTGCCTGCGATCGGCAGAAACTCGGCGGAGGCGGGAAGATCGCCCGCCAAGGCTTCGAGCCCACGGCTCGAACGGTTGATGCCGACGAGCTTCATGCCGGAGGCGGCAAGCTCGCGGACGACGGCGCGGCCAAGGTTTCCTCCCGCGCCTGTGACGATCACGGCTTTCTGGTCACTCATGGCAATGGATCTCCCGCGGGCCGGTGTTGGACGACACCGCATTGTTGATCCAAGCTCGGCGGCAGCGCAAGCCTCGAAGGAGTATGAGGATATTCAGGCCCTGGTATCCGGCACGGCGCAGGCCTCGCCGCCGCCGAAGAGGCGGGAGCGGGTGAGGAAGCGCTTCTCCCGGCCGTTGTCGAGCGAGAACATGCCGCCGCGGCCGGGCACGACGTCGATGATGAGTTGCGTATGCTTCCATGCCTCGAACTGGCTGGCGCTGATATAGACCGGCACGCCGCCGATCTCGCCGAGCTTGACGTCGCTGTCGCCGACCATGAATTCGCCTGTGGGATAACACATGGGTGAGGAGCCGTCGCAGCAGCCGCCCGACTGGTGGAAGAGGATATCGGGATGGTCCCGCCGGATTTCGGCAATCAGATCGAGAGCCGCGTCGGTTGCGAGAACGCGTGGTTCACCGTTGACGGTCGTTTCCATGGTTCTTCCTTCAATGTTCTGGAAAGGAGATTCCCCTCCCCAACCCCTCCCCACAAGGGGGAGGGGCTTAGGATGCCGCCTCCGCTGTTTTCCTTACGAAGGTTTCAGCAAGGCGATGCGTCGCTTTTAGAACGGGGCAGTTCAACGTGTTAAGCCCCTCCCCCTTGTGGGGAGGGGCTTAAACCTCTCCCATGCGAACGGCGTCTCAGAAGAAACCGAGCGCCTTCGGGCTGTAGCTCACCAGCATGTTCTTGGTCTGCTGGTAGTGCTCGAGCATCATCTTGTGGGTTTCGCGGCCGATGCCGGACTGCTTGTAGCCGCCGAAGGCGGCATGGGCAGGGTAGGCGTGGTAGCAGTTGGTCCAGACGCGGCCGGCCTGGATCTCGCGGCCGAAACGGTAGCAGCGATTGGCGTCACGGCTCCAGACGCCGGCGCCGAGGCCGTAGAGCGTGTCGTTGGCGATTTCGAGCGCTTCCTTCTCGGTCTTGAAGGTCGTGACGGATACGACCGGCCCGAAGATCTCCTCCTGGAACACACGCATCTTGTTGTGGCCCTTGAAGATCGTCGGCTTGACGTAATAGCCGTTCGCCAGTTCGCCGCCGAGATCGTTGCGCGAACCGCCGGCCAGGACTTCGGCGCCTTCCTGCTTGCCGATATCGAGATAGGCGAGGATCTTTTCGAGCTGTTCGTTCGATGCCTGGGCGCCGATCATGGTCGCGCTGTCGAGCGGGTTGCCCTGCTTGATCGCCTCGACGCGTTTGACGGCCTTTTCCATGAAGCGGTCGTAAATCGATTCCTGGACGAGGGCGCGGCTCGGGCAGGTGCAGACCTCGCCTTGGTTCAGGGCGAACATCGCAAAGCCTTCGAGCGCCTTGTCGAGGAAGTCGTCATCCTCCGCCATCACGTCGGCGAAGAAGATGTTCGGCGACTTGCCGCCGAGTTCGAGCGTCACCGGAATGAGGTTCTGGCTGGCATATTGCATGATGAGCCGGCCGGTCGTCGTCTCGCCGGTGAAAGCGATCTTGGCGATGCGGGGGCTGGTTGCCAGCGGCTTGCCGGCCTCGATGCCGAAGCCGTTGACGATGTTGAGCACGCCGGGCGGCAGGAGATCGCCGACGAGTTCGGCCCAGAACAGGATTGAGGCCGGGGTCTGCTCGGCGGGCTTCAGCACCACGCAGTTGCCGGCGGCAAGTGCCGGCGCCAGCTTCCAGGTCGCCATCAGGATCGGGAAGTTCCACGGAATGATCTGGCCGACGAGGCCGAGCGGCTCGTGGAAGTGATAGGCGATGGTGTCATGGTCGATCTCGCCGATCGAGCCTTCCTGGGCGCGGATGCAGGAGGCGAAATAGCGGAAGTGGTCGATCGCCAGCGGAATGTCGGCGGCCATGGTTTCGCGGATCGGCTTGCCGTTGTCCCAGGTCTCGGCCTGGGCGAGCAATTCCAGCTTGTCCTCCATGCGCTGGGCGATCTTCATGAGGATATTGGAGCGCTCGGCAGCCGAAGTGCGGCCCCATTTGTCCTTGGCCGCATGGGCGGCGTCGAGCGCCAGATTGATGTCCTTTTCACTCGAGCGGGGAATGTCGCAGAGCTTGCCGCCGGTGACGGGCGTCAGGTTTTCGAAGTATTTGCCTTCGACCGGCTCGCGCCATTCGCCGCCGATATAGTTGCCGTATTTGAGCTTGAACGGCGATTCGACGACTTTCTGATGAAGCATGTCATCCTCCCTTGATGGTCCAGGTTCCAATCGAACCAGTGGGAGGAAAATGTGCGCGTTTTGCCGAAGGGAACAGAGTGCGGCATCGATACCGCAGTGCACACTGTCGCAGGGTTGCGACAGATCGCGTCATGATTGCCCATGTCCGCGGAACCTTCGAGCCCACTGCTCAGTGCAGGTCGAACTTTTTCATCTTCCGGTGCAGGGTGGCGCGGCTGATCCCGAGTGCTGCGGCCGCCTGCGAGACGTTGCCGCTGGTGCGCGACAGTGCTCGCAAGAGGGCTGCCTTTTCCGCTTCGACCATCTCTTCCTGCTGCGAGACGGCGGCTTCCTGGAGCGCATCGGAGGCCGGGATTCCGGCTGCAATCCGTTTGTCGTCGAGCTGCAATGCGATGCGGGCGGCGCGGGTGGCGCCGAGCACGAGGTCGTGCCGATCGACCGCAAGCAGGGCGGCGGCGGAATTGGCGCTCGTGGGGACCATCAGGAAACGGGCGCCTGCAAAGGCCGAACGAAAGAGATTGAGTTCGATGCGCGTCGCCGCATCGCGCACCGTCTGCGTCAGGATCGCCAGCGTCATTTCGCTGACGTCTTCGCGGCAGGTGGAGATATCGAGGGCGGCGGCAAGCTCACCGCGATGATCGCGGATCGGCGCCGTCGTGCAGCTCAGGCGGATATTCGAGCAGAAGAAATGCTGGTCGCGGAAGATGGCGACGGCGCGCTCGTCGGCGAGCGCGGTGCCGATGCCATTGGTGCCAATACTCGCCTCGGTCCAGATCGAGCCGGTCCAGAGGCCGAGATCGCGGAAGTCCTTGTCGTCGCCTGATGTGCCCCGGCGCTCCAGCGCGATGCCGTTCCTGTCGGTCAGAAGGATGCAGCAGCCGGCCTTGCCGACCGTCGTAAAGAGGCGGTCGAGCTCGTCGGTGGCGCCGGCGATCAGCCGTTCGGACTGCGCGCGTGCATGGTGGAATTCGCCGTCGGTGAGGCGTAGCGGCGCGCGTTCGTCTTCCGGAGCGAGCTGGTGCATGGTCATGCAGCGCCGCCAGGACGCGACGATCGGAGAACTCGCGGCGGCGGAATTACGCTGCGCAGAGGTGTAGACATGCTCCGCATGCGCTGACTGTTCTTGCATCTGCTCCTCCCACGGAACTTCAGCATAGTCTGATGGAAAAGCCATCGGTTGGCAATTGCACGCTTCGACGGCCGCCCTCTTCCTCACCCCGGGCGATCAGGGCACGATGCTGAATAGTGTGAGCGATCTTCGCACGGCATCTCGCTCCGCTTCATTGATCTAGATCCGGTTTCAGATCATCCGCGTCTACCGCAACAGCCAGGCCTCGATGCCGCGCGCGGCCGCCCGGCCGGTCGCAAGGCAGGCGGTGAGCAGATAACCGCCGGTCGGCGCTTCCCAATCGAGCATTTCGCCGGCGACGAAGGTATTGGGTAGGGCCTTCAGCATGAAGCCTTCGTCGATGCCGCTCCAGCGGATACCGCCGGCCGAGGAGATCGCCTCGCCGATGGGTCTCGTGTCGAGAACCGGGATCGGCAGGGCCTTCAGCATGCCGGCGAGCCGCTCCGGATCGGTTCTTTCGCGCTCGGGTACGAGTTCCCGCAGCAAGGCCGCCTTGACGCCGTCGAGGCCGGCGCCTTTGCGCAGCCGGTTTGAAAAGCTCGATTTGGCGTCCTGCCGGGCAAGGTCGCGCGCCAGCCTCTCGATCGTCCGGCCTGGTGCCAGGTCAAGAGTCAGGATGGCGTTGCCATGGCTCTGCAACCGGTCGCGCAGTGCGGCGGCATGGGCATAAATCAGGCTGCCCTCGATGCCGCTTGCGGTGATGACGAATTCTCCGGGAATGCTGCCTGCCTCGGATGTGGCGGTGACGGATTTGACCGGCTCGCCGGCGAAACGCTCACTGAAATTCGCGCTCCAACCGATGACGAAGCCGCAATTGGCGGGTCGGAAGGTGTCGATCTCGACGCCCCTTTCCGACAGCCAGGGCAGCCAACTCGCATCGGAGCCGAGGCGCGGCCAGCTTGCGCCGCCGAGCGCCAGCAAGGCGGCATCGCAATGGACGATGCTGCGGCCTTCCGGCGTTTCGAAAACGTAGCCCTCTTCGGCAAAACCGGTCCAGCGATGGCGGGTGCGCAGGGCAACGCCTTGGCCTTCCAGTCGCCTGAGCCACGCGCGCAGCAGGGGAGAAGCCTTCATCACTGTCGGAAAGACCCGGCCGGAGGAGCCGATGAAGGTCTCGGTCCCGAGCCCTGCAGCCCACTCCCTGATGTCATCGGGGGTAAAAGCATCAAGCGCAGGGCGCAGACGGTCGGAGGCTGTGCCGAACCGCGTGGCGAAACTGATATAGTCCTCGGAATGGGTGATGTTGAGACCTGATTTGCCGGCCAGCAGGAACTTGCGGGCGAAGGTCGGCATGGCGTCATAGACCGTCACTAAATGACCGGAGAGCGAAAGCAGTTCGGCAGCCGCAAGGCCCGCCGGGCCACCGCCGATGATCGCAACCCGCTTCTGGTTCATGAATGTCTTCGCCCGATTCTTTCTGATGCAGTTTTGGCGCGAGGACGAGTCACCTGCAAGGGCGCAACCACGTCAGTGGTGCGAATGCGTGCATTGGCCATGATCGGCGAGAACCTCGATGACACGGCATTGGTCGACGCGGCCATGGCCGCAGCCTTCCACCATGGTTTCCAGCTCGGCCTTCAGTGCCGTCAGGCTGCGGATGCGCTGCTCGACCTCGACGAGGCGGGCCTTGGCGATGGCATCGGCCGAGGCGCAGGATTGATGCGGATCGTCCTGCAAAGTGAGCAGCGTGCGGATCGCCTCGATTTCGAAACCGAGTTCGCGGGCATGGCGGATAAAGGCGAGGCGGCTGATGTCGGCGGGCTCGAAGGAGCGCTGGTTGCCTTCGCTGCGGCTCGGGGCGGCGAGCAGGCCGATGCTCTCGTAATAACGCACCGTCGGCACCTTGACGCCGCTCCGGCGAGCCGCTTCGCCGATGGTGATCTTTTTCATGATTTTCCTCTTGCACCTCTAGTCGCTAGAGGATGTAGGTGGGATGCTTCTGTTTGACAAGGAAGCGGATCATGGCTGAGACGAGCGAGACACGATACCGGGTCGGTGGCATGGATTGCGCCGCCTGCGCGACCAAGATCGATACGGCGGTCAGACGCGTGGCAGGCGTCGCCGATGTTTCCGTCTCGGTGGTGGCGGGCACGATGACTGTCCGGCATGACGGCAGCAGCGACCTCAAGGCGATCGAGAAGAAGGTGACGGGGCTTGGCTATTCCGTCTCGCCTTTTACCGGAGGGGCAGCCTCTGTGCCTGAACGCGGTTCGCATCATCATGATCACGATCACGCGGGCCACGACCACGATCATGCGAGCCATGATCACGCGGGTCATGATCACGATCATGAAGGCCATGGTCACGACCACGCCCATGGCGAAAAGAAAATCGAAGGTCTGCACGGGCATGACCACACGCCGATGACCGGTCCCTGGTGGCAGAGCAAGAAGGGCCGGCTGACCATTTTCTCGGGCGTGGCGCTCGTTGCCGCCTATGCTGTCGGCCATCTCGTGCCGGCGATTGCATCCTATGCCTTCATCGTCGCCATGCTGGTCGGTCTCGTGCCGATCGCCCGGCGTGCGGTCATGGCGGCCCTATCCGGCACACCCTTTTCGATCGAGATGCTGATGACGATCGCCGCTGTCGGCGCCGTCATCATCAATGCGGGAGAGGAAGCGGCGACCGTCGTTTTCCTGTTCCTCGTCGGCGAGCTGCTGGAGGGTGTGGCGGCGGGCAAGGCGCGCGAAAGCATCCAGTCGCTGACGGCCTTGGTGCCGAAGACCGCGCTGCTCGAAGACAATGGCCAGATGCGGGAGGTGCCGGCGGAAAGCCTTGCCGTCGGCGCGATCATCATGGTTCGCCCCGGCGACCGCATCTCTGCGGACGGTGTCATCGTTTCCGGCGAGAGCGCGGTCGACGAGGCTCCGGTGACGGGCGAAAGCACGCCGGTGCGCAAGGGCGTCGATGCAGTCGTCTATGCCGGTACGGTCAACGGCGATGCAGTGCTCAGGGTTCGCGTCACGGCGGCCGCTGCCGACAATACCATCGCCCGCGTCGTCAAGCTGGTGGAGGAGGCGCAGGAATCGAAAGCGCCGACGGAACGCTTCATCGACCGGTTCTCGCGCTATTACACGCCCGGCGTGGTGGTGGTCGCCGCGCTGGTGGCGGTCGTTTCGCCGCTGTTTTTCGGCGGCTCGTGGAACGAATGGATCTACAAAGGTCTTGCCATCCTGCTGATCGGCTGCCCCTGTGCGCTCGTCATCTCGACGCCGGCGGCGATCGCCGCTTCGCTCTCGGCGGGTGCCCGGCGCGGGCTGCTGATGAAGGGCGGCGCGGTGCTGGAGACGCTCGGCAAGGTAACGATGGTCGCCTTCGACAAGACGGGCACGCTGACGGAAGGCAAGCCTCGGGTGACCGATATCGTTTCCTTCGGATTGAGCGAGGCGCAGCTCCTGTCGCGCGCGGCGGTGCTGGAGCAGGGCTCCAGCCATCCCTTGGCGCTCGCCATCCTCAACCGCGCCAAGGCCGACGGCGTTCCCGTGCCGCCCGCCTTCGAGCTGGAAGCGGTGCCGGGCAAGGGCGTCAGCGGCAAGGTTGGCGGCGAGACGCTGGATCTCTTGTCGCCGTCGGCTGCCCGCGAGCGCGGGGCGCTGGACGGGGAACAAGAGTCGCGCATCACGGCGTTCAACGACGAGGGCAAGAGTGTGTCGGTGCTGCTCGTCAACGGCGCTGCGGCCGGCCTGATCGCCATGCGCGACGAGCCGCGCGAGGATTCCGGGGCCGGGCTCTCGGCGCTTAAATCGGCCGGGGTCAAGGCGATGATGCTGACGGGCGACAACAAGCGGACGGCGGCAGCCGTCGCCGGCATGCTCGGCATCGACTGGCGCGGCGAGATGATGCCGGAGGACAAGCAGCGGGTCGTCGGCGAATTGAAGCGCGAGGGCTTCGTCGTCGCCAAGGTCGGCGACGGCATCAACGATGCTCCGGCGCTTGCCGCCGCCGATATCGGCATCGCCATGGGCGGCGGCACCGATGTGGCGCTGGAGACGGCGGATGCCGCCGTGCTGCACGGACGCGTCGGCGACGTGGCGCGGATGATCGCGCTTTCCAAGCGGACGATGCGCAATATCCTTGAGAATATCACCATCGCGCTCGGGCTGAAGGCGGTCTTCCTGGTGACGACGATCGCCGGCATTACTGGGCTCTGGCCGGCGATCCTCGCCGATACCGGCGCCACCGTGCTGGTGACGATCAATGCGCTGAGGCTGCTGCGTGTAAAGGCATGAATGTTTTCCCGAATGGCGGTCTGGTTTCGTTAAGCTTTCGTTATCCCTGTTTTTCATAGGAACGCAGCGATTTCAAACCTGCCGTAACGCGGTGCACAAACCATCAGTTGACGTGAATTCGGATTCGCGTACTATATCTAGTGTTCGAGGTTCCCTCGATTCGTGAGGATCGAGGGCTAAGACGGGAATACGGTGCGTTGCGCCATCATGGCGCGGCAATGCCGGAGCTGCCCCCGCAACTGTAAGCGGCGAGCAACTGTCCGATTTCAGGTCACTGGAGCATGATGCTCCGGGAAGGCTGGGCAGGGTGCTTCGACCCGTGAGCCAGGAGACCTGCCTCGAACGAAACGTCCACGGGCGGGGTGTCCGGAAGGTCGCGTCTACGAAGGCGGAATGAATCCGCGTCTGTTGCGCCGCCCCGAACGTCCGCATGAGCACTTCGGGGTTTGAAGTCATGTCGAGAGCATCAAGGCCGCCGCCCGCGCAGATCCCGCGAGGGACGACGTCAGGCGTTTAAGCGCCAACTTTGCCAGATCATTATCAAGCGTTGCCCCCCGGACGCCGCACGGCGCCCGATCCCAGTCCTGTGTCCTGAATTCATTGACATCACGAGGAACATGATGAGCGTTACCGTTTACAGCAAGCCGGCTTGCGTCCAATGCACCGCAACCTATCGCGCCCTCGACCGCCTGGGCGTGAACTATGAGATCGTCGATATTTCCGAGGATGCCGAAGCACTCGATCGCGTGCGCGGCATGGGCTACATGCAGGTTCCGGTCGTGGTTGCCGGCAGCCAGCATTGGGCGGGTTTCCGTCCCGACATGATCAGCGCGCTCTCCTGAGCGGAGAAAAGCGATGGGGCTGATCGTCTATTATTCGAGCCGATCCGGGAACACCCATCGTTTCGTCGAGAAGCTGGGACTGCGCGCGGCGCGCATTCCCGTCGACGCTGAAGGCATCCACATTCACGAACCCTATGTGCTGATCTCGCCTACCTATTGCGGTGACGGCGGCAAAGGGGCCGTGCCCAAGCAGGTGATCCGCTTCCTCAACGATGCGGAAAACCGTTTCAACATCCGCGGCGTGATCGCCGCGGGCAACAGCAATTTCGGCGAGACCTACGGGCTTGCCGGCGACGTGATCTCGCGGAAATGCCAGGTGCCGTATCTCTACAGGTTCGAGCTTCTGGGAACGGCCTGGGATGTCGCCAATGTCAAAGACGGGATGGGACGATTTTGGACACGGGAACAAATCTGACGCGGGATGCGGGCGCAAAGCCGCTGAAAGCGGCTGAAACGCTCGATTATCATGCACTGAACGCGATGCTGAACCTCTATGACGATGAGGGCAGGATCCAGCTCGACAGGGACCGCATGGCGGCCAAGCAGTATTTCCTGCAGCATGTGAACCAGAACACCGTGTTCTTTCACAATCTCCGGGAAAAGCTCGATTACCTCGTGACCGAAGGCTATTACGAGCAGGAGGTTCTCGACCAGTATTCCTTCAATTTCGTCCGCGACCTGTTCGACCAGGCCTATGCCAGGAAATTTCGGTTCCCGACCTTTCTCGGCGCCTTCAAATATTACACCAGCTACACGTTGAAGACCTTCGACGGGAAGCGCTATCTCGAGCGCTACGAAGACCGCATCTGCATGGTGGCGCTGGCTTTGGCGCGCGGCGACGAAGCCCTTGCCCGCGACATCGTCGACGAGATCATTTCAGGCCGTTTCCAGCCGGCGACGCCGACTTTTCTGAATGCCGGCAAGAAGCAGCGCGGCGAGCTCGTCTCCTGCTTCCTGCTGCGCGTCGAGGACAATATGGAATCGATCGGCCGCTCGATCAATTCGGCGCTGCAGCTTTCCAAGCGCGGCGGCGGCGTGGCCCTGTCGCTGACGAATATCCGCGAGGCCGGCGCGCCGATCAAGCAGATCGAGAACCAGTCCTCCGGCATCATCCCGGTGATGAAACTGCTCGAAGACAGTTTCTCTTACGCCAACCAGCTCGGCGCGCGCCAGGGCGCGGGCGCGGTCTATCTCCACGCCCATCACCCCGACATCATGCGCTTCCTCGACACCAAGCGCGAAAATGCCGACGAGAAGATCCGCATCAAGACGCTGTCGCTCGGGGTCGTCGTGCCCGACATCACCTTCGAACTCGCCAGGAACAATGAGGATATGTACCTGTTCTCGCCCTATGACGTGGAGCGGGTCTATGGCATGCCTTTCACCGAGATTTCGGTGACGGAAAAGTACCGTGAGATGGTGGCGGATGCCCGCATCTCCAAGAAGAAGATCAAGGCGCGGGAATTCTTCCAGGTGATCGCCGAAATCCAGTTCGAGAGCGGCTATCCCTACATCATGTTCGAAGATACGGTGAACCGCGCAAACCCGGTGGCAGGCCGCATCTCCATGAGCAACCTCTGCTCGGAGATCCTGCAGGTGAGCGAGGCGAGCGAGTATCACGACGACCTCTCCTACAAGCATCTCGGCAAGGATATTTCCTGCAATCTCGGCTCGCTGAACATTGCAGCGGCGATGGATTCGGCCGATTTCGGCAAGACGATCGAGACCTCGATCCGGGCGCTGACGGCCGTCTCCGACATGAGCCATATCGCCTCGGTTCCTTCAATCGAGAAGGGCAATGACGAAAGCCATGCGATCGGCCTCGGCCAGATGAACCTGCACGGATACCTTGCCCGTGAACGCATCTTCTACGGCTCCGAGGAAGGCGTCGATTTTACCAATATCTATTTCTACGCGGTGACTTATCACGCCATCCGCGCCTCGAACCTGCTGGCGGTCGAGCGACGCGCGAGCTTCAAGGGCTTCGAGAATTCGAAATATGCCTCGGGTGAATATTTCAACAGATATACCGAAAAGGAATGGAAGCCGGCGACCGAGAAGGTGCAGGCGCTGTTCGACAATGCCGGCATTCATATCCCGACGCAGGAAGATTGGGCGGCGCTGAAGAAGGCCGTCATGACCTCCGGCCTCTATAACCAGAACCTGCAGGCGGTGCCGCCGACGGGCTCGATCTCCTACATCAACCACTCCACTTCCTCGATCCATCCGATCGTTTCGAAGATCGAGATCCGCAAGGAAGGCAAGATCGGCCGCGTCTATTATCCGGCGCCGTTCATGACCAACGATAATCTCGATTATTATCAGGACGCCTACGAGATCGGGCCGGAGAAGATCATCGACACCTATGCGGCGGCGACCCAGCATGTCGACCAGGGCCTGTCGCTGACCCTGTTCTTCCGGGACACGGCAACGACGCGCGACATCAACAAGGCGCAGATCTACGCCTGGAAGAAGGGCATCAAGACGATCTACTACATCCGCCTTCGCCAGATGGCGCTGTCCGGCACCGAGGTGCAGGGATGTGTGTCTTGTACGCTTTGATTTGATTTCAGCCGCGAATCTTTGAGCGAGTGGCCCCCTCATCCGCCTGCCGGCACCCTCTCCCCGCTGGGGAGAAGAGACAAGCCGCGTGCACGGCGTTCCCCTCTCCCCAGCGGGGAGAGGGCAGGGTGAGGGGCTCCGCACTCCGTTAGAATTTATGGAAGAAAGACCACCCAATGAACATATCCATCAAGCCAGCCTCCCGCGTCCGCGCCATCAACTGGAACCGCATCGAGGACGATAAGGATCTCGAAGTCTGGAATCGCCTCACCGGTAATTTCTGGCTGCCGGAGAAAGTGCCGCTGTCGAACGACATTCCCTCCTGGGCGACGCTGACGGCGGCCGAGCAGCAGCTCACCATTCGCGTCTTTACCGGACTGACGCTGCTCGACACGATCCAGAACGGTGTCGGCTCCATCAGGCTGATGGAGGATGCGGCAACACCGCATGAGGAGGCGGTGCTTTCCAATGTCTCCTTCATGGAGGCGGTGCATGCACGCTCCTATTCCTCGATCTTCTCGACACTCTGCTCGACGCCCGATGTCGACGACGCCTATCGCTGGTCTGAGGAAAACGAGTTCCTGCAGCGGAAATCGGCGCTGATCATGAAGCAATATGCCTCCGGCGATCCCTTGAAGAAGAAGGTCGCGAGCGTCTTCCTCGAAAGCTTCCTGTTCTATTCCGGCTTCTACCTGCCGATGTACTGGTCGAGCCGGGCCAAGCTGACCAACACGGCCGACATGATCCGCCTCATCATCCGCGACGAGGCGGTGCACGGCTATTATATCGGCTACAAGTTCCAGCGCGGGCTGGAGCGGTTGCCCGAGGAGCGCCGGCAGGAAATCAAGGATTTCGCCTTCGATCTCCTGCTCGAACTTTACGACAACGAGGCGAGATATACCGAAGCGCTCTATGACGGCGTCGGGCTCAGCGAGGACGTCAAGAAGTTCCTGCACTACAATGCCAACAAGGCGCTGATGAACCTCGGCTATGAGGCGCTGTTTCCGGCCGAAGCCTGCAAGGTCAATCCGGCGATCCTGTCGGCGCTTTCGCCGAATGCCGACGAGAACCACGACTTCTTCTCGGGTTCCGGCTCGTCCTATGTCATCGGCAAGGCCGTGGCGACCGAGGACGAGGATTGGGATTTCTGAGGTTTAATCGATACCTCCCCTTATCATTTGCTTTCCCATCGACCACATTCAGCGGGAAGATTGAGTTCGGCACTCGCCAGTGAAGTGGCGTAGCGGGGGTTTTAGATGTCGTCTTTTTTGAACAAGGTCGGGACTTCAGTCGAGGCGGACGAAGGCGTCTGGCCGATTCGTCGGAGACGGATTCTCGACTGGCTCGTGAACGAGACGCGCGGCGAGCGTTTCATCGACAATATTCTGGTGGACATGTGTGGGAAGCTGCTGGCGGCCGGCGTGCCGGTGGCGCGGGCGACGCTGCATTTCAGGGTGAACCACCCGCAATGGGTCGGTGCCCGCATTCTTTGGAAGGAGGGACTGGCGGAGGCGAAGATCGATACATTCGCCTATGGCGTCGAAAACACGCCGGAGTTCCTGACCAGTCCGGTCAACGCGATCCATCAGGGTGTGGTGGAGGTGCGCAGGCAGCTGGAAGGCGCAGCCGACGGCGAGATGGATTCATTCTATCAGGACCTGCGCGACGACGGTTTGACCGAGTATATCGCCTGGCCCGTCGAACACACCTTAGGCAAACGCCATGTCGCTACATTTTCCACCAACCGGCCGGGCGGCTTCGAGCGCGAACATGTCGATTTCCTGCGCGATCTCCTGCCAGCGCTAACGCTTGTCAGCGAAATCCGGCTGAAAAACATCATGGCGCGCACGTTGCTGCAGACCTATGTCGGGCCGCATGCGAGTGAGCAGATCCTGTCGGGTGTGACGACGCGCGGCAGCGGCGCCACTGTCGGAGCGGCAATCATGATCTGCGACCTGCGCGATTTTACGGCGATCTCCGATCTCTGGCCGCGCGACGATGTCATCCATCTGCTCAACGATTATTTCGACGCGATGTCGGATCCGATCGAACGCTACGGCGGCGAAATCCTGAAGTTCATGGGCGACGGATTGCTGGCGATCTTCCCGCTGAGTAAGGACACGGCCTGCCTCGATCTGCTGCAGGCGATCCGAGAGGGGCAGGCGTCGATGACTGAATTGAACGAGGAGCATGTGCGCATGGGGCGCGATCCGCTGCGCTACGGCGTCGGTGTGCATGTCGGCGACGTCATGTACGGTAATATCGGCTCGCGCCGGCGGCTGGATTTCACCGTCATCGGCCCGGCGGTCAACGTCGCCTCGCGGCTGGAAAGCCTGACCAAGGAGGTCAAGCGCCCGGTGCTCTTGTCGCGGGCCTTCGTCGAAATGGCGGGCTGCGCGAAAGACATGGACAGTCTCGGCACCTTCCCGCTGCGCGGGCTCGGAGAGCCTGTCGATGTCTTCGCTTTCCCGGAACGATAGGTTTCGGCGGACGGGGCTCATACCCCTCGTTTGTTTCCCCAAAGCAGCACGTGCAACTGCGGCAGCACGCGCGGCGCAAACCAGCGGTCCGCCGTCACCTTCTCGACGAGCCAATGCATCCGGTCCATGACGCCGTCGATATCGATACGCGCGTCGTCGTCTTCAGGCGGCGGCGGCGTATGGTTGCCCGGCTGCAAGTACAGGGGAATATAGGGGTATCGTTGGCCCACGTCTCGCGCGAATGCATAGTCGGCATCGTCGAAGACGACGATTTTCAAAGCGATCTCCGGCCCGCCGGCGGTCAGCCGAAGGCAGTTGTCGACCTCACCCCAGTCCGTCTGCATTCCGCTTGACGGCGGCTTGGGGCTCAAGACCAGGACGTCGAGATCGCGAAACCAGTTCCGGGCGACACTCCCCTGTGTTTCCAGTGCGAAGCGGTATCCCTTGGAATGGCCGAGTTCGATCAGCGGCCCGAGCGGCTGGATCGCCGGGTTGCCTCCGGAAAGCGAAACCGTCATCGGCCTGCCTCCGGAGAGTTTCGTGACCTCTTGCCAGATCGCCTCGACCGACATGGGCATCCATTGATCCCGGAAGGCGCTGTCGACCGCATGAAGGCTGTCGCACCAGGAGCAGCGGTAATCGCAGCCGCCCGTCCTGACGAACACCGTCGGCAGTCCGATCAATGCACCTTCGCCCTGTATGGTCGGGCCGAAGATCTCGCTGACGCGGATGGTCTCCGTGCTCATGGCCTGTACTCCGCCCAGGTCTTCGGCGTTTCGCTGACGCGGACGGACGACGTCTCGGGAAAACGCTGCTTGCACCAGTCGTAGAAATGCCTGGCCAGGAATTCGGAGGTGACTTTGGAATGACCGAACACGTCGTTCAAGTGGCGATGATCGAGAGCCTCGTCGATATAGCGCTTGAGCGGCGAGAGGTCGTGATAATCGCGAACGAAGCCGTCGTCATTCAGGTTTTCGGCCGAGAGTTCGACGACCACGATGTAGTTGTGGCCGTGGAGCCGGGCGCATTGATGATCGGCCGGCAGGTGATCCAATTGATGCGAGGCGGAGAGATGAAACTCCTTGGTGATGCGGTACATCAACGCACCTCCGTCGCGGCATATTGCGACACCGCCGCCTTCCAGAAGTCGCGGTCCTCGTATTCCGTGGGGTCGACGACACCGGCGAGATGGAAGGCTTCGCGGCGTTCGACGCAGGTTCCGCAGCGCCCGCAATGGAGATTGCCGCCCTTGTAGCAGGACCAGGTTTCCGCGAAAGGCGTGCCATGTTTTGCGCCATCGGCCACGATCGCGGCTTTGGGGACCTCGACATAGGGTGCGAGCAGCTTGACGCTGGCATAACCGTCCAGCGCTTCGTTCTGCATGCGCTGGAAGGCATCGATGAAGCCCGGACGGCAGTCCGGGTAGATGAAGTGGTCGCCGCCATGCACGGCGACGGCAACGGCATCCGCCTTCTGCGCGGCTGCCAGCCCAAAGGCGATGGCCAGCATGATGGCATTGCGGTTCGGCACCACGGTGGCCTTCATGGTCTCCTCGGCATAGTGGCCGTCCGGAACCTCGACATCGTCGGTCAGGGCCGATCCGCTGAGATGGCCGCCGATGGCGGCGATATCGATGATGTGATGGGGAACGGCAAGCCGCGCGGCGCATCTGGCGGCAAAGTCGAGTTCCTTGCGATGCCGCTGGCCGTAGTCGAAGGAGACGAGACCGATGAGCTGTTCTTCCGCCGCCATCCTGCGGGCAAGCGAAACGGAGTCGAGTCCGCCGGAGCAGACGACGATAGTCTTCATATTTTGGATTCCCTTGTTTTGACCGGGTGGGCTGCGACCGGATTACGCGCGCGCTTCTAAGGCAAATCGCGCTTCATGCAAACAGTTTTAGCGCTGACCGACCGGAAAGTTGATCTGCGGCGGCAGCAGGAGGTGCAGATTTTCTGCCTCGGGATTGTTGATACGCTGGAGCAGGATGCGGCCGAGATCCTCGCCGGCCGCCGTCAGGTCCTCGTGGATCGTATCGACCTTCGGCTGCAATTGGGTGAGAAGGCGGGATGTCTCCTTGGCGACGATATCGTAATCGGCGGCGAGCGTGCGGCCGGCATCGTTCATGCCGCTGATGACCGCGAGGGCGGAGACTTCGCCGGGACAGATGAAGCCATCGGGTGCATCCGGCGCGGCTGCGCGGACGCGCATGAAATCGCGCAGCGTATCCGCCGGCGTATCGAGATCGACCGTCTCGGGGATCTCGTAAGCGATGCCGGCTTCGCGCACCGCCGTCATGAAACCGTGCAGGATATGCTGGCAGAAGGTCAGCCGTTTCGGCGGCAGGATCACAGCCATTTTTTTGCGGCCCTTAACGATCAGCCGGCGCGTCGCCTCATAGGCGAAAGTGAAATTGTCGTAGTCGACATAGGGATGCGGCGTCGAAAATTCGGTGCGGCCGTGACAGATGAAGGGAAAGCCGGTTTCGAGCAGCAGGCGGACGCGGGCGTCGAGTGGCTCGGTGCGCGTGAAAATCAGTCCGTCGGCCAGATGGTTGCGAATGATGTATTCGGCGGCTTCGGCGTTGGTCGTCGACAGGAAGTTCGGGGCGACGACAAGATGGTAGGGTGTTTCTTTCAGCGCCTTGGCGATGCCGTACATGATCGAGGTGGTAAAGCCGACCACCTCCTCGTGGGGATCGAGCAGGATGGCGACGACATTGGTGCGGCCCGTCTTGAGACGCTGTGCCGCCCGATCCGGGAGATAGCCGATCTCGCGGGCGATGCGATGCACGCGTTGGCGGGTCTCGAGCGAAATCTGCGGCGCATCGGAAAGCGCCCGTGACACCGTCGTCACCGCCAGGCCGGTGATGGTGGCGATCGTCCGCAATGTCGGCTTGCTGCGCTTGGGGGCGATATCGAGATTTTCGCCGCGATGCGGCCGGGACGGTTCGGTCACTCTGGGCTTTCCATGCTGGAATTGCCGATACAATAACACGATGACTCAGGTGCGCAATCTGGCAATGAAAACGTTTTAAATTCTACCGCCTCATTATCCTTTTGGATTATATTTATATAATTCAATGTGTTATGGCAGTAACCACATTTTTCTCGGGAGTCGAGAAAGAGCTTGACGACCAAGGGCTTATAACGTTTTAAATTGTTAACCGCGCGGAGGAGCGCGGCTTCATGCCGACTGCTGCAATGGCGGGACGCATCTGGTGGCGGGGAGGGTCCTGCCGCCAATTTCAAACGGGAGGAAATTCATGCGCAAGTTCATGAGCTCGGCGGCGATTGCTGTCGTGATGGTTGCTGGTTTGGGTGCGGCGCAGGCTGCCGACGTGAAAGAAGTGCAGATGCTTCACTGGTGGACGTCAGGCGGCGAGGCGGCTGCTTTGAATGTCCTGAAGGAGGATCTGTCGAAGGAAGGCTTTGCCTGGAAGGATGTTCCGGTTGCCGGCGGCGGCGGTGATGCGGCGATGACGGCGCTGAAGGCGATGGTGGCGGCGGGGACCTATCCGACGGCCTCGCAGATGCTGGGCTATACCGTGCTCGATTATGCCCAGGCCGGTGTCA
>NZ_LOKX01000027.1 GCF_002211285.1 Rhizobium sp. R635 | reverse complement strand
AACCTCGTCAGAAATCCAAACGACAAGCACAGCCTCAAAGTCCGGCGAAAAAAGGCAAACCTCAACGACGACTATCTCGAAAAGCTCATCACCCAAGCAATAAATTAACCTGAAGCGATTCCCCTGCCAATTCCGCCAATTCGCTTCCGGCAAGGCGAACGAACCTATGGCCAGCGAACGTCTTGCGCATATATTGCGGGGTGGGCGCAATGACAGAGCGGGAGGAATCGTGGCGTATACTTCGTCGACATTGGCGCCGTTGCGGCATGATACCTATCGCGCCATCTGGTTTGCCAGCCTCTCCTCGAATTTCGGCGGGCTGATCCAGGCGGTGGGCGCTGCCTGGATGATGACGACGATCACCGCCTCGGAGGATATGGTCGCGCTGGTGCAGACCTCGACGGCGCTGCCGATCATGCTGTTTTCCCTGATATCGGGCGCGCTCGCCGACAATTACGACCGCCGCCGGGTCATGCTGACGGCGCAGTGCATGATGCTCGTGGTGTCGGCCCTGCTGACGGCCTCGGCCCTTCTCGGCTGGATCACGCCCTGGCTGCTGCTCTTCTTCACCTTCCTGATCGGCTGCGGCACGGCGCTCAACAATCCCTCCTGGCAGGCCTCGGTCGGCGACATGGTGCCGCGCGCCGATCTGCCGGGCGCCGTCACGCTGAACAGCATGGGCTTCAACATCACCCGCAGCGTCGGCCCGGCGATCGGCGGCGCCATCGTGGCGGCGGCGGGCGCTGCCGCGGCCTTTGCGGTGAACAGCCTGAGTTACCTCCCATTGATCCATGCCCTGCTGCGCTGGCGGCCGAGCACGCCGGTTTCGACCCTGCCGCGCGAAGCGCTCGGCAGCGCCATCTTCGCCGGCCTGCGTTATGTCTCGATGTCGCCCAATCTCGAAAAGGTCCTCGTCAGGGGCCTGATCTTCGGCATCGGCGCGAGTTCCATCCTGGCGCTGCTGCCGATCGTCGCCCTCGATCTCGTTGCCGGCGGCCCGCTGACCTACGGCTTCATGCTCGGCGCCTTCGGCATCGGCGCGATCGGTGGCGCGGTGCTGAATGCGAGGCTTCGCCAGCTGCTGTCCAGCGAGATCATCATCCGGCTCGCCTTTACCGGCTTCGCGCTGAGCGCCGTCATCGCCGCCTACAGCCCGAGCGCTGTCCTGACCTCCGCCGGCCTGCTCATATCAGGCGCCTGCTGGGTCTCCGCACTTTCGCTCTTCAACACCATCGTCCAGCTGTCGACGCCGCGCTGGGTGGTCGGGCGGGCGCTGTCGCTCTATCAGACCGTCACCTTCGGCGGCATTGCCGGCGGCAGCTGGCTCTGGGGCGTTGCCGCCGATCGCTATGGCGTCGCCGATGCGCTGCTGATGTCGTCGGTCGTCATGCTGCTCGGCATTGCGATCGGCCTGCGTTTTTCCATGCCGGCCTTCGCCTCGCTCAATCTCGACCCGCTGAACCGCTTCACCGCGCCGGCCTTGAGCCTCGACATCACGCCGCGCAGCGGCCCGATCGTCATCCAGGTCGATTATGAGATCGCCGACGACGACCTTGCGGAATTCATGACGCTGATGGGGGAGCGCCGCCGCATCCGCATCCGCGACGGCGCCCGGCACTGGGCGCTGATGCGCGATCTCGAAAATCCCGGGCTCTGGACGGAAAGCTACCATACCCCCACCTGGGTCGAATATATAAGACACAACCAGCGGCGCACGCAGGCCGATGCCGAAAACATCGACAGGCTTCGCGCGCTCCACCGCGGCGAAGGCCCGCCGCATGTCCACCGTATGATCGAGCGCCAGGCCATCCCGCCAGGCGACGATGTCTTCCATAAAGCGCCGATCGATCTGCATCATTGAGGCTAGGCATGCACAGTTTCAGGCTCGCCCGACTATCGGATCTTGCCGCCATCGTCAGGCTTCTGGCCGATGACGATCTCGGCGGCGGCAGGGAAATCGTCGCCGATCCCATTGATACGCGTTATCTCTCCGCCTTTGCTGCGATCGAGGCGGATGCCAATCAGTTGCTGGCCGTCGCCATCGACGCGGCCGGCGAGGTCGTCGGCTGCCTGCAACTGAGCTTCATTCCGGGTCTTTCCAGAACGGGCATGTGGCGCGGGCAGATCGAAAGCGTGCGTGTCGCAAGAGAGCTTCGCGGTGCGGGTCTCGGCGCGCAGTTCATCGAATGGGCGATCGCCCAATGTGTCGAGCGCGGCTGCGGCCTCGTGCAGCTGACATCGGACAAGACGCGGAAAGACTCGATCCGTTTCTACGAGAAGCTCGGTTTCGTCGCGAGCCATGAGGGCATGAAGCGCAGCCTGTGAAGCCGCCTACTTGAGCTTGCCCTTCATGGCGGCTTCCGGAAAGCAGGTCGGCTTCATGCCGTTTTTCGCCTGCCACTGGCCGATCGAACGCCGCGTCTTGTAGCCGGGCAGTCCGTCGGAACCGCCGACGTCATAACCCTGCCGCTCCAGTGCCTTCTGCATGGCGGCGACATCCGAGCGCAGCATCTTGCCGACATCGCCCCATTGGCCCGCAAAGGCGCCGCCGTTGAAGGCGATCCGGTCGGCGAGATTGCCGATATAGAGCGCGTAGAGGTCGGAGTTATTGTATTCCTTGATGATGTAGAAATTCGGCGTGACGATGAACTCAGGCCCGTCGCGGCCGGCCGGCACCAGCATCATTCCTTGAGCCTTCATCTCCGGCGACGGAAAGTCCTTGCCGGAGATACGCTCGATGCCGAGCGCGGCCCAATGCGACAGCGGCTTTGCCAGATCGGGTCCCTCCTGCGCGCAGGAGACCGCTTGAGGTATCGAGACCTCGAAGCCCCAATCGCGATCGCGCTGCCAGCCCTTCTTGACCAGATAGTTGGCGATCGAGGCGAGCGTATCCGGCACCGAGGTCCAGATATTGCGGTGGCCGTCGCCGTCGAAATCCACCGCATATTTCAGGTAGCTCGTCGGCATGAATTGCGGCTGGCCAAGCGCGCCGGCCCACGAGCCCTTGAACTCCGCCGGCGTGACGTCGCCACCGTCGAGAATATGCAGGGCCGCCACCAGCTCGGTGCGGAACATTTCCTTGCGGGTCGACATGAAAGCCTTGGTCGCCAGCACCTCGATTGCCGAATTCGGGATCTTCGCGGCCCCAAAGCCCGTCTCCCGGCCCCAGATGGCAAGCACGATCGAGCCCGGCACGCCATAGGTCTTCTCGATCCGCTTCAGCGTCGAGCCATATTGTGCGGCAAAGCCGCGCCCCGTTGCGGCAAGCTTTTTCAGCCGGTCCTCGTTGAAATAGGGACCGGGCGAGGAAAATTCCGCCTGCGTCTGTTTCTGCTCCTTCGGCGGCGGGAAACCGGGCGGGGCGAGGTCGGGCAGGTTCCAGTTCAGCGTGATGCCTGAGAAAGCGGCCTTGAAGGTTTTTTCGGAGATACCGCCCGCCTTTGCTTCGGGCCAGAGGTCCTTCTGCACCCAGCTTTCGAACTGCGCCTCGACATCGGCTTTTGATGGGGCTGCGTATGAGGGGAGGGGGAGGAGCGCGGCTGTTATGGCGAGTGCGAATATTCGCAGCATATGCAATCCCCTCATATCACCGTCCGCGCCCGCAGCGCCGCAGCAAGCGTGCCCTCATCGAGATAATCGAGCTCGCCGCCGACAGGCACGCCATGCGCCAGCCGCGTGATCTTCACCTCGAGCCCCTGCAACTGGTCGGTGATGTAATGCGCGGTCGTCTGCCCCTCGACGGTGGCGTTGACGGCGATGATCAGCTCGCGGATGCCGCCTTCGCCGATCCGGTCGACCAGCCCGCGAATGTTGAGATCGTCAGGTCCGATCCCGTCGAGCGGCGACAGTGTGCCGCCGAGCACGTGATAGGCGGCGTTCATCGCGCCTGCCCGCTCCAGCGCCCAGAGATCCGAAACGTCCTCGACGACGATGATGACGGATTGATCGCGCTGCGCATCGGTGCAGACGGTGCAAGGGTCGACGGTATCGACATTGCCGCAGCGCGAGCAGATCTTCACTTTGTCATAGGCCTCGCCCATCGCACTCGACAGCGGGCCGAGCAATTGATCCTTCTTCTTGATCAGATGCAATGCCGCCCGGCGGGCCGAGCGCGGCCCGAGGCCCGGCACCTTCGCCAGAAGCTGGATGAGTTTTTCGATTTCGGGGCCGGTGACTCGTTTTGCCATGCGCCGTTCTTAACTGATATGGAACGAAAACGGAATCGCGGAAGGATCGGCCATCCCATGAAAATCCTGGCTCTTTGTATGGGCAACCCGGAAAGGCTGGCCGGCAAGAGCTACAAGACCGGCATCTTCAAGCGACCCGTCAATGGCCCCGTGATGATCGACGCGGAAGGACTGGTCGGCGATGCGATCTGCAACCGCAAGCACCATGGCGGCGTCGATCAGGCAGTGTATGTCGAGGGATCGCTGACGCTCGACTGGTGGAGCAGTGAACTCGGCCGGCCTTATGAGCCCGGCACCTTCGGCGAAAACCTGGTCATCTCAAATCTCGACAATCGCGACGTCGCCGTCGGCGACCGGTTCATATCGGGCGATCTCATCCTCGAAGTCACTGCATGCCGCATTCCCTGCGCCAC
Organism: Rhizobium sp. R635; assembly: GCF_002211285.1. Taxonomy (GTDB): domain Bacteria; phylum Pseudomonadota; class Alphaproteobacteria; order Rhizobiales; family Rhizobiaceae; genus Rhizobium. Next base: position 22,652 of record NZ_LOKX01000027.1, on the reverse strand, counting down.
TTTTGCCGCCAGGATGAACGATCCGAAATTCGTCAAGCGCTACACCATGGCCGCCCGCCCCGGCATTTACTGCCGCGTCGTCAGAGGCGGTGTGGCCGAGGCCGGAACGGCGGTCGAGCATCAGCCCTTTTCGGGCAAAAAGGTGACGATGCCGGAGCTGATGAAAACATTCGGCCGGCAGCTTTCGGAGGCGGACCGGTCGCGATATCTCGCCGCTCCCATTCACTACAGGCTGCGGGCGCTGCTGGAAGCACAGTGTTAAGAGTGGCGTTCTGTATGTAGCGCAAGCTCGATAGCATCGGCTATCGGAGCCGCGGCCAAGATGAAGATCGATTGCCTGCTATCAAAACGGCAGCTTGAAGCCGGGCGGGATCGGCAGGCCGGCGGTGAGCGCTTTGGTCTTTTCGGCGGCGAGCGCCTCGGCCTTGTCCTTGGCGTCCTTGTGCGCGGCGACGATCAGGTCCTCGAGGATCTCGACATCGTCCTCCTTGAAGAGCGACGGGTCGATCTTCAGGCTCTTGAGTTCGCCCTTTCCTGAGACGACGACGGTGACGAGGCCGCCGCCCGCCTTGCCTTCGGCGGAGAGCTCGGCGATCTCCGCCTGCATCTGCTCCATCTTGGCCTGCATTTCCTTGACTTTGCCCATCATGCCCATGATGTCGCGCATCGTCTCGCTCCTTCTTGAAACGTCAGAATTCTATGTCGTCGCCCGGCAGGATGTCACCTTCCTCGGATTCGGCGACAGCCGGCGGCTTGACCTCGCCTTCGTCTTCCGGTTCGGGCGCCCGCACGCGTACGTCGATGATTTTCGCGCCCGGGAAATGCGCCAGGATTGCCGCTACGTCAGGGTCCTGGCGGGCGTCGCTGACACGCTGCTCCTGCGCCTTGGCTTCCGCCTCCACCATCGTCGGCCCGCCTTCTTCGCGGCTGGTGCTGACAATCCAGTGGATTCCGGTCCATTCCTTGAGCTTGACGGCAAGCTCGTTGAGCAGCGTGTTCGGAGCGCCTTCGGTGAGGTTCACATCCAGCCGGCCGGGCTCAAGACGGACCGGCCGCACGAAGTTGCGCACCAGCGCCTTCAATTTGACGTCCCGCTTTTCGCCCGCGAGATCGACGATATCGGCAATGGAATTGACACGTACGAGCGGCTTCGGAGCCTCTGCGGGCCTGATCTCGGTGCGGCCGATATTCTGCGGCTCCGGATTGGGCACGGCGCGCAGCATGGCGGTCGGCCCTGAGGGCTGCGGCCGTGGTGTTGGCTCCGTCGCACGGGCCGCGACGCTGCTCTGATAGGGAACGCGTGTTCCGTTGCCGCCGCCATTGCCGGAAGGCGGGGAGGAGGGCCGCGACCCGGCATTGTCGCCGGAAAATTCGGCAAGCCGGCGCGCCGCATCCTCAGGCGCCGGCAGATGGGCGGCATGCGCAAGCCGGATCAGCACCATCTCGGCGGCACCCGCCGTCCGTGACGAGCCTTCCGTTTCGGGAATGCCTTTCAGCAGCATCTGCCAGATGCGCGACAGCGTCGTCACCGCGACGCCCTTGGCGAATTCCGAGGCCTTCGTGCGCTCGATTTCGCTGAGCGAGGGGTCGTTCGCCGCGTCGGGCACATATTTCAGCCGCGTCACCAGATGGGTGAAATCGGCAAGATCGGTCAGCACGACCACCGGATTGGCGCCCGCTTCGTACTGGCTCTGGAATTCGCCGAGGGCGGCGGCCACATCGCCCGCGACGATATGCTGGAAGAGATCGACGATCCGGGCGCGGTCGGCAAGGCCGAGCATGCCGCGCACGGCTTCGCTCTGGACCACGCCCGCGCCATGGGCGATCGCCTGGTCGAGCAGCGACAGGCCGTCGCGGGCAGAGCCTTCGGCGGCGCGCGCGATCATCGCCAGCGCGTCCGGCTCCGCCTCGATGCCCTCCTTGGCCGCGATCGTCGTGAACAGCCCGACGAGATCGGAGGCGCTGATGCGGCGCAGGTCGAAGCGCTGGCAGCGCGACAGCACCGTGATCGGCACCTTGCGGATTTCGGTGGTGGCGAAGATGAACTTCACATGCTCCGGCGGCTCTTCCAGCGTCTTCAACAGGCCGTTGAAAGCCTGCGTCGACAGCATGTGTACTTCGTCGATGATATAGACTTTATAGCGCGCCGAAACCGGACGGTAGCGCACCTGCTCGATGATCTCTCTTATATCGTCGATACCGGTGTGCGAAGCGGCGTCCATCTCGATCACGTCGACATGCCGGCCTTCCATGATCGCCTGGCAATGTTCACCGGGCACGCGCAGATCGATCGTCGGCTTGTCGATATCAGCCGTCTTGTAATTCAGCGCCCGCGCCAGAATGCGCGCCGTCGTCGTCTTGCCGACACCGCGTACGCCGGTCAGCATATAGGCCTGTGCGATGCGGCCGGTCTCGAAGGCGTTGGTGAGCGTGCGGACCATCGGCTCCTGGCCGACCATCAGGTCCGTGAAATCCTTGGGGCGGTATTTGCGAGCCAGCACCCGGTATCCGGTGCCCGTCGAGGCGGCATCTTTTGACTGTCGCTCGGTGTCGCTCATCGCCCTGCTTGTCGCCCGGGATCGTCGGGCATTTCGTGAAGAGAAGGTGGGAGGCTGGCACGATGACCCGTGCCGGGCTCGTTAGGGCTGCTTCCTTCCGGACCTGACCCGGTTGGCGAGTGGCTCGTCCACCACCAACCTCCCGGATGCACATATCGGCAATATCGTCATCAAAAGCAAGCCAACATCATAAAAAACTGCTAGTCGTAGGAAAAGACAGGAGGAATGCCCTTGAATGCCTTCGAGCTCGACCCCCGGCTGGAAAACGACAGCGTCAGCATCATGGTCACCGGTCTCTGTGATCTCAGATTGTCGAAGGACGCCCGCTGGCCCTGGCTCATTCTCGTGCCGCGCCGGGCCGGCATTACCGAAATTTTCGAGCTGACGCCACTCGATCAGGTGCTGCTCGCCTTCGAGACGGAACTCGCCGCCAAGGCATTGAAGGAGATCACCGGCGCGACAAAAATCAATGTCGGGGCTCTTGGCAATATCGTCCGCCAGCTTCATGTTCATGTCATTGCCCGCTTCGAAGGCGATGCCAACTGGCCGGGTCCCGTCTGGGGCTTCGGGCGCGCTGAGCCTTACGAGGACGGAAAGAGAGACGAGTTCACAGCGAAGCTGCGGGAAGCCCTTTCATCATGAGTCATTCGCTTTTCGATTCGGATGTGCCGCATCCGGAACCCAGCAACCTCACTGCCTTTGCCGCCAACGACCTCGATCGCGATTCCGAGCACCGCGATGAAAAATCAGTCGAAAAGGCGCTGGCCAGGGAAGGCACCCATATCTTCGCCTTCGCCAAAGACAAGCTGGTGCTGAAGCATGACGGCCAGGTGCTCGATCCGCTCTTCGCCCGCTACGAGCTGCAGGAGCTGCAGCCGGATTGGGACGAGACGGTGCTTTTAGGTTACCGCAAATCAGGCGAGCCGCGTCTTGCCGTTCCGGTCGGCGTCGATGTCGAGGACCTCGCCAGCCAATACAAGCCCGCCGATGGCCGTACCCTGTTTCGCGAGATGCTGATCGACGAGGTGCTGCTCGGCGAATTCGCCCAGGCCGCCAGCCTGATCCGCTGGAACGGCGACAACCGCTTCTGCGGCCGCTGCGGTTCGGCGATGGAGATCCATATCGGCGGCTACAAGCGTGTCTGCACCGCCTGCGAACACATGATTTTCCCGCGCACTGATCCCGTGGTCATCATGCTGACGGTCGACGAGACGCGCGACCTCTGCCTGCTCGGCCGCAGCCCGCATTTCGCGCCCGGCATGTATTCCTGTCTTGCCGGCTTCGTCGAACCCGGCGAGACCATCGAGAACGCCGTGCGCCGCGAAACGCTTGAAGAGTCAGGCATCCGCACCGGCCGCATCCGCTATCACGCCTCGCAGCCCTGGCCGATGCCGCATTCGCTGATGATCGGCTGTTATGCCGAGGCGAAATCCAGTGAAATCAAGCGCGACGAGACCGAATTGGAGGATTGTCGCTGGTTCACCCGCGCGGAAACGCTGGAGATGCTGGAACGCCCAGGCGCCAACGGCAAGGCTTCGCCGCCGAAAGGGGCGATTGCCCACCGCCTGATGCGCGACTGGGTGGAGTGGAAGCGCTAGCGCCATGCCGGTCGCCCGTTCGGAACGGCTGCTGACGCTGCTCCAGACGCTTCGGCGTTATCGCAGGCCGGTGACCGGCACCGTGCTTGCCCAGGAGACCGGCGTCAGCCTGCGCACGCTCTACCGCGATATTGCCAGCCTGCAGGCCCAGGGCGCGATGATCGAAGGCGAAGCCGGCATCGGTTATGTGCTGAAGCCCGGGTTCATGCTGCCGCCGATGATGTTTTCCGAAGAAGAGCTTGAGGCCTTGGTGCTCGGTTCGCGCTGGGTGGCCCGCGCCGCCGAGCCGCGTCTTGCCGGCGCCGGCGCGGATGCGCTGGCCAAGATCGCCGCCGTGCTGCCGGCCGATATGCGTGAGACGATCGATTCGGCGACACTCTTCGTTGGCCGCAAGCGCCAGGACGAGGACAAGGCCGATGTTTCGGCCATTCGCAAGGCGATTCGTCTGGAGCGTGTGCTCGAACTGCACTATGGCGACGAGCAGGGCCGGATTTCACGCCGCCGTGTCTGGCCTTTCGCGCTCGGCTATTTCGAGCATGTGCGCATCATCATGGCCTGGTGCGAGCTGCGCCAGGATTTCCGCCATTTCCGCACCGATCGCATCATCGACATGGCGGTCCATGAGACGCGGTATCCACGCCGCCGCACGGTGCTCCTCAAGGAGTGGCGCGAGACGCAGGACGTGCCGCTGGAGACCTGAAACGCTGCTGCCATAAACTGTCAGCAGACCGCGTTATTATCAGTCTCAATTCACTACAGCGCCGCGCTTCTTTGGACGCGCAAAGGACGCTGTAGCATCCAGGTTCCGCTCATCGTGTCGATGCGCCAGGAAAGGAGCACTGATCATGGTAACGCCTCCAGTCATTCAGCCGGCCGGCGATCGCTTCGCCTCCGATAGTTTTGCAGACATTATCTCGGCCGAAACCTTTGCCGACGCCCGGCAGTCGACGTACTCCGGCCTGTTGCATCTGGCCATGAGTCTTTTCCGGATCTCCGGGCAAAGCCACTCGAAACTCGATGTTGAAGCGGCCCCCGATTGTCTGAAGCGCGACCTCGGCTTCATGGATGGGCGCAACCCGCGCCTCCAAGACCGGTTCCCGCTCTAAACATCTGATTGTCCAGCTCATCCACTTGACGAGAACGGGCGTTGCTTTCGCAGCGCCTTTTGTTTCCTGCTGCCACAAATTGGCAGCAGGAAGTATCTCGCACGCCCAACTTACAGCAACGGGAGAACCGAAATGACCAGCCCCAATCTGATAATCCTCTATGTCAAGGATCCGGCCGAAAGCGCCGGCTTTTACCGCAACATCCTGAACCGCGAACCGGCGGTGGAAGCGCCGAATTTCGTCGCCTTCCCGCTCGACGGCGGCTTCACCCTTGGTCTCTGGCGGCGCAGCAAGGTCGAGCCGCAGCCCTCCGCCATCGGCAACCGCGGCGAAGTGGCCTTCATGGTGGCGGGAGAAAATGCCGTCGCCAGGCAATATGAGGACTGGCGTCAGCGCGGCCTGCCGATCGCCCAGGAGCTGACCGAGCTCGATTTCGGCCCGACCTTCGTCGTGCTCGATCCCGATGGGCATCGGCTGCGCGTCTGTGAGCCGGATAAATAATATGCCGGAGGGCGAGGTCTGTTAAAGCAGGCCTCGCATCGCATGCCCCTTATAGACGCCGAGGATGCGCACCTTCTCGGAGAAGAAACGCAGTTCCTCCAATGCCCGGCGTACGTTCGGATCGTTCGGATGGCCCTCGATATCGGCGTAGAACTGCGTCGCCACGAACTTTCCGCCGAGCTGGTAGCTTTCGAGCTTCGTCATGTTGATGTTGTTGGTGGCAAAGCCGCCGAGCGCCTTGTAGAGCGCGGCGGGGATGTTGCGAACGTTGAAGACGAAGGTGGTAACGACCTTTTCGTCAGCCGAATTGCGTTGCGCCCATTCCTCGTCGCGGGACAGGATGACGAAACGGGTGACGTTGTTTTCCGTATCCTCGACATTTTCGGCGACGATCTCCAGCCCGTAGAGATCGGCCGCAAGGCGCGGAGCAAGTGCGGCCATCGAGCGATCGCCGGTTTCCTGCACCAGTTTTGCCGCTCCCGCCGTATCGCCGGCGATGACAGGCTTCCAGCCGTGAGCGCGCACGATCTTGCGGCACTGGCCGAGCGCGTGGATATGGCTGTGCACCGTGCGGATCTCGTCCTTGGTGACGCCTGGCAGCACCATCAGCTGGAAGCGGATCGGCATGAAATATTCGCCGATGATATGCAGCCGCGATTCGGGCAGCAGATGGTGGATATCGGCGACGCGTCCGGCAATCGTGTTCTCGATCGGGATCATCGCGATATCGGCATCACCATTGTCGACTGCCGTGAAGGCATCCTCGAAGGTCTGGCAGGGCAGCGGCTCCATGGTCGGAAACATGTCGCGGCAGGCCATGTCGGAATTGGCGCCGAATTCACCCTGGAAGGCGATCCTGTTGGTCTTGATGTTCATGGTGGTCTCGTCAGTTCGACTTTGCGGAGAGGATGCGCCGCGCTTTTTCGAGGTCGGCGGGAGTATCGACACCGAGCGGAACCGTGTCAACGATCTCGGCGTCGATGCGCATGCCGGCTTCGAGCGCCCGAAGTTGCTCCAGCGCCTCTCGCTTTTCGAGCGTCGAAGGACCGAGCGAAACGAACCGTTCCAGCGCCTCGCGCCGATAGGCATAGAGCCCGATATGATGGTAGAGCGGCCCCTTTCCGTAGGGCGCGGTCGTGCGGGTGAAATAGAGCGCGTGCAGACGGGTCTCGGAAACGGGCGAACCGACGATCTTGACGATGTGCGGCGCGGCCTTGTCTTCTTCATTGTCGATTTCGGTGGTCAGCGTGCCGATATCGACCGCCTCGTTATCGAGAGGGCGCAAAGCCGCCCGCACGGTTTCCGGCTCGATCGTCGGCAGATCGCCCTGGACGTTGACGATGATTTTCGCCTTTTTGCCGGGATCGACCTTGGTCAGCGCTTCGTAGATCCGGTCGGAGCCCGATTGGTGATCGCCGCGCGTCATGACGACTTCGAAGCCGGCCGCGGCGATCGTATCGAACACCCGGGCGTCGTCGACGGCGACGACCACGCGGCCGATGGCGGCCTCCCGGGCGCGCATCGCCACCTGCACGATCATCGGCAGACCGCAAATATCGGCCAGCGGCTTGCCCGGAAGCCGGGTGGAGGCCATTCGCGCCGGGATCAATACGAGCACGTCGTGTAAATTTGAATCACTCATTGTTCGGGCCTTCTATTCCGGGCTGAAAAGTGTCAAAAAGTCTCACACGCAAGACCATTTAGACAGTTGCAACGATCCGTCAAAAGACATAGGTTCCGCGCGATTTCAAGATGGTCCGGTTTATGGTCTGCCGGCTGCAAGGGGAGCATTGCAGATGAATTCATACGTCAATACGGCCGTGGGGGCGCTGCTCGGAACGATTTTCGTTCTGATGTCGGTCTCTATCGCGTCCGAGGGGGTCTTCCATTCCGAAGCACCGGAGAAGGAAGGTTTCGCGATCGTTGCCGAAGAGGCGCCGGCTGCCGGTGGCGAAGCTGCGCCTGCCGCTGCCGTGCCGATTGCGCAATTGCTCGCTTCTGCAGATGCCAAGGCCGGTGAAGTAATCTTCAAGAAGTGTCAGGCCTGTCATGACGCCACCAAAGGGGGACCGAACAAGGTCGGTCCTAACCTCTTTGGTGTCGTAGATCGCCCGATCGCCTCGCATGAAGGCTTTGCCTATTCCGCTGCCATGAAGGATTTCTCCAAGGGCAGCAGCGAAAAGTGGACCTTCGAATTCCTCAACAAGTTCCTTCTGGCGCCGAAGAAGGACGTTCCCGGCACCGCAATGGGCTTTGCCGGTCTGCCGAAGGATCAGGATCGCGCCAACGTCATCCTCTACCTGCATACGCTGGCCGATTCGCCGGTGCCGTTGCCGGATCCGAACACCGCGACGCAGTAAGGCGGCAGCATACGCGCATGACATGGAAGCCCGGCCGCAAGCCGGGCTTTTTGTTATCGAGAAAGCTGCTCAGGCGCCGAGGAAATAGGCCCAGAGCGAGACGGTGACGGCCCCGAGCGCCGTCGTTACCGAAATCGTCGAGGCGGCGAGGCTGTGGCCGACGCCGAAGCGATTGGCGATCAGCCAGGCGTTGACGCCTGTCGGCACGGAGGAGGTCAGCACGATCGCCGCCGTCCATTCCGGGCTCAAGCCGAGGAGATGGCTTGCCGCCCAGACGCAGCCCGGCAGCAGCAGCAGCTTGCATGCCGAAGTGACGCTGGCGATGCCGAGATTGCCGGAGACGCCGTATTTCTCCAACGCCATGCCGAGCGAAATCAGCGCCGCCGGGCCGGCAATGCCGGCGATCTGGTTGACGACGGTCGCCAGCGTCGCCGTCATCGTAAGGCCGGAAAGGTGCACGGCCATGCCGGCCGCAAGCCCGATCACCAGCGGATTGCGTATGAGATTGATGGCGATCTGGCGAAGCACGAAGATCATGCTGCGGTCGCTTTTGCCGGCGATCTTCCGCTCCGCATGCTCCATCAGCACCGTGCCCGCGACCATCATGACGGGCAGGTGCACGGCGAGCAGGATCGACAGCGCCACCAGCCCCTCGTCGCCGACGGTGCGCTCGACGAGCGGCAGCCCGATGAAAACATTGTTGGCGAAGGCCGAGGACACCCCGGCCAGTACGCCGATCCGTTCGTCACGGCCGAAGAGGCGGGTGGCGGCGATGTGGCCGGCCGTCCAGGTGATGGCAACGCCGGAGAAATAGACGATCCAGAGCCGGAAAGGCGAGGCGCCGTGAAAATCCGCCTCGGCGATCGTGCGGAAGAGCAGAAGCGGCACGGCGATCTTGAAGACGAATTCGCTGAGCGCGTCGCCGACATTCGACGCCATCAAGCCGCTGCGGACGATCACCCAGCCGATGAGAATCAGGATGAAAATGGGAAGGACGTCGAGAATGATGGCTGACATGGGGGAGATTGCTCTGCGCGGGGGAGTATCCCACCTCTATCAGCAAACCGCCGGGATTGAAAAGGCAAAGGCGTCCGCAACTGCGTCACCCTCAAAGCAAAAAAAGCGGGCACTGCCCGCTTTTCCGCTCCGGCCTTGCCGGATACCCGAATCGCGAAGCTGCCAGTTCATCCGTGGTCAGCATCGCGCCGGTAAGATCGAAGGGATCATCCCTCGTGCGCCCGGCTGCAACTGAAAGCTGCTCATGCCGGTCTTCCTGCGAGCATATCTAGATTTCGAAGATGACAGGGGCATGACGAATAAGCGGCACTTTTGCGAAGAAATAGATGCGCCATTCACCATTTATCCTTCCAAACCGCGGAAATTTCGCTAAGACCGAACCCCGGCTATCACAAATCCGGGACTCCCCATTTCATGACAAGATTCGATGTTCTGACAGTCGGCAACGCAATCGTGGATATCATCGCCCGTTGCAACGACCAGTTCCTCATTGACAACAAGATCACCAAGGCGGCGATGAATCTCATCGATGCCGAACGCGCCGAACTCTTGTATTCGCGCATGGGACCCGCACTCGAAGCCTCCGGCGGCAGCGCCGGCAACACGGCGGCGGGCGTCGCGAACCTCGGCGGCAAGGCCGCCTATTTCGGCAATGTCGCCGCCGATCAGCTCGGCGAAATTTTCACGCACGACATTCGCGCCCAGGGCGTCCATTACCAGACGAAGCCGAAAGGCACCTTCCCGCCGACCGCCCGTTCGATGATCTTCGTCACCGAGGACGGCGAACGCTCGATGAACACCTATCTCGGCGCCTGCGTCGAGCTCGGCCCCGAGGATGTCGAGGCCGATGTCGTGGCCGACGCCAAGGTCACCTATTTCGAAGGTTATCTGTGGGATCCGCCGCGCGCCAAGGAAGCGATTCTCGATTGCGCCCGCATCGCCCATGAAAACGGCCGCGAAATGTCGATGACGCTGTCCGACAGCTTCTGCGTCGGCCGCTATCGCAGTGAATTCCTCGATCTGATGCGGTCCGGCAAGGTCGATATCGTCTTCGCCAATCGCCAGGAGGCGCTCTCCCTTTACGAGACCGAAGATTTCGAAGAGGCGCTGAACAAGATCGCCGCCGATTGCAAGATCGCCGCGGTGACGATGAGCGAGGACGGCGCGGTCATCCTGAAGGGCAGCGAGCGTTATTATGTCGATGCGATCAGGATCAGGGAGGTTGTGGATACGACGGGTGCCGGCGATCTCTTCGCTTCGGGCTTCCTCTACGGCTATACGCAGGGACGGTCGCTGGAAGATTGCGGCAAGCTCGGTTGCCTGGCGGCCGGCATCGTCATCCAGCAGATCGGCCCGCGTCCGATGACCTCGCTCTCCGAGGCAGCCAAAGCGGCAGGGCTTATTTGAAGGCTTCGCCGGGATAGGCGCCCCAGATCTCCGACTGCGCCACCCAACCGGAGGCGCCGTCGGTTTCGGCGCGGCACCAGTCGCCGTTGCATTCGCCGATCGTCAGCATCACGCCGGGCTCCAGCTTGGCGACGACCGAGGCGGAGGGTAGCGCCTCGCGGCGCAGATTGACGTAGACGCCTTTGCCCTTCGTCTTCATCCAGGGAGCGGCGATCGCCGCGCGCTGGCCCGACAGCAGCGACTGGTTGACCCAGCCCTCGGTGCCGTCGGCATCACGGATGCGGCGCCAATTGTCATATTCCTGAATGATTTCCACCGGCAGGCCGGATTTCAGGTACATCCATGAAACGGCATAGTCCGTTCCGGGGCCGATGCGCAGGTTGACGCGCTTGGATTTCAGCGTGACGAAACGCGGCAACGGCAGTCCGCTCGGTCCCTTGGCCGCCTGCGCATGGGCAAGTTCCAGGGCGGCCATGGATGTGGTCAGAGCGATCGCGACGGCGAGGCAGGACTTCAGGACTTTGCTGCGCATGGAAGCTTCCGTTTGCTCGAATCCGCGGGCCAGGCCCAGCCTGCTCGCTGTCCGGGCACTGACATTCCCCGGCTGCACCACGAGTTTTGTTTGTCTTCGCGTGCGGGTCTGGTAGAAAATGCCCGGAATGGGAAAGTTATCCCCTTTCTTGGTTAAAGACCTCTGAACAAGGCACGACGGGCAGCCATGACAGCGAAGAAAAAACCGAAGGTCTACATCACCCGCAAGCTGCCGGATGCCGTCGAAACCCGCATGCGCGAGCTCTTCGACGCCGAGCTGAACATCGACGATACGCCGCGTTCCGTTCCCGAGCTGATCGCCGCCGTCAGGACGGCCGACGTGCTGGTGCCGACCGTCACCGACCGCATCGACGCGGCGCTGATCGAAGAGGCGGGGCCGCAGATGAAGCTGATTGCCAGCTTCTCCAACGGCACCGACCATATCGACGTCGAGGCGGCGGCGCGCAAAGGCATCACCGTCACCAACACGCCGAACGTCTTGACCGAAGACACGGCCGACATGACGATGGCGCTCATTCTCGCGGTGCCGCGCAGGCTCGGCGAAGGTGCACGCGTGCTGACCGACAAGCCGGGCGAATGGGCCGGCTGGTCTCCCACCTGGATGCTCGGCCGGCGCATTCACGGCAAACGCATCGGCATCGTCGGCATGGGGCGAATCGGCACGGCGGTCGCCCGCCGCGCCAAGGCCTTCGGTCTTTCGATCCATTATCACAATCGCAAGCGCGTCAATCCGGCGGTCGAGGACGAGCTCGAGGCGACCTATTGGGAAAGCCTCGACCAGATGCTCGCCCGCGTCGACATCGTTTCCGTCAACTGCCCGTCGACGCCGGCGACCTTCCACCTGATCTCGGCGCGCCGCCTGGCGCTGCTGCAGCCGACGGCCTATATCGTCAACACTGCTCGCGGCGACGTGGTCGATGAAGCCGCGCTGATCAAGTGCCTGAGGGAGGGCAAGATCGCCGGCGCCGGCCTCGACGTCTTCGAAAACGAGCCCGCCGTCAATCCGAAGCTCATCAAGCTCGCCAACGAGGGCAAGGTCGTGCTGCTGCCGCATATGAGTTCGGCGACGATCGAAGGCCGGATCGACATGGGCGACAAGGTTATCATCAATATCCGCACCTTCATCGACGGCCATAGACCGCCGAACCGGGTGCTGCCGGGCCGCTGATGCGCGTCAGCGGGCAAGGTTCTTCCGCATCTCGATGAAGGTCGTCCTGGTAAAACCCGGATGCGCCTTCTCGGCGGTTCTGGAAAATCCCCAGGCGGTAAAGACGGCGTGATTCTCAACGAGTTCGATGCGTGTCTCCAGCCGCAAAGCGGCAAGGCCGAGCCCTGCAGCCGTCTCCTCGGCGATTGCAAGCAGCCGCCTGCCGAGGCCCTTGCCTTGCACTGCGGGGAGAACGGCGAGCTTGCCGACATAGAGGCAATCGGCCTCCGGCCGCAGGAACAGGCAGCCGGTCAGCTTTCCCTCCTCGATGGCGACGTGGCCAATCTCGGCCTCAGCCTTTGCGGCCAACGTCTCCGCCGTCAGGCTGAGCGCCGATGACGGGGGATCGATCCGGCCGTTCATCGAAGCGAAGGCGGTCAGGATGAGGGCGAGCAGTTCGTCCCAGCACGTGAAACTCGGATCGAGGCGGATAATCCTCATTCAGCCTGCCTTGCGCGGCGGCGCTTATAGCGCACGGTTTCGAAACGGGCCGAGAGTGCGTCGTAAAGCAGCAGCCGCCCGATCAGCGGTTCGCCGGCGCCGGTAACGAGCTTGATTGCCTCCATCGCCATCATCGTCCCGATGACGCCGGTAAGCGCGCCGATGATGCCGGCTTCGGCGCAGCTGGGGATCAGACCCGCTGGAGGGGCTTCGGGAAACAGGTCGCGGTAACTCGGGTTGAGGGTCCCGTCCTCGGCCGTCTCATAAGGTTTCAGAACCGTCAGCGAACCGTCGAAACGGCCGACGGCGCCGGTGACGAGCGGGATATGGGCTTCTTCCGCCGCATCGGCCGCGGCATAGCGCGTGTCGAAATTGTCGGAACCGTCGATCAGGAGATCGAAGCCGGACAGTTGGCGGCGGGCGATTTCCCGCGAGAAGCGTTCCTCGAAGCGGATGAGCCGGACATGCGGGTTGAGCCTGGCGATGGCAAGCGCTGCGCTCTCCGTCTTCAGTTCGCCGATCGTGCCGGAATCATGGATCACCTGGCGCTGCAGGTTCGAGAGCGACACTCTGTCGTCGTCGACGATGCCGAGCGTGCCGATGCCGGCCGCGGCCAGATATTGCAGGATCGGCGCACCGAGCCCGCCGGCGCCGATCACCAGTACGCGGGCGGCTTTGAGCTTCTGCTGGCCCGCGCCGCCGATCTCGGGGAGCAGGATATGGCGGTGATAGCGGGCGATTTCATCAGGGCTGAGCGGTTCCATGGCGCCGATCGTATCATGGCCCCCGATGCCCGGAAATGCCGTCCCGCTCATTCGAACACCCTTCCGTCGGCCACCGTGAAGACCTGCGCCCTGTCGCCGAGTGCCGAAAACATCGCGCGATCCGTGCCGGTCATGAAGGCCTGGCCGCCGAGCCCGTCGATGAGGTCGAACAGCGCGGCCCGGCGCCCCTCGTCGAGATGGGCTGCGATCTCGTCGAGCAACAGGATCGGCGCATGGCCGGTGAGATTGCCGACGAGCCGCGCATGCGCAAGCACGAGGCCGACAAGCAGCGCTTTCTGCTCGCCGGTGGAGCACCGCTCCGCCTCCATCGCCTTTTCGCGGTGGTGGACGATGAGATCGGCCCGGTGCGGCCCTTCGAGCGTGCGCCCCGCGCCGGCGTCGCGGTAACGGCTCACGGCAAGCATCGCCGCGTAATCGTCCTCGAGGTCGACCGAGGGGCGCGAGAACTGGCCGTCCATGAAGCCCGAGAGCTGCAGCGAGGCCGAGGGGAAGGGCGAGCTCTCCAGTGTTTCCTCGATCAGCCGGGTGAGGAGGCCGAGCATCTCCTGCCGGGCGAGCGCCATGGCGATGCCGAGGCTTGCCATCTGCTCCTCGATGCCTGCAAGCCAGGACGGATCGAAGCGGCCTTCGTCGAGCAATTTGTTGCGGCTGCGCATGGCGCGCTCGAAATCGCTGGCGCGCCGGCCGTGGGCGGGATCGAGTGACAGCACCAGCCGGTCGAGAAAGCGGCGCCGGTCGGAAGATGTGCCGGTGAACAGGCCGTCCATCGAAGGAGTCAGCCAGAGAAGGCGCAGATGGTCGGTCAGCTCGTCGGCGGTCTTTGCCGGCGTGCCGTTGATGCGCAGCCTGCGGGCGGTGGTCTCCTCGCCGGTTTCGATGCCGGTACCGATCTCGACTTCGCCCTCCATGCCGTCGAGCGCGGCGAAGATCGAAAAGCCGCCGGCCGCGCCGACGCGGGTAATATCGCCATAGGCCGCACGGCGCAGGCCGCGGCCGGGCGAAAGCAGCGAGACCGCCTCCATCAGATTGGTCTTGCCGGCGCCGTTGTCTCCCGTCAGCACGACATGGCGGCCGTCAAGTGCAAGCGATGCCGCCGCATAATTGCGGAAGTCGCTCAGCTTCAGGCGGGAAAGGGAAACCTTGTGCGGCATCGGATGTCCGGAATCGTTAAGTGTGACAGCTAAGCCGAAGCGGCGCCGATGGCAAGGCTCGCCGCTTCGCCGGCCTAACTTGCCCATCCGATGCGTCCCAATTTCCCAAAAAAATACAACCTGAGAGGATATGAGCCCGCGGCGCCAGGTCGATGCACCCGGCGGCGATGGTTACGGCCTGCGCGCCTTGATATCAGGAGTTTTGGCGCATTCGCCCGAGACGGCTGACGTAACGTAAAGTCCAGAAAAAGTCGGTTGAATTTTGCAACTTCCGGGTTGAGTTATCTTGCGAAAACGATATGGTGAACAAAAGGTTCATGTATAGAGAGTGGTGAAGTGCCAGATCCGGTCGATATCATCGTTGGTCGCAACATCAGACAGCTTCGCGCCATTCGTCGTGTTTCCCAGCTCGAACTCGGGGAAGCACTCGGACTGACTTTCCAGCAGATCCAGAAATATGAAAAAGGAACGAACCGGGTTTCCGCCAGCAAGCTGCATCAGATTGCGGTTTTCCTCGGTGTCGAGATCTCCGCTCTCTTCGAGGGAACGGGCATATCGGAATTCGGCGGCCGTATCGAACTCAGCCCCGATGCCTATGCTCTTGCGCTGAGCTACGACAAGTTGAATTCGGCCGCAGGCAAGGAAGCGGTCAAGACCATCCTCACGCTGATGACCGGCGAAGCGGTCGAAAGCGCCGCCTGACTGCGCCGGAGCGGTTATAAAGATCACGACACGGTTTAGAGCATGTCGCGCAAAAGTGTGCGGCGGTTTTGCGATAACGACATGCTTAAAAACAAAGACCTAAAGCGCAAGGAGCGAATCTGAAAGATCGCGACGCGCTTTAGTGAATCTCGCACCCATGCAGCGCCGTCAGCAGATCGTCCTGCGTCTGATGGCCGGCATGATAGAGGTCGATCGCGATGCTGGCGATGGAAAGGCCCTGCTGGCTGCGAAGCTTGATGTTGCGCTCGGCGCACCATGTATAGATGGCGCCGGCGAGAACGTCGACATCTTCGGACTGAGAGGAAAAGGCTGGCGCCATGGTAGTTACCCCTATCTTGGTTGTTTCCGCTTGAGCGCGGCGCGTCCGCTGGGACGTGCTAACGGCGCTCTGTCACTTTGAATTGGCGCCTGATCCTTGCCGATATCGATTCCGGTTTTGGGGATTATTCGCTGACGGCAGAGACTGAATTCATTTGGAAAACTTGCAAGCGGCATCATCTGGCTGCGTTAACGCAAGTCGTGTTCCGTCCTGCCGCCGTGTCGATCTGAGACAAATTGCCCGGTGCGGACGGGAAGTGTCGCAGATTGGGACTCGGGAAACAAAAAAGCCGGAGACGTTCCCGTCCCCGGCTTTCGCGATTGCGTATCGATCGGCGGCTCAGCCTTCGAAGAATTCCTTCATCCGGGCAAAGAAGCCCGTCGATTCCGGATTGTTCTCCTTGGAGGAAATCTGCTCGAATTCCTGCAGCAATTCGCGCTGGCGCTTCGTCAGTTTTTGCGGCGTCTCGATCTGGATCTGGATGTAGAGGTCGCCCGTCTGCGCCGAACGCAGCACCGGCATGCCCTTGCTCTTGAGGCGGAACTGCTTGCCCGCCTGCGTGCCTTCCGGCACGCTCACGCGCGACTTGGTGCCGTCGAGCGTCGCCACGTCGAAGGTCCCGCCGAGCGCGGCCGTCGTCATCGAGATCGGTACGGCGCAATAGAGATCGGCCCCGTCGCGCTGGTAGAATTCGTGCGGCTTCACCGACAGGAAGATATAGAGGTCGCCCGCCGGCCCGCCGCGAGTGCCGGCCTCGCCTTCGCCCTGCAGGCGGATGCGCGTGCCGTCCTCGATGCCGGCAGGAATGTTGACCGAGAGCGAACGCTCTTCCGTCACCCGGCCCTGGCCGTGGCACTTCTGGCAGGGATCGGGAATGATCTGGCCGCGGCCGTGGCAGGTCGGGCAGGTCCGCTCGATCGAGAAGAAGCCCTGCGCGGCGCGCACGCGCCCCGTTCCCTGGCAGGTGCCGCAGTTCTTCGGCTGCGTGCCGGGCTTGGCGCCCGAACCCGAACAGACGTCACAGGTGATCGAGGTGGGAACGCGGATCTGCGCCGTCTTGCCGGAGAAGGCCTCTTCCAGCGTGATTTCCATGTTGTAGCGGAGATCGGCGCCGCGTTCGCGCCCGCCTGACGAGCGCTGGCGTGCACGCCCGCCGCCCATCATCTCGCCGAAAATATCCTCGAAGATATCCGAGAAGCCGCCGCCGGCAAATCCGCCGCCACCGCCGCCCATGCCGCCATGTTCGAAGGCCGCATGGCCGTAACGATCATAGGCCGCCCGCTTCTGCGGGTCCTTGAGCATCTCGTAGGCTTCGTTGATTTCCTTGAACTTCCGTTCGGCGTCCTTGTCATCCGGGTTCTTGTCCGGATGGTATTTCATCGCCAGTTTGCGGAAGGCGCTTTTCAGCTCTTTCTCGTCCGCCGACTTGGCTACACCCAGAGTTTCGTAAAAGTCCGCTTTTGCCATTAAGGATTAAACCCCGGAAATGGATTTCCGGCTGCCATGGTGAGCAGCCGGATCAGGTGTTGAAGCATAACCACGCCGTCGCGGATTACGCGGACTTCTTGCGGTCGTCGTCCTTGATTTCCTCGTAGTCGGCATCGACGACATTGTCGCCGTCTTCCGCCGAGGCATCGGCAGCAGCGCCGCCTTCGGCCTGCTGTGCTTCATAGATCGCCTGGCCGAGCTTCATCGACACTTCCATCAGGGTCTGGGTCTTGGCCTTGATGTCTTCGGCATCGGCTTCGGTTGCCTCCGTTGCGGACTTCAGAGCGGCAATCGCATCGGAAATCGCGGTACGGTCGGCTTCGGAAACCTTGTCGCCGTAATCCTTGAGCGACTTTTCCGTGGAGTGGATCAGGCTTTCGGCCTGGTTCTTGGCCTCCACGCCCTCGCGCCGCTTCTTGTCTTCGGCAGCATGGGATTCGGCATCCTTCACCATCTTCTCGATGTCGGCGTCGGAGAGGCCGCCGGAAGCCTGGATGCGGATCTGCTGTTCCTTGCCGGTGCCCTTGTCCTTGGCCGAAACCTGCACGATGCCGTTGGCGTCGATGTCGAAGGTGACTTCGATCTGCGGAACACCGCGCGGCGACGGCGGCAGGCCGACGAGGTCGAACTGGCCGAGCAGCTTGTTGTCGGCAGCCATTTCGCGCTCGCCCTGCGAGACGCGGATGGTGACGGCCTGCTGGTTGTCTTCCGCGGTCGAGAAGGTCTGGCTCTTCTTGGTCGGGATCGTCGTGTTGCGCTCGATCAGGCGGGTGAAGACGCCGCCGAGGGTCTCGATGCCGAGCGACAGCGGGGTTACGTCGAGAAGCAGAACGTCCTTGACGTCGCCCTGGAGAACGCCGGCCTGGATGGCGGCGCCGAGAGCGACGACTTCATCCGGGTTGACACCCTTGTGCGGCTCCTTGCCGAACAGCTGCTTGACGACTTCCTGAACCTTCGGCATGCGGCTCATGCCGCCGACGAGAACCACTTCGTCGATTTCGGCAGCGGTGACGCCGGCATCCTTGAGGGCTGCCTTGCAGGGCGCAATCGTGCGCTGGACGAGGTCGTCGACCAGGCTTTCGAGCTTGGCGCGGGTCAGCTTCAGCGTCAGGTGCTTCGGGCCGGAGGCGTCGGCCGTGATGAACGGCAGGTTGATTTCGGTCTGCTGCGAGGACGACAGCTCGATCTTTGCCTTTTCGGCAGCTTCCTTGAGGCGCTGCAGGGCGAGCTTGTCGTTCTTCAGGTCGATGCCGTTGTCCTTCTTGAACTCGGCAACGAGATATTCGACGAGACGCATGTCGAAGTCTTCACCGCCGAGGAAGGTATCGCCGTTGGTGGACTTCACTTCGAAGACGCCGTCGCCGATCTCGAGGATCGAAATATCGAAGGTGCCGCCGCCAAGGTCGTAGACGGCGATCGTCTTGCCGTCCTTCTTGTCGAGGCCGTAGGCGAGAGCGGCAGCGGTCGGCTCGTTGATGATGCGCAGCACTTCAAGGCCGGCGATGCGGCCGGCATCCTTGGTTGCCTGGCGCTGCGCGTCGTTGAAGTAGGCGGGAACGGTGATGACGGCCTTTTCGACCTTTTCGCCGAGATAGGATTCGGCGGTTTCCTTCATCTTCTGAAGGATCATCGCGGAAATCTGTGCGGGTGAGTAGCCCTTGCCATTGGCTTCGACCCAGGCATCGCCATTGTCGCCCTTGACGATGGTGAAGGGAACGAGATGCTTGTCCTTCTCGACGGTCGGGTCTTCATAGCGGCGGCCGATCAGGCGCTTCACCGCAAAGAGCGTGTTCGTCGGGTTGGTGACCGCCTGGCGCTTGGCCGGCTGGCCGACGAGGCGCTCGCCGTCATCGGAAAAAGCCACCATGGAAGGGGTCGTGCGCGCACCTTCCGCATTCTCGATGACCTTCGCGTCCTTGCCGTCCATGACTGCGACGCAGGAATTCGTCGTTCCAAGGTCGATACCAATTACTTTTGCCATGTCATTCTCTCCTTGAAGCAAGCTGTCGGAACCCCGAGAAGGCATTTCCCTGACAGCCCCTTACGGGATGGGTCTACTTGAGATTACGCAATCGTGATTGCGGTGATGCGGCGTATATAAGGAGCGGTTTTCTGGACTGCAAGGCGAGAAATGCCCCGGAATCCAGCAAAACGAATGTGTTGCATTCAATTTTGACGACAGCCGGGAAAGAGCTCTCCTCAGTGTGTCACGGGGATGCCGCAATGATCTCACTGGCCCATGATCAGATCGAGCAGGGTCGTGCGCCGCGGCTGCACGGAAGAGGTCGTCTGCGGCGTCCCGACATCGCCGGGCGGTACGACGTTTCCATAGCCGGCCCCATCGCCTTCGGCGACGTCGGCAGGCGGAATAGGACCGTTTCCTGACGGCGCGGTTTGCTGCCGGACGGGCGCCTGCGGGTAGCGGTTGGCACTTTCGTCGCCGCCGAAGACGCCGGAAATGATGCCGCCGATCGTCGTTGACGGCGGCTCTTCGGCCGCGACCGGCTGCCCGCCGTCGGGTGCCGCCTGCGCCATCGGCTGGCCGCTGTTCGGATCGGCGACCAATTGGCCGTTGCCGAAGAGCGGAGCCGGCGAAAGACCCTTGTGGGCGGCGACCATGAATTCCTTCCAGGCCTTGGCCGGAAGACCGCCGCCGGTCACCTTCTTCATCGGCTTGCCGTCGTCATTGCCGAACCAGACGCCGGTCGTGAGGTTGCTGGTGAAGCCGACGAAAAGCGCGTCGCGCGAATTCTGCGTCGTGCCGGTCTTGCCGGCCGCCTGCCAGCCGGGAATCTTGGCGCTCTTGCCGGTGCCGTTGTCGATGACGCCCATCATCATCGCATCCATTTCGGCGGCGATCTGCTCGGAGAGCACCCGCGGCGGGCTGTCATAGGTATTTTCGTAGAGAACCTTGCCTTCTGCGGTCGTCACCCGCCGGATGACGTGCGGCGTCGCCTTGTAGCCGCCGTTCATGAAGGCGGCGTAGGATGCGGTGAGCTCCATCAGCGAGACCTCTGACGTGCCGAGCGCAATCGAGGCGTTCGGCTGCAGCTCGCTTTCGATGCCGAGCCGGTGGGCGAGCTTGATCACCTGGTCCGGCCCGTCATACATCACCAGCTGCGCGGCCACCGTATTCAGCGACTTGGCGAGTGCGGTCGCAAGCGTGACTTCGCCATTGTATTTCTTCTCGTAATTCTCGGGCGTCCAGTCGCCGATGCGGATCGGCGCATCGTTGAACACCGAAAAAGGCGTCAACCCCTTTTCGAGCGCTGCGGCATAGACGAAGGGCTTGAACGAGGAACCCGGCTGGCGCTTCGCCTTGACGGCGCGGTTGAACTGGCTCGCCGCATAATCCCTGCCGCCGACGAGCGCGCGGATTGCGCCGG
Organism: Rhizobium sp. R635; assembly: GCF_002211285.1. GTDB lineage: Bacteria > Pseudomonadota > Alphaproteobacteria > Rhizobiales > Rhizobiaceae > Rhizobium. The sequence continues at coordinate 2,053 of NZ_LOKX01000027.1, read as the reverse complement.
TGCCGTCGATCGACACGAGCGCCGCCTGCGAGGCATCGAGCTTGCCGCCCTCCTTGTCGAGCACGTCGACCAGCGATTGCTCGGCCTTCTTTTCCAGCGATTTGTCGATGGTGGTATCGACGATGACGTCTTCCTTGACGTCGCCGATCAGGCCCGGCAATTGGTCCATCACCATGTCGGCGACATAGTGGCCGGCGCCCGACCAGTAGCTCTTGGCCGAAGCCGGGGTCTGCGACATCGCGGTCTTGACCTCGGAATCGGTGATGAAGCCCTGCTCGCGCATCGCCGCGAGCACGAGCTGGGCGCGCGCATTCGCCGCGTCCGCATCGCGGGCCGGCGAAAGCCGCGACGGTGCCTTGAGCAGGCCGGCCAGCACCGCTGCCTCACCGAGGTTCACGTCGCGCGCCGATTTGTTGAAGTAGCGGCGGGACGCCGCCTCGACGCCATAGGCGTTCGATCCGAAGAACACGCGGTTGAGATACATCGCAAGGATCTGGTCCTTGGTGTATTTCTGCTCCAGCCAGAGCGCGAGCAGCACCTCCTGCACCTTGCGTTCCAGCGTTCTCTCCGGAGAGAGGAAGAGGTTCTTGGCAAGCTGCTGCGTCAGCGTCGAGCCGCCCTGCACCATATGGCCGGCCGTGAAGTTGGTCACGATCGCTCGGCCGAGACCGAGCGGATCGACGCCGAAATGTGAATAGAAACGCCGGTCCTCGATGGCGATGACGGCTTCCGGAATATAGGGCGACATGTTTTCGAGCGACAGCGCTTCGCCGCCGGTGGCGCCGCGATTGGCGATGACGCTGCCGTCGACGGCGGTGATCTTGACGTTCGGCGGCCGTTCCGGGATCGCCCATGTGCTGGCGCTCGGCATGCGCGAACCGTAATAGAGCACGAGCCCGGCGACGCCGATGCCGGCCCAGATGAACAGCACGACGCACCAGTAGATCACGCGGCGCATGAGGCCGAAAAGGCCGCCGCCTTCGCGCTCGCGCGGCTCACGTCGCCGTCGAGGGGCGGCTCGCTGCGGTGAAGGTTTGGAGCTTTTGCTCCGCGTCGATCTGCTGCCGATGACGCGGTCGTCGGCATCGAGCGAGAATTCGTCATCGTCGCGCGCCGGGCGGCCGCTGAAGGACGGTTCGATTCTGTCGCCTGATCTGCCTCTGCCTGCCATCGCCGACCGGTCGCATCCCCTGTTCGATCGCGAAGCCCAACTTCGCCCAACGGCGCACCTGCGGGCGACGTGATCATCCGAGTGAACTGTAATTGCGGCGATTTAACGGGGTGTTAAAGAAGATAAAGTGGCGGAAATTGCGCCTCTTCCCATCAATACTGGCGGGCTTCAAAGTCCTCGGGCGTCTCCGGGTCCTGCTTATATTCCCACTGGCCCAAATGGAAACGCCGCCAGATCTGGCCGGAAGGGTTGAGGCTTGCCCCATCGGTGAGGCGCACGGGAAGGATGGGGTTGTATTTGTGCCAGACGGTAACGTCCTTGGCGGTTGCCCGAGGGCCGAAAAGCCCGAAAAAAGCCGGGTAGTCTTGCGTCATCAGGCTCCAGCCCCGAACGGATCGAGGATCAATCCGTAACGTCGTGAAAGTGCAATAAAGGATGTCCCAAGACAAGGGCATCACGATGCCCTCACGTCAAATTGTCGTTGCGGCTCCCGTCATGCGCATGACGCTGCACCGCACATCTTTTCTCGATGCCGGCGGAACCAATAGTCTTGGTGGGTGTTTATGGGGAAGCGGGACAACCCCCTCACGTCCCGCGAATGATCGGCCGTCTCCCCTCAACACGCGCCGATCGACATCAGGCCCGGTGTGCCCCTCCAAGGGGTCGCCGGGCTTTTTCTTGAGGGCCTAAAGCGCGTCGCGATCTTTCAGATTCGCTTGCCGCACTTTAGGTTTTGGGTTTGCGCATGTCGTGAGCGCAAAACATGGAGTAATCGCGGCGCGATCACCCCATGTCATATTTATCAGATGATGGCTGGCTGGGGTGGTTGCCCCCGGTAAGATGGCAATACGGGCTCACGATTGAACCGGGCCCAAACATCGA
>NZ_LOKX01000026.1 GCF_002211285.1 Rhizobium sp. R635 | reverse complement strand
CATACCTGCTGCTGCAGATGGCCAAGGCAGACCAGACCACCGTCGCAAGCCCGCTCGCCTTCGCCCGCCTGGTGCGCGCCAATCTCATGCACCGACGCAGGATCGACCGCCTGTTGCGACCCGCCGGCAGCCCACCAGCCAATCCCCAACAGATGAGCCTCCAATGGTGACCAAATTTAAACCGGACACCAGTGGGACAAGCCCGAGCATGACGATGAGATGTTGCGTCTCAAGCCGCAACCGCCTGCCGTGCCGTCGCCATGGTGGTCTTGCGCTCGGCGCGTTCCTGCTGCGGCGAGCGGTGGTAGAGTTCGCGATAACACTTGGAGAAATGCGAGGCCGAGACGAAGCCGCAGGCGACGGCGACTTCGACGACGGGCATGGAGGACTGCACCAGCAGGTGGCGGGCGCGGTCGAGGCGGATTTCCAGATAGTAGCGCGCCGGCGAGCGCCCCATCTCCTGACGGAACAGCCGTTCGATCTGGCGGCGGGAGAGGCCGGCGCCATCGGCGATCTCGATCAGCGACAGCGGCTCGGCAAGATTGCCTTCCATCAATTCGATGATCGACAGAACCTTGGCGTTCTGTACGCCGAGGCGGGCGCGCAGCGGCAGGCGCTGGCGATCGTGCGGGTTGCGCACGCGGTCGGTCAGGTGCTGTTCGCAGATGCGGTTGACCAGGCTTTCGCCGAAATCCTCGCCGATGAGGTTCAGCATCATGTCGAGCGAGGCGGTGCCGCCGGCGCAGGTGTAGAGATTGCCGTCGACCTCGTAGAGGTCGGCATAGACCTCCGCCTGCGGAAAGGCTTCGGAAAAGCCCGGCAGGTTCTCCCAGTGGATGGCGCAGCGCTTGCCGTTCAGGAGGCCCGCCTGGGCCAGCACATGCGCGCCCGTACAGAGCGACCCGACGGCGACGCCGCGGTTATAACATTCGCGCAGCCAGGCATTGACCGACTTGTTGTTGAATTCCTCGATATCGATGCCGGAACAGACGAGCACCATGCCGGGCCGGTTTTCCCCGCCGAGATGGCGGCGCTCCTCGGCGAGCGATGAATTCGCCTCGATGCCGATGCCGCAGGAGGAATAGACCTTCTCTCCATCGACGGAGGCGAGCCGCCAGGTATAGGCCTGATAGCCGAGCATGCGGTTGGCGATGCGCAAGGTGTCCACGGCCGCCGAAAAGGGCAGCATGGTGAATTGCGGTACCATAAAGAAGACCAGTGAACGCTTCTTGATCTGCATCCTGTTCATAGCGAAATCCATGCTCGAGGAACGATGACATATTCGTTGCGCGGAATGCGTCGCGCCGATGTCCTGAAAGCGACACTCGCATGGAAAAAAGCGGCCGTGAAGAGCAAATATGCGACATTGACCGCGATTTGACTGGCGGAACCGTCGTCAAACCGGGAACAGGGCGGAGGATGGGCCTGCAGGCGGCGGAAATTCGGGATCGAAAGCGGCTATGAATTGGACAGCCAGGAGACGAAAAAGGCGGCGCTGCGTGAGGCAGGCGCCGCCCTCATCGGGGAAGAAATGTCGCATTCATTACATGGTCCGGTGTTTGCTGTCGTCCGTGCTTGGCCAGCCGATGTCCTTGCGAATGTCGAACGGCATGGCTTCGATTTCGCGGGCGGTCCGCCAGCGGGTCCAGGCGAGCACCAGCTTGTGGGCGTAATCTGCCAGGGCAAAGTGGAATTCGCCTGATGTATGGGTCTTACCGTGACCCCGATAGGTAAGCGTGGTCATTTTTCGGTTCCTTTCCTGAGCCGGGACATGGCAGCGATGGGAGGTTCGTTCCATGTCCATGCTGTAAATATGGGCTCTCGGAACTCATCATTCAAACGAATAGAGCTTATGGATAACATCAACGAGATTGAATGATCGGCGTGCGCCGGCGGCGGAGAATCCGGGTTGCGGCAAAGGGCCTTGGAACCAACTCCGCTCCCCATCGTTGCGGCCTGGTAACTGCCAGTGACGCAAAGGAGGAAACGATGATTTCCGCAGATCAGATTCGTGAACATATGGAAGTTCTGACCGCCGACGGCACCCATGTCGGGACGGTCGATCATCTCGATGGTCCCAGCCGGATCAAGCTGACCAAGACCGACTCCGAGGACGGCAAGCATCATCTTATCCCGCTCGACTGGGTCGATCATGTCGATGCTCACGTTCACCTGTCGAAGAACGCACGGGATGTCCGCAGCCAGTGGGCCACCATCAACTGACGCGCGATCGGCTGCGGCTCCGGCCGCAGCCTTCGCCGCAAGGGAAGGTAGTTTGACGGAGCGGACGCCTTGCTCAGAAGGAGATCGATATGCCAGCCAAATCCAAAGCCCAGCAAAAGGCTGCCGGGGCCGCGCTTTCGGCCAAACGCGGCGAGACGCCTAAGAAGGAGCTCAAGGGCGCTTCGAAGCAGATGGCCGAATCCATGAGCGAAAAGCAGCTCGAAGAATTCGCTTCGACCAAGAGGAAGGGCAAACCCGAACACGCTTAGAAATAGGGCAGGGTTCCCTTGGATCAGGTCGTCGTCGACTGCATGGAGAATTCCGCGATTTCATGCGCCTCGGAGACGGCAGCCAGGATCGCACGGGCGGATGCGTCCGGATCTTTCGCGAGCCAGCGCAGCTCGAAGGTCGTCCCCATGCGGCCGTCTTCGGTCCGTTTCAGCGATCCGAAGAGCGCGCTGCATTCGAGGGGGCCAAGCACATCCGACAGGTCGGGAATGTCGGAGCTCGACCCGTAGAGGACGAGCGTCGCCTTGCGTTCGCAGCGCAGCCAGGTATCCAGCCGTTTCATTGGCGAAAGCACGATGAAGGCAACCATGGTTGCGATCGTTCCGGTCACGATCTGGCCGCCGCCGAAGCAGAGGCCGACGACGGTCATGAACCAAATGGTCGCGGCTGTCGTGACGCCGGTCATCGTGTCGCCGCGTCTGAGAATCGCGCCGCCGCCGATGAAGCCGACGCCCGTCAGCACGCCGAGGGGAAAGCGCAGCACGTCCATCTGCGTGAAATAACTAAAGGTTTTTCCGTAGGTCGATAGAAGGAGGTTCGCCTGGATCATCGCCAGGCAGGCGGCAAGCGCCACCAGCATCGTGGTCCTGAAGCCCGCCGCATGACCGCCGCGCTCGCGGTCGAGGCCGATGAGGCCGCCGGCGACGACGGTCAGTGCGATGCGCGCGGCGAGATCCCACCAGCTCGGCGTCAGCGGCATGGCGTCCGTCAGGAAGGAGGGCATGGCCTGTTCCTGACTGCGTTGCCGCTCCTTCGCTGCCGACCGGGCATTCGATCCTCCTGCGCTACGCTGCTTCTGGAGGGAATAAACGTCATGGCAGCCAGGACGTTCCCGGCAGACGGAAGCCGCAAAGTTGGCGGTTTATCGGTAGCCGGTGTATGTATGGTTCCAAATTGGGGCAATCGCCCCTGACGATAAGCGCATAGCGCCTGCAATGGAGTTCAAGATTGGCTGTCGCCTTCACCAAGGAAGAGAGTTTCGAAACCGCTTCGGAAACCCTGCTGCCGGACCGTCCGATTTCGCCGCATCCGAACCTCGTCACGGAAGCGGGATTAAAGGCTCTGGAGCAGCAGTTCCAGGCGGCGCGAGAGGCCTATGACGCCACAACCACAATCGACGACGTGAACGAAAAGCGGCGGCAGGCGGCCGGCCCCTTGCGCGATCTGCGGTATCTCGCGGCAAGACTCCGCAGCGCCCAGCTGATGCCTGAACCCGCGTCCACGGACGCCGTGGCATTCGGCAGCACCGTAACCTTCGGCCGCGACGACGGGCGCGTGCAGACCTATCGCATCGTCGGCGAAGACGAAGCCGACCCCAAGGCCGGATCGATCTCCTACGTTTCGCCGGTGGCGCGGCTTCTGATGGGCAAGGCTGTGGGCGACGTGGTGGAGTCCGGCGGCCAGGAGCTGGAAATCATCGCCATCGCTTGAGCGCACGATCGCGCCGAAGCATGTCGTCGCGGCACAAAATGCCCATGGTTGGAATTGGCACTAGCGTGGCTATCCCGGGTGGAGATATGCAGGAGTTCCAATATCAACGGGAACTTGCATGCCCTTCAAGACATCCGATGCGCCTGGCAAGACGGATTATCCGCCAGGCACCCACGTCCTGCTCGATTTTTGGGGTGCGCGAGGGCTGCAAGATGTGGCCTTCATAGAGGCGGCGATGCGTGGCGCTGCCGAGGCCTGCGGCGCGACGGTCCTGGAAACGCGGCTGCATCAGTTCGGCGCCGGTGGAGGCATTACCGGGGTCGCCCTCCTGGCTGAATCGCATATCAGCATCCACACGTGGCCCGAGACGGGATATGCAGCGCTCGATATTTTTCTCTGCGGAGCTTGCCGGGCGGAGGATGCGATCGAACCGCTGAAGACCAGTTTCAGGCCGTCCCACGCAACGGTTGCGACCGTGGAGCGCGGCCGGCGATACTGATTTTTACATGTGAAAGTTGCGCTTTTACTATTGAAGCCGCACCAGGCAAAGAATACACGTTTTCATCCCTCCTATTTTCAACCTCCGCAGGACGCTGACATGGATTTCCGAGGACTTGCGGTGGACGATATCGTCCGGGCGCCGGCCTTCATCCTCCTTTATCTCGCTCTCATCCTGACCGCGAAATGGTTCAAGGATCTGGCGGTCTCCTATAAACTCGACGAGGAGCTTGCGCGGAACGACAATCTCGCCGTCGGGCTTTCCATGTCCGGCTATTATCTTGCAACCGCAGCCATTTATGTCGCGGCGCTCTACGGACCGGCAGGCGGCCTCGTCCACGACCTCGTCGTCGTTGGCGGCTATTCGCTGCTCGGTATCGGCCTGCTCAATCTCGCGCGCTGGTTCAGCGATCGGGCGGTGCTGCGCAAGTTCGACGATACCCACCAACTGGTCAACGAGAAGAACATCGGCGTCGGGGCCGTACATTGCGGGGCCTATATCGCAACCGGCTTGGTCATAGCAGGCTCGATATCGGGCGAGGGCGGCGGCCTGTTGTCGGTCATCGTCTTCTTCGTGCTCGGCCAGTTGTCGCTGTTGCTGTTCACGCTCGTCTACGAGCGGCTCCTGCCTTATGACATTCATGAAGCGCTGCGCGGCAGGAACGTCGCCAGCGGCGTCGCTTTCGCCGGTCATCTCGTCGCGCTCGCGATCATCATCATGAACGCTTCGGCCGGAAACTTCGTCGACTGGGGAAAAGATCTGACCGAGTTCTTCATCGCCGATGTCGCTGCCTTCGTCTTCCTGCCGATCCTGCGGCTGGTGATGGACCGGATGACCATTCCCGGTCAGTCGCTCGGCGGCGAGATCCGGTTGGACGCCAATGTCGGGGCAGGTCTGCTGGAAGCGACGATGGCTGTGTGTTTTGCCGTCGTGCTTGCTTTCCTGATTTGAAGGCGGCGCTGTGCGGACGGATTTTTCACGGAAATACCAATCAGAATTTCGGCTGCCCGCTGAGGACGACAAGATCCAGCTCGGCTATCTGGTGGCGGTTTTCTTCTTCTTCGGCGTGCTCAGCCTGATCACCGCCTTGAAGTTCAGTGAACCCGTAGCAACGCTCTATAACGGCGCAGTGTCGTTTCGTCCTCAGCCCGTTGCCGAGGAGGTGGAGCCGCTCGAACCCGGAGAGGAATATGCCGCCAATAACTATGCCTTGATCGGTCCCTTCACGATCGACAGGCCCGGCCAGGTGGTCAAGGTGGAGATGAGCATCGCGCAGCCCGCTCTCAATACCTGGTGCTTTGTCGAGGCCGAGTTGCTGGACGAGGAACAGGATTACCTGCTCTCATTCGGCCAGGAGCTCTGGCACGAGACGGGAAGGGACGACGAGGGCTTTTGGGATGAGACCGAGAAGAGCTCGGAGATGAAGCTCACAATTCCTCAAAGCGGCACATACTACTTCAATATCAGAACCCAGGGTAATTTTCGGCCCGACCACATATTCGTGACCGTCACTATGCCCTATGCGAGCAGCATACCTCATACGCTCTTCGGCATCCTGACTTTGGTGATCGGTGCAGTTTTGCAAAAAATCAGAAGAATGAGCAAAAGTTCATGAACGCGAGAACTCGAAACGTGCTCTGCATCGTGACTGCTGCGCTGGCATTCCTCTACGTCATGCTCTTTTACATGGCGCTTCACGGCTACGGCTATGCCGGTCACCGCGGCTTTCACGTGCCGGCCTCGGCCTGGTATTCCAGCCAGGTCGAAGTCTACCAGGAGCGCAGCAACCGGTCGGGCAGCGCCGGCGGCGCGCACCTGCTGGGCGGCGGGCCGGAAAGCGGCAAGTAGCCGATGTCGGAAGAAGCGACGGACCGGACCGGAAGCGGCAACCGCAGACAGATCGCGGCGCTGATCTTTTCGGCTTTCATCTCCGGCCTTTGCTCGATCATCTACGAACTTCTGATCGCCACCACCGCCTCCTATTTCTTAGGGGACAGCGTCAAGTTCTTCTCGCTGACCATCGGGATCTACATGGCCTCGATGGGTGTCGGGACCTATCTTTCGAAATTCATCGACCGGGACATCCTGGCGCGTTTCGTCGCAATCGAGCTGGCGCTGGCCGGGCTTGGCGGCCTCAGCATCCCGATCCTCTATTTCGCCTATGCCTGGACCGGCCTGTTCATTCACGCCTACCTGTTCCTGACCATCGCCATCGGCATGCTGATCGGCTTGGAAATCCCGTTCCTGACGCGACTGATGGATCGCTACAACCCGCTCAAGGTCAATATCGCCAACATCCTGTCCTTCGATTATTTCGGGGCGCTGGTGGCGACGATCGCCTTTCCCTTCGTCCTGCTGCCCTTTTTCGGCATCTATCAATCGTCGCTGCTGTTCGGCTTCGCCAATATGTCGATCGGTTTTGCGATGCTGCGTGTCTTCGGGGCGGAAATCGGCGCCGGCAGGCTCATGCGGCTGACGGTCGCGCTCACCGGCCTGCTGACCGCGATGATCCTGTTGTCGCATTATTTTCTCAACTATTGGGATCAGGCGCTCTACGAGGACAGGATCGTCCATGCCGAGCAGACGCGCTTTCAGCGGATCGTGCTGACGCGGGACAGGGACGACCTGCGCCTTTATCTCGACGGCAACCTGCAATTCTCCTCGGTCGACGAATATCGCTATCATGAAGCGCTGGTGCATGTGCCGATCTCGTTGCGCTCCGCCGCGCCGCGGCGTGTGCTTCTGCTCGGCGCCGGCGACGGCATGGCTGCCCGGGAATTGCTCAAATATCCCGATCTCCAGCAAATCGTGATCGTCGATCTCGATCCGCGCATGATCGCGCTCGCTCAAGACAATCCCTATGTCAGCGCGCTCAACGGCAACAGCCTGCGCTCGCCGAAAGTGAAGATCGTCTTCGCCGATGCCTTCGGCTATCTGCAGGAGAATGCCGAGCCATTCGACATGGTGATCGCCGATCTGCCCGATCCCAACAACAACGCGCTCGCAAGGCTCTATTCGAAGCAATTCTATCAGCTGGTGCATCGTAGCCTTGCGGCGGGCGGCGTGTTCGTCACGCAGGCGACCAGCCCATATTATGCGCCGCGCGCTTTCTGGAGCATTGCGGACACTGTGAGGGCAGGCGGCTTTGCCAATATCTACCCTTACCATGTCAATGTGCCGTCCTTCGGGGAGTGGGGCTTCGTGCTTGCAAGCGACGCCAGGCTTAATATGGCAAAGCCTGAACTCTCCGTGGAGACGCGCTTTCTGCAGCCGGACGGCGTGAAGACGTATTTTGAATTCGATAAGGATATCGCCAGGGAGAATTTCAGCATCAGCACGCTCGATCGGCCTGTCATCCTCGATTATTACCTGGCGGGCTGGGAGCATTATCGCTGACGAGGTTGCGCCTCATGCCGGTACAGCGCCACGGAGGCGCGAGGATGCTGCTTTGATGCGTCAGAGATTGCGCTTTGCCACCGCGACGACTTCGCGCGTCAGATCCGCAAGGCGGTCGGCGGCAAGCCGGTTTATCTGCCAGTAGAGGGGCACGTCGAGCGGCGTGCCGGGAACGAGTTCCACCAGCCGTCCCGACGCCAGATGCTCGCGGGTGAGCTGGATCGGGTTCATGCCCCAGCACATGCCGGAAAGGCTCGCCTCGACGAAACTCTGCGGCGATGGCAGCCAGTGGGTGGGGTAATCGAGGTCGCGGCCGAAAGTTCTGCGTATCCAGTCGCTCTGCAGCCTGTCCTTCTGATTGAAGGTCAGCGCCGGGGCGTTGCGGATCGCCTCTGATGTGACGCCCTGCGGAAAGTGGCGCGCGACGAATTCGGGGGTGGCCGTGGCGTGATAGCGCAGCGTGCCGAGCGCGAAACGCCGGCATCCCCGGACCGGCTTTTCCAGGCTGGTGACGGCCGCGATCACGCGGCCGCGCTGCAGCCATTCGGCGGTGTGGTCCTGGTCGTCGACGGCAATGTTCAGGAGATAGGAAGAGTTCCTGGCGAAGTTCGATATCGCCTCCACGAACCATGTGCCGAGGCTGTCGGCGTTGGTCGCGATCTGCAGCGTCACCCTTTGGCGCGGCTCGTCGGGATCGACGAGGGCCGGCAACTGTCCGAGGAGCTCGGCTTCGAGCATGCCGACATTCTCCATGTGCCGGCAGAGCCAGTCTCCCTTTTCGGTGGCCGTGCAGGGGCTGCCTCTGACGATCAGGACGACGCCGAGGCGCTCTTCGAGCTGCTTGACGCGCTGCGAAACGGCAGAAGGCGTCACATTCAGGACAGCTGCGGCGCGTTCGAAGCTGCCGGTCTGGACGACGGTCGCGACGGCGCGCAAGGCAGGGTAATCGAGCATGATTAGTTTCACTTAATCAGGGTAATCCAGATTAAGTAGCCTAAATTAGTTGTTGGCGATACCGCAACTTATCGAGATAAGGGGCATTTGCCGAAGAGATGAGTTTTTCGATCTATATTACCGGCCTGATGATGGGCCTCAGCCTGATTGTCGCGATCGGGGCGCAGAACGCCTTCATCCTTCGCCAGGGCCTGCGCAACGAACATGTCTTCGCCGTCTGCCTTACCTGCGCGCTCTCCGATGCGGCGCTGATCCTGCTCGGCGTCACCAGCCTCCAGCAGATCGCCACGCTGCTGCCCTGGCTCGATCCTGTCATGCGCTATGGAGGAGCGGTGTTTCTGGCCTGGTACGGCGCCAAAAGCCTCTATTCCGCCTTTCGCTCGAACGCCGCGCTGACGGTGACGGAGGCGACAACGGCGAGTTTTCGGCAGACGCTCGCGACCTGCCTCGCACTGACCTGGCTCAATCCGCATGTCTATCTCGACACGGTCGTGCTGCTCGGCACGATCTCGACGCGCTATCCCGGACAGCAGGCTGCCTTCGCCGCAGGCGCTGTGACCGGCTCCTTCCTGTTCTTCTTTGCCCTCGGCTACGGCGCGACGCGGCTGCGGCCGATCTTCTCCAAGCCGTCGTCCTGGCGGATGCTGGAAACGCTCGTCGCTTTTACGATGTGGATCATCGCGTTCAAGCTGCTGGGCGGGATGTGATCAGGGCGGATACTTCAGCCGCCTGCGGTGCTCGATTTGGCACGCCAGCGACATGGCGCGCCTTCAAAGGAATTCGGCGGTCGAAGGGCAGAGGAACGGATCATCTCCGCGGACATCGGCCAGCAGATGCGGCGGAAAACGCTTTATCTGCCGCAGCGCCTCTTCGTAATTGGCGTACCTGCGCCTGCGCGACTTGAATGCGGAAAGCGCCTGTATGATATTCCAGATGATTGTGTGTGACATGTCGGGCCTCCTTTGCTGCATCAAGCTTCCGACAGCTCGAAATATGGAGGCGCATTGACATTCAATCAAACAAAATGATATGGCGTTATAAATCAGAAAAATTGAAAGATGCGACGATGAGCCTTCCCTTTCGCCGTCCCATTCCTTTGCTTGACAACGATGTGCTGCGCACCTTCGTCGCCATCGCCGAGACAGGCAATTTTTCCACCGCCGCCGAAGCGGTTTTCCGCACGCCGTCGGCGGTCTCCATGCAGATCAAGAAGCTCGAGGAACAGCTCGGCGCGACGCTGTTTTTACGCGACGCCCGCTCGGTATCGCTGACGCGGCACGGCGAGATGCTGCTTTCCTATGCCCGCAACATCCTGGCGCTTTCGAACGAGGCGGTGTCACGCTTCATCATGCCGGAACTGACAGGTGTCGTCAGGCTCGGCGCGCCGGAGGATATCGGCGAGCGGCTGCTGCCGAGAATCCTCAAGAGCTTTGCCGAAAGCTATCCCGGCATCATGGTCGACGTGACGATCGACATGAGCGTCGGGCTGAAGAAGCGCATGGAGGAGCAGCGGCTCGACCTGGCGCTGATCAATTGCGCGACGCGGCCGTTCCCGACCGGTGGCGAGGTGGTGTTCCGCGAGCGGCTGGTCTGGGCCGGCGCACGGTGCGGTTCGGCCCATCGGCGCGATCCCCTGCCGATCTCGATCTGGGAGGATGGCTGCATCTGGCGCCAGGAGGCGCTTGCTCAGCTCGAACGCAACAAGCGGCCCTATCGCGTCGCCTATCTCAGCGGCCATACGATGGCGCAGCGCGCCGCCGTACTCTCCGATCTCGCCATCGCGCCGCTGCCGCTCTCCTATGTCAGCGAAGACATGGCGATCCTCGGCCTGCAGGAAGGGCTGCCGGAGCTCGGCTCCTTCGATATCCGGCTGCTGACCGCCTCGCAGATGTCCGGGCCGATCGAGACGGTGGCCGACAGCATCCGCGACGCTTTTGCCGAAAGAGCGAAGGCGGTCGCCGCCTGAGCATTGCTTTCCGCCCGTGAACTTTTTCGTCCCTTGTGCGTTATGGGCGCGGATGGCATGAGTGCCGTTCGGGGTTGATTTCAAACAAGGATATTCGAAATGACGACAACGGCCAAAATTGCCGCAGCCTTCATGGTTCTTCTCGCTCTTTCCTCCTGCGGCAACACGATCCGCGGCATGGGAAAAGATACGGCGAACGCCGTCAACGCCACGCAGGACGCCGGCCGCTCAGTGGATCGCGCTGCGAAGAAGTAATCGTGGCTGAGAGGCTGGCTGAGATTTAGGAACCGGATCGTCATAGAGGACGGCCGGGGCCGGACCACCCTATCGGGTGGCCGGGGACGGACCACCCTATCGGGTGGCCGGGGGATATGCCTTTTCGAGGCCGCCGGATCGGCTGAGGCCGGTCCGGAAGGCCTGGTAGGCAGGATGCTGGCTGGAGCGGGCCGTTTCCGTCAACCGGATCTGCAGGCGGTCCGGCGCCTGGGCGCCGATCCACAAGCCGAGATTTTCGAGTTTCAGCGAGTTCAGGAAGGGTGATTGCGCGGCGAGATCGAGGTGGCGGCGCAGGCCATCGAGCAGATTGTCGTCCTGGGCGACGTTTTCCATCAGCAGCGTCAGGAAGGATTTGTCGGCGTCCGACAGCGCTGCAAGCTTTTCCGCAACGGTATCGCGGTCGGGAAAGGGAACGGTGCCAGTCATTTCGAATCGTCCGGTCGTTGATCGTCTCTCGCCGTTATAAGCTCGCCTTGACCTTCTCGGCTACATCGGCCGGCACCCATTTCGTCCACAGGCTCTCGTAATTGCGCAGGAAATGGATCGCGGCGTTCTCGTTGCTTTCGCGGTTTTCGTCCTGCCAGGCGAGCACCTGGTTAATCGTCGCATTGTCCCATTTGCGGGTCTTGAGATAGGTGGTGACAGGCCCGGCGCGGCTGGCGAAGGACCGGGTCATCAGTGTGAACGCACGCGAGACCGGGTAGGAATTGAGTTGAGGCCTGGCGCAGCCGGCAACCGCGGTGCAGGCGTCCCATTCCTTCTTGTCGTGACCGACGCCGAAGCTCAGGCGCGTCATGTCGTATTTGCCGAGCACGGCGGTCGGCGCCCAGTAATAACCGAGCCAGCCGACCTTGTTGTCGAAGGCGCGGGCGATCGACGCGTCGAGCCGTTCCGGGCTGCCGGTCTCGACGAGCTCGAAGCCCTTCTTGTCGGCTGCCAGCGCGTGGAAGAGGTTGGTGGTCGATATGTGGCAGCTCCAATCGGCCGGGCAGTTATAGATCGCGCCCTTGGCCGTATCGTCCTCGGCCGGGAAAAGCTCGGGATGTCTCAGGGCATCCTCGACCGAGCGAATGTCGGGATTGGCGTCGGCGATGAATTTCGGGATGAACCAGCCTTCCACGGCGCCATCGGCAAGGATCTCGGCGCCCTGCACCAACCGGCCGGTTTTGACGGCCTGATCGAGCAGCGCCCTCACCGAATTGATCCAATATTCGGACGCGATGTCGGGCGTGCCTTTCTCGTTCATTGAGGCGAAGGTCGGCAGCGTGTCGCCGTCGACGATGGTGACGGAGCAGCCATAGCCCTTTTCCAGGATAATCTTGTCGAAGTTCGCCGCAATGCCGGCCGAGGCCCATTTCATCTCGGCGATCGAAACCTGGCCGCATTCGGCGGCCGCAGCCGGCGCGGCGACGGACAAAGCCGCGGCAAAGACGGCCGAAATCAGAAGCGTCTTCATCGTCGTTCCCCGAATTTTCTTGCTCGAACGCGCGGCCGGGTCTCAAAAAATCGTCAAAGATCTTTCCGGCGCCCGAAAGGAAGAATGCTTGCGGAGCGGTGCCCCAACAGGTCCTCCGTTTCATGGACGCCGTTTATCACTACGGCTTCGGCAGCGCGTCGCAGGTCATGTTCAACAATGGCGCATTTTGACCAACCCTACGCGTTCGCCCGCAGAAATCAACTATCTTCTGCCCATGGTTGCGCGACTAAATGCTTGAATTCGAAGAATTTATGTCAGCAGCCCGAAAATGGCGCCTTCGATGGAAACACACGCTGTTCGCGACTGCCGGCGGGCCTTCGGCAGAAATTTCGCCGGGAATGTCAAAAAAAGTCGAAATTAATATTTGCGTAAGCCTTCAATAACTCTCCGGTAAGAATGTGCCGTTATCAGTGGGGTCGCAGCGGGAACAACCGCTGCTTCTTCGGTTCAGGTAGTGCGTACCGGAGAAAGCGAGCTTCGCCGTGTAGAGGGTGAAGACGCCAGAGTTTTCGGCAAACCGCGCAGAGCCAAGGCCATGCGCGGTTTTCGCGTTTTCTGCCGGAGCTTGACCCGGGATTTTTACCCTTGTAGGCCTCGGGCTAGAGCGGTTCAGCTTTTCACGGAAGCGCAGAAAGGACGATGCTCTCGGGAAAGGCTGATGCCAATGGCAAGAGCGATCATGCTGCAGGGAACCGGCTCGGATGTCGGCAAGACGGTGCTGGTCGCCGGCCTCTGCCGGCTGGCGGCCAATCGCGGGCTCGCCGTCCGGCCGTTCAAGCCGCAGAACATGTCGAACAATGCGGCGGTCGCCGATGACGGCGGCGAGATCGGCCGGGCGCAATGGCTGCAGTCGCTTGCCGCGCGCACGCGGTCCTCGGTGCACATGAACCCGGTGCTCTTGAAGCCGCAATCGGAAAACGGCAGCCAGATCATCGTGCAGGGCAGGGTGTTCGGCCAGGCGAAGGGGCGGGGTTATCAGCGGCTGAAACCGCAGTTGCTCGGCGCGGTTCTCGCAAGCTTCGAAAAGGTGGCCGAAGGCGCCGATCTCGTCATCGTCGAGGGCGCGGGATCGCCGGCCGAGATCAATCTCAGGGCCGGCGATATCGCCAATATGGGCTTTGCGACGCGGGCTGATGTGCCTGTCGTGCTCGTCGGCGATATCGACCGCGGCGGCGTCATCGCCTCGCTCGTCGGCACGCATGCGATCCTCGACGAAGCCGACCGGGCGATGATTTCGGGCTATATCATCAACAAGTTCCGCGGCGACGTCTCGCTGTTCGACGACGGCATCCGCGCCATCGAAGGCTTCACCGGCTGGCCGTGCTTCGGCGTCGTGCCGTGGCTGTCGGGTGCCGCGCGCCTGCCGGCCGAGGATTCGGTCGTGCTCGAACGGCTGGCAAGGGGCGGGACCGGCGCACTGAAGGTCGCCGTGCCGGTGCTGCCGCGCATCGCCAATTTCGACGATTTCGATCCGCTGAGGGCGGAGCCGGATGTCGAGCTCACCTTCGTGCGGGCGGGCGAACGGCTGCCTGCCGATGCCGGACTCGTCGTGCTTCCCGGCTCGAAATCGACGATATCGGATCTTGCCGATTTCAGGGCCCAAGGCTGGGACCGCGATCTCGACGCGCATGTCCGGCGCGGCGGCCGGGTGATCGGCATCTGCGGCGGCTATCAGATGCTCGGCCGCATGGTGCATGACCCGCTTGGGATCGAGGGCGGGAGGCAGGAAACGCCGGGGCTCGGGCTTCTCGATGTCGAAACCGAGATGGCGCCGGAGAAGACCGTGCGCAACAGCCATGCCCGCTCGACCGAATATGACACGCCGCTTTCCGGCTACCAGATCCACCTCGGCATCACCCGCGGCCCGGATTGCGATCGGCCTTCGGCGATCGTCGATGGGGTGCCCGACGGCGCGGTTTCGGCGGACGGGCGGATCATGGGCACCTATCTGCACGGGCTCTTCAGCAGTGATGCTTATCGTGCGCGGCTGCTGGAGAGCTTCGGGCTTTCCGGCCGACATGGGAATTATCGTGAGAGCGTGGAGCGGGCGCTGGATGAGGTTGCCGGGGAACTGGAGCGATGCCTGGATGCGTGGTGGTTGGGGGAGTTGTTGGGTTAGATGCTGGAGGGTGGGAAGAATTTGCTGAGTGTAAGGCAATGAAAGGCGTGCCGGCAGGCAGATGAGGGGGCCACACGGCAGATACCTATATGCGGGTCCAACTTCATCACGTCATTCACGCGAGAGTAGTATCGCAATGCGAAGCAGGCTAATAAGTAGTATGCGCGGCTAGGCGACGCCCATTCCCGGTTCTCCATCCCCATGCGGAGGTTTCCAAAATTAACGATCATATTCAGTGGCTTATCGAGCATGGAATCACCAGCGAGCATATTGGCGATCTCGTCACCGGTCTGTGCGACAGGCTGATCGCGGAAGGGTTTCCGATCTGGCGGGCGAGCATCAGGATGCCGTCCATTCATCCGATGTATCGCGGCATCGCGGCCAATTTCGTCAGGGGCGGCGTCACGATCATCGAGACGGCCGGACACGGCAGCGAGACGCAGCGCAACTTCGAGAACACGCCGATATTCTACCTTTTGAACCGAGGCGAGAATACGGGGCGGTGGAACCTGGCAAAGGGCGAGGGCCTGCAATATGCCGAGCTTCGCGAATTCGCGCTTGCCGGTGGTACGGACCACGTGATCAACCTTTGCGAATTCCCGAAGGAGGTTGCGCTGCGCGGGCTCGGTTTTTCGCTGACGAGCGACGCGCCGGACGGATTTTCCGATGAACAGCTGGCAGTCATCGAGGGGTTTTTCCCGGCGCTCGGGCTAGCGGCCTACCGGGTGGCGGCATCGAACACCGCGACCGAAATCCTGGCGGTCTATACCGGCGCCAGGACGAGCGCGCGCATCCTTGCCGGCGAAACCCAGAGGGGAACGGGTGGTTCGATCAACGCCGCGATCCTCATTGCGGATCTCAGGAATTTCACGGCGCTGACTGAGGTCTATCAGCCCGAGGAGATCGTCGGTTTTCTCAACGAGCATTTCGAGCTGATCGACCGGCATGTCGAGGAAAATTCCGGCGAGATCCTGAAGTTCATGGGCGACAGCGTGCTGGCGATCTTCCCGACGGATGCCGACGACCCGCAAAAGGCCTGCACGGCGGCGCTTGCTTCAGCGCAGAATCTCCTGAAGGCAACCGACGCGCTCAATCGCGAGCGGACGGGCAATGGCGGCCCCGATATCGGGGTCGACGTCGTGCTGCATCTCGGCGAGGTTTTCTACGGCAATGTCGGCGCTCACGGCAGGCTGGATTTCACGGTGATCGGCAGGGCCGTCAACGAGGCTTCGCGGCTTGAAAAGCTCTGCGGCACGCTCGAGCAGCCGCTCCTGATGTCGGAGAGCTTCGCGGCGACCTGCGCCGCGCCTTGCGAGCATCTCGGCTCGTTCGAGCTGCGCGGCGTTTCGAAGAAGGCCGACGTTTACAGGCTCGCTGACACAGCATCGTAGTGGCCGCTCAGATCTCGCCCGACACCTCGCGGCGGCGGCGGTCCAGCTCTTCGCTGTAGCGGCGCAGCGTGTGGCTTTCGCTGAGCTGGCCGACCACCTTGCGCTCGATCAGGTTGTTGACGACGGCAAGCGCTTCGCTTTCGGTCTTGTCGAAGATCGCCGCCGCCTGCCTGGCGTTCATCTGCGGCTGCAGGAAATCGTTGCGGTAGCGGATGAAATCGGAAAGCGCCTTGCCCTCATCCTGGACGTCGGTCGGGTTGGCGTAGATCTCCGGGACCAGAACGAGGCCGGCATATTTTTCGCTCTCCTCGACGAGGATGACGCGCTGGGTCGAGCCGATCGGAAAGGCCTGCTTGAATTCTTCGAGCGAGATGCCGGCCCGTGCCGTCTTGACGTCGGCGCGCATCAGCTTGTCCACCGTCAGGTTGCGGATCCAGCCGACGTCGTGGGCGCTGCGGATGCTTTCGCCGCGCAGGTGGAAGCGCCAAGTGGCGAAGGAGTAGCCGAAGGTCGAGCGCACGACGAGCGAGGAGGTGATGACGGCGGCGAGCACCAGCGCCGTGATCGGGAAGTCGCCGGTGATTTCGAGCGCCAGGAAGGTCATGGTCAGCGGGCCGCCGATGACGGCGACGGCAAGCGAGCTCATGCCGACCACGGCATAGATCGCAGGCGTCAGCGTCGCATCGGCGAAATAGGGGCCGCAATAGGCGAAGAGCTTGCCGAGCAGGGCGCCCATGAACAGCGAGGCGAAGAACAGGCCGCCTCTGAAGCCGGAGCCGATCGAGATCGCCGAGGCGAGCGATTTCAGCAGGAAGAGGCCGATCAGCGCGGGAATCGCGACATCGCGCGACAGGTTGAGATGCAATGCGCCGTGGCCGGCCGAGAGCACCTGCGGCGAGATCATCGCGAGAAGCCCGACGATGATGCCGCCGAGCGCCGGCCGGAAAGGCGGAGCGATGGAGCTCTTGCGCGCCAGCTCCTCGACGAAGGCGACGCCCTGCATGATGAGGATGCCGACGCCGGCGCAGAAGACGCCGAGCAGCAGGGCCGGGACATAGTCGGCCGGCACGACCGAACCGAAGCTGCCGATATCGATGGTGAAATCACCCTCGGCAAGCAGTCTTGCGACGAGCGTGGATACGAGGGCGGAGGTGACGACCGGCGTCAGCGACACGATCGTATAGGTGCCGATGATCAGCTCGAAGGCATAGAAGGCGCCGGTCAGCGGTGCGTTGAAGGCGGCGGCGATCGCGCCGGCCGCGCCGCAGCCGACGAGGACGCGCAGGTCGGAGCGGCGAAGCTGCAGCTTCAGGCCGAATTTCGAGGCGAGGCCGGCGGCAAGCTGGGTATAGCCGGCCTCCAGGCCGACGGAGGCGCCGAAGCCGTTGGAAATCAGGTTCTGCACGGCGACGATGATGCTGTCGGTGAGCGACAGGCGGCCGCCATGCAGCGCATTGGCCTCGATCGGGTCGACCATCGGCTTCTTTCGCCGTTTCGCCAGCACGAAGAACAGCAGCCCGAGCAGCAGGCCGCCCATGACGGGAGCGGTGAGCAGCAGCAGCTTGTCGTCGATCAGCGATGAACTCAGCCTTTCGTCGTCCGAGATACCGAAGACCAGCTGGTGCAGTTCATTGGAAACGAAGCTCATGCCGGTGACGGCAAGTCCCGAGGCGATGCCGACGACGGCGCCCGCCAGCGACAGGCCGACCTCGCTGCGGCGGGTCAGCGCGCGCAGCCGCCCCGGGTCGAAGAAAACACGCAGCGCGCGCAGGCGGCGCCGATCCAATTTCATAAGCATGGCTAGACAACTAGGCGGGGAGAGACCCGGTCAAGGGCGACAGTGCAGTCCGCTTGCAACGGAATTGCGGCGAAAAGCCGGCGCGCCGATCAAATATTCATGACGTAAGCCTCTGATAAAAGACGATATTTCCGGTAGAGTCAGTCGTATTGGCTTGGAAGCCGCAGGTAATCCGCGCCGAGAGCAGCCGCGAAGGCCGGTTGACTTCAATCCCCGGCTTGCCTAACCATCCTGACATAACGGATGGTTCCGGATCGGCGTTGCGCCCTTCCGGATGAAAAGGGAATGTGACGGGCGGACCCAAACCGGGCGTCTTCATCACAGCCGACCCCGCGACTGTAGAGCGGTCAGGGTCTTCCATCCGGCATCGAGCCCTTTTCGCCGGCAGCCAGCAATGGTGCGGGCGGGCGGAGCGGAGGAGATGCCGGAAAAGCCACTGGACATGCATGGTGATCAACCGGGGCCGGACGCCTCTATTTCTACGAATCGTCCACCTCTTCGCCAATGCAGCCGGGAAGGCGAGGCAGATCCGCCGGCACGATCAGGGCGACCGGAAACGGTTTGCCCCGATCGCGGCCGATACCCGCGAGCCAGGAGACCTGCCATCCCGTGCCGGGCGAAAAGCCCACCCCTGGGCAAAGCGCCCGCTGCCAGCACGGAGGTTGTTTTGGCTGAACGACTGAATTCAGCGCTGCCTTGTGTGGTGCGTATAGATTTTCCCTTCTCCCCAGCGGGGAGAAGGTGGCCCGAAGGGTCGGATGAGGGGGCCGCGCGGCACCTCCGTCCTTTTGCCCTTCACTTGCGCTCAGTGCATTCGCGGCTTCGCCGCTCACCCCCTCAACCGCCTGCCGGCACCTTCTCCCCGCTGGGGAGAAGAGGGACGTGGCGCCGCCTTGCCTTCTCTCGGAGGGTTGTTTCAGTATGACCACCACCCTCATCCTCGGCGGCGCACGCTCCGGCAAATCCCGCTTCGCCGAAAACCTCATCATCGCGACCGGCCTCGATCGTCATTACATCGCGACCGGCCGGGCCTGGGACGATGAGATGCAGGCGCGTATCGACCAGCACAAGGACGATCGTGGCCCCTCCTGGATCACCCATGAGGAGCCGCTGGAGCTTGCCGAGCGGCTTGCGGCCATCGATGGCGAGGGCAGGGCGATCCTGGTCGATTGCCTGACGCTGTGGCTCACCAATCTGATGATGGAGGGGCGCGATATCGCGGTTCAGGCTGCGGCGCTTGCCGCCTTTCTGCCGCAGGCGAAGGCGCGGCTCGTCATCGTTTCCAATGAAGTCGGCCTCGGCATCGTGCCGGAGAACCGCATGGCGCGGGAATTTCGCGACCATGCCGGAAGGCTGCACCAGATGATCGCGGCGAAGGCTGCGGAAGTTTATTTCGTCGCGGCAGGGCTGTCGCTGAAAATGAAGGGTTAAGTGCATGAACCAGCAGAAAATCCCCGCAACCGTCATCACCGGCTTTCTCGGCGCCGGCAAGACGACGATGATCCGCAACCTGCTCACCAATGCCGGCGGCAAGAAGATCGCGCTCATCATCAACGAGTTCGGCGATCTCGGCGTCGACGGTGATGTGCTGAAGGGCTGCGGCGCGGAAAACTGCACCGAGGACGACATCATCGAGCTGACCAATGGCTGCATCTGCTGCACGGTCGCCGACGATTTCATTCCGACCATGACCAAACTTCTGGAGCGCGACCAGCGCCCGGATCATATCGTCATCGAAACCTCGGGCCTTGCCCTGCCTCAGCCGCTCGTCGCCGCCTTCAACTGGCCGGATATTCGCAGCGAAGTCACCGTGGACGGCGTCATCACCGTGGTCGATAGCGCCGCCGTCGCGGCCGGCCGTTTTGCCGACGATCACGATGCCGTCGATGCGCGCCGCGCCGAGGATGAATCGCTGGATCATGAAAGCCCGATCGAGGAACTCTTCGAAGATCAGCTGACCTGCGCCGACCTGATCGTGCTCAACAAGACCGATCTGATCGACGCCGACGGGCTCGGCCGCGTGAAGAGCGAAGTCGCCTCGCGCATCGCCCGCAAGCCGGTGATGATCGAAGCCAGGAATGGCGAGGTGCCGGCCAGCGTGCTGCTCGGCCTCGGCATCGGCACGGAAGACGATATCGCCAACCGCAAGTCCCATCACGAGCTGGAGCATGAGGACGGCGAGCCGCACGACCACGATGAGTTCGACAGTTTCATCGTCGAACTCGGTGCAATCGCCGATACGGCTACTTTCGTCGAGAAGCTGAAGAGCATCATCGCCGAGCATGACGTGCTGCGCCTGAAGGGTTTCATCGACGTCTCCGGCAAGCCGATGCGCCTGCAGCTGCAGGCCGTGGGTGTCCGTATCGACCAGTATTTCGACCGCGCCTGGGCGCAGGGCGAAACGCGCGGCACGCGCCTCGTCGTCATCGGCCTGCACGAGATGGATCAGGACGCGGTGCGCAAGGCGATCGAAGCGCTCGTCTGAGGATAGAGAATGCATCTGCTTCTGGCCCAGCAGGGAACGATCAGCGATGGCGACGAGGCGATCGACCTCGGCCAGTCGCCGGGTGATATCCTGTTCCTCTCGGCTGCCGATACCGAGCTCGCGGCAATTGCCGCGGCTCATGCCGGCGGGGCGACAGGGTATTCGCTGCGGCTTGCGAGCCTGATGAGCCTGAAGCATCCGATGTCGGTCGATACATACGTTGAACGGACGGCGCGGCATGCGAAGCTGATCATCGTGCGGGCGTTGGGTGGGGCGAGCTATTTTCACTATGCGCTGGAGGCGTTGCATGCGGTGGCGGCGCGGAACGGGGCGCTGATTGCGGTGCTGCCGGGGGATTCCAAACCGGATGCGGGATTGACGCCGTTTTCGAATGTGGCGTTGGAGGATTTGAATGCGCTGTGGGGCTATCTGATCGAAGGTGGTGACGCCAATGCGCGGGGCTTTCTGGCCTATGCGGCGGCGATGCTTTCGGGCGAGGAGAAGCCGGCGCCGGCTGCGCCGCTGATGAAGGCGGGGATCTGGTGGCCGGGGCGGGGACTGGTTGGGGTTGAGGAGTGGAAGGGGCTGGTTTCTGGCGTTTCTCCCGCAGCCACGACCTCGACGGCAGACGGGAGCATTGCCTGTTCGACAGAAGAGGTGGAAACCGAACCTACGATCCGCCCCGTCGTCGCCATCGCCTTCTACCGCGCCCTCGTCCAGAGCGGCGAAACCAAACCCGTCGAAGCCTTGATCCAAGCGTTGCAAGCAAGAGGCCTTAATCCCCTGCCGGTCTTCGCCTACAGCCTCAAGGACCCCGTCTCCAAAGGCATTCTCGAATCCATCTTCACTGACCTCAAACCCGATGTCGTCATCAACACCACGGGCTTTGCCGTCTCCGCCCCCGGCGCGGATCGCGAGCCGACCGTGCTTGAGGCGAATGACGCCGTCGTGCTGCAGGCGATCTTTTCCGCTTCGTCGCGGGAGGCCTGGGCTGCCTCGTCGCAAGGGCTCTCGGCCCGCGATCTCGGCATGAATGTCGCGCTGCCCGAGGTGGATGGCCGGGTGCTGTCGCGCGCCGTCTCCTTCAAGGCGGCCGCCCGTTATGATGCCGCGGTCGAGGCCAATATCGTTTCCAGCGAGCCGGATGCCGGACGAATGGGTTACGTGGCGGCGCTTGCCGCCAAATGGGCGCGGCTGCGGCAGCGGCCGGTGTCGGAGCGGCGTGTCGCGCTCATCATGGCGAATTATCCGAACCGTGATGGGCGGCTCGGCAATGGCGTCGGCCTCGATACGCCTGCAGGCACCATCGAGGTGATGCGGGCGATGGAGAGGGCCGGTTATTCCATCGCCGATATTCCCGCCGATGGCGATGCGCTCATGCGGCATCTGATGATGGGGCCGACCAATTCCGGCTTCGACGATAAGGTGGTGCGCGAGAGGCTTTCCCTGAGTCGATACAAGAGCTTCTTTGCCTCTCTTCCCAATCAGATTCAGGATGAAGTGACGGCGCGCTGGGGCGATCCCGAGGCCGATCCTTATCTGCGGGATGGCGCGTTCGCGCTGCCCTTTGCGCGCTTCGGCGGGCTGCTCGTCGGCATCCAGCCGGCGCGCGGCTATAACATCGATCCGAAGGAGAGCTATCACTCGCCCGATCTGGTGCCGCCGCACGGCTACTTTGCTTTCTATGCTTTTCTCCGCGAAGAGTTCGGCGCCGATGCGGTCATTCACATGGGCAAGCACGGCAATCTGGAATGGCTGCCGGGCAAAGCGCTGGCGCTGTCGGAGACGTGCTACCCCGAAGCGATCCTCGGGCCGCTGCCGCATCTCTATCCCTTCATCGTCAACGATCCCGGTGAGGGTACGCAGGCCAAGCGCCGCACCGCCGCCGTCATCATAGATCATCTGACGCCGCCGCTGACGCGGGCGGAAAGCTATGGGCCGCTCAAGGATCTGGAGGCGCTGGTCGATGAATATTACGAGGCCTCGGGCGGCGATCCCAGGCGTATCCGATTGCTGAGCCGGCAGATCCTCGAGCTTGTTGCCGATATCGGGCTGGATCGGGATGCAGGGATTGCCAAGGGTGAGAGCGAAGGCGAGGCGTTGAAGAAGCTCGATGCCTATCTCTGCGATCTCAAGGAAATGCAGATCCGTGATGGGCTGCATGTGTTCGGGGTCTCGCCGGAAGGGCGGCTGCTGACGGATCTCACCGTGGCGCTGGCGCGGGTGCCACGTGGGCTGGGTGAGGGTGGGAATGCGAGTTTGCAGCGGGCGATTGTTGGGGATGTGTTGGAGAACCCCTCCCCAACCCCTCCCCACAAGGGGGAGGGGCTTGCCGTCGAGCTTGCGGCTACCTCCGTGGCTATAGACGAGGTGGAGCCGGCGCGCCCAGCTAGCCCCTCCCACCTGTGGGGAGGGGTTGGGGAGGGGTTTTCTTTTGACCCTCTCGATTGCGACATGGCTGCCCTTTGGACTGGTCCGCGCCCATCAATCCTCGCCGATGTCACCGACGCCCCCTGGCGCAGCAACGGCGATACCGTCGAGCGGATCGAACTGCTCGCCGCCAAGCTCGTTTCAGGCGACATGGAGTGCCCAACCCTCTGGCCCCAAACCAGAGCCGTGCTCGACGAGATCGAAGCCTGTCTCAAGCCTTCCATCCTCGCCTGCGGCCCGGTGGAGATCGCCAGCCTGCTTCGCGGCCTCGACGGCCGTTTCGTGCCGCCCGGTCCATCCGGTGCGCCGACGCGCGGGCGGCCTGACGTGTTGCCGACGGGGCGGAATTTTTATTCGGTCGACAGCCGGGCGGTGCCGACACCGGCGGCCTATGAGCTCGGCAAGAAATCCGCGGAATTGCTGATCCGCCGTTATGTGCAGGATCACGGCGAATGGCCGGTTTCCTTCGGGCTGACGGCCTGGGGTACGTCGAACATGCGCACCGGCGGGGATGACATCGCCCAGGCGCTGGCGCTGATCGGGGTGAAGCCGGTCTGGGACATGGCTTCGCGGCGCGTCACCGGTTACGAGATCATTCCGCCGGCCATGCTGCGGCGGCCGCGGGTGGATGTGACGCTGCGCATATCAGGCTTCTTCCGCGATGCTTTTCCCGAGCAGATCGCGCTGTTCGACAAGGCGATCCGCGCTGTCGGCGCGCTGGAGGAAGATGTCGCCGACAATCCGATTGCAGGGCGCATGCGCGGCGAGATGGCGCGGCTGGCGGCTGCCGGGCTAGATGAGAAGGCGGCGGCGAAGCGGGCGGGGTATCGCATCTTCGGGTCGAAGCCCGGTGCCTATGGCGCCGGCCTGCAGGCGCTGATCGACGAGAAGGGCTGGGAGCGGCGGGCCGATCTGGCCGAAGCCTATCTCGTCTGGGGCAGCTATGCCTATGGTGCGGGCGAGGAGGGACGGGCCGAGCGCGGCGTGTTCGAAGAGCGGCTGCGCTCGATTCAGGCGGTCGTGCAGAACCAGGACAATCGCGAGCACGACCTGCTCGACAGTGACGATTATTACCAGTTCGAAGGTGGGATGGCGGCAGCCGCCGAAGCGCTTGGCGGGGAACGGCCGGCGATCTATCACAACGATCATTCGCGGCCGGAAAAACCGGTCATCCGTTCTCTGGAAGAAGAGATCGGGCGCGTGGTGCGCGGGCGTGTCGTCAATCCGAAATGGATC
Organism: Rhizobium sp. R635; assembly: GCF_002211285.1. GTDB lineage: Bacteria > Pseudomonadota > Alphaproteobacteria > Rhizobiales > Rhizobiaceae > Rhizobium. The sequence continues at coordinate 4,621 of NZ_LOKX01000026.1, read as the reverse complement.
GAGGGCGTCATGCGCCATGGCTACAAGGGCGCTTTCGAGATTGCCGCGACCGTCGACTATCTCTTTGCTTTTGCGGCAACGACCGGTGCTGTCGGCAACCATCATTTCGAGGCGGTCTATCAGGCCTTCGTCGCCGATCCCAAGGTGCGTGATTTCATGGCCGAGAAGAACCCGGCGGCGCTTTCCGAGATGAAGGAACGGCTCATGGAGGCGATCGAGCGCAAGCTCTGGACGCCGCGCAGCAACTCGGCGCAATTCGATCTTACTGATATCAACGAAACCAGGAAAAGAGCAGGCAGCCAGCCATGACCGAAGAGCCAGTCGTACCAGCCGAAAAGGACGATGCCCGTCACGCCGAGAAGATGGCGAAGAAGAAGGCCGCCCGCGATAAGATCATGGCGACCAAGACCGATGAGAAGGGGCTGATCATCGTCCACACCGGCAAGGGCAAGGGCAAGTCGTCTTCCGCCTTCGGCATGATCTTCCGCCATATCGCCCACGGCAAGCCGTCTGCCGTCGTCCAGTTCATCAAAGGCGCGATGTGGACGGGCGAGCGGGATCTGATCGAGAAGCATTTCTCCGATGTCTGCCAGTTCCACACGATGGGCGAGGGTTTTACCTGGGAGACGCAGGACCGGGCGCGCGATGTCGCGGCTGCGGGTGCGGCCTGGGAAAAGGCCAAAGAGCTGATCCGCGACGAGCGCAATTCCATGGTGCTGCTCGACGAGATCAACATTGCGTTGCGCTACGACTATCTCGATATCAACGAGGTGGTGGAATTCCTGAAGACCGAAAAGCCCTATATGACGCATGTCGTGCTGACGGGGCGCAACGCCAAGGACGAGCTGATCGAGATCGCCGATCTCGTGACCGAGATGGAGCTGATCAAGCATCCCTTCCGCTCCGGCATCAAGGGGCAGCCGGGCGTGGAGTTCTGACCGATATCGACGATATGAACTTCGGGGGTTAAACGCCGAGCCAGACGCGCAGCGGATTTGCTGGGTCGGCCAGCAGTTTGATCGCAAGGGCGACACAGACGATGACGAGCAGCGGCTTAATGAGCTTTGCGCCGATGCGCATGGCGAGCCGTGAGCCCAGCTGCGCGCCGAGGAACTGGCAGACGCCCATCAGCAGCCCGATTTTCCAGAGGATCGCGCCGAAGCTTGCGAAGACGATGAGCGCGCCGAGGTTCGATCCGAAATTGAGAAGCTTGGTGTGCGCGGTGGCCTTCAGCACGCCGAAGCCGGCAAGCGTGACGAAGCCGAGCATGAAGAAAGAGCCGGTGCCGGGGCCGAAGACGCCGTCGTAAAAGCCGATGGCCGGCACAAATGTGAGGCCGAAGGCAAAGGGTGTGATGAGCCGGTGTTTGTCGAGATCGTCGAGGTTCGGCTTGACGGCGAAGAAGATCGCGATCGCCAAGAGCAGCACCGGCATGATCGCCTGCAGCACCTCTCCGGGCACGATCGTCGCGAGTGCGGCGCCGAGCGCCCCGCCCATGACGGCCATCAGCGCCATCGGCAGCTGTTCCTGAAGCTGCACATGGCCCTTGCGGGCATAGGCGATCGTTGCCGAGGCAGAGCCGAAGATCGACTGCACCTTGTTGGTGCCGAGCGTCTGCAGCGGCGGTATGCCTGCGATCAACATGGCGGGGACGGTGATCAGGCCGCCGCCGCCGGCAATGGCATCGATGAAACCGGCAAAGAAGGCAGCTGCACAGAGCAGCAGAAGCAGATGGAGGGCAATGTCAGGCAAGATGCTATTCCAAGGCGGGAGCGTTCGGGTGGCGTTGTTGCATTTGCCGCCCCAAGCTGCAATGGCTGTACGGACACAGTGGGGCGCATTCGACGGCTTCTATGAGCGAGATTCCCTTCGATACGGTAAGGCGCCATGTGCTCGGGCTCGGCTGCGAGCGCGGGACGCCGCCTGCGGAGGTGCTGGCGCTCGCCGTCGAGGCGTTGAAGGCAGCCGGTATCGGTGGGGAGGAGCTTGCCGCCATCGCTTCCATCGACAGCCGCAGGAACGAGGCGGCGATCCTTGCGGTTGCCGGCCATTTTGCCGCGCCGGCGGTTTTCTTCGATGCGCCGCGGCTGGAGCAGGAAACATCGCGGCTCAAAAATCCCTCCGCTATCGTCTTTGCCCGCGTCGGCTGCCATGGCGTGGCGGAATCGGCGGCGCTGGCGGCTTTTGGTGCGGATGCGGAATTGATCCTCGGCAAGATCAAATCCCCGCATGCGACGGCGGCGATTGCTCGCATCGGCTTGCGGAAAGCCTGACGGGCGTTATGGTGGCGGCATGTTACGGTCGTACGGAAGGTCAGCGATTCCGCAAACCCATGACCGATAGGATCAGCCCACAGGTAAGTTTCGTTCGCAGCAGTGGCTTGGTCTTTGCCTATTTATTTGTCTCTCGACCCTCTCTTCCAAAATAATATCCTAATACAAGTGTGACAACCGGTAGCACTAAAGTTGTTGCTGTTTCTTTCAAACTTGTAGCTGCGTCTGTGATGTTTTTCGTATAAAATCCGCCGATTATTGTGGTTGCGCCAATAAAAAAGAGTGCGGCTGTATATATAAGCACAATATACCTCATAATAAAAAGCCGTGATGCTCTGTTTTCATCAGAGCTGCGCGCTATGTCTGCGTGTGCTTTTTGCGCCTCCAGAGCAAGCGATGACGCTCGCGTTTCAAAGGGTGTTCTACTTTCGCGTAGATGTTCGGACATTGGCCACCTTAGCGAAAACGCCACGACATCTTTTCTCTAGCCTGCTGCAAGGATTCAAATATTTTTTCAGAATGCTCCAAAGCACGCTCAAGACCATCCATGATTTTCCTTTTTGTTTCTCCCTCACTAAGGGAATCTGCTGCCCTATGAGACGCCACAAGGGACGCGGATAGTCCTCCGATCTCCTCTAAGGCATCTCTAAGTTCTGAGATGGGTTCAACTGGGTGTCCCATAAGATTTCCTCACGGATAGAATTTTTTAGTGCGATTTTACCTTCTTCCGGATTTCAGAATTATGCCATATCAATGCTGCTGTGGAGCTCTATTGATTTATGTTATTTTCTGCCACTAATATTGCATTAATTTATTTAATTAGTCTATATTTTTTCTATGTGTTTATATTGGTTTGCAGAATTTCAGGCTATTGCGGCGTGTTTGATCGCCTTAATCGGCGAAAAATGTCTCGCGAAAGGGCGGATATATTTATTTTTTTATTTTTTCACGTTCTTCAGGTGGGCGGAATTTTTCTTCAATTTCTTTGAGGAGATGGGCCTGCGCCTTCTTTCTGGGCGCCAGGCCGTCAAATGGAGACGCCTCCTTACATTATGTGCGGAATTGCTATCCAATTCGACGCTCGTTTAAATTTACCAACTCACACTGGCGATTCACATTTAGAGGACAATCATGCACAAGGTCATTTATGACACGGACCCGGGCGTCGACGATGCGATGGCGCTTCTTTTCCTGCACCGCCATCCCGAGATCGACCTGATCGGCATCACCACGGTCTTCGGCAATGCCTCGGTCGATACGACGACGCGCAATGCGCTCTTCCTCAAGCGCGAATGGAACATTCCGGCCCCCGTCGCCAAGGGCGCGAGCGTCACGATCGATCCTGCGCGCGCCGAGCGGGAATGGCCGGCCATGGTGCATGGCGAAAATGGCCTCGGCGATATCGAGGTGCCTCACACGATCGATCTGCCGCTCGATCCGCGCCCGGCGCACCGTTTCATCATCGATACGGTGCGGGCCAATCCCGGCGAGGTCAGGCTGGTTGCCGTCGGCCGGATGACCAATCTGGCGCTGGCGCTGAAGGAAGCCCCGGAAATCGCGGGCCTCGTCAAGGACGTCGTCATCATGGGCGGCAATTTCTATGTGCCGGGCAATGTCTCGCCGGTCGCCGAAGCCAATATCCACGGTGATCCCGAGGCTGCCGATATCGTCATGACGGCGCCGTGGAAGGTGGTCGTCATCGGCCTCGACGTCACTTCGATCACCACGATGAGCCGCGGCTATCTCGGCGCGATGGCGGCCGAGGGCGACCAGGCGATCAAGCTGCTTGACGCCCTTTCGCAGTCCTACATCGATTTCTACAGCCATGCGGTCGAGGACGGCATGATGGTGCATGACAGCTGCGCCTCGGTCTATGTCGTGGCGCCGGAGCTGTTTAAGACGATCACCGGCGCAGTGCGCGTTGTCTGCGGCGGCATTGCCGATGGCCAGACGGTGATCAAGCCGGATAACCGACGCTTTCCGCCGGGCGACTGGGATGGCTTGCCGAGCCAGGTCGTCGCCACCGGGATCGAGTCGGAAAAGGTGCTCGGCCTGATCCGCAATACGCTGCTTCGTGGGTGAGTGCCTGAAGGTGGGCTGCGCGGCGGTTGACCGTAGACCGCAACACGGTCGGCAAACTTCTCTTTCGTCATGCTCGGCCTTGTGCCGAGCATCTGCCTCCGTTCGATAGGGCAGCAGATCCTCTGCACAAGGCCACTGCTGTCCGGTTTAAATTTGGTCACCATTGGAGGCTCATCTGTTGGGGATTGGCTGGTGGGCTGCCGGCGGGTCGCAACAGGCGGTCGATCCTGCGTCGGTGCATGAGATTGGCGCGCACCAGGCGGGCG
>NZ_LOKX01000025.1 GCF_002211285.1 Rhizobium sp. R635 | reverse complement strand
CTCACCTCACGCACGCTACGCTTGCCGCCGCTGTAAAACTCCACAACACTCTGCTTGAACGACGTGCTGTATTTGGACATGCAAAACCCCCGAAGTTGGGTGTCCAACTTTCGGGGGTCAGTTCAGACTCGGCGGGGTTTTTGATGAGAGAGATGGTATCTCAGTACTGATCTTCGTCGTCTTCGTCCTTCGGGGCTGAGCGCAGCGAGCTCAGCTTGCGGAAGACGGCGTCGGCGTCGATTTCCTTTTCCTCTTCGCGCTCGTAGCTCGGGGTCAGGCGTTCGGTCTCCTGAGCCGATTGCAGCGTTGCGCCAAGCTCGGCGGCGGTCGGCAGCGGACGGCCCTTGGAGGCCTTTTCCACTTCCATGTCGAGGTCGATCTGGCTGCAGAGGCCGAGTGTCACCGGATCCATCGGCGCCAGGTTGGCGGAGTTCCAGTGGGTGCGCTCGCGGATTTGCTCGATAGTCGACTTCGTCGTGCCGACGAGGCGGGAAATCTGCGCGTCCTTCAGCTCCGGATGGTTGCGAACGAGCCAGAGAATGGCGTTCGGGCGGTCCTGGCGCTTGGAAACCGGGGTATAACGCGGGCCGCGGCGCTTGGATTCCGGCACGCGAACCTTCGGCTCGGAAAGTTTCAGCTTGTGGTTCGGATTGGCTTCGGCGCGAGCAATCTCGTCGCGGGAGAGCTGTCCCGTCGAGATCGGATCAAGGCCCTTGATGCCCTGCGCCGCTTCGCCGTCGGCGATCGCCTTGACTTCCAGCGGATGCAGTTTGCAGAACTGGGCGATCTGATCGAAAGACAGCGCCGTGTTGTCGACAAGCCAGATGGCAGTCGCCTTCGGCATGAGCAATGTTTGAGCCATGGATATAGTCCTTCTATCGTCCGCGCCGGTCGCGGTCCGTGGATTGTCACCACAATGTCCGGGAAATATGCCGCTATATAACCGTACTGTCGCAGAATTGCAATTCTTCCGAAATCAAATGACCTTTGTCTAATTGCCGTGGCGATGCGACCTGCTATGAATTGCCCTGATTTGAAGTCCGGGCTCATAAATCGCTTGGCCCGTCGCATGTCCCATGAGGAGGAGTTCCATGTCGGAGAAGATCCATCCGGTGCCGAAGCCGGTGAAGGCGCGTGCCCTGATCGATAAGGAGAAGTACCTGAAATGGTACGAGGAAAGCGTCGAGGACCCGGACAAGTTCTGGGGCAAGCACGGCAAGCGCATCGACTGGTACAAGCCCTACACCAAAGTCAAGAACACGTCCTTTACCGGCAAGGTCTCGATCAAGTGGTTCGAGGACGGACAGACGAACGTCTCCTATAATTGCATCGACCGCCATCTGAAGACGAATGGCGACCAGGTGGCGATCATCTGGGAAGGCGACAATCCCTACGTCGACAAGAAGATCACCTATAACGAGCTTTACGAGCATGTCTGCCGGATGGCGAACGTGCTCAAGAAGCACGGCGTCAAGAAGGGCGATCGCGTCACCATCTACATGCCGATGATCCCCGAGGCGGCTTACGCGATGCTCGCCTGCGCCCGCATCGGCGCGGTGCATTCGGTGGTCTTCGGCGGCTTCTCGCCCGAGGCCTTGGCAGGCCGCATCGTCGACTGCGAATCCACCTTCGTCATCACCTGCGACGAGGGCGTGCGCGGCGGCAAGCCGGTGCCGCTGAAGGACAATACCGATACGGCGATCCACATCGCCGCCCGCCAGCACGTGATCGTGGACAAGGTTCTGGTCGTGCGCCGCACCGGCGGCAAGACCGGCTGGGCGCCCGGCCGCGACCTCTGGTACCATCAGGAAGTCGCCACGGTGAAGGCGGAGTGCCCGCCGGTGAAGATGAAGGCGGAAGATCCGCTCTTCATCCTTTATACGTCGGGCTCGACAGGCAAGCCGAAGGGCGTGCTGCACACGACGGGCGGCTACCTCGTCTATGCGTCGATGACACATGAATATGTCTTCGACTACCATCATGGCGACGTCTACTGGTGCACGGCCGATGTCGGCTGGGTCACCGGCCACTCCTATATCGTCTACGGGCCGCTCGCCAACTGCGCGACGACGCTGATGTTCGAGGGCGTGCCGAATTTTCCGGACCAGGGCCGTTTCTGGGAAGTCATCGACAAGCACAAGGTCAACATCTTCTATACCGCGCCGACGGCGATCCGCTCGCTGATGGGTGCCGGCGACGATTTCGTTACGCGCACTTCGCGCTCTTCGCTGCGCCTGCTCGGCACTGTGGGCGAACCGATCAATCCCGAAGCCTGGGAATGGTACTACAATGTCGTCGGCGACAAGCGTTGCCCCGTCATCGATACCTGGTGGCAGACGGAAACCGGCGGCCACATGATCACGCCGCTGCCCGGCGCCACCGACCTGAAGCCGGGTTCGGCGACGACGCCGTTCTTCGGCGTCAAGCCGCAGCTGGTCGACAATGAGGGCAAGGTGCTGGAAGGCGCTGCAGACGGCAATCTCTGCATCACCGACAGCTGGCCGGGGCAGATGCGCACTGTTTATGGCGACCACGAGCGCTTCATCCAGACCTATTTCTCCACCTACAAGGGGAAATATTTCACCGGCGACGGCTGCCGGCGCGATGCGGACGGCTATTACTGGATCACCGGCCGCGTCGACGACGTGCTCAACGTCTCGGGCCACCGGCTCGGCACGGCGGAGGTGGAATCGGCGCTCGTTTCGCACAGCCTGGTTTCGGAAGCCGCGGTCGTCGGTTATCCCCATGCGATCAAGGGCCAGGGCATCTATTGCTATGTGACTTTGATGGCCGGCCACGAAGGCACCGATACGCTTCGCCAGGAACTGGTGAAACATGTCCGCGCCGAAATCGGCCCGATCGCCGCGCCCGACAAGATCCAGTTCGCGCCCGGCCTGCCGAAGACCCGCTCCGGCAAGATCATGCGCCGCATCCTGCGCAAGATCGCCGAAGACGATTTCGGCGCCCTTGGCGACACTTCGACGCTCGCCGATCCAGCCGTCGTCGACGATCTGATCGCCAACCGGCAGAACAAGGTGACCGCCTGATATTTAGAGCCGCCCTCTCCTGGGGCGGCTCATTTTCCACGCATTTGACGAGAGGCTTCATCGGCAGCGGCAACTGGCGCACGCACGTGAACGATGTTTAGTCGAGCAATAAATATGCTTTCTTGTGCCTTGGAAAGGCGCTCGCCTATGAAGGATGGTGCTGAAAGAAGCGAATCAATACAACGGCTTGATTCAATTTCGTGCGCGCAAGCCAATGATTCTATTGACTCTTTTTTATACCATGTCTATAAGCACATGGTAGCCTTTGCTTGGCGAAGCGGCCCCTGGGCCTCCTCTGAGATAGCCAAGAATTGCCGGTTTGGCGGGCTACAACTTTTAATAGTATAGCTTTGTGCCTTTTTGCCAAATGTCGTATTCGTAAGTGATACGAGGTTGGATTAGGTCGTAAGTTCTTTTGTCACCAAGTTCCCATTTTCGCTGAATGGCCCACGCGCAATAATCGGCAATTTGCAGCCAACAATCGGCCATGGCCGGCCTGAAATCGACGCACCATGTGGAACTCTTGATGTTCTGGCTGGCGACATCGCTTAGGCCGTTGATATATGTGGCTCTCTCCTTCCTTGTTCCAATTGAAGCGGCCGTTACAATCAGGTGTGAATCGGCGGGAACGTACGGCGCCAGTCCAAACCTCAGGTGATAGTACCAAGGCACCTTGTAGAACCGTGCCTTCGATGCAGTAACCTGAGGCTGAGCTTTCGCTTTTTCGCAGATAGTAGCTTGGACTTCAAATCATGTTTCAGGATTGTCGTAAAGACACGATCGCGAACGGCTTGCTTATCAGCGGTCGCGTGGAAATAGTCGCCAAGTTCGGCGCCTTCAGTGAGAAGCTCATGACGAAGGTCGTGTAGAGCATGCCCCGCATTCAAGCTCGATGTGCTCACCGTACAGATTATGAAGTATTTGCTGACATTCTGGTTTCTGTTGAATGTCATGCAGCCCGCCTCATCTGAAAATAGATAGCGTTTGATCATGGACAATCAGAAATCACAAAAGAAGACCAAGAGTTATCCAGAAACAAATGGGAGTGCTTTAAGGATAGCTCGAAAAACAAGTTAGGTCTCACCATAAACGAGATTCGGGCATCCAATATGTCCGCGACAAGACCGATTTCTGAAAGACGCTGCTCCTTCATGTTGCTTTGATTGGGGAGAAGTTTGATTGTCTCGGACTAGACTTGGCATCTTATAGAAACCATGAGTTTGTCGTCCCGTTTATATCCGTTACGTGGCGCACCAGATTTTTCGTCAATGACATGAGCAGAGAACGTTTCGTCGAGTCTCATGAGCTTCCATCCGTGGCGCTCGCCGCTATTACTACCTCCTCGGACTTGCCAGACACGCATAATGTCGTGCCCCTCGTGTGTAGAGCCGACCGCGTGGACCTCAACGACGCGGACAAAGCTGTCATATCGCAACTCAAGGCACTTTCCCAAGCGTAGGGCTTCACACGGAGTATAAAAGATCAATTTGAATCCCCTCAATCAACACAAGATTCTAAATTAGATGATTCTTAACCGGGCGTGCAGATATAAATCTCTTAGTATCCGTTAGAAATCGATAGCCCGGCCATTGATCTCGTAGTCGCCGAAGCGGGCGGGCTCGGCGCCGCCGCGGCCGCCGATCTCGGGCGGCAGTTCCAAGGGTTGCTGGTTCTTCCGCCGTTCCTCGGCTTCGGCAAGCGCGCGCCTGGCAGCCGGAGACAGTATCTTTCGCGGCGGCTCCGATCCCTCGGCTGCCGGGATTTCGCTATTGTCGTTATCGGCTTCCTGCATTGGCTTCTCCTGCCGGAAAACATTGAAAATGACCGGCGAATAACCAAATCATAATGCGCCGGCGGAGCGATTGAAAGCTCGTGACGCCGAAATCGGAGATGGAGATCCGCAATGAACCTCGTCCGCACTGCCATGTTGCTTGCCTTCATGACGGCGCTTTTCATGTTTGTCGGCTTCCTGATCGGCGGTCGGGCCGGCATGATGATCGCATTCCTCATTGCGGCCGGCATGAATTTCTTCTCCTACTGGAACTCCGACCGGCTGGTGCTTTCGGCCTATCGTGCCCAGGAAGTCGATGAACGCAACGCGCCGGAGTTCTTCCGGATCGTGCGCGATCTCGCCCGCAATGCCGGCCTGCCGATGCCGAAGGTCTATCTCTATGACAATCCGCAGCCGAACGCCTTCGCGACCGGCCGCAATCCTGAAAATGCCGCCGTCGCCGCCTCGACGGGCCTGCTTGCCGCCTTGTCTCCCGAAGAAGTCGCAGGCGTGATGGCGCATGAGCTCGCCCATATCCAGAACCGCGACACGCTGACCATGACGATCACGGCAACGCTTGCCGGCGCGATCTCGATGCTCGGTAATTTCGCTTTCTTCTTCGGCGGCAACCGCGAGAACAACAATCCGCTCGGTTTCATCGGCGTCCTCATGGCGATGATCGTGGCGCCGCTCGCCGCCATGCTGGTGCAGATGGCGATCAGCCGCACGCGCGAATATTCCGCCGACCGGCGCGGCGCCGAGATCTGCGGCAATCCGCTCTGGCTCGCCTCCGCCCTCGGCAAGATCGCGCGGGGTGCGGCCCATGTTCCGAATGAGGATGCTGAGCGCAATCCGGCAACCGCGCATATGTTCATCATCAATCCGCTCTCTGGCGAGCGCATGGACAATCTGTTTTCGACCCATCCGAACACGGAAAACCGCATTGCGGCGCTGCAGGAGATGGCGCAGGGCGGCATGAATGTCTCGACGGGACCTGTGCGTGCTGCTAATCCCTCGCGCAAATCGCGCTCTGTTCCGAATACGGGTCGCGGTGGTTCGCAACCGCCAAAAGGTCCGTGGTCTTGAATTCAGACGGCACGAAGAAACCATTCCGCAAACAGAAGCCCTCCGCCCCTCGATCGGCGCCAGTCAAGCCCGGCTTGCAGGCCCGGGCCGCGGCGGCGAAGATTCTCGCTGCCGTTGTCGATCGCAAACTGCCGCTCGATGGCGCGCTCGACCACGAACATGGCAATCCGGCCTATAAGGTGCTCGGCGAAGGCGACCGGGCGCTTGTCCGAGCCATTCTGAACACGACGCTGCGCCATCTGCCGCGCATCGATGCGGCCATCGCAGCACTGCTGGATTCGCCGCTGCCCGAGGGTGCGCGGGCGCTGCATCACGTTCTTGCCATCGGCGCGGCGCAGATCCTTTATCTCGACGTGCCCGATCATTCGGCCGTCGATCTTGCCGTCGAACAGGCCAATCAAGATCCGCGCAATCGCCGTTTCGCCAAGCTGGTCAATGCCATCCTCCGTCGGCTCGGCCGTGAGAAGGATGCGGTGCTGGAGGAAATCGGCAAGGTTGCGCTGATGCCGGCCTGGTTCATCGCGAGGCTGGAAAAGGCCTATGGCCATGAGGCGGCGCTGGCGATTTCGCAATCCCAGCTCGAGCCGGCGGCGATCGATCTGACCGTCAAATCGAATCCCGAAGATTGGGCAAAGCGGCTGAACGGCGCTGTCCTCCCGACTGGCGGTGTGAGGCTTGCGGCCTTCGAGGGCGGCATTCCCTTGCTCGAGGGCTTCGACGAAGGCGCATGGTGGGTGCAGGATGCGGCCGCGAGCATTCCGGCCAAGCTTTTCGGCGATCTTTCCGGCAAAAGAGCCGCCGATCTCTGCGCGGCGCCCGGCGGCAAGACGGCGCAGCTCATCCTTGCCGGGGCCAAGGTCACTGCCCTCGATCAATCGGAAAGCCGGCTAAGACGGTTGCGCTCGAATCTCGACCGGCTCGGCCTCAAGGCTGAGACAATCGCGACGGACCTGACGAAATTCGAGCCGGTGGAGCGTTTCGATGCGATCCTACTCGATGCCCCCTGCTCCTCGACCGGCACGACCCGCCGCCACCCCGACGTGCTGTGGACCAAGGGACCAGAGGATATCGCCAGGCTGGCGGCGTTGCAGGAGCGGCTGCTGCGTCACGCGCTGACATTGCTGAAGCCTAATGGAACCCTGGTTTTCTCCAATTGCTCGCTCGATCCAGCCGAGGGCGAGGAGGTGGTCGCCCGTGTTCTTTCCGATACGGATGCAGTCGAGCGTGTTGCGATCGGCGCCGGCGACTGGCCCGGCCTCGAAGCGGCGATCACCCCGCTCGGCGAATTCCGCACGCTTCCCACCCTGCTGAAAATGCCGGACGGTTTTGCCTCCGGCCTCGACGGCTTCTATGCGGCCGTGCTGCGACGAACAGCCTAATCATGGCTTGCAGAACCGCCGCATAATTTCCGGCGGTGCGCTTTAATTTGAGTATATTCGAACTTTGTCACGAATTAATTCATTGCGGGCGATGAAATCGGCCGCTTTTCACCTATTCTTAACCACGAGGGTCAATAGACAATAGAATATGCAGTCCGGTCGGCGTTTTGCGAGCATGTATGTTCGGGAGGCTTGGCGGCGCGCCTTGCGCCGCGTCGCGTTGCTGCGCCTGAAGCTCATCCGCCATTCGATCAAGCCGCCCGAGCGCCTCATCGTCGCCCCGACCGACCTTCGCGGAATCGATCCGCATGTGGCGGACGAGATCCTGAACGGACGCTTCCTGCTGGCCGGGCGCATGCTGGAAACCAGCGGAAAATCGCCCTTTACCTTCACCCTGCCCTCGCGCCCTTTCGCAATCCGCCTGCACAGCTTCGGCTGGCTGCGGCACATGCGGGCGAACAAGACGGAGCGCAACGCGGCTGCTGCCCGCGCAATCGTCGACAGCTGGCTTTCGATCCATGCCGGCCGCATGGAGGGAATTGCCTGGGAGATCGACGTCACCGCTCAGCGCGTCATTGCCTGGCTGTCGCACTCGCCTGTCGTGTTGCAGAATGCCGATCGCGGCTTCTATCGCCGCTTCATGAAGTCGCTGGCGTTCCAGGTAAGGTTCCTGCACCGCATGGCGCCGTTCACGCTCGGCGGACTGGAGCTATTCCGGCTGCGTATTGCGCTTGCCATGGCCTCCGTCGCCATGCCGACCCGCGCGTCCACGCTGAAAAGAGCCGCGCAGGCGCTCGACCGCGAATTCGATAGCCAGATTCTGCCCGATGGCGGCCATGTGTCGCGCAACCCGCGCGCCGGCCTGGAACTGCTGCTCGATCTGCTGCCGCTGCGGCAGACCTATGTCAATCTCGGCCACGACCTGCCGCAGAAGCTGATCTCGGGCATCGACCGTATGTATCCGGCGCTGCGTTTCTTCCGCCATCAGGACGGGGACCTGGCGCTCTTCAACGGCGCCACCTCGACGCTGGCAAACGAGCTGATGTCCGTGCTCAGATATGACGAGACGGCAGGCCAGCCGTTCAAGGCTTTGCCGCAGTCGCGCTATCAGCGGCTTTCCGCGGGAAAGACTGTCATCATTGCCGATACCGGCGTGCCGCCCTCGGGAGGCGCACTGCGGAGCGCACATGCCGGCAGCCTCTCCTTCGAGATGTCGTCCGGCCGCCATCGTTTCATCGTCAATTCCGGCTCACCGAAATTTGCCGGGCATCGCTATGTCCAGATGGCGCGCACGACGGCGGCGCATTCGACCGTCATCCTCAACGATACCTCATCCAGCCGATTTTCACATTCTCCCTTTCTCAGTCACGCGATCATCGAGCCGGTTAAAACTGTCATCGTCGAGCGGGCCGAAACGGAAGATGGACGCGATGGAATCAAGCTCAGCCATGACGGCTATCTGAGAGCTTTCGGAGTGATGCACGAGCGCGAGTTGACGCTCAATACCGCCGGTTCGATGGTGACGGGCCGTGACCGGCTCTTCGTCCGTGAAGGATATGAGAATGACGAGCCGCTGAAAGCGGTTGCCCGCTTTCACATTCACCCCTCGATCGTCCTGGAGCAGAGCGACAGCGAATCCGTGCTGCTGACGGCGCCGGATGGCGAAAGCTGGCTGTTTTCCGCGCCCGGCAATGAAGTGCTGATCTCCGAGGACATCTTCTTTGCCGATAGCTCCGGCATTTGCGGTTCGGACCAGATCGAGATCGACTTCGATCTTGCGGGGAAAACCGAAATCCGCTGGTTCCTGTCCCGTAAGGGCTAGATCATGCGCTAACGCCTGTTTGCGCGGCGGCAAAGCTGTGCTAACGCGACGCCAGCATGCAGGCGTCCCCCGTGGATGTCTCCCGAAGCCCGAACGGAGAAGGTTTCATGGCCGTCATTTCCAAAAAGATCCCCGCCCCCGACAAGGTCGAAATCAAGACCGCCCTCCTCTCCGTCTTCGATAAGACGGGAGTCGTCGAGCTTGCCCGCTCATTGTCGGAGCGAGGCGTGCGGCTGCTGTCGACCGGCGGCACCTACAAGGCGATCGCGGCTGCCGGCCTTGCCGTCACCGATGTCTCCGAAATCACCGGCTTTCCCGAGATCATGGACGGGCGCGTCAAGACGCTGCATCCGACCGTGCATGGCGGCCTGCTGGCGATCCGCGACGATGGTGAACACCAGGAGGCGATGAAGAAACACGGCATCGAAGGCATCGATCTTGCCGTCATCAACCTCTACCCCTTTGAGGAAGTGCGCGCGGCCGGGGGCGATTATCCGACGACCGTCGAAAATATCGATATCGGCGGTCCGGCGATGATCCGCGCATCGGCCAAGAACCATGCCTATGTGACGACCCTGACCGATCCGGCCGACTATGCCGAATTCCTGGAGCAGCTCTCTGCAGATGGCGGCAAGACCGCCTATGCCTTCCGGCAGCGCATGGCTGCCAAGGCCTATGCCCGCACTGCGGCCTATGACACGATGATTTCGAACTGGTTCGCCGAAGCGTTGTCGATCGACACGCCGCGCCACCGCGTCATCGGCGGCGCGCTGAAGGAGGAGATGCGCTACGGCGAAAACCCGCACCAGAAGGCCGCCTTCTACGTGACGGGCGAGAAGCGTCCGGGCGTTTCGACGGCTCTCCTTCTTCAGGGCAAGCAGCTCTCCTACAACAATATCAACGATACCGATGCCGCCTACGAGCTCGTTGCCGAGTTCTTGCCGGAAAAGGCGCCGGCCTGCGCCATCATCAAACACGCCAATCCCTGCGGCGTCGCCACCGGATCGAGCCTGGTCGAGGCCTATCGGCGGGCACTCGCCTGCGATTCCGTGTCGGCCTTCGGCGGCATCATCGCGCTGAACCAGATTTTGGATGCCGAAACGGCCGAAGAGATCGTCAAGCTCTTCACCGAAGTCATCATCGCGCCCGATGTGACCGAAGAGGCGAAGGCTATCGTCGCCCGCAAGCCGAACCTGCGGCTTCTGTCTGCCGGCGGCTTGCCCGATCCGCGCGCCGCGGGCCTGACGGCGAAGACCGTTTCCGGCGGCCTGTTGGTCCAGAGCCGCGACAATGGCATGGTCGAGGATCTCGAGCTCAAGGTCGTCACCAAGCGCGCGCCGACGGCGCAAGAGCTTGAGGACATGAAGTTCGCCTTCAAGGTCGGCAAGCATGTGAAATCCAACGCCGTGGTCTATGCCAAGGACGGCCAGACGGCCGGCATCGGCGCCGGCCAGATGAGCCGGGTCGATTCCGCCCGCATTGCCGCGCTGAAGGCCGAAGAGGCTGCCAAGGCGCTCGGTCTTGCGGTTCCGATGACAAAGGGCTCGGCGGTCGCTTCCGAAGCCTTCCTGCCCTTTGCCGATGGTCTTCTGTCGATGATCGCCGCAGGGGCGACTGCCGTCATCCAGCCGGGCGGCTCGATGCGCGATCAGGAGGTCATCGATGCCGCAAACGAGCACGGCGTCGCCATGGTCTTCACCGGCATGCGCCATTTCCGCCACTGACTCGGAACTGCCGTCCTGCTTCCATCAGGTCCGGCCGTGCGTAATATTTCCTACGCGCGGTCGGCCGGATAAGGCGTGCGGATCAGGAGCACCAGGCCGCCCGCCAGGAACAGGATCAGCGTCGCCATTCCGAACCGCGGCGACCCGCTCATATAGGTCACCAGCGAGAAGAGCAGTGTCGCCATGAAACTCGTGGCGCGCCCGGAAAGCGCGTAGATGCCGAAATAGCGGCCGGCTTCCTCCAGGCTGACGCTGCGGGCGAGGTAGGAGCGCGACGAAGCCTGCACCGGCCCGAAGGCGAGCCCGATCAGCAGGCCGTAGAGAATATAGGCCTTTTCCGCCGCCGTGCCGAAGAGGCCGCCGGAATCCGCTGGCGGCAGCGGCATCAGGCCGAAGAGCGTGTAACCCGGCCCTGTCGAAATGATGCCGAAGGTGGCGAGAAGCAGCATGGTGAGGCTGATGACGACGGTCGTCTTCGAGCCTACGCCCTTGTCGATACGGCCGGCGAGCAGGCAGCCGAAGATCGCGACGACATTCAGGATGATGCCGTAGATGCCGATCTCGATCGTCGCCCAGCCGAACATGCCGGCCGCAAAAACGCCGCCGAGGATCAGCAGGCCGTTGACGCCGTCCTGGTAGATCATGCGGGCGACGAGGAATTTCAGGATACCGCGGCGCTCCTTGAGCTCGCCGAGCGTGTTTCTGAGTTCCCGCAGGCCGAAGCGGACAGCGGTGCCGAAGGGAAGCCCTCTGCGGACATCCGGCGTGAAGAAGAACATCGGCAGGATGAAAATCAGATACCAGACGGCCGAGATCGGCCCGGTGATGCGCGCGTCCTCGCCGGTCTTCGGATCGAGGCCGAACAGCGGGTCAAGGCCGAGGATGGTCTTGCCGCTCTCCGGGCTTGCCGCGAGCAGCGTGACGACGGCGATGAGCACGATCATGCCGCCGAGATAGCCGAGCCCCCAGGCGGTATTGGAGAGCTTTCCGACCTCGTCCTTGCCGACGAGGCGCGGCATCATCGAGTCGTTGAAGACGATCGAAAACTCCGCCGAGATCGAGGCAAGGATCATGAAGATCACGGGATAGAGGACCGGCGAACCGGGGGCAGCGAACCACAGGCCGAAAAGGCTCGCGATCTTGATGATCGCGAAGAAGCCGATCCAGGGCTTGCGTGCGCCGGACTGGTCGGCGATCGAACCGAGAACGGGCGAAAGCACGGCGATGATCACCGAGGAGATCGTCGCCATGTTGCTCCATGTCGTCTGCGCCGAAACCGGGTCAGCGGTCAGGCGCGAGACGAAGTAAGGCCCGAAGATGAAGGTCGTGACCACCGTGAAAAAGGGCTGGGCCGCCCAGTCGAAGAACATCCACCCCCAGATGCCTTTCTCCGTGGCCTTCGGCGGCTGCGTTCCTGTCCAGTCGATGCGATTCAACATCCGCTCCTTTTTGCAGCGGACTGTCTCACCTCACCCGGTCGCGCGCAAGATCGGTCAGGATACCTGCAGCAACGGTAATACGCGCAAGATTGGGATCGCCGCCGTCGCTGAGGCTCGAAAGCTCCTCGACGATACGGTTGATCCGGATGCGATCCTGCGCATGCCAGGCCTGAACGGGCAGCTTCTCCTTGCCGTGGTCGGAAAGGGCGGAGATGACGATGTCACGCCTTGCGCTGGCGATCTGGTCGATGCTGCGGGCAAGCGCCAGGTTCTCGTAATGATCGGAGGTAAGGATGCGTCCGCCGGCCGCCAGCAGCCGGGCGATGCGGAAGGTCTGCGACACCGCGAAGTAATTCTCTGCGGCGCGCACCAGCGGCTCACCGGTACGCTCGGCGATCTGCATGATCTCGGGCACCAGCGCGAAGCTGTGGAGATTGGCGATCTCGGCGGCGAGTTTTTCGGGCACGCCGGCCTGCGCATATTCCGCCTGTCGCGTCGCGACATCGGCGGCCGACTGTTCGGCGAAGACAGGTTTCAGCTTCTTCAATGCTGCCTGCAGCCGGCTAATCACTTCGGCCATGTCGGCCTTGGCCATACCGGTCTTCAGGAGCAGGCGCGTCAGCACGATGAAGCTGTGGCTGATCTCCTCATAGATGCGGTTCTGCATCTCGCCGGAAACCTTGCCGTCGAGAGCGTCCGTTTCGGCCCAGAGCCGGTTCAGGTCGAAACCGTCGCGGGCGACGATCGCGGCGCGTACGACTTCCGGCGCCGAAGCCGCCGTCGCATCCATCATGGCAACGGTGAAGCTCGGCCCGCCGCGGTTGATCGCCTCGTTGGCAAGCACCGTCGCGACGATTTCGCGCTTCAGCCGGTGGCCAGCGATATCGCCGGCGTTCGACTTCTGCATCTTCACGGGGAAGTAATTGGAAAGTGTTGCGGTGAAATAGGGATCGTCGGGCAGGTCGCTTGCAGCAAGCGCATCGAAGAGCACGATCTTGGCATAGGATACCAGCACGCCGATTTCCGGCCGGGTCAGCGGCTTGCCGGCGGCATAACGCTCGGCAAGTGTGGCGTCGTCAGGCAAGGTCTCGACCTTGCGGTTCAGCTGCTTGGCGCCTTCGAGAACCGTCATGAAACGCGCAAGTTCCAGGCCGTTGGCCGTGCCCTTGCGCTCCGTCAGCGAGATCGCCAGCGACTGCAGGTAATTGTTGCGCAGCACGAGGGAGGCGACTTCGTCGGTCATCGAGGAAAGAAGCTGGTCGCGTTTCGCGCGCGTCAGGCGCCCGTCATGCATGGCGGCCGCCAGCGCGATCTTGATATTGACCTCGACGTCCGAGGTGTTGACGCCGGCCGAGTTGTCGATGGCGTCGGAGTTGCAGCGTCCACCCTTGAGGCCGTAGGCGATGCGGCCCTTCTGTGTGACGCCGAGGTTTGCGCCCTCGCCGATCACCTTGGCGCGCACTTCTGTCGCGGTGACGCGGATCGGGTCGTTGGCGCGGTCGCCGACTTCGGTGTCGGTTTCGGACGGAGCCTTCACATAGGTGCCGATGCCGCCGAACCAGAGCAGGTCGACCGGGCTTTTCAGGATCGCCGTCATGATCTCGAAGGGGGTGGCCACCGCCTTGTCGATGCCGATCGCGGCAACCGCTTCCGGCGTCAGCGTGACCGATTTCGCGGCGCGGGAAATGATCATCGCGCCTTTCGAAAGCACGCTTTTGTCGAAATCCTGCCAGCTCGAGCGCGGCAGGTTGAAGAGCCGCTGACGTTCGGCCAGCGTCTTTTCCATGTCGGGATCGGGATCGATGACGATGTCGCGGTGATCGAAGGCGGCAATGAGCCTGATCTTGGGAGAGAGCAGCATGCCGTTGCCGAAGACGTCGCCCGACATGTCGCCGACGCCGGCGACGGTGAAGGGCGTCGTCTGGATGTCGATATCCATTTCGCGGAAATGGCGTTTCACGGTTTCCCAGGCGCCGCGGGCGGTGATGCCCATCTTCTTATGGTCATATCCGGCCGAGCCGCCGGAGGCGAAGGCGTCGTCCAGCCAGAAACCGGCTTCCTGCGCCAGCGCATTGGCGGTGTCGGAGAAGGTTGCCGTGCCCTTGTCAGCGGCGACGACGAAATAGGGATCGTCGCCATCCAATCTCACCGTATCCTTCGGCGGCACGATCTCGGCGCCGGAGATGTTGTCGGTGATCGACAGCAGCGTGCGGATATAGGTCTTGTAAGCCTCGCGGCCTGCATTGAAGATTTCGTCGCGGCTGCCGCCGACCGGAAGCTTCTTCGGATAGAAGCCGCCCTTGGCGCCGACAGGCACGATGACCGCGTTCTTCACCTGCTGCGCCTTGACGAGGCCGAGCACTTCGGTGCGGTAGTCTTCGGCGCGATCAGACCAGCGCAGGCCGCCGCGCGCCACCTTGCCGAAGCGCAGGTGCACGCCTTCGACCTCGACGCCGTAAACGAACATCTCGCGGAAGGGTTTCGGCTCCGGCAGCCCGTCGACAAGATGCGGATCGAGCTTGAAGGCCAGCATCGCCTTCGGCGAACCGTCCTGGTTCTTCTGGAAATAATTGGTGCGCAGCGTCGCATCGACGATATTGACGTAGCGGCGCAGGATACGGTCGTCGTCCAGGCTCGGGACGTCGGCGAGTTCGGCTTCGATCGCCTGGTGCAGCTCGGCAAGCTTCTTCACACGGGCCTTTTCCGAAAGCCTGGTGTCGAGCGTGTCGTGGAAGAGGCGGAAGATGGCGCCGGCAATCCTTGGATATTTGTCGAGCGTCGTTGCGATATAATCCTGCGAATAGGCGATGCCGGCCTGGCGGAGATAACGCGCATAGGCACGCAGCACGTTGGCTTCACGCGCCGAAAGCCCGGCCGACAGGATCAGCCGGTTGAAGCTGTCATTGTCGATCGTGCCGGCGAAGGCAGCGACGAAAGCTTCCTCGAGGGCCGCGCCGTAACGGTGCAGATCGATTTCGCTGCCGGTGCGGGTCTCGAGCTCCATGTCGTGCAGCACCACGAGTTTCGTTTGTCCGTCGGCGGACTGCACGCCGATGTCGAAGGTGCGTTCGCTGACGACATTGAAGCCGAGATTTTCCAGAAGCGGCACGCGGCGCGACAGCGCCAGCTGACCGCCGGAATGGAAGATCTTCAGCGACAGGACGCGGCCCTGTTCTTCCTGGCGATGATAAAACTGGATACGGAGCGGTTCGCCGGCAGCGCAGGCGCCGATATCGGCGAGGTCGGCAACGGTTTCCTCGGGCGTGAAGGAATCCTGGAAGGCCTGATCGACCGACAGCTTCGGCGCCTTGGGTCCGGCGAGCGCTTCGAAACGATCGTCCCAACGGGCGGTGATCTCGCGGATCGTCTGCTCCAGCTTCGCCTGCGGGATGCGCGGCGTCTTGCCGCCGGAGCGGCCGATGATGAAATGCACGCGGGCGACGCCGCCTTCCGGGAAGGCCGGGTAATAGGCCGAGACACGGCCGTCATAGACGGTTTTCAGATAGGTGCCGATCCGCTCGCGCACGATCGAGTCATACTCCTCGCGCGGCACGTAGACGATCACCGAGACGAAACGGTCGAAATGGTCGATGCGCGGCAGGGCGCGCACGCGTGGCCGGTCGGCGAGATCGTTGATCTGCTCGGCAAAGCTTGCAAGCAGCGTCGTATCGATCTGGAAAAGATCGTCGCGCGGATAGGATTCCAGCGTGTTGTCGAGCATGCGGCCGGAATGGCTCATCGGGTCGAAGCCGAAATGCTCCTTCACTTTCTCGATCTTGGAACGCAGCAGCGGGATCTCGGAGGCGAGCGAGGTGTAGGCCGTCGAGGTGAAGAGACCGACGATGCGGAGTTCCCCTGTGACGTTGCCTTGCGCGTCGAAGCGTTTGACGCCGACATAATCCATATAGGCCCGGCGATGGACGATCGATTTCACATTCGCCTTGGTGACGATCAGGTAGTCGGGACCGTCGAGGAAGGCAAGGATCTCGGGCGTCGTCGTCACGGCATCCTTGCCGGTGCGCAGCACGAGAACATCCGGATTGGAGAGAATGCCGAGGCCGGCCCCCTTGTCGCGCTCGACCTTGGCGTCGGCGCCCTTGCCGGAATAGACATATTCCCGCATGCCGAGGAAAGTGAAATTCTCGTCGCGCAGCCAGGTCAGAAAGGCGACCGCCTCGGCGTGCTCGGCTTTCCTGCGGCCAGCGCCATTTGCCGCAAGCTCGGCGATCACGCCGTCGAGCTTGGCAAGCATCGGCTTCCAGTCGGAAACCGACAGCCGGACCTGTTCGAGCACGGTCTGGATGCGTTTGACGAGATCGGCGGCCTGGCTGGAATTGAGTGGCGCAATATGAAGCTGGATATGGCTGACACGCGCGGCGGGATCGCTCGGATGGTCGGCGGAATAAAGCGTGGGCGCCTTGCCCTTTTCGATCACCAGGATGGGATGCACGGCCATGAAGAGATCGCGGTGGGTGCTCGTCACCTCGCCCATGACCGATTCATAGAGGAAAGGCATGTTCCGGTCGGTGACCGAGAGCACCGAAACGGCGGTGCCGCCAGGCGTGACATCGGCAATGGTGTCGATGCTGACGCGCGGCGCCTTGCCGTTCCAGGCGGCGAGTTCCCTGGCTGAATGCACGGCGGAGAGCGCCAGCATCTCAGGCGTATAGAGTTCGAGATCGTCATTGCTGGCCCGGCCGAAGAGAATCTCCGGATCGAGATGCGGCTCGCCTGTCGCCTTGGCGATCTTCTGCGCGCTTTCGATCTGCTTTTCTCGTTTCGGATTGTTTCTGGCAGCCATGAATCGCCTCCCGCAATAGACTGATTTTCTGCAAGCTAGCAGAAGATTCCCCGAAAAAATCTCTAAAATAGAGGCTTGAGGAACCGCTTTGATGCTTTTTTGATGCTGAAAATGGGAATTTGTTAGAGATTTTTCCGCTTTCGTGGCCAAAACGAACGGAAAGACCTCTCTTCCGGTTTTTCGTTCCGCCGCACATTTCCACGCTCACGTGAAGAATGGTTGACAGCGCGGCTTCAAAAAGATCATCAAACGCCATCATCATTCGGACCTTGTATCATGTCGGAAAATGCAGCGGGCGCAGTCATCGTCATCTCCAGTCATGTGGTGCGCGGCTCGGTGGGAAACCGTGCGGCCGTCTTTGCGCTGGAGACGCTCGGTCATCCGGTCTGGGCGCTGCCGACCGTCGTTCTGCCCTGGCATCCCGGTCACGGCCGCTCGACGCGGCTGACATTTGCGGAAGCCGATTTCGATGCGGCGATCGACGACCTGATCCGCGCGCCCTGGATCGGTGAAGTGAAGGCGGTGCTTTCAGGCTATTTCGGCAATGCCGCCCAGGCACGCTCTGTCGCTCGCCTCATCGGCGCGCTGAGGCAAGACAATCCCGAGCTCATCTATGTCTGTGATCCCGTCATGGGCGATCTCGGCGGCCTTTATGTGCCGCAGGCGACCGCAGAGGCCATTCGCGATCATCTGATTCCGCTTGCCTCGCTCGCCACGCCGAACCGCTACGAACTCGCATGGCTTTCGGGGGCGGCGCTGGAAGATAACACCGCCATCATGGAGGCGGCGCTGGCGCTCGGGCCGTCGCGCATGCTCGTCACGTCGGCCGTGCCGATGATGTCAGGGGGCACCGGCAATCTCTATCTGTCCGGCCGCCACGCGCTTCTCGCCGAGCATCGCGTCGTCGACAATCCGCCGAACGGTCTCGGTGACCTGCTTGCCGCCGTCTTTCTCTCGCGTCTCCTGTCCGGTCTCGAAGACGAAAAGGCGCTGCAGCTTGCCACCGCGAGCGTCTTCGAGGTACTTGCGCGCGCCGTCAAGCGCGGCAGCAACGAGCTGATGCTGGCTAGCGATGCCTCCAGCCTTTCGACGCCAATGGCGATGGTGCAGATGCGTCGGCTCATGCATCCCGCGCAGCGGCGGAAAAAATGACGCATTTGCCGATTCATTCATTTTGCGGTGCAGCAGTTGATCTTGTCTTCGGCGCGCGCTAATCCAGAAGGCATGCAGCGTTTTCCAACACCTCTTCTGGACGGCTACCGCAACTTCATGAACGGGCGTTATGCCGACGCCCGCGACAGGTATCGGCAGCTTGCTGAAAACGGCCAGAGTCCGAGCACCTTGGTCATTGCCTGTTCGGACTCGCGAGCGGCGCCGGAGCTGATCTTCGATGCCGGCCCGGGCGAACTCTTCGTCATCCGCAACGTCGCCAACATGGTGCCGCCCTACGAGCCGGACGGCCATTTCCATTCGACGTCGGCCGCGCTCGAATTTGCCGTTCAGGCGCTGAAGGTGTCTGATATCGTCGTGATGGGTCATGGGCGCTGCGGCGGTATCCGCGCGGCTCTCGATCCGAATGCCGAGCCGCTGTCGCCCGGTGATTTCATCGGCCGCTGGATGTCGCTGGTCAAACCCGCCGCCGAGCAGATCCAGAGCAACGACGTCATGACGGCTGCGGAGCGCCAGACGGCGCTGGAGCGCGTCTCCATCCGCAATTCGATCGACAATCTCAGAACCTTCCCCGATATCAAGGCGCTCGAGGAAGCGGGAAAGATGCATCTTCACGGCGCCTGGTTCGATATCTCCACCGGTGAACTCTGGGTCATGGACGCCGAAACGCGTGACTTCATTCGTCCTGAAATCTAGGGACGTGCCGCTTTATCAGTTCTTTAAGAATTATTGATAAGCTGGTCCTTGATTGGTCGCGCACGACCGACATTTGGATCACCGTGGCGATTGGCGATGAAGTTCGAAACCATCAAAAAGGTTATCCTGGCCGCAATCATGCTGCCTTTCGTCTTCATGGTCATTGAAGGCGTCATCCTCTTACGTTCTTCGGTCAAGGAATACAGGGATCTTGAGAAGGACCGGCAATTTGCCGATGTGCTTGCCCGCGGCGGGTCCATCGCCGCCACCGAGATTCTGACTGAAATCAGCGCCACCCGCCGCTACATCGCCCAGCCCAGCGAGCCGGCTGCCGCCGAAATGCAGCGGAGCCGGGCGATGCTCGATCAAGAACGTCGCGCCTTCTATGCCAGCCTGCCCTCCCGCGATGTGCTGGATGAGGGGCTCGTGGATGAATTATCGGCTCTCAACCTTGCTTACAGCCGCATCGTGGCCGCACGAAGCGCCGTCGACCAGGGCCGTTATGCCCGCAGCGACCCCGGCTATATCTATTGGTATGCGGCCCAGAAGCAGCTTGCCGTCGTCGATGCGCTTTCGCCGCTGATCAGCGATCCGGTACTGCTGCAGAAATCCAATCAGCTGATGGGCATTCTGCTGACCTATTACGGCGAAAGGCTGATCACCATCGTCGGCACCCGTTATCTCGACCAGGGCTCCTCCGCCCGCTTTCCGGTGGAACTGTTCGTGCAGGGCAAGGTCATGCTCAACGAAGGGATGGACCATATGGTCTTTCATTCCTCGGACTCAACCGTGCGCGACATCGTCGCCTATCTCGGCCGCAGCAGTCAGGTGAAAGCGAACGCGATCACCGATTCCATCCTCGCCGGATCGCGGCCGACGAACGCAGTGCGCGACATCTGGGCTGCCGCGCAGAACGAGCGCATGGCCTTCCTGCAGCAGAAGCTCGTCGATGCCGCCAATGATATCCACGACACCGGTGAGGGCCTTTCGACGCGCGCCCACATTCACCTGACGCTGATCCTGTCGCTCTGTGCGGGCCTGCTCATTCTCGCCACGCTGGTGATGCTATTGGCAGCACGGGGCCTGCGGCTGATCGACCGGCTGACGCGTGACCGCGAGACGCTGGTCGGAGAGTTGCGCAACGCTGCCCAGACCGACCTTCTGACCGGACTCTATAACAGGCGCGGTTTCGAGGTTGCCGCATCGGCGCTTCTCACCCAGGCCGAACACGGATCGCGCTGGATCTCGGTCGTGCTCTTCGATCTCGATCATTTCAAGAAGATCAACGATATCAACGGCCATGACGCAGGCGATGCCGTATTGCGGCATGTCGCGCGTGTGGCGCGGGAGAATTTCCGTTCCTTTGATCTGCTGGTGCGCCATGGCGGCGAGGAATTCCTGGCGCTGCTGCCGGATTCGACGCCTGATGACGCTGCAAAGGTTGCCGAGCGCGTGCGGCTGGCGATCGAGGCGGCGGAAATCCCGCTGGCGAGCGGCGAACTCCTCAAGGTCACGGCAAGTTTCGGGTGCGTCGGCCGGGCAAATGAGGCCTTCAACAGGAACTTCGAGGATCTGGTCAAACGCGCCGATCTGGCGCTCTACGCCGCCAAGGCTTCCGGCCGCAACTGCGTCGTTTCGGGACCGACCGT
Source organism: Rhizobium sp. R635 (assembly GCF_002211285.1). Taxonomy (GTDB): domain Bacteria; phylum Pseudomonadota; class Alphaproteobacteria; order Rhizobiales; family Rhizobiaceae; genus Rhizobium. Next base: position 15,086 of record NZ_LOKX01000025.1, on the reverse strand, counting down.
GCCGGCGCCGGAAGAGCGGCGCAAGGCGGCGTCCGGCGGCTTTGATTCCCGCATATGAAAAACGCCGCATTGCAGCGGCGTTTCCGGTATCGTTACCGATGAAAGCTTATCTGCCGGCGTCGATCTGCTCGCCGATATAGGCGATCGCCTGCTGGTAGACACTGGCTGCGTTCCAGCCCTGGATGGCGGCGAAATTCGGTTCTCCCGGCTGATAGCCGGCGCCGGGGCGCCAGCCATGGCCCTTGAGGAAGTTCGCTGTCGAGGCCAGCGCATCGGCGCGGGAGCCGACCATGTCGACGCGGCCGTCGCCGTCGCCGTCGGCGCCGAAGCGGACGACATTGCGCGGCAGAAACTGCGTCTGGCCGATCTCACCATGAGCCGCGCCCTTGGCCTGCGGGCTCAGATAACCCTCGGAGACGAGCTGAAGGGCGGCATAGAGCTGGTCGGTGAAATATTCCGAACGGCGGCAGTCGTAAGCAAGGGTCGAAACGGCCGACAGCGTATGCTGATTGCCCATATAGCTGCCAAAACCGGTCTCCATGCCCCAGATCGCGATCAGCGGGCCGGCCGGAACGCCGAAACGGCGCTCGATCGAGGCAAAAAGCGCCTGGTTGGCGGCCTTCATGCTGCGGCCGCGGGAGATGACGGCAGCCCCTCCGCGCTTCTTCATGAACGCGTCGAAGGACAGTTTGAAGCTTTTCTGGCCGCGGTCGGCGGCGATCGTCGGCTTGTTGTAGCTGACATTGGCAAAGGCGCGGCTGAGGACCGACTGGCTGACGCCGTTGGCCGCCGCCGTTTGCTTGAAGTCGCTAACCCAGGCGTCGAAGCCGGCGCTGGTATTGCCGCATTGTGCGCCTTGCGCGAACGCCGGTACCGAATGGAGGACGCCCATTGCCGTGGCGGCCGCCAGAAAGAATTTTGTCATGCGCATTGAGAACCCCGCTCTCGATCTGCATAGCTTTTGGCCGGACAGAGAATGCCAGCCACCAGCGATTTTGTCACGATCACCTTTCAGCGAGCGCTTACATGGCTGTGTCTGCCCGAAAAGCCCCGCTCATCGAGCAGGGCTTTAGCAGGTTATGGTTTACAAATGGTATCAGGCGGCCTGCTTGCGCGGCTTGACGAGGCCGCGATTGACGAGCAGTTCGGCGATCTGGATCGCGTTCAGCGCCGCGCCCTTGCGCAAGTTGTCTGAGACCACCCACATGTTGAGACCGTTTTCAACAGTCGCGTCCTCGCGGATACGCGAGATGTAGGTCGCGTCCTCGCCGGCGGATTCATACGGCGTGATGTAGCCGCCGTTTTCGCGCTTGTCGATGACGAGGCAGCCGGGCGCGTCGCGCAGGATGTCGCGGGCCTGGTCAGCGGTGATCTCGTTTTCGAACTCGATGTTGACCGATTCCGAATGGCCGATGAAGACGGGGACGCGCACGGCCGTGCAGGTCACCTTGATCTTCGGGTCGAGCATCTTCTTCGTTTCGGCCAGCACCTTCCACTCTTCCTTGGTGTAGCCGTCTTCCATGAAGCTATCGATGTGCGGAATGACGTTGAAGGCGATGCGCTTGGTGAACTTCTTGTTCTCGATCGGATCGGCAACGAAGACGGCGCGCGTCTGGTTGAAGAGCTCGTCCATGCCGTCCTTGCCGGCGCCGGAGACCGACTGGTAGGTCGAGACGACGACGCGCTTGATCTTGGCGAAGTCGTGCAGCGGCTTCAGTGCCACCACCAACTGGGCGGTCGAGCAATTCGGATTGGCGATGATGTTGCGCTTGGTGAACTGCGTGATCGCGTCGGGGTTTACTTCCGGCACGATCAGCGGCACGTCGGCGTCGTAACGCCAGGCCGAGGAATTGTCGATGACGACGCAGCCCTGCTGGCCGATCTTCGGCGAAAACTTCTTGGAGACCTCGCCGCCGGCCGACATCAGGCAGATGTCGGTATCGGAGAAATCGTAATTCTCCAGGTTGGAAACCTTCAGCGTCCGGTCCCCGTAGGAAACTTCGGTGCCCTGCGAACGGGCGGAGGCGAGCGCCACGACCTCATCGGCGGGGAAGCCTCGTTCGGAGAGGATGTTGAGCATCTCCCGGCCGACATTTCCGGTCGCTCCCGCAACTGCTACTTTGAAACCCATTTCTCAAGCTCTCTTTCTCTTCTCTCCTCTGTCCGGTGAGGGGAAAGGCGCGAATAATCGCGTCTTCCTGTCCCCAGCCGAGCCGGGGAGAGAGCGGCAGGCCAGAGACGTCAGACGGTTTTCGTCGTCGTTTTGGCCTTGGTTTTGGCAGAAACCGGAACGGCAATATCCACCCCGGCAACCCGTGCCCGGTCATTGCATTCAGCAATGGCGTGTTCGTCGCGAACCATGGAGATTTCCTTTTCCGCTGTTGCTCTTAGAAGGTTTTCCACAGGAGTCAAGGTTTTTGCTGAGGGCGCCTGCGGCCAGGAGGGGCGGTGCCGATCCTGCGACCTTTTGTCATGCCATTGTCATCCCCGGCGGGTATCCCGGCCAGGTTGTCAATTCTCTGCACCGAAAACGGGGGTTTTCCATGCGTACGCTTCTCGCCGCCTTTGCGGCCACCACCATCCTCGCAGGCGCCGCTCAGGCGACGACGGTCTATCCGCTTGACCGCGCGACGATTCTCGTCGGTTCGCCGTTCGATTTCAAGGTCGAGCTCAACAAGCAGGTCAAGCCTGAGGACGTGAAGATCACCGTCAACGGCCAGGATTACAAGACCGTTCTCGGAAGCGAGGCGCAGTTCGTCGAGCTGGAAAAGGGCAAGGAAGACAAGGCTCTCGGCTCCGCTCTCCTGCTGCGCGGCCTGAAGATTTCCGCTCCCGGCGCCTACAAGGTCGAGGTCGCCGCCGGCGACGAAACCAAGTCCGTCACCTGGAACGTTTACGAAACCGCGGCCCAGCCGAAGGCCAAGAACATCATCTTTCTGCTCGGCGACGGCCTTTCCGTCGCGCATCGCACCGCCGCCCGCATCATGTCCAAGGGCATGACCGAGGGCAAGGCGAATGGCCGCCTTAATATGGACGATCTCGACCATATGGCCTTCATCGGCACGTCTTCGACGAATGCCGTCGCCACGGATTCGGCCAACACCATGTCGGCCTACATGACGGGCCACAAGACGGCCGTCAACGCGCTCGGCGTTTATGCCGACCGCACGCCGTCCTCGCTCGATGACCCGCGAGTCGAAACCATCGCGGAAGCCGTTCGCCGCATGACCAAGAAGTCGATCGGCATCGTTGCGACGGCTGAAGTCGAGGATGCTACGCCGGCTGCCGTCGTTTCCCATACCCGCAACCGCAACGACAAGGCCGATGTCGTCGGCATGCTGCTCGACGTCAAGCCGGAAGTCCTCCTCGGCGGCGGTTCGGCCTATTTCCTGGGCAAGGAGGTCGCCGGTTCCAAGCGCAAGGACAACCAGGATTACATTAAGCTGTTCCAGGACGCCGGCTACAAGCTTGCGACCGACAAGAACGAGCTTGCAGCCAATGCATCGGCTGAAGGCAATCTCCTCGGCCTCTTCCACACCGGCAACATGGACGTGACGCTCGACCGGGAATTCCTGAAGAAGGGCACGGTCGACAAGTTCCCGAACCAGCCGGGTCTCGTCGAGATGACCAAGGTCGCGCTCGATCGCCTTTCCAAGAATCCGGAAGGTTTCTTCCTGATGGTCGAAGGTTCCTCGATCGACAAGATGTCCCATCCGCTGGACTGGGATCGCGCCGTCGTCGATACCATCGAATTCGACAAGGCTATCGGCGTCGCCCGCGAATTCCAGAAGGCTCATCCCGATACGCTGATCGTCGTCACCGGCGACCATACGCACGGCGTTTCCATCATCGGCACGGTCGATGACGAGAAGCCCGGCACGGAAATGCGCGAAAAGGTCGGGACCTATGCCGAGGCCGGCTTCCCGAACTACAAGGACGAAAACGGCGACGGCTATCCGGACAAAATCGACGTCAGCCGCCGCCTGTTCCTGAGCGCCAATAACGGCCCCGATCACTACGAGACCTTCCGTCCGAAGCTCGACGGCCCGTTCGTTCCGGCCGTCCAGAACGAGAAGAAGGAATATGTCGCCAACGAGCAGTATAAGGATGTTCCAGGCGCCGTCTTCGTCCAGGGCAATCTTCCGAAGAGCAGCGAAAGCGGCGTTCACGCCGTCGACGACGTCGTCCTGCAGTCGGCCGGTCCCGGTGCCGAAGGCTTCCACGGCTACATGGAACAGAGCGACGTCTACCACGTCCTCGCCGACACTTTCGCCCTCGGCGCCAAGCAGACGAACTGATTGAAGATCCCGCAAGGCCGCTTGCCGGCCTTGTCTCTTTCATCGATCATGATCCCGGCCGTTCAACGGCCGGGATTTGTTTCCTGGAGATCGCCATGGATATATTCTCTTCGCTGCATCTCAGCCGCCGCCGGTTGATTGGCGCCGCCATTGCGCTCCCCTTTACGGTGTCTGCTGTTCGCGCCGCCGACCCATCGCTTTCTTTCAACGAGCTCTACGGCAAGTTCGGCGTGCTCGGCCTCGAATTTTCCGACAAGGTGAAGCGTCTTGCCGGCCAGGACATCAGCATGAAGGGCTTCATGGCGCCGCCGCTGAAGGCCGAGGCCCAATTTTTCGTGCTGACCGAAGTGCCGATGTCGCTCTGCCCCTTCTGTTCTTCGGATGCTGACTGGCCTGACAATATCGTTGTCGTTTACCTATCGGAAAAGCAGACGTTCGTGCAGCCGCGCCAGACGATCGAAGTGCGCGGCACGCTCGAATATGGTTCTTGGACCGATCCGGAAACCGGCTTCGTCAGCCTGCTGCGCATCCGCCAGGCCGAATATTTCGCGGCCTGAACCGATATGCTGGCTCTCGATATCGAAAATCTGACCGTCACCTTTCCAGGCCTGTCTTCACCGGCGCTGGCGATCGGCCGCCTGTCGATCGAGGCCGGCAGCAGGGTTGCCATCACAGGTGCGTCCGGCTCCGGCAAGAGCACCTTCGTCAATATCGTCACCGGGCTGGAGCGGACACGGCAGGGCCGCATCCGCTGGAATGGCGAGGATATTGCCGGTTTTTCCGAAAGCCGGCGCGATCGGTTCCGCGCTGCCAATATCGGCCTGGTCATGCAGGAGTTCCATCTCTTCCCCGGCCTGTCGGCGGTGGAAAACGTCCTTCTGCCCGCGCGTCTTGCCGGCGCTGCCACGGCCGATATCGTTGAGCGGGCGCATGCGCTCTTGAGCACGGTCGGCCTTTCCCGCTCCGGCCAGAAGATCGAGACCATGTCGCGCGGCGAGATGCAGCGCGTGGCGATCGCCCGCGCACTGCTGCGCAAGCCCGGCGTCATCATTGCCGACGAGCCGACCGCGAGCCTCGATGCCGAAAGCGGCGAAGCCGTCGGAGATCTCATCCTCGATCTCGCCATTGCCGAAGGCAGCACGCTGATCGTGGTGTCGCACGACCAGCGCCTGACTAGCCGCCTCGACCGGCGCATCACCTTCGGCTCCGGCCGGATCAGCGGAGATTCCGCTGTAGCGGCAGGGGAGGCTGCATGATCCGCTTCATCCTCACCGATCTTCGCCGCCTCTGGGCGGGGTCGCTCGTTGTCGTGCTGCTGGTGGCGCTTGCGACCGCGCTCGGCGTTTCCGTCGTGCTGCAGGAGCGGGCGCTTCGTCTCGGCAGTGCGCGTGCCGCCGACAAGTTCGATCTCGTCATCGGCGCCGGCGGCAGCGAAACGCAGCTCGTGCTGTCCTCCGTGTTCCTGCAGCCGTCGCCTTTGCCGCTGATGCCGGGCGAGGTTCTGGCCAGGCTTGCCGCCGATCCACGCGTCGATTGGGCCGCTCCGATCGGCTTCGGCGATTCCTTCTCCGGCTATCCGATCATCGGTACGACGGTGGTGCTGGCCGACAAGCTTTCCGGCGGCTTGGCCGAGGGCAAGGTTTTCGCGCGCGAGGGAGAGGCGGTGATCGGCTCTGCCGTGAAGCTTTCGCTCGGCGGCGAGATCAAGCCGATGCATGGTTCGGCGGAAGAAGGTGGCGAGACCCATACCGAACTCGTCTATCATGTCGCGGGCCGTCTGCGGCCGACGGGCACCGCCTGGGACCGGGCCATCCTCGTTCCGATTCAGGCCGTCTGGCATATCCATGGCCTGGGAGAGGAGCATGCGGAAGGCGCCGAGGAGGCCGGGCACGATCATGAGCCGGCGGGCGCCGATCACGATGCGCATGAGCATCACGGCGAAATCGACCCCGATGCCGCGCTCAACGAGGTTTGGAGCGCGGATGCGCCCGGCCTTCCGGCCATCCTGGTCAAGCCGAAGACGATCGCCGACGCCTATAAGCTGAGGCAGGACTATCGCAGCGGCAATACCGTCGCCGTCTTTCCCGGCGAGGTGCTGACCAATCTCTACGCCACGCTCGGCGACGCCAAGCAGATCCTCGTTGCGGTCGCTTCCGGCTCGCAGGCTCTCGTCGCGGCCTCGCTTGTCCTGGTCACGGTCATTCATATCGGCCAGCGCCGCCGCCAGATCGGGGCGCTGAGGGCCTTCGGTGCCCCGCGCGGGGCGATCTTCGGTATCGTCTGGCTGGAATTCTTCCTGCTGGTGGTGGTCGGCGTCGGGGTCGGATTCGCAATCGGGTTTTCCGCAGCGCTGACCTTGTCGGGCCTGTTCTCGCAGACGAGCGGCATCGCCATGCCTGTCGGCTTTGCTCGTGAAGATCTCGGGCTTGCAGGGGTGCTGCTTGGCTTTGCCGCGATTCTCGCCGCGCTGCCGGCCGTGCTGGCCTATCGGCAATCGCCGGCCCAGGCGCTGAGAGCGTAGCCGCGGGAGCTATGCCTTGGATAACCAAGCGAATCGTCATTAGACTAAAGTCATAATCCCAAAGCCTCTCTCTTTGCGGGCCATGTTTTCTGGCACACTCCCGTCAGGCGTGTCGCGGCCGGGGATTTGCTTTGAGGAGAGTAGGTCGCGCGCGTTGCTCATCATTCTGTGGAGGACAGACAATGGCAAATGTCGCAAGCATGGACGGCGCGAAGGCCGGTCCGATGACGGGCGAGGAGAAGAAGGTCATCTTCGCTTCTTCGCTCGGCACCGTTTTCGAATGGTACGATTTCTATCTTTACGGTTCGCTCGCCACCTATATCGGTGCGACCTACTTCACCCAATATCCTGAGGCAACGCGCAACATCTTCACGCTGCTCGCCTTCGCCGCCGGCTTCCTGGTGCGTCCCTTCGGCGCCTTGGTGTTCGGCCGTCTCGGCGATCTCGTCGGCCGCAAATACACCTTCCTGATCACGATCCTGATCATGGGTTTCTCGACCTTCCTCGTCGGTATCCTGCCGGGGGCGGCCACCATCGGCATCGCGGCACCGATCGTCCTGATCGGTCTTCGCCTGCTCCAGGGCCTTGCGCTCGGCGGTGAATATGGCGGTGCGGCAACCTATGTCGCCGAACATGCGCCGAACGGGCGCCGCGGCTATTTCACCTCCTGGATCCAGACGACGGCGACGCTCGGCCTGTTCCTGTCGCTGATCGTCATCATCCTGGTGCAGTCGCTGATGGGTCCGGTTCAATTCGCCGCCTGGGGCTGGCGTATTCCGTTCCTGGTCTCGGTCGTCCTGCTCGGAATTTCCGTCTGGATTCGCCTGAAGATGAACGAATCGCCTGCGTTCCAGCGCATGAAGGCTGAAGGCAAGGGCTCCAAGGCGCCGCTGACCGAAGCTTTCGGGCAATGGAAGAACGCCAAGATCGCGCTCATCGCGCTTCTCGGCGCCACCATGGGCCAGGCAGTCGTCTGGTACGGCGGTCAGTTCTATGCGCTGTTCTTCCTGCAGAACGTGCTGAAGGTCGATCTTTTCTCGGCCAATGTGATGGTCGCCATCGCACTCTTCCTCGGCACGCCGTTCTTCGTCATCTTCGGTGGTCTTTCCGACAAGATCGGCCGCAAGCCGATCATCATGGCGGGTCTTCTCATCGCGGCGGTGACCTATAATCCGCTGTTCAAGGCGATGACCTGGACGGCAAACCCGGCGCTTGCCGAAGCACAGGCCTCGATCCGCGCGACGGTTACGGCCGATCCCTCGGATTGCAAATTCCAGTTCAACCCGACGGGCACGTCCAAGTTCACCAGCTCCTGCGACGTGGCGACGGCGTTCCTGACGAAGAACTCGGTGCCTTACGATGTCGTGCCCGGTCTGGCCGGACAGCCGGCAACGGTGAAGGTCGGCAATGAGACGATTGCGAGCTTCGACGCCGTTGCCGCCGGCGACAAGGCGAAGGGCATGACCGCCGCCTTCGAAAAGGGCGTCAACATCGCTCTCCATGATGCCGGCTATCCGCTGAAGCGCGGCGCCGCCAAGGTGCCGGATTCCAAGCTCGATGCCTTCATCGCCGCCAATCCGGAACTGGCGCTCAATGCCGAATCCGTGCGTGCCGGCGAGAAGGAAACCGTGCCGGCCGCCAAGCTGGTCGAAGGCAAACTGCTGACGGCGGATGAGGCCAATGGCGTCACCGACATGGCTGTCTACAACATCGCCAATGGCGGCAGCTTCGCCATGGTCGCCGATCCCGCCCGCGTCAACTGGGTCGGCACGATCGCCATCCTGTTCGTCCTCGTCCTCTATGTGACGATGGTCTACGGTCCGATCGCCGCCCTTCTGGTCGAGCTCTTCCCGACCCGCATCCGCTATACCGGCATGTCGCTGCCCTATCACATCGGCAACGGCTGGTTCGGCGGCCTGCTGCCGGCAACGGCCTTCGCAATGAGCGCCGCCGCGGGCGATATCTATTACGGTCTCTGGTATCCGATCGTCTTTGCAGCGATCACGCTGGTGATCGGCCTGATCTTCCTGCCGGAAACGAAGAACAGAGATATCCACGCAATGGATTGATTACACGGTCGAACGTGAGAAGCTTGAGAAAAAGGCCCGGCGCTCACAAGGCGCCGGGCTTTTCCATGTCCGGAAACAGGCGCTTGGCGAGCGGCCAGCCGTCCGGCGCCAGTTTGAAGAGCAGGCCGCAGCGGGCATAGACGATCGCCGTCAGCAGCGAGAACCAGGCGCCGAAGGCAAGGCCGGCGATGACATCGCTCGGATAGTGGGCGCCGACCATGACACGCGTCATGCCGAGCCAGATGGCAGAGGCGATGAAGGCAACGCGGTAGCGCGGGAAGAGAAGCGCAAAGGCGGCGAAGAAAGCGCCGACCGTGGTGGAATGGCCGGACGGAAAGCTTTCGAAAGCGGCGTGGCCCGAAAAGGGTGTGAAGGAAAAGATGCCGTAATCGTGGAAGTGGTCGGGGCGCGCCCTGCCGATCGCCCGCTTCAGCAGATTGGCGAGAAGCCCGGAGAAGACCACCGTGGTGAAGAGGTAAGCGCCGATCCAGCTGACATAGAGCGCCTGCGCCTTGGAGCGCGCCGTCTTCAACAGTCTGTAGCCTGCCCTGCCCTGAAAGAAGAGCAGGATACTGGTGTAGATCAGCCAGGCGGAATCGCCGAAACCGGTCAGCATTTCGCCGAGCTGCTTCACCGGCGCGGAAGGCTCGCTGGCGCCGATCGGCGCATCGAAGAGCAGCATGGAAAGGATGACGGCATTGAGCGTGATGAAGAGGCAGGCCTGCCAGCGCAAAGGTGGCATGCCGACACCGCTCCGGCGCCAGCGCCTGTCCAGGGAAGCCCAAAATGCCCGCATTCCGTCGTCCGTTCGAATTTGCCGGGTTAGAATTCGGCGCAAAAATACACGAGATTGTGGCTGAGAATAGTCCGTTTCTGAGAATTCGGCCGATCCCGTTCAGGCGTCTCGGCCTTTCACGAAAAAGCCCTCCGCATGCGTGATGCGAAGGGCCGGATGCTGTTTCACGTGAAATATATCAGGCGGAAAGCGCCTTGAACTCGGCGAGGATCGCATCGCCCATCTCGACGGTGCCGACCTGCTTGCAGCCATCGGTCATGATATCGCCGGTGCGGATGCCCTTGTCGAGCACGTTGGCGATCGCCTTTTCCAGGTCGTCGGCTTCCTTCACCAGATTGAAGGAGTAGCGTAGGCACATCGCGAAGGAGGCGATCATGGCGATCGGGTTGGCGATGCCCTTGCCGGCGATGTCGGGGGCCGAGCCATGGACGGGCTCATAGAGCGCCTTGCGCTTGCCGGTCTTGCCGTCGGGCGCACCGAGCGAGGCCGAGGGCAGCATGCCGAGCGAGCCGGTCAGCATGGCGGCGACGTCGGAGAGCATGTCGCCGAACAGGTTGTCGGTGACGATGACGTCGAACTGCTTGGGCTGGCGCACCAGCTGCATGCCGCCGGCATCGGCCAGCATATGTTCCAGTTGTACGTCGGAATATTTCGCCTTGTGCGTTTCGGTGACCACCTGGTTCCAGAGCACGCCCGACTTCATGACGTTGCGCTTTTCCATGGAGCAGACGCGGTTCTGGCGCGTCCGGGCCATTTCGAAGGCGACGCCGGCGATGCGCTCGATCTCGTAGGTATCGTAGACCTGCGTATCGATGCCGCGCTTCTGGCCGTTGCCGAGGTCGATGATCTCCTTCGGTTCGCCGAAATAGACGCCGCCCGTCAGCTCGCGGATGATCAGGATGTCGAGACCTTCGACCAGTTCCGGCTTCAGCGAGGAGGCTGAGGCAAGCGCCGGATAGCAGATGGCCGGGCGCAGGTTCGCGAAAAGCTGCAGATCCTTGCGCAGGCGCAGCAGGCCGGCTTCCGGGCGCACGTCGTAAGGCACGCTATCCCATTTCGGGCCGCCGACGGCGCCGAAGAGAACGGCATCGGCGGCAAGCGCCTTCTGCATATCGCCTTCCGAGATCGCCGCGCCATGGGCATCGTAGGCAGAACCGCCGACAAGGCCCTCGTCAGTGACGAAACCGGCATCCATCGTCTCGTTCATATAGGCGATGATCTTGCGGACCTCGCCCATGGCCTCGGGACCGATGCCGTCACCCGGCAGCAGGAAAAGATTGCGCGCTGTCATGAAACCCTCCTGGGAAAAACAAGTTGCGGTTTCTTAGACCCCGCAATTGGGCATTTCAAGCGAGAGAAGCGGTGAATCGGTACGCTTCATTCCCGGTCGCGATGGTTGCTCCCGCACCCGCAAAGGGAATAGAACTGCTGTTGTAGCTTTATTTTCCGGATCTTTATCATGTCCTCAGCGCCTCTCCATCTCGACACGCCTTTGCTTCGGACATCCCCCGGCTACAGCGCCAGCGGCAAGCCGCTCTGGCTGAAGCTCGATGCGCTGCAGCCTTCCGGCAGCTTCAAGCTGCGCGGCGTCGGCCGGCTTTGTCAGTACGAAGTGGAACATGGCGCGCGCGAGATCTTCTGCGCTTCCGGCGGCAATGCCGGCATTGCCGCGGCTTATGCCGGCCGCGCGCTGGGTGTGCCGGTCACGATCGTCGTGCCGGAGACGACGGCGGCCGATGTCCGGCAGACGATCGCCGCAACGGGCGCGAATGTCCTGGTCCATGGATCGGTTTTCGATGAAGCCAATGCCCATGCGGTCGAACTCGCGAGGAGCCGCAAGGCGAGTTATGTGCACCCCTTCGATCATCCGCTTCTGTGGGACGGCCATGCCACGTTGATCGACGAGGTGGTGGCGAAGGGTGCGGCATTCGATTGCGTCGTCACCAGCGTCGGCGGCGGCGGATTGCTTGCCGGTATCGTCGAGGGGCTGAAACGGAACGGGCTTACCGATGTGCCCGTCATCGCCGTCGAAACCGAGGGGGCGGCTTCGCTGAATGCCAGTCTCCGGGCGAATGAGCGCGTCACCCTTCCCGCCATCACCTCGATTGCCAATTCGCTCGGCGCGCGGCAGGTGGCCCAGCATGTCTTCGACCTGCCGACACGGTATCCGATCGAAAGCGTTGTCGTCAGTGACGCCGATGCCGTGGCCGCCTGCCTGAAATTTGCCGATGCGCATCGCATCCTGGTCGAGCCGGCCTGCGGTGCGGCCCTTGCCGTTGCCGATGTGCATGCCGGCCTGCTTCAGCGCTTCGACAATCCGCTGATCGAAGTCTGCGGCGGCATCGGCGTGTCGCTCGAAAAGCTGAGGCTTTGGAAAGAGAAGTTTCTCTGATCCGGAAGGGCGCTGTAAAGAAAAAGCCGGGCGAAAGCCCGGCTTGATCGATAATCCATTGGGTGGCTCAGGCGGCCCAGGGATGCGAAGCGGCGTTCTTCTTCTCGAACTCGTCGATCGCCTTGCCCTTTTCCATGGTCAGGCCGATATCGTCGAGGCCGTTCAGCAGGCAGTGGCGCTTGAACTCGTCGAGATCGAACTTGATCGAGCCGCCATCGGGACCGGTGATTTCGAGGTTTTCGAGGTCGACCGTCAGAATAGCGTTGGAGCCGCGCGAGGCGTCGTCCATCAGCTTATCGAGATCTTCCTGGCTGACCTTGATCGGCAGGATGCCGTTCTTGAAGCAGTTGTTGTAGAAAATGTCGGCGAAGCTGGTGGAGATCACGCAGCGGATGCCGAAATCGAGCAGCGCCCACGGAGCATGCTCACGCGAGGAGCCGCAGCCGAAATTGTCGCCGGCGACCAGGATCTTGGCATCGCGGTAGGCGGCTTTGTTCAGCACGAAATCGGCATTTTCGGAGCCGTCTTCGTTGTAACGGGCTTCGGCGAAAAGGCCCTTGCCGAGACCGGTGCGCTTGATGGTCTTCAGATAGTCCTTCGGAATGATCATGTCGGTGTCGATGTTGACGACCGGCAGAGGCGCTGCAACGCCCGTGAGCTTCACGAATTTATCCATGACCCATGCTCCATTTCAGCAAAACGTACTTTCCTGAATGTGCATCTAGTCCAGTTTTTCGCTGAAATGAAGGAGAATCTTTCTAAAATGGCGGCCACGCGACGTTTCGCGCGGCCCGCCCATCGCTTGTGTCCATTACTTGGTGGGTGCGTTGAGGCCCCAGAGGACGCCGAAGGGATCACGAAGCTGGCCGTAGCGGTCGCCCCAGAACATCAGCTCGATAGGCATGACGACTTCGGCGCCGGCAGCCACGGCCCGCTCCCACCAGAAATCGATATCGTCGATGACAAGCTGGATGGCGAAGCCTTCATGGCCTTTGAAGGGATGGCCGTATTCGGGATAGGCATCCGCGAGCATGAGGGAGCTGCCGTTGATATAGAGGTGCACATGCATGGTGCGGCCGCTCTCGTCGACCGGCACCCTATGCGCTTCTTCGGCGCCGAAGGCTTTCTTGTAGAATTCCGCGGCTTTTACCGCGCCGTCGACCGTCAGATAGGGCAGCAGGCCATTCTTGACCGGCGGCATTTTGACCGGATTGTTTTCCGTATCCATGCTCATCCTCCATCGTTTTTGAGCGCCGGCTGAATGCCTGGCTGCTTCAAAGACGTATCATGGAAGCATGATCCGACAGTGTCGGTCAGTTTTTTAAGCGGCTTAGAGATCGATGATCGTGCCGCGGCCGTCGTTCCAGATGCGCATCTCCGGCTTACCGTTGTTTGCCTTGGCACGCACCGGGGCGGGCTTCATCTTCATCGAAAGCGCGCGGCCGACCATGAGCACGGTCAGAATACCGCCGACGGCGAGCGTCACCGAAAAGGTGAGAAGCAGCATGGCCACGAAAAAGGTGGCGCCGGCAAGCATGATGAAGATGGAGCGAATGTTCTGCATTGGTTTTAGACCTTTCTTCGGAAAGGAATGTGGTCCTTCTTTTTCTTCTCTGCAAGGCAAGCATGGCTTTTTGTTGTCTTGCCGGATTTTGCGAAGCTTGGCACTAATTGCTGATGAGCCGAACCATACCTCTCCGTTCCCTGCGTCTACGCCGCTCGGTGTTGAGCGTGCCCGCCATCAACGCGCGGGCGCTCGAAAAGAGCCATTCCCTTGATTGCGATGCCGTTATTTTCGATCTGGAGGATTCCGTCGCGCCCGAAAAGAAGGAAGAAGCGCGGGAAAATCTGAGACGTTTTTTTGCCGGGCCGCTGCTCGAGGGCAAGGAAAGGATCATCCGCATCAATTCTTTGTCATCCGAATTCGGGCCGGCGGATCTCGATCTGGTCAAGGACGTTTCGCCCGATGCCGTTCTGCTGCCGAAAGTGGACGAGCCGCAGGATGTCAGGGCGATTGGCGATCTACTGGCGGAAGCGGACGCTCCGGAGGAATTGCGTATCTGGGCGATGATCGAGACGCCGCGCGGCGTGCTGAATGTCGGGGCGATCGCCGAAGCCGGCCGCACGCCGGGAGCGCGGCTCGATTGCCTCGTCGTCGGCCTCAACGACCTGCGCAAGGAAACGGGCGTCCTGCCGCAGCCGGGGCGGATCTATCTCGTGCCCTGGCTGATGCAGGTCATCCTGGCGGTCAAGGCCTACGGGCTCGATGCACTCGACAGCGTCTTCAACGATTTCCGCGATGGCGAAGGCTTCGATGCCGAATGCGGACAGGGCCGCGCCATGGGTTTTGCCGGCAAGATGCTGATCCACCCCTCGCAGATTGAAGCCGCCAACCGGCATTTCGGGCCGAGCGCGGAGGAGATCGCGGAAGCCGAAGAAATCATATCAGCCTTTGCCGATCCGGCTGCCCAAGGCCTCAACGTCATCAATGCGAATGGGCGGATGGTCGAGCGGCTGCATCTTGTCCAGGCCGAAGCTCTGGTTCATAAAGTGCGCCTGATTTCCGCAAGAAAGCCCGCCTGATGAAACTCTACCGCTTCCTGACCGGTCCCGACGACGCTTCCTTCTGCCACAAGGTCACCGCCGCCCTCAACAAGGGCTGGTCGCTGGAGGGGTCGCCGACCTATGCCTTCAATGCCGCAACCGGCGCGATGCAATGCGGCCAGGCGGTCGTCAAGACTGTCGAAGGCAAGGATTACGATCCTGAGATGAAGCTTTCCGAGCAATAGCACCTTCTGCCGAACGCGCGGTTTAAAGCATGTCGCGCAAAAGTGTGCAGCGGTTGTCTAATCGCATTGCCTTAGTCAAGGCTGTTTTGTCATTAGGCATCGACGCCGCTTTTGGGGACGGCGTAGCGAGGGGGATTCGAATGTTTGGGCGATGTTGTCTTCAAAGCTGTCCAGCGCCGGGAGCAGGGTTGTCTGCGCGGTCGACACACGGTCGCCGCATG
>NZ_LOKX01000024.1 GCF_002211285.1 Rhizobium sp. R635 | reverse complement strand
CACTCACCTCACGCACGCTACGCTTGCCGCCGCTGTAAAACTCCACAACACTCTGCTTGAACGACGTGCTGTATTTGGACATGCAAAACCCCCGAAGTTGGGTGTCCAACTTTCGGGGGTCAGTTCACTTGCCGGAGAGGGCTTTTTTTCTTCTGCGTCTTCCGATTCAGGCTTGCCGATTGGTCCTATATAGGTTCTATTGCGTGTCCATGGATAGAACCAGTCTGATAGCAGAACTGAACAGGCGCGGCCTGCGCGGTGAAGCGCTGGCCGGCCCGCTCTACAAGCGGCTGGCGCAGGCGCTGACCAGCCTCGTCCAGGAGGGTCTGCTGAAGCCCGGCACGGCGCTGCCGGGTGAGCGCGACCTTGCCGAGGCCCTGCAGCTCGGCCGCGTCACCGTGCGTACCGCCTACCGCGACCTGATGGCTTCGGGCGCACTGGAATCGCGACACGGGAGCGGTACTTTCGTATCGAGCAAGGTGGAGCGCATGGAGCAGTCGCTCTGGCGGCTTTCCTCCTTCTCGGCCGACATGCGTTCACGCGGGCGTCTGCCGGCTGCGCGGATATTGTCGCGGGAGGTCAACAGGCCGTCGCCGGAGGAGTCCTTCCTGCTCGGCCTCGGCGGCGATGAGCCGGTGCTGAGGCTCGACCGGCTGCGTCTCGCCGATGGCCTGCCGCTGGCGATCGAGCGCGCCGTGGTGCCGGTCAAGTTCTTAGGCGAAGATGCCGGCGGCGAAGGATCGCTTTACGATGCGCTGGCGGCCAGTGGGCACAGGCCGGTGCGCGCGCTGCAGCGGCTGACGGCCGTGACGCTCGATGCGTCCTACGCCGCGATGCTGAACGTCAAAACAGGCGCGCCGGCGCTTCTGATCGAACGCGTCTCGCGCCTGGAAGACCAGCGCGTCGTCGAATACACCCGCTCGCATTATCGCGGCGATGCCTATGATTTCGTTGCCGAATTGAGAATTGGAGATGATCTATGAGTGAGAACCAGTCGCTGATGCTGCAGGAAGCCGGCCAATCGCCGGAGGTGGTGGCCACGCTTCTCGAAAAGGAAAAGCCGGTCTTTGCCGAAATCGCCCGCCTGTTTTCGTCTGCCCGCCCAAGCGTGGTGACGACGGCGGCGCGCGGCTCCTCGGACCACGCCGCCACCTTCTTCAAATATCTCTTCGAGATCACCTGCGGCGTTCCGGTCGCCTCGGTCGGTCCGTCGATCGCTTCCGTCTACGGTGCTGCCCTCCACCTGAAGGGCGGCGTTCATTTCACCGTCTCGCAATCGGGTGCGAGCCCCGATATCGTGGCGCTGCAGGAAGCGGCGAAGAAGGGCGGAGCGACGACGATCGCCGTCGTCAACGTCACCGACAGCCCGCTTGCCAAACAGGCCGATATCGTTCTCGGCCTCAATGCCGGCGCGGAAAAGAGCGTGGCTGCGACGAAATCCTTCATCGCTTCCGTCGCAGCCCTTTCCGGCGTGACGGCCGCGATCGGCGGCGCGTCCGGCCTGCAGGCAGCGCTGGAAAAATTGCCGGAGGCGCTTGCGGCAACCGCCGGGATCGATACGGCGGCGGCCGAAGACGTGCTTTTCCACGCGACGTCGCTCTATACCGCCGGCCGCGGCCCCGCTTTTGCCATTGCACTCGAAGCAGCGCTGAAGGCGAAGGAAACCTCGGGCCTGCATGCCGAGGCCTTTTCGCTGGCGGAACTGATGCACGGCCCGATGCGCCTGGTGCAGCCGGGCTTTCCGATCGTCGCCTTCGCGCCCGATGACGCGGCCTTCGCCAATAACGGCCAGGCGCTGGAGCGTCTGCAGAAGCTCGGCGCCACCACCGTCGGCTTCTCCACGCAGCCGCTCTCCGGCATCAATCTGCGCGTGCCGACGACGGGCAACGGCCTCGTCGATCCGCTGGTGTCGCTGCTCGTCTACTACAGGCTGATCGAGTCGGTGACGCGCCGCAAGGGCTTCGATCCCGACCGGCCGGCCAACCTGCTCAAGGTGACGGAGACGGTCTGATGAGGCGCAAGATCTTCGTCGGCGCCCGCATCTTCGATGGTGAGCGCTTCCATGACGACAAGGCACTCATCGTTGCCGACGGCCGTGTCGAAGCGATCGTTGCGCGAAACGGGCTGCCTGACGGCGAGATGGTGACGCTTGAAGGCGGTGTGCTGTCGGCGGGCTTCATCGATGCGCAGGTCAATGGCGGCGGCGGCCGGATGCTGAACGACGAACCCTCCGCCGCTTCGATGGATATCATTGCCGGCGGGCATCGGCCCTACGGCACGACATCGCTGCTGCCGACGCTGATTACCGATACATCGGAAGCCTCCGCCGCTGCCATCGAGGCGGCGAAGGAAGCCGTGAGGGTGAACCACGGCGTCGCCGGCCTGCATCTCGAAGGTCCGCATCTGGCGCCCGCCCGCAAGGGCGCGCATCTGGCTGAACTGATGCGCCCGGTGGACGACCGCGACGTCAAGGCCTTCATTCGGGCGCGCGAGGCGATCGGGACGCTGCTCGTCACCATCGCCGCCGAACAGGTGACGGTCGCCCAGGTGCGTGAACTTGCGGAAGGCGGCGTCACCGTCAGCATCGGCCATTCCGATTGTTCGAGCGAGGCGGCGGAGGAGCGTTTCGATGCCGGCGCGCGTGGGGTCACGCATCTCTTCAACGCCATGAGCCAGATGGGGCACCGCGCGCCGGGCCTCGTCGGTGCGGCGATCGATCATCCCGCGGTCTGGTGCGGCATCATCGCCGATGGTCATCACGTCGATCCCAAGGCCCTGCGCACGGCGCTGCGGGCCAAGCGCGGCGAGGGCAAGCTGTTCTTCGTCACCGACGCGATGTCGCTCGTCGGGTCGGAAAAGGATTCGTTCACGCTGAACGGGCGCACTGTCCGGCGCGAGCGGGGCGGCTTCTGCTCGAAGCTCGTGCTTTCCGACGGGACGCTTGCCGGCTCCGACGTCGATATGATCTCGTCGATCCGCTACGGCGTCACCTATCTCGACCTGACGCTTGCCGAGGCCTTGCGCATGGCGACGCTTTATCCCGCCCGCTTCCTCAGGCTTGCCGACCGCGGCCATCTCTCGCCGGGGGCGCGTGCCGATCTCGTGCATCTCACCGACGCTCTTGCCGTCACCGCCACCTGGCTTGCCGGCGAGGCGGCCTGAGATCGAGGAGCCAAGGAATGACTAATATCACGGATGCCTATTTCTCCAACCTGATCGGCCGGCTGGAGACGTTGAAGCAGGCGCTTGCCGAGCCGATGGCGCAGGCAGCTGATGTCATCCTCGATGCTGCCCGCGGCGACAAGCGCGTCTATGTCTTCGGCACCGGTCATTCGCATATGCTGGCGGAAGAGGTGCATTATCGCGCCGGCGGGCTCGCCTTCACCGTGCCGGTGCTCGTCGGATCGGCCATGCTGCACGAGGGGGCGGTGATCAGCTCGGTCTATGAGCGCACCCAAGGCCTGGTGCGGCCGATGCTGGAGCGCTACGGCATGCAGCCGGGCGACGTCATCATCATCGCCTCCAACTCGGGTGTGAATGCCGCGCCGATCGAGGCCGCCGATTATGCGCACGAAATCGGCGCAAAGGTGATCGCCATCACCTCGATCGCCTATTCCTCGGCGATCGCCAATGGCCGCCGGCGGCTCGCCGAAGTCGCTGATATCGTGCTCGACAACGGATTGCCGCCGGGCGACGCCGTCATCGATCTCGAAGGCACGGGGCTTCGGGTCGGGCCGGTCTCGACGGCGGTCGGGGTGACGGTCATCAATGCGATCTTCGCGGAAGTCGCCTCGGAGCTTTCCAAATCCGGCGATGCGCCTGTTTATCTCAGCGCCAACATGCCGGGGGCTGCCGAGATCAACCAGAAGCTCGTCAAGAAATACCGGCCGCGCAACCCACATCTTTGATGATCGCGGATAAATGGGCTTGCCGTCGTCACAAAGCGCGGTTCGTGACGCGATCAAGCAGCGAGAATGGAGCTGACCATGCGGGCCGTCCGCGGCGCCAGCGTCAAGCCGATATGCCCGTGTCCAAAGGCAAAGACGACGTCCCTTCCTCCTCTTGAAGGCCGGATGACGGGAACGGAATCGGGCATGGAAGGGCGAAAGCCCATCCAGCTCCGGCTTGGTTCGCCAAGCGTCGGGAAAATCCTGCGCGCATTTGCAAGCAACACTTCCAGGCGCCTTGGGTTCGAAGGCGCGGCGATGCCTCCGAGTTCCACGGTACCGGCCACGCGCAGGCGGCCACGCATCGGGCAAAAGTAAAATCCATGATGCGTCGGGCATACCGGTCGTTCCACCGGCAGCGTTTCCATATCGAACTCGAGATGATAACCCCGCTCGGTATCCAGCAGGACCCGCTCTCCGAGCTGCAGAGCTAGCCCGCGGGAATGTGCGCCGGCAGCGATGACGGCCGCTCGGGCATGAATGCTGTGGGCTGAAGCCATCATTCTCACTCCATTCCGCTCGCGGGAAATAGTCGTCACGGCGTCTCGGACGAACTCGACGCCCGCTCGTCTGGCGGCGGTCTCCATCACGCTCATGACCTCGCCGGGATCGGTGAAGTTTATCGCTTTCGGAAAGAAAAGCCCCCCGCCATGGACCTGCGGCAGCTGAGGTTCCAGGCTTTGCACGTCGTCGGGGGTGAGGAGCTGCTGCGCTATCCCGTAGTTTCGGCGAAGCTCGACATCCGAAGCGGCTGCCTTGAAGGCCTCAGGCGTTTGGTAGAGATAGAGGCATCCCTTCGCGCTCAAGAGATCGGATGCGCCGATCTCTGCTGCGAGTTCGAGCCATTCCGATGAAGCGTCGGACAGGAGGCCGGCGATTCGGCTCGTATTGTCCCTGTATCTGTGAGGGAGGGATTCGTAGGCAAAACGCATCAGCCATGGAAACAAGGTGGGCAATGCCGCCTTGCGGATGGATAGCGGGCTGTCGGAATTCAGAAGCAGCGAGGCCAGGTTTTTAAGGACAGCGGGCGTGCCGACGGGAATGATTGCATAATCGGCGATCGTGCCGGCATTGCCGTAAGACGCGCCCGAACCGGGCTTGTTCGGTTCGATCACGACGACATCGCGGCCGTCGGCACGCAACCGCAGAGCGGTTGCCACGCCGATCACGCCGCCGCCGATGACGGCGATATCTGTTGTTAGCTTGTTCATCGGAGGTGGATTTATCTTTAGAGAAACGAGGCTTGGATGCCCGTTCAAGGGCTAACCTGGGGAAGCGTAGCGCGCGACATAGGCAGCCGTGCGTGCTTCTCTGGGATGGTCGAGCACATCTCCGGCGGTTCCCTGCTCGATGATGAGGCCACCATCGATGAACACGACCCAGTCCGACACTTCCTTTGCAAAGGGCAGTTCGTGGGTGACCAGGATCATCGTCATGCCGTCGGCCGCCAGTTCCCGCATGACGCGGAGAACTTCGCCGGTCGATTCAGGATCGAGCGCCGACGTCGGCTCGTCGAACAGCAACACCGTTGGTTCCAGCGCCAGGGCGCGCGCAATCGCCACACGCTGCTGCTCGCCGCCCGACATCTGTTCCGGATAAGCCATCGCCCGTTTGGCAAGGCCTACCCTCGTCAGAAGTTTCACGGCCCGTTCCACGGCTTCTCTTTCACCAATCCCGGCTGCATGCATCTGAGCGAGAACGACG
This sequence comes from Rhizobium sp. R635, assembly GCF_002211285.1. Lineage (GTDB taxonomy): Bacteria > Pseudomonadota > Alphaproteobacteria > Rhizobiales > Rhizobiaceae > Rhizobium. The sequence continues at coordinate 48,799 of NZ_LOKX01000024.1, read as the reverse complement.
TTTTCCACAGCCGTCAGATGCGGGAACAGATTGAAGCGCTGAAATACCATGCCGACACGCTGCCGAAGCTTTGCAAGGTTGCGGCAGGTGATCTTGCCATCGGCGAAGATCGTCTCATCGCCGACGATGATCGTTCCCTGATCGGGACGTTCCAGCAAATTGACGCAGCGCATGAGGGTGGTCTTTCCTCCACCGCTCTGGCCAATGATGCTGACGATTTTGCCTGTGAGAACCTCGAGATCGACGTGATTAAGCACCAGGCGTCCGTCGAAAGACTTGCGTAATCCGCTGATTTTGACGGCAGGGCGACCGACCGGTTGTTTTGACACGAAGGCAGCTTGAGCAGGGGTGGTGGTCATCGGTCAGGCTTTCCCTTCGACGAGATAGGTCCTGGCTAATTTGAGCCGACGCCTTCTGGCCAATGACAACGGCACGCCGGCATGGATCTTGCGCTCCAGCAGAAGCAGACATTGTGAAACCGGGTAGCAGATAAGGAAATAAAGGGTCGAGATCACGAGATACACTTCAAGCGCCCGGAATGTTTCCGAGGCGATCAACTGCGCCTGCGTCATCAACTCGGCAGCGGAGATCGTCACGAGCAGCGAGGTCGACTTGATCAGGTCGACGAACATCGTGTTCGTACCGGGAAGCGCCAGCCGCACCGCCTGCGGCAGGATGACATGGCTGAACGTTTTGCCGCGTCCCAGCCCGAGAGCTTGAGATGCCTCCTGCTGTCCTCTGTGTACGCCGGCGATAGCCGCCCGAAAGATCTCGGAGAGGTAAGCGGCGTAAAAGAGCACCAGGCTCAAGACTCCCGCTTCGAAAACCTCCAGCCTGACGCCTACGGAAGGCAGGCCGAAATAGGTGAGGAAGATGATCGCCAGAAGCGGTACGTTTTTAAAAAGCTCGGTGTAGAAGGCCGCAGGAATGCGGACCAGTCGCAGCCGGTTGAGCCTCATCAACGCAAGGACAAGGCCAAGGATCGTTGCGCCGATGAAGCTGGCTACGATGTAGCCGAGGGTCTTGAGCAGACCCCCGGCAATGTTTCCGACGTAGTCGTTCCAGGGAACCTGGAAAATATCGGTGAAGGATGACAACGCCGTCATGCTTCGATCTCACTTCGCGATGGAAGGCGGGTTCCAGTCGGCGGGCCTGTCGACGCCGCGCCGCTGTGCCGCCATCTCGGGTGAAGGAACCAGGAACTGCTGGGGATCGCCGCCCCATTTCGTGATCAAAGCCGCAAGGGAGCCATCCTTGTACATGCCGTCGATCTGATCGGAAACGGCCTTGGCCAGCTTCGGCGACTGCTTGGGAAGGTAGAATCCGGTCATGTAGGCTTGAAAATATTTGTAATCGGGGTGCGCGGCGACCTGCTCGTCTGTCGGCGGCTTCAGGTATTCGATGCGGACCTTCATGTCGGGGCGCTGCTGCTGTTGATAGGTGATCAGCAGCGGATCGAGAAAGCCGACGTCGAGCCGCCCGGCGGAAATATCCTGGAACACGCTGTCGGCGCTCGGGAACGTATGGGGTGATGCGTTAGGCACCTGCGCGATGGATTTCGCCCAGACATAGCCGGTAACGGTGCCGAGATTTTTGCCTTCCAGGCTCGCAACATCGGGAAAGCTCGCCGTGCCGCTTACGGCCATGGCCGGCGGCGAATAATACGGCGGGTCGGTGAACAGGCCGACTTTCTGGCGAGTGTCGGACCATGCAATTCCGCCGATGGTTATGTCTGCCCGTTGTGTCTGGACGGAAGCCAGCATGCCCGGAAAATCGGTGACGTTGATTTCGATCTTGAGGCCGAGCTTATCGGCGATGGCTGTCAGGATGTCGCTATCGAGCCCGACGAGCTTTCCATCCTTGACCGCCGTATAGGGCATGTAGGGCTGGACCGTCACGACGAGCGTGCCCGGCTTTATCAGCTCCAGATCGTCGGCATTGGCCGCGGACGGCATGGCCGTCGCGAACAGCCCCAAACTCAACATCGCCAAGGCAATGAGCCCATTCGCCTGCGATTTTTTCGTCAATTCAGCATGTTTCATTTGAAACCCCTCTTTGTGGTTATATATTGCTGATATATTGAGAATATGCAGACACTATATGAAGTCAAGCAGATTCGTTGAGCGCCTTTTTTCTAGGCGCAACAGCCTCTAGCTATGCGGAAATGGACAGAGAGGAACGCGGTGAATATGTCGGCATTCGAAGTGGATTACGAAGCGGCGGAATCAACGCTGGCGGAGCGGACATACATCCGGCTGCGCGACGACATCATTACGACATTGCTTCCTCCAGGCACGCTTCTGCGCGAGGCCGAGCTTATGAAGCGCATGGAAGTCGGGCGCACGCCGGTCCGGGAGGCGCTTCAGCGTCTGCAATATGATGGTTTCGTGGTCGTCAGCGCGCGACGCGGCACATTCGTGAGCAAGATCGATATCAATGATCTTACCGCCGTTTACGAGGCGCGGGCACGGATCGAATCCTGGGCGACCCGGCTAGCTGCGGAAAGGCTGCGCGAGTTCGAGCGGCAGGAAGCGCGGCAGCTGATCGATGAGCTCAAGCAAACAATCGGTCCGATGGCGCTGGAAGACATCCTTGCCCTGGATCGCCGGGTTCACCGCTTCATTTACAAGGTGGCGAAGAATTCTTTCCTGTTCGATACGCTGGACCACTACCACAATCTGTCGCTGAGAATCCTGTATGTCGCGATGAAACGGTTTCCGACGCTGGTGCCGCGTCTTGAGGACGTCTTGCATGATCAGGTCCTCATGCTCGAGGCGGTATGCAGAGGGGATGCCGATGAGGCCGAAAAGATCGCGATGGCTCATGTCATGAGCTTCGAGAGCGAGGTCCGAAAGGTTATCTGAATTCGGCTCTTGGAATTGGGTGCAGCTTAGCTGACAATCGCGCGTTGCGCGTGGACGCGGCATGGATACTTGCCTGCATTCCACATTCCAGTCAGAGGCCGGCGTGAGCCGGCCTCCTGAATGGATGAAAACCAGGATCAGTCCTTGGCGCGTTCGACGTAGGAATTGTCTTCGGTCGCGATGACGACGCGGGTGCCGGCGTCGATATGCGGCGGGACCGAGGTGCGGATGCCGTTGGAGAGCATGGCCGGCTTGTAGGACGAGGATGCCGTCTGGCCCTTGACGACCGGTTCCGTCTCGACGATCTCGAGCGTGACGTGGCGCGGCAGTTCGAGCGCCAGCGGAATGCCTTCATGGATCGACAGGATGCAGGTCATGCCTTCCTGGAGATAGGCCTTCTGGTCGCCCATGGTTTCCTGGCTGACGACCACCTGGTCGTAGTTCGCAGGGTTCATGAAGTGGAAGCCTTCGCCGTCCTCATAGAGGTACTGGAAGTTGACGTCTTCGACGAAGGCGCGCTCGACCTGTTCGGTGGTGCGCCAGCGCTCGGAGACCTTCACGCCGTCGACGATGCGGCGCATGTCGACCTGGGTGACCGGCGTGCCCTTGCCCGGATGAAAGTTCTGGGCGGTGAGAACGACGTAGAGCTTGCCGTCGACATCGAGAACGTTGCCCTTGCGGACCGAAGAGGCGATGACCTTGACCATAAGACTTCCTTGTAACTCGGCTTTCGGCGTCGTAGATGACTGTCGAGACGCCCCGAAGACGCAAATGTTTTTCTTTGGGGGCGCAACTAACCTAAAATCCGGGAAATAGCCACCCCCATACCGGCTTCTCCGGCGAAGAAAGCTTGGAATGAACTTTTCGGCGAAAGCGTCCCCCTGGTGGACCCCGTCCGTGCATGCCGATCGCCGCCCGTTCCTGATCGGGCGCAATGCGATCCAGGCGGCGCTGCGCGGCTTTTTCGCGCGCGAGGATTTCATCGAGGTCGATACGGCGGTGCTGCAGGTTTCCCCCGGCAATGAGGCGCATCTGCATGCCTTCGCGACGGAAGCGGTGACGACGGACGGTCAGACGGCGCCATTCTATCTGCACACCTCGCCGGAATTCGCCTGCAAGAAGCTGCTTGCCGCCGGTGAGGAGCGCATCTCGTGTTTTGCCCATGTCTATCGCAACCGCGAGCGCGGGCCGCTGCACCATCCCGAATTCACCATGCTCGAATGGTATCGGGCCGGCGAAAGCTACGAGAGCCTGATGATGGATTGCGTGCGGCTCCTGGCGCTGGCCGCAGAAACGGTGAAAACGCCGAAGCTCACCTATCGCGGCGCTGAAAGTGATCCTTTCGCCGGGCCGGAGCGGATCAGTGTCGCCGAAGCCTTCGAGCGGCATGCCGGCATCGATCTTCTCGCTTCGGTCGCTGCCTACGGTTCGACCGATCGCGATCATCTGGCGGCGGAGCTCAGGCGCGTCGGCATGCGGGTCGCCGATGACGACGGCTGGGCCGATCTTTTCAGCCGGGTGCTGGTCGAAAAGATCGAACCGCATCTCGGTTTCGGCCGCATCACCATTCTCGACGAATATCCTGTTTCGGAGGCGGCACTTGCGCGTCCTTCTGCTCGCGACCCCAGGGTTGCGGAGCGTTTCGAGCTCTATGCCTGCGGTGTCGAGCTTGCCAACGGCTTCGGCGAGCTCACCAACGCCGGCGAACAGCGGCGGCGCTTCGAGATCGAGATGGCCGAGAAGGCGCGGATCTATGGCGAGACCTATCCGATCGACGAGGATTTCCTCGCCGCATTGTCGTTGATGCCCGAGGCAAGCGGCATCGCGCTCGGCTTCGACAGACTGGTGATGCTGGCGACGGGGGCTTCGCGGATAGACCAGGTGCTGTGGGCGCCGGTTGCGGAGTATGGAAGATGAATGCCGTCAAACCGGTGAAGAGCGTCGACGATCTCGTGAAGGCGGGGCTTGCCGCGCCTGCAGAACGTGCCGCGCTCGAGGCGGTTGCTGCGCGTTACGCGATCGCGCTGACGCCTGCCGTCACCAGGCTGATCGATCGCGCCGATCCCAATGATCCGATCGCCCGGCAATTCGTGCCCGATGTGGCCGAACTCACGGTCGCGCCCGAAGAACGCGCCGACCCGATCGGCGATCATGCCCACAGCCCGGTCGAAGGCATCGTGCACCGCTATCCCGACCGTGTGCTGCTGAAGGCAGTGCATGTCTGCCCGGTCTATTGCCGCTTTTGTTTCCGGCGCGAGATGGTGGGGCCGCAGGGTCTCGGCACACTCGATGCGGCGACGATGGAGGCGGCCTTCGACTATATCGGCAGCCATCCGGAAATCTGGGAGGTCATCCTCACCGGCGGCGATCCGCTGGTGCTTTCGCCGCGCCGGCTGCGCGAGATCATGGAAGCACTCAGGGACATCGCGCATGTGAAGATCGTGCGCTTCCACACACGCGTTCCCGTCGTCGATCCCGAGAAGATCGATGCGGCGCTGATCGAGGCGCTGAAGGCGAGCGGCAAGACCGTTTATGTCGCGCTTCATGCCAATCATGCCAGGGAGCTGACGGTGGAAGCGCGCGCGGCCTGCGCCCGCCTTATCGATGCCGGCATCGCCATGGTCAGCCAGTCGGTGCTTCTCAAGGGCATCAACGACGATCCGGACGTGCTGGCCGAGCTGATGAAGGCCTTCGTCGAGATCCGCGTGAAACCCTATTACCTGCATCATCCCGATCTTGCACCGGGCACTGGCCATTTTCGGCCGACGATCGAGGAGGGGCAGAGGATCGTGGCGGCGCTGCGCGGGCGGATTTCCGGTCTCTGCCAGCCGACCTACATTCTCGATATCCCAGGCGGTCACGGCAAGGCCGTCGTCAGCGGAAGCACCGTTAGGGCAACGGGCGATGGATGTTATTCCATCTCGGATTATCGCGGCGGCGAACATTCCTATCCGCCCGCGGATTGACCTAAAACGCTACTTTCCGTGTCATTTCTGTACTCGCCACACCGGAAACCACATTAGGCACGGGCGATGAAATTTCATCAACATATTGAGATCAAATACGTATTTCTGCTTTCGCAGGAAGGATCGCTAAAATCCTAACTATGAGGAACAATCATCTTTAACCCAACAAATTAGCGGAATGTTCTGTTTTCCGCACTAAAAGAACGCTCATGACAAGGCGATGAACGCCGGTTCGGGATCATGAGAATCTTGGAGTGATGGGATGAATAAGACAATTCGCGACCTCGTAGCCAAATTCGGCAAGCTTCCTGTCGCAATCGACCAGGTCGCCGACGATGCCGATCTCTATGCGGCGGGTCTGACGTCCTTTGCCTCGGTGCAGCTGATGCTCGGCATCGAAGAAGCGTTCGATATCGAATTTCCCGACAATCTCCTGAACCGCAAATCCTTCGCGAGCATCTCGGCCATCGCCAAGACGGTCGATATCATCCAGGACAGCCGGAAGGTCGCCTGATGAACTTCCCCGTCAAGATCATGCAGGACGGTCTTGTCGCAAGGGTCGCCCGCGTTGCCGAAGTGGCGGCCAAACACGCCGATGCCGTCGATGCCGAGGGCCGCTTTCCCCGCGAAGCCGTGGATGCGATGAAGGCCGAAAGGCTGCTCGGCATCCAGGTGCCCCGCCATCTCGGCGGTGAATCGGCCTCGACCACCGAAATCGCCGAATTGTGCTCGATGCTCGGCCAGGCCTGCGCTGCAAGCGCCATGGTCTTCGCCATGCACCATATCAAGCTGTCGAGCCTCGTCGAACACGGCGCCGACAGCGAATGGCATCGTGACTTCATGCTCCGCATCGCTGCCGACCAGCTGCTGATCGCCTCGGCCACCACCGAGGGCGGCATCGGCGGCAACCTGCGCAACAGCATCTGCGCGGTCGAAGTCGACGGTGATACCTGCCGCCTCGAAAAGGACGCGACCGTCATTTCCTACGGCTCGCATGCCGACGCCATCCTCATCACTTCGCGCAGCCATCCGCAGGCAGCCTCTTCCGATCAGGTGCTGACGGCCTTCCTCAAGGACCAGTACACACTCGAAAAGACGCATGCCTGGAATACGCTCGGCATGCGCGGCACCTGCTCCGACGGTTTCCTCTTCAAGGGGGAAGCGCCGGCGCGGCAGATCCTGCCGAAGCCTTTCGCCGAGATCGCGGCGCAGTCCATGCTCGCTTCCTCGCATCTGCTCTGGAGTGGCGTCTGGTACGGCATCGCGGTCGATACCGTCGCCCGCGCCCAGGCCTTCGTGCGCGCCGCCGCGCGCAAGGCGCCGGATGCCCAGCCGCCGGGCGCGCTGCGCCTCGCCGAGGTGTCGAACCTGCTGCAGATGGTGAAATCCAACGTCGTTGCCGGGCTGAAGGCTTATGAGGACGCCAAATCGGATCCGGACAGGCTGTCGTCGATGGGCTTTGCGGTGGCGATGAACAACGTCAAGATCGCCTCTTCCGAGACGATCCTGGAGATCGTCAATCATGCCATGCTGATCTGCGGCATCATGGGCTACAAGAACGGTACGCCCTTCAGCCTCGGACGTCATTTGCGCGATGCGCATTCCGCACAGCTCATGATCTCGAACGACCGCATCCTCGGCAATACGTCGAGCATGCTTCTCGTCCACAAGCAGGACACTAGCCTACTGGGGTGACAGTCATGGATATGCAAACCTCGTTTCTGGACCGGCTCTTCGAGTCCGGCCTGCTGATCGATACCGGCGTTGACGGTCTCTATGGCCGCAGCGGCCAGTTCGAAGATGTCATCACCGCTTTCGAACGGCTGATCGATGCGTTCGGCGGCGCCGACGGCGCCGAGGCGATGCGCTTCCCGCCCGGGATGAACGTCGCGCTCTTCGAAAAGAGCGGTTACATGAAGAGCTTCCCGCAGCTTGCCGGCACGGTGCACAGTTTCTGCGGCAGCGAGCTCGACCATATGAGCCTGCTGCAATGCATGGAAGTCGGCGACGACTGGACCAAGGACCAGAAGGCGACCGATATCGTGCTGACGCCGGCTGCCTGCTATCCGCTCTATCCGACGGTCGCCAAGCGCGGCAACCTGCCGAAGACGGGCGGCCTCTTCGATCTGCAATCCTATTGCTTCCGCCACGAGCCTTCGAAGGACCCCGCCCGCCAGCAGCTGTTCCGCATGCGCGAATATGTCTGCATGGGCACCGAGCAGCACGTCACCGATTTCCGTCAGAAATGGATGGATCGCGGTATCGAGATGATGAAGCAGCTCGGCCTCGATGTGACCATCGACGTCGCCAACGATCCGTTCTTCGGCCGTGCCGGCAAGATGATGGTCAACAACCAGCGCGACCAGAACCTGAAGTTCGAGCTTTTGATCCCGATCACGTCGGCCGCAAATCCGACCGCCTGCATGAGCTTCAATTACCACCAGGATTCCTTCGGCCTGAAGTGGGGTCTGAACCTCGAAGACGGCAGCGTGGCACACACGGCCTGCGTCGGCTTCGGTCTGGAGCGCATCGCGCTCGCCCTCTTCCACCACCACGGGCTCGACGTGAAGGAGTGGCCGGCCAGCGTACGGAAAACGCTGTGGGGCTGATGACGTCGATGAGATCGGTCTTCCCGGCGATCAGCCCGGAAAGCTACCGGCAGCACGCGCTGCATTCCGGCGAGCGTGCATGGCCGGAAACCAACTGCTATGTCGATCTCTGGATCGAGGTGCTGAACAGCTCGGGCGCAGCACCCGAGGCGATGCTGGGTTTTACCCTGGCGCAGGACTTCGAGGGCGACCAGTTCACGTTCTTCAAGGTGCCGCTCGAAGATCTCGAAGCGCTCTACGGCATCCGCGCGACAGAGCTTGCAATCTACGACCGTGTCGAACGGCATGTCGAGGTGCAGATCGCGCGGGGCCGTCTCTGCCTGATCGAGATGGATTCCTTCTATATGCCGGATACGCGCGGTACCGCCTACCGGCAGGAGCATGGCAAGACGACGGTCGCGATCAACCGGTTGGATGTGGCGGCAAAGCGCGTCGAGTATTTTCACAATGCCGGCTATTTTCGCCTGGAAGGTGAGGATTTCGATGGGCTATTCCAGCAGCATCTGACGGAGAGCGATCCGCCGTTCCTGCCCTATGCGGAATTTGCGCGGTTTCCGGAAAAGCCCGCCGATGAAGCGCATCTGCGCGTGACCGCGCGGCGGCTCGCCGGTTTTCATTTCTCCAGGCGTCCACGCGAAAACCCGATCCGCGCCTTCGCCAGCGTCTTTCCGCAGCAGGTGGAAGCAGTGGCGGAGCGGCCATTCGGCTTCTTCCACAAATACGCCTTCAACACGCTTCGCCAGGTGGGGGCCAATTTCGAGCTGGCGGCCGATCACCTGGTCTGGCTCTCTCCCGAATTCGCGGCGGCCGCAGAGGATGCCCGGCGCATCTCGGATGCGGCGAAATCGGTGCAGTTCCAGCTTGCCCGCGCCGTTGCCCGCAGGAAGTTCGAGCCGCTGCAGGCGGCACTTGATCCGGCCGCCGATGCATGGGATTCCATGATGGCATCGCTTGCGGAGCGAATCTGAGGCCGGAGATCTGACCATGCGGGGGCGTTTGGCAAGCATCGGAGCCTGGGAAAGCCTGCTTTCCGAAGGCTGGAACCTGATCCTGACGGAGCCGGGCGCCTGCGCGGTGCCGCACGACATTCATCTTTCCGCGCAGTTCATTCCCGCGCCGGTTCCCGGCACCGTTGCCGCAGCGCTCGAAAAAGCCGGGCTCTTCGACCGTGACAATCCCGAGCCGCTGAACACGAAGGACGCCTGGTATCTCTGCCGGCTGTTCGATGCCGAACCCGGCGAAGCGATCCTGCGTTTCGGCGGGCTCGCCACGCTATGCCACGTCTTCCTCAACGGCGAGGAAATCCTCTTTTCCGAAAGCATGTTCACGGCGCATGAGATCCCGGTGACGCTTTTGGGCGGCGACGAGCTGGCGCTGTGCTTCCGGGCGCTCGGCCCTCGTCTCTCCGAGCCCGGCCCCCGCGCGCGCTGGCGGCCGCAGATGATCACGCCGGCGGGCCTGAAGAATTTCCGCACGACTTTGCTCGGCCATATGCCCGGCTGGTGCCCCGATATCCATGCGGTCGGGCCGTGGCGGCCGATTTCGCTCGTGCGGCGCAATCCCGTCTCGATCGACAATGTCTCCATCCGGGCGATCCTGGAGGAGAGCGGCGTCGGCCGTCTCAGCGTCTCCCTGCACAGCAATGCGGAGGATCCGGTCATGCTGCTGCGCTGCGGCGGCATGGAGCAGCCCTTCGAGAAGATCGGCGACAATCATTACTCGGCTATCCTCAAGCTTCCCGACATCGAGCCCTGGTGGCCGCATACACATGGGGCTCCTCGTCTCTACGATCTGACGCTGGTTTCCGACGGTGCGGACTATCCTCTTGGGCAGACCGGCTTCCGGCGTATCGAAGTCGAGCGTGGCGCCGATGGCGATGATTTCGCGCTCTTCATCAACGGCGAACGTATCTTCTGCCGCGGAGCGGTGTGGACGACGGCTGATATCGCGCGGTTGCCCGGCGGGCGGGCGGATTACGAGCCGTTCCTGCGGCTTGCCGCCCAAGCCGGCATGAACATGATCCGCATCGGCGGCACCATGGCTTACGAGACGCCCGATTTCTTCGCGCTCTGCGACGAGCTCGGCCTGCTCGCGTGGCAGGATTTCATGTTCGCCAATTTCGATTATCCCCGCAGCGACAAGACCTTCCTCGGCCATGTGCATGCCGAGGTCGAGGAGTTCCTGCACGGTGTCCAGGCGTCTCCGTCGCTTGCCGTGCTCTGCGGCGGCAGCGAGATCCATCAGCAGGCGGCGATGCTCGGCCTGCCCATGGAATTCTGGAGCGGGCCTGTTACCGACGAAATCATCCCGGCCATCGTCTCGCGCATGCGCCCGGACGTGCCCTATGTTCCGAATTCGCCCTATGGCGGAGCGATGCCGTTTTCGCCCAATTCAGGCATTGCGCATTATTACGGTGTCGGCGCCTATATGCGCCCGATTGCGGATGCGCGCCGTGCCGATGTGCGCTTCGCATCCGAAAGCCTCGCCTTCGCGCATGTGCCGCAGCAAAGAACACTGCAGCGTCATCTCGACGTGCCCCCAGTCCACAGCCCGCTCTGGAAAGCGCGCGTGCCGCGCGACCGCAGCGCATCGTGGGATTTCGAAGACGTTCGCGACTTCTACCTGGAGCTTCTCTACGGCCTCGATCCGGCCCGGCTGCGCCGCGAAGATCCGGAACGTTATCTCGATCTCTCCCGCGCCGTCACCGGCGAGGTGATCGAGGAAACCTTCGCCGAATGGCGGCGCAAGGGTTCGGCCTGCAACGGTGCGCTCGTCTGGACGCTGCAGGATCTCCTGCCCGGCCCCGGCTGGGGCGTGATCGATTCCACCGGCGAGCCGAAGCCTGTCTGGTATGCGATGCGCCGTGCGTTCCGGCCGATCCAGGCCATCTTCACCGACGAGGGAACCAACGGTCTCGACGTGCATGTCGTCAACGAGACGGACGCCGCCCTCGACGTGGAATTGGAAGTCGCCTGCCTGCGCGACGGAAGGCAGCAGGTCGTCAGCGGCAGCATGGCCTTCAAGCTGGCGGCAAGGGGCGCGGAACGTTTTGCCTCGACCACGCTCTTCGGCGCCTTCTTCGACACGACCTATGCCTTCCGTTTCGGGCCGCCGTCGCATGATGCCAGCGTGGCGCGCCTGCGCTCGCTCGCCGACGGCGCCATCCTCGCGGAAAGCTTCCACTTCCCCTGCGGACGCGGAAAAGCGCTGTACGACGCCGGCATCGAGGCGTCGCTCGGCCGAGACGGGGACAGCTGGGTCGTCGATCTCAGGACCGACCTGCTGGCGCAATCGGTCCATATCGACGTCGAAGGCTACAGGGCCGACGACGACTGGTTCCACCTTGCTCCCGGCCCAGTGCGGCGCGTCAAGCTCTCCGCGCTGTCCGGCACGGAGAGCGATGTTCCGCCGACGGGCGAAATCAGAAGTCTAGGCAGTTCACGTCGCGTTGGGCTCGCGGGCTGAGGCTCGCGAGCGACGATGCAAACCCACCGGAAAGATCGTGATTTGAGAACGGCATACCGCTTTTTACGCGCCCATGTCCTGCAGCGGCTGATCCCGCGGTCGCGCGTCGCCTTCAATCCGCGCAAGCCGGTGGAAATCGTCGGCTATCTCTCGATGCCGGTCGGTATCGGCGAATCGGCAAGGCTTTGTGCCGGCGCGCTTTCGGAGGCGGGACGGGCGATTTTGCTCTCGGACGTCAGCACGCACCCGGATGAAAAATCCTTTGCCGGATGGGTGTCGTCGCACCTTTCGACCGAACCGCCGGGAGGCCGTATCTGGCATCTCAATCCGCCGATGCTGCCGCGCGCCATCCTGAAGAAGGGGCTCGCGAATTTCACGCGCGCCTTCAACATCGGCTATTTCGCCTGGGAGCTCGAAGTCGTGCCGGCGGAGTGGCGCAACGGGTTGCGTTACATGAATGCCGTTTTCGTGCCCTCGGAATTTACCAGACGGACGATCGCGCCGCTGACCAAAGCACCCGTCATCGTGGTTCCCCATCCCGTCACGGAAAAGGCCGCGAGCGAAGGCATGCGGGAAAAATTCGGCATCGGGAAGGACGCCTTTCTCGTCAGCTTCATCTTCAGCGCCGGTTCCTCGATCAACCGGAAGAACCCGCAAGCCGTCATCGAAGCCTTCAGGCTATTCGCCGCCGAATGCCCGAGCGCCTTCCTGCTGATGAAGGCCAGCGGCAATATCGACAAGGATGAGGCTCTGCGCGAACTGATCGCTTCGGTCGCCGGCGATACCCGCATCAGGATCGTCACCGACAAGCTCTCGAACGCTGACATCAACGGCCTCATCCGCTCTTCCGATGCCTATCTTTCGCTGCATCGCTCGGAAGGTTTCGGGCTGACGGTTGCCGAGGCGATCATGCATCGCACCCCGGTCATATCAACCGCCTGGTCGGGCACGGAAGATTTCTGCGACCCCGAGAATAGCTGGCTCGTCGCCTCTCCCCTCATTCCGGTCGTCGATACCCATCCCGAATTCGCGGGGTTGCCGGGTGCGGTCTGGGCCGATCCCTCTCCCGAAATCGCGGCCGCGCATCTGAGGGATATCTTCCGTGCGCCCGAGCGGGCGCGGGAAAAGGCGGAGAAGGCGCGGGAGTTCCTGCTGCGCTACCTCGCGGAGAACAGTTACGAGAAGGCGCTCCAGAAGCTGGCGGCGATGCAGGCCAGCTAAGGTGAGGTCGCCACTCCGCTTTATTTTAATATTTTCACATTAGAGATAGCGGGCATGCGAATCTGAAAGATCGCAGCGCGCTTTAGGCCGATCCCGGCGGATGGATGGATGTCGAAGGGTATTATCGCAAATTCGGTGATGAATGCGGCCGCAGGCATGCTGCTGCTGCTGACGGGCTTCGTGTCCTCGATCATCACGGCGCGGCTGCTTGGGCCGGAAGCCAACGGCATCGTCGCTTTTTCGCTGTGGCTGGTGGTGACAGGCGCCTCGATCGCCGAGCTCGGCTCCAGCATCACGCTGTTGAAGACGCTGCCGCAGCTTTCGGCGGAGGGCTATGACGCGCGCCGCCGGCGGGGTTTTGCCGCGATCCTCGTCAGCTTCATGATGTTTTCGACCGTCGTGCTGCTGGCGCTCTACGCCTTGTTTTTCCTCACCTCCGAGGAGATGCACTGGGCGGAAACCGCGCCTACTGTCGCCCTGGTCACGGGTGCGCTGTTCTTCGTCCAGGCGATCGGGTCTTTCGTCAAATTCTACCTGATCGGCGAAAAGAAGCTCGGCACCTTCTTCAAGCTGACGGTCGCCGTCTCCGTCATACAGCTCGCCGGCGTCGCCGGCGGCGCCGTGTTCTACGGCGTCGAGGGCGTTCTCGTCGGCTATGCGCTCGGCCAGCTCGTGCTGTTTTTCGCGACGCTGCCGATCCTTCTGGCGCGGCGCGACTGGTGCGGCGTCTCGCTGAAATATCTCGCCTCCTCCTCCGTCATCCTGTCGATCCAGTTCATCATCGATTCCATCTTCCTCAACCGGCTCGAACTGCTCTTCCTGCAGCAGTTCTGGTCGGTGGAAATGGTCGGCTATTATGCCGTCGGCCTGTCGATCGCCAATATCGCGCTTCAGCTGCCGATCCAGATGACCGGCAGCCTGCTGCCCTATTATTCCGAACGGCGCCACAGCAGCGACGATTCGACGTTGCCGGTCGAGGTCTTCGCCGCCGTCACCCGCAGCATGGCCTATATCGTGCTGCCGATGAGCCTCGGGCTTGCCGCGATCTCCAGCGAGCTGGTGCTCGTCGTGTTCGGCGAAGCCTTCCGCCGCAGCGGTATGGTGGTCGCGCTGCTCGCGCTCGTGGCTCCCGCCTATACGTTCATGCAGATCCTCAGCCTCTATCTTCTATCGATGGACAGGGCCCGCTCCCGCCTGAACATCAGTGTGATAGGTGGCCTTCTCATGGTAGCGGGTTGTTTACTGATCATACCTAGGCTTGCCGCCGAGGGGGCGGCACTCGTGCGCATTCTCGTGTTCGTTGCGATGTCGGTGATGATGATCAGACAGACAGGATTCGGGTCTCAGCTTTCGGGTCTCTACGCAAGCCTGACGAAGGTGACGCTCGCCTCCGTATTGTGCGCCTGTGCGGCGATCTCAGTGCTGGAATTCGTCCACGGCCCGATCGGTCTCGTCTTTGCGATCATCGCCGGCACATTCGCCCATTTCGCCGCGCTGCGCGTGCTGCGCGCCGTGCCGCGCGAGGATGTGGAGGTCATGCGTTCCCTTCTCGAAAAGATGCCGTCTGTGCTGCGCCGGCCGGCCGGCCATGTGATCAATTTCATTGCGCCGCGGCTTCCCGACGATCCCGACCGCGCCAAGGTCGCGCCGGGCGAATTCTCGCTGGAACCGGCAGAGGGTGCCGGGCGCAGCGCTGCCTTGCCCGTCGTCTTCGACGGCACGGTCGGGCTGTTCATGCCCGAAAATCCTCAGGTGAAAAAACGTTCGGCCGCCGTGCTCTTCGTCAGCCCCTGGGGTTTCGAGGAAATGTGCAGCCGCAAATTCTTCCGCGTCGCGGCCGAGCATTTTTCGGATATCGGCGTGCCGAGCCTGCGCTTCGACTATCGCGGCACCGGCGATGCGCTCGATTTCGGCGCGCTGCCGCGAAGCCTGGAAACCTGGGAAAATTCGATCCGCGCGGCCGCCGCCGAGCTGAAGTCGCTCACCGGCTGCGATCGCGTCGTCCTCATCGGCCAGGGTCTGGGCGCGACGCTTGCCCAGCGCGTCGGCTCCACGATCGAAGGCATCGACAGCCTCGTCATGCTGGCGCCGGTGCTGAGCGGCCGGGCCTATCTGCGTGAACTCAACATGTGGTCCAAGATCATCGACGCCGATCTCGGGCTCGGCAAGGAGCATGTGCCCGTTGCAAAGGTTCAGATCGCCGGGCTCGTCATGCCCGAGGAGATCGCCGCCGAACTCGGCAAGCTCAATATCGCCTCGCCGCAGGGGCTTGCTGCGTCCCGCTATCTGATCCTCGAACGCCCCATCCGGGCCGAGGATACCGGTTTTGCCGATGCGTTGCGGACATTTGGGGCCGACGTAGAACAGCAGGCTTTCGAAGGTTACGACGAACTCGTCACCAATCCGCTTTTTGCCAAGACGCCGATGGCCGTCGTTGAGACCCTGACGGCTTGGCTCGAGACGGCAACCAGCGAAACGTCAGCCGCCCATTCGCCGGCAGCGATCGACAGCATGCCGCTTGCCGGCGAGGGTTTCGTGGAAACGCCCGTGCGTTTCGGAAGCCACGATCATCTGGTCGGCGTCGTCAGCCGGCCGCTCGGCGAGATCAAGGGCAATGGCGTGCTCTTCCTGTCGACCGCCTACGACCGGCATGCCGGCTGGGGACGGACGACGGTGGATATGGCGCGCGAGCTCGCGCGCCAGGGCGTCGTTTCGCTGCGCTTCGATTCCGCCAATGTCGGCGACAGCCCGCCGCGGCCGGATGCGCCGGAGCAGGTGCTTTATTCCAGCACGCAGACCGAGGATGCGATCGCCGCGCTTGATCTGCTCGAAAGCTTCGTCGCCGGTCCCGTCATGGTCGCCGGCCGATGCAGCGGCGGCTACGTTGCCTTCCGCGCCGGCGTCGCCGACGAGCGGTTGAAGGCGGTCGTCTCGATCAATCCCTTCGTCTACTACTGGGATCCGAAGGTGCCGGTGCGCAAGGAGCATGTCGTCTCCGTCCCCCGCAGCCTCGACGATTACGGCCAGCGCCTGGCGCGGCTCGATACGCTGAAGCGGCTCATCAGCGGCCAGGTGGATGTGGTGTCGGCGCTGCAGAATATCGTCATCGCCGGCGGCCGGCGTCTGTCGCCCTTTGTCGCGCCGCTGCTCGAATTGCTTCCGGACCGGCGTCATATCGCCCGCGAAGTCCGGCATTCCTTCGCGCAGTTCGGCAAGCGCAAGGTGCCGCTGACGCTGATCTACAGCGAGGGCGACGTCGGGCTCGATCATGTCTATTTCCATTTCGGCCCGCGCGGGGCCAAGCTGTCCCGCTATCCGAACGTGCGGCTGCTGATGCTGCCGGATGCCGACCATAATCTGACGCCGCCGCAGTCGCGGAAATTCGTGCTCGACGAGATCATCCGTCTTGCCAGGGCATGATCGGGATTTCCAGGTGGGATCAGATGCTTTCCGCGGCGATATCAAGCGATCTGTAGAGATCGATATAGCGGCCTGCGACGATATCCCAGGAATAGCCGCGCGCGGCGTCGAGAAGTCTCGCGCGGACGACGTCCGGTTCGCGCGAAAGATCCTCGTAGGCTGAACCGATCGCCGTGGCGGCTGCTTCAGGACGGGTGAAATCGGTGAGTTTGATGGCGGGATGCCGGGCGGCGAGCGTCTGAAAGGCATCGTTGGCGTTCAGCACCGGCAGCAGGCCGGCGCTCATCGCCTCCAGCGCCACCAGCCCGAAACCTTCATATTCCGAGGCGGAGGCGAAGAGCGAAGCCTCGGCGATGACGCGGCGGATGGTGTCGTTATCGGGCGACACATGCAGCGTGACGCGGCCGGTGAGGTTGCGGCTTTCGATCTCGCCGTCGACATCCCTCCGGTTCAGGTCGGATTCGGCGCCGACGATGTCGAGATGCCATTCCGGGTCGCGGGTCTTCAGCGTGGCCATCGCATCGAGCAGGTGGTCGAGCCGCTTGTTCACCGAGAACCGGCCGATCGTGACGATGCGGCGCTTTGGCCGGCGCGAAGCGGTATCGGCGAATTTGCCGATATCGGCGCCGTTTTCGATCAGCAGGCTGTCGGGCGCGATCTCGGAAAACTGCTTGAGATCGGAGGCGCTGCAGCAGACGACGCGCCGGTAGGCCATCGCCGAGGCGCGGGTCAGTGTCCTGAACCAGATCTTCTTGATCGCGGCGTATTTCCTGGTGTGGAAGAAGCCGCCATGGGTGGTAACGATCATCGGCTTGCCGTGCAGCAGCCGACCCCAGGCGAGAGCGTCAAAGAAGAAGTCGATGGCGTGGACGTGCACGAGATCGGCATCGCCGAGATGGCGGAAAACCTGTGGCGCCATCGGATAACGGCTGCTGCCCGACCAGGGGATGCGCACGACTTCGATGCCGTCGATGTCTTCGCGAGGCGGCAGCTTTTTCTCAGGTGCGGTGAACAGCGAATCCAGCGTCACGACGCGGACGCGATAACCGCGGCGGACGGTCTGGCGGGCGAGATTGGCGACCACGTCTTCCAGGCCGCCGCGATTGGGCAGGAACTGGCGCACGACATGGACGATCAGCGGAGCGGTTTCCGGCTGCGGATTCCCGTGCTCCCTGTCTGCCTCGACGATCGCCATTTTTCACCTATCGCTGCGCGTGCCAAGCTCGTGTTGGCGCGGATTTTATAGCAGCGACCAGATATCTCAGGCGTTAAGGCGTGGTTTCAGCGGTGTCGTGGAGAGGTGATTCTTGGCGACAGGGTTAACCGTATCTGACGGGAATTCAGAAGGCTTTGAAGGTGAGGGTCGTCAACGAGCGGACGATGCCTGGAATATTGGCGATGTTGTCGTTGATGAACTTGCCGATATCCTGGCCTTCCTCGATGTAGACCTTCAACAGCAGGTCGTAGTCGCCGCTTGTGGAATAGAGCTCCGAGACCAGTTCGGTCTGGTATATGGCGTCGGCGACCTCATAGGTCTTGCCGGGAGCGCATTGGAGCTGGACGAAGATCGGCTTCATGGGGATTTCCTGAAAGGTTTGTTTGGGGCGCATAATGGTCGAAACCGCCATGCCGATGCAAGCCGTTCCTCATAAGGCGGGGCCGGCGGCCGCTTCCGCGACGATCCAGTCGCGAAAGGCGGTAAGCGGCGCATAGTCGGCGCGCTCGGACGGAAAGGCGAGATAATAGCGTTCGCGGCTTTCCATTTCACGGTCGACGGCAGCGACGAGGTCGCCGCGCCTGAGTTCCTCCTGCATCAGGAATGTCGGCAATAGCGCGACGCCGAGACCGGCGATCGCGGCTTGTGCTGCGGTGGCGAACTGATCGAAGAGCATGCCGTGCACGCTATCGAAGGCAACGCCGTTGCCGGCGAGCCATTGCTCCCAGGCGTCGGGCCGCGTCGTCAGGTGCAGAAGCGGAACGGTGAGCAGATCCTCAGGTTTCGAAATCGCGTGTTGTTTGAGAAAATCGGGGCTGCAGGCCGGCACCGTGCGTTCCGACATCAGAAAGGTCAGTTCGGCGCCCGGCCAGTGCGGATGGCCGAAGTGAATGGCGGCGTCGATCGAATCGAGACGGAAATCGAAGGGCGAAAGCCGGGTCACGAGATTGATCGTCACGCCGGGATTGGCGGCGAGAAAGCGTCCCAGCCTGGGCGCCAGCCAGCGCGTGCCGAAGGTCGGCAGGATGGCGAGGTTGAGCGTGCCGCCATGCGGGTTGGCGCGCAGGTTCAAGGAGGCGCTCGATATGCGCCGCAGCGCCTCGCGGATCTCGCGGGCGTAGCCGTCGCCGGCAAGCGTCAGCCGCATGGTCTGGCGTTCGCGCAGGAAAAGCTCGACGCCGAGCTGCTCTTCCAGCGCGCTCACCTGGCGGCTGACGGCGCTCTGCGTCAGGTCGAGTTCGCGCGCCGCCGCCGTGACGCTGCCGGTGCGGGCGACCGCCTCGAAGGCGGCGAGATGCGAAATCGACGGCAGAAAACGTCTTGAGGCGAGCATGGTCATTCCGGTTCAGAATGAGCTATTTCCGAAATGTCGATATTTCCGGCTTTGTCGAGCTTGTAAAGAGTTTCATCCTGCAAAAACGGAATGAGCCGGAGCCTCCCGATGCCGAAAGTCTTCGTTTCCATGCGGATGTGCCGGGCCGGCGCTTCAAGTCCTGGTTTTATGCATTAGACTACCGCCATTCCATTCGATCGGACCGAGCCATGCTGAATGATCCGCGCTCCCACGGCCTCTGGGAAAAGACCGCTCCGCAAGCGCCGGCGACCTCGCCTCTCGAAGGCGCGGTCTCGGCCGACGTCGTCATCGTCGGCGGCGGTTATACCGGCCTTTCTTCCGCGCTCCATCTTGCCGAAGCCGGATCGAAGGTGGTGCTGCTGGAGGCGAAGGAAATCGGCTTCGGCGGCGCGGGACGCAATGTCGGGCTGATCAATGCCGGCATGTGGGTGATGCCGAACGACTTGCCGGGCGTGCTCGGTCCCGTACATGGAGAACGCCTGCTCAATCTGCTCGGCAGCGCGCCGAAGCTCGTCATGGAACTGATCGACAAGCACGGGATTGCCTGCGAGCTCGAACGGAACGGCACGCTGCATTGCGCCGTGGGCGACGACGGGCTGAAGGAACTCGAAGAGCGCGTGGCGCAATGGTCCGCCCGCGGCGCGCCGGTGACGCTGCTCGATGCGGCGGAGACGGCCAAACGCATCGGCAGCGATGCCTATGCCGGCTCGCTGCTCGACCTGCGCGCCGGAACGCTGCAGCCGCTGGCCTATGCGCGTGGCCTTGCCCATGCCGCGGTCAAAGCGGGAGTCACCGTCCACACATCGAGCCCGGTCGTTGCAACCGAGCGCAGCGGCAGCCGCTGGAGCGTGAAGACGGCCAAGGGCGACGTCAGCGCGGACTGGATCATCGTCGCGACGGATGCCTACAGCACCGGCCCGTTCGAGCAGGTGCGCAACGAACAGGTCTATCTGCCCTATTTCAATTTCGCCACCGTGCCGCTCGGCCACAATCTGCGCCAGACGATCCTGCCGGGACGGGAGGGCGCATGGGATACCAAGGACATCCTCTCCTCCTTCCGCATGGACCAGGCCGGCCGGCTCGTCTTCGGCAGCGTCGGGGCGCTGCGCAATACCGGGCTTACAGTGCATAAGAGCTGGGCCAAGCGCGCGTTGAAGCGGCTTTTCCCTGAGATCGGCGATGTCGAATTCGAATGCGAATGGTACGGCCAGATCGGCATGACCGACAACGCGCTGCCGCGCTTCCACAAATTTGCGCCCGGCGTCATCGGCTTTTCCGGTTATAATGGCCGCGGCATCGCCCCCGGCACGGTCTTCGGCCGGACGCTGGCAGAGCATATCCTTGGCCGGGTTTCGGAGGCCGATCTGCCGCTGCCGCTGACCGCGCCCACCGAACCGAGCTTCCGGGCGGTCAAGGAAATATGGTACGAAGCCGGCGCTCAAGTCGCCCATTTCGCCGATGCCCGCTTCTGAGAAGCGATACGCGCTTCCGCGAAGCGATGAACGCTTCTGGGAATAATAAGATTGGAAACACGACAATGACCATCGCCGTCCTCGATCTCGCCACCGAAACCGCCAAGCTGCTTGCCGAACTCGGCGTCGATGCCGGTCGCTATCACGGCGGCACGCTGTCCGTCTCCTCACCGGTCACCGGCAAGGAAATCGGCAAACTGAGAGAACATTCCGTCTCCGAGACGAAGGCCGCGATCGAAGAGGCGCACAAGGCTTTCCTCGAATGGCGTAACGTTCCGGCGCCGAAGCGCGGTGAGCTGATCCGCCTGCTCGGCGAGGAACTGCGCACGGCAAAGGCAGCGCTCGGCCGTCTCGTCTCGATCGAAGTCGGCAAGATCACCTCCGAAGGCCTTGGCGAAGTGCAGGAGATGATCGATATCTGCGATTTCGCCGTCGGCCTTTCCCGCCAGCTCTATGGCCTGACGATCGCCACCGAGCGCTCCGAACACCGGATGATGGAAAGCTGGCATCCGCTCGGCGTGGTCGGCATCATCTCCGCCTTCAATTTCCCGGTCGCCGTCTGGTCGTGGAATGCGGCGCTGGCGATCGTCTGCGGCAATTCCACCGTCTGGAAGCCTTCGGAAAAGACGCCGCTGACGGCGCTCGCCGTGCAGGCGCTGTTCGAAAAGGCGCTGAAGCGCTTCGTCGCCGAAGGCGGCACCGCGCCCGCCAATCTGTCGACGCTGATCATCGGCGGCCGTGATGTCGGCGAAGTGCTGGTCGACCACCCGAAGATCCCGCTCGTTTCCGCCACGGGTTCGACGGCCATGGGCCGCGCCGTCGGCCCGCGCCTGTCGCAGCGTTTTGCCCGCGCCATTCTCGAACTGGGCGGCAACAATGCGGCCATCGTCTGCCCGAGCGCTGATCTCGACCTGACGTTGCGCGGCGTCGCCTTCTCCGCCATGGGCACGGCCGGCCAGCGCTGCACGACGCTGCGCCGTCTCTTCGTCCATGACAGCGTCTACGACCAGCTGGTGCCGCGCCTGCAGAAGGCCTACGGCTCCGTCACGATCGGCAACCCGCTCGAAACCGGCACGCTCGTTGGACCGCTGATCGACGGCCAGGCTTTCGAGAAAATGCAGGCAGCGCTCAACGAGGCGAAATCGGCCGGCGGCAAGGTGACCGGCGGCGACCGTGTCGGCAATGGCCTGACCGATGCCTTCTACGTTCGTCCCGCGCTCGTCGAAATGCCCGAGCAGACCGGCCCGGTCGAGCACGAGACCTTCGCGCCGATCCTTTACGTGATGAAATACAGTGATTTCGACGCGGTGCTGGCGCTGCACAATGCCGTGCCGCAGGGGTTGTCGTCGTCGATCTTCACCAACGACATGCGCGAGGCCGAAACCTTCGTCTCGGCGCGCGGCTCGGATTGCGGCATCGCTAATGTCAATCTCGGCCCGTCTGGCGCCGAGATTGGCGGGGCCTTCGGTGGCGAAAAGGAAACCGGCGGCGGGCGCGAATCCGGCTCGGATGCCTGGAAAGCCTATATGCGCCGCGCCACCAACACGATCAATTACGGCAGGACCCTGCCGCTCGCCCAAGGCGTCAAGTTCGACGTTGAATAAGTCCGGTGCAGAAGGAAGGCGCTGCTCGCGCAGTGGCGTCTTTCTTGACCGAATTGAGATTTATTTCCCTGAAATTTGAAATATTTAGTCAAGATATTGTGATGTCTTTTTCGGCAAGGCCAAACTTGAAATAGGCAGTCAGGAAAAATATACGCCTCATATCACCGCCGGGTAGCCCGGGTGACATCGCCACGGAGGCCATCATGAACGTTGCTATCAATCGTCTTTCCCATGTGCTCGCGCTAACCGCGTCGCTTCTCTCTGCCACCGCGTTCGCAGACAGCGCCCATGCGCAGGATGACGGTCTCGTCGTTTACAACGCCCAGCACGAAAGCCTGGGCCGCGAATGGATCGATGCCTTCACCAAGGAGACCGGCATCAAGGTCACCATGCGCCAGGGCAGCGACATGCAGTTCGCCAACCAGATCATCCAGGAAGGCGACGCCTCTCCGGCCGACGTGTTCCTGACCGAGAACTCGCCTGCCATGACGCTGGTCGATGGCGCCGGCCTCTTCGCCCCGGTCGAAAAGGAAACGCTGGACCAGGTTCCCGAACAGTATCGCCCGGCTGACGGCATGTGGACCGGCATTGCCGCCCGCACCACGGTCTTTGCCTATGACAAGACCAAGCTCACCGAAGACAAGCTGCCGAAGTCGCTGCTCGACCTTGCAGATCCGGCCTGGAAGGGCCGCTGGGGTGCAGCGCCCGCCGGCGCCGATTTCCAGGCGATTGTCGCGGCCCTGCTGCAGCTCAAGGGCGAGGACGCCACCAAGGCATGGCTGAAGGGTCTCAAGGACAATGCCACCCCTTACAAGGGCAACAGCGTCGCCATGAAGGCCGTCAACGCAGGCGAAGTCGAAGGGGCGGTCATCTATCACTATTACTGGTTCGGCGATCAGGCGAAGACCGGCGAGAACAGCAAGAATGTCGGCCTTCACTACTTCAAGAACCAGGATCCGGGCGCTTTCGTCAGCGTTTCGGGCGGCGGTGTCCTGAAATCCACGCAGCACATGAAGGAAGCCCAGGCTTTCCTGAAGTTCATCACCGGCAAGGCGGGTCAGGCTGTCCTCAAGGACGGCACCTCCTATGAATATGCCGTCGGCAAGGATGCGGCCTCCAACGACAAGCTGGTCCCGCTCGCCGATCTCAACGCTCCCAAGGTCGAAGCTTCGACCCTCGACAGCAAGAAGGTCGTGGAACTGATGACGGCCGCCGGCCTGATCTGACTTTTCTGCCGCAGGCTTCATCCGGCCAAAACTATTGCTTTTGGCTCAAGAAAACCTTAGGGCATGACGATATCCGGCAACCGTCCCTCAAAGGCGGTTGCCTTCCTTTTTCAGCGTGTGAAGGCATCGGCCTTGCTGCAGGACAACAGATTGCTCGCATCCGGCAACGAGGCGCCGGTCGCGCCGAAGGCCGTGCGACTGGTTTTGCCGCGCGGACGCGTGCCGCACGCTTCCGTGATTCTGCTTGCAACGGTGGTTGCGATCTTCAGCCTCGTGCCGCTCGGCTTCATCGGCTGGATCACCTACGATGTCGGCTGGGAAACGGTGAAGGCGCTGGTCTTCCGGCCGCGTGTCGGCGAACTCCTGGTCAATACGGTTCTCCTCGAATCGATAACCATTCCGCTTTCGATCGCGCTTGCCGTGACGCTTGCCTGGCTGACAGAGCGGACGGATATTCCCTTCGCCCGGCTCTGGGCTTGGCTGGCGATCGCGCCGCTCGCCGTGCCTGCCTTCGTGCACAGCTATGCCTGGGTCAGCCTCATTCCCGGCATGCGCGGCCTCGAGAGCGGCGTCTTCGTTTCGGTGATCGCTTACTATCCCTTCCTCTATCTGCCGGTCGCCGCCGCGTTGCGCCGTCTCGATCCGGCGATCGAGGACGCGGCCGCCTCGCTCGGTCTCGATCCCTGGCGCGTCTTCTTCCGCGCCGTGCTGCCGCAGCTGCGATTTGCCATCTGCGGCGGCTCGCTGCTGATCGCGCTGCATCTGCTGTCGGAATACGGCCTGTTCGTCATGATCCGCTTCGATACGTTCGCAACCGCGATCGTCGACCAGTTCCAGTCTTCCTACAACAGCCCGGCCTCCAACATGCTCGGCGGTGTGCTCGTCGGCTGCTGCCTTTTCCTGCTCGGCCTCGAAGTGCTGCTGCGCGGCAACGAACGTTACGCCCGCGTCGGGAGCGGTTCGCCGCGCCCGGCAGACCGCCGGCGGCTCGGCTGGTTTACGGTGCCGGCCGTCCTGCTGCCCGTGGCGCTGGCGGTGCTGACGCTCGGTGTGCCGCTGGCGACGCTCGGCCGTTGGCTCTATCTCGGCGGCGCCGAGATCTGGCGCATCGAGGTCGGCAGCGCTTTCCTGCAGACGATCGTGCTGGCCGTTGCCGGCGGCGTGCTGGCGACGATTGCCGCAGTACCCATGGCCTGGCTTTCCGTGCGTGCGCCCGGCCGCTTCCAGCGCGTGCTCGAAGCCTGCCATTATTATGTCGGCTCTCTGCCCGGCGTCGTCGTGGCGCTGGCGCTGGTGACGATCACCGTGCGCCTCGTGCTGCCGCTCTACCAGACCTTCGCAACCCTGCTCGTCGCCTATGTGATGCTTTTCCTGCCGCGCGCCATGGTGGGGCTGCGAGCCAGCATCGCCCAGGCGCCGGTGGAACTGGAACGCGCGGCGATGGGCCTCGGCCGCACGCCGGGCCAGGCCGTGCGGCAGATCACCATGCGGCTTGCAGCCCCCGGAGCCGCCGCCAGCGTGGCGCTCGCCGCACTCGGCATCACCAATGAACTCACGGCGACGCTGATGCTGTCGCCCAACGGCGTCGATACACTGGCGACGAAATTCTGGTCGCTGACCAGCGAGATCGACTACGTTTCGGCTGCCCCTTATGCCTTCATGATGATCGTGTTGTCGCTGCCGCTCACATTGACGCTCCACGCCCAATCGAAACGGACCGCCGGCCAATGACGCTGCTCACGATCGACACTATCAGCAAGCGTTATGGCCCGGTCCAGGCGCTGAAGAACATCTCTCTCGAAGTGCAGGCGGGCAGCCGCACGGCGGTGGTCGGCCCCTCCGGTTCGGGCAAGACGACGCTGTTGCGCATCATCGCCGGCTTCGAGCAGCCGGATGCCGGCAGTGTGACGCTGGATGGCGAGGTTCTCGCGGACGGTCCGGATGCGGTGCCGGCCCACAAGCGCGGCATCGGCATCGTTTCGCAGGATGGGGCGCTGTTTCCGCACCTGAGCGTCGCCGAGAATATCGGCTTCGGCTTCGAGAAAAGGGCTGCGGACCGCGAGAAGCGTATCTTCGAGCTTCTCGACATGGTCGAGCTCGACCGCGGCATGCTGGTCAGACGCCCGCACCAGCTTTCCGGCGGCCAGCAGCAGCGCGTGGCGCTTGCCCGCGCGCTCGGCCGCAAGCCTCGGCTGATGCTGCTCGACGAGCCATTCTCGGCGCTCGATACGGGCCTGCGCGAAAACATGCGCAAGGCGGTTGCCCGCGTGCTGCAGGCGGCGGGCATTACCACCATCCTCGTCACGCATGACCAGGAAGAGGCGCTGACTTTCGCCGATCAGGTCGTGGTGCTGAGGGAAGGGCGGCTGATCCAGGCGGGATCGCCGCAATCCTTGTATCTCCATCCCAGGGATCGCGAGACGGCACTTTTCCTCGGCGATGCCGTGCTGCTTCCCGCCATCATCAGAAACGGTCTTGCGGATTGCGCTCTCGGCCATGTCGCCGTCGAGGGCAGCCGTCAGGGCAAGGCTGAGATCATGCTGCGGCCCGAGCAAATCCGCGTCGTCGCCGATGAAAGCGACCGTAGCCATGCCGGACGTGTCGTCGAGGTGGAATTCGGCGGCGCGGTCTGCACCGTCGCCGTCTCGCTCGACGGCGTCGCCCTGCCGCCGATCCGGATCAAGACCTCGAGCGTCGCGCTTCCCGCGCGAGGCGATCTCGTCCGCCTCGACATTTCAGGCAAGGCGCACGTCTTCGAAAGCTGATCTCAGCCGAACTTGCGCACCAGCTCTTCCGGCTCGATGCCTTCGAGCCAGCCGCCGGTAAAGCCGGCGCGTTCGAGCCCCAGACGGATGGTCGGCGATTGCCGCATCAGCTTCCAGATGAAATCGGAACGCTCGTTCTCGACGGTCATGACGACGAGGCCCTGGTCGATGCCGACGGTGCGGTCGTCGACCCAGCCTTCGGGACGCTTGGTCTGGACCGTCGGATTGAAGCCGCCGGGGAAGCCGCCTTCCAACAGCAGGTTCGGATAGCTGGTCAGAAGCGCCTTGGTGCCGTCGAGGGCCGCTTGCCGGTCATAGGGCAGGCAGGCGAGCGCCGCCCAGGGTGCGATCGTGCCGTCGTCGGGCCCGAGCGGGGCGCCGCGCGCGGCATAGCCCAGAACCTTCGGCTGGCGGCCGCCGCGCATGCGCCGTGTCGGCGGCGGGCCGTCGCAGGCGGTGAAGCCCCAGATATTCCTGTTGTAGCCGACGAACCGGCCGGGATTGCGCTCGGCATAATCGCGCTGGAGATTGATGACGACCTGCGTATTGCGGAAATAATCCCAGTTCCGCTCCGCCATCGGCTTGTCCTGAATGCCGCGGAAATCGATCCAGGCATGCGAGAAGAGGTGGATGAAGAGCGGCCCGGCATAGAGATAGGACTGTTCGCCGTGCATCATCCAGGAATAGCTCGACGTGAAGGCGTCGTAGCAGGATTGCGGGATAGGGTGCGTCGGTGAGGCAAGCGCCAGCGCATAGAGGATGATCGCCTCGTCGAAACCGTGATAGCGCCAGCGCAGGAAGCCGGAAGAGGGCTTCCAGCCCATGGAAATGGTGTCGCCCTTGTTCAGCGCCCAGCGCCAGTCGACGCGCTCGTAGATGAAGGTGGCGAGCTCGCGGATCTCGGTCTCGGTCTCGTCGTCCTCGCGGTTGAAATACTGTGCAGCGGTCAGGATGCCGGCGACGAGCAAGGCGGTATCGATGGTCGAAAGCTCGCTGTTCCAGGCGCGGTGGCCGGTATCCATGTGCAGAAAGTGGTAGAAGAAACCGCGATGGCCGGTTGCGTGGCGCTCCGTGCCCTGGCGCGCCTCGGCGAAGAAGCGCAGCGTGTTGACCGTGCGCTCGGCCGCTTCACCGCGGCTGATCCAGGAGCGTTTGACACCGACGGGATAGGAGGAAAGCGCAAAACCGACGGCCGCGATGCTCGCCGGCACGCCGTCGATCGAGGTATCGGCCACCAGGCCATTTTCGGGATTGGAATATTTCAGGAAGTACTTGAATGCTGAATGCTGCAGCCTGTCGACGAGCGCGGCATCAATGTCTTCAATCCGTTGCAGCATAGGCTCCTACCCAACTGTTGCATCGCCCCATGGTTCAACATGGTAGGCGTCCCCCGGCAAATCAAACCTTTTTGATTCGTAGGGATAAGAGAACACAAAAGCGGCAGGGATGGTGTTAATAATTATCCGTGAAATACTATCTAGGATAAGTAATATAAGCAGTGCAGCAAAAGGACAGGTTTTCACCCGTCTGGCACAGGCTATTTTCAGCAATACTTGCTTCCGTTGACGCGATGTGGAGCGGCCTGACGATGGCTATCGTCCGACCGCGTAAGCCTGCATCAAACGCGGCGTGGCTGCGGCGCGCATCAGCCCGTCGGCATCGCGCCGGGCGGCGGTCAGCCGGCCGATGGTCCAGGGGTCTGATACCGTCAGCCTGTGGCCCCTGCGCGCCAGCGCATCGAGCACATCGGCGCCGAAATTCGCCTCCGCCATCAGGCTGCCGGGCTCGCGGGTGCGGGGATAGAAAGAGCTCGGAAAATGGGCGGTGTGGAACAGCGGCTGATCGATCGCCGCCTGCAGGTTCAGCCTGTGGTGGGCATAGCGCAGGAAGAAGGAGAGCTGCCATTGCTCCTGCTGATCGCCGCCCGGCGTGCCGAAGGCGAGGATCGGGCGGCCCTCGTAGAGGCCGAGCGAAGGCGTCAGGGTCGTGCGCGGCCGCTTGCCGGGCGCGAGCGAGGTCGGCAGGCCCGGCTTCAGCCAGAACATCTGGGCGCGGGAATTGAGGCAAAAGCCGAGGCCGGGCACGGTGGGCGAGGATTGCAGCCAGCCGCCCGACGGCGTGACGGAGACCATGTTGCCGTCGCGGTCGATCACGTCGATATGCACGGTATCGCCGCGCTTTTCGGAAAGATGCGCCATGGTCGGCTCGTAGACGATGCCGGTCTTCGATTCCGCGCCGAGCATCTTCATCGTCAGATCGTGCTGCGCCTCGAAGCCGGGAATGATGCCGGGGCGAAGATCGAGCGAGGCGTGCGCGCCGACGAGCCTGCGGCGCTCGGCGGCATAGGCCTCCGACAGGAGATGCGCGATGGGAATTTCGGAAAAATTCGGGTCGCCGTAATAGACTTCGCGGTCGGCGAAGGCGAGCTTCATCGCCTCGGCGACGGTGTGGACGAAATCGGCGCCGGCGGGGTCCATCGCGGCGAGATCGAAGCCCTTGAGGATCGAGAGCGCCTGCAGGAAGACCGGGCCCTGGCCCCAGGGGCCTGATTTGGCGATGGTCCAGCCGTGATAATCATAGGTCAGCGGCTCTTCGATCGTCGCCGACCAGTTCGCCATGTCGGTTGCTGTCAGTACGCCCTTGTGGCGGCTGCCGCTCGCATCCATGATCTCGGCGGTCTTCAGGTAGTCGTCGATCTTCTCGGCGATGAAGCCGCGATAGAAAGCGTCGCGTGCCGCTTCCACCTGCGCCTCCCGGCCGCTCTTCGTCTCGGCTTCGGCGATGACACGCTTCCAGGTTTCGGTCAGCACCGGATTGCGGAAGTTCGTATGCCCCTCGGGAACGCTGCCGCCCGGCATCCAGGTCTGGTGCGAGGTCGGCCATTCCTTTTCGAAGAAAGCCGCCAGCCCCTTGATGGTGGCTGAGACGCGCGGCAACAGGGGATGGCCGTGTTCGGCGTAATAGATCGCCGGCTCCAGCACGTCGCGCACGCTCATCGTGCCGTAATCGCGCAGCATCAGCATCCAGCCGTCGAAGGCGCCGGGAATGACCGTGGCCAGCAGGCCGTCGCCGGGGATCAGCGTCAGGCCTTCCCCGGTATAGTGCTCGATCGTCGCGCCGGCGGGTGCAGGCCCTTGCGCGCAGATGACTTCGACCTTGTCCTTCTTCTTCGAATAGATCAGCGCCGGCAGGTCGCCGCCCGGGCCACAGAGATGCGGTTCGACGATCTGCAGTACGAACCCCGTGGCGATCGCCGCGTCGAAGGCATTGCCGCCCTTTTCGAGAATGCTCATGCCGACGGCCGAGCCGATCCAGTGCGTCGAGGTGACGACGCCGAAGGTGCCGAGGATTTCCGGGCGGGTCGTGAATGCGGTCATTGCAGCTATCCTCTCGGAAACGAGCCTTGGGCGAATCGGTTGGACTTTACAACTGAGCCGAGCGCGAGGAGAGGAAAACCTCAGGCTCGAAGGCAAAATCCTTGTCGAAGGGATAGGTCGGATGCTGCTTGCGCAGCCGCGGCAGGCGCTCGACGAACTGGTCGACCACGCCGGGCGAGAGCGCCATCAGGTTCGGATTGGCGATTGGCGCCAGCTCCGGTGAGAGATAACCCGATTTGACGACGATGATTTTCGCCCGGTGCGGATCGAGGCCGAGCCGGGTGAAATCGACGATATTGTGATAGGGCCGGCGTTTTACCGAGAGCACGAGATCGATGCCGTCGATCGAAACGACCGCCTGCCGGTCGGAGGGATCTGATGTTTCGTGCAGGAATTTCACGGTGAAGCGGGCGGTGACCGGCTTGCTGCCCTTGGTATCGAGCGAAGCGCCGACGCTGAGGGTGAGTTCCGCACCGATACCTGCGGCATAACAGGCCTCGGTCGCCGCCTTGTCGGCGATGCCGGCGAAGACGACGCCGGTGGCGCCCCTGGCGATCAGTTCCGCCAGCACGTCGGCCCGGTCCCCGACGCCGCCGCCGGTTGGATTGTCGCCGGATTCGGCGAGCACGACAGGCGCGGTCGGGCTTGCGATCGATCTTGCCACGCACTCTTCGATCGAGCCGGTCTCGCAGCCGAAGACGAAATCTCCGCGTGCATCCCAATAGGCCTTGGCGAGACGCTTGGCCTCACGCTCCAGCACGGCGCGGTCGGTGCCGGTCATGATGGCCGCGGCGGTGGCGCGCGGTTCGTCGGCCCAGACGTAACCGACCATCAGGGATGCATCCCAGACGCCTTCGATCGCGTCGATCTCGGGCAGCATGGCATAAAGGCTCTTAGCCGGCTCATCGACTGTGCTGGTGCGTTCGCCCGGCAGCACGACCGGGATCGGCGCCCATAGAACGGCCGGCCTCACGCCTGTCTTTAGGCTCCTCACCAGCATGGAGACGGAGCGGCGCATCGTTTCCTCGACATCGATATGAGGCGCCGTGCGATAGGTGGAGTAGATGTCGAGCGTATCGATGATGCGCTGCGTGACGTTGCCGTGCAGGTCGTAGCTTGCCGAAACCGTGCAGCCCTCGCCGACCAGCGCGCGCGCCGCAGCAATCCAGTCGCCCTCGGCATCCTCCATGCCCTCGACATACATGGCGCCGTGCATGGCGAGATAGAGGCCGTCGAGCGGCAACATCGGCTTCAGCCGCTCGAGGAATTCGTTCTTGAAGGCTTCGTAGGTAGCGCGCGACACCGGACCGCCGGCTATCGCGCGGGCATGGATCGTCGGCAGGAATTCGGCATCATAGTCCTTGAGGAAGGCAAAATAGGGCGATTCCAGCAGTGCGTCCCCACGCACCACGCGAAAATCCTTCTCCTCGTTGAGGACGGGGTTGTATGTGCTGCACTCGATATGGATGCCACCGACGGCGATGCGCATGGGGAACCTCGGCTGGTGTGGGGAGCAATCAGGACGTTATGGGCTGTCTGGTCCTGATGATAGTTCGCAAAGAGAACCAATCAACCGGGATAAATCACAAAATCGATCTCGGTCGGTATTGGCGCGGCGACCGGTGAAGGTCGGTTTGCGCGCGAGGGCAGGCAAGTCACTTACCAGGCGCAAAGTGAGCGGGACGTCGGCGTCAAGCGCGAGACGTCGATTCTCCGCCAGCAGCGGCTGTCCATCTGCGGATAAATCTCGCCCGTCCAGATGGGATTGCGCCGCAAGCGGTTCTCATAGTCGGCCGCGCGGTCTTGATCTTCGTGGCATTCAAACCAGACGAACACCGTCTCTTCTTCGCGAACCGGCAGCCTGGCAAAACCGTTCCTGCTTCGCTCCGTCACGAACAAGCCATCGATGCGCGCACCGGCATCCCGCATGACGGGGAGCACGTTTTCGCGGAAAAACCTCGAAAAACTCTCCTCCGTCCCCGGTGCAAGCGAGCAGATGTTCAGGTTGATAAAACCTTGAACTGCCGAGCGCGTCAGTTCTTTGTCCCTCGGCAGATTATGCGTGAACGGATGGACGCCGCCGGCCGGCTTCAGGAGCAAGACATTGTCCGAATTGAGCATCGTCGCATTGGCGGCCCGCCCGTGTTCTTTCCAGATTGGGCCGGAATAGAAGGATGCGAGCGCCTCCGTTCGGGCGTCCATGTCCTTGAAGGAGCGAACCCAGACAAAGCAATCGGGATCGTCAAGATCACGGAACTCTCCTTCGACGCGCATACCCAGCGCCTCCTGAGGGTCGACGAACTCGCTGTCGAACAAGCGGATCAGCGTTTCCCTGCTTTCGGGGAGAAGGCGATAGCGACGAAGCTCGAAGACGGCGTGCGTGTTCATGGTTTTCCTAACAGGTCGATCATCCTGTTTTTATAACGGGACAATTGACCTGTTTTGTCAAGGTGCTATTGTGCGAGCAGGACCAGTTGAGAACCATGACCGAAAACAAGAGAATCAATGATCCCGAAGGCGTGCGTCGCCGGATCGTTGACGCCGCCTATGACGCCTTCGTCACCCAGGGCTATCTCGCAACCGGCATGCTGGAATTGCGCGAAAGGGCTTCCGTGTCCGGCGGCGCCATGGCGCATCATTTTCCGGCAAAGCGCGACCTCGGGCTTGCGGTCATTCGTGACCGGGTATCCGAAGCCGTTCGGCAAACATGGATCGAGCCGCTCCGCACATGCGCAGACGCGCCGACCGCCATCGATTCGATCTTTGAAAGCATCATCGATGAATTGACCGATAAGGGCCGGGTCTCCGGTTGCCCGCTCAACAATATGGCAATGGATGTTTCCCACCATGACGCGGAAATGAGAGAGGTCGTCAGCGCCGTATTCGTAGCCTGGCACGAGGCGCTGTCTGCCAAATTTGAGAGAGATCTGGAGGAAAAACAGGCGAGCGGGCTCGATCCTCACAGCGTCGCAACACTTGTCATCGCCGCCTATTCCGGCGCCATGGCGATGGCGAAGGCGCGACAGGATGTCGGTCCGCTCATCGAGTGCCGGGCGGAACTGGCGACGCTTCTGACGGCGAAATATCGCCGGCGCTGACTTGGCGGAGAAAAAATCGCGAGATGGATCTCGTTCTATAGAGACCGAACCCGCATGTACTGGCTGAGGAAAACTGGAGCGGGCGAAGGGATTCGAACCCTCGACCCCAACCTTGGCAAGGTTGTGCTCTACCCCTGAGCTACACCCGCTCAATCCGCATCGGTCCGGGGTAGTCGTTGGACCGTGGGCGCCGCCTCGTGGCGACGGGCGCTATATGACCTAACGGATTTTCAAATGCAACAGGGAAATGACGAAGAGGCGAAGAAAAAATTCCGATGCCCGCGTAAGCGGAGCGGAAAGGCCGCAAATGCGGGGGTAGGGCGTCGGTTCCGAAGATTGCCAAACGATGTGGACGGACTTAATCAGGACGCCTCGACTTTTCCTTATCCCATCCAATGGATTGCCCGATGTCCGAAAAGACCCCCAAGACAAGAGAAGAACTGTTCGCTTTCCTCGACGGGCTCGGCATCGCCCATAAGACGCTCGATCACGCGCCTGTTTTCACCGTGGCCGAATCGGTTGCGCTGCGCGACGAGATCCCCGGCGGCCACACCAAGAACCTCTTCATCAAGGACAAGAAGGACAGGTATTTCCTGCTGACCGTGGAGGAAAATGCCGAGGTCGACCTCAAGCAGGTACATAATTTGATCGGCGGGTCCGGCCGGGTTTCCTTCGGCAGGGCCGAAAAGCTGATGGAATATCTCGGCGTCATTCCAGGGGCCGTCACCGCGTTCGGCGCCATCAACGATACCGCTCAAAGCGTCACCTTCGTGCTCGATGCCGATCTGATGCGTGAGGAGATCGTCAACTGCCACCCGCTTTCCAACGACGCGACGACATCGATTGCGAGCGGCGATCTCATCCGTTTCATGGAAGCGACAGGACATAAGCCGCTTGTCTTGAAAGTGACGTCCTGACATACGATTTTAGCGCTGAAGCGCGTGGCGGTCTTTCCGATCCGCTTGCCGCGCTTCGGTCTTTGGTTTTGTGTATGTCCTTATCGCAAAACCGCTACATATTTTTGCGCGACATG
Source organism: Rhizobium sp. R635 (assembly GCF_002211285.1). Taxonomy (GTDB): domain Bacteria; phylum Pseudomonadota; class Alphaproteobacteria; order Rhizobiales; family Rhizobiaceae; genus Rhizobium. Next base: position 15,109 of record NZ_LOKX01000024.1, on the reverse strand, counting down.
CTTTAGCAAGGATGCCGGCAGGATCGGCGCGGGAGATACCTATGAGCGGCAGCAACAACCCCTATAACGGTTCCTTCGGAAACCAGATGTCGGCGACGGCAAGCTTCGGCGCTCAGCCGGAACCCGCGGCTGCGGCCGGGAGCTACATCAAGGACACGACGACCGCGAACTTTTCCAAGGACGTCATCGAGGATTCGCGCAAGCAGCCGGTGCTGGTCGATTTCTGGGCGCCGTGGTGCGGTCCGTGCAAGCAGTTGACGCCGGTACTGGAAAAGGTCGTCAACGAAGCCAACGGCCGGGTCCGGCTGGTCAAGATGAATATCGACGACCATCCCTCGATCGCCGGCCAGCTCGGCATCCAGTCCATCCCCGCCGTCATCGCCTTCGTCAACGGCCGCCCGGCCGATGGTTTCATGGGCGCGGTGCCGGAGACCCAGATCCGTCAGTTCATCGACCGCATCGCCGGTCCGGCCGGCGCCGATGAGGCGGCCGAGATCGAAGCCGCGCTGACGGAAGCGGCGGAGCTGCTGACGGCCGGCAACATCAATGAGGCGGCCCAGCTTTACGCCGCCGTGATGCAGGCCGCTCCCGAGAACGCCAAGGCGCTCGCCGGCATGGCCGAATGCATGATCGCCGCAAACCAGCATCAGCGGGCGCGCGAAGTCCTGACGGACTTGCCGGAAGAGGTGGCCAAGGATGCCGGTATCCAGGCGGTGCTGAAGAAGCTCGACCAGATCGAGGAAGCCCGCAAGCTCGGTGACCCCGTTGCCCTCGAAGGCGAACTGGCGGCAAATCCCGATAACCACGAGGCGCGGCTGAAGCTCGCCAAGATCCTCAATGTCGAAGGCCGGCGCGACGAAGCGGCCGAACATCTGCTTCATATCATGCGCAGGGATCGTGCTTTCGACGATGACGGCGCGCGGCGCCAGCTGCTGCAGTTCTTCGAGGTCTGGGGCTTCAAGGACCCGGCGACGGTTGCCGCCCGGCGCAAGCTCTCGGCGATGCTGTTTTCCTAGAGTGCCGTGCCGGCGGGGCGTTGCGGAATCTCGGAATTCGGGTGCGATCCTTTCCGATCGATTCCGATTTTCGGGGTTATCCGCCAAGTTTCGAGCATCTGCCCTTGCGTTTTTGGACAGGGGCACCACATTCTCGTCAGACGGGCATGCCCGTTACAAGAATGCGGGACGGTTTCATGCAAGTCGGGAATGCCAGATACCTGAAGCCGGGCGATCTGCCTGATACGATCGCCGTCTTCCCCCTGACCGGTGCCCTTCTCCTGCCGGCCGGGCAACTTCCTCTCAATATCTTCGAGCCGCGCTATCTCGCGATGCTGGATGCGGCCCTTGCCGGAAACCGGCTGATCGGCATGGTCCAACCGGCGCTCGGCGAACACGAGGACAAGGGCGGCGAGCACAATCTCGCCACCGTCGGCTGCATCGGCCGCATCACCTCCTTCGCCGAGACCGGCGACGGGCGCTATATCGTGTCGCTGACCGGCGTCTGCCGCTTCCGCCTGCTGGAGGAGAAAGCGACCAGCGATCCCTTCCGCAGCTTCCGCATCGTTCCCTTCATCGCCGACCTCTCGGCCGAGGCCGAGGAGGAAGCCGTCGACCGCACGGCGCTTCTGACGGCCTTCAAGGCCTATCTCGACGCCAACAAGCTCGAGGCCGACTGGGAGAGCGTCGAGCGGGCGAGCAATCTGACGCTCGTCAATTCGCTCGCCATGATGTCGCCCTTCGGGCCGGCGGAAAAACAGGCGCTGCTCGAGGCGCCCGATCTCAAGACGCGGGCGGAGACGCTGATCGCCATTACCGAGATCGTGCTGGCGCGCGTCTTCGGTGACTCCGACACGGTTCTGCAGTAGACTTCGGCCATGGACGAAAAACTCAGCCGCGTCGATCCGAAGCTGCTCGAACTCCTGGTCTGCCCGCTCTCCAAGGGGCGGCTTTCCTATGATCGCGAGCATAATGAACTCGTTTCGGAAAAGGCGCAGCTTGCCTATCCGATCCGCGACGGCATTCCGATCATGCTGGTGTCCGAGGCCCGCCGCCTCGACGAATAGCCTTTAAACCTGCTTCAAATCGTCTGGCCGGCCAGCAGGCGCGGATTGTCCTTGGCCGTGGTTCCCGCCGCCTCACCGATGAAAAAGGATTTGAGGCGCGGCAGCCGGTCGACGATGCCGAGGCCGACGTCGCGGGCGATGCGGATCGGCGTGGCGTCGTTGGAGAAGAGCCGGTTCAGCACGTCGGTCGTCACCCCCATGCGGAAGGTGTCGAAGCGCCGCCAGGTCTGGTAGCGCTCGAGAACGTTGATCGAGCCGATATCGAGGCCGAGGCGGTCGGCCTCCACGATGGTTTCGGCGAGGGCCGCGACATCCTTGAAGCCGAGATTGAGGCCCTGTCCGGAAATCGGATGAATGCCGTGGGCGGCGTCGCCGGCGAGCGCGAAGCGCGGCGCGACGAAGGAACGGGCGAGCGTCAGGCCGAGCGGGAAGGCGCGCTTGTCGCCGACGACCTTCAGCGCGCCGAGCTTATGGCCGAAGCGGCGTTCCAGCTCCTCCTCGAAGATCAGATCGTCGGCAGTGACCAGCCGGTCGGCATCGTGCGTGCGTTCCGTCCAGACGAGCGAGGAGCGGTTGTTCCGCAGCGGCAGGATGGCGAAGGGGCCAGCCGGCAGGAAATGTTCCTCGGCGCAGCCTTCATGCGGCCGCTCGTGTTCGACCGTCACGACGATGCCGGACTGGCCGTAATCCCAGGTGACGGTCTTGATGCCGGCGAGATCGCGCAGCTTCGAGCGCACACCGTCGCAGGCGACCAGCAGCCGCGTGTCCAGCGTGCTGCCGTCCGAAAGCGTGACGGTGGCATGGCTGTCCTGCGTCTTCAATTCCACGGCGCTCAGCCCATGGCGGATATCGATGCCGAGCCGCTCGCAGGCGCCGCGCAGTGCTGCGACCATGGCGACATTCGGGATCATATGGGCGAAGGGGCGGCCGTCCTCCACCTCGCCGTCGAAGGTGAGGAATACCGGACGCACCGGATCGGAGGTCTTGGAATCGGTGACGATCATCTTGGTGATCGGCTGCGCTTCCGGCTCGATTTCGTTCCAGATACCGAAAACTTCGAGCATCTTCGAGGCCGCGGCGATGATGGCAGAGGCGCGTGTATCGCCTTTCCACACATGTTCGGGCGCCGCCTCGACGACGGCGACATTGAGATGGGGTGCCGCCTGCTTGACCGCGACGGCGACGGAAAGGCCGACATAACCCCCACCCACAACCAGCATGTCCCGCATCGCGCCGCTCCCGTACCTTGTGCCTCAGATGTGATCTATATAGATCATCGCAACTTCACTTCCTACCACGGCGAGACGTACAAAATGACGCGTGAGACATCAGGGCCTTCGGCGATGGAGACGCTGCTTTCGACGCTCGATCTGGAGCCGATCGAGGTGGATATCTTCCGCGGCCGCAGCCCGCAGGTCGGCTGGCAGCGGGTGTTCGGCGGCCAGGTGATCGGCCAGGCGCTGATGGCGGCGCAGCGCACCATCGAGGCCGAGCGCTTCGTCCATTCGCTGCATGCCTATTTCATGCGCCCCGGCGATCCCTCGGTACCGATCATCTATCAGGTCGAGCGAATCCGCGACGGATCGAGCTTCAACACAAGGCGGGTGGTCGCGATCCAGCATGGCAAGGCGATCTTCGCGCTCTCGGCCTCCTTCCAGGGGGAAGAGCCCGGCTTCGATCACCAGATCATAGTGCCTGATGTGGCGATGCCCGAGGCGCTGCTCGGCGAACAGCAGATCAAGGAGCAGTATCTCGCGCATGCGCCGGAAGCGATCCGCAAATACTGGCAGCGCGAGCGGCCGATCGAGATCCGCCCCGTTTCGCTGACGCATTATTTTTCCGACGAGAAGCTCGATCCGAGGCAGGACGTCTGGGTGCGCGCCACCGGCCCGGTCCCCGACGACCGGCTCTACCAGGCGGCGGTGCTTGCCTATCTCTCGGACATGACGCTGCTCGATACCTCGCTCTATGCCCACGGCACGTCCATTTTCGACCAGAGCCTGCAGGTGGCGAGCCTCGATCATTCCATGTGGTTCCACAGGCCCTGCAAACTCGACGACTGGTTGCTCTATACGCAGGACAGCCCGTCGGCGTCGGGCGCCAGAGGGCTGACCCGCGGCAGCCTGTTTACGCGATCGGGCGCCCTGATCGCCTCCGTTGCTCAGGAGGGTCTGATTCGGAAAAAGGCAAATGATTAAATAAGGTGCATATTTTTGAATTTGCGCATTATTTGTGCGCTTATTGGCCAATCATTTGCCTGTTTATTGGCGCTCTTTCATAAATTCTTTATTTTTCAATAAGTTATATCGCGTCTCGAATCTGGCACGCCCTTTGAATGTCTATCGCCGGTCGCTGTTCAGGAACGTCAGCGGCAAGGAGAGTCGGCTCCGCGCCGAGGATAACGAAGGATGGGAAACCAGATGAAAATTGTGATGGCTATTATCAAGCCGTTCAAGCTCGATGAGGTCCGCGAAGCGCTTACGGCGATCGGTATTCAGGGCCTGACCGTGACCGAAGTGAAGGGCTACGGGCGCCAGAAGGGGCATACCGAAATCTACCGCGGCACCGAATATGCGGTCAGCTTCCTGCCGAAGCTCAAGATCGAAATCGCCGTTGCATCCGAACTCGTCGACAGAGCCGTCGAAGCCATCGCGGCGTCGGCCAAGACCGGCCAGATCGGTGACGGCAAGATTTTCGTCTATTCGATCGATCATGCCGTGCGCATCCGCACCGGCGAAACCGATTCTGAAGCGCTGTAAGAGCGGCAGAGCAAGGAGCTTTATTCCAATGTCAATTTCGAAGTTTTCCTCCACCTTTGCGCTGGCTTGCGCAGCAACGGCTGCGCTTCTGGCGCCGGCCGTCGCTTTCGCACAGGAGACCGCGCCAGCCGCTGCTGCTGCCGCTGCGCCCGCCTTCACCATGGACAAGGGTGACAATACCTGGATGCTCGTCTCCTCGGCGCTCGTGCTGCTGATGACGATCCCCGGCCTTGCGCTTTTCTACGGCGGTCTCGTGCGCGCCAAGAACATGCTCTCCGTGCTGATGCAGGTCTTCATGATCACCGCCGTCGTGGCGCTGCTCTGGGTGACCTACGGCTATTCGCTCGCCTTCACCGACGGCGGCTCGCTGAACAGCTTCGTCGGCGGCTTCTCCAAGGCGTTCCTCGCCGGCGTCAACACCTCGTCGCTCGCCGAAACCTTCTCGAAGGGCGTGGCCATTCCGGAATACACCTTCATCGTCTTCCAGATGACCTTCGCCTGCATCACGCCCGGCCTGATCGTCGGCGCCTTCGCCGAGCGCATCAAGTTCTCGGCCGTCATGCTCTTCGTCGTGCTCTGGGTCACCTTCATCTACTTCCCGATGGCGCACATGGTCTGGTTCTGGGGCGGTCCGAGCTCCTACACCGCGCCGGCCGGCCTGATCTTCTCCTACGGCGCAATCGACTTCGCCGGCGGCACGGTCGTTCACATCAATGCCGGCATCGCGGGCCTCGTCGGCGCCATCATGCTCGGCAAGCGCACGGGCTATAAGAAGGAAATCATGGCGCCGCACTCGATGACGCTGACCATGGTCGGCGCATCGCTGCTGTGGGTCGGCTGGTTCGGCTTCAACGCCGGCTCCAACCTCGAAGCCAATGCCTATGCATCGCTCGCCATGATCAACACCTTCGTTGCGACGGCCGCTGCCGCCGTATCCTGGTGCATCGTCGAAAGCCTGGCACGCGGCAAGGCTTCCATGCTCGGCGGCGCTTCGGGTGCTGTCGCCGGTCTCGTCGCCATCACTCCGGCGGCAGGCTTTGCCGGCCCGATGGGCTCGATCGTTCTCGGCCTCATCGTCTCGCCGGTCTGCTACTTCTTCGTCGACGTCGTGAAGAACAAGTTCAACTACGACGACAGCCTCGACGTCTTCGGCGTTCATTGCATCGGCGGTATCCTCGGCGCTCTCGGTACCGGCATCCTCGTCAACCCGGCTCTCGGCGGCGCCGGCATCGTCGATTATTCGACGGCCGATTTCGCAGCCACCTATGCCGGCACGGCAACCCAGGTCTTGAACCAGGCCAAGGGCGTGCTGACGACGCTGCTGTGGTCGGGCATCGGTTCGGCGATCCTCTACAAGATCGTCGACGTCGTCATCGGCCTGCGCGTCACCGTCGAAGCCGAGCGCGAAGGTCTCGACCTCTCGACTCACGGCGAAGCCGCCTACCACTCGTAACATCGGCTTTGCGGCGCTCGGGCATCGGGCGCCGCTCCACGGCCCGTCGCGGCCTATCTCGAGCTTTTCCGGGTTAGACCCCGAAAAAGCTGCCATAGACCGCATTTGGCCCGGACCCTCCAAGGTTCGGGCTTTTTTCGTTTTTCCGAGGGAAAGCCTGTCCCGGCACGCATGGTTAACATCGCTTTAACCCGGTTCTGGTTAGGTGGAGCGGACGCATTTTGGCATGGCGAAGCTTCGGTGATTCGCATGCCCTCAGGCATTGGACGGGTTAGACACATGGCAAGAAGCACGTCGCCGGCGATGGATGGCCGTCCGGATCGGTTCTCCTTCTCGGCATTCATGCTGCGGCAGATCCAGGCACTCATCGGCTTTGCGGTCTTTTTGCTGCTGGCGCTCTGCGTCGCTGCACTGGCGACATGGAATGTCGCCGATCCCAGCTATTCCTATGCCACCGCCAACCTGCCGACGAACGTCCTCGGTTACACCGGCGCTGCCTTTGCAGATATCGTCATGCAGTTTCTCGGGCTTGCCAGTGTCGTTTCGATGCTGCCGATCGTCGCCTGGGCGCTGGCGCTGATCTCGGGCCGCCGTTTCAGCCGCATTCCCGCGCGGGCCGGCGCCTGGCTTGCCGGCACGGTGCTTTCCTCCGCCGTCATCGGCTGTTTTCCGCCGCCGCTCACCTGGCCGATCCCGAACGGCATCGGCGGCGTCGTCGGCGACATGATCCTGCGTTTTCCCGCACTCTTCGTCGGCGCCTATCCCACAGGCACCTTCGCCATGGTCGTCGGCTGCATCTTTTCGCTGCCGACCGCATGGATGATGCTGTTCGCATCGGGCCTCGTCGGCCATAGCGATGCCGACGAGGAGATCGAAGAAGATTTCGCCGATACGACAAGCAAAGCCCGCGTCGTCGGAGACGAGGACGAGGAGGACGAATCCCGCTGGGTCGCGTTCAGCGGCGCCATGACGCATGCCTGGTATATGAGCCAGGGGCGGCTGCGCCGGCTCTTCGGCATGGGGCCGCGCAAGCGTCGCCAGGGCGATTTCGAATCACCTTACGATTTCAACGACGACGAGTTCGGTACGCTGAATGAGCCGGTCCGCGCCAAGGCGCCGACGGTCCGCGGCGAACGCATGGAGCCGTCGATGGAGCCGCGGGCGGCATCGTCTCGCCGCATCGTCGCCGCGCCGTCATTGTCCGTCGACGACGATGATGACGACGACCTGCCTTTCGATTCCGACATGCCACCGCGCCCGGCCGATATCCTGCCCGACGACGATGACGACGACTGGATGATCCGCGCGCCGGCAAAGGCCGCCGGCAAGCCGGAGCCGCGCGTCGTTCCCGCGGCTGCGCGTCCGAAGCCCAGCGCTCGCGTCGAGCGGGAAGCGCAGGGCTCGTTCATCCGTCCCGAAGGTTTCCAGCTTCCCTCGATGCATCTGCTCGCCGAGCCGAAGAACGTGGTGCGCGATTCGACGCTTTCGGCCGACGCGCTGGAACAGAATGCCCGCATGCTCGAAGGCGTGCTCGAGGATTTCGGCGTCAAGGGCGAGATCATCCATGTCCGTCCCGGCCCCGTCGTCACCCTCTACGAACTGGAGCCGGCGCCCGGCATCAAGTCGTCGCGCGTTATCGGCCTTGCCGACGATATCGCCCGCTCGATGAGCGCGATCGCCGCGCGTGTCGCTGTCGTTCCCGGCCGCAATGCGATCGGCATCGAACTGCCGAACCAGACGCGCGAGACCGTCTTTCTGCGCGAGCTCATCGCGTCGCGGGATTTCGAGGGCAGCAAGGCGAAGCTCGCCATGGCGCTCGGCAAGACGATCGGCGGCGAAGCCGTCATCGCCGATCTCGCCAAGATGCCGCATCTGCTCGTTGCCGGCACCACCGGCTCGGGCAAATCGGTCGCCATCAACACGATGATCCTGTCGCTGCTCTACCGTATGACGCCGGAGCAGTGCCGGCTGATCATGATCGATCCGAAGATGCTCGAACTCTCCGTCTATGACGGCATTCCGCATCTGCTTTCGCCTGTCGTCACCGATCCGAAGAAGGCCGTCGTCGCGCTCAAATGGACCGTTCGCGAGATGGAAGAGCGCTACAAGAAGATGTCGAAGATCGGCGTGCGCAATATTGACGGCTTCAATACCCGCGTCGAACAGGCCCTGTCGAAGGGCGAGGTGATCTCGCGCACGGTGCAGACCGGCTTCGACCGCCATACCGGCGAGGCGATGTACGAGACCGAGGAATTCGATCTCAGCCCGATGCCCTATATCGTCGTCATCATCGACGAGATGGCCGACCTGATGATGGTGGCCGGCAAGGATATCGAAGGCGCGGTCCAGCGTCTCGCCCAGATGGCGCGTGCTGCCGGTATCCACGTGATCATGGCGACGCAGCGTCCCTCCGTCGACGTCATTACCGGCACGATCAAGGCGAATTTCCCGACCCGTATCTCCTTCCAGGTGACATCGAAGATCGACAGCCGCACCATCCTCGGGGAACAGGGCGCGGAACAGCTGCTCGGCATGGGCGACATGCTCTACATGGCGGGCGGCGGGCGTATCCAGCGCGTGCACGGCCCGTTCGTCTCGGATGTCGAGGTGGAAGAGATCGTCTCCTACCTGAAGACGCAGGGTTCGCCGCAATATCTCGATGCGATCACCGCCGATGACGACGAGGACGGCGATTACGGCGGCGGTGGCGGCCCGGCCGGCACGTCGAACCTGTCGGATTCGGAAGATCCTTACGACCAGGCCGTCGCCATCGTGCTGCGCGACGGCAAGGCTTCCACCTCCTATGTCCAGCGCCGGCTCGGCATCGGTTACAACCGCGCCGCTTCGCTGATCGAGCGGATGGAGAAGGAAGGCATCATCGGGCCTGCCAATCACGCCGGCAAGCGCGAAATTCTCGTTCCGACCGAGGCCGACATCCTCGACCGCTGAAATAACAGCCATATATTTCCCATACGGCGGTTTTCGCGGAAGCTGAGAGCATGGAAGCCGTTGCTTCTCGCGAGGACGATCGCGGCGCCTTGAAGACGCCGCCATTCGGCGGCATGCAGATCGCATAAAGGAGATTTAGATGACCAACTCCGATTCCTTCCTCTCCGGCCTGACCGTGACGCGCCGCGAACTTCTGGGCGCCTTTGCCGTCGCGGCCGCTGCGAGTGCCGTGCCCTTGGGCGCCTTTGCGCAGGCGGCGGCGCCTGCTTCCGGCACGGCCCAGGCGATCGCCGACCATTTCTCCGGCGTCACGACGATGCAGGGGGAATTCGTGCAGTTCGGCCCGCGCGGCGAGCAGACCGGCGGCAAATTCTTCATTCAACGCCCCGGCAAGCTGCGCTTCAACTATGACGACCCGTCGCCGATGCGGGTGATCGCCGACGGCAAGAATGTCGCCATCGGCAATATGAAGCTGAAGACCTGGGATCTCTATCCGCTCTCCAAGACCCCGCTCAGCCTGCTCCTGGCGCAGCGCATCGACCTTTCGGCCGGCATGGTGAAGGGCGTGAAGGAGGAGTCGGACCTGACGACGATCGCGCTCGGCAACAATACCGTATTCGGAAACTCGACCATCACCATGATGTTCGACCCGAAGACCTATGATCTGCGCCAGTGGACGATCACCGACAACCAGGGCAAGGATACGTCGGTGATGATCTTCAACGTCAAGACGGGCATGCAGTTCGACGACCGCGTCTTCCGGGTTCCCTACGAGAGCATCCCGGGCACGGCGGCCTCACGCGACTGAAGCCTTTTCGGTTGATCTTCGGCCGCTTTCGCAAGCGGCCGGTTCCCTCTCGTGCGCCTTTGTTCTAAAGCCCTTTCATGAAGCACGTCGCGTCGAGCCACGGTTCTCTGGCTCGGCTGGCATGCGGGATGAGACGCAAGAGGGTATGGGCATGGGCTTTTCGATTACCACCTGGAACATCAACTCGGTGCGGCTGCGCATGCCGATCGTCGAGCAGCTCGTCCTCAAGCACAGGCCCGACATTCTCTGCCTGCAGGAAACCAAGGTGCCGAACGAGCTCTTTCCGGCCGCACCTTTGCGGGCGATGGGCTATGATCATATCATCATCCACGGCCAGAAGGGCTATCACGGCGTTGCGATCGCCTCGCGCATTCCGCTGACGGAGGATCACCGGCAGGATTATTGCGGCGTCGGCGATGCCCGCCACATTTCGGCAATCTTCGAGCGCGGCAATCGCCGCATCCGGCTGCACAACTTCTATGTCCCGGCCGGCGGCGACGAGCCTGACCGTACGATCAATCCGAAATTCGGCCACAAGCTCGATTTCATCGAGGAGATGAAGCAGCTGAAAGCCAATGGCGAGACCAACACCTCAGCCATCCTCGTCGGCGACCTCAACATCGCGCCGCTGGAGCACGACGTCTGGTCGCACAAGCAGCTCCTGAAGATCGTCAGCCATACGCCTGTCGAAACCGATGGGCTGCTGGAGGTGATGAAGCGCGGCGCCTGGCTCGATCTCATGCGTCATCACGTGCCGGCGAGCGAAAAGCTCTATACCTGGTGGAGCTACCGCGCCAAGGACTGGGAAGCGGCCGATCGCGGCCGCCGTCTCGACCACATCTGGTCGTCCTCGGATCTCGGGCCGCATCTCAAGCGGATTGAGATCCTGAAGGAAGCACGCGGCTGGGATCGGCCCTCGGACCATGTGCCGGTGACGGCGCATTTCGATTTGTGATGCAGTGGCTTCTCCAGGAATTCGACGACACCCATAAGCTGGCCGAGGCGCTCGACCGGCTCGGCATCCCGTACACATGGCACAAGGTCGTGCCGTTCGTCGGTGAGCTCATCCCCAAACCCGTCGTCGCCGATCCAAGCTCCGTCGTCATGTTCGGTTCCTACACGCTTTAGAGAAACGCCGAGGCGAACGGCTATTGGCCTGGTGTGTTCAAGCTGCGTCCTTTCGTCCAGGAAAAAGCATGGCATCCCTATCTCCTGAATGGAGCCGACGCGCTGTTTCTCACTCTCCGAGAGATCCCTGCCCGCTTGGCGGATGATGGGAGAGAATGGTTCCTGCGCCCCGTCGATGACAGCAAGGAGGAGCCGGGCAATGTCAAATCGACCGACGAGATCATCCGAATGGCAGAGAGGGTTCTGGCGCTTGACGAAGATGAAATCCCTGGCGGATCGCTTCGTCATGACACGCTTCTGATGCTCACCAAGCCAGTTCGTATCATGCGCGAATGGCGTCTGTGGGCCGTCGGCGGGCGGATCGTCACCTATTCGCTCTATAAGGACGGATCGCGTGTCGTCCACCGCCATGAGATCGACGACGATGCGCTGGCGTTCGGGCAAAGCATGGTGGACATCAATCCCGGCTACTCGCCGGCTTATGTCCTCGATATCTGCCGCACCGAAGAGGGACTGAGGCTGCTCGAGACGAACTGCCTCAACGCTGCCGGCTTCTATGCCGCTGATCTCATGAAGCTCGCCGCAGCGATCGACGGCCTATCCCGCAGTTGACGCCTTGATACAGTAGGATCAACTGAAGCGGTGGAACTGGCTTGCGGCTTTTGCCGCAAGTTCGGCGAGGTTGTCGCGGATGCGGTTTTCGATCAGCCGGGCCGCGTCCGGATATTCCTCGAGCAAGCGATGGAAGAGGGCGCGGGTGATGCGGATGATGCTCGTGTCCTCGCGCGCAATTGCGGTGAACTTGCGCTCCACCAGCGTGACCAGCGCGAGCTCCGAAATCAGCGTTCCCGGGCCGGCGACGGCTTCGGCCCTTTGCATGCCGTCGCTGCTCGTCGTGCTCAGTTCCAGGCTGCCACTGATGACGACATAAGCGCTTTCGGCCGGCGAGCCCTGGCGGAACAGCATCTGGCCGGCGGCGATCATCCGCCGGTCGGCGCCGAAGGCGATCAGCCGTAGCTGGTCCTCGCTCATGTCCTTGAACAGCGGAAGCTGGGAAAGCAGGTGAATGTCGTCGGTCAGCGCCATGCGGGCTTTTCGCCTTAGAGCAATTCCAGCAAAAGTGCCTAGCGGTCTTGCCAGGCAAAACGTGAAGCGCTTTTGCCGAGAATTGCATGAAAACAAAGAGATAGAGCATTTCCGTGATTCGGAAAACGCGGAAATGCCCTAGGGTATGATCTTGTAGCCGCCGTTTTCCGTCACGAGGATTTCGGCATTGGAGGGATCTCGTTCGATCTTCTGGCGCAGCCGGTAGACATGGGTTTCCAGCGTATGCGTCGTCACGCCGGAGTTATAGCCCCAGACCTCTTCGAGAAGCACGTCGCGGGTGACGACCTTCTGTTCGGCGCGATAGAGATAGCGGATGATCGCCGCTTCCTTTTCCGTCAGGCGGATCTTCTGGCCGTTATCGGTGGTGAGCAGCTTCTGGCTCGGTTTGAAGAGGTAGGGACCGACGGTGAAGGTCGCGTCCTCGCTCTGCTCGTGCTGGCGCAGCTGCACACGGATGCGCGCCAGCAGCACGGCGAAACGGAAGGGCTTGGTGACATAATCGTTGGCGCCGGCTTCGAGGCCGAGGATCGTGTCCGAATCAGTGTCGTGGCCGGTCAGCATGATGATCGGCGCCTTGAAGCCGCCCTTGCGCAGGAGCTTTACCGCTTCACGGCCGTCCATATCGGGCAGGCCGACATCCATGATCAAGAGGTCGATGGGCGTCGAGCGTGCGGTCGCAACACCCTTGCCGGCGTTGGCTTCCTGCAGAACCGTGAATTCCTCATAAAGCGACAATTGCTCCGTCAGGGTCTGGCGAAGGTCCTCGTCGTCATCCACCAGAAGAATGGTGCGTGCGGTCATGCCGTTGCGTCCTCAAAGTTAAGTCCCCTAGTCCTACGCCAAATTGCAGCTTTGGCAAGGATCGGCCGGCGGGGCTGTTGCCGGGCAGGTTTTCATATGATTTCAATCAAGGCCTCAAGCAATGCAAGACATGCGAGAAAAATGGAAAAAGCAAGGCGGAACCGAGGGATGAAGCCGCCCACGATCATGGTGCGCCCGGCGCCGGGAAAGAAGAGCCGTGCGATCGTCCGGCTCGGCTCGATCACCGTGCCTGCCGCGATCGGCCGCTCCGGGCGCACCATCATGAAACGCGAGGGCGACGGCGCCACGCCGATCGCATCGATGAGGCTGATATCAGGCTTTCGGCGCGGCGAACGGAACGGTCTTCTGGTCACGCCGCTTGCTCTTCGCCGCATTCGTGCCGACATGCTCTGGTGCGATCAGCCTGAGAACGCCAGTTATAACCGTCTTGTCAGGGCGCCGCTTGGTGCAAGCCACGAAGAGATGCGGCGCAGCGACGGGCTCTACGATATCTGCCTTGTCATGGACTGGAACATTTCCTCGCGGGCGCGCAACCGCGGCTCGGCGATCTTCTTCCATCTCATCCGGCCGGGCTACGAGCCGACGGCAGGATGCGTGGCGGTGGCGCTCCGCGACATGCGCCGCCTTCTGCCCCACCTTCGAAAGGGTACGATTGTCCGGGTGCTCTGATTGTTTTGTGAAAGCGGCCGCCTATATGTTTTCGGTGACCGAACGCTCAGGCTGAAATGCGTTCCGGGACGTCCGCCGATCTGCCTAATTCCTTAAATCGGAATCGATTTAAGGATTCAAATTATGCAGCAATTAAAGTGTTACAGCGTCCTTTGCGCGTCTTAAAAGACGCGCGGCGCTGTAAAGGGGCGCAATTCATGCCTCGTCCAATTCTTCAAACTCCCGGAGATATATTGTGACCGCTCAACCCATCATCACTTTCCATGACGGACATTCCATTCCGCAGGTTGGCCTCGGCGTCTGGCAGACCCCGCAGGAGATTGCTGCTCCAACGGTGCGCACCGCCATCGCCGCCGGCTATCGCCATATCGATACGGCGTCCGGTTACGACAACGAAGAAGGCGTCGGCGAAGGAATCCGTTCCTCCGGTCTCGACCGCAAGGACATTTTCGTCACCACGAAGCTCAGGAACACCGACCAGGGCTACGACAATACGCTGCGCGCCTTCGACGGCAGCCTGAAGAAGCTCGGCTCCGATTATGTCGACCTCTATCTCGTTCACTGGCCGTCGCCGCATCGCGGCCTTTACACGGAGACCTGGAAGGCCTTCGTGCGCATCCGGGAAGAGGGCCGGGCCCGCTCGATCGGCGTGTCGAATTTCTATCCCGAACATCTGGAGCGAATCATCGGCGAAACGGGTGTTGTTCCGGTCATCAACCAGATCGAACTGCATCCCGACTTCCAGCAGAAGGCGGCGCAGGAGGTTCACAAGAAACTGAATATCGTCACCGAATCCTGGAGCCCGCTCGGCCAGGGCAAGTTCATTTCGAACCCCGCCATCGGCGAGATCGCCAGGAAGCATGGCAAGACGCCGGCCCAGGTCATCATCCGCTGGCACATCGATACCGGCCTCGTCGTCATCCCGAAATCGGTCACGCCGTCGCGCATCGAGGAGAACTTCCAAGTGTTCGACTTCAAGCTCGATGCCGGTGACATGGCCGCGATCGCCAAGCTCGACAGTGCCTCCGCCCGCATGGGTCCGGATCCGATGACGGCGGCCTTCTAAAGCGCGTCGCGATCTTTCAGATTCGCTCCTCGCGCTTTAGTTCTTTGTTTTTACGCATGTCGTTATCGCAAAACATGGGGTAATCGCGGCGCGATCACCCCATGTCATATTTATCAGATGATGGCTGTCTGGGGTGGTTGCCCCCGGTAAGATGGCAAAACGGGCTCACGATTGAACCGGGCCCAAACATCGAATGGAGGCAACCATGGACCAATATATCGGGCTTGATGTTTCATTGAAAGAGACTGCGATCTCGATCCGGCAGGGAGGTAAGCGGATCTGGCGG
>NZ_LOKX01000023.1 GCF_002211285.1 Rhizobium sp. R635 | reverse complement strand
TCCCACACCACTCACCCCACCGCACCAAAATCCGCCGCCAACACCGCATCCTTCAGCGCTCTTGAATATTCATGCTGCGGATCGTCCAACACCGCCCGCGCCCGCCCGCGCTCGACGATCTCCCCCTTGCGCATGATGATGATATTGTCGCTGACGTAATAAGCCGTCGCCAGATCATGGGTGATGTAGATGATCGAGAGCCCCAGCTCGTTTTTGAGCCGCCCGAAGAGGTTGACGATCGCCATGCGGAGCGACGCGTCGACCATGGAGACGGGTTCGTCGGCCACCAGCAGGCGCGGTTGGGGGATCAGTGCGCGGGCTATGGCGACGCGTTGGAGTTGGCCGCCGGAGAGTTCGTGGGGAAAGCGGCCTTTTACCTCTTCGAGCGTCAGGCCGACGTGGTGGAGGGCGGTGTCGGCCATCTTTTCGGCCTGCTGCCGGTCCGGCCGTTTGCCGTCAGCGGAAAAATTGCGGGCGGTTTCGAAGAGATAGCGGTCGACGCGCTTCAGCGGGTTGAAGGCTTCGAAGGGGTTTTGCAGCACCGGCTGCACCTCCTTCATGAAGGCCTTGCGTTCGGCGCGGCTGTGGATCGCGACGGTCTTGCCGGCGAATTGCAGCTCGCCTTGCGTCGGCTCGGTCTGGCCGAGGATCATTGCCGCGACCGTCGATTTGCCCGAGCCGGATTCGCCGACGATCGAGAGGATCTCCGGCTCCTCGCCGAGTTCGAAGCTGACATCCTTGACGGCGGTGATCAGCCGCCGGCCGAGCATGCCGCCCTGGCGGTAGATTTTCGTGACATGCGAGAGGCTGAGAAGAGCCGTCAAACCTGATCCCCCGTAACCGCGAAACACGCCACCCGCCGCTCCGGCGCAACGGTGACCAAGGGCGGAACCTTTTGTGAGCAAATCTCCATGCGCTTGGGACAGCGCGGGTGAAACCGGCAGCCTTCCGGCGGCATGGCGAGGTTCGGCGGGCGCCCCTCCAGCGAAGGCCGCGTCGTGGGGTCGCCGATCTTCGGCAGGCTGCCGACGAGGTGCTGCGTATAGGGGTGGAGCGGCATGCTGAAGAGCTTGGCCGTCGGCGCCTCCTCGACGAGACGCCCGGCATAGACGATGCCGATGCGGTCGGAGACGGTCGCATGCACGCCCATGTCATGGGTGACGAAGAGGAAGGACGAGCCCATCTCGCGCTGGATATCGCGGATCATCGACAAGACGTCGCGCTGCACGATGACGTCGAGCGCGGTCGTCGGCTCGTCGGCGATGATGAACTCCGGCGTCAGGATGGTGGCGAGCGCGATGGTCATGCGCTGGCGCATGCCGCCGGAGAGTTCGTGCGGATAGGCATCGAGCAGATGCGGATCGAGCTTCAGCCGCTGCAGGTGGGCGGCGACCTTTTCGAAGAAGATAGCCTTGCTGACCTTCATGTGGCGGAAGGCGAAATCGGTGAAGGAGTGGCGAATCCGGCGCACCGGATTGAGCACGTTCATCGAGCCCTGCATGATATAGGAGAGATGCTTCCAGCGCAGCGCCATGCGCTCATCCGGCGTCATCGCGTAGATATCTTGCGTGCCGCCGCCGAAATGGAATTTGACGTTGCCCGAGACGACCCTCAGCGGTGGCCGGATGGCGCCGGCGATTGTTTTGATCAGCGTCGTCTTGCCGCTGCTCGATTCACCGGCAACGCCATAGACCTCGCCGCGGCCGATCGTCAGGCTGATATCGTCGACGGCCCGCACCTCGCGATCGACGCCGTAGAGGAAGGCGCGGTAATAGGCCTTCAGGTTCTGGATTTCGACCAAATTCTCCATGCTAACTTCCCATCCGGTTCAGCCGGCTGCGCGGATCATTGTATTCGTTCATCGACATGGAGAGCAGGAAGAGCGCCAGGAAGAGAATGACGATGGCCGCGACGGGGGCGGCCACCCACCACCATGTTCCCGAGATCAGCGCCGAATGCGCATTGGCCCAGTAGATCATCATGCCCATGGTCGGCGTCTCGATATCGGTGAAGCCGAGCACCGAGAGGGTGATCTCCATGCCGATCGACCAGATCATGTTGTTCATCGTCGTGGCGAAGACGATCGGCAACACATAGGGCAGGTGCTCCTCCACCAGGATCTTGCGCGTCGTCATGCCGGAATAGACGCTCTGGGTGGTGAAGGGCCGGGTCTTCAGGCCGATCGCCACGGAGCGGATGAGGCGTGCATCATAGGACCAGCCGAGTGAGGCCATGATGACGATCAGCACCGTCCAGGTCATGCTGTCCTTCAGCACGAAATAGAAGAGGATCAGCAGCGGAAATTGCGGGATGACCATGACGCTGTCGTTGATCGCCATCAGCACCCGGTCGACCGCGCCGCCGGCATAACCGGCGACCAGGCCGACGACCAGCGAGATGATGCGCGAGAGAAAGGCGACGCCGATGCCGAAGAACAGCGTGTTGCGCAGCGCCGTCGTCAGCTGCCAGAACACGTCCTGGCCGCGCGATGTCGTGCCGAGCCAATATTCGCCGTCCGGCGGCATGTCGGGCGGCAGGAGATAGATGTCCGTCGCGCCGTAGGGCGAGAAATAGGACATGATGATCAGGCCGACGATGACGGCAAAGAGCAGCAGGCCGCAGAGGAATTCCAGGTTCTGGCGCGCGAGGTCGCGGACGATCGTAAACATGTTCTATTCCACCTTGATGCGCGGATCGATCAGCGGGCTCAGAATGTCGATGATGAAGACGGCGGCGGCGACGCCGACGATCGACAAGGCGCTGAGGCCGAGCACCAGGCTGTAATCGCCGGCATGCACCGCCGAAATCAAAAGGTTGCCGATGCCGGGATAGCCGAAGACGATTTCGGTGATGACGGTGCCGTTGAAGATCGCGCCGAGCGACATGGCAAGCCCGGTGAATTGCGGCACCATGGCGTTGCGGGCGATGTAGGAGCGCAGGATCTTTCGCTTCGGCACACCGCCGAGCTCGGCGAAGACGACGTAATCGTCGGTGATGATGTTGGAGACCAGCGCCCGCATGCCGATCAGCCAGCTGCCGGCGCCGACAAGGATCAGCGACAGGGCGGGCAGGATGGAGTGTTCGAGGATATCGAGCACCAGCGAGAAGGAGAGGTCGAGATTGGCGTTCATCTCATAGCCGCCATTGATCGGCAGCACCGGCCAGAGATAGCCGAAGACGATGAGAAGCACGAAGGCCAGGATATAATAGGGAATGGGCAGCAGCGCGATGAAAACGAGGCTGACGCCCTTCAGCACCATGTTCTTGCGGTAATAGCCGGCGAGCGCGCCGATCGCATTGCCGAGCACGAAGGTGATCAGCGTCGCGACCGTCATCAGCCCGATCGTCCAGGGGAGCGACCGCAGGATGATGGTGGATACAGGTGTCGGAAAGGCCGAGAGCGAAGGGCCGAGATCGCCCGTCATCAGCCGCAGCCAGAAATGCAGATATTGCTGCCAGATCGAGCCGTCGAGGCCGTAAAGCTCGCGCAGCGACTGGCGCATCAGCTCGATCGCATTCGGATCGGACTGACCCATCTGGGTGATGGCGCCTATGCTTTCTTCGACCGGATCGATCGGGGTCAGGTGGGTGACGAAGAAGGTGATCGTCACGCCGAGAAAGACGACGAGCAGAAACTGACCAAACCGCTTCAGCACAAAGATCAGATAGGACGTCATAAGGCAGTGGTTCCTCTCTGGTTCCCTTCTGGAAAGGATCGACGAGCACGGGTGGTTGGGCCCCATGCCCGTCGATAGGGGGCCGGCGCGATGGCTCACGCGCCGGCGTTGGGAGGATTATTTCGGTTGAGCCGGCTTGAGCTTGACCATCATGAGCCTGGAGTTCGCCCAGTTCGGCACCGGATCGGTATAGGGGTCCTTGATGGTGGGATAACCGGTCCAGTAGGTCGTATCCATCGAGGTGAAGACGTTATAGGACATCAGCGGGATCGTCGGCATTTCGCGGGCGACGAGCTTCAGATAATCCTTGCCGAGCTCGATGCCCTTGGGATCGTCGGCGCTGATGCCGCGGATGCTCTCGATGATCTTGTCGAGCTCCGGATTGGACCAGCGCTGCCAGTTGCGCGGCGGCTGAACCTCACCCTTCTTCGCCACGAACTGGGAATGCCAGCTGTCGAGGAAGAAGGAGAGATCGGGATCGCCGCCCCAGGTCTCGACGCTCCAGGCAATCGCCACCTGGAAATCGCCGGGCTGCAGCGCCACCTGCCAGAGGCTGGTGGCCGGCACCGCCTTGGCGTCGATGCCGAAGGCTGCCCATTGCTGCGCGATCAGCGTGCCGGCCCGGGTGAAGACGGAGCGTGTGTCGCCCTCCACCGTCATGCGGATCTTGAAGGGCTGTCCATCAGGGGTCAGCCATTTGCCGCCGGATTTCTTGAAGCCTGCCTTTTCCAGAAGTTCGCCGGCCGCTTTCGGGTCCGGTTTCCACCAGCCGTAGCCGAAGGCGTCGCTGATCGCCTGCGGGTCGGTCGGGATCTGGTCCTTGAACTTCGGCTGCTTGCGCAGGATATCGGCGATCTGCTGGCCGATCGTGGGATCATAGGGCTTGATCTTGCTCTTGCCGGTATCGATCTCGAAATCCTTCAGCCAGTCCTGCATCGGCGCCTGATAGTCTTTCATGGCGACCGCCGTCGGCGGCACGCCGAGCGCCGAGAGCGTCGCCGCCCCGCGGTAGCTCGCCATGTCGACGGCCTTGATGTCGATCAGCAGAGCCAGCGCCCAGCGCACGTCGGCATTGTCGAACGGCGGATTCTGGTTGTTGAAGATGACAGCCGGCAGCGTCGGGTCCGGATGGGCGAAGGGGAAGCCCGGGAACCAGGTGTCGATGGTCTTCGACTTCTCCTTGAGGGTGAACATGCCCTCCGGCGTATTGTCGTGAATGATATCGAGATTGTGCTCGAGCTGGGCGATCGTGCGCTTATCCGGCGGGCCGGGATCGGTATAGGTCACATATTTCGGGGCCGGCTCGCCGAAGCGGGCAAGCGAGGTCCGCTGCCAGTCGTCGCGCTTCTCCCAGGTATACCATTTGCCCTGCGGATCGTAGGATTTCAGCTTATAGGCGCCGAGCGAGACGGGATTGGCGAAATCGTAGCGAAGCGGATCGGCCACCTTTTCGAACACGTGCTTGGGCATGATCCAGGCGCCGTTCCAGCGCACGGTGAAGATGGCGTGGAAGCGCGAATTCGGCTTCTTCAGCTTGAACACCACGGTTTGGGGATCGGTCGCTTCGACACTTGCCACCTGCACCGAGAAGGCCGCACTCCAGATCATGCCGGGGTGATCCATCTGCGTCTTGACGGTATAGACGACGTCATCGGCGGTGAATTCCACGCCGTCGCTCCAGAAGAGCCCCTTGCGCAGTTTCACGGTCATCTCGGTGAAGTCAGCATTATATTGCGGCTTGTCGGCGGCGAGCGAATTGTCCCAGGCCGCGCCGCCAAGCCCCTGTTCGGGGTCGATATACCAGAGTGTATCCATGGTCAGCTGCTGCAGGCCTGTGGAAACACCGCCGCCGCCATTGACCCAGATGTTGAACCAGCCGGGATTCTTGATCGTCCCTTCCGGATTTTCGACGATGAGCGTCTCCTTGCGCGGCAAGGAGGTATAGTCATCGGCCTTGGCTGTCGCTGTCAGGCCGAGTGCGGCCAGCGCGACGCCAAATGCGAGCCTCTTCCACTGTTGCATGAACTCCTCCCTAGAAAGCGACGATATGGCGGCCGCTGAGGCACGCATGGGCACGTCGCGGTTGTCGGTTCGCAGCCACCAGGGCTTCACAAGCCCCGGCCTCAGTGAACCATCCCTCCAGCTCGTCTGCCTCCTCGCAGTCGAGCCGAATACCCTCAGCCGGGGCCGATCGGCGCCCGGCGCAGCTGTCAAACCGACAGCCGGATGACGTTGTAGGACAGCGGTTTCAGCGCCGCCCGCACCCGACCGTCCTCGATATTGGCACTCTCGACAGTGACCGGGGCGACTGTTTGCGGCCGCTGTGCCGTGTTGACGGCTTCGAGGTCGCCATGGGTCATTTCCACCTGCTCGATCAGGCGGGCGCCACCAAACCCTTCCAGCCGCACGTTGAGATCGAGCGCACTATCCGGATGACGGTTGACGGCAAAGAAGGTCAGCGTCCTGCCATCCTCGGAATGGACGGCCGAGACGTCGAGATAGGGAACCTCGTTCTCCTCGTCGCTGTCATAGGTCGGGCCGTCGACAACGAGTTGCAGCGCCGTGCCGCGGCCATATCGGGAGGCGTAGTAGAAGGGATAGTAGATCGTCTGGCGCCAGGCAGCCCCGCCGTCCTCGGTCATGATCGGGGCGATGACGTTGACGAGCTGGGCGATGCAGGCGATGCGCACGCGGTCGGAGCGGCGGATGAAGGTGTTCAGGATACCGCCGACCTGCAGTACGTCCTCGAAATTATAGACGTCTTCCAAAAGATGCGGCGCATCCGGCCATTCGTCGCGCGCCAGGATCTCCTTGTCCTGCTGGTTGGAGTGATACCAGACGTTCCATTCGTCGAAGGAAATGCCGATCGTCTTCTTCGAGCGCTTCTTCGCCTTGATGTAGTCGATCACCCCGCCGATCGTGGTGATGTAGCGGTCGAGTTTGGTCGCGCGAGCGAGGTAGTTGAGCGTGTTTTTCTCGCGATTGGCGAAATACATATGCAGCGAGATGTAATCGGCGCTGTCATAGCACTGTTCGAGGACTTGGGCCTCCCAATCGGGATAGGTCTTCATGTCGGAATTGGACGAGCCGCAGACCACGAGTTCGAGCGATTTGTCGAAGCCGCGCATCGCCTTCGCCGTCTCGTCCGCCAGCCGGCCATATTCATAGGCCGATTTATGGCCGACCTGCCAGGGGCCGTCCATCTCGTTGCCGAGGCACCACAATTTGACATCGTGCGGATTGGACCAGCCGTGCTTGCGGCGCAGGTCCGACCAGTAGGTACCGCCGGGGTGATTGCAATATTCCAGGAAATTGCGGGCGGCGTCGAGGCCGCGCGAGCCGAGATTGACGGCGAGCATCGGCTTGGTATTGGCCTTCTTGCACCAGTCGACGAATTCGTTGACGCCGATCTGGTTGGCTTCACGGGTGCGCCAGGCCAGGTCGAGGCGAACCGGGCGCTCCGAACGCGGGCCGACGCCGTCTTCCCAATTATAGGCCGAGACGAAATTGCCGCCGGGATAACGGCAGTAGGGCGTATCGAGCTCACGGACGAGATCGAGCACGTCGCGGCGGAAGCCATCCTCATCGGCCGTGGGGTGTCCGGGCTCGTAGATGCCGCCGTAGATCGCTCTGCCGAGATGCTCGAGAAATGAGCTGTAGAGCCTGGCGTCAATGGTCGCGATGCGAAAATCGCGGTGGGCAACGACATTCGTCTTCAACGGATCCTCCCGTTTATGTATCAGGAATTTTGTTTTCTTGCCCCTAACTTGATATCAGGAATGTTGGGATGTCAACCGAAACGCGGATTTAATCATACTAATGCGACAGACGATAAAATACATTTTATTTCAAGTGCTTAGATATGTTCCTCTATCGCCGAGGCACGAAATAAATGCGATTTCCAAATCAGGATATCCGATATTATAAAATTCAGACATGCAGCCGCATGATGATATCGCGGCCGTGATTTCCGAAGCCGCGGCCGAAGATATTGACGCCGCCGGTATGGCCGGCATTCTCGGCGATGCCGACGCGCAGGCGGATGGAGGAATGCTGGCCAAGCGCCAGATCGTTGAGCGTGACATTCGATGCGGCGACACCGTCGATGAAGGTGCCGCGCGTCGAGATGCGCCAGGTCTTCATCATCCCGTATTGCGAACCTTCGAGCTTCCACCAGGCCGGCGTGAAGGCGCCGCGCTTGTCGCCGTAATCGCCCGGCGACGTCCAGGTTCCGATCGCCATGCCGTTGACCCAGAGCGTGATGTCGGAAGGCCAGTCCGGATTGGTGCCGGGCACCTCGGACGACAGCTCCAGCGAAAATTCGATGGCGCGGATATCCTTGTTCAACACCTTGGCATTATTGGGGAATTTATATTCCACATAGCCCCGGCCGAACCACACCAGCCCAGCCTGCATGCGCTGCGGATCAAGGAAATAATCGGGCACATCGAGCGGGCCGATGACGCTCTCGCTGGAGCAGAGACCGCAGGGCGCATGGACATCGCAGCTGGTGTAGAGCCCGACCGGCATCTCGACTTCGATGATATTGTTCGCCCGTTGCGCCGCACTTTCCTCGAAGCTGATCAGGATTTCGCTATAGGTCGCCGAGCAGATCTTCTGGTTTCCCTTGCGCGCCTTCGCCAGCCGGGAATCGACAAGCCCGGCATCTTCCAGGATCTGAATACCGGTCGCGACAGTGGATTGGGGAAGGGAAAGCGCCTGCGCGATGTCGTTGATATTAAGCGGCCCCTTGGCGCAGAGCAGCTTCAGAATCTCGATCCGCGCCGGCGCCGAAAGCGCCCGTATCGCATCATTATTCTCGCCGGCGGCGATCGTCAAAAACGAACGTTCCATCATTTCCCCATCATTTCCGATAGAATGATGTATATCGGAAATTATGATACGGCAAGTGCGTAGGAACAAACGGAACGGACATGGCCCCTGGGAAGCTCAATAGCAGGCCGAATGGTACATACTCTATATTAAAATAACGACCCCGGCCGGACCGTTTACAACCTGCAAACCGCTGTGCCAGAAGAACTAGGCTCTCGGGGTTACGAGATGGGTTATATCGCTGCCACATGTAAATACGGGTTGGTAATATGGAAAGCTGCTCTGGCCGAAAAAACCCTTGCCCGGCAAGCTCTTGACGACGTGATGCAGGGCATCGAAGGCTTTTGCTCGGTTGACCGCTGAGGCGGACGAGATTGAAAGGTGGGGTAACTGACGGATGCCGTTTCAAGGCTGTGTGCCTGGTTTGAGGGACAATGCATAGACGAATGGCATGAGGACCGCGGGATCAAAATCGATACCATCGACAATCCCGGTTGGTCGATGAAAGCCGACCTCAAGGGAACGGTCCTTCAAGGCAAGGAATTTGAGGAGGTCCGAGTCGAAAGATCGGAGCGTGATTGGTTTGTCGCTCGCAGAAATGGGCAAACCTTTGAGGCATTTGGTGGGCCAACGAACCTCACTGAAATGATTGAAAGCTTTCTCGCATGGGCGGTGTAACTGTTGCTGAGACGGACTGCGACCGTCTCTCCTAAGGCAGGTGATCAATGGAAACCATTGCGGGGACTGACGACATACTGAACCGAGTTGAACTCGGCAACTTCAGCATGCTTCCATGAACGGCCAGTCGAAGATTGAGCAATTCATTGGGCGAATAGTGGCCGGCGCTTCACAAGCTTAGCTGGAGGTCGAGTCTAAGGAACTCGACTTGAACCAAGTCGGCCTACATGGTCGGACACCGCTCATGGTCTCCGCAGCTGAAGGTTTGCTTGCAGCGGTTGAGACGCTGGTGCGAAACGGTGCATCAGTAGACGCGGCAGGTCGTGGTGAAGTGATGGCGCTGCACGAGGCATCTGCGAATGGCGAAGCAGCCGTTGCAAACTACCTCCTATCCCTTGGCGCGGACGTTAACGCCGAGACGGTCGATGGCGTGACCCCGCTGATGTGCGCGGCGGCTTGGGGAAACACCAAGTTGCAAAGCTATTGCTGGAGAACCATGCGGACGTGACAAAGACCGATCGCACTGGCGCGACGGCCGCCGATATTGCACGCGAGAAAGGTGAGGACGATGCCGCGGACTTGATCAACTCATACTCGTCGCGGGAGAGTGCATAGTCCTCTGAAAGCTGATTTCTTGAAGGCGTTCGGCATCGAGCCAGCCGAAAAAGTCCGCGCATAGCGCACCGCGGGATCGATGGGCTTAGGAGGAGGTGGATGTCTTCTTCGGCGCAATTGCCGGGCCGTTCCAGGTGGTGCTGCGATATGACGGCACAGAAGTGGTGACGGTGTCGTCGTTGAGATCGACGAACGCGAACGGCGAGCCTGGGAGGCGGAGCTTCAAGATCGAAAAAACGAAGAGAAGAAAAGTAATCAAGATAAAAACGGTGATGATAGACACAACGAAAGCGAGAACAACACAAATGGCGGAACCTGGGGGCAAAAATCAAGATAGGTATGGTCTCTCATCCCATTCAACGGCATCGTTGCTTGGCTTGATAAAGGATGAAAAGATCGCCGACGAGGACTTAAAATTTGATGCTCACCTACACTTGTTCAGAAGGTGGCAGGATGGTCAAGATTTGGACTTCCTTGTTGGGTTCTTGATTTCTCCAACGACCGAGGAACGATTAAGGGGCGCTTATTATCTCAGTGAATCAATGCCCAAAAGCGAGGTCGTGAGGGATGCCGCAATCGAGCTTGCCGATGACCCCCTTGGCTATTGCAGACGAATATTCATCGAATACGTTTTAAGTTCGAAGCTTTATGATGATGTCGTTGCTGTTCGCTTGGCAAACAGCCTATACGATTTCGACATCCACGTTCGAATTGAAACAATATATTGGGCAGCCTCTACGCACGACCAAAGATTTGACCATTTTTCCAAATTAGTTTTGTCGGGGGCGGGCGCCAGAAAGCCTGAACCCTGGCGGGCCTTCGACCTCAAGCGCGGTGCGAGAGGGCTGGAAATTGCACGACGCATAAGAGACGGCGAAGTCATCGAGAAAATTGCGGAGGACATGCCGGGCGAGGATAGCTTCACCTTCGACTACCTAAAGAATTTTGAGGGCCGGTTATCGCGCTATCGTGAAAAACGCAAGGCACGCCCATTACACTAGGACCCGTTGAGATTCATCGTGAGTTTATGACTGCTGCGCTCACCTGCGGCTGCAGATCGGCATCCGTGAGAGTCCCCAGGAAGGCGACGATATCGTCGATCTCGGGATCGGTCAGCGCAGGCGCGTCTCCGGGTTTCCGGCCGAAGGGCGGGTCCTGGTTGAGATTGTCCCAATAGGCCTGCGGCAGGTCGTCATATTTACGAACCGTGCCGTCTGCATTTTTCGGATACCAGCGGCCGGGATCGCTGTCGCGGGTCGCGTAGAAGGAGACGACGTCGCGCAGCGTGTGGAAGTAGCCGTTGTGGAAGAAGCTCTTCTTCAGCGCCACATTGCGCAGCGTCGGCGTGCGGAACAGGCCGCAATATTCGCTGTGGCCGGCAAGGTCTGTGCGCTGAGGGCCGCAGAGGCCGAGGTCGTGATAGCCGGGGTTGGCGTTGGCCGGGATCGCCATGTTGCGCGGTGCGCCGAGGCCGAGGAAGCCGAAATCGGAAAAGAGTGGCGGCTCGCCGTCATTGGCGGGTTCGCTGAGATGGCAGCTCGAACAATTGCCCTTTGCGGGATCTTCGAACAGCTGCCGCCCGTGCAATTCCTGAGCCGTCAGCGTCGCCTTGCCGGCGAGGAAGGCGTCGTAGCGGCTGGAATAGGGATAGAAATCCGGGCCGCTCTGTTCGAAGGTGGCGAGCGCCTCGGCGGCGGCGGTGAACGTGTCTTGCGGATTGTCGAACACGGTCGCGCCGAAGGCAGCCTCGATGTCGGCGGCGTAGGGCGCCTTGCGCAATTTGGCGGCGACCTCGGCCGCATCCTTGTTGCCCATCTCGAAGGGCGAGAGCAGCGGGATCCTCGCCTGGTCGGCGCCGTGGTCGACCCGGCCGTCCCAGGTCAGGCCGCCGGTCGGGCCATTGTCGACGCTTTCGTCGCCCTCGTCCTCGGAATCGTAATAATGCTCGGTGAATGCGGGCACGGCCTGCAGATAGCGCAGCGTCGGGATCGCGCGTAGACCCGGCCGATCCATGTGTTCGCCGCCCATTTCGATCGGCGCGGCGGATGCCGGGCCGAAAGCGCGAGCCGGGTCATGGCAGGAGGCGCAGGCCTGCAATCCCGAGGCCGACAGCGAAGTATCTGAGAATATCTTCCGGCCGAGCGCGGTCAGCGTTTCGGCCCGGGCGAAGGCCTCGGCGCGCGACATCGGGCCGGGATGCACGCCGGAAGCTGCCGCCGCGCTGCTTTGCCGCAGCGGCAGAATGGCCAGACACAGTGCCGTAACACCGATGCCGACCGCCAGTCTGGACCGCGCAAACCGGAAAGTCGTCTTCGTCATCATAAGGATTCCAATAGCTTAGGACTGCCTTCCATCATCATCAAACCTCGCTGCAACAAATTGATGACGGTCGCTCTCCCGCCGCTTCGTGACAGAACCATGTCACAAAGTTGATAGATGGCGGGTCTAGCGTCGGTGCGCCCCCGAGCGTTCCCCGCTCCCTCTAGCCAACGCCCCCTAGCCATGAGGTACCCCCGTGAAAAGACTGAAACTCCTCGCCTCGATCTGTCTCGCCGGATCGGCCTTCGTTCCGCTCGCCATGGCGGCATCAGCCCATGCCGCACCGGCCGGTTACGACAAGATCGACAATATCGTCGTCATCTATGCCGAAAACCGCAGCTTCGATAATCTCTATGGCGGCTTTCCCGGCGCCAACGGTCTTTCCAATGTCAGCCCCGAGCAGGCCCGCCAGCTCGACCGTGACGGTCAGCCGCTCGCCGAACTGCCGCCGGCCTGGGGCGGCCTGACCGCCAAGGGCGTCACGCCTGCCATCACCGAGGCGCAGTCGGCCCATCTTGCCAATGCCAGCTTCGCAATCGACGATCCCAAGGGTTTTGCGCAGGCGCCGACGGTCATTACCCGCGATCTCTGGCATCGTTTCTACCAGGAGCAAATGCAGATCGACGGCGGCAAGAACGACAAGTTCGTCGCCTGGGCCGATTCCGGCAGTCTCGTCATGGGCCATTATGACGGCTCGATCCTGCCGATGTGGCAGGTCGCCAGGAAATACGTCCTTGCCGACAACTTCTTCCAGGGCGCCTTCGGCGGCTCCTTCCTCAACCACTTCGCGCTGGTCTGCGCCTGTGCGCCCTATTATCCCGATGCCGACAAGAGCCCGGCCAAGCCTGTGATCGCCAAGGTCGATGCCGACGGCACGTCGCTTGTTGTAGCGGACAATGCCCCGAAATCGGCGCTGGACGGCGCGCCGAAATTCGTCTCCGATGGAACGCTGACGCCCGATTTCTACGCCGTCAACACCATGCAGCCGCCTTACGAGCCGAGCGCCAATCCGCCAGCCAAGGACGGCGATCCGGCCTATGCCGATCCCACCGCGGCGACGACGCTGCCGCCGCAGCATGAGACCACCATCGGCGACCTCCTGTCGGAGAAAGGCGTCAGCTGGGCCTGGTATGGTGGCGCCTGGCAGGCGGCACTCGACGGCAAGAACGCGACGCCGGTGCCGAACTTCCAGTTCCATCACCAGCCCTTCAACTATTTCGCCAATTTCGCCCCGGGCACCCCTGATCGCGCCGAACATCTGAAGGATGGCGGCCTTGCCGGCGAGGCCTTCCTCAGGGATATCGACGGCGGCAAGCTGCCGGCGGTTTCCTTCTACAAGCCGCAGGGCAACCTCAACGAACATGGCGGTTATGCCGATGTTTCGAGCGGCGACCAGCATCTTGCCGATATCGTCTCGCATCTCGAAAAGAGCCCGCAATGGGGCCATATGCTCGTCATCGTCACCTATGACGAGAATGGCGGCTTCTGGGATCACGTCGCGCCGCCGAAGGCCGACCGCTGGGGCCCGGGCAACCGCATTCCGGCCTTCATCATCTCGCCATTCGCTAAGGCCGGCACGGTCGATCACACCCAGTACGACACGACCTCGATCATCCGCCTGATCACCGCGCGCTACGACCTGCCTGTTTTGCCCGGCATCGTCGCCCGCGACACGGCGCTGCGCGAAAACGGCGAGCCGCCGATGGGCGATCTCACTGCCGCGCTCGACCTGACGCATTGACCAATTGGAGCGGCTCCGGTGTCGGTCGGAGCCGCTGCTTTCAGGTTGGTCATCACCGGCGCAGCAGCGGTCGCAATGCGGCCTGTGCTTCCTTCAGCAATAGTAGGTACCGTTCCTTCATCTCGGCCGCCGGGACAAGGGCGGCGGGTGCGCCGATATTGATCGCCGCGACCGTTTCGCCGCGGTCGTTTTCGATCGGCACGGCGATCGAGCAGAGACCAATCTCCAGCTCCTGGTCGATGATGGCGTAGCCTTCGGCGCGCACGCGGCGGAATTCGGCGATCAGCTCGTCCGGATCGATCTTGGTATTGGCCGTGTTTTGCTTGAGTTCGCTGCGGGCCAGGATGGCGCGCGCCTCGTTTTCCGCGAGAGCCGCAAGCAGCACGCGGCCCATCGAGGCGCAATAGGCGGGCAGGCGGCTGCCCGGTGTGAGATTGATCGACATGACGCGGCGCTGTGCTGCGCGGGCGATATAGACGATTTCTGTTCCGTCGAGCACCGAGGCCGAGGCGCTCTGGCCGGCCTTTTCCGAGAGATGATCGAGATGCGGCTGCAAGAGCGCCGGCAGCGGTGTGGCCGCAAGATAAGCATGGCCAAGCCGCAATATCTTCGGCGTCAGGGTGAAGAACTTGCCGTCATAATCGGCATAACCGAGCTCGGCGAGCGTCAGCAGCGAGCGACGCACGGTGGCGCGGTCGAGCGCCGTCAGCTTGGCGGCCTCGGCGATGGAAAGCCGCGGGCGCGTTTCGCCGAAGGCTTCGATGACTTTCAGGCCGCGGGCAAAGCCGCTGACGAAATCCGTTTCGCGCATGGTTCGGGTCTCCAGTCTTTTATCCATAATGTGCGATATACGAACAAATGTCAAATAACGCACAAACATCTTGCCGCTGTTCCTGCTGCGGTTTATTTCTGACGCCAAGAACGGGCTGAGGAGATCCTATATGGACAAGACAATCGGGAGCACGGCGGAGGCCGTCTCCGAGATCGGGGACGGAGCGACCGTCATGATCGGTGGTTTCGGCGGCTCGGGTGCGCCGATCGAATTGATTCATGCCCTGATCGACAAGGGGCCTAGGAATCTCACCGTGATCAACAACAACGCCGGCAACGGGCGCATCGGCATCGCTGCGATGATCGATGCCGGGATGGTCCGGAAAATGATCTGCTCGTTCCCGCGTTCGTCCGATCCGCGCGCCTTTACCGACAAATATCTGGCAGGCGAAATCGAGCTCGAACTCGTGCCGCAGGGAACGCTGGCCGAGCGCATCCGCGCCGGCGGCGCCGGCATTCCCGCCTTCTACACGCCCACCGGCTATGGCACCGAACTGGCGGAAGGCAAGGTCATCGCCGAATTCGACGGCCGCCATTATGTGCAGGAGCGCTGGCTGAAGGCCGATTTTGCCATCGTCAAGGCTTTGGTCGGCGATACCCACGGCAACCTCACCTACAACAAGGCCGGCCGCAACTTCAATCCGCTGATGTGCATGGCGGCAGCCAAGACCATCGCCCAGGTCTCATCCATCGTGCCGGCCGGCGGCATCGATCCCGAGTATGTCGTCACCCCCGGCATCTTCGTCGATCGTGTCGTCACGGTTCCCAATCCCCAGCAGGAAGAAGAGCTCATCCGAGCCGGAGTGGCCTACGTATGACCATCGATATCAGGGATGACATCAAGCTTTCCAATGCGCAGATCGCCTGGCGTGCCGCGCAGGACATTGCCGACGGCGCCTATGTGAACCTCGGCATCGGCTTTCCCGAAATGGTCGCGCGCTATCAGCCGCCCGGCCGACAGGCGATCTTCCACACCGAAAACGGTATCCTCAATTTCGGTGAGCCGCCTGATGAAGGTAAAGAGGACTGGGATCTGATCAATGCCGGCAAGAAGGCGGTGACGCTGAAGCCCGGCGCGGCCTTCTTCCACCATGCCGACAGCTTTGCCATGGTGCGCGGCGGCCATCTCGACGTCGCGATTCTCGGCGCCTATCAGGTCGCCCAGAATGGCGACCTCGCCAATTGGCGGGTCGGCAGCAAGGGCGTGCCGGCCGTCGGCGGCGCCATGGACCTCGTGCATGGCGCAAAGCAGGTCTGCGTCATCACCGAGCACGTCACGAAGACGGGCGAGCCGAAGCTGGTGGAGAAATGCACCTTTCCGCTGACCGGCGTCGCCTGCATCACCCGCATCTATACGAGCCATGCCGTCATCGACATCGTCGATGGGCGCTTCGTCCTGCGGGAGAAGCTTGCCGCCATGTCGCTGGAGGAATTGCAGGCGATGACCGGCGCGCCGCTCCATCTCGACGGGCCGGTGGGCGACCTCGTCGTTCCGAAACTCTAAAGGAAAAGCCATGACCGAAGCCTTTATCTGCGACTATATCAGGACGCCGATCGGCCGCTTCGCCGGCGCGCTTTCCCAGGTGCGGGCCGACGATCTCGGCGCCATCCCGCTGAAGGCGCTGATGGAACGCAACGCTGCCATCGACTGGGAAGCCGTCGACGACGTGATCTTCGGCTGCGCCAACCAGGCGGGCGAGGACAACCGCAACGTCGCGCGCATGTCCGCCCTTCTGGCCGGCCTGCCGATCGCTGTTCCGGGCACGACGATCAACCGGCTCTGCGGCTCCGGCATGGATGCAGTGATGACAGCTGCGCGCGCCATCCGCGCCGGCGAGGCGGAACTGATGATCGCGGGCGGTGTCGAAAGCATGTCGCGGGCGCCCTTCGTCATGCCGAAGGCCGAAACGGCGTTTTCGCGAGCGGCCGAAATCCACGACACGACAATCGGCTGGCGCTTCGTCAACCCGCTGATGAAGAAGCAGTACGGTGTCGATTCCATGCCGGAGACCGGCGAGAACGTCGCTGAGGATTACAAGGTCAGCCGTGAGGACCAGGATGCGTTTGCAGTGCGCAGCCAGGCGAAGGCGGCCGCCGCGCAGGCGAACGGACGGCTGGCGAAGGAGATAACCCCGGTCATCATCCCGCAGCGCAAGGGCGATCCCATCGTCGTCGAGAAGGACGAGCATCCGCGCACAACGACGATCGAAACCCTGGCGAAGCTCGCCACGCCCTTCAGGAAGGAAGGCGGTACGGTGACGGCAGGCAATGCTTCCGGCGTCAATGACGGAGCGGCGGCGCTGATCGTCGCGTCCGAAGCGGCGGCGCGAAAATATGGCCTGACGCCGATCGCCCGCATCCTCGGTGGCGCCGCTGCCGGTGTTGCGCCAAGGGTCATGGGTGTGGGGCCGATCCCGGCTTCCCGCAAGCTGATGGCGCGGCTCGGCATGACTCAGGAACAGTTCGACGTGATCGAACTCAACGAGGCCTTCGCCAGTCAGGGGCTGGCGGTGCTGCGTGAACTCGGGATTGCCGATGACGACCAGCGGGTGAACCGCAATGGCGGCGCGATCGCGCTCGGCCATCCCCTCGGCATGTCCGGCGCCCGCATCACCGGCACGGCGGCGCTGGAGCTTCTGGAAACCGGCGGACGCTATTCGCTGTCGACCATGTGCATCGGCGTCGGGCAGGGGATTGCGATCGCGCTCGAAAGGGTTTGAGGGCGCTTGAACCGTTGCGCCCGGTGCCTGGCTTCTGTAGAAATCGGGCATGCTGATCCGGCCCGCAAACAATGATGATCGAGATGCGATCTGGAGGATCATCGGCCCGACGATCCGCGCCGGCGAGACCTATGCGCTCGATCGCGATCTCACGGAAGCGGATGCGCTCGCCTATTGGATGGGGCCGGACCGCGAGACTTTCGTCGCGGAAGAGGATGGCGACATCCTCGGCACCTATTACATCAAGGCCAATCAGGCCGGCGGCGGGCGGCATGTCTGCAACTGCGGATATATGACCGATCCCGCCGCGGGCGGCCGGGGCGTTGCCCGCCGCATGCATGAACATTCCCTGGAGCATGCACGCTTGCGGGGCTTTCGCGCCATGCAGTTCAATTTCGTCATCAGCAGCAACCGCCGCGCCGTCGCGCTGTGGCAATCGCTCGGCTTCGAGATCGTCGGCCGTCTTCCCGGCGCCTTCCTTCATCCCACCGAGGGCTATGTCGACGCACTGGTGATGTTCCGGACTCTCTAGGCGACGCGGCAGAAAAAAATCTGAGGGCGCTGTCGAATTCGCAGCCGCCCGGACGTCTTTAGATCGCGAGGCGTGGAGTGCAGTGGACCGGCCGCATGCGTCGCGATCACTCTGTCGGCATGGAGGTACGAAGCCATGAGTGTTTCCTATCGTTGGGTCATCGTCGCCGTAGGCGCCTTGATGTCGTGCGTAGCCATCGGCGCGATGTTCTCGCTGGCGATCTTCCAGGAGCCGATCGCCACCGCGACCGGCTGGTCGCATGTCGGCATCGCCAGCGCGATGACGCTGAATTTCATCGTCATGGGTTTCGGCGGTTTCCTCTGGGGTGCGGCCAGCGACCGCTTCGGCCCGCGCCCCGTCGTGCTGATCGGCTACGTGCTGCTCGGCGTGGCGCTGGTGCTCGCAAGCCGCGCCGAGACGCTGATGCAGTTTCAGCTCACCTACGGCATCCTCGTCGGCCTGGCCGCCAGCGCTTTCTTCGCGCCGATGATCGCGGCGACCACGGCCTGGTTCGACGAGAACCGCGGTCTTGCGGTGTCGCTCGTCTCCGCCGGCATGGGGGTCGCGCCGATGACGATCTCGCCTTTCGCGCGCTGGCTGATCTCAGCCTATGAATGGCGCCCCGCCATGCTGATCATCGGTGTTGCGGCCTGGGCGCTGCTCCTGCCGGCCGCCCTGCTGGTCAGGCGTCCGCCTGCGGACGCGGTGGATGCGGGTACGGATTTCTCGGCGGAAGGCGCCCGGCCACAGCTGTCGAAAGTCTTCCGGTCGCCGCAATTCATCGTGCTCGGCCTCACCTTCTTTGCCTGCTGCGCGGCCCATTCCGGCCCGATCTTCCATATGGTGAGCTATGCGACGATCTGCGGCGTCGCCCCGATGGCGGCCGTCAGCATCTACAGCGTCGAAGGCCTCGCGGGCCTTGGCGGCCGGCTGCTCTATGGCAGCCTTGCCGACAGGATCGGGGTGAAGCCGGTCCTGGTTGCCGGCCTGTTGGTGCAGGCGGGCGCTCTCGCGACCTATCTCTTCGTCAGCCGGCTCGGGGAATTCTATGCGCTCGCCATTATCTTCGGCAGCGCCTATGGCGGCGTGATGCCGCTCTATGCGGTGCTGGCGCGCGAATATTTCGGCCAGCGCATCATCGGCACCGTCCTGGGCGCGGCGACGATGCTCTCCAGCCTCGGCATGGCCTTCGGGCCTCTGATCGGCGGCTGGATATTCGATACTTTCGCCAATTATTCCTGGCTGTTCATCGGTTCGGCCATGGTCGGACTCGGGGCCGCTGCGATCGCGCTGGCCTTTCCGCCTCTTGCTCGTCAGAAACCACAGCCGGCTCTCGGCGTGCCTTTGTGAGGAGGTTCTCTAGTCAACGAGCTCTACCTGACCAAGCCTCAAGAAAGACCCCTCCCCAACCCCTCCCCACAAGGGGGAGGGGTTAACCTGGAGCACCGTCTCGCTCCTTCCGAAACGCCAAAGATTTGGAATGCGGGTGCGGCAAGTTAAGCCCTCCCCCTTGTGGGGAGGGGTCTTCGGTTGCTCCGAACTGGCCAGCCATCAGCATTCCCCCACGACGCAGATCTCCCGCTTTCGTGCATTGCCCATCGCCGATTCCCCCTGATAGACTTCCCCTGTCTGTTTCATCACCTATGTCCGTGATTTTGGGAGGCTATCCTAGCCATGGTAGAACTTGCTCAATTGCTCGCATCCATCAAGCTGCCGGATCTTGCCGGCAAGGCCGTGCTGATTACCGGCGCCTCGACCGGGATCGGGGCGGCGCTTGCCCGCGCCTTTGCGGCTCAAGGGGCCAAGGTCGGCGTGCATTACAATGCCAGCCGCGAGCCGGCGGAGGCACTCGCCGAGGAGATCCGCGCTGCCGGCGGCACCGTGCATCTGATCCAGGGCGACGTATCGAGGGAAGGCGAGACGGAGCGTGTCGTCGAGGAGACGGCGAAAACCTTCGGTCATCTCGACGGGCTCATCAACAATGCCGGCGGCATGCTCGGGCGCAAGCCGACCGCCGAATATACCGATGCGCATTATGCCGCGGTGATGGATCTCAATGCCCGCTCTGTGCTGGCGGCGACGCGGGCGGCCCATCCGTGGCTGAAGAAGCAGGGCGGCTTCATCATCAACACCACCTCGATCGCTGCCCGCAACGGCGGCGGCAATGGCGCGATCCTCTATGCGGCGTCGAAG
The DNA here is from genome assembly GCF_002211285.1 of Rhizobium sp. R635. Taxonomy (GTDB): domain Bacteria; phylum Pseudomonadota; class Alphaproteobacteria; order Rhizobiales; family Rhizobiaceae; genus Rhizobium. Next base: position 382,478 of record NZ_LOKX01000023.1, on the reverse strand, counting down.
GGTTTCGTCTCGACGATCACGCGCGGCCATGCCAAGGAATTCGTCGCCGACAGAATCCGCGTGAACGCCGTAGCCCCGGGTGTGATCGCCACGCCCTTCCATGAGCGTTATACCAATGACGAGCAGATGGAGCTGCAGCGCAAGTCGATCCCGATGGGTTTCGTCGGCTCGTCGGAGGATTGCGTCGGCGCCTATCTCTTCCTCGCCTCGCCGACGCTGTCGGGCTACATCACCGGTCAGATCATCGAGGTCAATGGCGGCCAGCTGATGCCGTAAGATCGTCCTCGGGGACGGGCGTCATGTCCTTTTGCCCCGGGGATGACGGAACTTTCGAAGCGCCTTCACGTTTCCTGCTTGATCAAGTCTTCAAGCGGGGCGCCATGAGCTTTTCATTTTCGGAACTCGACTTCCTCAAACCGGAGCTCGGGGCGGAATATATTGGTTCAGGTACCCATTTCGCCGTTTTTTCGGCCCATGCGGAACAGATAGAACTTTGTCTTTTCTCGCCTGACGGCAAGGATGAGATTGCCCGTATGCCGCTGCCGAAGCGCGAGGGCGACATCTGGTCCGGCTATATCGCCGGCGTCGGCCCCGGCACGGTTTACGGCTATCGCGCCCATGGCCCCTATGACCCGCAAGCCGGCCATCGCTTCAATCCCAACAAGCTGCTGCTCGACCCCTACGCCAAGCAGGTAGCCGGTCAGCTCCAATGGGACGACGCGCTTTTCGGCTATCGGATCGGCGAGGATGACCTCTCTTTCGATGAGCGCGACAGCGCGCCCTTCATGGTCAAGAGCGTGGTGCAGGACCCGGATTTCGATTGGGCGGGGGAAGAGGCGATCCGCCGTCCCTGGCCCGACACCATCATCTATGAGGCGCATGTTCGCGGCCTGACGATGACGCATCCGAAAGTGCCGGACCGGCTGCGCGGTACCTTTCTCGGCATGTGCAGCGATCCGATCATAGATCATCTCGTGAAGCTCGGCGTGTCCGCGATAGAGCTTCTGCCGATCCAGTATTTCCTCGACGATCGTTATCTCTCGGAAATGAACCTCAGCAATTATTGGGGCTACCAGACGCTCGGTTTCTTCGCGCCGCAATCGCGCTACATGTCCAGCGACAAGATCACCGAAATCAAGACAATGGTGAAGAAGTTCCATGCCGCCGGCATCGAGGTGATCATGGACGTGGTCTACAATCACACGGCCGAGGGCAGCGAGAAAGGGCCGACGCTCTCCTTCCGCGGGCTCGACAATGCGAGCTATTACATCCTCTCTCCCGACGATCCGCGCCATACCTTCGATACGACGGGCACCGGCAACACTCTGAATGTCGCCAATCCCATGGTGATGCGCATGGTGCTCGACAGCCTGCGTTACTGGGTCGGCGTCATGCATATCGACGGCTTCCGTTTCGATCTCGCCAGCACGCTCGGGCGGCAGGATCTGGAGTTCGACCGTCAGGGACTATTTTTCGGCGCCATTCGTCAGGATCCGATCCTTGCTGGCGTCAAGCTGATCGCCGAACCCTGGGATATCGGCGAGGGTGGCTATCAGGTCGGTGGTTTCCCGCACCCTTTCCGCGAGTGGAACGACAAGTTCCGCGACGACGTGCGCCGTTTCTGGAAGGGCGACGGCGGCATGGTGTCGGAGCTTGCGGCGCGCGTCACCGGCTCGGCGTTGCAATTCAACCATTCGGACCGGGGCGCGACCTCCTCGATCAATCTCCTGTCGGCCCATGACGGTTTCACGCTGATGGACACGGTCTCCTTCGACGGCAAGCACAACGAGGCGAACGGCGAGGACAACAGGGACGGCCATTCGGACAATCATTCCGACAATATGGGCGCCGAAGGCGCCACCGATAATGCCGACATCAACGCGGCGCGGGCGCGCCGCCGCCGCAACATGATGGCGACGCTGATGCTGTCCCAGGGTGTGCCGATGATCCTGGCCGGCGACGAACTCGGCAACAGCCAGGGCGGCAACAACAACGCCTATTGCCAGGACAACGAGATCGGCTGGACGGGCTGGGAAGGGCTCGACGATCCCTTCCTCGATTTCTGCCGGCAGGCCGTCGCCTTCCGCAAAGCCCATCCCGTCCTGCGGCAGGAGCGGTTCCTGACCGGCGAAACCAGTGACGACGGCCGCATCGAGATCGCCTGGTACAAGCCGGACGGCAGTTTCATGGATGACGGCGCCTGGAACGACGACGGATTGCAGGTGCTCGGCGTCTACCTCTCCAAGAGCGTGCATGCGCTCGACACCGAGACGATGGACGATCTCTTTCTCGTCTTCAACGCCGGCGGCGATTGCGAAGTCCACCTGCCCGAGGTGAACGGGCTGACGCAATGGTCGCGGGTTCTCGACACGGGAGCGGAGACCGGCGCCTTCGAGGTGCACGATCAGGACAACCCGGTCATCGTTTATACCCAGAGCGCGGCCGTCTTTGCGCCGACAGGGCAGACCCAGCCGCCGGAGGGCGCGACCAAGGCCCAGCGCCGCCGGTGGTTCCAGTTCGGCCGGCGCGGCAAATAGCAGGTTGCCCGAAGCATGAATGCCGAAGCGATCACCGATCTTGGCCTTGTCTATGTCAGCGATACCGAACCCGGCATCCGCCGGCGCAGGAAGGGCAAGGGCTTCAGCTATGTGATGCCAGACGGCACGACGCTTGCCGACGAATTGCAGCGGGCGCGCATCGGCGCGCTCGGCCTGCCGCCGGCCTATGAGAATGTCTGGATCTGCCTTTACGAGAATGGCCATCTGCAGGCGACGGGTTTCGATGCGCGCGGGCGCAAGCAATATCGCTATCACAAGGACTGGCAGTCCTTCCGCAGCGCCGGGAAATTCCACCAGCTGATCGAATTCGGCTGGGCGCTGCCGAAGATACGCCGCACGGTGCTGCGCCATCTCGATACCGGCGCGGAGGATATCAACGGCGTGCTTGCGGCTTTGACGACGCTGCTCGACGAGGCGCACTTGCGTGTTGGCAACCAGGCCTATGTCCGGGAAAACGGCACCTATGGCGCGACGACCTTGCTCAAGCGGCACCTGAAGATCGTCGACGGGCAGATCGAGCTGAAGTTCCGCGCCAAGGGCGGCAAGCGCGTCCAGCGCAGCCTCAGGCATCCCAGGCTCCAGAAGATCCTGGAGGAGATAGCGGATCTGCCCGGCCGTCAGCTTTTCGTCTGGAAGGACGAGAGCGGAGCGTTGAAACCGGTCGATTCCGGCCGGCTGAACGCTTACCTCGCCGAGATATCGGACATCCCCATTTCGGCGAAAACCTTCCGCACCTGGGCCGGCTCGCTGGCGGCTTTCGGTGCGGCGCGCGAAAAGATCATGGGAGGCGGCCGGCCGACGGTGAAGGAAATGTCGGAGGCGGCGGCCGAGGCGCTGCACAACACGCCGGCGATCTCGCGCTCGAGCTATATCCATCCCGCGATCATCGCGCTTGCCGGCAACGACCATTCGCTTCCCGAGGATGGCGGCGAGCCGTTGCGCGGCTTGCGCGCGGGGGAAAACAGGCTACTTGATTTCCTGACACGCGAGATCGAAGGATGAGCCCGAGCAATTCGCAGAGATCAGATGTATCGCTGACCCACCCCGACCGGCTCTACTGGCCGGACGAAGGCGTGACCAAGCAGGGGCTGGCGGATTATTACGCCGAGGTCTGGCGCTTCATGGCGCCTTATCTCGTCAATCGGCCCCTGGCGCTGCTGCGTCTGCCGGACGGGATCAAAAGCCACCAGCGGTTTTTCCAGAAACATGCCTGGAAGGGCATGAATGCCCATATCGAGGAGATCGCCGATCCCCAGGATGCGGATGGCGAAAAGCTGCTGCGCATTGCCGATTTCGACGGGCTGGTGGCGCTGGTGCAATCGGCCGTGCTGGAAATCCATCCCTGGGGCACGACAACAGACCATTGGGAAAAACCCGATATGATCACCATGGACCTCGATCCCGGTGAGGATGTCGCCTGGGATGCGGTGACCGCGGCTGCGCTTGACGTGAAGGCGCGGCTGGAAGCACGCGGTCTTGCCGCCTTCGTCAAGACCTCAGGCGGCAAGGGGCTGCATGTGGTGACACCGCTTGCGCCGAAGGCCGGCTGGACCGAGGTGAAGGATTTCGCCCATTCGCTTGCCGAGAGCATGGCGGCCGACGCGCCGGAGAAGTATCTGGCAACCGCGACGAAAGCAAAGCGCGGCGGACACATCTATATCGACTATCTCCGCAACGGCCGCGGCAACACGGCGGTCGCGGCCTATTCGACACGGGCGCGGCCGGGTGCCCCGGTTTCGATGCCGCTCGATTGGCGTGAACTGCATGAGGTGACAGGTCCAGCGGCCTTCACGCTCGCCAACGTGCCGCAGCGCCTGCAGATCCGGCCATCGGACCCCTGGGGTGATTTCTTCGCTGCCGCCGTGCCGCTGGATTGAACTGATCTCAACTCATTCCGCACCATCGAGCTCGGGATAATGCCGGAAGATCCCTTCCTCGTTGAAGGCGAGGCGGCGAGGGGATGCGAGATAGCGGGCAATGTTCGGACGCTTCGCCACCGCACCATGCAGGGCGAGCAGGCCGGGATATTCCGCCCTGCGCTTCGCTATGGCCTTCGGAAAGGCATAGCTCAAGCCCTCGATCACCTGGAAGAGCGACAGGTCGACATAGGTGAGCGCGCCGCCGACCAGGTGGTTGGTTCCTTCGGGATTTTGCCGCAGCACGCGCTCGAAATAGCCGAGGAATTTCGGAATGCGCTCGCGGATGAAGGCGGCGGAGCGGGCTTTCGCCTCCTGCTTCTGGTCCTCGTAATAGAGCGAGGTGTCGATCGGATGGTGCGTGTCGTGCACTTCGGCGACGAAATCGGTGACGGTGAGCTGCAGGCCGTTGGCGACGTAGCGAAGCCTTTCGTTCTCAGGCGTCAGGCCGAGCTTCGGGCCGAGATAGAAGAGGATGTTGGCGACGTGCGGGATGATGAGATCGCCGTCCTTCAGGAAAGGCGGCGCAAAGGGAATGTGCGGCTCGCTTTCGCTCTTCATGATCGCCAGCATCGCGCCGGTCCCGCGCCCCGGCTCACGGGCGACGTCGATGTAGTCGGCTCCGGCTTCCTCCAGCGCGAGCCGAACGAATTCGCCGCGGCCCTGAATGCCGTCCCAATAGTAAAGCTCGTATGCCATCTGTCCCTAACCTTTCGGCTTCCGACCGAAGTCTTTTCGCAGTTCGTCCTTGGCTTTTTCAAGGGTGCCGCGCTGCTTCTTCGTCAATTGCTCGCCCGCGCGGTTGATATAGAAGGTCAGCATCGACATTGCGGCGCGGAATGGGCTCGACTTGCGGCGATCGCTCTCCTCGGCGGAATGCTTGACCGAGCGGGCGATCTTCTTCGGATCGTCCGACTTGAATACGCCTTCCCTAAGGTCCATCGCGTTGCTGTGTTCGGTAACGTCCTGCGACCATTTCTTCTTCGATTTGGCCATGGCTGAATTCCTTTGCCGGATGCGTCCGGCGGGCTTTGCTAATGGTGGCTATGGTGTTCATGGCGCTTGCGCGTCGCGGCTGCCTTCTTGGCGGAAGCCGATTTCTCCTCCTTCGAGCGGGCGGCGGATGCAGCGCCGCCGATGCGGCCACCCTTTTCGGAGGATTCATGCGTATCCTTCTTGCCGCGGCCGGAACCGGATTTGTTGCCGCCGCCGCTTTCCTTGTTGACGGTCGCCCAGGCCCGCCGTTCGGCTTCCTTCTCGGAAACGCCGCGCTCCTCGTAGCTCTCCTCGATGTGCTCGGCTTTGCGTTTCTGCTTGTCGGTATAGTCGGATTTGTCACCTCTCGGCATCGTCGCCTCCTCTGGTTTGCAAAGAGGTTGAACCGGCGGCGCTTCCAAAAGTTCCGGCCCCATCGGGCAAGCTCGGAGCTCTTCAAGGGCCGGGCGGGCGCCCAACACCATGGTCGGTCCGGAGGACGCCGCAGTGAACTTTATTTTCGATAGAGTTTTTGCGACGCAGCGAAGGCGCGGCCAAGATCGAAGAGGGACGGTTGTGCCGGCGCGCGCGGATCGCGGAAAATCAATCCGACGAGATTGTCGACGACAAGGATGAAACCGAGCGCGAGACCGAGATAGAGCAAGGCCGCGATGAGCACGAGTGACATCTCCATCCCTTACATCCTGGCCGGAACGCGGTTGCTGGCTGTGAAGACCATGCCGGAATCGACTTTTTGGGGAAGCCTCGAAACGTGCAGCGTCATCCGGCTTTTGTTCACCCCCGCATGGAATCCCCACCTCCGCAATTCAATAAGGCACAACTGATTCAGGCATATGACACATGATATCGAAGGGCGCCGCAACGACGCCCCTTTTTCATCGCTGTGCTCGGTATTCCTGCTCTCTCAGGACGCCGTCTTGCGGCTCGCGGTCCGTTTCGGCGCCGGCGTCACGCCGCCGTTCGTCTTGGCGCTGGCGACGGTGCGTTTTGCCCTGGGCTTTGCTTCCTTGCTTTTGGAAGTCGCAGCAGTACCCTCGAGCGCATCGCGCTCGTGTCGTGCCTGTTCCCAATGGATGGAATCTCGCCCCGTTGGATGGCCCTCTTCTTCCCAGAGGGCGTATGCACGTTTTTTGATCCACTCTTCCCGAGTTTCTGCCATCGCTGATCTCCAGTCACATGATGCCGTCGTTCGAACGCGATACTGGGTGAGATGGTTCCAGAGGAGCGGGGCTGTTTCAAGCGAAATCGCGCCGCAACCGGAAATATTTCGCATTGCAGCATATCAGGGTTATGAAACGGCGTTTATCGCGGCCGAAACTCCGCCGCCTTGTGCAGATCTGAGACGAAATCCCGTCGCTGCCGGCGCCGGTCCTCCTCATCGCGGATGCGCAGGAGATAGGAGGGGTGGATGGTCACCAGCACGGGCGGATGGTTTGCCGGGTAGAGGATATGCCCGCGTTCCGGCGTCAGCTTCGCCTTCGGCCCGAGCAGCGCATAAAGCGCGGTCGCACCGAGCGCCACGACGAGTTTCGGCTTGATGATATTGAGCTCGGCCCCGAGCCACCAGGCGCAACGCCTGATCTCGCCGGCATTCGGCTTCGAATGCAGCCGCCGCTTGCCGCGCGGCGTGAACTTGAAGTGCTTGACCGCATTGGTGACGTAGCAGCGCCGGCGCTCGATGCCGGCTTCTTCGAGGCAGCGGTCGAGCAGGCGGCCGGCAGGGCCGACGAAAGGCCTGCCGGCCAGATCCTCCTGGTCGCCCGGCTGCTCGCCGACGAGGACGATCTCGGCCTTCCCCAGGCCTTCGCCGAAGACGATCTGCGTGGCATTTCTGTAGAGATCACAGCGGGTACAGCCTTCGGCCTGATGCCGGAGTTCGGCGATGCTTTCCGCATCCGCGACTTCGAGCGCCAAGGCGGGACCGACATTTGCGGCGATGTTCATGGTGCGATCCTCATCTTCTCGGGATCAATCGATCCGTACCGGGATTGTTCCCGCGGTGAAACGGGCGCAGGGGCGGCGAAAATGATCACGGCGAAAAATTTCGCGTCATGGGAGAGCGGCGGCGCAATTGAACGCCGCCGTTTCCCAGCTATATTTGCCAGCGATGTTCTATCTCCTGTCGACCTACTGGCCGCATATCCTCTTTGTCGTTTCGATCGCCATGGGGGCCGCGGCGGCGATCCATGCCGCCATGACCAAGGAAGAGGTGCGCGCCGCGATCGGCTGGGTCGGCGTCATCATGCTTTCACCGATCATCGGCGCGCTGCTCTATGCGATTGCCGGCATCAACCGCATTCGCCGGAAATCGCTGGGCATCCGCCGCGACGCGCTGCTGCGCGCGGCTGAGATCGACGAGCTGGAAACCTTCGATGCCGAGGCCGAGACGGTGATCAGCCAGTACGGCCGCCGCTTCGCGGCGTTGCAGACGCTCGGCGACCGGGTGACGCGCAATCCGCTGACCTCGGGCAATACGATAGACGTGTTGGAAACCGGCGACGAGGCCTATGCGGCGATGAAATCGGCCATCGACGAGGCGACGCGCGGCATCCTGCTCGAAACCTATATTTTCGACCGCGACGTCATCGGGCTTCGGATCGCCGACGCGCTGATTGCGGCCGTCAGGCGCGGCGTGGAGGTCCGGGTGCTGATCGACGCGGTCGGTGCGCGTTATTCGGTGCCGAGCATTCTCGGCTATCTCAAGGAGGGCGGCGTCACTGTCGCCGTTTTCAACGGCAACGTCATCATGGGCCTGAGGCTTCCCTATGCCAATCTGCGCACCCACCGCAAGATCCTGATCGTCGACGGCCGCATTGCGCTGACGGGCGGCATGAACATCCGGGCTGGGTTCAGCGAGGAGGCGACGGGTGAGACCTTCGCCCACGACACGCATTTCAGCGTCACCGGCCCTGTCGTTGCCGACCTCTTCGACCTTGCTGCCGAAGACTGGCGCTTCTCCACGCAGGAACTGTTGAACGGCGAGGCCTGGCGCATCGAGCCGCCGGAGCGCAACCCCGGCGATCCGATCCTGATGCGGGTCGTCGCCTCCGGGCCGGACCGCAGCCTCGAGACGAACCACAAGATGCTGACGGGCGCCTTTTCCGTGGCGCGCCAGTCGATCCGCATCATGTCGCCCTATTTCCTGCCGGACCGCGAGCTGATCGGCGCCCTGGTGACGGCGGCACGGCGCGGTGTCGAGGTCGATATCATCGTGCCTGCGGTCAACAACCTGCTGCTGGTCGACCGGGCGATGACGGCGCAATTCGACCAGATCCTCAAGAATTACTGCCGCATCTGGCGGTCGACCGGCAGCTTCAGCCATTCGAAGCTGCTGACGATCGACGGCACCTGGGCCTATGTCGGCTCATCCAATCTCGACCCGCGTTCGCTCAGGCTGAATTTCGAGGTCGATCTCGAAGTGCTGAACGAGGGTTTCGTCACCGAAATCGACGAGCACATCGAGGAAACCCTGAAATCGGCAACGCCGGTGACGCTCGACGGGCTGCGCGCGCGGCCCTTTCCGGTGCGGCTGCTCGAGAAGGTGCTGTGGCTGGGTTCGCCCTATCTCTGAGCGGATTTTTTGAGATCGGACATGGCAAGTTCCGTCGCCCGGCCTATACTCCCGGCAGAAGCGTTTTGATCAACGGGGGAACAAGTGCGCCGTCCGATGCACGCCAGAAAAGACAGTCTTCCCTCCAGCATTCTTGCCTCGATCAGGAACAGGAAAAAGCGGCTCGATCCCGCCTATACGGAGTCGAGGCCGCACAGCGCGGGAACGCTGATCGCTTCCTATAACGTGCACAAATGCGTCGGCACCGACCGGCGTTTCGATCCGGAGCGCACCAGCCGGGTGATCCATGAAATCGGCGCCGACGTGATCGCGCTGCAGGAGGCCGATACCCGCTTCGGCGAGCGCACGGGCATCCTCGATCTCGGGCGGCTGGAAAGGGAGACGGGACTGATCCCGGTGCCGGTTGCCGGCATGGCGAAGGCGCATGGCTGGCACGGCAATGTCGTGCTGTTCAAGAAAGGGCTGGTGCATGACGTGCACCAGGTCAAGCTGCCGGGGCTGGAGCCGCGCGGCGCGCTCGTCGCCGAGATCGAGCTGGAGCAGGGCGGGGTGCTTCGCATCATCGCCGCGCATTTCGGCCTGCTGCGCCACAGCAGAGCCCAGCAGGCCCACACGCTGGTCGAGCTCATCAAGGACAGGCACGAGATGCCGACCATCCTGCTCGGCGACCTCAACGAATGGCGGCTCGGCGACCGCTCTTCGCTCAACACCTTCCAATCCGCCTTCGGCCCGCTGCCGCCTGCCGTCCCGAGCTTTCCCGCCGGCCTGCCACTGCTGGCGCTCGACCGCATCATCGCCAACCGCAAGGGCATCATCACCGAGGTGGAAGCGCACGACACGCCGCTGGCGCGCATCGCGTCCGATCATCTGCCGATCAAGGCGCTGGTCGATTTGAAACCGGTGGCCGGCTAGAACCTCACCTGGAGCGGAAAAAACCCATGATACGGCGAAACCGCTGGGCCCACAGCTGCGGATCGACTGTTTCGGGCGAGGAAGGTGCGATCAGCCGCTCGAGCCGAGGCAAGAGAAAAGCAGCCCAATCGTCAAGATCGCCTTTGCTGAAATAAGGCAGCCAGACGTCGGCGGGACCCTCCCACTGGCGTGAATTTGCTCGCGGGAGATCGCCGAGCTTCACCAATACGGTCCCGCCGTTATCTCCGACGACTTCAATCTCCGGATCAGGATCGGGCCTGGGCAGGCGCGCGATGATGTCCTCTTCCAGAGCTCTGCCAACCGCTCGATCCGCCTCGTTCAGCCGAAAAAGTACTCTGGTGTTGCCGGCGGAGCTGGAGCCCTCGGTCATGTTGATCGTAAATTTGGCGCCCATGAGGCTGTTCGAATATTGCGATACCTGCAGCCAACAAACCCTTCCGCCCCGGGCAAAGCTGCACTTGCCGGCCGCTTGCGATTCCCATCCGAGTTCCTGAAATCGCGGAGCCAGCAGCGACCGCATATGCCGATGAAAATCTTTGCTTTTTACATAGTCGCGCATGCTTCAGAGCCTGTCCTTAGGGGCTTATCTCAAGAGCATCTCATGGTGCTCGAAGGTACAATGGAGGCTTGCGTCGTCGCAAGCGTTTCTCAGGGCGGACCGTTGGCTGCGGCGTTTCGAGGAACTGCCGCGGCATAGCCTTGTACCATCTCCGCTAATCAATTTTCGCTCCTGTCGCCAAGACGGCTTGACGATTTACCATCTTTGCGAAATGCTAAGATGTCAGACCAATTTCAAGCCCGACTGCCTGATAAGAAAATGGGGAACCATGAAGGCAAATCGTAGCGACAGGCCGGTGATCCGGCCGCTTCCCGTCATGGACCGGGCGCGTCAGGTGACCGATGCGCTGGCGGATTATGTCGAGCAGGCGAGGTTGCAGGCGGGGGAGCGTTTGCCGGCGGAGCGCGAGCTGATGGCGGCCCTTGCCGTCGGGCGTTCGACCATTCGCGAAGCGATCCGACATTTTCAGGCGCTCGGCGTCATCGAGACGCGCAAGGGCAGCGGCACCTATCTGCTGAAGCCGGTTTCCCGGGCGACGATCCATATGCCGCTGTCGTTCGACGCGGTGCATCTGCGCGACGCGCTGCTGCAGACGTTGGAGGTTCGCCGCGGCATCGAATGCGAGGCCGGCATGGTCGCGGCCCGGCGGCGCACCGAGAAGGATCTGGTCGTCATCGAGGAAAAGCTTGATGAAATGGAGCGGGTGCATTTGGAAAAAGGCACCTCGGGGCCGGAGGACCTCGCCTTCCATCTCGCCGTCTACGACGCCACGCATAACCCGCTATTTCGCCAGCTTCTCGAACAGATGCGCGAGACCTTCGAGCGCTTTTGGGAGCACCCGTTCGACCGGCAGGATTTTGCCCGGCGGTCCTTTCCCTTTCACCGCACCCTTTTCAACGCGATCGCTGCCCGGGACCCGGAGGCGGCGCGCGCGGAAACATTGAAAATTCTCGACATCGTCGAAGAAGACATCAAGGAAATGTCCAAATGAGCAACGGCGCAGAACCGTTCGATCTTGCTTCCCTCATCACGGCCCACGACGAAGGCAATTTCGCCGAAGCCGTCGTGCCGCCGATCTTCCAGACCTCGCTTTTCACCTTTTCCGATTATGACGAGATGATTGCCGCCTATCGCGGCGAGAAGGTGCGCCCGATCTATACGCGCGGGCTGAACCCGACGGTGCGCGCTTTCGAGGAAATGCTGGCAAAGCTCGAAGGTGCTGAGGATGCGCTCGGCTTTGCGAGCGGCATGGCGGCGATCTCTTCGGCCGTGCTGAGCTTCGTCGAGCCGGGCGACCGCATCGTCGCCGTCAAGCACGTCTATCCCGATGCCTTCCGCCTGTTCGGCACCATCCTGAAGCGGATGAAGATCGAAGTGACCTATGTCGACGGTCGCGACGAGGAGGCGGTCGCCAGGGCGCTGCCCGGCGCCAAGGTCCTGTACCTGGAAAGCCCGACGAGCTGGGTGATGGAAGCCCATGACGTCGGCGCGCTTGCGGCACTCGCCAGGCATCACGGCGCCGTCTCGATGATCGACAACAGCTGGGCGAGCCCGTTCTTCCAGCGGCCGCTGACGCTCGGCGTCGATCTCGTCATCCATTCCGCCTCGAAATATCTCGGTGGCCACAGCGATGTGGTGGCGGGCGTCGTTGCCGGCTCGAAGGAGATGATCGCGCGCATCAAGGCCGAGGCCTATCCCTATCTCGGCGGCAAGCTTTCGCCGTTCGACGCCTGGCTGCTGATCCGCGGCCTGCGCACGCTGCCGCTGCGCATGAAGGCGCATGAGGCCTCCGCGCTTGAAATCGCCAGGCGCCTGCAGCGGCTCGATATGGTGGAGACCGTCTGCCATCCAGGCCTCGCTAACCGCCTACCCGCCGGGCTCAACGGCACTTCGGGGCTGTTCTCGTTCATCTTCCGCGAGGGTGTCGATATCCGCGCCTTCGCCGACCATCTCAAGCTTTTCAAACTGGGTGTAAGCTGGGGTGGGCATGAAAGCCTGATCGTACCGGGCGAGGTGGTGCTTCAGCAGAAGGCGCAGCCGAATTCCGCGCATGCCTTTGGCATTCATGCGCGATCCGTACGCCTCCATGTCGGCCTCGAAGGAACCGAGGCGCTGTGGAGGGACATCGAGGAGGCGCTCGCCGCCGCCTCACGATCCTGAAACCCGAGAGAAACCAAAAAGGGGGAACTGAGCATGAAAAAACTAATAATCTCGACGCTCTTTGCTTCAATGATGGCAGGTACGGCCTTTGCCGATACGACATTGAAGCTTGTCGAAGTTATCACCAGCCCGGAGCGCACGGAAACGCTGAAGTCGATCGTCGGCAAGTTCGAGGCCGCCAATCCCGGCACCAAGGTCGAAATCATTTCACTGCCCTGGAACGAAGCCTTCCAGAAGTTCGCGACCATGGTATCGGCCGGCGACGTGCCCGATGTGATGGAGATGCCCGATACCTGGCTGTCGCTCTATGCCAATAACGGCATGCTCGAAAGCCTGGAGCCCTATCTCGAAAAATGGGAACACACCAAGGAGCTGACGCCGCGCGCGCTCGAACTCGGCCGCGACGTCAAGGACACCGCCTATATGCTGCCTTACGGCTTCTATTTGAGGGCGATGTTCTACAACAAGAAGCTGCTTGCCGAGGCCGGCGTCGCCGAACCGCCGAAGACGCTGGAGGAATTCACGGCCGCTTCGGAGAAGGTCTCCAAGCTGCCGGGTAAATACGGCTACTGCATGCGCGGCGGACCGGGCGGGCTGAACGGCTGGATGATCTTTGCCGCCTCCATGGCAGGCGACAACACGTACTTCAAGGAAGACGGCACCTCGACCATGAACAGCGAAGGCTGGGCAAAGGGCATCGAATGGATGGTCGATCTCTACAAGAAGGGCTATGCGCCGAAAGACAGCGTCAACTGGGGGTTCAACGAAGTCGTCGCCGGCTTCTATTCCGGCACCTGCGCTTTCCTCGACCAGGACCCGGATGCGCTGATCGCCATCGCCGAGCGTATGAAGAAGGAGGATTTCGGTGTCGCGCCGCTGCCGAAGGGGCCTGACGGCAAGTCCTTCCCGACCATCGGCTATGGCGGCTGGTCGATGTTCACGACGAGCGAGAACAAGGATCTCTCCTGGAAGCTGATCGCCACGCTCGAAGGGCCGGAAGGCAATATCGAGTGGAACAAGCGCATCGGCGCGCTGCCGGCCTATACCGCGGCCGAGAAGGATCCCTTCTATGCCGGTGACCAGTTCAAGGGCTGGTTCGAGGAACTGGCCGACCCGAACACGGTGCCGACGGTCATGCCGACCTATCTCGAGGAATTCGCCTTCTTCAAGGATTCGCTGGCGATCAAGACCTCGCAGCAGGCCCTGCTCGGCGATATCTCCGCGAAGGATCTGGCCGACCAGTGGGCGGAATATCTGACCAAGGCGCAGCAGAAGTTTCTGAGCAAGAAGTAGAGATAGAGGAGCTTTGAGATTGAAGCCCCCTCATCCGCCTGCCGGCACCTTCTCCCCGCTGGGGAGAAGGGAAAATGCCGCAACGCCTCCGTTCCCTTCTCCCCAGCGGGGAGAAGGTGGCCCGTAGGGTCGGATGAGGGGGCCGCACGCGCATTCGAAGCTTGATCTACACATTATGGAAACCGCAATCCGATGACCATTTCCGCCGATACGCTCGACATGCGTCGCGACCGCAGGCCGTGGCTGCGTCGCCTGGCCGATGCTTCGGAGCCCTATCTCTACAGTGCGCCGTCGCTGATCCTGATCATCGCGGTGATGCTGGTGCCGCTGACATTGGGCGTTTCCTACGCCTTCCGCGACATCCAGCTGCTCAATCCGTTCTCCGGCGGCTTCATCGGGCTCGATCATTTCCGCGAGCTTGCGAGTGACGCGGCCTTCTACGGTGCGCTGAGGAACACGCTCTGGTGGACGGGCGCCTCCGTCGTGCTGCAATTCGTCTTCGGGCTCATTCTGGCGCTGCTGCTCGACAAGCCGTTCCCGGGCCGGGCGATCGCGCAGGCGCTGGTCTTCCTGCCCTGGGCCGTGCCATCCTTCCTCGCCGGCCTCAACTGGGCCTGGCTGTTCAATCCTGTCATCGGACCGATCCCGCATTGGCTCTTCGCGCTCGGGCTGATGCATGAGCCGGGCAATATTCTTTCCGATCCCAATTATGCGATGTGGGGACCGATCATCGCCAATGTCTGGTGGGGCATTCCGTTCTTCGCCATCACGCTGCTTGCCGCCCTGCAGGCGATCCCGCGCGATCTCTACGAGGCCGCCTCGATCGACGGCGCCGGCTGGTTCCAGCGTTTCCGCTCGATCACCCTGCCGTTCCTCGCGCCGACGATCGCCATCACCGTGCTTTTGCGCACCGTCTGGATTTCCAATTTCGCTGATCTCATCGTCGTCATGACCAATGGTGGGCCGGCGGACCGGACGCAGATCGTCGCGAGCTACATCTTCACGACGGCCTTCAAGCGACTCGATTTCGGTTATGCCTCGGCCATCGCGTTGGTGCTGCTGGCGCTGCTGCTCGCCTATTCGATGCTGATCATCCTGCTGCGGCAGACGCTGCTGAACAAGGATTGAGACCATGAGACGATCCGTCCTTCCCACGATCGCGCACCGCCTGGCGATCCTCTGCTATATCGCTTTCGCGCTCTTCCCGCTGTTCTGGCTGCTCAAGGTCTCGGTGACGCCGAACGACCTGCTCTATACCGAGGGCGTGCGCATGTGGCCGTCGCGCACGAGCTGGGATCATTATGCCTTCGTGCTGCAGCACAGCGCCTTTCCCACCTTCTTCAAGAACAGCCTGATCGTCTCGGCCTCGACGGCGGTGACGGTGACGATCTGCGCCTCGCTCTCCGGCTATGCGCTGTCGCGCTTCAATTTCCGGGCGAAATACTGGATCGTCGCGCTGATGCTGCTGACCCAGATGTTTCCGCTCGTCATGCTGGTCGCGCCGATCTTCAAGATCCTGTCGCCCTTGCATCTGACGGACAGCCTGACCGGGCTCGTCATCGTCTACACCGCCTTCAACGTGCCCTTCGCCACCTTCCTGATGCAGTCCTTCTTCGACGGCATTCCTAAGGATCTCGAAGAGGCGGCGATGATCGACGGGGCGACGCAGTTCACGGCGTTTCGCCAGATCATCCTGCCGCTGACGCTGCCGGGGATTGCCGCGACGCTCGGCTTCGTCTTCACCGCCGCCTGGAGCGAGCTGCTCTTTGCGCTGATGCTGATCAACGGCAATGACGCGGCGACCTTCCCGGTCGGGCTTCTCACCTTCGTTTCGAAATTCTCGGTGGATTTCGGGCAGATGATGGCGGCGGGCGTCATGGCGCTCATTCCGGCCGGCCTCTTCTTCCTGCTCATCCAGCGTTATCTCGTCCAGGGCCTGACGGCCGGCGCGGTCAAGGGTTAAACACATGGCATCGATCGATATCCAGAATATCCGCAAAGCCTATGGCCACGTGCAGGTGCTGCACGACGTCGATTTGAAGATCCGGGACGGCGAATTCGTCGTGCTCGTCGGCCCCTCCGGCTGCGGCAAGTCCACGCTCCTGCGCATGATCGCCGGATTGGAGGACGTCACCGGCGGCGAGATCCGCATTGCGGGCGCCAGAGTGAACGAGCTGCACCCTAGGGATCGCGACATTGCCATGGTGTTCCAGTCCTATGCGCTCTATCCGCATATGAACGTCGCCGGCAATATGAGCTACAGCCTGAAGCTCCGGAAGACGGCGAAGGAGAAGATCGCCGGCGCGGTGGCGGCGGCCGCCGCCAAACTCGGCCTCGATCCGTTGCTCGAACGGCGGCCGAAGGCACTTTCCGGCGGCCAGCGCCAGCGTGTCGCCATGGGCCGCGCCATCGTGCGCCAGCCGAAGGCCTTCCTCTTCGACGAGCCGTTGTCCAACCTCGACGCGCGCTTGCGCGAACAGATGCGCGCCGAGATCAAGAAGCTGCACGGCGACCTGAAGGCGACCTCGATCTACGTGACCCATGACCAGATCGAGGCGATGACGCTGGCCGACCGGATCGTCGCCATGCATGGCGGCGTGGTGCAGCAGGTCGGCAGTCCGCTGGAACTCTACGATCGCCCCGCCAATCTCTTCGTCGCCGGCTTCATCGGCTCGCCGGGCATGAATTTCCTCGACGCGACTTATGACGCCGGCGGAGTGCGGCTGAAGGAAGGAACGATCGGGCCGCTGGCAAGGCCGCTTGCTCTTTCCGACGGGGCGAAGGTGACGCTCGGCATCCGGCCCGAGCATGTGCTGATGACGAATGACGGGGCGGGTCTTGCCACGGATGTGGAACTCATCGAACCCACGGGCTTCGGCATCATCCTGCACCTTGCCCTGCATGGCCTGCCTTTCAAGATCTTCACGCTGAACCGCGAGGCGCTGAAGGCCGGTCCGAAGGTCAATGTGGCTTTCCCGCCGCAATATCTGCATGTGTTCGATGCCGAGGGAAAACGCGTCGACTGAGCGGTGAAACCTCACGCTTGGCGCGCGGAAAAGTCTTTTGCCGTATCGCCCGCGAGGGCTATATCGTCAGATGACCTTGCTGGATTGGATTGACATGACCGACACTGTTCTCGACCGCTTTCTCCGCTATGTCGTGATCGACACGCAATCCGATCCATCCTCGTCGGCGCAGCCGACGACCGAAAAGCAGAAGGATCTCGGCCGGGTGCTGGTCGAGGAGTTGCTGAAGATCGGCCTTTCCGACGCGCATCTCGATGAGCATGGCTATGTCTATGCGACCATCCCGGCCAATAGCGATAAGCCGGTTCCGGTCATCTGTTTCTGCTCGCATATGGATACGGCGCCGGATTTCAGCGGCACCGATGTCAAGCCGCAGATCGTCAGCAATTATGCGGGTGGGGATATCCAGCTTGTCGGCGACACCAGCCGGGTAATTCGTGTTTCCGAACATCCCGAGCTGAAAAACCAGATCGGCAACGATATCGTCACCACCGACGGAACGACATTGCTCGGCGCCGACGACAAGGCCGGACTGGCGGAAATCATGACGGCGGCCGCGATCCTCGTCGGCAATCCCTCCATCCGGCACGGGACGGTCAAGATCCTGTTCACGCCTGACGAGGAAGTCGGGCGCGGCGTCAACAAGGTCGATCTGAAGAAGCTCGGCGCCGACTTCGCCTATACGATGGACGGCGAAACGGCAGGCCATATCGAGGACGAGACCTTCTCGGCGGACGGCGTCGAAATCAGCATATCCGGCGTGGCGATTCATCCGGGCTTTGCCAAGGACCGCATGGAAAACGCCATCAAGATCGCAGGCGCCATCATCGACCGCTTGCCGAGGGATATCGCGCCCGAGACCACGGAAGGCAAACAGGGCTTCATCCATCCGGTCGGCGTGGCCGGCTCGATGGAGAAAGCGTCCTTGAGCCTGATCATCCGTGATTTCACGGAAAAGGGGCTCACTGAAAAGGAAGCCATGCTCGAAGCGATCGTCAAGGAAGTGATGTCAGCCTATCCCGGCTCGACCTATCAGTTCCAGGTGAAGGAGCAGTATCGCAACATGAAGGTGGTGCTCGACCGTCACCCGGAGATCGTCGACAACGCCATCGAAGCCGTGCGGCGGGCCGGCATGACGCCGGTGCGCGGCAGCATTCGCGGCGGCACTGATGGCTCGCGCCTCTCCTTCATGGGCCTGCCGTGCCCGAACATCTTCGCCGGCGGCCACGCTTTCCACTCGCCGCTGGAATGGGTCAGCCGCCAGGATATGGAAAAGGCAGTTCAGACGATCGTGGAACTCGCAAGGGTCTGGGAAGAGCGCGCTTAAATCGCGCTCCTTTCACTCAAACTGAAACGGCGTTAGCCGCCGTTCCCCGGGATAGCCCCGCGCAGCATCACGCTGTCATAGGCGGGGCGTGGCGTGGGGATCGCGATCGGCATGCCGGGTTCGGGCTCGATCGAGGTTTCCGGCGCGGTCACTGGCGCCGTGATCGGCATCGGCATGGGATTGGCGACGGGCGCAACATGCGCCGTGGGCATCGTATTCACCGTGGACACCGTGCTCGCCGTCGCCATGACATCAGGCGCCGGGAGGGGAACGGGAACCGCCGAGGGGATCAGTGCCTCGAATTGCGGGGGCAGCATGGTTTCGCCCGGCACATAATTCATCGCCACCTCATAGGAGGGCAGCGGAGGCGGGGTTTGAAGCATGCCGTTGGGATCGCGCTTCTCGTAAAAGGCGTTGCCGCCGGCGACCGTGACATAATGCATGTTGTTGTAAGGGAATTTCAGTCCTTCGGTGTGGAAGAACATCGCATCCTTCACGGCAGGATGGCGTGCGCCTTTCAAGAGGATCGCATCGGCCGCCGTGGTCAGCTGTGTTTCGGCTTGCGGCTTGACTTCGCGCGTCATCACGCCGGGCGCAAACTGCCGTTCCTGGGCGACGACGCCGCAGATCGACGGAGGATAGGCGCCTGAGGTCAGCCGGTTCATGACGACGGTTCCGACGGCCATGTAGCCGTCCTCGTCGGAATGCTGCGATTCGAAATACATCGCGCGCTTCAGGCAGTCGCGATCCTTGGCCGTATAATTGAACGTGACTTTCGCGGGTTGAACCTGCGTCGTCTTGGTCTTCGCCGCCGTTGCCGCCGGCTTCTGTGTTGTGGTGCAGCTTGCGGCTGCCAGTCCTACGAACAAAATCCCGATCAGGGATTTTCCAAAGGAAATCTCCGCCCTCAACGCCAGGTGCCTCCTATCGGATTAGTCCAGCCCTTTATGATTAACGTGAAAATCTTTTACTCGTCATATGATACAAATACAAACAACTTGTGATCACAAAAAGCCTGAAGGACTCTCGCCGAATACGATTCCGGCGACAATCCCCTGTTTCCCACTCCTGATCAGCCGCGAAACAGCTTCCAGCGGGTTGGTTTGAACGCCACCCGGTTGCGGTCGAGCCGATCGGCCTCGCTCGGCGGCAGCTCGATTTCGATATGCGGGCGGTCATTGCCGATATCGAGTTCGATATGGCGGGTGCCCGCCACGCGGCGGCTGGAAACCGGATGGCCGGCAATACAGTTCTCAGCTGATTCGCAAAGCCTGACGTCATGCGGGCGGAAATAGAGCTGAGCTGCGCCATCCGGCTCGCCGGCGGCATTCAGACCGAGCGAGCGGCCGTCGAAGCGGATGTCGCCATCCGATATCTCGACCTGCAGGCAATTGGACTGGCCGATAAAGCCAAAGACGAAGGGAGAATTCGGGTTGTCGTAGACCTCGTCAGGCGTGCCGACCTGTTCGATCGCGCCCTGGCTCATGACGACGACGCGGTCGGCTAGCTCCAGCGCCTCATCCTGGTCGTGGGTGACGAAGACGGTTGTATGACCGGTGCGGTCGTGGATCTCGCGCAGCCATTTGCGCAGGTCCTTGCGCACCTGGGCATCGAGCGCGCCGAAGGGTTCGTCGAGCAGCAGCACATTCGGCTCGACCGCCATGGCGCGGGCGAGCGCCACGCGCTGGCGCTGGCCGCCGGAAAGCTGCGCGGGATAACGCTTCTCCAGGCCGGAAAGCTGCACGAGCTCGAGCAGTTCCAGCGCCCGCCGGCGAATGTCGGCCTTGGGAGGCCGCCGCGCGCCCTTTCTGACCTTCAGGCCGAAGGAGACGTTGTCGAGCACCGTCATATAACGGAAGAGGGCATAATGCTGGAAGACGAAACCGATGTTGCGCTGCTGCACTGTCTTCTTGGAGGCATCCTCGTCGCCGAAGAAGATCTGTCCCTCCGTCGGGCTTTCCAGGCCGGCGATCAGACGCAGCAATGTCGTCTTGCCGGAGCCCGAAGGGCCGAGCAGTGCGATCAGCTCGCCGGAGCGGATGCTGAGCGAGACCTCATGCAGCGCCGGAAAACGATCGAATTCCTTGCGGATGTTTTGAACGCGTACTTCCATTCCAAATCCTTCAGTGCCGCCGGCTGGCGGAGATTTCCGCGCTGTAGCGCATTTCCAGCAGCGTCTTCAAAACAAGAGTCACCAGCGCGAGCAAGGCCAAAAGCGTGGCGACGGCAAAAGCGCCGGTGAAATTATACTCGTTGTAGAGAATTTCGACCTGCAGCGGCATGGTATTCGTCTGGCCGCGGATGTGGCCGGAGACGACCGACACGGCGCCGAATTCGCCCATGGCGCGGGCGTTGCAGAGCAGCACGCCATAGAGCAGGCCCCATTTGATGTTCGGCAGCGTCACGTACCAGAAGGTCTGCCAGCCGCTGGCGCCGAGCGAAAGGGCTGCCTCCTCGTCCGCCGTTCCCTGTTCCTGCATCAGCGGGATCAGTTCGCGGGCGACGAAGGGGAAGGTGACGAACATGGTTGCGAGCACCAGCCCCGGTACGGCGAACAGGATCTTGATGTCGTTGGCGCTGAGCCAGTGACCGAGCCATGTATTGGCGCCGAACAGAAGCACGAAGACCAGGCCCGATATGACAGGCGAAACCGAGAAGGGCAGGTCGATCAGCGTCGTCAGAAACGCTTTGCCCTTGAACTCGAATTTGGCGATCGCCCAGGCGGCGGCGACCCCGAAGACGAGATTGAGCGGCACGCTGATGCCGGCGACGATCAGTGTCAGACGGATCGCCGAGAAGGTTTCCACATCGCCGAGCGCCTCGATGAAGGGGCCGGCGCCCTTGCGGAAGGCCTCGACGAAAACGGCGGTCAGCGGCAGCAGCAGGATCAGCAGCAGGAAGACGAGCGAGAGGATGATCAGGCTGTAGCGCGCGATCCGGTTTTCGGTGGTCACCGAACGCAGCTTGACTGGTTGAGCGGTCGTATCAAGCGCCATAGCCGTACCTCCGCCTGCTCCAGCTCTGGATGAGATTGATGACGAGCAGCATCGCAAACGAGATGATCAGCATGATCGCCGCGATGCCCGTCGCTGCCGCGTAGTTATACTCTTCGAGTTTGATGACGATCAGCAGCGGTGCGATCTCCGATTTGAACGGCAGGTTGCCGGCAATGAAGATGACCGAGCCGTATTCGCCGACGCCGCGGGCAAAGGCGAGCGCGAAGCCGGTGAGCACGGCCGGCGCCAGCCCCGGCAGCAGCACGCGGAAAATCGTCTGGAAGCGGTTGGCGCCGAGCGTTGCCGCGGCCTCTTCCACTTCCTTGTCGATTTCCTCCATCACGGGCTGCACGGTGCGCACCACGAAGGGCAGGCCGACGAAGATCAGCGCCACGACGATGCCGGCCGGCGTGAAGGCGATCTTGATGCCGAGCGGCGTCAGGAACTGGCCGATCCAGCCGTTCGGCGCGTAGAGCGTCGTCAGCGCGATGCCGGCGACGGCGGTCGGCAGCGCGAAGGGCAGGTCGACCATGGCATCGATGACGCGCTTGCCGGGGAAACGGTAACGCACCAGCACCCAGGCGAGGATGATGCCGAAGACGACATTGACGATCGCGGCGATGAAGGCGCTGCCGAAGCTGATGCGCAGCGCGTTCAACGTGCGCGGATCGACCGCGATCGACCAGAATTTCTCCCAGCCGAGCGCGCTCGACCGGACGGCAAGGCCCGAGAGCGGGATGAGGATCAGAAGGGTGAGCCAGGTCAAGGTAAGGCCGAGCGCCATTCCGAAACCCGGAATGACGCTCGGCCGCTTGAACCGCCACCGCATGGGGCTATGTGCTTTCATGAAGTCTATTATTGTGCCGGCTTGTAGATTTGGTCAAATACTCCGCCGTCGCCGAAGAATTTCGGCTGGGCTTCCTTCCAGCCGCCGAAGTCGTCGATGGTGGCGAGCGTCAGCTTCGGAAAGCGGGCGATATCGGCCGGATCGGCAGCTTCCGGCTTGATCGGCCGGTAATAGTGCTTGGCGGCGATCTTCTGGCCTTCGTCCGAATAGAGATAGTTGAGATAGGCTTCGGCGACCTTGCGCGTGCCCTTCTTGTCGACGTTGCCGTCGACCACGGCGACCGGCGGGTCGGCACGGATGGAGAAGCTCGGCGTCACGATCTCGAACTGGTCGGGACCGAGTTCCTCTAGCGAAAGATAGGCTTCGTTTTCCCAGGCGAGCAGCACGTCGCCGAGGCCGCGCTGGACGAAGGTGGTCGTGGCGCCGCGCGCGCCGGTGTCGAGAACGGGAACGTGCTGGAGCAGCTTGGCGACATAGTCCTGCGCCTTTGCGTCGTCACCGCCATTCGCCTGCTTGGCCCATGCCCAGGCGGCCAGGAAGTTCCAGCGGGCGCCGCCCGATGTCTTCGGGTTCGGGGTGATGACCTGCACGTCGTCCTTGATCAGGTCGCCCCAATCCTTGATGCCCTTCGGGTTGCCCTTGCGGACCAGGAAGACGATCGTCGAGGTGTAGGGCGTCGAATTGTTCGGGAGCTTGCTCTTCCAGTCGGCCGGGATCTTGCCGGTCGCCTTGGCGATGGCGTCGATGTCGCCTTCGAGTGCAAGTGTGACGACATCAGCGTCGAGGCCGTCGATGACGGAGCGCGCCTGGGCGCCGGAACCGCCATGCGAGGCCTGGATCGTGACGGCTTCGCCATTGTCCTTCTGCCACTTGGCAGCAAAAGCAGCATTGAAATCCTTGTACAATTCGCGGGTCGGATCATAGGAAACGTTGAGCAGCGTCTGATCCGCGAACGCAGGAGCAATGCTCCCGATCGCGAAGCTGCCTGCTATGACCGCGGCCGCGAGGAACCGGGTGAGCCTTTGTGTCTGCATGGGAACCCTCCTGTTTTCTGTCTTAACTCTATCAAGTCAGTCGTATAATGAAACGAAGGTTCTTCCGGTTCCGGCCGGGTGGTTAGAATGTCATTCCATTTAGAAGGCTATTTCGGAATGAGCTTGCCGGAGTTGGCCGCGGCCAATTGTTGCCTCTCGCCCGTCCGCGCCAGCCCCGTGTTTTTTCGGCCACAGTTCCTCCACGAAAAGGACATGGTGGCGCTGATTTTTGCCCGGATTTTGCCGCGATGTCACTTGCGCATTCCTATATGGCGCCGGTGCGGCCGTCATTAGCCGGTCGCTACGCGGGGGCATCCTTGAAATGCGCCTCGCATTCCAAACCTGTCAAAGGCCATTGAAAAATGAATATCAAGACTATCCTTTTTGCTTCCGTTGCCGCCCTTGCCGCGGCATCCGGAGCCCGCGCTGCCGACGCCATCGTGGCGGCGGAACCCGAGCCCGTGGAATATGTTCGCGTTTGCGACGCCTACGGGACCGGCTATTTTTATATTCCGGGAACGGAAACATGCCTTTCGATCGGCGGTTACATCCGCACCGAAGTGCGCTTCGGTGACAATATCGCTGGCGATTCCGACGTAAACTTCTGGACTCGCGGTCAGGTCACCTTCCAGGCCAAGAACGACACCGAGTACGGCACGCTCACCGGCGTCATCACGCTGCGTTACAATGCCGACAGCGCCTCCGACCAGGAAGCGCTGCTTGACGAAGGCTACATCGACATCGCCGGGTTCCGCGTCGGTAAGCTGTACAGCTGGTGGGACGACGACATGAGCGGCGAGACCGATACGCTCGCCAGCAACGAGACGACCCACAACTCGATCCGTTATCAGTACGAGAATGGTGCCTTCGCGGCCGGCCTCTCGATCGACGAGCTGGAAGACGACTACGCCACCAAGCCGGGCGAAGGCCCGAATAACTTCGGTGTCGCAGGCCAGGTCTCCTACAAGGCCGGCGCCATTAGCGCTTACCTGCTTGCCGGTTATGACACCGACACCAGCGAAGTCGCCGTCCGCGGTATCGTCTATGCCGACATCGGTCCGGGCACGCTCGGCATCGCCGGCGTATGGGCAAGCGGCGCCAACTACTACTACGAAGAGTCCGAATGGACGATCGCAGCGGAATACGCCCTGAAGATCAACGAAAAGTGGTCGGTCACCCCCGGCTTCCAGTACTTCGAAAACATCGCGCTCGAGGCTGACGGTAACGGCTTCACCGGTGGCAGCGCCTATACGACGGGTGTGACGATCGACTACCGCATCGTCGATGACCTCAGGACCAAGCTCAGCGTGCAGTATCACGATGAGGACGAAGGCGACGACGAAGTCTTCGGCTTCCTGCGCTTCCAGCGCGATTTCTAAGATCGTTGCAGACGAGTGGGCGCGGCCTTCGGGCCGCGCCTTTTTCATACCCGTGAATCGGCGATGAAATCGGAATAGAATTCGTCGACCGTCCTTGCCTTGCGCATGGCGGCAAGCACGCCGTCCGATTGCAGCCGCCGCGCGATGGCGGACAGCACGTTCAGATATTCGCCGCGGTTGTTCTCCCCGAAGAGCAGCACGAAGGCGATGTCGGTCGGGATATCGTCGATCGCCTCGAAATCCAGCGGCTGGGTGAAGCGGATGAGAAGACCGCGCGGGCTGGTCATGCCCTCGATTGCCGCATGCGGGATGGCGATGCCGTTGCCGATACCGGTGGAGCCGAGCTTCTCTCGCGCTTCGAGCGCCTTCAGGATGATCTGTCCGTCGACGGAGAAAGCCTTGGCGGCCTTGTCTGCTATGGTTTGCAGCGCGCGCCATTTCGTCGGCGCCGACACGCCGATGAAAGTGTGCTCCGGCCGGATGATATTGGGAAGGTTCATGTCATTCTCGATGCTGTTGGGCTCGATGCTGTTCGGGCTCGATACTGTACGGGCAGCGGGAGGGAAGGGATCAATCCGGTTCCCTGAGCCGGTAGCCGACGCCGGTCTCGGTGGTGATATAGTGCGGCTGGTCCGGAATCTGCTCGACCTTTTGCCGCAGTTGCCTGATGTAGACGCGCAAATACTGCACGTCGGCCGCCGGTCCCCATATCTGCTTGAGAAGAAACTGGTGCGTCAACACCTTGCCGGCATGCTGGGCGAGCACGCGCAGGATGTCGTATTCCTTCGGCGACAGTTTTATTTCCTTGCCGTCGATCCTGACGATGCGCTTGACGAGATCGATCGACAGCCCGCCGGTCTGAAACACCGCCTTTTCCCCTTGCTGCTGCAGGCGATGGCGCAGCGCCACGCGGATGCGGGCGCCGAGTTCGTTGATGCCGAAGGGCTTGGTGACGTAGTCGTCGGCGCCGCTCTCCAGCGCCTTGACGATACCGGCCTCGTCGGTGCGGCTGGAGAGGATGACGACGGGCATGGAGAGCCCCTCGTCGCGCCATTCCTGCAGCAGGTCATGGCCCGGCTTGTCGGGCAGGCCGAGGTCGAGCACGACGAGGTCGGGCATGTCGTCGGCGACCGACTGGCGGGCGCCGGCGGCGTTCGGCGCTTCCTGCACCTCGTAGCCTTGCGCGGTCAGGCCGACGCGAAGCAGCTTGCGGATCGGAGGTTCGTCGTCGACGACGAGGATTTTGACGGCTGAACCGGTCATTTGAGTTCATCCAGTATTGGAATGTCGGTGGGTTTCGGCAGGCGGATGGTGAAGACGGCGCCCGGGCGGCCCGTCCGGTTGCCGGCGGCGATCGTGCCGCCCATCGCCTCGATGAAGCCGCGGCAGATGGAAAGGCCGAGACCGGTGCCGGCGCGCACCTGATCGCCCTTGCGCACGCGGTAGAAAGTGTCGAAGACACGGGTGAGATCGGCCGGCGGGATGCCGGGGCCCTCGTCCGAGATCTGCACGACGACCTGGTCGGCATCGGCCCAGCCGCCGATCTGGATCACCGATCCCTCGGGCGCGTATTTCGCGGCATTGTCGAGCAGGTTGAAGATCACCTGCTCGAACAGGACGGGATCGACGCGGACCATCGGCAGGTCGGCGGGGATATTCATCTGCGTCTTGTGACGCTCGAGGATCTTGGCGGCGCGGGCCAGCGCACTGCCGACGATATCGCCGGCATAGTGCAGCGCTGAGTTCGGCTCCATCGCGCCGGATTCGATCTTGGTCATGTCGAGCAGGTTGGCGATGAAGCGGTTCAGCCGCTCCGATTCGTCGACGACCGTGGAGAGTAGGTCGGCGCGATCTTCCTCGGGCATGGAGACGAAATAGTCGCGCAGCGTGCCGGCGGCACCGAGGATGGCGGCAAGCGGCGTCTTCAGGTCATGCGAGATCGAGGTGAGCAGGGCCGAGCGCAGCCGGTCGGCTTCCGCCGCAAGCCTGGCCCGATCGACATCGGCGACGAGCTGGACGCGTTCGATGGCAAGGGCCGCCTGGTCGGCCAGCGCGTCGAGCAGGCGCTGCTGTTCAGGCGTCAGCAACGGCCCGTCGCGTCGGTCGCTGTCGAGGCCGATGACGCCGACGGCGGTGCGCCCGGTTCTAAGCGGTACATAGAGCCGCTTGGCGCCGGGCAAGGTGTCGGCGCCGCTTCCGGCGGCGTGATTGTGCTCCCAGGCCCAGCGCGCGGCGGCGATATCGGCATCGTCGAGCGTATCGTCGGGCGGATAGCCCGCCTTGACGGCGATGCTGCCTTCCTCCGGCAGCAGCAGCACGACGCGGACCTTCAGCATCGAGGCAAGCTGGAAGGCGGTCGCCCAGAGCACGTCGTCGAGCGTGCCGGTGCCGGCGAGCTTCTTCGAGAAGAGATAGAGATCCTCGGTCGTGCGCGCCCGCTGGCGGGCTGCTGCGGCCTGGCGCTGTACCGTGGCGGTCAGGTTGCTGGCGATGATGGCGACGCCGAGGAAGAAAAAGAGGGCGAGCACGCTTTCCGGATCGCTGATCGTCAGCGTGTAGCGCGGCGGCAGGAAGAAGAAGTTGAAGGACAGCGCGCTGAGGATGCAGCTGAAGAGCGCCGGTCTCAGGCCATGGATGACGGCGGAGGTCAGCACCGCCATCAGGAAGACGAGCGCGAGGTTGCGCACGTCGAGCACCTGGTCGAGCACGACGCTGACGCCGAGCGCGACGGCGACATAGGCGGTCGCCAGCAGATAGGCCCAGAAATCTATCTGCGGCGCGATGGCGGCGGCTCTGACGCCGCGCGCGGTGGTCCCGTCCTTTTCGTTGCCCGATATGACGTGGACGCTGATCTCGCCGGTCTTGCGGATCAGTTCGTCGGTGATCGAGCGGCTCCACCAGTCGCGCCATGTCGGCTTCTTCGGGGCGCCGATGACGATATGGGTGACGTTGTTGGCGGCGGCGTGGCGGACGAGTTCCTCGGCGACTTCGCGGCCCGGAATGGTGATCGCCTCGCCGCCGAGCTGTTCGGCAAGCCGCAGCGTCGCGGCGACACTGTCGCGCTCCGTTTCCGTCAGATTGATCGAGCGATTGGTCTCGATATAGACGGCGGCCCAGGGCGCGCGCAGCCGCGACGCCATGCGGGAGGCGTAGCGCACCAGCGAAGCGGAACGCGGGTGATGGTCGACCGAGACGAGCACCCTCTCGCCCGCCGCCCAAGGGCCCGAGATAGCATGGGCCTGCATATGGGTGAGCAACTGGTCGTCGACGCGCTGGGCGGTTTTGCGCAGCGCCAGTTCTCTCAGCGCCGTCAGGTTGCCGGGCGTGAAATAGTTGGTCAGCGCCCGCTCGGCGGTGCGGGGCATATAGACCTTGCCGTCATGCAGACGCTTGATGAGATCGTCCGGCGTCAGGTCGATGATCTCGACATCGTCGGCAAGGTCGATGATCGAGTCCGGCACCGTCTCGCGCACGCGGATGCGGGTGATCTGCGAGACGACGTCGTTGAGGCTCTCGACATGCTGGATATTCAGCGTCGTATAGACGTCGATGCCGCGATCGAGCAGCTCCTTGACGTCGAGATAGCGCTTGGGGTGGCGGCTGCCTTCGGCATTGGTATGAGCGAGTTCGTCGACCAGCACGAGATCGGGCCGGCGGGCGAGGATGCCGTCGAGATCCATTTCCTCGAGCGTCTGGCCGCGATAGGCGACCTTCACGCGCGGAATGATCTCGAAGCCGGCCAGCAGCGCCTCGGTCTCCTTGCGGCCGTGGGTCTCGACGACGCCGATGACGACATCGAGACCGTCGGCGATCTTGGCGCGGCCGGAGATCAGCATCTCGTAGGTCTTGCCGACGCCGGGGGCGGCGCCGAGGAAGATCTTCAGACGGCCGCGTGTTTCCGCCCGGGCTTTTTCAAGAAGCGCATCGGGCGAGGGCCTGCCGGCCTGGTCGCGATTGTCGTCTGGCATACGTGTGGTCTTTCCTATCGGGGAGGCTTGCTCCCCTTCCCTCATCCCTGTGCTCGTCACAGGGATCCAGCAGCGCCGCGTCTGCGGCGCGGAAGACTCTTTTCACGCGAAGGACTTCGCGTGGCTGGATTCCTGTGACGAGCACAGGAATGAGGGAGAGGTTGTAGCCCGCAACCTTCACTCAGTCATAGAAGCATCAAGGCTCTGGTTCAACGCCAGAACATTGACGGTGGGTTCGCCCAATATGCCGAGTTCGCGATCGTGCACGGCGCCGTCGACCAGCATCTTGACCTTGGCCTCGTCGATGTTGCGCGCCTTGGCGACGCGGGCCACCTGGAAGTAGGCGGCCTCGGGCGAAATATGCGGATCGAGGCCGCTGCCGGAAGCGGTGACGAGGTCGGGCGGAACCTCGGCATTCGGGTTCGTGGCTTTGGCGGCCTCATAGTCGCCCTTGACGCGGTCGATCAGCTTCTGGCTGGTCGGGCCGAGGTTCGAGCCGCTGGAGGCGGCGGCATTGTAGCCGTCGCCGGCGGCCGACGGCCGGCCGTGGAAATATTTGTCGCTGGTGAAGGCCTGGCCGATCAGCGTCGAGCCGATCACCTGGCCGTTCTTCTCGATCAGGCTGCCGTTCGCCTGAGCGGGGAAGAGCGCTTGGGCCGCGCCCGTCATGGCGAGGGGATAGAGCAGGCCTGTTATGGCGGTGGTGGCAACGATCATGACGACCGCGGGACGAAATTCTCTAAACATTGTTCTGCTCCTTGCGTATTCAGGCGAGGCCGAGCGCCGCGACGGCCATGTCGATCGCCTTGATGCCGATAAAGGGGACGATGATGCCGCCGAGGCCGTAGATCAGCAGGTTGCGCGACAGAAGCGCGCCGGCGCCGATCGGACGGTAGCGGACACCCTTCAGCGACAGCGGGATCAGCGCGATGATGATCAAAGCGTTGAAGATGATCGCCGAGAGGATGGCGCTCTGCGGCGTCGAAAGCCCCATGATGTTGAGCACGCCGAGCTGCGGGTAGAAGGTCAGGAACATCGCCGGGATGATGGCGAAATATTTGGCGATGTCGTTGGCGATCGAGAAAGTCGTCAGCGCGCCGCGCGTCATCAGGAGCTGCTTGCCGATCTCGACGATCTCGATGAGCTTTGTCGGGTCCGAGTCGAGGTCGACCATGTTGCCGGCCTCGCGGGCGGCGACCGTGCCGGTGTTCATGGCGACGCCGACATCGGCCTGGGCGAGTGCGGGCGCGTCGTTGGTGCCGTCGCCGCACATGGCGACAAGCTTGCCCTTGGACTGTTCCTCGCGCATCAGCGCCAGCTTCATCTCCGGCGTCGCCTGGGCGAGGAAATCGTCGACGCCGGCTTCTGCGGCGATGGCCGCGGCCGTCAGCGGATTGTCGCCCGTGATCATCACGGTGCGGATGCCCATGCGGCGTAGTTCGGTGAAGCGTTCGCGGATGCCGCCCTTGACGATGTCCTTCAGCTGGATGATGCCGAGCAGCCTGCCGTCGCGGGCGACGGCGAGCGGCGTGCCGCCCAATTTGGCGACCTCGTCAGATATCGACTGTAACTCGCGCACGACCTCGCCGCCGTTCTTCGAAGGCGCGTCGCCGTTGACGTGAGCCAGTACCGCGTCGACTGCCCCCTTGCGGATCGAGGCGCCTTCGAGATCGACGCCGCTCATGCGGCTCTGGGCCGTGAAGGGCACGAAGGTGGCCTTGAGGCTTGCCATGTCGCGGCCGCGGATCGCGTATTTCTCCTTGGCGAGCACGACGATGGAGCGGCCTTCCGGCGTTTCGTCGGCAAGCGAGGCGAGCTGGGCGGCATCGGCGAGATCCTGTTCGGAAATGCCGCGAACCGGGCGGAAGGCCGTCGCCTGGCGATTGCCGAGGGTGATCGTGCCCGTCTTATCGAGCAGCAGCGTGTCGACATCGCCGGCGGCTTCCACGGCGCGGCCGGACATGGCGAGCACGTTGAAGCGGACGAGGCGATCCATGCCGGCGATGCCGATCGCCGACAGGAGCGCGCCGATCGTCGTCGGGATCAGGGTGACGAACAGGGCGACGAGCACGATGATCGGGATCGAGCCGCCGGCATAGATGGCAAAGCTCGGGATCGTCGCCGTCGCAAGCACGAAGATCAGCGTCATGCCGGCAAGCAGAATGTTGAGCGCGATCTCGTTCGGCGTCTTCTGGCGTTCCGCGCCTTCGACAAGCGAGATCATCCGGTCGAGAAAGGTGGAGCCGGCCGCGGCGGTGATGCGCACGCGGATCCAGTCTGAGAGCACCTGCGTGCCGCCCGTCACCGCCGAGCGATCGCCGCCGGATTCACGAATGACGGGGGCGGATTCGCCCGTGATCGCCGCTTCGTTGACGGAGGCCACACCTTCGATGACTTCGCCGTCCGAGGGGATGATATCGCCAGCCTCGACGAGCACGATGTCGCCGACCTTGAGGCAGGTGCCCGGCACCATGCGGTAATCGCTGCCATTGTTGGCGGTCAGCAGCTTCGCCTGCGTTTCGGTGCGCGCCTTGCGCAGCGAATCCGCCTGTGCCTTGCCGCGCCCTTCGGCGACGGCTTCGGCGAAATTGGCGAAAAGCACGGTGAACCAGAGCCAGAGATTGATCTGGAAGGAGAAGCCGAGATTGCCGTTGCCGGCGACGAGGTCGCGCAGGAAGAGCACGGTGGTCAGCACCGAGACTGTGGCGACCACGAACATGACCGGGTTTCTGGCAAGCGCGCGCGGGTCGAGCTTCTTGAAAGCGGCGCTCACGGCCGGAATGAGGATGCGAGAATCCATGATGCTCGCGGATTTTGCCTGGCTCATAAGAGACTCCAGCTTTGAAACGAGGATGGTGATGGAAACCTATGACGGAGCGTCACGGCATCACCTCAGAAGGTCTGGCCGGCGATCATGACCAGATGCTCGACGACGGGGCCGAGGGCCAGCGCCGGGAAGAAGGTCAGGCCGCCGACGATCAGGATCGTGCCGACGAGCAGGCCGACGAAGAGCGGGCCGTCCGTCGGGAAGGTGCCTGCCGAAGCCGGAACCGCCTTCTTGGCGATCAGCGAGCCGGCGATGGCAAGGGCCGGGATGATGACCAGGAAACGGCCGGCGAGCATGCCGATACCGAGTGTCACGTTGTACCAGGGCGTATTGCCCGTCAGGCCGCCGAAAGCCGAGCCGTTATTGGCCGCAGCCGAGGTATAGGCATAGAGGATCTCGGAGAAGCCGTGCGGGCCGGCGGTGCCGATCGAGGCGACGGCGCTCGGCAAAACCGTGGCGATCGCGGTGAAAACGAGCATGGCGAGCGGCAGGCAGAGGATGGCGAGAACGGCCATTTTCATCTCCTTCGCCTCGATCTTCTTGCCGAGATATTCCGGCGTACGGCCGACCATCAGCCCGGCGACGAAGACGGCGACGATGATGAAGAGCAGGATGCCGTAGAAACCCGCGCCGACACCGCCGACGATGATTTCGCCGAGCTGCATGTTGATGAGCGGGATCAGGCCGCCGAGAGCGGTGAACGAACCGTGCATGGCGTTGACCGCGCCGCAGGAAGCCGCCGTGGTGATGACCGCAAAGAGCGAGGACAGGGCGACGCCGAAACGGACTTCCTTGCCTTCCATGTTGCCGCCAGCCAAGCCGAAGGCATGTATCAGCGGGTTGCCGGCCGCTTCGGCCCAATAGGTGACGATGACGCCTGCGATGAAGAGAATGCCCATCGTAGCGAGGATCGCCCAGCCCTGTCGCTGATTGCCGACCATGCGGCCGAAGACGTTGGTCAGAGCCGCGCCGATCGCGAAGATCGAGACCATCTGGATGAGATTGGAGATCGCATCGGGGTTTTCGAAAGGATGGGCGGAGTTGGCGTTGAAGAAGCCGCCGCCGTTTGTGCCGAGCATCTTGATGGCAAGCTGCGAGGCGACGGGGCCGACCGCGATCGTCTGCTGCGCGCCTTCGAGCGTCGTCGCATTGACATAGGGTCCGAGCGTCTGCGGCACGCCGAGATAGACATAGACGAGTGTCAGCGCCACGCAGATCGGCAGCAGCACGTAAAAGGTCGCCCTCGTCATATCGACCCAGAAATTGCCGATGGCCTTGCCCGAAGAGCGCGCGAAGGCGCGGATGAAGGCGAGCGCGATGGCAATGCCTGTTGCAGCCGAGACGAAGTTCTGGACGGTGAAGCCCGCCATCTGGGTCAGATAGGACATCGTGCTTTCGCCGCCGTAGTTCTGCCAGTTGGTGTTGCTGACGAAGCTGACGGCGGTGTTGAACGAAAGCTCGGGCGGGACGGCCGCCATCCCGGCCGGATTATAGGGAAGGCCCGCCTGGAGGCGCTGCAGCGCGTAAAGCACGATGACGCCGAGCAGGTTGAAGGCCAGCATGGCGAAAGCATAGGAGGTCCAATGCTGCTCCTCCCGTTCGCCGGTGCCGGCAAGACGGTAAAGTCCCCGTTCGATCGGAACGAGAACTGGTGAGAGAAGAGTGCGCTCGCCGCTGAAGACGCGCGTCATATAGGCGCCGAGCGGTTTGACGAGCACGAGGACGATCCCGCAGAAAAGCAGGATCTGAAGCCATCCGTTGAGGGTCATGGAGTTAAACTTTCAATACCCGGTTGGTTCCCGGTCGCGCATGCGCGACCTCGGAAGCGCGAGTTTTTTCAGAAGCGCTCCGGGCGAAGGAGAGCGTAGGTGAGATAAACGGTGAGAAACACGGTCACTGCGCCGCTCAAGACATAATCGAGGGTCATCGTCGTTTCTCCACTAAAGCCTGTCGCAGGCTCTGACGTAGGCAAAGCACAGCGCGAAGAATATGGTCGCCGTGCCGAGTAGAATGATATCCATCATGATCGTGACTCCTGTTGTTTTTCTTGGAGTCAGACAAGACAAAGGGCGCCGTCCCGGAGGGGCCGCCTTTCATGCTTTCTGGCGTGGAGATGATCTTTTCGATCTCTCGGACATGAATATGGAGCCGAAGGGCATAAAGGTTCGAGACGGGCGAACGGCCATCAATATAAAAATCTTATAAATGCTTTTATGCGGTCACGGCCGGCGCGCTAGGGATCGACGCGGAACTGATATTGGCCTTCGGCGCTATGGCCGTCCATCGAGAGCACGCGCCAGTCGAGGGTGTAGAGGCCGGGGGCCATGGAGGGATCGAGCGGGACCTTGAAGATGGAGCCTTCGGGGCCGGAGAGAAACGGCTTGCCTGTGGGAAGGGCCAAGCCCTGGGCATCCAGCAGGACGGCCGTCGAGCGGGCAAGATCGACCGGGCCGGTGAAGGTAAGCTCGAGATTGGCGGGCACCAGCTCTTCTTCCTGCTCCAGCGGCGGGAGCGATGCCTGCTCCAGGGCCGCAGACGCCTCACTTGCGGCGAAGAGAAGGGATGCGAACAGGCAGAATGACACGATCGACTTCATGATGGTCTTCCTTATCTCGCCGATCCGCATGGTGCCCGGAGCCGTCATGCTTCCGAAACGCCATGCCGGCGCATGGCTAATAACGCTGCCGGGGATGATTTCGATCCGTCGTTTCTGCGACAACGCGCACCGGCTTCGGCTGCCAGCCTTGCCGAAGTGCGGT
Source organism: Rhizobium sp. R635 (assembly GCF_002211285.1). Lineage (GTDB taxonomy): Bacteria > Pseudomonadota > Alphaproteobacteria > Rhizobiales > Rhizobiaceae > Rhizobium. Next base: position 348,329 of record NZ_LOKX01000023.1, on the reverse strand, counting down.
GATCGGCTCCACGAGCCAGTGCCAGAGGTCCCGGAATGGCCTTGATATCGTCGATCCGAAAGGCCGGTTTCTGCCGACTTTGTCTTTATCGTGCTTCATTTCTTTGCCTGTCCTCATTGCCCGGGGAACCTGAATGAGAATGTACTCCCCGTCGGCCTCGGCTGGAATCATACAGAGGTCTTGGAACGTGAATCTTTCGGATTATAGGAAATGGGCATTTCATCGAATGCTGAGCAAAAGCCTGATTGCGTGATTGAATTGCCGCCCCCTACGGTCTTATAGTCGCGTCAGCGGCACTCGCTGAATCCGGCGCGCCATAGGGAAGGAAACCGATCATGACCAAAGTCCGTGCGCTGGTGCTGGAGCGCCAGCATGAGCTTGCTCTTCGCGATATCGATCTGCCTCTGGAAACGGGGCCGGGGCAGGTGAAGATCAGGATTCATACCGTGGGCGTCTGCGGTTCGGACGTCCATTATTACACCCACGGCAAGATCGGTCCCTTCGTCGTCAACGCGCCGATGGTACTCGGTCACGAGGCGGCCGGGACGGTGGTCGAGGTCGGGCCTGGGGTGACTCATCTCAAGGTCGGCGACCGCGTCTGCATGGAGCCCGGTATTCCCGATCCGAACTCCAAGGCGAGCCGGCTCGGCATGTACAATATCGATCCTGCCGTCATCTTCTGGGCAACGCCGCCGATCCATGGCGTGCTGACGCCCGAGGTCGTGCATCCGGCAAATTATACCTTCAAGCTGCCCGACAATGTCAGCTTCGCCGAAGGCGCGATGGTCGAGCCTTTCGCGGTCGGCATGCAGGCGGCGAGCAAGGCGAAGATCGCGCCTGGCGATACCGCCATCGTCCTCGGCGCCGGGCCGATCGGCACGATGGTGGCGATTGCTGCGCTCGCCGGCGGCTGCGCCCGCGCGATCGTTGCCGATCTCGCCCAGCCGAAGCTCGATATATCAGCGCAGTATCAGGGCGTCATTCCGGTCAACATCCGTGAGAAGAACCTGATCGAAGAGGTCGGCCGGCTGACCAATGGCTGGGGCGCCGATGTCGTCTTCGAATGCTCCGGCTCGCCGAAGGCCTGGGAGACGATCATGGCGCTGCCGCGCCCTGGCGGCGTCATCGTTGCCGTCGGCCTGCCGGTCAACCCGGTCGGCTTCGATGTTTCGACGGCCACCACCAAGGAGATCCGCATCGAGACGGTGTTCCGCTATGCGCACCAGTATGAGCGCTCGATCGCGCTGCTGGCATCGGGCCGCGTCGACCTGAAGCCGTTGATCTCCGAGACCTTCAAATTCGAGGACTCGATCAAGGCGTTCGACCGCGCCGTCGAGGCGCGGCCGAGCGACGTGAAGCTGCAGATCGTCATGGAGTAGGGCGCCGCGCTCTTATGAGTGGCCGGCACTCGGTTTCATCTTGCGAAAGGCAAGGACCGCGGCCGCGACGACAGCCGCGGCGCCGACCGCGATCAGCAGGTGACGGTGAAGGGGAAGGTGGCCGAGTGTCTGCTGGATGCTGTGTCCGAACAGATAACCGAGCGCCGTGAAAAGCTGCCCCCAGACCAGCGCGGCTACAGCATTCAGGGCGATGAATTTTCCGGTCGGTATCCGGGTCGTGCCGATGACAACAGGGCTGATCGTCCGCAATCCCACCAGAAAACGAAACGCCAGGATGAAACCTGTGGGATATTGCTCCAGAAGCCCGGTTGCGCGAGCAAGCGCCGGCTTTTCCATCAGCCGGCGCACGACGCTCCATTGCGCGGCATAACGGCCGGCGAAGAACCAGAGCTGGTCGCCGGCGAAGGAGCCTGCGGTGGCCGCAAGCGACGCCGACCAATAGGTGAGCAGTTCGCGATGAGCGACCACGCCGCCGAGGAAGGCGGCCGTCTCGCCTTCGAAGGCCGCGCCCAGGAATATAGCCAGCAGGCCGTAGTTCTCGATCAGCGCTTCGATAGACATGCCCGCCCGCCTCCAGCTCTTCCCGAGGTCAAGTCACGGCTGAACCGGCTTCAGGTCGCCAAGCAGCGTCGGAATCAGTTCCGACACGGTGGGATGGATCGGCACCGACCATTGCAGCGTCTGATAGGTCGTTCCCGCATTCATCGCATCGATCAAGCCGTGGATCACTTCGTCGCCTTCGATGCCCAGGATTGCCGCGCCGAGTATCTCCTTGGTCTCGGCGTCGGCGATCACTTTCATGAAGCCCTTGGTCTCGCCGCGTTCGTTGGCCCGGCCGACGCGGCTCATCGGGCGCGTCGAGACCAGGATCTTGCGCCCCGAGGCGCGCGCCTGCTTCTCGGTCATCCCGACGCGGCCGAGCGGCGGATCGATATAGAGCGCATAGGCCAGGATGCGGCTCGACACCTTGCGGTCATCGCCGTCGAGCAGATTGGCGGCGGCAATCTCGAAATCATTGTAGGAAGTATGCGTGAAGGCGCCGTGGCCGTTGCAGTCGCCAAGCGCGAAGATGCCCTCGACATTGGTGGCGAGCCTGTCGTCGACGGTGATGTAACCGCGCTTATCCGTAGCCACACCGGCGGCATCGAGGCCGAGATCGTCGGTGTTCGGCTTGCGGCCGGTGGCGATCAGCACATGGCTCGCATCGATCTTCGTGGAGCCGGCGGTGACGGTCGCCCCGCCGCCATGTCTAGCGAACGCGATATTACCGGCATCGGTGTGGACATCGATACCCTCGGCGCGCAGGATCTCGGCGATCGCGTCCGATATGTCCTCGTCCTCGCGCGATGCGAGCTTCGGGCCGTGTTCGATGACGCTCACTTCGGCGCCGAAGCGGCGATACATCTGCGCGAATTCCAGCCCGATATAGCTGCCGCCGATCACGGCGAGATGCCTTGGCAGCGTGTCGAGCCCGATGATCGAGGTGCTGGTGAGGTAATCGATATCGTCGATACCAGGCAGTTCGGGGATGACGGGCCGCGCGCCGACATTGAGGAAGATGCGCGGTGCGGTCAGCGTCTCCCCGTTGACGCTGACGGTCTTCGGGCCTTCGAAGCGGGCATGACCGTAGATCACGCTCATGCCGTCCATGCCGCCGAGCCAGCCGATCAGGCCGTTGCGGGCATTCATCGTCACGGTTTCGGCGCGAGCTCTCACCACCTTCATGTCGACGGCGACCTCGCCGGGGATTTTGACGCCGTAGGCCGCGCCGCTTCTTGCGACATGGGCGGCGCGGGCGCTGGCGACCAGCGTCTTCGTCGGCATGCAGCCGGCATTGACGCAGGTGCCGCCGAGGAACTTGCGCTCGATCAGCGCCACTTTCATGCCCTTGTCGACCATTCGGGCGGCAAGCGACGGGCCGGCCTGGCCGGCGCCGATGACGATGGCGTCGAAGCTTTTCATGCGACGGCCCCCGCGATCAGCACCGCGCCGACGACGGCGACGGCATCCTCGATGAGGGCGGCCGGCAGATCCCTGCCGAAGGAGGCGGCAAGCCTGCCGCGGACGGCCGCCCCGCCATAGGTGCCGATCACGGCGCCGATCACGCCGGCGACCAACCCGCCGAAGAGCAGGCTGCTGGCCGCGCCGATCGCGGCGCCTGAGAGCGCGCCCGAGACGATACGGGCTGCGAACTGCATCGGCACCTTGCGCGACGGCGTTGACGGCAACTGGTCGGCGATCAGTTCGATCACAGCGAGGACCGTGAAGATCCACGGCGTCCAGCGGTAGCCCATGAAGGCAAGCGGCGTCTGCGACACGTCGAACCAGCCGAGAGCCGCGCCCCAGGCAACGGCGGCCGGCGCAGTCATGGTGCGAAGGCCCGAGACGACACCGATCAGCAATGCAAGAAGCAGAAACATGCGATCCCCCTCTTCGCCGGCTTCGTGCCGCAATCAGGGAAGGTTGCACATTGTCAGGCGCGTGGCAAATTTGCCGATTATTCAGTTCGCGAAGGCGGCGATACCCGTGATCGCGCGGCCGATGATCAGTGCGTGGATGTCGTGCGTGCCCTCATAGGTGTTGACCACTTCGAGGTTGACGAGATGGCGGGCGATGCCGAATTCGTCGGAGATGCCGTTGCCGCCGAGCATGTCGCGGGAAGCGCGCGCGATGTCGAGCGCCTTGCCGCAGCTGTTGCGCTTGAGGATCGAGGTCAGCTCCACCGGCGGATGGCCTTCCTCCTTCATGCGGCCGAGCCGCAGGCAGCCCTGCAGGCCGAGCGAGATTTCCGCCGCCATGTCGGCGAGCTTCTTCTGGATCAACTGGTTGGCGGCGAGCGGCCGGCCGAACTGTTTGCGCTCCAGCGTGTATTGCCGGGCTCTCGCATAACAATCCTCGGCAGCGCCGAGCGCGCCCCAGGCGATGCCGAAGCGGGCCGAGTTGAGGCAGGTGAACGGTCCCTTGAGGCCGGTGACGCCGGGCAGCAGGTTTTCCTCGGGCACGAAGACCCCGTCCATCACCACTTCGCCTGTGATCGAGGCGCGCAGGCCCACCTTGCCGTGGATGGCGGGAGCCGAAAGTCCCTTCCAGCCCTTTTCGAGGATGAAGCCGCGGATGAGGCCGTCCTCGGTCTTGGCCCAGACGACGAAGACATCGGCGATCGGCGCGTTCGATATCCAGGTTTTGGAGCCGGTGAGGCTGTAGCCGCCGTCGACCTTTCTGGCGCGCGTCGCCATGGAGCCGGGGTCGGAGCCGTGATCGGGTTCGGTCAGGCCGAAGCAGCCGATCCATTCGCCGGTTGCAAGCTTCGGCAGGTATTTCTGCTTCTGCGGCTCCGAACCGAAAGTATCGATCGGCACCATGACGAGCGAGGACTGGACGCTCATCATCGAGCGGTAGCCGCTGTCGACCCGCTCGACCTCGCGGGCGATCAGGCCGTAGGCGACGTAGCCGAGGCCGGCGCCGCCGTAATCGGGCGAGATCGTCGGGCCGAGCAGACCGAGTTCGCCCATTTCGCGGAAGATTTCGGGATCGGTCTTTTCATTGCGGAAGGCGTCGAGAACGCGCGGAGCAAGCTTTTCCTGCGCGTAAGAATGGGCGGTGTCCTGCACCATGCGCTCTTCGTCGGTGAGCTGTTCCGCCAGCCGGAAAGGGTCGGTCCAGTCGAAAACCTCGCGCGTATGCTGCATGGCGGCGTCTCCTCACCGTGAATTCAGGCTTGCCTCGTTCAATCTGGCCATAGACCCGCCAGCCGACTGCGTCAACAGAAGTCGACCCACATCAAAAGGTGCCTTTCGGCCCTTTTCAAAGGCCGCGGCATGATCCACTTTGCGCGCAAGATTCTGGAACGAGGAGGCGGAAATGTCGTCAAGCGATCTGTTCGTATCGGCCGAAGGCGCCGAATGGGTCAATCCGGAGCCCGGCGTCACCAGGCGCATCATGACCTATCTGCCCGAGATGATGATGGTGGAAGTGGCCTTCGAAAGCGGCGCGGTGGGTGCTGCTCATTCGCATCCGCATATCCAGGCAAGTTATGTGGCGGAAGGCAGCTTCGAAGTGACGATCGATGGCCGCACCGAATTGCTCAGGCAGGGCGGCAGCTTCATCGTGCCGCCCAATCTCGTCCACGGCGTCCGGGCGCTGGAAAAGGGTCGGCTGATCGATACCTTCACACCGCACCGGGCGGAATTTCTGAAATAATCAGCTTTCGGCCTTCGTGCGTCGTGCCGGGCCGGCGGCGGTGACATAGGGCGGCACGAAGCGCGCATCCTCGCCGCGCACCGCCTCGCGCAGGAAATCCATGACGGCGCGCACGCGCGGCGCCTGTTTCAGATCGCGGTGGCAGGTGATCCAGTACTGGCGCTTGAGGTCGATCTCCTCGGGCAGCACGCGCACCAGTTCGGGATAACGGCTGGCGAAGAAATAGGGCAGGATACAGAGGCCGAGGCCGTTCCTGGTAGCGGTGAGCTGCGCGAAGATGCTGGAACTCTGGAATTGCGGCTTGATGCGCGGATGCACGTCGCCGAGATAGTCCAGGCCCGGCGCGAAGATCATCTCTTCGATATAGCTGACGAAGGGATGGCCGAGCAGGTCGTCGCGGCAGGTGATCTCAGGAGCCTTTGCCAGATAGTCGCGTGAGCCATAGATCTGCAGATGGTAGTCCGTCAGCTTCTCGGCGAAATAGGGACCGCCTTTCGGCTCGTCGAGCACGACGGAGATATCGGCTTCCTTGCGCGACAGCGACATGATCTGCTGGATCGTCACCAGTTCGAGCGAGAGATGCGGATGCCGGGCGGCGAAGCGCGGCAGCACCGGCGCGAAGAAGAAATTGGCAAAACCCTCCGGCGCGCTGAGGCGCACCAGGCCGCGTTGCGCCATCGAGCCGTCGGCGAGATCGGCGCGCAGCCGCTCGGTCTCCTGCTCCATCTTCTCGGCCGTCTCGATGAAGCGCGTGCCCATTGATGTCAGCACGTAGCCGCGCGGATTGCGCTCGAAGAGCTTGACCTTGAGGGTGAATTCCAGCCGGTCGATGCGGCGCGACACGGTGGCATGGCTGGAGCGCAGCTGGCGGGCAGCCGTCGAGAGCTGTCCTGTGCGGGCGACGGCTAGAAAAAATTGAAGATCGTCCCAAGTAAACTGCGGTGGGTTGGTCATCGCGATCCCCATCTGTTCAAAAACGAACAGATACTGTTTGGAATTAGTTGTAAACCACCCGTTGCTTCAAGGTGGAATTTCCTTGATCGTAAGCTGAGGGTCGGCCGCTCTGAGGAGCGCGGCTGGCCAAATCTGAACAGAACCGTAATCTGGCTAATCTCTGGGAGGAGAGAATATGCGAAAGAGTTTCATTGCGTCCGTAGCATTTCTGCTTGCAAGCAGCACTGCGGTGCTCGCGCAGAGCGCGACCGACGGCAAGGTCAAGATCGGCATTCTGAACGACCAGTCGGGCGTCTACGCCGACTTCGGCGGCAAGTCTTCCGTCGAAGCCGCCAAGATGGCGGTCGAGGATTTCGGCGGCAAGGTGCTGGGTGTACCGGTCGAGATCGTCGATGCCGACCACCAGAACAAGCCTGACATCGCCTCCAACATCGCCCGCCAATGGTACGACACCGAGCAGGTGGACGCGATCATGGAACTGACGACCTCCTCCGTGGCGCTCGCCGTGCAGGCGATCGGCAAGGAAAAGAAGAAGATCGACATCGTCACCGGTGCTGCGACGACGGATCTGACCGGCAAGGCCTGCTCGCCTTACGGTTTCCACTGGGCCTACGACACGCATGCCTTGGCCGTCGGCACCGGCGGCGCGCTCGTCAAGCAGGGCGGCGACAGCTGGTTCTTCCTGACTGCCGACTATGCCTTCGGCTATTCGCTGGAACAGCAGACCACCGATTACGTCAAGGCGAGCGGCGGCACTGTCGTCGGCTCGGTTCGCCACCCGCTGTCGACGCAGGACTTCTCGTCCTTCCTGCTGCAGGCGCAATCCTCCGGCGCCAAGGTGATCGGCCTTGCCAATGCCGGTCTCGACACCTCGAATGCCATCAAGCAGGCGGCCGAATTCGGCATCACCCAGGGCGGCCAGCATCTGGCGGCGCTGCTCTTCACGCTTGCCGAAGTGCACGGTCTCGGCCTCGAAGCGGCGCAGGGGCTGACGCTGACGGAAGGCTTCTACTGGAACCGCGACGACGAAAGCCGCGCCTTCGCCAAGAAGTTCTTCGACCGCACCGGCAAGATGCCGAACATGATCCACGCCGGCACCTATTCGGCGGTGACGCAATATCTGAAGGCGGTGCAGAAGGCCGGCACCGATGATACGGAAGCCGTCGCCAAGCTGCTGCATGACATGCCCGTCGACGACGTCTTCGGGCGCGGCGGCACGGTCGGCGCCAATGGCCGCATGATCCACGACATGTACCTGCTGCAGGTCAAGAAGCCTTCAGAAAGCAAGGAACCGTGGGATTACTTCAACGTTCTCGCCACCATTCCCGGCAAGGAAGCCTATATCGATCCCGCCAAGAGCGGCTGCGATCTGGTGAAGTAAGCACGATGGCGGTTTCCGCAATTGAAACTCAGGCAAAGCCGCGGGTGGTCCTATCCGCCCGCGGCCTGCGCCGCGATTTCGGCGGCTTCACGGCCGTCAAGAACGTCGATCTCGACGTGCATGACGCCAGCGTGCATGCACTGATCGGCCCGAACGGCGCCGGCAAGACGACGGTCTTCAACCTCTTGACGAAGTTCCTGCAGCCGACGGCGGGAACGATCACCCTGATGGGCACCGATATCACCGGCACCGCGCCCGATAAGGTGGCGCGCATGGGGCTGGTGCGCTCTTTCCAGATTTCGGCGGTCTTTCCGCACCTCTCCGTGCTCGACAATGTGCGCGTGGCGCTGCAGCGGCCGAACAACCTCTCCACCCAGTTCTGGCGGCCTCTCTCGGCGCTCGACCGGCTGAACGAGCGCGCCGAGCAACTGCTTGCCAGCGTCGGGCTTTCCAAGGAACGCGACCATATCGCCGCCGATCTTTCCTATGGCCGTAAGCGCGTGCTGGAGATCGCCACGACGCTGGCGCTCGATCCGAAGGTGCTGCTGCTCGACGAACCGATGGCCGGCATGGGGCATGAGGATGTCGGCGTCGTCTCATCGATCATTCGCGACGTCGCCCGCGATCGGGCCGTGCTGATGGTCGAGCACAATCTCTCCGTCGTCGCCAATATCTGCCAGCACGTCACCGTGCTTCAGCGCGGCGAGATCCTCGCGGAAGGCGACTATGCCACCGTCAGCCAGGACGAGCGCGTCCGCGTGGCCTACATGGGCACGGAGGAGCATTGATGGCCGCTCTCCTCGAAGTTCAGGGCCTCAATGCCTGGTACGGCGAAAGCCACATATTGCACGGGGTCGACATGCATGTCGGCGAAGGCGAGACGATCACCATTCTCGGCCGCAACGGCGTCGGCAAGACGACGACGCTGCGCACCATCACCGGCATCGTGCGCGCCCGCAAGGGCAGGATCAGCTTTGCCGGCAGCGACATGATGCAGGTGCCGCTGCACAAGACGGCGCATCGGGGCATCGGCTTCGTGCCGGAGGAGCGCGGCATCTTTTCGACGCTCACGGTTTCGGAAAACCTGCTGCTGCCGCCAGTCGTGGCGGAGGGCGGCATGACGCTCGACGAGATCTATGAGCTCTTTCCCAATCTCTACGAGCGCCGCAGCAGCCCGGGCACCAAACTATCAGGCGGCGAGCAGCAGATGCTGGCGATCGCCCGGATTCTGCGCACCGGTGTCCGGCTGCTCATCCTCGACGAACCGACCGAAGGGCTTGCCCCCGTCATCGTCCAGCGCATCGGCGAGGTGCTGAAGAAACTCAAGGAGCGCGGCATGACGATCCTGCTCGTCGAGCAGAACTTCCGTTTCGCCAGCCGTATTGCCGATCGCTTCTATCTGATGGATCATGGGCAGATGGTGTCGGAATTCCCGGTCGGCGAACTGCCGCAGCGCATGGATACGCTGCACAAGGTTCTGGGAGTGTGACCAGATGACGATGATCTTCGGTGTTAGCTTGCAGGGCCTGTTAAGCCAATTGCTGGTCGGTCTGATCAACGGCTCGTTCTACGCGCTGCTCAGCCTCGGCCTCGCCATCATTTTCGGCCTGCTCAGGGTGATCAACTTCGCTCACGGCGCCCAATATATGCTCGGCGCCTTCGCCGCCTATCTGCTGCTCACCTATGCCGGTATCGGCTATTGGCCGTCGCTGATCCTGGCGCCCGTCATCGTCGGCCTTGCCGGCGCCGTCATCGAGCGGCTGCTCCTGCGCCGGCTCTACGATCTCGATCCGCTCTACGGCCTGCTCTTTACCTTCGGGCTGGCGCTCGCGGTCGAAGGCACCTTCCGCTATCTTTACGGCTCGTCCGGCCAACCCTATGCGACGCCGGCGGCGCTTGCCGGCGGGGCCAATCTCGGCTTCATGTTCCTGCCGATCTATCGCGGCTGGGTGGTCGTCGTCTCGCTCGTCGTCTGCCTCGGCACATGGCTGCTGATCGAGAAGACCAAGCTCGGGGCCTATCTCAGGGCCGCCACCGAAAACGCCGTGCTGGTGCAGGTCTTCGGCGTCAACGTGCCGGTGCTGCTGACGCTGACCTATGCGCTCGGCGCCGGGCTTGCCGCCTTTGCCGGCGTGCTGGCGGCGCCGATCTACCAGGTCTCGCCGCTGATGGGCTCGAACATGATCATCGTCGTCTTCGCCGTGGTCGTGGTCGGCGGCATGGGATCGATCATGGGCGCGATCATCACCGGTTATGTGCTCGGCATTGCCGAGGGCCTGACCAAGGTCTTCTATCCCGAGGCTTCCAACATCGTGATCTTCGTCATCATGGCGATCGTGCTTCTCATCAGGCCCGCGGGCCTCTTCGGCCGGGATGCTTGACATGGCTGACATCACCGAAACCATCCGAACGGAAAAAAGCCGGACCGCCCTTTCGGTCCAGGCGGGCTTCCTCCTTGCCGGGCTGCTGCTCCTGCTGCTGGCGCCGTTCTTCTTCTATCCGATCTTCCTGATGAAGCTGCTCTGCTTCGCGCTGTTCGCCTGCGCCTTCAACCTGCTGCTCGGCTATACCGGCCTGCTTTCCTTCGGCCATGCCACCTTCTTCGGCGGGGCGGCCTATTTCACCGCCTACACGGTGAAGGCATGGGGGCTGCCACCGGAACTCGGCATCCTGATCGGCGTGGCGGGCGCAGCGTTCCTCGGCCTGGTCATGGGCTTCTTCGCCATTCGCCGGCAGGGCATCTATTTCGCGATGATCACGCTGGCGCTGTCGCAGATGTTCTTCTTCTTCTGCCTGCAGGCGGAGTTCACCGAAGGCGAGGACGGCATTCAATCGGTGCCGCGCGGCCACCTCTTCGGCTTCATCGATCTGAACAACTCGACCAACATGTATTATTTCGTGCTGGCCGTCTTCCTGATCGGCATCCTGATCATCTGGCGCTTCATCAACTCGCCCTTCGGCATGATCCTGAAGTCGATCCGCGAGAACGAGCAACGGGCGATCTCGCTCGGCTATTCCGTGGCGCGCTACAAGCTCGGCGCCTTCGTCATGTCGGCGGCGCTTGCCGGGCTGGCGGGCGCGGTGAAATCGCTTGTCTTCCAGTTCGCGACGCTTACCGACGTCGCCTGGCAGATGTCGGGCGAGGTGATCCTGATGACGCTGCTCGGCGGCATCGGCACGCTGATCGGCCCGCTTTTCGGCGCGGGGCTGGTGGTGGCGCTGGAAAACTACCTCGCCACCTCGGAATTCCCGGTGACGATCATCACCGGCATCGTCTTCATGGTCTGCGTGCTGATCTTCCGCCGCGGCATCATCGGCGAATTCTACGCTTCGCGGCTGGGGCGGAAACTGGGCTTCGTCTATCGCCGCTGAACGGGCGGACCTCTCTCTTTCCGGGAAGGAACCCTCTTCCCCCGGAAAAGAGATGGGCGGTGGCGCTGCGTCTGTCCCTCTCCCCGACCCACGGGGAGAGGGAAGCAGAAAGCATCTGGAGTTTCGTGAGGGGCATGGAGCGCTACGACTACATCATCATCGGGGCAGGCAGCGCCGGCTGCGTGCTTGCCAACCGCTTATCCGCAGACGGCAGGAGCCGGGTGCTGCTATTGGAAGCTGGCGGCAGCGACAACTACCACTGGATCCACATTCCTGTGGGCTATCTCTATTGCATCAACAATCCGCGCACCGACTGGTGCTTCACCACGGCGCCGGAAGCGGGGCTGAACGGCCGGGCGCTCACCTATCCCCGCGGCAAGGTGCTCGGCGGCTGTTCGTCGATCAACGGCATGATCTACATGCGCGGCCAGGCCCGCGATTACGACCTCTGGCGGCAGATGGGCTGCACCGGCTGGGGCTGGGACGATATTCTGCCCTTCTTCACGAAATCCGAGGATTTTTATCGCGGCGCCGATGACATGCATGGCGCCGGCGGCGAATGGCGCATCGAGAAGGCGCGGGTGCGCTGGGCCGTGCTCGATGCCTTCCAGCAGGCGGCGAGGGAAGCAGGCATTCCGGAGACGGCGGATTTCAACCGCGGCAGCAACGAGGGCTCCGGCTATTTCGACGTCAACCAGCGCTCCGGCATTCGCTGGAACACCTCCAAGGCCTTTCTGCGCCCGGCAATGAAGCGCGCGAACCTGACCGTTTTGACCAAAGCCCAGGTCCGCCGGCTGCTGGTGGAGGAGGGGGCCATTGCCGGCGTCGAGTTCCAGCATGATGGCGTCGCCAAACGCGCCTATGCGGCTCGGGAAACCATTCTTTCCGCCGGCTCGATCGGCTCGCCGCATATTCTGGAACTGTCCGGCATCGGCAGGGGCGAGGTGCTGCGGCAGGCGGGCGTCGATGTCGTCACCGAGGTGAAAGGCGTCGGCGAGAACCTGCAGGATCATCTGCAACTGCGCCTCGCCTACAAAGTGACCGGCGTTCCGACCTTGAACGAGAAGGCGACCAAGCTGATCGGCAAGGCGGCGATCGGGCTCGAATATCTCGTGCGCCGCTCCGGCCCGATGGCGATGGCGCCGAGCCAGCTCGGTATCTTCACCCGTTCGGGTCCGGACCGGGAGACGCCTGATCTGCAATATCACGTGCAACCGGTCTCACTGGAGAAGTTCGGCGATCCCGTCCATCCCTTCCCGGCGATCACGGCGAGCGTCTGCAATCTGAGGCCGGAAAGCCGGGGTTCGGTGCATCTGTCGAGCCCGGATTTCGCCGCCCAGCCGACGATCAGCCCGAAATACCTCTCGACGCAGCGCGATCGTGACATAGCTGTCCGTTCCATACGGTTGACGCGCAAGATCGTCGCGCAGCCTTCCTTCGCCCGTTTCCGGCCGGAGGAATTCAAGCCCGGCCCCAGCTATCAGACGGAGGCCGATCTGGAGCGGGCGGCGGGCGATATCGGCACGACGATCTTCCATCCCGTCGGCACCTGCCGCATGGGCGCAGACCGGGACAGCGTCGTCGATCCCCGGCTGAAACTGCGCGCGCTCGGCAAGCTCAGGATCGCCGACGCCTCGGTGATGCCGTCGATCACCTCGGGCAACACCAATTCGCCGACGATCATGATCGCTGAGAAGGCGGCCGCGATGATCCTCGAAGACAATCGATAGGAGAAGACCATGGCAAGGATCGCATTCATCGGATTGGGCAATATGGGTGGGCCGATGGCGGCCAATCTCGTCAAGTCGGGTCACGAAGTCCTTGGCTTCGATCTCGCCGCTCCCGTGCTGAAGGCGGCCGAGGCGAGCGGCGTCAAGCCGGCGAGCCATGCCAGCCAGGCGGTGAAGGACGCCGAAATCGTCATCACTATGCTGCCGCAGGGCAAACACGTGCTGACGGCCTGGACGGACATCCTGCAGACCGCGGCGCAGGATACGCTGGTCATCGATTGCTCCACAATCGATGTCGAAAGCAGCCGCAAGGCGCATGAGATGGCCAAGGCCGCAGGCTGCCCGTCGCTCGACGCGCCCGTCTCCGGCGGCACTGGCGGGGCGACCGCGGGCACGTTGACCTTCATGGCGGGCGGCTCGGACGAGGCCTTCGCCCGGGCGAAGCCCATTCTCGAAGCGATGGGCAAGAAGATCGTCCATTGCGGCGAGGCGGGCGCCGGCCAGGCGGCCAAGATCTGCAACAACATGATCCTTGGCATTTCGATGATCGGCGTCTGCGAAGGCTTCGTGCTCGCCGAGAAACTCGGCCTTTCGCATCAGGCGTTGTTCGACGTCGCCTCCACCTCGTCGGGCCAGTGCTGGGCGATCAATACCTATTGCCCGGTGCCCGGGCCGGTGCCGACCTCGCCTGCCAACAACGGTTACAAGCCGGGTTTTGCCGCGGCGCTGATGCTGAAGGATCTGAGACTCTCGCAGGAGGCGGCGCTGGCGAGCGGTGCGTCCACGCCGATGGGTGCGGAAGCGGCCCAGCTTTTCGCGCTGTTCGAAAAGCAGGGCAATGGCGGAAGGGATTTTTCCGCCATCATCGAGATGTTCCGTGAGAAGGTTTAGGCGGTGGCCTACAGGAGATAGCTGACCGGCTCGTTTCGAACCGGATGCGGGAAGACGCCCATGCCGACGCCGAAAATCGACCGCAGCTTGTCGGCCTGCATGATCTCGGCGGGCGTGCCTTCGGCGGTGATCCGGCCGCGGTTGAGCGCGATGATCGCGTCGCAGTAACGCGCGGCGAGGTTGATATCGTGCAGCACGATAATGACGGTCAGCCCGCGTTCGTGGCTGAGTTCCTGCACCAGGGACAGGACGCTTGCCTGATGGGCGAGGTCGAGTGCCGATGTCGGTTCGTCGAGCAAGAGGCAGCGGGCATCCTGGGCGAGCATCATGGCGATCCAGGCGCGCTGACGCTCGCCGCCGGACATGTTGGCGACGAGACGATCGGCAAAATTCTCAAGCTCGGTACGGGCGATTGCCTCTTCTACCTTGCTGCGGTCCGCCGCTGTGAAGCGGCCGAGCGTGCCATGCCAGGGGAAGCGGCCGAGCGCGATCAGTTCCCGAACGGTCATGCCGTCGGTCGCCGGGGTGAACTGCGGCATGTAGGCGACGTGCCGGGCAAATTCCCGGGCACCCCAGTCCGCCGCCGATCTGCCGTCGAAAGCGATGGCACCGGATTTCGGTGCGATCTGGCGGGCGACGATCTTCAAAAGCGTGCTCTTGCCGGAGCCGTTCGGCCCCACCAGGCCGTAGATGCGGCCATGCTCGAGCGTCAGATCGATGCCGGACAGCACGGGTTTCGGCCCTATGGCATAGTCGATTTCCGACAGGGCAAGGAAAGGCGAAGGCATGGTCTGCTCCAGGTTCGGCGCTGCAGGTTCAAAAGGCAAGCCTCCCTCCCGCACCCGGTTCCTGCAAAACTAAACCTGGATTGTCAACTTAACATTTTCTGCCGAGCTTGAAGGCGGCCGTGCGGGCATGGCGGCGGCCGCAGGCAGAACAGGCGTCAATCATGCCTTCGACACCGAAAAATTCAGTCTGACATCGCCGAGCAGGATATCGATCTCGCCGGGTTCGGTCAGTTCGATCGCGCCGCTCAACGTGCCCGTCGTGACGAGCGCGCCCGTCTTCAGCGATGCTTCGGGGCGCAGCCCGTCATTGGCGTAATCGACGAGCCAGGTGAGAACGTCGCCCTTCGGATGCTGCGCGGGACCGTCATAGATGGTGCGGCCGGCATGGATGACCTTGAGCGACGTACCGGGGGCGGTATCGACGAGGCTCCTGTCGATCTGTGGGCCGAGGACATAGCCGCTGTTGCCGAGGCGGTCGGCGACAAACAGCAGAAAGGACACGCCGCCGCTTTCCCTAATGGCGCTGACCAGCAGCTCGGCGCCGAGATAGACGGAGGAGATCGCCTCGACCACTTCGGCGCGGCTGTACGGCTTACCCGCGCGGATCGGCAGATCCTTGCCGAGGCGCACGGCAATCTCGGTTTCGAATTTCAGCCCCGGATACCATGGAATATCAGCGCCGGAGACGGCTTCGGCATAGGGATGCAGCGGGCCGGTGACCGCTTGGCCCTCCGGCGAGACGGTCACCTTCCAGGCGTTGTTGGAAATGTCGTCCGCGGCGGCGAGGAAATTCTGCGCCTCCATCGCCTGATGCAGATCGGCCGGCAGCGCGAACGTGCTCGTTGCCTCCTGCCTGCCGGATTGGCGCAGGCGGTGAAGCGTGGATGCGAGGCTGCGCGGATCGAATATCTCTGTCATGCTATCTCCTCGAATGATGTTCGAGGTGCACACTAACCGCAGGGGCGGGGCGAACAAGGCCGTTCTTGGAAAGACTCCTATTCCATCGCCGCGTACCAGCGGTCGCGATAGGCGGCCAATCCCGGGATATCGGCCGGTGCAAAGTGCCTCTCGGCACCGGAGACCGGCCGGATGCCGGTGAGCAACGCCGCACCCTGGCTGGTGCCGGTCGAGCCGGGAAGGGCCAGAACCTCGCGGCCGGTAAGTGCTGCAAGTACCTTGAGATAGGTCTCGTTCAAAGCAAAAGGTCCTTCGACGATGATAGGGCCTTTGGCGCCGATCAGCGCGAGGCAGGCGTCGGTCATCAGCGCCAGGTAGAGGCAGGCGGCGGCATGATGCGCCTCGCGGTTTGCTTCCTCGGCGCCGATCCAACGACCTACCTTTCCCGGGAAGGGTCCGGAGCCGGGCGCAATGTTGGGCAGCAGCATCATGCCCTTGCGGATCACAGCACCGATCGCTGCCCAGGCGGCTTCGTCGTTCACGGGGCCGATCTCAGCGGAAAGGATCTCGAATTCCCGCCCGCCCATGAAACGCGAGGAGGGGACGGTGCGGCCATAGGCATCGACATTGGCGAGCGCATCGCGTTTCGCATCGAGGTGATCGAGATCGCCGCCGACGCCGAAATTGATGGCCCATGTGCCTGTGGAGACGACGGCGAAGGGCGCCTGGCGATGGACGAGATGCGGCAACAGCGAGGCGTTGGAATCGTGAATGCCACAATAGACAGGCACAGGTGCGGCAAGGCCGAGTTCGGCGACAATATCAGGCCGAACAGGACCGAGCGCATCGAAGGCGGATCGGATCGGCGCCATCAGGTCGCGGATGCCGAGCTTGTCGACCAATGAGGAATAGCTTGATGTTTTCGGGTTCCAGAGGTCGGTGTGGCAGCCGAGCGACGTCAGTTCGTTGGCGATGACGCCGGTCAGCCGCGCCGCCCAATATTGTGCATAGGTTACGATCTCAGTGACCTGAGCGAATTCCTTGGGAAAGGCTGTTTTCTGGTAATGCAGCTGAGCGCCGACATTGAGGCCCATTGCAAGGCGCGGCGAGAAGGTTTCGTCGAAGGAGGGACGCAGCGCGGTGTAGGCGTCGCGGATCTCCTGTGGATATTCATGTTCGTAGTCGATGACGGGCATGGCGAGCAATCCGTCCGCGCCGATGAGCGCGGCGGCGGCGCCATGGGTGGTGATCGAAATGGCGTCGAAGCCGGGTTCCCGTGCAAGGCGCTTCAGCGCATCGAGCGCGAAGGACCAGAGCGCCTCGATATCGTAATGCGGGTAGGGGCCGGTCTTGATCGTGATGTTCGGCCGTTTCAGGACGGCGATCTCGGCGCCCGTCCCACTGTCGAGCACGACGACCTTGGCATTGGTCTTGCCGATGTCGAGGACGGCGATGCGGCGATAGGAATTGGCGGTCATGGCATATGGAAGAGGGTGACGAGGTCGCTTTGAACGGGCGAATTATCCGGATTGGTCGCCATGATATCGGCCATATGAGCCCACCATTTCTTCATGACCGGATGCTCCGGCAGGCTCGCCATCGTGTGATCGACAGGCCGCGTCAGCACGCCGAATAGCGTGTTGGTCTGACGGTCGAGATGGATGGAATAGTCGCTGGCGCCCGACTGGTGCAGGAGATCGACCAGTTCCGGCCAGATCTCGTCATGCCGCTTGCAGTATTCGGCTTCCATGCCGGGATTGAGCTGCATCTTGAAGGCGTGTTTTTCCAAGGTCATCGGGAGCTCATGAGCTTGATGCGGCGGGCGATGATCGGGATCGCTATGGTGATGATCAGAAGCAGGCCGATGAAGATCGACATGACGATGCCGGGCACGTTCAACAGGCCGAGGCCGAAGGTGACGAGGCCCATGACGAAGGCGGCGATGACGACGCCGCCGATCCTGCCGGAGCCGCCGAGGATCGAGATGCCGCCGAGCACGACCATGGTGACGACTTCGAGTTCCCACCCCTGAGCGATCGACGGTCGGGTCGAGCCGAGGCGCGAAGTCAGGCAGACGGCGGCAACACCGCTCATGACGCCGGTCAGCAGGAAGAGAATGAATTTGACGCGCTCGACCGGGATGCCGGAGAAGCGTGCGGCGAAATCATTGTTGCCGATCGCATAGACCTGCCGGCCGAAATTCGTCGCATGCAGCAGGATGGCGAAGAGAATCGCCAGCACGATGAACAGCACGAATTCGAAGGAAAAGACCCAGAACACGTAGCCCTGGCCGAAATAGGCGAAATCGGCAGGGTACTTACCGTAGGCCTGATCGCCGAGCACGATATAGGAAATGCCGCGGAACAGGCTCATCGTGCCGATGGTGACGACGATCGACGGCAGTTTCAGCCCCGAGACGAGCACACCGTTGAAGATGCCGCAGGCAAGGCCGGTGCCGATGCCGATCAGCACGAGGCCCGGCGTGCCGATGCCAAGCTGCGCTGCCGCTCCCATCGCCGTCGAGGCGAGTGCGATGATCGCGGCGACCGAGAGGTCGATTTCGCCCGAGATGACGAGCAGCGCCATGGCGAAGGCGATCATCGCCTTTTCGGTGAAGTTGAAGGTCGCGTCCGAGAGGTTCCAGGCATCGAGGAAGTAAGGCGAGGCCACGGAATTGAAGATGAAGATCAGGACGGCCACACCGAAGAGCAGCACTTCCCAGCTCGAAATGATGCGCCTGAACGGTGTGCCGAGACGATCGGGAATGACCCGTTTTTCGGGTGTTGAGGAAACTGCGCTCATGCTGCGACCTCCGCTGCCGCGCGGTCACGCAGGATGATGCGGCCTCGATTGCGCTCGCGCCGTGCGTTGAAGACGACGGCGAGGATGATGACGGTGCCGGAGATTGCCATCTGCGTGAAGGGTGAAATGCCGATGACCGGCAGCGCGTTCTTGATGACCCCGAGGAACAGCGCGCCGAGCACCGTACCGGCGACCGAGCCGACGCCGCCGGCAATGGAAATGCCGCCGATGACGCAGGCCGCGACGCTGTCGAGTTCGAAGCCGTTGGCGATATCGACATAGGCGACGGCATAACGCGAGACCCAGAGATAGCTGGAAAGGCCGGCCAAAGCGCCCGAGAGCACGAAGGCGAGGAATTTCGTCTTGCCGGTATCGATGCCGGCATAGACGGCAGCCGTCGGGTTGCCGCCGGTCGCATAGGCCGAGCGGCCGAACTGGCTGTAGCGCAGCAGCATGTACATCAGCGCGACGATGATGATCGCGACCCAGCTCAGCACCGGCAGGCCGAGGATCGGCGTTCGGGGAACGGCGAGGAAGGTCGGCGTCATCTGGTGCGCGTTCACCCAGGCGCCGCCGGAGAGCACGAAGGCCATGCCGCGATAGATGGTGAGCGTGCCGAGGGTCACGACGATCGGTGGGATTTCGAGGCGCCAGACGAGGAAGCCGTTGATGGTGCCGAGGGCTGCGCCGATCACGACTGCGGCAAGGATCAGCACGATCAGCGGCAGGCCGGGAAAGGCGGCATTCATCATCGCGATCGCCATGCCGGTAAAGGCGAGATTGGCGGCAACCGAGAGATCGATCGATTTCGTCAGGATGACAGTCATCTGGGCGAGCGCCAGGATGATGAGGATTGCGGTGTCGTTGAAGATGCCGGCGAGATTATCCGGTGTGGCGAAATCGGCGGCCCGCGTCGAGAAGACGACGATCATCACCACGATGATGGCGAAGAGCAGCGTTTCGCGTTTTCTGATCAGTCTCATCATGCTCGTCACCTCATGCATTTCCGGTCGCCGCGCGCACCAGCGCTTCCGGCGAAAGCTGATTGCGCTCGAAGAGCCCGGCCGACAGGCCTTCCTTCATCACCAGCACGCGGTCCGACATGCCGATGATTTCGGGCAGTTCGGAAGAGATCATGATGATGGAGAGGCCTTCGGCCGCGAGTTCGCTGATGAAGCCGTGGACGGCAGCCTTCGAGCCGATGTCGATGCCCTTTGTGGGTTCATCGAGAATGATGACCTTGGGCATGGTGGCGAGCCACTTGCCGATGACGACCTTCTGCTGGTTGCCGCCCGACAGCGTGCCGACCGGAACGGAGAGGGCGGCGGCGCGCAGATCCAGCCGCTCGGCATATTTGCGGGCGAGCGCGAATTCTTCCGCGGCCTGCAGGAAGCCCTTGCGCGAGGTGCGCGCCAGTGACGGCAGCGTCATGTTCTGGTAGATCGGCATCGGCAGCGCCAGGCCGTGGCGGCCGCGCTCTTCCGGCACGTAGACGATGCCGGCGCGGATCGCATCATGCGGCGAGTTGATCGAAATCTCCCGGCCTTCGAGCGTCAGCCGGCCGGAGAGCGGCCTGGTGATGCCGAAGAGCGATTGCGCGAGTTCGGAACGCCCGGCGCCGATCAGGCCGTAGATGCCGAGGATCTCGCCCTTGCGCAGGGTCAGCGAGATATCGCGGAATTCGGTGCGGTGGCTGTATTTTTCGACTTCGAGCACCGGAGCGCCGATCGCCACGTCGATCTTCGGAAAGGCGTTTTCGACATCGCGGCCGACCATCATGCGGACGATCTCGTCCTGCGGCGTCTCCTTGAGCCGGCCCTGGCCGACGGCGCGGCCGTCGCGGAAGACGACGAAATCGTCGGCGATCTCGTAAAGCTCGTCGAACTTGTGGCTGATGAACAGGATCGCCTTGCCCTGTTCCTTCAGACCCTTGATGATGCGGAAGAGATCGTCGATCTCCTTGCGGGAGAGGGCGGCCGTCGGCTCGTCCATGATGACGATGCGGGCCTCGATCGACAGAGCGCGGGCGATCGCCACCAGATGGCGTTGCGCGATCGAGAGGTCCTTCAGCCGGATCGTCGGATCAATATTGCTTTCAAGTGCCGTCAGCAGCGTCTTCGAGCGGGTGTTCATCACCTGCCAGTCGATGGTGCGAAAGCGCGTGCGCGGCGCATGGCCGAGGAAGATGTTTTCGGCAACCGTCAGCTCGTCGAACAGCACGGTTTCCTGATGGATGGCGGTGACGCCTGCATCGATCGCCGCCTGGGCGCTGGCGAAGGTCACGGTCCGGCCATCGACCAGGATCTCGCCTTCGTTCGGCCTGTAGATGCCGGTCAGGATCTTGACGAGCGTCGATTTGCCGGCGCCGTTTTCGCCGATCAGCGCCGTCACCGTGCCGGGGTGAAGGGCAATGCTGACATTGTCGAGCGCTTTCACGCCAGGAAAGATCTGGGAGATGCCGCGCATTTCCAGAATGGCGGGCGCTTCGCCGGTTTTGCTGTCCGTGGCGGGTTGTTGAAAGGCGGCGTTCATCAGCTTCTACCAGTGTCGAATGAGAAATCCCGGCGGCCGCATAGCCGCCGGGCTTTATGTGTTTCTCCGGATCAGAAGACCTTGGAGAACTGGTCGATGTTCGAAGCATTGTAGACGAAGGGATCGGCCATGGCGGCTTCGCCGTTATCGCCGACCTTGATCTTGCCCATGCGGCCGGCTTCGATTTCGCTGCCCGGCTTGCCGTCGGTTTCGCCCTTGACGAGGCGATAGGCGATCTGGGTGGCGGAGTAGCCGAGGTCGATCGGGTTCCAGATGGCGAATTCCTTCGTGGCGCCCGACTTGATCGCGCCGGCCATTTCGGACGGCAGGCCGAGACCGGTGACGTAGACCTTGCCGACGAGGCCCTTGTCTTCGACGACCTTCGAAGCGGCGAGAACGCCGACCGTCGTCGGAGCGACGATGACCTTGACGTTCGGGTTGGACTTCAGCAGGCCTTCGGCTTCACGATAGGACTTGTCGGAGAGGTCGTCGCCGTAAACCGTGGTGACGAGATTGAGACCAGCGAAATCCTTGAGCTGCTTCTTCATCTGGTCGATCCAGATGTTCTGGTTGGTCGAGGTGGTCGTGGCCGACAGGATGGCGAAGTCGCCCTTGCCGCCTTCCAGGTGATCCTTGACGAGCGTCAGGCACATCTTGCCGATCAGCTCGTTGGACGACGGGTTGAGCTGCAGGATGCGGCCTTCCGGTGCTACGCCCGAATCCCAGGAGATCACCTTGATGCCGCGCTGAGCCGCCTTCTTCAGCGCCGGAACGAGCGCGTCGGGATCGTTGGCCGAAACGGCGATGGCATCGACGCCCTGAGCGATCAGCGAGTTGATGACTTCGATCTGGCCTTCGGCCGTCGTCGACGTCGGGCCGGTGTAGATGACCTCTACGCCGCCGAGTTCCTTGGCGGCTTCCTGTGCGCCCTTGTTGGCGGCGTCGAAGAAGCCGTTGCCGAGCGACTTCACGACGAGGCCGATCTTGATGTCCTTGGCGCTGGCAGTGCCGGCCATCATGGCGACGGCGAGCGCTGCGCCGAGCGCCAGTGTTTTCGCGAATTTCATGTCACTTTCCTCCCATTAAGATTAGACTTCCACACCTCGGCGGCGCTTCATGCGACCGACGAGGAATCCTCCTTCGCAAGCTGCGCCACCGGGTTCGCGACGATGAGCCGGACGCCGGCGTTCTCGACCATGCGAGTCGCCTCTTCCGAAATCCCGTCATCGGTGATGATCGCAGAAACGCGGTCGAGCGCGCAGAGAATGAGGCTCGACCGGCGATTGAATTTGCTTGAATCGGCCATGACGACGAGTTCGTCGGCCTGGTGCATCAGCTTCTGCTCGCTCTGGATGATGAGCGCGTCCGCCTCCATGATGCCGAGCGGGCCGACGCCCTGCGCGCCGATGAACATGCGCCGCGCATAAAAATTGCGGATCGCGTCATTATCGAAAGGCGACAGGATCAGGCTCTGCTCGCGATAGATCGCGCCGCCCGGCACCGTCACCGTATTCTTGGAATGCTTCACCAGATGTTCGGCGATGGCAAAAGAGTTGGTCATGACCTGCATGCGGTGGCCGGCCATGTAATGCACCATCTGGAAGGTGGTGGTGCCGCCATTGATGATGATGGCGTCGCCCGCCTCGCAGAGATCGACGGCTGCGCGCGCAATTGCGCGCTTTTTATCGATGTTGACTGATTCTGAAACTCGGAAGGGCCGGCCGGCGAGATTGCCGAGCTGCGGCGGGTGCACCGCTTCCGCGCCGCCGCGGACGCGCCGGATCTTGCCCTGCACATGAAGAGCCGCAATATCGCGCCGGATCGTCGCCTCAGAAGCTTCCGTCAGTTCGGAAATGTCCTGGATCGTGACCACGGACTTCTCCTGAACGGCGCTTAAGATAATGCGATGGCGTTCACGTTCGTGCATTGGGCTCCTCCTCTTGTCGTATTTATTTCGTATCCGTTAAAAGCTGTCAATCACAAACGATCATAAATTTTCATATTGCGCTGCACAATAATCGAATTTGATCGTTTTCGATTGACAAACTCCATTTTGATGAGCGATACCGGTCATCGAAAAGGGGCGCGAACCTCGCGTCCCGATGATGATTTCATATGGGAGGATGACATGGCGGCGAACGTCCGGCTTCTGGAAAACCGGTGGGATGATGGTTACGCGGCAGGCCTCGATGAGCCCGGCAAGCTTCTCTATCGCTCCAATCTGCTCGGCGCCGACAAGCGCATCACCAATTACGGCGGCGGCAACACCTCGGCGAAGGTGATGGAAACCGATCCGCTGACCGGCGAGAAGGTGAAAGTGCTCTGGGTCAAGGGCTCGGGCGGCGATGTCGGCACCATCAAGCTCGACGGTTTCGCCACGCTCTATCAGGACAAGCTGGAAGCGCTGAAGGGCATCTATAAGGGTGTCGAAGATGAAGACCGCATGGTCGGCTTTCTGCCGCACTGCACCTTCAACCTGAATGCCCGCGCCGCCTCAATCGACACGCCGCTGCACGGCTTCGTGCCTTTCACCCATGTCGACCACATGCATCCCGACGCGATCATCGCGATCGCAGCCTCGAAGAATTCCAGGGAATTGACCAAGCAGATCTTCGGCGACGAGATCGGCTGGCTGCCCTGGCGCCGTCCGGGCTTCCAGCTCGGCCTCGATCTCGAAGCCTTCGTCAAGGCGAACCCGAACGCTAGGGGTGTCGTGCTCGAAAGCCATGGTCTCTTCACCTGGGCAAACGACGCCAAGGCCTGCTACGAGCTGACGCTCGATATCATCAACAAGGCGATCGAGTGGTTTGCCGGCCAGACCGAAGGCAAGACGATCTTCGGTGGCGCGGTCGTTCAAAGCCTGCCCGTTGCCGAACGTCGCGCCATCGCCGCCCGCCTGATGCCTGAGATTCGCGGCCGCATCGGCAAGCAGGAGCGCAAGCTCGGCCATTTCGACGATCAGGACGCGGTTCTGGAATTCGTCAATTCCAAGGAACTGCGTCCGCTCGGCGCGCTCGGCACCAGCTGCCCGGACCATTTCCTGCGCACCAAGATCCGCCCGCTGATCGTCGATTTCGACCCGGCCAAGCCGGATGTCGATGCGATCGTTGCCGGTCTCGACAAGGCGCTGGAAGATTACCGCGCCGACTACGCCCGCTATTACAACGACTGCAAGCATGATAATTCGCCCGCAATGCGCGACGCCAATCCGGTCATCTTCCTCGTTCCAGGCGTCGGCATGCTGTCCTTTGCCCGTGACAAGGCGACGGCCCGTATCGCCAGCGAATTCTACGTCAACGCCATCAACGTCATGCGCGGCGCTTCGACGGTCTCGGAATATCAGGGCCTGCCGGAGCAGGAAGCCTTCGACATCGAATACTGGCTGCTGGAAGAGGCGAAGCTCCAGCGCATGCCGAAGCCGAAGAGCCTTGCCGGCAAGGTCGCCTTCGTCACCGGTGGCGCCGGCGGTATCGGCCGCGCAACGGCTGCCCGCCTCGTCGGCGAAGGCGCCTGCATCGTGCTTGCCGATATCGACCAGGCAGCGCTCGAAGGCACGGAAGCCGATTTCATCAAGAAATACGGCGCCGATGCCGTGCGCAGCGTCCGGCTCGACGTCACCAAGGAAGATGCGGTGATCGCCTCCTTCGCGGAAGCCTCGGTCGAATTCGGCGGCATCGATATCCTCGTTTCGAATGCCGGTATTGCCTCCTCCGCACCGATCGAAGCAACCGAGCTTTCGACATGGAACCGCAATATCGATATTCTGGCGACCGGCTATTTCCTCGTCTCGCGTGAGGCCTTCCGCCTGTTCCGCCGTCAGGCGCTCGGTGGCAACATCGTCTTCGTTGCCTCGAAGAACGGACTTGCCGCCTCGCCGAATGCTTCTGCCTATTGCACGGCGAAGGCCGCTGAAATCCATCTCGCCCGCTGCCTGGCGCTCGAAGGCGCGGATGCCGGCATCCGCGTCAACACCGTCAACCCGGATGCGGTGCTGCGCGGCTCGAAGATCTGGAGCGGCGAGTGGCGCGAACAGCGCGCAGCCTCCTCGAAGATCGAGGTGGATGATCTCGAGGAACATTACCGCAAGCGTTCGATGCTGAAGCTCAACGTGTTCCCGGAAGACATCGCCGAGGCGATCTACTTCCTCGCATCGGACCTTTCGGCAAAATCGACCGGCAACATCATCAACGTCGATGCCGGCAACGTGCAGAGCTTTACGCGGTGATTTTTGACGGGGGCGGATGTGTCTGCCCCTTACCCTAACCCTCTCCCCGTTCTGACGGGGAGAGGGGACTTGCCCAACGAGATGTTGGAGTGGGACGGAGCCGGCGCGGCATATTCCCTTCTCCCCGTCAGAACGGGGAGAAGTGCCGGCAGGGGGATGAGGGGCGGCCCCAACGGCAGTTCCAATGTAGAAATTGCAGAACCGGGAGGAAGACATGGCCGAGTTCAGGATCGCGCAGGATCTGGTCGCGAGTGAAAACGACAAGCGGGCAACCGCACTGAAAGCCGATTACGAGGCGCTCGGCGCCACCCTTGACCGTCGCGGCGTCGATATAGAGGCAATCACCCGCAGGGTCGCCGAATTCTTCGTCGCCGTTCCCTCCTGGGGCGTCGGCACCGGCGGCACGCGTTTTGCCCGCTTTCCCGGCACTGGCGAACCGCGCGGCATTTTCGACAAGCTCGACGATTGCGCCGTCATCAACCAGCTGACGCAGGCAACGCCGAATGTCTCCCTGCATATTCCCTGGGACAAGGCGGATGCGCGGGAGTTGAAGGCCAAAGCTGATGCGCTCGGCCTCGGCTTTGACGCGATGAATTCGAACACCTTTTCCGATGCGCCGGGACAGGCTCACTCCTACAAATACGGCTCGCTCAGCCACACCGACGCGGCGACACGCGCCCAGGCGGTGGAGCACAATCTCGAATGCATCGAGATCGGCAAGGCGATCGGCTCCAAGGCGTTGACGGTCTGGATCGGCGACGGCTCGAACTTCCCCGGCCAGAGCAATTTCACCAAGGCATTCGAGCGTTACCTCGCCTCGATGGCTGATATTTACAAGGCTCTGCCCGACGATTGGAAGCTGTTCTCCGAGCACAAGATGTACGAGCCGGCCTTCTATTCGACGATCGTTCAGGACTGGGGCACCAACTACCTGATCGCCCAGACGCTCGGCCCCAAGGCCCATTGCCTCGTCGATCTCGGCCACCATGCGCCGAACACCAATATCGAGATGATCGTCGCCCGCCTGATCCAGTTCGGCAAGCTCGGCGGCTTTCATTTCAACGATTCGAAATATGGCGATGACGATCTCGATGCCGGCGCGATCGATCCCTATCGGCTGTTCCTGGTCTTCAACGAGCTTGTCGATGCCGAACAGCGCGGCGTCAACGATTTCAACCCGGCGCACATGATCGACCAGTCGCATAATGTCACCGACCCGATCGAAAGCCTGATCAACAGCGCCAACGAAATCCGCCGCGCCTATGCCCAGGCGCTGCTCGTCGACCGCAAGGCGCTCGACGGCTATCAGCAGGACAATGACGCGCTGATGGCATCGGAAACGCTGAAGCGCGCCTACCGCGCCGATGTCGAGCCGATCCTTGCCGAGGCGCGCCGCCGCGCCGGCGGCGCGATCGATCCGATCGCCGCCTATCGCGCCAGCGGCTATCGCAGACACGTCGCGGCCGAGCGTCCTGCTTCCGTTGCCGGCGGCGGCGGTATCATTTGAGAAGCATAATTGCCGGCAGCGCGGGGTGAAACGCTGCCGGCAATCGCCGCCTATGGCTTCCACTGACCTGCGATCTGACGGGTGGCGATGTTCAGCCGGTTCCAGACATTGATATTGGCGATGGCGATGACGAGTGCGGCAAGGCTCCTGCCGTCATAATGCCGTGTCGCTTCGTCCCAGATCTCGTCCGGCACCGGGTCGGCGCGGTCGCTGGTGCGGGTCACCGCCTCGGTCAAGGCGAGGGCGGCGCGTTCGGCATCGCTATAATAGGGGGCATCGCGCCAGCCGGCGACGGCAAAGAGCCGCTCATCCGTCTCACCGTGTTTGCGGGCAATGCGCCAATGGCCGTCGATGCAGACGCTGCAGCCGTTGATCTGGCTGGCGCGCAGATTGACGAGTTCGAGCAGCTTCGGCGAAAGGCCTGTTTCGGTCGGCACCCTGCTGAGTGCATTGAGCGCCTGCATGGCGGCGGGAAGGATGAGGGCGGGATTTCCCATTCTCTCCTGCATGACCAATTTTTCCTGCATACTAAGCCTCCTTGATGCGTTTACAGTTTGACGATCGCCGGCGCTGTCACATCGGCCGGGTTTCATTCGTCATGATCTTGACGGAACGCAGCGAAGGAATGTGACGGATGAACGAGAAAAAATGGTTGGCCGATGAATTCGAGGCGAACAGGGCGCATCTGAAGGCGGTCGCCTATCGCATGCTCGGCTCGCGCAGCGAGGCTGAAGATGCCGTTCAGGAGGCCTGGCTGCGGCTGAGCCGCACCGACGCGGCCGGTGTCGGCAATCTCGGCGGTTGGCTGACGACTGTCGTGGCGCGCATCTGCCTGGACATGCTGCGCTCACGCAAGACACGGCGCGAGGAGCCGCTGGAACTGCCCACCCATGACGGGATTGCCGATCCGGCGAAAGATCCGGAACGCGAGGCAGCCTTTGCCGATTCGGTCGGCCTGGCGCTGCTCGTCGTGCTGCAGACGCTGGCGCCCGCCGACCGCGTCGCCTTCGTGCTGCACGACATGTTCGATCTGCCCTTCGACGAAATCGCTCCGATCATCGGCCGTTCGTCCGCTGCCGCGCGGCAGCTTGCAAGCCGTGCCCGTCGCCGGGTGCAGGGCACGGACGAGACGCCGGATGTCGATTTCGACCGCAAGCGGACGATTGCGGAGGCATTCCTCACCGCATCGCGCAACGGCGATCTGGAAGCGCTTGTTGCCGTTCTCGCCCCCGACGTGGTCTTTCGGCCGGATGCGACGGCGGCTGGATTTGGAAATATCGGCGAGATTCGCGGTGCTCCAGGTGTTGCAGAGCTCTTCAAGGGCCGGGCACGGGCGGCGGAAGCCGCTCTCGTCGATGGCGAAGTCGGCTATATCGTGCGTATCGAAGGAGAGCTGCGTGTCGTCGTGGCGCTCACCATCGCCGATGGCAAGATCCTGGCGATCGACGCCTTCGCCGATCCGGACCATCTCGCGCGCGTGGACTATTCGGTCTTTTCCGAGCGAAAATAAATGCTCTGCGGGAGGGCGCGTTTCCGGCGTGCCCGCCGTGTTATCGCATAGTCATCATACGTCATTTTTCTTGACAGAGACGTCGCTGCTTATATTCTACTATAAAGATTTGTGTAGTATAATTATGGAATAGCCGAAAGCGGTACGATTTCCATCATCCTCCACAACAACAAGCAGACGGATCGCCGCCGGGCGCGGAACGATTCATATCCAAGACTTCGAAAGGAATGCAATCATGTCCGGGGACCAGGCGAAGAAACCGCTGCTGCTCGCCAATGTCAGGCCCATGGCTTTCGGCGCCGGTACGCCGGACGGGACGGTGGACATCCTCATCGGCGGCGACGGCAGGATCGCCGAGATCGGTCCTTCGCTCGGTGTTCAGCAGGACGTGACCCGCATCGACGGCAAGGGCGCCTTCATGTCTCCGGGCTGGATCGACCTGCATGTGCATATCTGGCATGGCGGCACGGATATTTCCATTCGCCCGTCCGAATGCGGCGTCGAGCGTGGCGTGACCACGCTGGTCGATGCCGGCTCTGCCGGGGAGGCGAACTTCCATGGCTTCCGGGAATATATCATCGAGCCCTCGCGCGAGCGCATCAAGGCCTTCCTGAACCTCGGCTCGATCGGCCTGGTTGCCTGCAACCGGGTCGCCGAACTCAGGGATATCAGAGATATCGATCTCGACCGCATTCTCGAAGTCTATGCCGCAAACAGCGAGCACATCGTCGGCATCAAGGTGCGCGCGAGCCACGTCATCACCGGCTCCTGGGGCGTTACCCCGGTCAAGCTCGGCAAGAAGATCGCCAAGATCCTGAAAGTGCCGATGATGGTGCATGTCGGCGAGCCGCCGGCGCTTTATGACGAAGTGTTGGAGATTCTCGGACCCGGCGACGTCGTCACCCACTGCTTCAACGGCAAGGCCGGTTCGAGCATCATGGAAGACGAAGATCTCTTCTATCTCGCCGAGCGCTGTGCCTCCGAGGGCATCCGCCTCGACATCGGCCACGGCGGCGCTTCCTTCTCCTTCAAGGTGGCCGAGGCGGCGATTGCGCGCGGCCTTCTGCCATTCTCGATCTCGACCGACCTGCACGGCCATTCGATGAACTTCCCGGTCTGGGATCTGGCCACGACGATGTCGAAGCTGCTCAGTGTCGGCATGCCTTTCGACAAGGTGGTGGAAGCCGTCACCCATGCGCCGGCATCCGTCATCAAGCTGGCGGTGGAGAACCGGCTTTCGGTCGGCGCGCAAGCCGAATTCACCATTTTCGACCTCATCGATTCCGAAGTCGAGGCGACGGATTCGAACGGCGACGTCTCGGTTCTCACCAAACTGTTCGAGCCGCGCTACGCGGTCATCGGCGCCGAGGCTTTCGCGGCCAGCCGCTATGTGCCGCGAGCGCGCAAGCTCGTGCGCCACAGCCACGGCTATTCCTACCGGTAGAAGCGCCTTTAGCGGTTGCGCCAGCCCATCAGCTTTTCGATCCGTTCCGCCGAACTGCGCACATGCGCCGTATAATGGTTCTCGTCGGAGAAGGCCTTCTGTTCCGGCAGCACGATGGAAATGGTGGCGACGCACTGGCCGTCGCGGTCGCAGATCGGCGAGGCGATGCAGGCGACCGCATAATCCGATTCGCCAGCCTGGATCGACAGGCGCGACTCAAAGGCTTTGCCGGCTGCTTCCGACAGCGTGCCCGGATCGATCTCGGCCCGTCCGGTCGGGGATGAACGGGCGCAGCGCTTGAAGAGCTCGATGCGCTCCTCTTCGGGCAGGTGGCCGACGAGCAGGCGGCCCGACGCCGTCCAGTTCAGCGGCACGCGGGTGCCGACGCGGGAGGCCACCTGGAAGTGGCTCGGGCCATCGGCCATCGCAAGCACCAGCATGAAATCGCCGTCGCGGCCGCAGACCTGCACCGTTTCGCCGGCCTGGCGACAGAGATCATGCATTTCGTGGGTGGCGATGCTCATGAAATCCAGCGACCGGGCATAGGCAAGGCCATAATGATAGAGCCGCGCCCCGAGCCAGATCGAACCGTCCGTCTGGCGCGTCAGCATGTTCTTTTCGACGAGATCGTCGACGATGACATAGACGGTCGAAAGCGGCGCCTTCACCGCCTTGGCAATGGCATAGACGCCGGCGGGCGATCCGGTCTCATAGAGATGGTCGATCACCTGAAGCGCCCGGTCGATGCCGCTGACGCGCGCGCGGCGAGCGCCCTTGCCGCCGGCTTCGCCGGCAAGGCCCTCATCTTCGGAGTAAGCTTCGGGTGATGTCTTTCCGTCCAATTCCGCGCACCTCATGAAAAACTGCGATCATGTTACATTACTATGGCATAGCGGTCGCTGTGGCAAATCGCAACATCTTGTAGGGTGATCGCAAGGCGGATGTGACAGCGGGACCGTGTCAGGGGGCGACTGCACGGCAACAACTCCACCATAAACTTGGAACAACAAGCCGCAGCCTGAGTTTGACCCCCAACCGAGGAGGTCATGATGACGAATTATCCGACGCCGCCTTTCCCATCCCAGAAGCAACCAATGCCGGGTTTTACCGCGCAGATGGACCCCATTCCCGATCACGGCGAGAAGAGCTACCGTGGTTCCGACCGCTTGAAAGGCAAGCGGGCGATCATTACCGGCGGCGACAGCGGCATCGGCCGGGCGGTGGCGATTGCCTATGCCCGGGAAGGCGCCGATCTGGTGATTTCCTATCTCGATGAGGATGAGGACGCCGATGAGACGAAGCGGCTCGTCGAGCAGGCCGGACGTAAGGCCATTCTCGTCAGCGGCGATATCCAGGATCCGGCTCTATGCCGGCAGATCGTCGAAACCGCGGTTAGGGAATTCGGCGGCATCGACATTCTCGTCAACAACGCTGCCCATCAGGCGAGCTTCAAGAGCATCGATGAGATCAGCGATGAGGAATGGGAACTGACCTTCAAGGTCAATATCCATGCGATGTTCTACCTGACCAAGGCTGCCGTTCCTCATATGAAGCCGGGCAGCGCCATCATCAATACGGCTTCGATCAATTCGGACAGTCCGAACCCGACGCTGCTTGCCTATGCGACGACCAAGGGTGCGATCCAGAATTTCACCGCCGGCCTCGCCCAGCTTTTGGCGGAGAAAGGCATCCGCGCCAATGCGGTGGCGCCGGGGCCGATCTGGACGCCGCTCATTCCTTCGACGCTTCCCGAAGACAGCGTCAGCAATTTCGGCAAGCAGGTGCCGATGAAGCGGCCGGGCCAGCCGGCCGAGCTTGCGACAGCCTATGTGATGCTGGCCGATCCCTTGTCGAGCTATGTCTCCGGCACGACAATCGCGGTCACGGGCGGCAAGCCGATCCTCTGATACATGTCGCCCGGAATTGGCGGTTCCGAACGACATGAAAACAGGGAGCTAAAGCACGTCACCTGACGAAGTTCGATTCGATGTGGTTTAGGGTTTGCCGTAGCCACCGCCGGTCGGCGTCGTAACGATCACGGCGTCGCCGGCGGCGAGCACTGCCTGATCGCAGCCTTCCAGCCTTTCGACCTTGCCATCCGCCCGACGGATCTCGGTTTTCCCCAGTTGACCATCCTCCCCGCCGAAGAGGCCGAAAGGCCGGATCGCGCGATGCGAGGAGAGGATGCTGCAATCCATCGTCTCACGAAAACGGATCGTCCGCTCGGTTCCGCCGCCGGAGCTATATTGCCCCTTGCCGCCGGAGCCACGACGAACGCGGAAATCTTCTAGCACGACGGGAAACCGGAATTCCAGCACCTCCGGGTCGGTCAGGCGCGAATTGGTCATATGCGTGTGCACGCCATCGGCGCCGCTGAAGCCGGTGCCGTCGTTCAGCAGGCCGGCGGGGCCGCCGGCGCAGATCGTCTCGTAATATTGGTAGGTGGCATTGCCGAAGGTCAGGTTGTTCATCGAGCCCTGCGCTGCCGCCAGCGTGCCGAGCGCCCCGAACAACGCATTCGTCACATGCTGGCTGGTCTCGACATTGCCGGCGACGACGGCGGCCGGATAGGCCGGGCGCAGCATCGAACCCTCCGGCACGATGATCCGGATCGGCCGCAGGCAGCCGGCATTCATCGGAATCGGCTGCTCGACCATGACGCGGAAGACATAGAGCACGGCGGCACGCGTCACC
Organism: Rhizobium sp. R635; assembly: GCF_002211285.1. Taxonomy (GTDB): domain Bacteria; phylum Pseudomonadota; class Alphaproteobacteria; order Rhizobiales; family Rhizobiaceae; genus Rhizobium. Next base: position 316,002 of record NZ_LOKX01000023.1, on the reverse strand, counting down.
GGTTCCGGCGCATTGAAATTGGTCGGCTGCTGCGCGCTCGTGCCGGTGAAATCGACCGTCGCCTCACGCGCCTTCCTGTCGACGGTGATCTTCACCTTGATGACAGCGCCCTGGTCTGTGGGATAGGTGAATTCGCTGTCGCTGAGGCGGGCGATCACCCTGCGGACGCTCTCCTCGGCATTGTCCTGCACATGGCCCATATAGGCTTCGACGACGTCGAGCCCGAAATGAGAAACCATCTTGCGCAGCTCCTGCACGCCCTTTTCGTTGGCGGCGATCTGCGCCTTGACGTCGGCAAGGTTCTGGCCCGGGTTGCGGGCAGGGTAGGGGTGGTCCTTCAGCATGGCCGCGAACTCGGCTTCGCGGAAACGTCCTTTATCGACCAGGAGGAAATTATCGATCAGCACGCCTTCCTCGTCGACCTTGGTCGCCCGCGGCGTCATCGAGCCCGGCGCCTTGCCGCCGATATCGGCGTGATGGCCGCGCGAGGCGACGTAAAACAGGATGGTCTCTCCCGCGTCGTCGAAGACGGGAGTGACGACCGTGATGTCGGGCAGGTGCGTGCCGCCATTGTATGGCGCGTTGAGCGCGAAGACGTCACCCGGGCGGATACGGCCTTCGTTCAGGCGGATGATGGTTTCGACGGAGCGGTCCATCGAGCCGAGATGCACCGGCATGTGCGGTGCATTGGCGACGAGCGCGCCGGTACGGTCGAAGACGGCGCAGGAAAAATCGAGCCGCTCCTTGATATTGACCGAATGGGCGGTGTTCTGCAGCGTCACGCCCATCTGTTCGGCGATCGCCATGAAGAGATTGTTGAACACTTCGAGCATGACCGGATCGGCGTTGGTGCCGATCGCGGCGTTGCGGGAAAGCGCGATCTCTCGGGTAAGGACGATATGGTCGAGACCGGTGAGCCTTGCCTGCCAGCCGGGCTCGACGACGATCGTCTGGTGCGGTTCGATGATGAGGGCAGGACCCTTGAGGACGGCGCCTTGTTTCAGTGCATCGCGCTTGAAGATGCCGGCCTCATGCCATGCTCCGCCGGAATAGAAGCGGGTGGTACGAAGTGCTTCCGGCCGGAAGGCTTCCGCCTTTGTTTCCGTTTCCTTGATGTCGGCGCCGCCGCCGATGCCCTCGACTTCGATGGAGTCGACGACAACAGGCCGGTCTTCGAAGATGAAGCCGAACTGCTTCTTGTGGGCGAGAGCGAAGGCTTGCGCCATCTCGTCCTGCGGCCCGAAGGTAACAGGCAGGGCCGTGTCGGTGCCTTTGTATTGCAGATGCAGCCGGGTGACGATTTCCGTATCGGCGGGCTCGACGCCCTGCAGCGTCAGTTCCTCACGGACCTCCCGCTCGAGTTCGCTCCTGATGCCGCCGATCGTCGTCAATGCCTCGGCGAGTTCCGTCAGCACCGCGCGCTGGCGCGTCGCGCGGATATCGGCGAGCCCCATGCCATAGGCCGAGAGGATGCCGGAGAAGGGGTGGATCAGCACGGTTTTCATGCCGAGGCTGTCGGCGACGAGGCAGGCATGCTGGCCGCCGGCGCCGCCGAAACAGGTGAGCGCATAGTCGGAAACGTCATAACCGCGCTGGACGGAGATCTTCTTGATGGCATTCGCCATGTTTTCGACGGCGATGGCGAGGAAGCCGTCGGCGACATTCTCCGCGCTCCTAGTGCCGCCGATCGTCTGCGCCATCTCGGCAAAGGCGGCATGCACCGCCTCGGCATCGAGCGGCTGGTCCTGCTCCGGCCCGAAGATTGCGGGGAAGAATTCGGGCAGCAGCTTGCCGGTCATGATGTTTGCGTCGGTCACGGCGAGCGGGCCGCCGCGGCGATAGGATTTCGGGCCGGGCGTGGCGCCGGCCGATTCCGGGCCGACGCGGAAGCGTGAGCCGTCATAGCTCAGGATAGAGCCGCCGCCGGCTGCGACGGTGTGGATTTTCATCATCGGCGCGCGCATGCGCACGCCGGCAACCTCCGTCTCGAAAGCGCGTTCCAATTCACCGTCGTAATGCGAAACGTCGGTCGAGGTGCCGCCCATGTCGAAGCCGATCATTCGGTTGAAACCGGCAATGTGCGAGACTTCGACCGCGCCGACCACGCCGCCGGCGGGGCCGGAAAGGATCGCGTCCTTACCCTGGAAGAGGTGCGCATCGGTCAGCCCGCCGGAGGATTGCATGAACATCAGCTTCGGGCCTTGCCCGTCGCCAGCGCCGAGTTCGGCCGCGACCTGATCGACATAGCGCCGGAGAACCGGAGACAGATAGGCGTCGACGACGGCGGTGTCGCCGCGTCCGACGAGCTTGATCAGCGGCGAAACGACATGCGAAGGAGATATCTGCGTGAAGCCGATCGCGCGCGCGATGGCGGCCGCCCGCTGCTCGTGCTCGGGATAGCGGTAGGCATGCATGAAGACGATGGCGACGGCGCGCAGGCCCTCGGCATAGGCGGCTTCAAGCGCTTGTCGCAGGCCATCCTCGTCAAGCGAATGTTCCACCGTGCCATCCGCCAGCACGCGCTCATCGGCCTCGATGACATCGGCATAAAGCAGCTCCGGCTTGACGATCTTCTTGGCGAAGATATCGGCGCGGGCCTGGTAGCCGATCTCCAGCGCATCGCGGAAACCCTTCGTCGTCACCAGCAGGGTGGGGTCGCCCTTGCGTTCCAGAAGCGCGTTGGTGGCGACCGTCGTTCCCATCTTCACCGCGCCGATGCGATCGGAGGGGATCGCTTCGTCAGGCTTCAGGCCGAGGAGTTCACGAATGCCGTGCACGGCGGGATCGCGATAGGCTTCCGGATTTTCCGAGAGCAGTTTGTGGGCGAGGAGCGAACCGTCAGGCCGCCGGGCGACGATATCGGTGAAGGTGCCGCCGCGATCGATCCAGAAATCCCACTGCGCGCTCATCGTCCGGCCTCCTGTTGAACTGAAAATTTATTGACGATTTATCGATAAAATGTCAACGTTTTCTCTCTCGAAAGCTGGAGGTTGGACATGGCAGATCGGCGCGGAAGACAACAGGAAATCGGACCGATCGTCTCTTCCGCACATCTGGCCGACGGCGCGCTTCCCGCTCTTTCGGAGCTGGAATTCGGCCTCATTCTGGCCGGCAATGCCTTCGATCGCTGGATGGTGCGCTGCATGACGGCGGCGGGCGAGCCCGGCTGTGCTGCGATCGACGTGCTGGTGCTGCATTCGGTGGCGCACCGGCAGCGGCCGAAGCGGCTCGGCGATCTCTGCAGCGTTCTCGGCGTCGAGGATACGCATCTGGTGATTTATGCGCTCAAGAAGCTGGAAAAGCGCGGTCTCGTGAAAAGCGCGCGGGCGGGCAAGGAGAAACTGATCACCGCCACGGACAAAGGTTTTGAAACCTGTCTGAAATACCGGACGGTGCGCGAAGCGCTGCTGGTGGAATCGATGAAAGGGCTGGGGCTCGATCCGGCTACGACATCGGCGGTGGCGGCCACACTCAGGGCGCTTTCCGGCCATTACGATCAAGCGGCAAGGGCCGCCGCCTCTTTATGACGGCAGCCCCTGACCGGGGGCAGGGAGAGATCCCCCGAAATGTTCAGGTGGTCTGATCAGCCGAAGCAGGGCATGGCCGGTAGATTGGCGCGGCCCGCAAGCGCTCCGATCATCTTGCCCACCGGCGTCGGGCGCGGCTCGCGCTTACCCGCGGCCGTCTCCAGGAGTTGCTTGAAGTCTTCAAGCTTCACGCCGTCGGCGCGCAATACCATGGCGATCAGGGGGTCGCGAAGGGCTTCGGATATCGTCAGGTCGTCTCTGGTCTTTCTCATGGCTTGTCCTCCTTTCGTGGGCGGTCGCCCGTGTTCCACATCCGCCGCCATACCCTCGGCATTGACTTTCGCGGTGTGTGGTGTTACCGGTAAGTAACAATACAGTTGTTACCGATCGGTCACATTGATGTCAAGGACTTCGTCCGCAAAAAAATCCGAAGCTTCGAATGAAATTACCGCAGCCGTTCCCGAAGATCGCATCCCGCCGCGGGAGCGTATCGTCTCGACGGCTTTGGAGCTTTTCCGCGAGCGCGGCATTCGCGGCATCGGCGTCGATGCCATCGCCGACGCGGCCCTGACCAACAAGATGACGCTCTACCGGCACTTCGGCTCGAAGGACGAACTGGTCTGCGAAACGCTGCGGCGCGTCTCCGAAAAGGCGAGCGCGATCTGGCGCGATCTGGAGGCGGCGTATCCCGGGAATCCCCGTGCTCAGCTCGATGCCTGGGTGGAGATGCGGGCGCAATGTCTGAACGGCGAGCCTGCCGGCTGCGATCTCGCCAACGCCGCCATCGAACTGAAGGGCGAGGGGCATCCCGCCCATGAGATGATCGAGCGGCACAAGGCCGAGCAGCGCGATCGCCTGGTCGCGCTCTGTTCGGCGGCCGGTGCGCGCGAACCCCAGCTTCTTGCCGATACGCTGACACTGCTCCTCGAAGGCGCGCGGGTCAGCCGCCAGGCCATGGGCGCCGACGGCTGCTGCGGCCACTTCGCCAAGGCCTGCAGGGCGGCGATCGCTTCCTTCGCCTGAGCCGTCTCGGGAACCTTACTGCTTGGGCGCCGTTCTTCCGTCACGGGAGAGCGATGTGGAGGCAGAGAGATGAACTATGTCTATCTCAAGCGCCTGTATGCCAAACGCGCGGAACTCGAAGCCAAGCTGGAGCTCCACGACGCGCGCTATTGCTTCGGCGAAGAAGAGGTGGATGACGGCACCGACAGCGATCTGCGCCAGCGTCTGAGTGAGATTTCAGAGGAAATCGCCGCGCTAGAAAGCAGGCCGGGCCGCTAAAGCACGTCAAGCAAAGGTATGGAAGTTGCGCTGGTCTCTAGTCGCCGGCGCTGAGGATTTCCATTGTCCGCTCATCGAATTTCCCCTGATAGAAATGCTCGATTACCCGGTGGAAGGGCGAGCCATGGTCGCTGATCGCGGCAAACAAGGTCATTGAAGAGCGGAGTTTCAGATCGTCGGGCGAGCCGAGGATCTCGTGCGCGGTCCGGCCGTTGACGGACAGGATCGCTTCGACACAGCGAGATAGCCGGCTGGAGAGAATGGGATCGGCGAGATAGGCAGCGGCTTCCTCGGCTGAGCGGATCGCATATTTTTCGGCCATCAGAGAGGTGCCGAGACCTGATATTTGCGGGAAGATGAACCACATCCAATGAGAGGTCTTGCGTCCGGCTCTCAGCTCCGCAAGCGCTTTTTCGTAGACGCCGTTCTGCGCGTCGATAAAGCGGTGGAGATTGTAATCGACATCACCGGCCATGGTCCTTTTCCTTTCTGCATCAATGCATCCAGGGCCAAGGTCTCCATGCCCGGCAAACTGGTTTTGCCGGGCAAACCGATTGCCCGGCGAGCTGGCTCTCCTATCAGCAAACCCTTTCAGCGTAGGGGCTGCTGTCACGGCAATGGCCGTAAGGCTGATGATGCGGCGTGCTGTCGCCTGGTGCAGCCGCAATGGCCGATGTCGTCATCGGATCGGTATCGCTCGACGAGTATGCAGCGAAACCTGCAAAGCTCAAGACGACAAGTGCCCCGACCACGACAAGACGTTCGAAGCCCGAAAGTTTCTGGGCGCTGACATGTTCCGCATAGTCGCGCTCGCCCAGGCCGATGGTTTCATCCTCTTTCACGTGAAGGGTGACCATATCCTGGCGGCGGCTTAAAGTTTCACAATCTGACATTTTAGTTTACTCCTGCAACGCATGCGGAGCGGTTCTCAAAGAGCAAAGTCTCACCCTCATGCCGAATCCCACTCCACACGCGAGCAGCATGTGTGTCTTCGATCGTGGCAATTGAAGGGGCAATCTGCAAACTCAGTGTTCAAAAAATCGTCCTAATAAATGCAAAATATCGTGAACCTCTGGCTCGCCGGAATGATCCGGGGTAGTCGAGTGGATCGTCTTTCTTCTGGATCGTCCCATGAGCAAATCTTTCGGCGCAATGTCGGTCGCGCAGCTTTCCGTCCTCATTCAAGGCGGTGCGGCCGATCCGGTCGATGTGGCCGAGGCGGTGTTCGAATCCATCGCCGATTATTCCGACAAATCCGTCTTCACCGTGCTCACCGAAAACCGGGCGATGGAGGAGGCGCGCGCTTCCTGCAAGCGTTTGCGGGAAGGGCGCTCGCTCGGATTGCTGGATGGTGTCCCGATCGCCTGGAAGGATCTTTTCGACATCGAGGGTCTTGCGACCACGGCGGGTTCCGTCGTCTTGGCCACAGATGCTCCGGCCAGACGCGACGCGGCTGTCGTCGCTCTGCTCCGGCAAGCGGGCATGGTCGCCGTCGGCCGCACCAATATGAGCGAGTTCGCCTTTTCCGGCCTCGGCATCAACCCGCATTACGGCACGCCGGTCAATCCGCGAAGCGCCGATCTCCCGCGCATTCCGGGCGGCTCCTCCTCGGGCGCGGGTGTTGCCGTCGCAGCCGGTCTGGTGCCGGTCGCGATGGGTACGGATACCGGCGGCTCGGTGCGCATCCCCGCCGCCTTCAACGGCATCGTCGGCTATAAGGCGACCCGCGGCCGCTATGCGATGGAGGGTGTCTATCCCTTGGCAAAGAGCCTGGATTCGCTGGGGCCGCTCTGCCGCACCGTCAGGGATGCGGTCTGGATCGATGCGGCCATGCGGGGTCTGACGGCGCCTGACGTCGTCGAGCATCCGTTGCGAGGCCTGGAACTGCTCGTGCCTGACAATATCGTCTTCGATGGCGCTGAACCGGACGTGATCGCCGCTTTCGAAGCGGCTTTGGAACGTCTTCAAAGGGCCGGCGCCAATGTTTCCCGCACCGTTCTTCCGGCTTTCGATGAAATATTCGATCTCATGACGAAATATGGTCCGCTGGTAACGGCGGAGGCTTTTGCGCTTCACCACGCGCGTTTGGCGGGACCAGAGGCAGACAGAATGGATCACCGCGTCGTCATGCGCACCCGCTTGGGAAGCAAGACGACTTTGCCTGATTACCTCGCGATCCTCGAGGCGCGCAGCCGCCTCATCGCCGATACCGAGCGCCTTGTCGGCGACCGGCTGATCGCCTTTCCCACCGTTGCCCATGTCGCCCCGCCGATCGCGCCGCTGGAAGGGGATGACGAACTGTTCTTTGCGACGAATAACAAGACGCTGCGCAACACCGCGCTCGGCAATTTTCTCGACTGGTGCGGTGTTTCCATTCCTTGCGGCACGGGTGCAGCAGGCATGCCGGTCGGCCTGCTGCTTTCGGCCACCGCCCGTCGCGACGAGACGCTGCTCGGGATTGGCCTTGCGGCCGAGGCGGTCATCCGCGGCGATTTTGCTTGAATTGGCAATTGAACCACCGGGCTTTTGTTGCCATTGATGGCGTGAGGAAATCCTGGAGGACGGTACATGCAGGTTTTGCAGAACGGACGCTTTGCGGTTTCGACATGGTCGCTGCATCGGCTGCTCGGCGCCGTCCATGGCTATAGTCCCGATCTCGATAAAAGTGCCGCGCCGAAAGAGCCTTATGGACCGGGTGCGGCGGCGCTGATCGACCTGCCGGCGGCGCTCGCGGCGCGAGGCATCCATCGGCTGGAGGTCTGTTCCTTCCATCTGCCGAGCCTCGATGCCGCCTACCTTCATGAATTGCGTGATGCGATGGCGGCGTCGAACGTGCTGTTCCAGACACTGCTCGTCGAAGACGGCGATCCGAGCCATCCCGAAACCGCCGAACGCGACGTCGAATGGATGGCGCAGTGGATCGGCATCGCTGCCACCCTCGGGGCGCAGAGGATGCGTGTCATCGCCGGCAAGCAGAAGCCGACGGAGGAAAATCTTGCCCGTGCCGCCCGCCACCTTGGCTGGCTGGCTGAAAGGGCGGAAGGCAGCGGCGTGCGGGTCGTCGTTGAGAACTGGTTCGACCTGCTGCCGTCGCCGGTCGAAATGAACTGGCTGCTGGACAAACTGGACGGCAAGGTCGGGCTCAACGGCGATCTCGGCAATTGGGCGGCGCCGGCGAAATATCAGGGCCTCGCCGACATCATGCGCCGCGCTGAAATTTGCCACGCCAAGGCCGATTACGGCGCTGCCGGCCTCGATGCCGACGATTACCGCAAGTGCCTGGAGATGTGCGAGAAGGCTGGTTACGCCGGTCCTTTCACGCTGATTTACGACTCGCCGTTTTTCCCCGACGAATGGGACGGCATCCTGCTGCAAAAGCAGTTCATCGAGGATTTCCTGCGCGAAGCGCCGGCGCTGAGGTCGGCTTAGTCAGAAGATCATTCCTGACGCGGGAACCTCTGGCTTTCCTCCAGCACATTCAGGTCCATGTGGTTGCGCATGTAACGCTCCGAGGCTTTCTGCAGCGGCTGATAATCCCAGGGATAATAGGCGCCGTTGCGAAGCGCGGCGTAAACCACCCAGCGGCGCGCCTGGCTTTCGCGCACGGCTGCGTCGAAATCGGCAAGGTTCCAGCGCCGGCTGGCCTGTTCGACAAGTCTTGCGAGGACATCGGCATGCGCCGGATTTTCCGCCAGATTGTCAAGTTCATGGGGGTCGGCCTCGAGGTCGAACAGCATCGGCGGGTCTTTCTCGCAGAGGGAGAGCTTGTAACGGCCGTCCCGGATGCAGACGAGCGGCGCTTCGGAGCCTTCCGCCGCATATTCCATCGGTACCGGACCGCGGCTGCCTGTGCCTGCGGCAAGCGCTGCGAGATCCCAGCCCTCCGTCCACGGCTTCAGCGAGGCGATATCGATCCCGGCAAGGGCAGCCAGCGTCGGCGTCACGTCTAGCGTCGAGACAGACTGATCGATGCGTTTCGGTGTCCAGCCGGGAACTGAGATCATCAGCGGAACGCGGGCCGATCCTTCGAAGAAGTTCATCTTGAACCAGAGGCCGCGATCGCCGAGCATGTCGCCATGGTCGGACACGAAGAGGACGATCGTGTTTTCGGCCATGCGGCTCCGTTGCAGGACGTCGAGAATCTCGCCGATCTTTTCGTCGACATAGGAGATATTGGCGAAGTAGCCTCGTCTTGCCCGCCTGATTTGCTCGCGGCTGATGTCGAAGGCCTCGTGGTCGCAGGCCTTCATCAGGCGCTGCGAGTGCGGGTCCTGCTCATCGAAGGCAATCGGCGCGACCGCCGGGTCGAGGGCCGGACAATCCTCATAGAGATCCCAGAATTTGCGGCGCGCGACATAGGGATCGTGCGGATGGGTAAAGCTGACGGTCAGGCACCAGGGGCGCTCATCCTGGCCGCGCGAGAGATCGAAGAGCTTGCGGGTGGCGTGATAGGCGACCTCGTCGTCATATTCCATCTGGTTGGTGATTTCGGCCACGCCGGCGCCGGTGACCGAGCCGAGATTGTGATACCACCAGTCGATGCGTTCGCCGGGCTTGGTATAGTCGGGTGTCCAGCCGAAATCGGCCGGATAGATGTCCGTCGTCAGGCGTTCCTCGAAGCCGTGAAGCTGGTCGGGGCCGACGAAGTGCATCTTGCCTGATAGCGCCGTCTGGTATCCCGCTGCGCGCAGATGGTGGGCATAGGTCGGGATATCGGAGGCAAATTCCGCCGCATTGTCATAGACGCGCGTCCGGCTCGGCAATTGCCCGGACATGAAGGAGGCGCGCGCCGGGGCGCAGAGCGGGCTTGCCGTGTAGGTATTGGCGAAGCGTACCGAGCGCTCTGCCAGCGATTTCAGGTGCGGCGCGTGAAGAAAGTCGGCGGGGCCATCGGGAAAGAGGGTGCCGTTCAACTGATCCACCATCAGGATGAGGATATTCGGGCGCGCCATGGGAATTACCTTTTGCTATTTGAAGATTTGATTGAAGCGCCTATCATCCCAGCTGTAAAGACAGCTTTTTTTGATGTTTGCCCAAAAGGATTTTTATGCCAGAGCGCCCGCCTGAGCTCGGATGGATGCGCCTCTTCGTCGAGATCGCCAGGCTCGGGAGCTTTTCGGCGGCTGCGACGCTTCTCGGACTGACCCAGCCTGCCGTCAGCTATCAGATCCGCCGGCTGGAAGAGCAGTTCGGCGTCAGCCTGCTGCGCCGCCAGCATCGCGGTGTCGAACTGACCGCGGAAGGCGAGCGGCTTCTCGACGTGGCCGCCAAGGCGGTCGGCGACATCGATGCGCTCGCCCGCAGTTTCCGCGCCGAAGCCCAAAGGCCGGTCGTCAGGCTGAGAACCGATTATGCTTTCTCGGCGCTTTGGCTGATCCCGCGCATGGAGAGCTTTCGTCTTCTGCACCCGGAGACGGATATACAGATCGTCGCGACCCAGAGGCTTGCGGCCGGATTTCGCGACGAGGCCGATGTCGCGGTGGTTTTCGGCACGCGGGCGGAATTCGGCGCCGTCGGCACGCTTCTGCTGCCCGAGAGGGTCGTGCCCGTCTGCACGCAAGGCTTTCTCGACCGCAACGGCCCTTTCCGCGACGCGGGACAGCTTGGCGGGGCGAGGCTCATCCATCTCGACGCGCCGATGCCGTCGCCCTGGTTCGATTGGCGCAGTTATTTTGCCGAATTCTCCATCGTGCGGAACATCAATGCCAACCGCGGCGATATCAGTTTCAATACCTATTCATTGGTTGTTCAGGCCGCTCTGAGTGAGCAGGGCGTGGCGATCGGCTGGATGGGCCTCGTCGATACGCTTCTTTCGGCGCGCATGCTTGTCGAAGCCGGCCCGCCGCTGGAGGCGCGCGACCGCGGTTACTGGCTGGTGCCGCCGCGATCCCCGAACGCCCACAGCGAGAGGCTCAGCGCCTGGCTATCGGATGAGGTGAAGAGAAACGGTTAGCGGCGGTTGCATTTCTCCTCGGGAGAAGCCTTGTCATCGGCGATGCCGATCGACATTGTGGGGCGAATCCATGGAGAAGGTGGCTGAAGCATGCGAACGATCGGATATGTCATCGGACTGCTTATGGTCCTGCTCGGCCTGATCTGGATCGGGCAGGGAAGCGGCTATTTTCCCTATCCGGCGTCCAGTTTCATGATCGCCCAGCCGATCTGGATGCTCTGGGGCGCCCTCCTTGCGGCGGCGGGCATCGTCGTGATGATCATCCTCTCGCGGCTGCGCCGGAGAGGGTGAATTGCTGCCGCCGCTTGGCGGCAATCCGGCCGTTGACGGCCTGTCGAAATGAGGAGAATGGCATGAGCGCAGCTGAAATCGATGGCTTTGCGGACCGGATCAGGAAGCACCAGGGCGGCATGATCTCCGCCTGGGTCGGCATCCCCGACGCCATCCTCGTCAACCATCTGGCGCAGGAAGCTTTCGATGCCGTCGTGCTGGATATGCAGCATGGCATGTGGGACATGCAGTCGGCGGCAAATGCCGTCGCTCAGACGCGTCTTGCCGGCAAGCCGGCCATCGCGCGCATTCCCGTCGGCGATTTTGCCTCCGCTTCGCGGCTGCTCGATGCCGGTGCTTCCGGTATCATCGCGCCGATGATCAATTCGGCCGAAGATGCGCGAGCGCTCGTCAGGACCACGAAATATCCGCCCCTCGGCGAGCGCAGCTGGGGGCCGTCATTGGCGCTGAACCATATGGGCCTATCGGCCGATGCCTATCTCAAGAACGCCAACGAACTCACCGTCGCCATCGCCATGGTCGAAACCCGCGCCGCTCTCGACGCGATCGACGGCATTCTCGGAGTGACCGGCATCGACGGCATCTTCGTCGGCCCAGCCGACCTTTCGATTGCGCTGTCGAACGGCGATCAGGTGGCGCCGAATGCCGCCGAAATCGACAGCGCCATGCAGCATGCCGTTTCGCGCTGCCGCGCCCACGGCAAGTTCGCCTGTGCCTATGCCGGCGACGGCGAGCGGGCCGGCGAACTGCTGAAATTCGGTTTCGACCTGGTCATCGCCGGCGCGGAGACCGTGCAACTGCGCGCCGGCGCCCGCCGGGCCATCAATGCCGCCCGGAGGATCGCTTCGGGGAGTTGATTGACCGCTCCTCATTGCGCGGTTCCTCGACACGCATTTGTTGCGTCACCCAAGCTTCGCGAAAGCTTTGCCCGGCATAATCTCCGGCAATTGAGGGACCGTCTATGAATGATGCAGAAGCTGAGGACCGCGTACTCGAATTTGGGGCGAGCCGCGTGTATATCGGAAAGTATTCCTACGGCGTTTTGGGGACCCGGATCTTTACCTACGACCAGGGCGCGTCATTACGGGTTGGCAGATTTTGCTCCGTGGCTATGGACGTGAATATCCTGCTTGGCGGCGAGCATAAGACCAATTGCTTCACGACCTATCCTTTCGGACATGCGAAATTTCTGTCGCAACTCGGCGGCGAAGGGATCAAGCAGCCGAGCGGTACGAAGGGCGACGTCGTTGTCGGCAACGATGTCTGGATCGGCTTCGGAGCCACCATCCTTTCGGGCGTTACCATCGGCGACGGCGCGGTCATCGCCGCCCGCTCACATGTTTACAAGGATGTCGAGCCTTTCGAGATCGTCGGCGGCAATCCGGCCAAGCACATCAGATATCGCTTCAATCCCGAAATCCGCGATCTCATGATGCAGCTCAGGTGGTGGGAGCTGCCGGATGAGAGCGTCAAGGAGATTTCCGAGATCCTCTTCTGCAGCGAGCCCACCAAGGAGCTTCTCGACCTCATGCTGCGGGCATTCCGGGGGCATGGCGCCGACGGCGAACCGCAGACGGACGCCGCCTGAACGGCTTTCCCGGGTTATTCGTCAGCGGGCCGATTTGACGGCCAGCCAAATCATATGTCGGGCGCCGCGCTTGCGGTTGGCGCGGGTGTTGACGACGTCGACGGAAAAGCCGCTGTCCCTGAGACGGCGCGTGAAATCGGGGTCCGGGCCGGATGACCAGACGGCGAGCACGCCGCCGGGGCGAAGCGCATCGCGGGCGGCGCGAAGGCCGTTAAAATCATAGAGCCGGTCATTGGATTTACGGGTCAGCCCGTCCGGGCCGTTATCGACATCGAGCAGGATCGCGTCATAGGCAGCCTTGCCGGCACGGATCGCCTCGCCGACATCGCCCTGATGGATGCCGACGCGGGGATCGTCGAGACAGCCCTTGAAGACCTCGGCCATCGGTCCGCGCGCCCAGGCGACGACGGCGGGCACGAGTTCGGCGACGGTGACGCCGGCATCTTCGGGAAGGACGGCGAGGGTGGCGCGCAAGGTAAAGCCCATGCCGAGGCCGCCGATCAGCACCCTCGGTTTCGGGTGTGCCTTGATCCGCTCCCAGGAAAGGGTCGCGAGCGCTTCCTCCGAGCCGCTGAGGCGGCTGTTCATCAACTCGTTGGCGCCGAGCATGATCGAGAATTCGCTGCCGCGCTGCTTCAGCCTGAGTTCACCGTCTTCGCCGGGAATGGTCGCGGAATCGAGCTGGATCCAGGGCAGCATGACGGTTCGCCTCATATGAAAGGAACCGTCCCCTAGCATAGGGCGAAGTACGAGGCCAGCAAGCGCCTCAGACTACGCGGATGAAATGATCCGGCTCCACTTCGACGATATCGTCCTGCGGCGCGGCCGAACGGCGGCGGATATCCTCCACTTCCTCAGGCCTCAGCCGGGCTTTCGGGTCTTCGAAGCGGACATCGGGATCGGGCACGGCGGAGAGCAGCAGCCTGGTATAGGGATGCAGCGGATTGTCGATCACCCCCGCGGTGCTGCCCCATTCGACGATCTGGCCGGAATACATCACGGCGATATCCTCGGCGACGTAACGGGCGGTGGCGATGTCATGGGTGATGTAGAGCAGCCCGAGATTCATCTCCTGCTTCATCTCGTTCAGCAGATTCAGTACGCCGAGGCGCACCGAAACGTCGAGCATCGAGGTCGGCTCGTCCGCCACGATCACTTCTGGCTTGACGGCGAGCGCGCGAGCGATGTTGACGCGCTGGCGCTGGCCGCCTGAGAGCTCATGCGGATATTTCGGCGCGACGAGATCGGGATCGAGTCGGACGCGCTGCAGGAGTTCGCGCACCGTGGATTCAATATCAGCCCCCTTAATGTCGGGGCGATGCAGCTTCAGCGGACGCTTGAGGTGGTGAGCGATCGTGTGCGCCGGGTTCAGCGAGGCGAAGGGGTCCTGGAAGATCATCTGCACCGAACGGCGGTAGCGGGCGATCTCATCCGCCTTGGCGTCTTCGACGGGGCGGCCCTTGTAGAGGATCTGCCCTGAGGTCGGCTGATATTCGCGCATCGCTATGCGGGCGCAGGTGGTCTTGCCGCTGCCGGATTCGCCGACGAGCGCCAGCGCCCGGCCGGCCCGCAGCGAAAAGGAGATGGAGCGAGCGGCGTGGACGGCCGATGTGCCGTGGCCGAAAGTCTTCGTCACCTTCTCGAGGGCGAGGATGGTTTCGCTCATAGCAGCACGCCTCCATGAAGCGAGGGGAAGGAGGCCCAGAGCTTTTTCGTGTAGTCATGCTGCGGCGTCTTGTAGATCGCGCCGGCATCGTTCTGCTCGACGAGCCTGCCGCCGAGCATGATGCCGATGCGATCGCAGAATTGCACCATCAGTCCGAGATCGTGGGTGATGAACAGAACGGAGAAGCCGAGGCTGCGGCGCAGCTCGTTGATGCGCTGGAGGATCTCGCGCTGGACGACGACATCGAGCGCCGTCGTCGGTTCGTCCATGACGACGAGCTTCGGGTCGAGCGCCATGCAGATGGCGATGACGATGCGCTGGCGCATGCCGCCGGAAAACTGGTGCGGATAGTCGCGCATGCGGTCCGGCGCGATGTCGACGAGCTTCAGCATTTCGGCGGTGCGCTCGCGGGCTTGCACGCGGCTCATGTTCTTATGCGTGCGCAGCACGTCACAAAATTGCGTCTCGATGCGCAGCACCGGATTCAGCGAATTCATGGCGCTCTGGAAGACCATGGCGACCTCGCGCCAGCGGAAGGCGCTGAGCGCCTGCCGGTCGAGGCCGAGCACGTCGCGGCCGTCGAGCAGGATGCGGCTCTCCTTGCGGATCAGCGCCGGCGGCTTGTGCAGGCGGCTGATGGCAAAGGCGATGGTGCTCTTGCCGCAGCCGGATTCGCCGGCAAGGCCGAAGACTTCGCCCGGCGCGACATCGAAGCTGACGTCGTCGACGGCGCGGAAATCCTTCTCCTCGCCGATATAGTCGATGGTGAGGTTCCTCACCGAGAGCAGCGGCTGCGTCAAAGGCGGCCCTCCCCGGAACGGACGAGCAGCGACCAGCGCTTCAGGTGATTGCCGGTGCGCAGCCGCGGATTGGCGATCTCGTCAACGGCGAAGTTGAGCAGCGACATGCCGATGCCGAGAAAGGCGAGCGCGAAGCAGGGCGTGAGGATATCCCACCAGGCGCCGACCGAAAGCGCCGAGGCCTTCTGGGCATTATAGAGCATCGTGCCCCAGGAGATCGCCTTGGGATCGCCGAGCCCGAGGAATTCCAGCGTCGCTTCGGTGATGATGGCGAAGATGACGCTGCCGATGAAGTTGATGCCGACGATTGAAATCACGTTGGGGAAGATCTCGAATGTCATGATGCGCCATTGCGGCTCGCCCATCATCTCGGCCGATTTGACGAAATCCTTGTGCTTGACGGAGAGCGTTTCGGCGCGGGTGACGCGTGCGCCCCAAGCCCAGGAGGTGGCTCCGAGGATGAGGGCGATGACGACGGGGCTTGCCTGGCCGATGAAGGCGGCGAGCACCAAGAGCAGCGGCAGGTTGGGAACGACGAGCACCATGTTGGTGAAGAAGCTGATGATCTCGTCCGTCTTGCCCCCGCGATAGCCGGAGATGATGCCGAGCGCGGTGCCGACGAGGGTGATCAGCAGGCCGGCGCCGAAGCCGACGGCGAGCGAGGTGCGCGCGCCGTAAAGCAGCCGGGCGAAGACGTCCTGGCCGATGCGGGTGGTGCCGAGAATATGGTCGAGCGACGGCGGCTGATGCGGCCTGCCGGTGCGGGCGGCTGGATCATATTGCGTCAGCAGCGGCGCCGCGATCGCGACGATGACGATGAAGGCGATGATGACGAGGCCGATCAGCGCCTTGCGGTTTCGAAGCAGGGTTCTCATCTCATGCTCCCTTCAGCCGCGGATCGAGGAAGATATAGCTGACGTCGACGATGAAATTGGCGATCAGCATGGTCGCGGTCATGATCAGGAGCTGGCCCTGGATGACGGGGTAATCGCGGGCGAGGATCGCCTGGTAGAGAATGTTGCCGAGGCCGGGATAGTTGTAGACCACTTCAGCCACCAGCGAGCCGCCGAGGATGGTGCCGATCGCGATCGCAAGGCTGGAGACGGTCGGCAGCAGGGCGCTGCGCGCCGCATACCAGAGCATCACATGCCGGTCGGAAAGGCCCTTGGCGCGGGCCATGACGATATAATCCTCGCCGAGCAGGTTGATCATGTTGTTGCGCATGGTGACGGTGAAGCCGCCGATCAGCACCGTGCAGAGCGTGACCATCGGCAGGATGCCGTGATAGGCGACGCTGCCGATATACTGCAGGCTGAAGGCCGGATCGAGCGAGGGATCGGCGGCATAGCCGTTCGGAAACCAGCCGAGCGTGAAGCCGAAGATGAAGAGCACGATCAGCGACGTCACCACGGCGGGTACCGAGGTTGCGAAGATCGCGCCGACGGAGACGACGACATCGAACCTGCTGCCGCGCCGCCAGGCGGCGAGGATGCCGAGGAAGGTGCCGAGCGCGAAGCTCACGATCGTCGCCGTTCCCATCAGGCCGACGGTCCAGACGAGGGCATGGCCGAGCACCGAGGTGACGGGCAGCGGGAAATATTTGATCGAGCGGCCGAGATCGCCGGTGAAGATGCTGCCGAGATAGGTGAGATACTGCTGCCAGAGCGGGCCGTCGACGAAACCGAAGGTGAGCTTCAACGCCTGCAGGCTTTCCGGCGGCAGTTCGGTGCCGGCGCTCGAAAACATGATCTGCACGGGATCGCCCGGCATCAGCCGGGGCAGGAAGAAATTGATCGTCGCTGCCGCGATGAAGGCTGCCATGTAAAAGACGAGGCGGCGAAGCAGGAAAGCCATGGGAACTCCGTCGTGACGGGAGCGGTGTTTCACCACCGCTCCCAAGGCCATGATGCTTACTTCACAGGCTCGAGAGCCAGAAGGTTCAGCAGGCGCGCCGGATTGGTGCGCGAGATCGACGGATTGACGAAGGGATTTTCCTTGGTCGACCAGCCGGTGAAGCGCTTGGTGTTGTACTGATACCAGTTCGGATTGTTGAAGACCGGGATCATGGGCATGTTTTCGGCAACGATGCGCTGTGCCTTGTTCATCGCATTCTTCTGCTTGGCAAGGTCGGCGGTCTGGGTGAACTCGGTGACGAGTTTCTCGACCTCGGGGTTGAACCAGCGTTGCGCGGTGAAGCGGGTCTTGCCCTTGTCCGAAGCGCTGAAGGCGCGCTTGTAGGGATAGTAGGGCGAGGCCGATGCCGGCAGGCTGTTGATCGCCGCATCGAAGGTGCCGTTGATGAGGTTGCCGGTCCAGACGGCTTCTTCAGGCGTTTCGATCTTGGCGTCGATGCCGACCGCCTGCATGCCTTCGACGGCGATGTTGACCGTGTCGACCCAGTCCGTCCAGGAGTTCGGGACGATGATCGAGAAGGAGATCTTGCTGCCGTCGGGATTGTCGCGGAAGCCGTCGCCGTCCTTGTCCTTGTAGCCGGCCTCGTCGAGCAGCGCCTTGGCGGCGTCGGCGTCATAGGTCGCGTATTTGCCGAAGTCGGCCTTGATGGAAGGGTCCGCCCAGCTCTTGTAGAGCTCGCCCATCAGGCCGGGGTCTTCGTTGAGTGTCGGATAGCCGTAGCCGGCGACGTCGATCATCGTCTTGCGGTCGAGCGCCATGCCGATGGCGCGGCGGAACTTCACGTCGTCGAAGGCCTTCTTGTTGTTCTCGTTCGCCGTTTCCAAGTTGAACAGGAAGGCGACCATGCTGCTCGGCGAATACCAGTAGTGAAAATGCGCCGGATCCTTCGAGATATAGACATTGTCGATATCGGGAATGAAGGAGACGCCCCAGTCGAGCGTGCCGTCGGCGGTCGCCGTCAGGATCTGGTTGTTGTCGGCAAGCTGCGGGAAGCGAATGCAATCGACCTTCAGATGCGCGTTGTCCCAGTAGTTCGGGTTGCGGCACTGGTCGTAGGTCTGGCCGGTGAAGCGCGGCACTTCCGTCAGCGGGCCGCTGCCGACCGGGCTCTCGTTGGCGAAGGTGACGGGATCGGTGACATCCTTCCAGACATGCTCGGGAACGATCGGCAGCTGCGAGATCTGCTCGGCGGCAAGCGAGCTCGGATTGGCGAGCGTGAAGCGCACCGTCTGGCCGTCGACGGCCTGGACGTCGGTAACGAAGGTCCAGATGCTGACGAAATCGAGCGCCGGGAATTTCTTCAGATAGTCATAGGTGAACTTGACGTCGGCTGCGGTCAGCGGCTTACCGTCCGACCATTTGAGGTTCGGGCGCAGCTTGAATTCGATGCTCTTCAGGTCGTCGGAGAGCTTGAAGCTTTCGGCCAGGCGATAGACCGGCTTGTTGCTGTCGAAGCGGTTGAAAATAACAAGCGGCTCGTAGATGAAGTCGAGTGTCGATTGGCGCGACGAGGTCTGGTTGAACGGGTTGAAGTTGCGAACCCAGGTGGTCGCCGGTTCGATATTCGCGGTCAGGATCGTCTGCGCCATGGCGGATCCCGAAAGCAGTGTGAGTGCTGCGGCTGCAAGAAGATATTTTTTCATGTTCCATTCCCCTTTTTCTTATGCGTGAAAAATGATCTGCCGGTCAGGCGGCCGGCGCGCTTGCAAACATGTCTTCGACCTCGGCATGGGCGGCGCGATAATCAATCTTGAGAGTGCCGAGGCGGGCTTTGCCGGCGGCGATCCGCTTCAGGGCTGCATCCGTCAGCGGGCGGGCGGCCTTGGCGGCGGCTTCGCTTTCCCTGACGTCGCCATGGCTGTGGAGGGCGATGTCGAAGCCGGCATCGAGCACTTGTCTGACGCGTTCCGGCAGCGTGCCGGCGAGCGATTCCATGAAGATGCAGTCGGAGATCAGCACGCCGTCATAGCCCATGTCGTTGCGGATTACGTCGTGCATGACAGGCGAGATCGACGCCGGCAGCTCGGCGTCGTAGGCCGAATAGACGACATGGGCGACCATCGCCCAGGGCGTATCCTTCAGCGCGACGAAGGGTTTGAAATCGGTGGCGATGAGCGTTTCGCGGCTGGCATCGACCACCGGACGCTCCTTGTGGGAGTCGAGCGTGGCGCGGCCGTGGCCGGGAATGTGCTTCATGACGGGCATATTGCCGGTCTCGAGCAAGCCATCGACCACCTCGCGGCCGAGGGCGGCGATGAAATCGGGATCGGGGCCGAAGGAGCGGGCGCCGATGACCGCGCTCGTCGTCTCGAAGACGAGATCGAGAACGGGCGAGCAACCGCTGGAAAGGCCGAGCTCCGTCATCATCGCGCCCATGGCCTGGGAGGAAAGGCGCAGCGCTTTCTTGCCGAGATCGAAATCGCGGCGCGCCAGTTCGGCGAACTGGCCGAAGCTGCGGAAGAGCGGCCAGGGGCCGGCGTCGAGATGCTGGACGCGGCCGCCTTCCTGGTCGGTGAAGACAGGCGCGTCGTCGCGGCCGACGGCTTCGCGGAAGCGGTCGATCAGGCGCCTTGTCTGCTCCGGCTCGCGCTGATTGCGCCGGCCGACGAAGAGGCCGAGCGGATTGGTCTCGCGGAAGAGGGCGAATTCATCATCCGAAATCCTGGGGTTCGGGAGGCCGACGAAAAGGGCGAGCGGGGTCGAGGACAATTCTGTAACTCCGGTATCAGATGGTCATTTCGGCGCGCTTCTGAGCATGCCTTCGTAAATGCCCTTGTCGGGGGCGGGGATGGGGATCGCGCCTGCCGTCTTGGCGTAGAAATCGACCGGGCCGGCATCGCCGATGAAGGCGTAGGCGTGGCCTATTGTTTTCATGGTCTGAAGGCAGGCGGAAAAGAGCGCGAGCCCAATGCCCTTGCCGCGCGCTTGCGGATCGACGCCGGTGGGGCCGAAGAAGCCGCGCGCCGTCGTATCATAGCAGGCAAAGCCCAAGAGCTTGCCGCCTTCGGAGGCGATGAGGCAGGCAACGGGCTGGCGGGAGAAGGCAACCATAACTTCGCTTGCCCAGTTCTCACTGAACTGTTCGCGAACCCAGCCGACCACGAGATGCAGCTCCGGCGGGAGGGCCGGACGGACTGAGACGCCGACATGATCGGCCTTCTGTTTCAGGTCGGCGAGCTCGGCAGAATACAAGCTCACAAGCAGGTCTGGCACCTGTCGCTCCTCCTAATATTCCGTTATTGCGGAATGTATCCCCTTTTAGTGTTATAGATTTGGCCATCCGGCCGAGCTTGTCAACAGGGATTTTAAATGTGAGCGGCTTCACGTGGAGTAGAAGTCAAATGCAAAAACGGCCCGGTAGGACCGGGCCGTTTCGATTTGCAACGTGTTCGCTGATGCGAGCGCTTACGCGTCCTCTTTCCAAAGCGCATGAAAATGCTGCACCGGGCCGTGGCCGGAACCGACGGTGAGGCTGCCGGCGGCGGCGACGGCGTCAGCGAGGTAATCCTTCGCGATCGCGACCGACTGCTGCGCCGAGGCGCCTTTGGCAAGCTCGGCCGCCAGCGCGCTGGAGAGCGTGCAGCCTGTGCCGTGCGTATTCTTGGTTGGCACGCGTCGGGCTTCGAACCAGTGCAGGCCGCTGGCCGTGGCAAGCACGTCCGGGCTTTCGTTGCTGTCGAGATGGCCGCCCTTGACCAGCACGGCGGCGGGGCCGAGCGCGCGCAGTCGCTCGGCTTGCACCGCCATCTCGTCGCGATTGGTCGCAACCGGCTGGTGCAACAGGGCCGCGGCTTCGGGCAGATTCGGGGTCAGGAGCGTTGCGAGCGGCAGCAGCTGGCCGGTCAGCACGTCAACGGCCTCCGGCGCGAGCAGGGAAGCGCCCCCCTTGGCGATCATCACCGGGTCGATGACGATGGGAATGCCGCGCCGGTCGGCAAGGGCTGCGGCGACGGCTTCGGCGATCCCGGCATTGGCGATCATGCCGATCTTGACGGCGTCGACGCGTACATCGGCAAAGACGGCATTGATCTGGTCGGCGACGAATTGCGGCGGCACCAGATGCACGCCGCTGACGCCTTGCGTGTTCTGCGCCGTCAGCGCGGTCAGCACCGCCATGCCATAGACGCCGCGGGCGGAAAAGGCCTTGAGATCGGCCTGGATGCCGGCGCCGCCCGAGGGATCGGAACCGGCGATGGAGAGAACGTTGCGGATCATGGACGCACCTTTCGAATTTCTGCGGCGATGCGGCGCGTGGCGGCTTCGGGATCTGCGGTGCCGCAGATGGCGGAGACGACGGCAAGCCCCTTGGCGCCGGCTGTAAACACTTCGGTCACATGCTCCGCCTTGAGGCCGCCAATGGCGACCGACGGCACCGGCGAGGCCTTCACCAGCATCGCTAGGCCATCGAAGCCGATCGGCTGCTTGTGGTCAGCCTTGGTCGGCGTCGCAAAGACAGGTCCGACGCCGGTATAATCGACGAGACCGGGATCGACGGCGCCGGCAAGCTGGGCGGTCTCGACCGAGAGGCCGAGGATCATGTCCGGGCCGATCATCGTTCGTGCCTTGCGCGCGTCCATGTCCTCCTGGCCGATATGCAGACCGTCCGCGCCGATGGCGATCGCCGCCTCGACATCGTCATTGACGACGAGCAGCGCGCCGCTTCCCGCAAGCGTCTGTTTCAAGGCGCGGCCGGTCTCGATCATTCTGGCCGTGCCGGCATGTTTGTCGCGCAGTTGCACCATCGTCGCGCCGCCGGCAACGGCAAGGCGCGCGGTCTCGATCATGCCGATCCCGGCGCAGAGATCGGGATCGAGGACCAGATAGAGCGAAAGGTCGAAGCGCTTCATGCGACCGATACCCTTGCCCTGGCATCGAGCGTTTCGGCGTCGATCGCCGCCAGCGCATCGAGGAAGCGCCAGGAGAAGGAGCCGGGGCCGGCAGCACCCAGCGCCGCATCTTCGCCGGCGACGGCGAAGGTCGCGAGGGCGGCGACGGTCGCGCCGAAGAGATCTTCAGGCGCGGTCGCGGCAAAGGCGCCCACGAGGCAGGTGAGCGAGCAGCCGAGTGCCGTGACCTGCGGCATCAAGGCCGATCCGCCTGCGACACGCACGGCTCTTTTCCCATCGGTGACGAAATCCACCGCACCAGTGACGGCGACGATCGCCTGCTGCCGCTCCGCCAGCCGCCGTGCCGAATCCTCCGCCTGCTCGACCGGATCGCGGCTGTCGACGCCCTGGCCGCGGCTTTCTCCGCCGGCAAGCGCAATGATCTCGGAAGCGTTGCCGCGGATGATCGTCGGGCGAAGAGCTAGAAGGTCGGCCACCGCCCCGCGGCGGAAGGCCGTGGCGTAATGGGCGACCGGATCGAGCACCCAGGGTTTGCTGGCTGCGTTGGCGGCCTTCGCAGCCGCCCGCATGCCTTCGATCCATTGCGTCGAGAGCGTGCCGATATTGATGGTGAGTGCATTGGCGATGCCGGCGAATTCACCGGCTTCTTCCGCGGCATGCACCATGGCCGGCGAGGCGCCTGATGCCAGCAGGACGTTTGCGGCGATGTTCATGGCGACGTAATTGGTGATGCACTGAACGAGCGGCGGTTTCTCGCGCATCGCCTTCAGCATGGCTCCCGACGTGGTCTTCATCTGCATAGTGCCCCTTTCAGGCGGGGCAGGCACGGGGCGGTTCATGCGGGCAAAGCCCAACCCCGAGCGACTCCCTCCGCCGGCATGATCCGGTTCAGGTTCGAAGGGTGCTTCTCAGCCCGTCTGCCGACGGACGCCCCTGTCTCTCATCGGGTTTGTTCTTGCAGAGAACGGCGCGCATGTCATCCCGAAAATGACAATTCCGCGAACTCTGCGATGCGGCCAATTCACGAAAGACGGTCAGCCGACGATCTTTGCCAGCAGCCGTCCGACCTCTTCGTTCGTGACATTGTTATGGGCATCCGATGCGGCCGTCTTGATGATGTATTTGTCCGCCAGGAAAGTGTTCACCTTGCCGGCTTTCGGGGCGAAGACGGCATCCGTATCGTCCTCGACGGCCTGGCCCGCCTTCAGGTGCTGCGGACCGTTCGCCCCCATCGCACCGAACTCGTCGTCGGCATCGCCGATGCTCTTGGCGATATCGCGCGAGAGGCGCGAAGCCAGAGCATAGGCGAGCGTGCAGGCGAGATCGTTGTGGGTGTGGGTGATGCAGATCGGGCCGGTCGGTTTGCCCACCACATTGGGAAAGGCGCCGGCAAGACCCGGCTTGATCTCTTTGGCGAAACCATTGTGTGAAAAGGCGCCCTGCAGCAAAGTGAGCGAGAAGAATTCCAGCTTCGGCACGGGCGCGAGCCCGTTTGCCGCCGCCGAGACCAGCCGGGCGCCGAAGCTGTGGCCGACCAGATGCAGCCGGATCGGTTGCTGCGGTGCGAGCTTCGAGAGCACGCTTTTGGTCAATGCCTCCCCGACGATGCCGGCGCGTTTCTTCATTTCGTAATAGGTGAGCTGGTTCAGGAAGCGTGCTACCGCTGCCCGCGGACCGGAGATCAGGCCCGAGACGATGTCGCCGAGGCCTTGCGCTTCACCGACCGAGCTTTCCAGATTGAACGTCGGTGGCGGGACGAGGCCCTCCATCAGCACCTTGGCGCTGGTGGCATCCGCAGTCGCCAGTGCGATCGGTTCGGCATCCGCCTTGAGTTCCGTGTCGGATTGGGGCGAGCCGATCGCCTCCCTGCCTTTTCTGACGAGGAAAAGTGACGTCGTTTCATCGAGGGTCTCGGCTGCGGCCCGTGCCTGTTCCGATGTGTCAGAGCCGTCCGGCCCGAAGAGATCCTCGAAATCGGCCAGGACTTTCTTGAAAGCCTCTTCGTCGAGATCCTGGACCGGGGCCGCCGCCCCATCCGCTGCCTGGGCTCCACCGCCCGCCGTCACCAGCGTCCGTTCGTCGAAATCGGTGCGGTAGGCCTTGGCCGGCCAGACGATGCCGGCGACGATGGTGCGGCGCGCCTTGTCGGGCGCAAGCTTCTTGCAGGCGTTTGCCCAGAGCGTTCCGTAGAGCGTGCGGGCATCGTCCTTGGTGTTCTTCCAGCCGTGCGACATCACGATCAGATCGGTAATATCGGGCTGGTTGAGCAGCGCGGCGAGCTTTTCCGTCAGCGCGGCATCGATCGCACCGTCCTTGTCGAATTCGAGCCATAGGAATGGCGAGGGTCCAAGCGTGTCCATGTGTCCTCCTACACAGCTTGCAGCGTTCGCATCAGATCGAGCAGGCCGGCGCCCTGAAACTCCGGCCGCCGTTTGAGATCGGTCGCCGCGCCGACGAAGATTTCCTTCACGCGTTCCGGCTGGCCGAGAAATTCACGCCGGACCGACAGGAAAGCGGCGATCGCGCCGGAAACATGCGGCGTCGCCATGCTGGTGCCGGTATCCTCCCGGAACGGCGCCTCGCTCGGTTTGGCAGCATCAGGAAGCGCGCAGGAGACGATGCGCTCGCCGGGCGCGACGAGATCCGGCTTCATGCGCCCGTCGGCGGTCGGTCCCTTCGAGGAGAAATAGGAGACGCCGTAGGTATGCGGCATGTCGCGATGGGTCGAGCCGACCGTGACGGCGAGCGCCGCATTGCCGGGATCCATGATCGTGCCGCTATGGGCGGCGCGTTCCGGGGCTCCGGAAAATTGCGTCACCGTGCCATAGCCGGCATTGCCGGCCGCGACCACCACGCAGACGCCCGAGCGCACCAGCCTGTTGACCTCGACGCAGAGCGGGCTTTGCCCGGCGGCGAACCATACCGGGTTGAAGGGATAGCCGAGGCTCAGGTTGAGCCCATGGATCTTGATGTTGCGCCCATAATCATTCGAACGCTGGACGTAGTTGATCGCGGCCAGCAAATTGCTGAGCCTGCCTTGCTTGTCGTTGACGAGCACTTTCAGGCTCATCAGCTTGCAATGCGGCGCCATGCCGGAGATCACGCCCTGATGCTCCTCCGTGACCTTGGACTTCGTGTCGTCCTCTTTGCGTATTTCCGAAGTGACCGAGATTTTCTTGATTCCGCTCGTCTTCGGGGCTTCCGACAGGGATGTCCGGCCTGCGATGATGCCGGCGACATGGGTTCCGTGGCCGGCGGTGTCGGTCAGCGCGGTCTTCGGCGCGGATGCCGGATCGGGATTGTCCGACGTAAAGTCCCAATGGCTGAGTCCGTCAGGCAGTTCGAGCGTCTTCAGCGTCGAGAAATGCGGATGGGTCTCGTCGATGCCGGTGTCGGCCACGGCCCAGACGATGCCTTTTCCACTGGCCGCGAAGGAGGCCTGCGCCGCGTCGCCTTTGATCGTCCGGACTGATTCATAGACGCAACGATAGATCTCGTGGTCGTGCCAGATCTTGTAGACGAGCGGAATATCCTTCTGCTTGCCGTCGCTTTTGGTCTTTTCATCATCGCTCCTCGGCATCGTCCAGGTCGATAGCCGGCCGATGGCTTCCCGGGTCAGGGTGGCGAAAACATAGCTGTCGGTCCAGAGCGATTTGGCGGCGATCCTGCTGCCTTTCGAAAAGATCTGCGAAAGGTCGAGCTTCGTGTCCTCGGAGATCGCAGGCATGCCGAGCGGCGGCGCCATGCCGAAGCGGCGCAGATTGTTGCTCTCGTCGGTCGCGCCGATCCTGTTGAGATGCAGCAGATACGCTTCGAACAAGAGCTGCCGCGCCGCCGTGACGCCGCCTGGAGAATCGCGGTTGAATTCGATGACGACATCGAAACGCTCCGCAGCCTTGCCGGCTTTCTTGGGGTTGTCCGAATCGCCTTTCATGAAGGACGAGAGGTCACCCCCGATTCGTGTCTTGACCAGGTTTTCCCGAATGCTGTCCTCGGGCTCTGTCGGGGGCTGGGCCGGTCGTTGCCGTTTCGCCATGCGGCTGTCCTCTCCTTTTTTCGAAAGAATACCAGTAGCAACCGTGGGTGCAATGTATTTCTGGAATACACCTCTATATTTGCGGACATAACCGCATGCGTATTGCGGCATGCGTAATGTCCAGCGGGGTGGGTGTATTGGCCGAAGAGGCTTTCTTCTTGAAAGAGGGCGGGCTGACCTTTCGGAAGGGCATCTTTATATTCTGGATTGCGCCGATTGTTCGTCCTATCCGTTTATCAAATAAATTTTCAATTCAAGAGGGTGTTGCAACAGCTTCGCGTAAGTTGCGTGTCGTTTTATTGTCTCTACGGTCAACTTTATTCGGACCTGCCAGAATTCATGGGTGATTTCTTGCTGAAAGGCTTGGGGTAGGGTGATTTGATGTCTTGGAGCACGAAGTAAATCTCTAACACAAACTTTACCGTCCTGACACGTCAAGGTTGACCATCCGATCGATTGTAGCGATATGGCTTTACACGTGAATAAAATCTTCCTGAAGTTGCATTTTCAATGAGCAGATTTTCGAAAAGCGGCATAAAACGGGGCTTCCGTATCATCGTCCCCGCTCTGATATTGATGGCCGGCGCCAATCCATGCCTCGCGCAATCTCCCGGCCCGGCAGGACAGCCGGCGCCCGCCATGAAGTCCCAGAAATTCGATGACTGGTATTACCGCTGCACCGGCGCTGCGGGCGCCGAGGCATGCGAGGTCGCGCAGGTTGCGCAAGTCGCCAAGGACGGCAAGAGCGTCAATGTGCTGACGCTGGCGATATCGGCTGCGCCGGCCGATCCCCGGAACAAGGGCGAGAAGGGCAAGCCGCGGCTGATGCTGACCGCCCTTCTGCCCCTCAACGTCTTCCTGCCTTCGGGCCTGTCGATCAAGGCCGACGGCAAGCCGGTCGCCAAACTCGACTACCGCAACTGCAACGAGGCCGGATGCTGGGCGCAGCAGGCACTGGATACGAAGACGGCGGCGGTGCTGAAGAAGGGCGCGACCGCCGAAGGGCTGGTGCGGCTGATGAACGGCCAGGACGTCAATATCCGCTTTTCGCTGAAAGGGCTGAAGACGGCCCTCGATGAACTTCAGTCCACAGCCAGCAGGTAATCGAATTTCAAAATGACAATGGAAATTCGATACGTCTTGGCCGCTGGCGCCACCCTCCTGCTGGGTGCCGCCCCCGCTTACGCGCAGTCGCCCGCCGATGATTTCACGCGCCGCCAGGAAGAGCAGGCGCAAAAGCAGCGGCTGGATGCCCTTCGCCAGGCAACGCCCGGCGGTAGCGAGGAGACGGAAAACGGCCCATTGCCCGCCGGCCAGGGAAAGGGCGCCTGCTTCGACATCACGCGCGTCGAGATCGACGGGGCGAACCTGCTGTCGCCGAGCGAACTCGGCAAGGTGACGGCGCCTTACGGCAATCGATGCGTCGGCCTCGCCGAGATCAACGCCGTCCTCAAGGACGTCACGCACCTCTATATCGATCATGGCTATGTGACCTCGCGGGCCTATGTGCCGCAGCAGGATATCCGCAAGACGAGGGTCCTCCGCCTGCTCGTCGTCGAAGGCACGCTGTCCGATATCTATCTCAACGGCAAGAAAATATCCGGCAGCGGCTCGCTGGCGACGGCGTTTCCAGGCCTGATCGGCCGGGTCGTCAATATCCGCGATATCGAGCAGGGGCTCGACCAGATGAACCGGCTGCAGGCCAATGACGCCAAGTCTGCCATGCTGCCCGGCCCCAAGGACGGAACATCCATCCTGAACATCGAAAACCGTCAGGGCAGGCCCTGGCACGTCTCCCTCGGCAACAACAACATGGGGCAGGAAAGCACCGGCTTTTCCAGAAGCTCGGCGTCGCTCGGTTTCGACGATCTGCTCGATATCAACGATCAGTGGAATTTTTCATACGAACATAGCGGCCCTGACTATCCCTGGGACGATGACGGCAGGGGATTTGGCAACAGCTATTCCGGCAGTGTCAGCATTCCCTACGGCTACTCCACCGTTTCGCTGAACGGTTCCTGGTACCAGTATGAAAGTGCGGTCGAAGGAAACTTCTCATCGCTCGATACATCCGGCAATTCGGGGCAGGTGGGTCTCGGCATCGACCGCGTCATCTTGCGCGACAAGGATTCGATCACCACCGTCCGCAGCAGCCTGACCTACAAGCAGACGAACAACTTCCTGCTCGGCAACCTGATCGAAGTCGGCAGCCGCCGCTATACGGTCGGCGATCTCGGCATTTCCCATTCGCGGCGCATGTTCGGCGGCATCTGGGTGTTCGACGCCAGCTATGACAGGGGGCTCGGCCTTTTCGACGCCGTCAAGACCGGAGAGCCGGGGGCAGGGGACGCGGACCCGCGATTTTCGAAGTTCAACGCCACGATCAGCGTGACGCAGCCATTCGAGGCCGCCAGCCGGCAGTTCGAGTTGACCTCGCTCGTCAGCGGCCAATATTCGCCGGACAATCTGCTCGGCGCCGAGCAGATCTCGCTTGGCGGCTACAGCAATGTCCGCGGCACGCGCGAAAGCCTGCTCTTCGGCAATAACGGCGTATTCACTCACAACGAGATCGTCTGGCGAACCAAATCCAACGAAAGCGGCGGCGCGGCCGCGAAGCTGTTCGGCGAACTCCGCCCCTATCTCGGCTTCGACTACGGCCACGTCTATGCGCAGAAGCGCTTCGATATAACAGGCGGCGACCTCGCCAGCTGGACGGTCGGCGCCCGCGCGGTCGGCGGCACCGTCAATCTCGACATCGGCTATTCGCACCTCATGGCCGGCAGCGTCGACAACGGGGCCGACGGCCTGTTTTACGCGAGCACGTCGATGCGGTGGTGATCAACAACAACTATCAACCTGATTTTTAAGAGAATTCCGGAGTTTTTAATGCGTATCGTGCGTTTTTTGACCCTTCTTCTTCTGGCGGCGACCCTGGCGTCCTGCGTCACGACAACCGATCCTCGGCTGATCGCTGCTCTTCAGCGAACTTCGGTCCGTGAAATCCGGATCGAGATGGCTCCCGACGTCAAGACGTTTGGTTTCGGGGACAAGCCCGATCAGCAGGTGGCGGATGCGATCCGAACCCTTCAAGCGACGATGAACAAGGAATTGGTGGGTCTGCCGGGCGGTCCCACGCGCGGCAGGTTGGTCGTGACGCTGCACGTTTTCGATGTCACCACCAAGCAGGCCAGGATCATCGGCGGCCATGACAGCATGATCGACGGGACAGTCCGATTGGAGGACGCCCAGACAGGACAACTGATTGCCCAAGCGCAAAACATCCACGGCGAAGACCTCTCCATGCGCGGGAGCGGCTACGGCGTGATTGTCGCCGTCGCAATCAACGCGGCGACAACATCGGGAGCGCCTGATGTCATGGCGCAGCGCCTGTCCAAGTCCTTCGCGCGCAACGTCAAAACCTGGCTCACCCAGAAATAAGCCCTGCGATGAGGTTCGGCGCCGCCGCAGTCAACGCGGCGCCGAGCCGCGATGGATGTCGAGACACAAAACCAGTTGTGCGTTTGGAAAGACAAAACGATGCGTGAGAAAACCGGTCCTGGTTCTGAAACAAGGGGTCTTGGCTGCCGACTCGGCAGGCTTGCCAATCGATCGCTTGCCGTCGTACTCAGCGCGCTGCTGGTCTTCCAGCCGATGCTTGCCAATGCCCAGTCGGTCTCGGCAAGCACGGTGCCCGCCGCCAACCAGCCGGGTGTCGGCACCGCGCCGAACGGCGTGCCGCTCATCGACATCGTCACGCCGAACAGCCAGGGCCTCTCTCATAACAAATACGACAATTTCAACGTCGGCACACCGGGCCTCATCCTCAACAACTTCAAGGGCGAGATCGGCAACTCCAATCTTGGCGGCGTAACGCCCGGCAATGCCAATCTCAACTCATCCGGTCCGGCATCGGTCATCCTCAACGAGGTGATCAGCGGCAACCGCTCGGCATTGAACGGCGCGATCGAGGTGTTCGGCGGGAAAGCCGACGTGATCATCGCCAACCCGAACGGCATCACCTGCGACGGCTGCGGCTTCATCAACACGCCGCATGCGACGCTGACCACGGGTGCGCCCGATATCGGCGCCGACGGCAAGCTCAACGGCTTTACCGTCAATGGCGGCGACGTCACCATCGGACCGAACGGCGGCAATTTCGCCGCCGGGCCCGGTGCGGTCGATCTCTTCGACATCGTCTCGCGCGCCGTCCACGTCAACGGCCCGGTCTATGGCAAAGATCTTCGGGTCACGGCCGGCCGCAATCAGTTCAATTACGACACCGGTAATGCCACGCCGCTTGCGGCGACGTCGGGCACGCCGGAATATGCGATCGACGGCACGGCGCTCGGCGCCATGCAGGCCGGCCGCATCAAGATCGTCGTCACCGAGCAGGGCGCCGGCGTGCGCATGAGCGGCAATCTGGCCGCGAATGCGGGCGAACTGTCTCTGTCGGCCGACGGCAAGATTTCGCTCGGCAACGTCTCCGGCCAGCAGGGCGTTTCGATCTCCTCGAAGGCGAAGGTGACGGCTTCCAAGGTCACGTCGAAGGCAAAGGTCGCCGTTCAGGCGGACCAGGGCATCACCCTCGATACGGTCGCCGCCGATGACGATATCCTGCTGTCCAGCGGCAGCGGGTTGTTGAGTGTCGCAGGCGAGGTGAACAGTGCCGCCAACGTCCAGATGACGTCGTCCGCCGGTATTGCGGCCGGCAGCGTCATGGCCGGGGATGCGCTCACCCTGTCCGCCACCTCGGGCGACATCCAGATTGCCGGTGCGGTAAAGAGCGCCGATGCGCTGGCGATCACGGCAACGTCAGGCTCGATCGCCGCGGCCTCGCTTGTCAGCGGCAACAATCTCACGCTATCCGCCGGCGCCGACATCGCCATATCGGGCGATGTCCTGGCTGAGGGCAACGTCACTGCCTCAGGCCGCTCGATCGCAGCCGCCACGATCGCCTCCGGCGTCGATCTCGCCGCCACCGCCCAATCCGCCAATGCCGCACTGGTGCTGCAGCCGGCGGGCGACATGAGCCTTGCCGCCACAAATGGTTCGATCACCGTTTCCAATGCACTGCTGAGCAGCGGCGATCTTTCGGCCGATGCCAGCCAGAATCTCGCCTATGCCCAAATGCAGAGCCTTGGCAGCGCAGCGCTCACGGCCTCGGGCGGCCAGATCAGCTATGGCAATCCCACCAGCGCTGCCGGCAACCTGACGCTCACCACCACCGCCATCGATCTCTCCAACGGCGGCGCCGGCAACATCGCCGCCGGCGGCACGCTGACGCTCAACGCCGATAGCGCCAATCTCAGCAATAACAGCATCACTCTCGGGAGGCTCACTCTCAATCTCTCAGGCGCTGCCGATCTCAGCGGCACCAGGATCAATGCCATTACCGATGCCGGCGGTTCCGGCGACATCGACATCAACGCCAACGGCCTCTCCACCTCGGCCGGCACGGCGCTGCTCGCCGCCAACGACCTGACCCTGACGCTGCCGTCGCTGACCAATGCCGGGCAATTGGCCGCCGGCCGCGATCTGACATTCAACATTTCCGGTGATTTCACCAACAGCGCCACGGGGCTTACCTATGCCGGCCAAGACGCCAGCCTGTTCGTCGGCGGCGTGCTCACAAACAATCAGGGCGCCATCTTATCAGGCAACGATCTTACGATTGCCGGGGTGACGGCGTTACAGAGAAATGCGGCGGTCACCAATGTTTCCGGGCTGATCCAGGCTGGAAACGACATGTCCATCCTGACCAGCAATCTGACCAACAGGCGGGCCGTCACGCCGCAATGGACGACCGCGACGCTGGTCTCCTCGGGCATCGTCAGCGGCTTCACGCTCAATCCCGTCGCTGCCGGCCTGCCCTTCGGTTATCTCGAGACCGCCGATCAGAACATGTACCAGCTCTATGCCGGCGTCGATCCGGCCTTGTGGCAGGATTATGAGCCGCTGCTCTGGTCGAAGGCGACGCTCGCCGACGGCACCGTCTATCATGCCTGGACCTGGATTTCGGCCGACGGACCCGAGAAGGTCGGCCCGATCATCGACTGGATCAGGGACCGCGTGCCGAGGGATGCGAACGGCAATCCCGTCGTCGATCCAAACAATCCGTCGCGCTATTTCATCGTCGACGAGGTCAATTTCAGCGGCTCGGACGAAAGCACGACCTATACCTGGGACTGGTCGTCCAATCTCAGCCAGTCGGTCTACGAGGACCGGTTGGTCGGTACGCTCAGCCCCGAAGCGACGATCCGGGCGAGCCGCGACCTCACCATCGACGCCACGAATCTGACCAATTCCTACAGCTCGATCGAGGCCGGCGGCGACGCGACGCTGGAGGGCTCGACGCTGACCAATACAGGCGTCAGCCTTTTTCGCACGACGACGACGACCTGCCATGCCCAGGGCACCTGCACCGCCTATAATGCCAACGGCACCGCCAATCCCTCGAAGAACATCGCCAACGGCTCTACGATCGTCAGTTCCGTCCAGGCGATCGGCGGCGTATCGGCCAACATCAAGGCCGGCGGCGTGCTCTCCGTCGATTTCGGCAGCGTCAGCAACACATCGGCGGCCGGCTCTATGGCCGGTGGCGCCAGCGTCACCGCCGCAAGCAATCCCGGCGATCCGCTGTCGGCGCTCACCGGCCTGACGGCCGGCGGCGCGCTGTTCAACGTCAATTCGGGGCTCGGCAGTGCCGCCCTTCTACCTCCCGCCAACCCGGATTCCGGCGGCTTCGGCGGTAAGATAGCCCACCAGACCTTCCTGTTCGAAACCCGCGCAGCCTACCTTGATGTCGGCAAGTTCTATGGCTCCGGTTATTTCATGGATCAAATCGGCTATCAGCCGGAGACGACGGTGCCGTTCCTCGGAGATGCCTATTTCGAGAACCAGCTGATCGACACGCAGTTGCGGCAGCTCGTCGGCGAGGGACTCGGCAGAAGCACCTTCATCGCCGGCGGCAGCGCCATCGAGCAGATGAAGGCGCTGCTCGACAACGGCGCCACCTATGCCAAGGATCACCACCTGGCCGTCGGCCAAGGCCTCACGCCTGAGCAGGCGGCAGCTCTCACCAAGTCGATCGTTCTCTATCAGTGGCAGACCGTCAACGGCGTCCCGGTGCTGGCGCCTGTCGTCTACGTCGCCGCCGCCGACCGGCAGAAGCTGACCGGCGCCGGCGCCGCCATGGCGGGCGGCTCGGTCAACATGACGGTCGGCAATCTCGCCAATTCCGGCCTGATCGCATCCAATGGCAGCCTTACCGTCTCCGGCGGCTCCATCCAGGGCAGCGGCACGTTCCTGTCGCGCGGCGACACGGCGCTCAATGCCACCAACGGCATCACGCTCGCCGCCCAGACGATGACGATCGGCGGCCAGAACGTCGTCAATACCAATGCAGGCGTGACGGCAGGCGGCGCTCTGGAGCTCGCCGGCGGCAGTGGCGATCTCGCTCTCAAGGGCGTCAAGGTCAATGCAACAGGCGACGCCACGCTCACCGGCAAGAATGTGACGCTGGCTGCCGCCAAGGTCGAAAACGCAGGTCAGCAAAATGCCACCGGCAGCCAGATCGCCAGCGGCAAGGCTCTGACGATCGAGGCCACCGACAATGTCAACGTCATCGGCAGCTCCGCCAAAGCGGGCACGACGCTCGATGTGATTGCCGACAAGGGCTCGGTGGCCGTGGTGTCGACCGACGTCGCCCGCAACAACCAATCCGGCTACACCAGGACCCTCTCCACCGACCAGCAGCAATCGCAGCTTTCCGCCGGCACGAATGCGACCATCAAGGCCGACGACGACATCCTGCTCTCCGGCTCCTCCGTCAAGGCCGGCGGCAATGTCGCGCTCACCGCCGGCGACGATATCAACATCACAGCCGCGCAGGAGCATTCCGCATCCACCTTCGGCAAGAAGTCCGCCTCGTCGATCATCCATGTCGGCTCGGAGATATCGGCCGGCGGCGATCTCTCGGTGACGGCGGGCAGCGGCAGCGGCGATCACGACCTCAACATCGTCGGCAGCAAGCTTTCCGCCGACGGCAAGCTCGCTCTCAAGGCCGACGGCGATGTGACGATCGCCGAAGCCACCGACACCGCGACCCTCGACACCAGGCTCAGCACCAAGGGCGGTTTCCTCGGCAAGAGCGAGAAGACCACCACGCATCTCGAAACGACGACAGCCGTCGGCTCCGCCATCACAGGCGGCGGCGGTGTGGACATCACCTCGGGCAAGGACACGGTCATCTCGGCTTCGAAGATCGAGGCCGGCAAGGAGGGCGGCGCCGCGGCAGACCTGAGCATCACCGCCAGCGGCGACCTCGTCGTCGCCTCCGGCAAGGACACCACCGCCAAGGACGACAAGGGCTCGCGCAGCGGTTTCCTGTCCAAGGGCTCGTCCAGCTACAAGAGCTATGACGAGACGACGGTCGCTTCCGAGCTCGGCGCATCCGGCAATATCAGCCTGAACGCTGGTGGCGCGGCAGTGATCGCGGGTTCCAGCGCCAATGCCGATGGCTCGATCTCCGTCGAAGGCGACAGCGTTTCGATCATCGGGGCGCAAGAAACCCACGAGTTCGAAGAGCAGCGCAAGAAATCCGGCTTCGGCATCGGCGGCGGTGGCGGCTTCATTTCGATCTACGGCAGCCAGCAGAACAAGGGCGCCCAGGCGTCGACGCTGAATGTCGGCTCGGCACTTTCGGCGGGCCAGGATGTCAATCTGACGGCCCGAGACACCGATTTGAACATTATGGGCTCGTCCGTCGACGCCGAGAACGACATCAATCTGTCAGCCAAGCGTGATGTCAACGTCACGCCTGGCGGAGAGAGCTTCTCGCAGTCCGAGCAGGAGAAGAAGTCCGGCTTCGGCATTTCTTTCGGTTCGAGTGGGGGCGGCTTCTCTGTAGGCATCGGCGCGCAGACGAGCAAGGACAGCTCGGCGCAGCAATCCAACACCAACGCAGCCTCAATACTGTCTGCCGGCCGCGACCTCAACATCTCCGCCGGTAACAATGTCAATCTGCAGGCTGCGGGGGCCTCAGCCGAGCGCGATGTCAACCTCTTCGCCGGCAAGGACATCAACCTTCTCTCGGCAGCGGATAAGACCAATTACGAGGAGATTCACGAAAAGACCTTCGCTGGCGTGACGCTCTCCGTTTCCAGTCAGTTGGGAAGTGCAGCCCAGAGCATCATGAACTCGTCCGAGCGGTTGACCGGCGACACTCGCGTCAACGCAGTCACCAACACCACCATCGCAGCCCTTGGCTTCTATCAGGGCTACCAGGGTCTGAAGGAAGCATATAAGCAATTGACGGACACGTCGCCCGAGGCGAAAGGTCTCAGTTTCTCGGTCTCGCTGTCGGCTGGTATCAACCATCAGGAAAGCAGTTCGTCTTCGTCATCTTCGACGCCAGTCGTGACCGGCATCCGTGCCGGCCGCTCGATCACCCTGGAGGCTGAGAACGGCTCGATCACCAGCGAAGGGGCGCAAATCGCTGCCGGTTATGACAAATTCGGCCTGCCGACGCTCTCTGATGATCCGCTGGCCGGCGATATTTTCCTGTCGGCGCAGAACGGAAATATCAATCTCAACGCCCCGATTGGCACGTCAGATACATCTAGCCAGAACTCGTCCTACAGCGTCGGCGTCGGCGTCAGCTGGAAGTGCGGCACGAAGTCCGGTTGCGGCACACCCGGCGTCAACGTCAGCGGATCCTACGGCAAGGGCAATGACGGCACGACGGGGCTCACGCATTATAATACTCATGTCAATGGCACCGGCGACGTTACCATCCTCACCAACGACCTCACTCTGAGAGGCGCTACCGTTACCGGAAATTCGGTGACCGCCGCCGTCCGCAACCTGACGGTCGAAAGCCTGGTGGACACGGCGACTGCTGAGGCCCGCCAGCTCAATCTCTCCGGTTCGATCGGCTCCGACGGCTTCAGCGCATCCGGTGCGACGCAGAAGGCGACGGGCGACGCCGCCATCGTCGCGGAGCAGTCCGGCATCCATGCCGGCACCGGTGGTCTCGATCTGACCATCGACAAGAAGACGACGCTCGTGGGCGGGCTGATCACCAGTGAGGCATCGACCAACCAGAATCAATTCAAAACCGGTACGCTCGAGGTGACTGACGTCGATACCCATTCGCGCTGGAAGGCCGACACGTACGGCGCTTCGATCGGCTCCGGCGGCCTGAGCCTCGCAAAGGTCAATGACGGAGAGAGCGAAACCGGCAAGGCCTATTCGGCCATCGGTGGCAATATCAGCATCACCATCACCGATCCGGAGCATCAGACGCAGGATATTGGTACGATCCGTCGAGATACTGACAACACCAACTCCTCGCTGCCCGGCCTGCCGGATTTGCGGAACATCCTGCGTGACCAGTACAAGACGCAGGCCGATCTGCAGGAAGCGCAGAAGACCATGGCGGGATTGGTGGGCGACATTGCCAGCGAATTCTACAAGCAGGCTGCCCTGAACGAAGACCAAGCCGGAATGGATTACTGGAAGGAAGGTGGTGTCGGCCGTGCGGCTCTCCATGCGATCGGTGGCGGTATCCTTGGTGGCGTCAACGGTTGGGAGGGAGCGATTAAGGCCGCTCTTGGCGGCGCCGCTACGACCTTGATGGCGCCGGCCATCGCCGAGCTCGTCAACGGCATGCTTAAGGGCACGAAATACGAAGGGACACCGGAGGGCGCTGCGCTCGCCAAGCTGATCGGAGCGAGTCTGACGGCGGGTATCGGCGGAATCATTGGTGGCGGCGAAGGTGCTGCCTACGGGGCGGCCAACTACCAAAACAATTATCTCAAACACAAAGAACTGCAGGAATTGTATGAGAAATTCGCCGCGTGTGAGAAAGTGGCCAACCCGGTTTCATGTCGCCAGAGCGCCTGGAACACGGCGATTGTGCAATCGCGCGCGAACCTCACCGCGCTCAAATTGTGCGGCAATAATCTGAGTTGTGTTCGTGACCACCTGAACGAAATTAAAGCCGGCGACGAGATGCGCGTCCTTATCGGGAATACCGATTGGACGCTGGATCCGAATGCGTCCCCTATGGCGATTGCAAACACACTCTACGGGTGGCAAAGCGATGTAGAAGGCGAGACTTGGCAATATCTTGCTCAGGTGACTGCGGGCACTCCTCTCTTTAGTGAGTTCGAAGGCTTGCTTGCCCGCTCGATTACCACGACTTTGGGCGCCTGCGATTTCCTGTGCATGGATGACATCCGAACTGCCGAGGGGCTGGCAGGAGTCAGACCAAAGATACAAGGTGATTTTGATCCTTCCGATCCAGCACTAAGCATTAAGGGAGATCAGCTCCTCGAAACGGCTCCTGTCACCGTTGATGGCAGGACGACTGGCGAAAGAGCAGACAATTATGAAGAAAATGTGCGAGCAAAATACGACAACGCGACAGCCGACGAGCGTAAATACCAGACCGTGATTGACGGTGAGATAGTCAATGGTGTTGCAGACGACGTCACGCGAATAGATGGAAAACTGACCGCAGTTGAAGCAAAATATGTTGCCAACTGGACAAAATCGATCCGAAACCCATTCGGCAGTATCGGTTCCTGGTCATGGTCGAAGACGGAGCAGGCGAAGGTGTTAGCACAAGCAAAGAAATATTCGCAAGCGTTTGCAGGTGGCGTAATTTACCACACTAATAGCGTCCAGTTCGCAAACTATTACTCGAAGGTGTTTCTTGCGAATGGCATATCAAACGTGAAATTTTTACTTACTCCAATCAAGTAAAGGAGGGGGTGATGACTGGCGAACTCGGTAGGCTGGAAAGAATACTCGGAGGCAAATTTGAGCGGCGTAATGCGCGGGTCATTCCCGGTACGGAGACTGTTGATGGCGTCGAGTTTTCGTATTTCTCAGATGATGGGAAAAACAAATTCGCTAAGCAGTTCAGCAATCTCACCCGAAACGTTAAGCCGAGGGCAGCGACGCGAGGAGGATTGAATGAAAGTGGGTGCAGGATTACGCCGCCGGGCGGCCCCCTATTCCATGCGATTGAGTATCACGGTGACGTCGAAGGTTGGAGAAAAGATGTTAATGCCGGCGCAATGAGTCTTGGCCTGTTGCTGGCTCGAATCGAAGATGGAAACTTCTTAATTTCAGACGGGCGCAGTTTTCCCCTGTCTGCTTGCCAAGTAGATTTTAAGTGAACAGCAAAGCGCGCCTCCGCCTGTTCCGAATTGTAGAACGCACAGCCGTTGGGTTCGCGCAAGCGGTTCTGGGAGAGGTTCTTTAAGGTTGTGGCTTGGAAAGCGGCCGGAAACCCGTCGTTCCCAACGTTGAACAACTCCAAGACGCAGTCGATATCGCCGCTGTTAAAATGCATCAGCAGGTACTTTGGATGTCCCGAAATAAATTTATGGCCGCTTTCTGTGCGGTCGTTGCGTTGCCCGCATCCACGCTATGGATTCGGCGCAGCTGATATCCGCACTCGAACGGTTTAACGACGGCAACGGTGCTCAGCAGATCGCAGTTGAACTGGCTGGGCTGGTTGAGAAGGCCGATAAGATGGGCCTGGAAAGACTCGGTGAGAGGATCGAAGCCGACGATGGAGTTTTGCTTTCAGAGATAGCGGACCTGGCTCAGCATAAGGGGGATGAAAAGTGGACGAAGGTCGCAGTGGCCATGCGGCCATGCCAATTCGCGAATATATTCATCAGAATAATCGCCCTCCAGATCGCAGGCGGGACAGTACAGCTTGTCGTCAGACGCGGAACAGTCATGATTGATGGCACGGACGTGGATTCCGATTTCGCTCAACACATGTGGGCATGTGAGTTCCTCAGCCGGTTGCCACACAAAACATCAATCGGCTCCAAATGTGTGATGACTGGAGATTGCAAGGACGACCCGGATTTTTAAAATCTCTTGCCGGTGTTTGTGCGCCGAGTTGACTGCCTTTCGGCGCCCGAAATGAATTTGGTCGACGCAGGTTAGCTGATTGGTAGTCTCGGGAATTCTTTTTCGCAGCAAGCGCTTCGTTACTCACACTCTTGAGGTGCGAATGGATGGAAATCGAGAAGCGATTAATTAAATTTATCAGTGATTTTAACGAGCGGTTAGGCGGAGAATATATTCGGGAGTACATATCTCTGGTGGAGCACAATGAATGTGTTGTCGCGTTAGAAAATCTATGCGTGCAATTGTACGAGTGCGACGTAGTGTCGAATCCAGAGGAGCTGATAGCCATTCAGGACCTAGCTAGGGAAATGAATTTGGAAGAAAATGCATGGAATTTCATTAGGTGATCTGAATTTGAGTGGGATATATATGTGTATATAATCTGAGATATTCTTGGCACGCTAAAATGAATACCGTGGCGCGAACTGTTTGTGTGTCATTTACAGCGGGGGCAGCTTTCAAATTTAAGCAGCTTGAAGATGTGTTAGCCGAACATTTGAAAGACAATGACGGTGCAATCCTGCCTCATTTATTGATGGCAGATTATTGCCGGCTTGTTGAACGCGTTCCTGACGATGAGTGGGTAATAAGCTTCCTCACCTACTTGGAGGATAATTTTGGGGGCCAAAGTGAATCGTTGACGGAATTGATATCAGTTTCCTTTATCGAGCATCTTCCACCGGACGGGTCTTCAGCTGATCCGGTCGTCAAACTTCTCGGCGAACGAATGCGGGAAGAACATCAACGTATTTTTGGACCGAATAGTCCTTGATAGAGCGGTCACGCGGTATCTGGTGGCATTTCCAGTATGTCGCATCCGGTAATTTCAGGTTAAGCGCCGGTCGCCCGCTGACCATTGACGGATTCAGCTAGGGTTCAAACCATTCTTGGCAGCCTGCTATGTGAGCTTTTGAATTAATTCTGCGTGCAAAGGCGACAACGGTGAACAAACTTCCAAACTGGCTGATCCTTCATATTTGGCAGAGCCTGCTTGGGGAGGTCTATCCAGAAATTAGGGCCATTGCTGCCGGATACGATGAGAAAACTCTTCTTTTAAGGTATTACATGGATCGTGAGCCAACTGATTTTGATATGGAAAGTATAGAAGTATTATCTACAAATATTTTCGCCTCTGTTGATTCCGGATTGGTAGAGCGTATCGACGTGGAATGTTCCCACGCAGCTTTGCCATTCAAAGACTTGGACCAATTATCTGGATTTGTGTATTGCCGTCGAGAGTACGACATGCACGAGTGAAGATGGGACTTCAGCCGCCGCCGGTTCCGCTAAAAGGCGCAGTCGGCCGGGGAGAATATCAGCCGGCGTTTGAACATATTACAGCGTTCCTCAACTCAAATCATGCAGCCCTGTCGTAATCGCCGGCCTAACCGAAAACTCCGAAAACCGCACCATCAACCCACTGCGCTCTGGCGTACACGCAGCCGGTCCCACCTCATACCGCTCGGCAGCCGGGAAGGGCGCTAGCCGCAGCAGCGGCCAGAAGCGCCCATCGCGTGAGGCCTGGATACGCATCGCTCCGTTGGCAACGGTGACGCGGATGCGGAAATCCTCGAGCTCCTTGAAGGGCTGTGCCACCGACCAGTCGGATTTTCCGTCGGTGACGACGGTGCTGAGGAAGGGTTCGCCGTCGGTGAATTCGACGCCTGTCTTCACCCAGCGTCTTTCGTCGATGCGCACCATCAGGCCCGCCTGGTCGTAGAGGGTGCGGAATTCACCCTGGATGCGGATCTGCGCGGTGAAGCTGTCGCCGGTGGGAAAGGCGAGGAAGTGGCCGGTGTCGCGGGTGAAGCCGTAATAGGTTTCGCGCCAGAAATCGGTCTTTTCGTCCGTTGTCATCGTCAGGCCGGTTTCGTCGGCGTGCCAGCTGGCCGGCTCGTTCCGCCATTTTCCCGCGTTGAAATCGATGCTCATCCCATCCCCCCTTGGTTGAAACCTGGCGCCGCCGATTCTTCATGCCTGCATGATGCGCGGTCTTTGCGCATGTGGCCAGTCGCGGCCGGTGATGTCGTGCTCTTTCAGGCGTTCCGAGCTCTGCCGACGACATAATCCGCGGCTTCGGCTTGACACGATAGTTTCCTCTCTTATTCTGTTACAAAAAGATGACTTACATAATAGTGGAACTAAACGGGAGCCTATCATGAAAACACTGGTCGCATTCCTGCTCGGCACTGCGCTTGTCGCCCTGCCGTCGACCCTGCTTGCCCAGGAAAAGGGCGGCGTCATCAATGTCGCCACCATCGGCGAGCCGCCGACGCTCGATCCGATGTCGTCGACGGCCGATCTCGTCGGCATCGTCACGCAGCATATTTTTGAAACGCTCTACACTTTCGACAAGAGTTGGAACGTCACGCCGCTTCTGGCCGAAGGCCTGCCCGAGATCAGCGCCGACGGCAAAACCTATACGATCAAGCTCCGGACCGGCATCAAGTTCCACGACAATAGCGATATGACCTCGGAAGATGTCGTCGCCTCGCTCGGCCGCTGGATGAAGATCGCCTCGCGCGGCAAGCAGGTGGCTGGCTTCATCGACAAGATCACCGCGACCGACCCGGCGACCGTCACCATCACGCTGAAGCAGCCCTATGCGCCGCTGACCTCGCTGCTCGCCTTCAACAATTCGGCCGCGATCATCATCCCCGCCGAAAAGCAGGACGAGCCTATGAAGGACTTCATCGGCACCGGCCCCTATATGCTGAAGGAGCGCAAGGCCGACCAGTATATCCAGCTCGTTCGCTTCGACGGCTACAAGTCGCGCGAAGGCGATAGCAACGGTTATGGCGGCGCCCGTCATCAATACCTCGACGAGATCCGCTTCGTGCCGGTGCCGGACCCGAACACCCGCGTCGAGGCCGCCATCTCAGGCCAGTATGATTACGTCGATTCGATTCCGGTCGAATCCTACGACAAGCTGAAGGCCTCCACAGCCTCGCAGCCGGTCATGCTGAAGCCCTTCGGTTATCCGGTCTTCGTCTTCAACACGAAGGAAGGTGTTGCCGGGAATGTCGAGGTTCGCAAGGCGATCCGTCAGGCGCTCAGCATGGAAGACATGCTGGCCGCAGCCTTCGGCGGCACGGATTTCTACGCGCTCGACGGCTCGATCTATCCGAAGACCTTTGCCTGGTCGACGGATGCCGGCGTCGAGGGGGCCTATAATGTCGCCGATCCGGAAGGGGCGGCGGCTGCCGCCAAGAAGGCCGGTTACAATGGCGAGCCGATCCGCATCCTGACCAGCCGGCAGTACGAGTTCCACTACAAGATGGCGCAGGTCGCCGCCGAATATCTGAAGCTTGCCGGCTTCACCGTCGATATGCAGGTGGTGGACTGGGCGACGCTGACGCAACGCCGCACCGATCCGAAGCTCTGGGATATCTACATCACCCACAGCCCCTTCCTGCCGGAGCCGGCTCTCATCGGCTCGCTCTCGACCAGCTCGCCGGGCTGGTGGGACACGCCGGCCCGCAAGGCTGCGGTGGATGCCTTCACTTCCGAAGTCGATCCGAAGAAGCGGGTGGCGCTCTGGGCCGATGTCCAGAAGGCGGTTTATGCAGATGCGCCCTTCATGAAGATCGGCGATTTCAATGCCGTCTCGGCGAAATCGGTCAAGCTCGAAGGTGTCGATCCGGCTCCGTGGCCGTATTTCTGGAACGCTTCGATCAAGAAGTGATGGGGTGATTCCTGTGCCCACCAGTCGCTCCCTCATTCCTGTGCTTGTCACAGGAATCCAGTGCGCCCAAGTCCTTGGGCGCGGAGGACTCTTTGACCGAATAAGGGTCAATCACGGCGCGGACGCGCCGTGGCTGGATCCCTGTGACAAGCACAGGGATGAGGGGCGGTGGGTGGCGGATTCCGTCTCGATGCCACATGCACCGATGGTAGGAGCAAGGTTCGGATGATCCGCTACATCCTCCAGCGCCTGTTCGGCATGATCGTCGTGATGTTCCTCGTCGTCACGATCGTCTTCGTCATCGTGCGCGTGACGCCGGGAGATCCGGCCGCCGTCATGCTCGGGCCGGATGCGACGCCGCAGGACATTGCCGATCTCAGAAGCCGGCTCGGCCTCGATCAGTCGCTCGGCCTGCAATATGTCTATTATATCGGCCAGTTGCTGAAGGGCGATCTCGGCCAGTCGATCTTTCTCAATATGCCGGTCACTTCGGCCCTGCTCGACCGCGCCGAACCGACCTTCTTCCTGACTCTGTTCTCGCTCGTCATCGCCAGCGTCATCGCGCTGCCGATCGGCATTTATGCCGCCTATCGGCGTGGCTCCCTGGTCGACCAGGCGGCAACGACGCTTGCCATGCTCGCCGCCAGCATTCCGAGCTTCTGGCTCGGCCTCATCCTGATGCAGTTCTTCGCGGTCAGGCTCAACCTCTTCCCGGTCTCCGGTTATGGCGGCCCCGGCTCGAGTTTCCTCGAGCGCATGTATCACCTGACGCTGCCGGCCTTTGCGCTCGGCATCGTCTCCTCGGCGCTGATCCTGCGCTTCACGCGCGCCTCGATGCTCGATGTGCTCGGCGACGATTATATCCGCACGGCGCGCGCCAAGGGGCTGATCGAGCGCAAGGTCATCCTCAAGCACGCGCTGAAAAATGCGCTGATCCCGATCCTGACGGTGATCGGCCTGACGGCGGCGGTGCTGATTTCGGGCGCCGTCGTTACCGAGACCGTCTTCGGCCTGCCGGGTGTCGGTAATCTCGTCGTCTCGGCGGTTCTGCGCCGCGACTATCCCGTCATCCAGGGCGCGCTGCTCGTCATCGCCGCCCTTTACGTGCTGATCAATTTTGCGATCGACATGCTCTACCTGCTGGTCGATCCGAGGGTGCGCTACTGATGGCCGATATCGCAATCAAGCCCGTCGAAAGCGAAGGCAGCAAATTCGCCAGGCGGCTGCTGAAGCGCAAGACGGTTGCCTTCGGCCTGCTGATCCTGACGATTTTCGTGCTGCTCGCGGCCTTCGCGCCTGTCGTGGCGCCGTATTCCCCGTCCAAGCTTTCCATTGTCAACCGGCTG
Organism: Rhizobium sp. R635; assembly: GCF_002211285.1. Lineage (GTDB taxonomy): Bacteria > Pseudomonadota > Alphaproteobacteria > Rhizobiales > Rhizobiaceae > Rhizobium. Next base: position 272,129 of record NZ_LOKX01000023.1, on the reverse strand, counting down.
AAGCCGCCGAGCGAGATTTTCTTCTTCGGCACGGACGAATTCGGCCGCGACGTCTTCTCGCGCACGATCTTCGCCGGGCGTCTGTCGCTGCTGGTCGGTGCCGCGGTCGTCGCTCTTTCGGCGCTGATCGGCGTCACCCTCGGCCTGCTTGCCGGCTTCTTCCAGAAGCTCGATACGCCGATCGCCCGGCTGATCGATGCGATGATGGCATTTCCCGATATTCTGCTGGCGATCGCGCTCGTCGCCGCCCTCGGTCCGTCGCTGACGACCGTCATCATCGCGCTGTCGATCGTCTATGCGCCACGCCTTGCCCGCATCGTCCGTGCCTCGACGCTCGTCATTCGTGAGCTGCCCTATGTCGAGGCGGCGAGGGCGCTTGGGATTTCGACCTTCCACATCATGACGCGGCATGTACTGCGCAATCTGCTGTCGCCGATCCTGGTGCAGGGCACATTCCTCTTCGCCAGCGCCATGCTCGCCGAAGCCGGCCTGTCTTTCCTCGGCCTCGGCGTCAGCCCCGAGATCCCGACCTGGGGAACGATGATCGCCGCCGGCCGGCAATATATCGGCCAGGCCGATTGGATGACGCTCTTTCCCGGTGTCGCGATCATCCTCTCCGTGCTGTCGCTGCAGATGGTCGGCGACGGCCTGAGGGACATGCTCGATCCAAGACTTCGCAAGGACCTTTAATCCGCCGACGAAACGTCGGCCAAATGACATTCGCCAATCGAATTCGCATGACAGGAGTTAGCGTGAATCAGTTTCCCGCCGCAGACACGGTTGAGAGCTCGCCCTATGAACGGCTTGCCGCGCTCGGCATCGAGCTTCCGCCGCCGCCGCCGCCGATCGCCAATTTCGTGACGCATGTGCTGGAGGGCAACATGCTCTATCTCTCCGGCCAAGGCCCGCGCGAGGCCGACGGCTATCTGCATGCCGGCAAGGTCGGCGCCGGCGGCGTCGGTGTCGAAGAGGCCTATGGCCATGCGCGGCTGACCGGTATCAATCTGCTGTCGGTCATGCATGACGCGCTTGGCGATCTTTCCCGGGTCAAGCGGGTGGTCAAGCTGCTCGGCATGGTCAATGCCGTGCCCGATTTCGAGGATCATCCGAGCGTCATCAACGGCTGCTCGGATCTCTTGATCGAAGTCTTCGGGCCGGCCGGCGAACATGCCCGTTCGGCCGTCGGCTTCGGCTCGCTGCCGGGCAACATCACCGTCGAGATCGAGGCCATCGTCGCCTTGCACGGCTGATGAGACCTTTCATATTTAGAGCAGCGTTCCATCTTATGCCGCTGCCGACCCGGAATTCTGGAGAACTTCATGCCCACTGATATGAGACCATCGATCGGCCTTCGCCCCGTCATCAACGTATCGGGCACGATGACCAGCCTCGGCGCCTCCATCGTCGTGCCGGAAGCGATCGAGGCGATGGCGTCGATCCTACCGCATTTCGTCGAGATCAACGACCTGCAGCGCAAGGCAAGCGCCGTCATTGCCCGGCTGACCGGCGGCGAGGCGGGTTTCGTCACCGCCTCCTGCTCGGCCGGCATTTCGCTCGCCGTCGCCGGCGCCATCACTGGCAACAATCTGCTGGCGATCGAGAAGCTGCCGGATGCCGTGCCCGAAAAGAACGAGGTGCTGGTGCAGATGGGCCATGTGGTGAGCTATGGCGCGCCCGTCGACCAGGCGATCCGGCTTGCCGGCGGCAAGGTCGTGCTTGTGGGACAGGCGACTTCGACCCATCGCTTCCACATGGAAAACGCCATCACCGACAAGACGGCTGCCGCCGTCTATGTCGTTTCCCATCATGTCGTCGACTACGGCCTCTTGAACCTCAAGGAATTCGTCGAGATCGCCCATGCCAAGGGTGTGCCTGTCATCGTCGACGCGGCCTCGGAATATGATCTCAGGATCTTCCTGGAGCAGGGGGCCGATATCGCGCTCTATTCCGGCCACAAGTTCCTCGGCGGTCCGACCTCGGGCATCGTCGCCGGCCGGAAAGAGCAGGTGCGCCATGCGTTCCTGCAGAATATGGGCATCGGCCGCGGCATGAAGGTCGGCAAGGAGAGCATCTTTGGCGTCATGGCCGCACTCGAAGCCTGGGAGCGCCGCGACCATGCTGGCATCCGGGAGCGCGAAACCGGCTATCTCAACCTTTGGAAAAAGACGCTCGACGGCCGTCCCGGCGTCACCGCACTGATCGAGCCCGACCCGACCAACAACCCACTCGACCGGCTGCGTCTCATCGTCGACCCAGAGCAGGCCCATATCACCGCCTGGGATCTGGCCGATGCGCTCGCCAAGGGCAGTCCGCCGATCATCGTGCGCGATCATGAGGTGGAGCACCGCTATTTCTATCTCGATCCGTGCAACCTGCATCCGGGCCAGGAAGTGATCGTCGCAAACCGCCTCGGTGAAGAACTCGACAAGGCGCGCGCCTCGAACGAGATCATCGCCACGCCCATCGAAAACCGCAGCCGGCACCGTTTCGACGGGTTGCTGCGCTGGCCGGATTGAACCCGAGAGGAGCCGATATGGCCAGCGTCCAGCCGCAACCGATAGAGACAGCCGCTCCCGTCCTTTCCGTCGACAGGCTGACGACGTCGTTCCTGGTGGACGGCGCCTGGAAACCGGTCGTGCGCGACGTCTCCTTCACCGTCGCGCCGGCCGAGACGGTAGCGATCGTCGGTGAATCCGGCTCGGGAAAGAGCGTCACGTCGCTGTCGATCATGCGGCTGCTGCAGGCCGACACCAGCCGCATCGAGGGCCGCGTCATGCTTGGTGGACGCGACCTGCTGGCCTTGCCGGAACATGCCATGCGGCAAGTGCGCGGCAATGAGGTGGCGATGATCTTCCAGGAGCCGATGACATCGCTCAATCCGCTCTTCACCATCGGCGACCAGATTTCCGAAGCGCTGCTCTGCCATTCCGATATGAGCAAGGCAGATGCCAGGGCCGAGACGATCAGGCTGCTGGAGAAGGTCCGCATCCCCTCGGCCGCGTCGCGATTCGACGAATATCCGCATCGTTTTTCCGGCGGCATGCGCCAGCGGGTGATGATCGCAATGGCGCTCGCCAGTCGGCCGAAGCTTCTGATCGCCGACGAGCCGACGACGGCGCTCGACGTGACGATCCAGGGCCAGATCCTCGATCTCATCAAGATGCTGCAGGACGAGGAGGGAACCTCGGTTCTCTTCATCACCCATGATATGGGCGTCGTTGCCGAGATCGCCGACAGGACTGTCGTGATGTATCGCGGCGAACAGGTCGAAAGCGGCGCCACCGCCGATATCTTCCACCGCGGCAGACATCCTTATACCAGGGCGCTGCTATCGGCCGTACCGGTGCTCGGCTCGATGCGGGGCCGGCAAAGGCCGCTGCGTTTTCCCGTGGTCAACACGGCGACCGGTGAATCGGACATTCCCGCCGAGGCCGCCGATACGGTGGCGGCAAAGCCGGTGCTGCAGGTGAAAAACCTCACCAAGCGCTTCGACATTCATTCCGGCCTCTTCAATCGGCTGACCAGCCGCGTGCATGCGGTCGAAAACGTCTCCTTCGATCTCCATGCCGGCGAGACGCTGTCGCTCGTCGGTGAATCCGGCTGCGGCAAATCGACGACCGGCCGCGCCATCATGCGTCTGATCGAGCCGCAGGCCGGCTCCGTGCTCGTCGAGGGCAGGGAAGTGCTCGGCCTCGACAGGAAGGATCTGCGTGAGATGCGCAAATCCGTGCAGATGATCTTTCAGGATCCGTTCGCCAGCCTCAATCCGCGCATGACGGTCGGCGCGTCGATCGCCGAACCCTATATCGAGCATGGGATGGGCAGTGCGAAACAGGCTAGGGAGGTCGTCGCCGACTTGCTCGTGAAGGTCGGCCTGTCCCCCGATATGGCGTCGCGTTATCCGCATGAATTTTCCGGCGGCCAGCGTCAGCGTATCTGCATTGCCCGGGCGCTTGCCTTGCGGCCAAAGGTGATCGTTGCCGATGAAAGTGTCTCCGCACTCGATGTTTCGATCAAGGCGCAGGTCATCAACCTGATGCTGGACCTGCAGCAGAGCCTCGACCTCGCCTTCCTGTTCATCTCGCACGACATGGCGGTGATCGAACGCGTCAGCCATCGCGTCGCGGTGATGTATCTCGGCGAGATCGTCGAGATCGGCCCGCGCGCCGCCGTCTTCGAAAATCCGCAGCACCCCTATACGAAGAAACTGATTTCGGCCGTGCCGGTGCCCGATCCGGATCGCCGCCACGAAAAGCGGATGGTGGCCAATGACGAGATCAAGAGCCCGATGCGCCCGGTCGACTATCAGCCACCGAGCGCCTCCTATCGCGCGGTCGGGCCGGGCCATCTGGTGATGGCCGATCGCTCGTCCGGGTTGGGAGTTGCCTAACGGATCAGGCGCGCATAAAGCAGATGTAGAGACACCTGCCTGGAAAGCCGTACAAATGGACAAGACAGAGTATTATTCGAAGCTTGGCGGTTTGCCGCCACAGACCCAGCTGCTTTCCGGCCGAGCCGTTTTCACCACGGCTTACGCGGTCATCCCCCGCGGTGTCATGAGCGATATTGTCACGAGCCTCCTTCCACATTGGACGGGAACGCGCGCATGGGTTCTCTCACGGCCGCTTTCCGGTTTCTCCGAGACCTTCTCGCAATATATCATGGAGGTTCAGCCGGGCGGCGGGAGCGACCGGCCGGAGCCCGACAAACGCGCCGAAGCCGTGCTCTTCGTCGTCGAAGGCGGCATGACGGTGGAACTCGACGGCGTCAGCCATGCGCTGCGCGCCGGCTCCTTCGCCTATCTCCCGGCCGGCTCGGCCTGGCGCCTGAAAAACGATGGCTCGACCGCGGCGATCTTCCACTGGGTCAGGAAAGCGTTTCAGGAGGTCGAGGGGCTGGAGCCGCCGCCGGCGATCTTCACGCATGAGGACGACCATCCGATCCGGGCCATGCCCGACACCGACGGGCGCTGGGGCACGACCCGCTTCATCGACCCTGCCGATGTGCGCTACGACATGCATGTCAATATCGTGACCCTGGAGCCGGGCGCGGTGATCCCCTTCATGGAAACCCATGTCATGGAGCATGGTCTCTATGTGCTGGAAGGCAAGGCGGTCTATCGCCTGAACCAGGATTGGGTCGAGGTCGAGGCCGGTGACTTCATGTGGCTGCGCGCCTTCTGCCCGCAGGCATGCTACGCCGGTGGCCCCGGCCGGTTCCGATACTTGCTCTACAAAGACGTCAACCGGCACATGAAGCTCTGGTAGGAGCGGCGCGCCTAATTTACGCTCAGTCGTGCATCGCCAGCGCGCAAAATATGTGCAGCAGAGCCGGGATCTCCTGAAAATCCTGAGCACGGGATTTTGGCACGTGCTTTGCTTTTCTGTCTTGTATGCAAGATAGCCACGCATCCGCGACTACGCAGAAGACCATCGAGGAGACGATCGTCTCCGGGATTCTTTCAGCCAGGATTCGTCCCGGTACGCGTCTCAGCGAAAACCAGCTGGCCACACTTTTCGGCGTGTCTCGCACCCGCGTCCGTGAAGCCATGATGCGCCTGGAAACGCGCGGCATCGTCCATGTCAGCCCGAGACGTGGCTGGTTCGTCGTCGAGCCCTCCGCCGAAGATGCGATCGCGGTCTATGAGGCGCGGCGCGTCATCGAGGCCGGATTGCTGCGCAGCATGCGGTCGCTGACGGATGCGGGACACGAAGCTCTCGCAGCGCATTTGAACGAGGAAAAGGGCGCGCTGGCTTCCGGCGACCGCCAGCGTCTCACCTATTTGATGGGCGATTTCCACATCCGTATCGCGGAACTGAGCGGAAACGGCATCCTGGTCGATATCCTCCGCGACCTGACGGCGAGGACCATCCTCATTTCGATGCTCTATCAGTCCGAGTTTCATGCGGCACAGTCTCACGACGGGCATTGCCGCATTTTCGAGGCCATGCAGGCCGGCGATTTCGTCAGAGCTGCGGAGCTCTCCGTCGAACATCTGGACGAGGTGGAAATGGGTCTCGACCTTACCTCACGCCCGGATCCGCTCTCGGAACTGCGCAACTCCCTGTCGCTCCCTCCCAGGGCCGTGTCTCCCGTTTCCCAACCGTTCAGACCTAAAAAGCCATAACCTCAAAGGAGAAACCAACATGCTGACAAGAAGAGTTTTCTTCGCAATCGCGACGCTCGCGGCAAGCTTCGGCTTCGCCCCTGCCTCTCACGCCGATGCTCTTGCCGACATCACGGCGCGCGGTACGCTGCGTGTCGCCGTACCCCAGGATTTTCCGCCTTTCGGCAGCGTCGGAACCGATATGGCGCCGATGGGCTACGATATCGATGTGGCCAATCTCATCGCTGAAAAGCTGGGCGTCAAAACCGAACTCGTGCCGGTCACCAGCGCCAACCGCATTCCCTACCTGCAGACGAACAAGGTCGATCTGGTCATTTCGAGCCTTGGCAAGAATGCCGAGCGGGAAAAAGTGATCGACTTCACCGCTGCCTACGCCCCCTTCTTCAACGGCGTCTTCGGGCCGGCCGGTCTTTCGGTCGCCAAGGCGGAAGATCTCGCGGGCAAGAGCATCGGCGTCACGCGTGGCGCAGTGGAGGATCTCGAGCTGACGAAAATCGCGCCGGCCGACGCAACGATCAAGCGTTATGAGGACAATAACGGCACCATCTCGGCGTTCCTGTCCGGCCAGGTCGATATCGTTGCGACCGGCAACGTCGTGGCCGCCGCGATCCTCGCCAAGAACCCTCCCAAGCGTCCCGAGCTGAAGTTCCTCATCAAGAATTCGCCTTGCTACATCGGTCTCAACAAGGAACAGCCGGCCCTTCTGGAGAAGGTAAACGGCATTATCGCCGCCGCCAAAACCGACGGCAGCTTGAACGCCATTTCGCAGAAGTGGCTCGGCGCCGACCTCCCGTCGGATCTGTAACGATCAAATCTCACATCCGTCATCCCGTACCGGCACGCGGGATGACGGATGTTCGTCACTGCAGGAGGGACAACTCCTTGAGCTACCATTTCGAATTCGGCTGGCTGCTTGAATATTACCCCCAGATCATCAAGGGCATATTGATCACCCTTGAGCTGATCGCGATCGGCGGAGTGCTCGGCATTTCGCTCGGCATCGTCTGCGCCTGGGTGCGCGCGCTCGGTCCAGCCTGGTTGAAGCCGGTCGTTGCGAGCTATGTCGAACTGATCCGCAACACGCCGTTCCTGATCCAGCTTTTCTTCATCTTTTTTGGCCTGCCGTCGCTTGGCCTCCAGCTTTCCGAATTGACGGCGGCCAATCTTGCGATGGTCGTCAACCTCGGCGCCTATAGCTGCGAGATCATCCGCGCCGGCATCCAGGCAACGCCGAAAGGCCAGTTCGAGGCGGGCGAGAGCCTTGCGATGACACGCTTCGAGACCTTCCGCCATGTCATTCTGGTGCCGTCGTTGCAGCGCATCTGGCCGGCGCTGTCGTCCCAGGTTGTCATCGTCATGCTCGGCTCAGCGGTCGTGTCGCAGATTGCAGCCGAGGATCTCACCTTCGCCGCGAATTTCATACAGTCGCGGACCTTCCGCGCCTTCGAGGCCTACATCGTCTCGACCGCAATCTATCTCGCGCTGGCGATCCTGCTTCGGCAGGTGCTGGGCCTGATCGGCTGGTTCATTTTCCCGAGGAGAGCAGCACGGTGATCACGTTCACACTCTGGGACATCCTGCGCAACCTGCTGCTCGCCACGCGCTGGACGATCCTTCTTTCGCTCGTCTCGTTTCTCGGCGGCGGCCTGGTCGGACTGGGCCTGCTCTTCCTGCGGATCAGCAAGCGCAGGGCATTCAGGGCGTTCGCGAAATATTACGTCGAGCTCTTCCAGGGCACGCCGCTGCTGATGCAGCTCTTCATCGCTTTTTTCGGGCTCGGCCTCTTCGGGATCGACGTGCCGGCCTGGCTTGCCGCAGGATTGGCGCTCATCCTGTGGAGCGCGGCCTTTCTGACTGAAATCTGGCGTGGCTGCGTCGAAGCGGTCGCCAGGGGCCAGTGGGAGGCTTCCGCCAGCCTCGGCATGGGGCGCCTCCAGCAGATGCGCCATGTCATCCTTCCCCAGGCACTGAGGATTGCCATCCCGCCAACCGTCGGTTTCTCCGTCCAGATCGTCAAGGGCACGGCGCTGACCTCGATCATCGGCTTCGTCGAATTGTCGAAAGCCGGCACCGTGGTCACCAACGCCACCTTCCAGCCCTTCACCGTCTATGGGCTCGTCGCTCTCATCTACTTCGCCCTTTGCTGGCCCTTGTCGAAAAGCAGCCAGATCCTGGAAAGGAAGCTCAATGTCGCTCATCGAAATCACTGACGTTCGCAAGAGCTTCGGAACCAACGAGGTGCTGAAAGGCATCAACCTCAATGTCGAGCCAGGCGAGGTCATTGCCATCATCGGCAGGAGCGGTTCGGGCAAATCGACCCTGCTTCGCTGCATCAACGGCCTGGAGACCATCACCGACGGGTCCATCTCGGTTGCCGGCGCGCAGCTGCTCGATGACGAGGTGCATCTGAAGGCGCTGCGCCTCAAGGTCGGGATGATCTTTCAGCAGTTCAACCTCTTCCCGCACCTGACCGCCGGCGGCAATGTCATGCTGTCGCAGACCGTGGTCAAAAAGACGCCCAAGGCCGAAGCCGAGGCCACCGCCCGCAAGATGCTGGAGCGGGTGGGGCTGGGTCACAGGTTCGATGCCTATCCGGACGAACTCTCGGGCGGCCAGCAGCAGCGCGTCGCCATTGCCCGCGCGCTCGCCATGCAGCCGACAGCCCTTCTCTGCGACGAGATCACCTCCGCCCTCGATCCGGAACTGGTCGCCGAAGTCCTTGCCGTGGTGCGCGAGCTTGCCGCCGAGGGAATGACGCTGCTGATGGTTACGCACGAGATGAAGTTCGCCCGCGACGTCTGCAGCCGCGTCGTCTTCATGCATCAGGGCCGGGTCCACGAAATCGGCCCGCCTGAAGAGGTCTTCGCCAACCCGCAGACCGCGGAGCTGAAGCAGTTCCTCGGCGTCAACTAGGTGTCTTTTCGCCGATCCCCTGATGAGAGGGGAGGGCATGTCATGTCGGCGTGCCTTAGCCGATGGGCCGCGCTCAGGCGGCCTGCGCTTTCGGCTTGACCGTTTTGACATGGGTTATGCTGCGGCGACCGTCGATGCTGACGGGGACGTCGCCGTCGACGGTGGCGCGGCGCACGATGCGGTGCTGGTCGCCATAGTCGTTGACGGCATAGTGCTGGGTCGCGCGGTTGTCCCAGATCGCCACGTCCCCGGCTCTCCAGCGCCAGCGCACGGTATTTTCCGGGGCGGTGACGTAGGACTGGAATACCTCATAGAGTTTGGCGGAGTCGGTCTTCGACACGCCGACGAGGCGCTGAACGAAGTTGCCGAGCAGCAGCGATCTTTCGCCGGTTTCCGGATGGACGCGCACGACCGGATGCTCGGTCTCGTAGACGGTCGACGTGAACACTTCCTCGAAATGCTTCTTCTCTTCGGCGGTGGCGCGAGGGCGCACGGCGGCGTAGTCATAGGCATTGCTGTGAACGGCCCACAGATTGTCCGCCAGCGCTTTGAGAGGCGCCGGCAGGCTTTCGTATGCGGCATGGGTGTTGGACCAGATCGTGTCACCGCCGGCCGCCGGAATGACGACGCCGCGAAGGACGGAAAATTTCGGGTAGGCGTCCACGAAGGTGACGTCGGTATGCCACTGGTCCGCTCTGCCGCCGCCGCGGCTGGAATCGAGGTTGAGGATGGAAGCCGTGCCGGCCGCCGGACCCTGGGTCGGGTGAGGCACGAGGTCGCCCAGGCGGCGTGCGAAGGATTCCTGCTCGGAATCGTCAAGATGTCCCTGATCGCGGAAGAAGATGACCTTGTGTTTCAGGAGAAGCTGGTTGATGGCCGCCACCGTTGCATCCGAAAGATCTCCGCCGAGACGGATACCCCTGATTTCGGCGCCGACACGGCCGGTCAGCGGAATGACATCGGCATCGGGAATGACTTGATTGACGAAAACCGGTTTGCTCATGGAAATCTCCTGTAGATGTTGGAAGAAGTCGGCAGGTCACATGCGCCCGAAGAGCCATTCTTCGGGCGTTCGAAAATCTCATTGCTGAAATCGACAGGGCTATGGAACAAAATAATCTATAAAATCTATAGACAAATTTTTCCAATTTTCCCTGTTTTCCTGAAACAGCCGTCTTCGATGTTTCTCCGGTGCGATGATTTCCCCGCCGATAGAAGACTGGTGGTCATTGTCCTTTCTTCGTATCGTTCGCAGGAGCGCCGCATCGCCGAGCACCCGGAAAGGAACTTTCGATGGCAACAGTCAAACTCCTATCGGACCAAGAGGCCGCAGCCATTCCGGCCGTTCAAGCCGTGTTCGAGGACATCAGGGCGACCCGCAAGACCGACTTCATCAACAATTTCTGGCGTGCCCTTGCAAACGATCCCGCAAACCTCAAACGGGTGTGGGAAACGCTGAAATCGGTCATGACGGTCGAAGGCGCGATCGATCCCTTGACGCGCGAGATGATCTACATAGCCGTGTCGACGGCCAATGCCTGCCAATACTGCATTCAATCCCACACCGCAGCCGCCCGTGCGCGCGGCATGACCGATGCGCAACATGGCGAACTTCTGACGATCATCGGACTTGCCGCGCAGACAAACCATCTCGCTCTCGCCATGCAGGTTCCGCCCGATCCGGAATTCGAGGTGCGATAGGGGATCGGTTGTATCAGCTGTCCTACAGCAGGCGATCATCTTCCTCGTCGCTGCCAATCATGCAGTTTCCATCACGATAAAATGCGCGAGCGGGGCGCTGCAATCTGCGGAATATGAATGCAACTTTAAATAGTAAAAGTGGCGTAATCTGTGTTATGGAACTTCCGCTAGCGAAGCGCCGTTATGAGACCACCCGATTGCGGCCGGCCTTTTTCGCCGTATACAGATTTTGGTCGGCGACCTCCAAGATCTCCTTGGGAGAAGCGGCGGACAAGCCGCCGGCGACACCGATGCTGATCGTGATGCGCAGGCCGTTGCAGATCGCCGACCAGTCCCAGCGCTCGACAGCCAGACGCAGCCGCTCGCAGACATCGGCGGCGGCTTTCGGAGTGCCTGTCAACACCACGACGAATTCCTCGCCGCCGAAACGAATGGCCTGGTCGGTGGCGCGCAACTGGTTGCGCAGGATGGTTCCGATGGCGCCGAGGACCTGGTCGCCGATCATGTGAGAGAAGTTGTCGTTGACCGATTTGAAATGGTCGACGTCAAGCATCGCGATCGAATATGGGCGCTTCTCGGATGTCAGTTCCTTAAAGCGGCTGTCGAGATATTTGCGGTTATAGAGCCCGGTCAGCGCGTCGAGATAAACGGCGCTGGCCAGGATATCTGTTTGCTCCTGCAGCTTCTGATAGGAGGCCTCCAGCGTGTCGGCGCGCTTCGATTCCGTTTCGGCAACTTCCTTGAGCCGCCTGGTTTCATAGTAGATTTCGGCGAGACGCGCGCGCTGCTGGGTTCTCTCGGCGCTGTTCTGCAGATAGAACTGATGGTATTTCTTGTGTGCCTCCAGCGCCAGATCGAACTGCCCCAGCCCTTCATGGGCGCGCGACAGATAGAGATAGATCTGGATATAGGAATCGAAGCTGCCGCCTTCGGCGATCAATTCCACCGCTTCGAGCAGCAGCGACCGGGCTTCCTCGAACTTTCCGTAATTATTGTAGACCTGGCCCAAAGTGTAGAGATATTGCTGCCGGTCCCTGACATAGCTGTTCTTCTGAAACTGCTGGTAGCGGAGCATGCACTGGAGCGCCTTTTCATGCTCTCCCAGATGGCCGTAGTAATCGGCCTGGTTGCCGAGGCAAATACGGGCAGCCCAGCTGTCGCCGGTCTCGATTGCGAGGTCGAGCGCCTGTTCGGTGAGATCAAGCGCTCTCGTCAGCATCCGGTGAGCTTCCTCCGGCTGGCCGAGCGCCTGCGCGATATAGCCGCCTTCCGAATGGGCGCCGCCGAGGTTGACGAGCCACCAGCATTCGTAGGTCTTGTTGCCGATCGACCGGGCGAGCTCGACAGACCTCTCGCTCATCAGGATCGCCCGGTCGGGTTGCTTGTTGTACCAGAAGATAATGCCGATGACGTTGGTTGCGAGACTCTGCGCCTTCGGATCTGCGGTCTTGTCGGCCAGATCCAAGGCGCGGGTCGCCTCTTCGATCGCCTCTTCCGGCAAGCCCAATTCCAGGAGCAGCCATCCGAAATAGGCCCTGGCATAGGCTTCCTGGATGGGTTCCCTTTTCGATTTCCAGAAGTCCACCGCCCGGCGGACATGCGTCAAACCAAGTTCGGCCGCACCGGTTTGAAAACAGTACCAGGCAATATCCGTGTCGCATTGGGCGGCAAGCCGGTCGTCGCCCCGCGATTTGGCATCGGCAAGAATTTGCCCGGCAAGTGTAAGCGCCTCATCCGATCGGCCTGTACATCCAAGGTGCCAGGCTTGCTGCAGTTCGAAATTTGCTTTTGGAATAAATGTCTCAGTATCAACAATTTGCATATCGAACGCCGTGTTTGTTCCCTGAATAGGGATAGCATTAGAAGTTTAACAATGATGCAAACTGGTGAGGAAACAGAAGGGGCGCGCGGCTGAACTTTCACCCGTAGGTTTTAGTAGCGAACGGGCGTGATGGATGATCCGTAAGACGGTGCAAGGCGCATTGGCCCATAACAGGCGGGGAGTATTTCCCCGCCTGCCATATCGTGCAAATCCAGCGCCTCGTCAGGCGAGGTATTTCGTAAACCAGTCGACCGTCCGCTGCCAGGCGAGCTTGGCTGCCGCCTCGTCGTAGCGGGGCGTGGAATCGTTGTGGAAGCCATGATTGACGTCGGGGTAGATATAGGCCTCGTAGGTTTTCCCGGCCGATTTCAGCGCTGCTTCATAGGCCGGCCAGCCTTCATTGATCCCCTTGTCCAGTCCGCCATAATGAAGAAGCAGCGGCGCCTTGATCTTCGGCACGTCCTCGGCGCGCGGCTGCCTGCCGTAGAAGGGTACGGCTGCGGCAAGCTCCGGATAGGCCACCGCCGCGGCATTGGAAACGCCGCCGCCGTAGCAGAAGCCTGTTATACCGACCTTGCCGGTGGTGAGGTCACTCTTCATCAGGAACTCGACCGCCGCGAAAAAGTCGTTCATCAGCTTTTCCGGATCGACCTTCTGCTGAAGCTCCCGTCCCTTTTCGTCATTGCCGGGATAGCCGCCGACCGAAGTCAATCCGTCCGGCGCCAGCGCAATGAAGCCGGCCTTCGCGACGCGACGCGCCACATCCTCGATATAGGGATTGAGGCCTCTGTTCTCGTGAACGACGACCACGCCCGCGACCTTGCCGTTGGCTTTCGCAGGGCGCACGAGATAGGCGCGCACGTCCCCGTTTCCTTTCGGCGAGGGATAGGTGATGTATTCGGCTGATATATCGGGATCGGTGAACTCGACCTGGGTCGCCAGCGCATAATCCGGGCTGAGCGATGCAAGGATCGCTGCTGCCGTCACTCCGCCGACCGCAAACTTGGCGGCACGGTCGAGAAACTCGCGCTTGGTGATTTTCCCATGCGCATAGTAGTCGTAGAGTTCGAGAAGTTCCTGCGGGAAGTCCTTGGCTGTCATACGGGTCATGATGGCTCCTCCTTGCCTCGGGTTCTCACAGCATCCTACACACGAGTGATAACGTGTCTTTTCAACCTTTCGCGAGCCCTTGCGTGATCGGTCGGGGGCGGTCGCGCCTTGCCGCGGCAGGCGCATAGATCCGCTGTCCTCTGCTTGCCGATGCGCCATGCTTCATTGGCCCCCGGCAGTCGGGGCAAAATCGGCAGCCGCCTATCGATCTATGAAAATCAATTTCATGCGTATGCGTTGAGGCCCGTTTTCTATTGACGCCTCCTGATTTTTGTCCCAACTTAAAGAAAATAAATTACTTAACTGGGAACATGATCGGCATGAAAGTAGGAATCATCGGGCTAGGATTCCGGCTGGGCTATCTCGGCTATGTCTTCAAGGCGATCGACGACAGTTTCGACATCGTAGGCTATGTGGATCCGGAACCCGCCGGGCTTCCAGGATTGACGGAAAAGGGTATTTCGGTCGGCAAGGCCTACGGTTCGCCGGAAGAGCTCCTCGCCTCGGAAAAGCTCGATCTGCTGATGATCGGCTCTCCCAATCACATGCATCTCGATCATATCAGGCTCGGCCTGCAAGCCGGCCTCAAGGTTTTCTGCGAAAAGCCGATCGTCACGACCATTACAGAAAGCATCGAGCTTGCCCACCTGATGGCGAAGTTCGGCCATGAGCGGCTGATGGTCGGTCTCGTGCTGCGTTATTCTCCTCTTTATAAGGATCTGCGCGCCATCCAGGCCGAGGGCAAGCTCGGCCAGATCGTGTCGATCGAGGCTTCCGAACATATCGAGCCCTATCACGGCGCCTTCTTCATGCGCGACTGGCGCCGCTACGAGCGTTATTCCGGCAGCTTCATGCTGGAGAAATGCTGCCATGACCTCGACCTTTATAATGGTGTCGTGGGCGCGCGGCCGGAGCGCGTCGCCAGTTTCGGCGGCCGCAAGAGCTTCATTCCGGCCAACGATCCGGCGCGCGAAGGCATCAACGATCTCGAGCTTTTCCATCGCAAGCCGAGCGGCTGGATGGGCTCCGACAAGGTGTTCGACAGCGATGCCGACATCATCGACTACCAGGTGGCGATCGTCGAATATGCCAATGGCGTCGGCATGAACTTCCACACCAATCTGAACGTGCCCGACCAGTTCCGCCGTTTCGCCATCATGGGCTCGCGCGGCATGGCCGAGGGTGATTTCGTTCGCGGCTATCTCGACGTCCATGAGCAGCTGACCGGCAAAAAAGTGGTCGAGAACAAATATGCCGCCACGGAACTCTCCCAGCATTACGGCGCCGATGAACAGATGGCGAGCGATCTGCTGGAAAGCGTGCGCACCGGGCTCGAACTTCCCGTGTCCACGCTGAACGCGCTGGAAGCCGGCATCCTCGCATTGGCGATGGACGAAGCGAGGATGAAGAAAACGGTCGTCGACCTGCGTCCCATCTGGGACCGCTTCGACGAGGCCCTCCACGCTAAGGCGGCTTGAGGAAGGCGGCAAGATGAGTGTCCAAAGAAGCGCCTTCATCTTCGCCTGGATCCTCCTCCTTCCGGCCGTCCTCTATGTCCTCGCCATCGTCGCCTATCCGCTGGTCGATACGTTCATTCTCTCCTTCACCGACGCGTCGCTGAAGAAGACCACCAATTGGGTCGGCTGGGTCAATTACGAAAAGATCTTCAACGCCACGTTTGCGGAAGTCATCATCCGCACCTTCATCTGGACCTTCTTCTCGGTCGCCCTGAAAATGGTGATCGGCACCTTCGGCGCATGCATGCTGAATGCGGCCGTGCCCGGCCGCTCGCTGTTCCGGCTGTTGACCATGCCGCCATGGATCGTGCCGATGGCGATCGGCATCTTCATGTGGGGCTGGATGTATAACGGCCAGTTCGGGATGATCTCGGGCCTGTTGCAGCGCTTCGGCCTCGTCGACGGCCCGGTCGCCTTCCTCGCCTATGGAAGCACCGCCTTCTGGGCGACGATCGTTACCGACGTGTGGATCGGCGTGCCGCTGGTGACGATCTATTTCCTGGCGGCGATCCAATCCATTCCGAAGGATCTCTACGAAGCCGCCTGGACCGACGGCGCCGGCCGCTGGTATCGCTTCCGCCGCATCACCCTGCCGCTGATGGTGCCCGCCATCATCACCATGTCGATGCTGTCGCTGATCGCCACCTTCAACTCGTTCGACATCATCTGGATTCTGACCCAGGGCGGCCCGAGCGGCGAGACGACGACGATGATCATCGATACCTATCAGACCGCGATCGGCTCGAAGAAATACGGCGAAGGGGCTGCGCGCGCCGTGCTGATCTGTATCTTCCTGTCGCTTTTCTGTTTTGCCTATTTCCGTGTCACCCGCCGCCTCAACCCGGAGAAACGCGCATGAGCAGCCCGGCCATGATCGACCGTTACCGCTGGTGGGAAATTATCCTGATCTATTGCGGCATCGCGGTGTTTCTGTTCTTCGTGCTGGCGCCCTTCGTCGAGGGCTTCCTCGTTTCGCTGAAGCCGCTCGCCCAGCTTTTCTCCTCGCCCTACCGCTTCTGGCCGGAGAACGGTTCGTTCGAAGCCTATCGGACGATGTGGATCAGCGTGCCGGGCTTCGGGCGCTATATCTTCAATTCCTTCTTCATCTCGATCATCGTCACGCTGATCGTGCTCTGCCTCGTCATCCCGGCCGCCTACGCCTTTGCGAAATTCGAATTCAAGGGCATGGGAATCCTGCTCGGCGCCTTCCTGACGGTGAACATGTTCTCCGGCGCCGTGCTTCTGATCCCGCTCTTCCGGCTGATGCGCAGCATGGGCGTGCTCAACACCTATCTCGCCATGATCGTGCCGGGCGTCGCCTTCCTGATCCCCTCGGCGATCTGGCTGCTGCGCACCTATATGATCCGCATTCCCCAGGAGCTCAACGAAGCCGCCTACATGGATGGCGCCAGCCATTTCTACACGCTTCGCCGGGTCATCCTGCCCATTGCGATGCCGGGGATCATCGTCGTCGCCATCACCACCTTCATCGGCGCTTACGCCCAGCAATTCATCTTCGCGCTGACGTTCAACTCGAAGAGCGAATACATGCCCTTGCCGGTGGGGCTCTTTGCTTACTTCGGCAAGCAGGAGGTCATCTGGAACGAACTGATGGCGGCCTCCTTCGTCGGCATCGCGCCGGCGATGGTCGTCATCTTCTTCCTTCAGCGGTATCTCGTCGGCGGTCTGACCGCCGGTGCGGTGAAACAATAAGAGCAAAAATAGAGTGAACAGCTAACAACCAAAACGGGAGTTGCGACGTGAGCATATCAATCAAGACAGGCCTTATGGCGCTCGCTTTGCTCGGTTCGACGGCACTGACCGCGGTCACTGCCCATGCGGCCGACAAGGAAATCAGCTGGATCTATTGCGGCGACACGATCGACCCGGTCCACACCAAATACATCAAGCAGTGGGAAGAGAAGAACGCAGGCTGGAAGGTCACGCCAGAGGTCGTCGGCTGGGCGCAGTGCCAGGACAAGGCGACGACGCTCGCCGCCGCCGGCACGCCTGTCGCCATGGCCTATGTCGGCTCGCGCACGCTGAAGGAGTTCGCGCAGAACGACCTCATCGTTCCGGTGCCGATGACGGATGAGGAAAAGAAGGCTTACTATCCGCACATCGTCGACACCGTGACCTTCGAGGGCAACCAGTGGGGCGTTCCGATCGCCTTCTCCACCAAGGCGCTCTACTGGAACAAGGACCTCTTCAAGCAGGCCGGCCTCGATCCCGAGAAGCCGCCGAAGACCTGGGCTGAAGAAATCGAGATGGCCAAGACCATCAAGGAAAAGACCGGCATTCCGGGCTTCGGTCTTTCCGCCAAGACCTTCGACAACACGATGCACCAGTTCATGCATTGGGTTTACACCAACAACGGTTCGGTGACGGATGCCGAAGGCAAGATCACGCTCGACAGCCCGCAGATTCTCGCCGCGCTGAAGGCCTACAAGGATATCGTCCCCTACTCCGAGGAAGGCCCGACGGCCTATGAGCAGAACGAAGTCCGCGCCATCTTCCTCGACGGCAAGGTCGCCATGATCCAGGCAGGATCGGGCGCGGCCTCCCGCCTGAAGGAAACGAAGATCGCCTGGGGCATCACGACGCTGCCGCTCGGCCCCGACGCCAAGGGCCCCGGCACGCTTCTGATCACCGACAGCCTGGCGATCTTCAAGGGTTCCGGCGTCGAGGACAAGGCGACTGAGTTCGCCAAGTTCATCACCTCGCCCGAGGTCCAGTCGGAATACGAGCTGCAGGGCGGCGCCGGCCTCACCCCGCTGCGTCCTTCGGCGAAGGTCGACGAATTCGTCGCCAAGGATCCCTATTGGAAGCCTTTGATCGAAGGCATCGACTATGGTGGTCCGGAACCGCTCTTCACCGATTACAAGGGCTTCCAGAATTCGATGATCGAAATGATCCAGTCGGTGGTGACGGGCAAGGCCGAGCCGGAAGCCGCACTGAAGAAAGCTGCCGGCGAAATCGAAGCCTTCAAGTAAGCTGCTTCGACGCCTTGGGATCGCGGAGGCAACAATCCGCGATCCCTCCCCTGACCGAATATGCGACGAAGACCGCCGGCGGAGACAGATTTTTGGGACAGCTTCTTCTCAACAAAGTTCAGAAATTCTACGGCGACTACGAAGTTCTGAAGGGCGTGCAGCTCGAGGTGAGGAATGGCGAATTCGTCGTCTTCGTCGGCCCGTCCGGCTGCGGCAAGTCCACGCTCCTGCGCATGATCGCCGGTCTCGATGCGACTACAGCGGGCGACATCGTCATCGATGGCGTCAGGGTCAACGACCTGCCGCCCGTCAAGCGCGGCATCGCCATGGTGTTCCAGTCCTACGCGCTCTATCCGCATATGTCGGTGTTCGAAAACATCGCCTTCCCGCTTCGCGTCGAGAAGATGGAAGAGACGAAGCTCAAGGCCAAGGTGGAAAATGCGGCGCGCATCCTTCACCTCGAACAGCGGCTGCAGCAGAAACCCGGCATGCTTTCCGGCGGCCAGCGCCAGCGCGTCGCGATCGGCCGCGCCATCGTGCGCGAACCGAAGATTTTCCTGTTCGACGAACCGCTTTCCAACCTCGACGCGGCGCTGCGCGCCGATATGCGCATCGAGCTTGCCAAGCTGCACAGGGCGTTGAAGGCGACGATGATCTATGTGACGCACGACCAGGTCGAAGCCATGACCATGGCCGACCGCATCGTCGTGCTGGACGCCGGCAACATCTCCCAGACGGGCGCGCCGCTGGAGCTTTATCACAAGCCGGCAAACCAGTTCGTCGCCGGCTTCATCGGCAATCCGAAGATGAATTTCCTGCCCGTGACCTGCAAGAGCGCAAGCGCCGAAGGCGTCGAGGTGGATTATCAGGGCCAGACCGCCCTTCTGCCGGTGACGCCGCGCGAAGGCATGATCGGCAAGACCCTGACGCTCGGCATCCGCCCGGAGCATATCCAGCTCAACGGCGGCGATATCGTCTTCACCGTAACCCCGACCGTCATCGAGCGCCTTGGCGCCAATACCGTCGCCTACGCATCGCTCAACGGCGAGGGCGAAAATTTCTGCGCCATGCTGCCCGGCAGCGTCGGCATCCGTACGGATGCACCTGTCGCAACCGGCATCAATGCCGTGGATTGCCATCTCTTCGACGAGGCGGGCATTGCCTTCGAGCGGCGGGTGGAACTGACCGAAATCGACATGAATGTGATCAATCCGACGGCGGCTTGAACCGGCTGCTGTATATCCGGCACTTAGGCTGACATGCCCCCAAGTGCGGAGATCCGCTTTCGGCCCGAAGCGGCCAATCGGGTGTCGTTATTTTTAAAGTTGGGCGGAATTGAACCAACCCCTAAAGCGTCGAGGAAACTCCGCCAACACCAGAAGCAACCAACAACCTCCGGTGCGACTCTCGAAAAGTCACTATGCTCAGGCGGCACCCAAAAGCACAATTCTTCGAAATCGTTCGGACAGGTTGGGAAAACACCTCCCCAGCACGAATTCTTCGGACGCCTCTAAGCAAACCATTGGCAAATATACTTTAACGACTTGACGCACTATTTTCGATACGGCAACTTTCGCGACACTAGGATTCGCTGATTCCCCTCTGAAGTTATCGAATGGCCCCGCCGATCGCACTCCCGAGACGTATCAGGAGCAGCGCGGAGGACAAGAAATGAGTAAACGTTGGTTAGGCGTGCATGTGTCAGGCGATGCGGTGACGATCGTATGCGCCGAAGTGGATCAGACGGGTCCGATTACAATCTTGGCTGACGAGACGTGGAAGCTTCAGAGCGGGGATCGCTCAAAGGCGTTTCGGACGATGTACACCCGGCTCGCGGACTATGCCAGCGAGCAGAGGATCAACCAGGTCGTGATCAAGGAAAGCGCAATAAGCCTCGGCGGCATGAAGAAGGCACATTTGCAGGCCGCGGAGTTGCGCGGTGTAACCATCTGTGCACTCGCTTCTGCCTGTGACGTGAAGCAAGTCGCGAAGGCAGCAATCAGCCGTAACTTCGGTGAGCGGAAGGCCGACGAGTACATAAAGGATGACGGCTTCTGGAAGGACAATCTGACTGGTGCACCGATGCGTAGCGGCAGCCGCGAAGCAGCAATGCTCATTCTCGCGAGCCGCTGATGACCGACCTTCTCTCCAGCCTCAAGATTACAGACAAGCTTGGCAACGGGCATTTCGGAGAGGTCTACCTTGGCAGCGATGACGTACATCCTCATCTGGCCGTGAAGGTTATCCGTCCGAAGACGACGGACTCGCCCGAGCGCTGGGAAAAACGCAAGGCAGACCTGATCAAGGAAGGTGCGAACCTCAAGAAGGCTGCGCACGAACACGTGGTTCAGGTGCATTACATCAACAAGGCTCCGAGCGAGGACGCCATCTACCTTGCTATGGAGCTGTGCGAGGGCGGCTCACTGCAGGGTCCTTACGAGGCAGGTCCGATGCTGTCGGGTGAGGTTCACAAGATCGCGACGCATGTATGCCATGGGCTCGGATCGCTCCATAGTCGCGACATGCTCCACCGCGATCTCAAACCGGGAAACATCCTCGTCGACAGGAAGGGGACGGTAAAGCTGGGGGATTTCGGCCTCGTGACCGACGACCTGCTCCTCGGATACGCCGACATCGAGGGATACATCTACGTCGATCATCTCGCTCCGGAAGCGTATGAATCGGGATTGGCGAGCCAGAAGACGGACTATTGGGCGCTCGGGATGACGCTCTATCGGCTTCTGCACGGAGATCGATGGTATCGCCTCAGCCCGGCGCCAAAGCATTCAGTCAGGGACGGGGGCTATGCGAATCGTCTTGCCTGGCTGCCTCATATTTCCAGCAAGTGGCGGCGGCTTATACGAGCGATGCTGAACGACGATCCGGCGAGCCGCCTCTCGACCTCCAAGCAAGCGCTGAACGCCCTCGCCGACATCGCAACGGAGTTGTCGTGGCAATGCACCTTCGGCGTGGGAAAACTAACCTGGGAAAGATTTAAGGGTGGCCGCCGCATAGAGGTCGTCCTCTCAAGCGCCGGAAAACTGGCGAGCTGGACAGCGACGAGCTACCCCATGGGCGCGGGGACGAAGAAACTGATCGACAGTTCAGGCGGACTGGTGGCAAGGGCTGTTGCCGAGAAGTCCCTCCAAAAGTTCTTCGGAACCTAGGCGCGCGAGCGCTTCAGCAACGGCAGTCGATCGACGGAACTCTCAATCAGCTCACTTGGAAGGCTTCGGCTACCGAAGTGTCGGCTGGCTATGGCCTTCCGGTCTTCCGAGCATGCCTCGCAATAGCGAGGTGGCGAGAAATCGGCCCCGTTTCTAGCGTGTGGCCGCCCGCAATGTTTGCAGTGAACGTAAATAAAAGTCGATCTCATGGTCACTCGCCGAATCCACATGCAGAAACATACCATGAACGGATTAATAGTCAATTAATAGAACTCGTTTCGTATGCAAGTCAATCTCGTAAAATGACTTAGAGCGTCCTGCTCTATGCTTCTTGTTGAGCAGCCTTTCGAACGCGAACCTTTCGCTTTGGCGGCGCTGCCTCGACCGTAGGCGCCAACGATTTTCCGAATGCCCTGATCTTCTTGACGACCAGCGAGATCGCCGGCTCCTCGTTCAGAATATAGGACGCGCCTCGGTCCTCGATGCACGGGACTGGCGCCCCTTTCGACCAGGCAACCGCCTTGCCCTGCGAGTCCTTTCTTTTCTTTTTCTCGAAGATGTCCCGGTAACGGCGGGGCGAAATACCGATGAAGGGTTCGAACAACACCTTCCTGTGGCTCTCGGATGCCGAGAAGGTAATCGAATCCTCATGAAGGTCCTTCGCATGGCTCTTAGGGTATGGCTCAAGGAACACGACCCGATGGATCCCAGATGACACGATATGCTTTGCGCACATGTGACATGGGAAGGTGGTTGTGAACAGAATCGACTGGTCCAGCGCCTTCCCCTTTCGGGCGGCATCAGTGATTGCGGACATCTCGGCATGGATAATACGGCCGAATTCAATAATGTCCATCACCTTGGAGTCCGCGATTAGCTTCTCCGAGATCAGCTTCCTGACCTGCTCTGCGGTCTCGCCCTCCTTCTTCAGGCTGTCGGAAAGGAAGTCCAAGCGTCCCATGCGGTCAACGAGATCGTGGATCAGCCGCAGCTTCCGGGAATGGTTTCCGTCTTCCCCTTCTTCGAAGTCACGATACTGTTCGCCGGGGTCATCGCACCAGTAAGTCCCGCCGAATGGCTTTGGAACCTCGTTGCATCCCAGGGTGATGATTTCCCCCCGGTCTGAAAAGATAGCGGCTCCGATCTGCCGCGAGAGGTCAAGCGAGCGCAGAGAAGCCCCCGCGGCAGCGTACATGCCGTACTCGGTCTTCGTGGGCGACAATCCGTTGTGCCCAAAGAACGCTTTCACGAACCTGTCAATGACCGTTTTCGTCCCTTTGTTCTCCTCGCCAGGGACGAAAACGTCGCCCAGATGGAAGACATCAGACACTCTCTGTCCGTAGTCGTCACCGACCTCATTGTTATCGCGCGCGATCAGATCGATCGCTGCCTTCTCAGCCTCGTCATCCTCGATGATGGTCGTGGCATAGGACTTGATCTTCTTTACAAGCCTCTTCCTGCGCTCATCCTTGTCAGAGAAGATCGACACTTGGATGAATTTCCGACCATAGACCTCGCGAAGGAGAGCAATCTCCTCCTCGCGTTTGAACTGACGCAGGATGAATGCCGTCCCTCTCATCGGCTCGTTGCGAGCGTCCTTGACCCCGGGGTGGTGCTGTTCTCGAAGTCGTCGTATCTCGCTAATGCCCAAACAAGCGAGCGCGGCCTGATTGTCGGCCTCTCGTCGCACTCGGTCAGCGTTGCCAATGAGCGAGTTGTACCTGTCGCTGTACGTAGCTTCGTCCACTGCGAGGTCAGGCAGGAGATCTCCCATGATCGATGTGATGTGGATGACATGAGATTCGTAATGGACTCGCTGAAGCGCTTCCGTCAAATGCTGGATGACAGCATCGAGGTCGACCCCGATCGGACCAACCAGACCAATAACGAGCTCAGGATTGTCGACAGTGGTTTTTGACTTCACGGCGGGAACCTAAACTGGAACTTAACGGGTCGTGGGCGATTATCATATCGCCTAGGTATTAATGGATGTATGATCGAGTCGGACATCCTTGGAGGGTATAGGATCATGGAAGCGAAGACAGTCAAGCGGGATAACGTTTCTAGCCAGACGCGTAGGGAGCAGCTCTGGTCGATCATGGAGGACGCTGCCGAAAACGTGTTGCAGCGTCCGCAGAGCCGTCGTGGCCCATATGTCATCCCTGATAATGATCTCAAGATACCCAAACAGGCCAACGGCCAATGATATCAGCCCGCTTCGGCGGGCTTTTTCTTTGTCGTCGTTTGGCGTTGCGGAAGTCGGCCTACTTCCGCTGTCGGCTCATTCGCGACGGAAGTCGATTTCTGCTCGACACTTTGAGCGACGAGTTTGTGGGGGATGCAGATAGTCAGCTTATTATTGGAGGTTCCACAAAGGAGCCAGTGGGTTGTGCGACCTCACCTGTGAGCTCACTCATGCGCTCCATCTTGACCCCCGAGCAGAGCGGTCCTACAAGATAGGCTATGGCAACAAACCTTTGATTGGCCGCGCCCAGCGCGCATGGAGCGAAGCGCAGTCCTGCACAGTGCCCAGGGCCACGTCCACTTGCCAAGCCAAAAATCAGAGATTTTCGATGCCCACGCTCTACCTCACTTGCGGTCTTCCCGGTTCAGGGAAGACGTCGCTCGCCAAGATAATCGAACAAGAAGCATCTGCCCTCCGTCTGACTGGAGACGAGTGGATGCACAAGCTTTACCCCGGCATCTCCACTTCAGAAGCCGAAACCGGCCCGTGCCGAGGTAGAGTCGAGAGCCTACAATGGCAAATGGCTCTGCGTGCCATCAGGCTTCAGTGTAATGTTGTGGTGGATTGGGGAGTGTGGTCACGGGCAGAGCGGGACTCCTGCCGGGACGAAGCTCGCGCAGTTGGTGCCAGCGTCGTCCTTTGCTTCCTCGACGTTCCCTTCGATGAGCTTTGGGACCGGGTCTCCCAAAGAAACGCCGAGCTTCCGGTCGGCACGTTCGATATCTCGCGGGCCGATCTGTTGAAGTGGTCGAAGCTGTTCAAGCCACCAACCGCCGAGGAGTTGGCACTTTACGATCGGCAAATTCCCCGTAGAGGCTAACTCCGCCGTTCGCGCAGCGAAGTCGTCTGCTCCGTGCATTTCGCCCTCAAACGAAGCCGCCCTCTACCAGACCAAGCCACGAGCAGCGACCTTCTCGACGCGGGTCACGACGCCACCGCGATGAAAAACCATCGTATCGAACAGGTTCGACACCACGCAGGTGTGGTTCGGGATGATGAAGAGCTTCTCGCCGATCTGCGGCCGGGGGCCGGTGCAGTTGGAAAGATCGATCACACCATGTTCTTCCGAGAGGCTGGTGATGCGTGCCTGAGGATAGCCGACGATCAGGCCGTAATCGCTGAAGCCCTGAAGGTCCGAGGTCAGGGCCTTCGAGCCGGCATCAATGACGGCGCGGTCGGCGTTCGGGCGTGAGACGACGGTCGCCAGCACATGCATGGCGCAATCGTCCTCGGTGCAATGGCCCATGCGCACCATCTGGCGATCGTTGTAGATATAGGTGCCGGCGCGGTGTTCGGTGGCTGATGTGACGAGATGCGCCTCGAACAGGCTCGGCGTTCCACCGTTGCTGACGATGGCGCAGCTTATGCCTTCCGATTTCAGGCGGTTCACCGTCTCAGTGATGAAGGCTTCCACGGCAGTGGCCGATTGCGGCTTCGGGTAGGTCACGATGCCGCCGAAGGTGAGGCCGTCGGCGGCGGCGATGCGCTTGGCGAGCGAGGTCGCCTCCTCGGGCGTCTGCACGCCGCAGCGGCCGGCGCCGGTATCGCATTCCACAAGCACCGTGAGCGGCTTGTGGCCGGAAAAATGCGCGGCGAGCCCGTCGACCGTCACTTCGCTGTCGGCGACGACTTTCAGGGCCGGAATTTTCTCGTTCAGCCTGGCCAGGCGTTCGAGCTTCTGCTGCCCGAGAATGTTGAAGGTGATGAGGATGTCTCCGAAGCCGGCTTCGGCAAAGACCTCGGCCTCCGTGACCTTCTGGCAATTGATGCCCTTGGCGCCAGCGGCGACCTGTGCGACGGCGAGCGCCGGGATCTTGTGCGTCTTGATGTGCGGGCGGAAGTTCAGGCCGTGTTCGTCCATATAGGATTGAACGCGGTTGATGTTTGCAGCCAGCCGGTCTTCGTCGATGACAGGGCGCGGCGTCGAGAGATCGGCGATCCTGTCACCTGCCTTGGCAATGACGGCGAAGCTGGCATCATGCATTTAGGCTGCTCCGCGTTCTATCCCATGTGGATCGGCCACGATCGGCCAGATGGTCTTCGGCGCCCGCCGGTATGGCGTCGTCGCCGGATTATTGGGATAGGGCGTTCCGGCGGAGCAGTAAAGGATCTCCGCCGCAATCTTCGAGAAGGACGCGAAGAAGTGATTGGTGGATTTGATCACCAGGATCTTCTGCTTGGTGGGATCGATGCCCATCACCGAAAAGAGGCTCGGATCGAAGCTCTGGGCGCGCGTGGAATTGAGAATGATGTCGATGCCGTCGAGCACGATATGCGCGGCATCGCCGAAGGGCGCCAGGCTTTCGCCGAATTGCATCTCGGCATTCTTTACGAGTTTGACGACCTTCACGGTGCCGTCGATGGGATTGCCGGTGCCGGGGGCTGACTTGGCGCCGAAGCGCAGCGGAATTTCCGCCCCCTCGCCCGCCGCAAAACAAATCTGCACGGCCATCGGATCCCAGATGGTGCCGATCGCGGCACTTTTGACGCCGCGGGCGATCAGTTCTCCGAGCACGACCGTCGCATCCCCTGCGGTGCCGCCGCCCGGATTGTCCCAGACGTCGGCGATGACGACGGGCCATGCGGTCGCGGCAAGCGCGCGAGAAACGGCTTGCCTCTCGTCGATCTGCGGAACCATGAAGGTGCCGCGCTTGGAAAACAGTTCGAGGCCGAGTTCGCGCGCCAGAGCCGCGCCCTTTTCCGGCTTGTCGTCGGTGACGACGAGCAGTTTCGTTCCCATTTCGGGAACGTCGCCGACCATGAAGCCGTGGATCACGGAGATCGACAGAATATCCGGATCATCCTTCTCGATCTGCATGATCTTGTCGACGAAGGAGCGCATCGGCTCGCGCGATGTCGGGAAGACGTCGATCATGCGGCAGTCGAACACCGAGATGCGAGGCTTGACCCGACCCTCCAGCGTGTCGACCGCGATGCGCCACAGATCCTCGGCACGGTCGACGAAGTCCGTATGCGGGAATTCCTTGAAATAGACGGCGAAATCGAGCGCGGCCACCCGCTTTGCCGTGAGGTGGCTGTGCGGATCGAGCTCGGCGCAGATGAGGACGTCAGGGCCGACGATCGCGCGCATGCGCTGGAGAAGATCGCCTTCCGTATCCTCGTATCCGGCCGCCACCATGGCGCCGTGCAGTCCCATGACGACGGCATCGACAGGCATTGCAGCGCTGAGCTGGCCGAGGATTTCGTCGCGCAGCTCTTCGTAGGTCGCGCGGTTGACGAGGCCCGCCGGATCGGCCCAGGTGGCCGTTCCCTCGATCAGTTCCCAGCCCTTTTCTTTTGCGACGCGCCTGCCGACGGTGATCGGCGCGGTGCAGAGCGTCGGCGTTTCGGGATGCTGGCCGGGCGGAGCATAAAGAGAGGCTTCGAATGCGCGGCGATCCACGCAGATCGGGGAGAATGTGTTGGTTTCGGTCGCCAGTGCTGCCGTGAAAATGCGCAAGAAAGTGGCCTTCTTCTGATCGGCTCCGCGTCAACCCATGGGGTTCGGCAGGTAGCCGGTGAAACCTGAAATTTTCCAGCGTCCTTGGTGAAGCCTGCAATAATAGAGCGTCTGCCATTGCAGGACGTCCCGGGTGCCGTCGGATTTGGTAATGCCGCCGTCGAATTTCTTGCGGACGAGCGCCATGTCGCCTTCGATCTCGATATCTTCGAGCGTCGTCGTGGTGAAGATCGCGGTGCGCGGATCTTCCGCGAAGCTCTGATCGGCGAAATCCTTCGCTTGTCTCAACCATTCATCGCGATAGGCAGACAGCGTCGGGAAGGCCAGGCGCCACTTGTCGGGGCTGACTTCCTTCCGGCCGTCGATGCCGATGAAACCCTCTTCCACGAAATCATGCTCCACCATCGACCAATCGGCAGCCAGAAAGGCATCGATATCGCGGGGAACGAGCATTTCCCAGATGGCGTGGCGGGCGCTGTCGGACGGGAAAGGATTCTGGAAAGGATCGCGCATGCTGGCCCCGGATTGAAATTCTTTTCATAAAACACGTTTTTCACTGGTCAAATTCCGCTTTCTATGGTCATTTGTCAACTTATAAAGAAAATAATTTGCAAGGACTCGGGAATGCCTATCAAGCGCTATGGCTCTGTTCAAACCGGCGCCGGCGGCAAGGCGCTGCCTTTCGCGCGCGCGGTCGAAGCCGACGGATGGCTCTATGTATCCGGACAGGTTGCAATGGAAGATGGCGAGATCATCGACGGCAACATCATCGCCCAGACCCATAAGACGATCGCCAATGTTCTTGATATCCTCGAAGAGGCCGGATACGGCGTCGAGGACGTCGTGCGCGTCGGCGTCTGGCTGGACGATCCGCGCGATTTCTGGACCTTCAACAAGATCTATCAGGAGTATTTCGGCGAGCATCCGCCGGCGCGTGCCTGTGTGCAATCGTCGATGATGGTCGATTGCAAGGTTGAGATCGACTGCGTGGCCTATAAGAAGAAGGATTGACGGAGCCATCGGGGGAGCGACTTTGGATATTTTTTCGACATTGCAGGAAGACAAAGGCCGGCTCTCCCCCTCTGAAAGCCGCATCGCGGAGATCATCGTCAACGACTTCGAATTTGCCGTGAATGCCTCGATCATCGAGCTTGCGGAGCGAGCCGAGGTCTCGCCGCCGACCGTCACGCGCTTTTGCCGGCGGCTCGGCTGCGAAAGCTTTTCCGATTTCAAGGTGCAGCTTGCCCGCACCGCCCATATCGGCGTGCGCTATCTGAAACCGGAATCGAAAAGCACCGATCCGGCCGATGTCGCCCAGGATATCATCACCAAGGCCCAGAACGCGCTCTTCCTCCTGCATCGGTCGCTCGATCTTGCCGCGATCGAAGCCGCCGTTTCCCATATTGCCAAGGCCGATATGATCTATGCCTTCGGCTCCGGCGGCAATTCGTCGATGATCGCCGACGAGCTGCAGAACCGCCTCTTCCGCCTCGGGCTGCGCATCACCGCAAGTTCCGATCACAGCATGCAGCTGATGATGGCGGCCGCGGCAAAGCCGGGCGACGTGCTGATCGGCTCGTCCTTCTCCGGGCGCAATATGGAGCTGGTGCGGGCTTTCGAGCTTGCCCGCGACACCAAGGTGAAGACGATCGCTTTGACCCAGACGGAGAGCCCGGTCGCCAAGGCGGCCGAAATCGTCGTGCCGATCGATCTTCCCGAGGGCAACAATATCTATCGCCCGACTTCCACGCGCATCGCCTACATCGCGATGGTCGATATCCTGTCGAGCCTGGTCGCATACGCCGTCCAGCCAAAGGCGACCGTGACGCTGCGGCGCATCAAGCAGCAGCTCGTCCTTCACCGGGACGGCGATGACCGGCAATTGCTTGGAGATTGATGTCCATGAACGGGAGCGACAATAAATGACCCAATCGATCGCCATCGTGACGGGTGCCGCGGGCGACATCGGCGCGGCGATTGCCGCGCGGCTCGCCGATGACCATGATGTCGTCCTGCTTGCCGACATCGATGCGGCTGCCGCCGCTGCCGTGGCTTCGAAGCTCGGTCCGGAAAATCGTTTCGTGGCCGTCGGATGCGACGTGACCAGCGAGGCGAGCATTGCCGAATTGGCAGAACGCGCTGCCGGCAGCGGCGTCGTCCGAACTCTCGTCAACAATGCCGGTGCTGCCCGCGCGACCAGCCTGCACGATACGACGCCCGAGATCTGGCGGGCCGACAATGCGCTCAATCTCGAAGCGGCATTCTTATGTTTCCGCGCCTTCGAGCCGATGCTGAAGGTCTCGAAAGGGTCCGTCGTCAACATCGCCTCGGTCAACGGCATGAATGTCTTCGGACATCCCGCCTATAGCGCCGCCAAGGCCGGCCTTCTGCACTTCACCCGGCTGGTCGCCGTGGAATACGGCAAGTTCGGCATCCGCTCCAACGCCGTCGCACCCGGCACGGTGAAGACGCAGGCCTGGGAAGCGCGCGCGAGCGCCAATCCGAACGTGTTCGAGGAGGCGCGCCGCTGGTATCCGCTGCAGCGCGTCGTCGATCCCAAGGATGTCGCCAACGCCGTTGCCTTCCTTGCCGGGCCGTTGGCCGCAGCCATCACGGGCGTCTGCCTGCCCGTCGATTGCGGCCTCACGGCCGGCCAGGCCGAGCTCGCGCGGACCTTCTCCCAATCGGAACACTACTGAAACTCACATGACCGCATGAGCCGCCTTTTTCCCGACGTCTTCCGCAATCCGGCGATCCGCGCCAGCATGATCGCCATCTTCACCTTCGGAATGGCGGGGGCGATGACGGCGCCCTATCGGTCGATCGTGGGTATCCGCGAACTGGGGTTGAGCGACGGTCTCTATTCCATCCTGAGCTTTGCCTCGGCGGCGGTGAATGTCGTCGTCAGCGTCCTGCTCGGCAATCTCGCCGACCGGCTCGGCGAATACCGTTCGGCGATGATCGGCGCCTGCGTCTTCGGCATCGTCGGCTACGGCATGGTCTACGCCTTTCCCACAGCGGCAGTCTTCATCATCAGCGGGCTGCTGCCGCTGCCAATCTACGGGGCGCTGAATTCGCTGCTGTTTGCCAATGCGCGCGCGGCGATGCAGGGCATGAGCCGAAGCGACATGGTGACGGCCAATTCAGGCGTGCGCGCGATGATTTCGCTTTCCTGGGTGCTGATCCCGGGCGTTACCGGCCTTGTGCTCTCCGGTGCGTCGAGCATGCTGCCGGCCTATCTTTTCGCCGCCATCTCGTGCCTGATATGCCAGGGCATCATCCTCTTCGCCCTGCCGAAGCGGGCGGCAACGGAGATGGCCGCCACCCATCATCTCACCTATCTCGGCGCGCTTCGCCAAGTGGTTTCTCCGCGAATTTCGGCGCATATCCTCGGGGTGGCGCTCATCACCAGCACGCTCCATCTCAACGATGCCCTGCTGCCGCTGATCGCCACCGGCGCTGCGCATGGTGCGCTCAGCGATGTCGGCATTCTCGTCGGCATCGTCGCATTGCTGGAAGTCGTCTTCATCATCGTCTGGTCGCGGATTGCCCGCAAGACCGGCCAGATGACGGCGCTTGCCGCCGGCACCATCGTCTATGCCGTGTTCCTCAGCCTTCTCGGCTTCGCCTCCGAGCCCTGGCACCTCTATGCGCTGACCTTGCTTGCCGGTATCGGTGCGGCGGCGATCATCAGCATTCCGATCACCTATCTGCAGGATCTCATTGCCGATCGGCCGGGGCTCGGCAGCGCGCTGATCTCCGTCAATATCTTTGCGAGTGCGGGGATCGGCGCGCTGGTCTTTGCCGCCGGCACTTCTGTGACAGGTTATTCCGGCACCGCCGTCCTCAGCGCCGTCACCGGCCTGTCGGGAATGGCGATCCTCGGTGTCCTGCAGAGACGCAACGCCCATTGAACCGATTGACGCGCGGGCTCGGGAAATAAGCGGCTTTCATCGGCGTCCGTCTTGTGACAAGGGTGATGCACCATTTCCTTTGAAGGCGACATGAAGGCGATCTCCGGCACGAATCTCGAGCAGGCCAAGTCTCACAACCGCCGTGTGGTGATCGAGGCCGTGCGCACGAACGGTCCTCTGTCGCGCGCCGCGATTGCCCGGATGACCGCGCTGACCGCCCAGACCGTGTCCAATATCGTCGAGGAGCTGGAGAGGTCGCATCTTCTCGTTCCCGCCGAGGCGCAGAAGCTGGCGCGAGGCCAGCCGATCATTCCCTACAGCATCAATCCGCACGGAGCCTATTCGATCGGTCTCGAACTCGGCCGGCAGCGCGCCAGCGGTGTTCTGACGGATCTGTCCGGCGCCGTCTGCGCGCGCATCGAGCGCCATGTCGACCATCCCGATCCGCAACGGGCGATGCCGGCGTTGCAAGCAATCGTCGAGGATCTGCAAGAGGCTTTCCCATTCGACCGAAGCAGGCTGCTCGGCGTCGGCATGGCCCTGCCCGGCCGCTACGGCGATGGCGGCACCACCTCCCTCAGCCCTCACAGCCTGCCCGGCTGGCAAGGCTTTCCTGTCGGGCACGAACTGGAGCAGCGGGTAAAGGTGCCGGTACTCGTGGAAAACGATGCGACGGCGGCGGCCATCGGTGAGCGCCTTCACGGCGTCGCCCGCGGTTTCGCCAGCTTCGTCTATCTGTTTCTTTCGGGCGGAGGCGGTATCGGCGCCGGAATGTTCCTCGACGGCCACCTCTACAAGGGCAGCCGCAACAATGCCGGCGAGATCGGGCATATCATCGTCGAACCGCACGGCAAGCTCTGCATCTGCGGCAAGCGCGGCTGCCTGGATCGTTATCTCTCGCCAAGCGTCGCATACGAATGCATGGGCATTGCGAATGCGCGGGAGCTCTCGCCCGACGATCTCGACGCACTGATCGCCAAAGGCGGCGAAGGCCTGGATGCCTGGCTGGATCAGGCCGTCGAGCCGCTGCGCCAGACCGTCGACTTTCTGGAGCTTGCCTTCGATCCGCAGACCGTGGTGCTCGGCGGCAGCGTATCGACATCGCTGATGGCCCGGCTCGCCGAGCGGCTGGAGCCGTTGCACGTGCCGATCGATCCCGACCGGAAGCGGACGATACCCCGCGTCATGATCGGCATGACCGGCAAGGATACGGCGATCCTGGGTGCAGCCGCCCTGCCGATCTTTTCCGAAACCAATCCGCGCTTCGACGTCCTGCAAAAGCCGGTCGGCTGACACCCTCACCCGCCTGCCGGCAGCCGCGCATCTGTTTGCGGTGGGCGGCGGACCAGAGGCCGCGCGAATATGACCACGTTGCCGAGGAGCGTCAGCGCTAGGCCGATCAGGCCGAGACCGCTCCAATGGTAGCCCTCGAAGACCGTCGACAATGACAGGGCGACGATCGGGAACAGGACGGTGGCATAGGCCGCGCGTGAGGAGCCGATGCGGGAGACCAGCATGAGGTAGGTCGTGAAGCCGATCACCGATCCGATCGCCGCGAGATAAAGCAGGGCAGTGAGATAGGTGATGTCAGGCGGCGCCACGATCGGCGTTTGCGTCGCGGCAATCAGGAAGAGGAGGAAAACCGAGCCATAGGTCATGCCCCAGGCATTGGCGGTCGCCGGTGAAATTCCGGCCGCGCTGTTTCGACGCGACGCCATATTGCCGAGCGAAAAGAAAAGCGTGCCGAGCGCCGCGAGCCCGATCCCTTTCAACGTGCCCATATTGAAATCGACGACGACCTCCTCTCCGAAAAGCAGCAGGAGGCCGGTTGCTCCGAGCGCTGCTGCGAGCAGCGTGCGACCGGTAATGCGGTCGCCGAAGAAGAGGCGCGCATTGACGGCATTGTAGATCGTGGCGAGCGAGAAGATGACGGAGATCAGGCCGGAGGGGATAAAGCCGGCTGCGTTGTAGAAACAGATGAAATTGAGGCTGAACAGGCAAAGCGCTTGCGCCAGGATGAAGGGTTGATCGCGCAAGGCAGGGAAGTTGAGCCGCCGCATGAACGCCAGGATGGCGACGAGGATCGCGGCTGCGACCGCAAACCTGTAAAAGACCGAAACCAGGACTGGAACGGGACCGACCTGCATAGCAATGGCGATCCAGGTCGTCCCCCATATGAGAACGGTCGCGATGAAGAGAGCGGCATTTGCCATGAAGCGATCCTCTTTTTCTCGACCAATAGGCGAACCTTGAGCAGGTCTCTTGCACATTCTTGCTATGAAATTCGACTTGCCCGGAGTTCCCACTCGCCACGTGGGTCGCCCACCGGTATTGTTCGCAAGGCGTGGCCTTATGTGGGGAAGAATTGGTGAAAGACAGCCGCCTCTCGGTTTTCAGCTTTTTGTCCGCGTCTCCCTCTGCTCGGACGTTACAGTCCATCGATCTGGGGTTCGGCCGATCGGCGGCCCTCTGGAGCAATGGCAGCGACAGGATGAGCTACGAGCGGCCGGACGGACATACGTTCAGTCTGTATCTCACGGGCGGCGCCGGAACGCGCCGTCTGGATGGCAGCCCCGCCGCGCAAGGCCGGCCCGGAGCCCTGTGCATCATGCCACAGGGGCACTCGTCCGAATGGGAAATCACCGACCCCTTCGAATTCGTCCATCTGTATATTCCGGACGATCAGATGCGCCGGATGTTTGCCGAGACGTTTGACCGCGATTCCAGGCTCATGGTTCTTCCCGAAGTGACCTTCGAAAATGCACCCGCCTTGGCGCGCAGGCTTCGGCAGATGACGCAAGCGATGTCGGCGGGCGATCATCTGCTGGCTGAAGAAGCGATGACGCAGACGATCAACGATTTCTTCGTTGATCCGCGTTTTGGCGGCATGCGCCCCTGCGCCATCAGCGGCGGGCTCGCTCCTCATATCAGGCGCCGGAGTCTGGAGTATATCGAGGCCCATCTCGGCGAGACAATCCGCCTGCAGGATCTGGCGGCGATCGGGCAGCTCAGCGCGTTTCATTTTCAGCGGATGTTCCGGGCAAGCTATGGTGTGTCCCCGCATGGCTGGGTGGCCCACCGGCGCGTCGAGCGCGCCAAATCGATGTTGCGCGGCATGGACCCGATCGCGCAGATCGCTTCGGCCTGCGGCTTCAGCAGCCAGAGCCACATGACACGCGCATTCAAGCTGGGCACAGGGGTCACGCCCTCTGCCTACCGGCAGCGACAGTGACGCGCGTGGTCATCGATCGCGCGGCCTCCTGTTGAGCCCGCTCTATTATAATATTGCTGCGTTGCCTAATCCGAGCGCTACGACTCCTGCAGTCCGTAGAGCAGCGGCATCAATCCCGCCAAGGCCCTGAAACGCTCCCATGACTTGGATGACGGCTTCGTCCAGCCTGTCTCGGCAAGGGCGGAAAGACGCGGGAAGACGAGACGGTCGAAAACGGCGCGGTCCGTCATCGGCTCGGACCAGATGCAGGCCTGAATGCCGAGAAGTTTCTCTTTCTGCGCCGCCGTCCAGCCGCCGATGGGATCGAAAGTGTAGAGCTTCTCCGCGTCCGATGTGCCTGCCCAGCTGGCGCCGGGCTCGTCCCAATCCGGCCTGAGCGCCATGTCGAGGTAATAGACCTGCCCGGGGCAGACGACCATCTGGTAGCCGCGTTCGGCGAGTTCCGCCGAGACTTCGACATTGCGCCAGCTGCAGAGATAGCTCTTCGACTTGTCGATGACATCGCCGTGGGCGGCCTCTTCCCAGCCGCCGGTGACGCAGCCCTTGCTGGCCAGGAAGCGCTGGACGCGCTCCAGGAATTCGGCCTGCAGAATGGCCGCACCCGAGCCGTGGATATCATCGGCGCCATGCGTATTGGTGACGACATTCAGCCGTTTGGCGTGCGCGTCGGCAACGGCGTCGCCGGCAACGGCACGCAAGCGGTCGAGCGCTTCCGGCGAGCCGGACCATGCGCCGAGGGGCACTTCGTCGGCGCCGAGATGGATGGTCTTGAACGGAAAGAGTTCGATCAGCTCGGAAAGGATCGTCTCGACGATTTCGTAAGTCTGTTCTCGGGCGGGGTTGATGCAGTTGTCGGGAAAGCCCTGGACCGAATAGTAGCTGCCGGTTTCATCGGGATCGCGCAATTCCGGTACGGCCTTCTGCATGGCATAGCAATGGCCGGGCATGTCGATCTCCGGCACGATTTCCACGCCGAGGCCCTTTGCATAGGCGACGATATCGCGGATGGCGGCCTTGGTATAATAGCCGCCTGTTCGGGCCGGGCTCGAGCCGAGGAGCGGCGGAACCGCAAGGCCGTGGCCGCGCCAGGCGCCGATTTCGGTCAGCGCGGGATAGGCGTCGATTTCCACGCGCCAGGCTTCGTCATCGGAAAGGTGCCAGTGGAAGCGGTTGAGCTTGTTCCAGGCCAGCACCGCAATCAGCTTCTTGACTTCGGCTGCGGCATAGAACTGGCGGGCGACATCGAGATGCAGCCCGCGCCAGCCCATCGACGGCTCGTCGACGATCTCGCCGGAAGCAGGAAATTGGAAGACGCCGGGATGCAGCCTCGCGCCGCGCCAGATCTGGCCGAGCGTCACGAGGCCATAGAGAAAGCCGGTCCGGCCGCTCGCCTCGATGGTGATCGTCTCCTCCTCGAAGCTCAGCCGGTAAGCCTCCGGCCCGAAGCCTGAGGCGTCCTTCAGGGAAACAGGAACCGCGCCTTCCGCTTCGCTTCGTACGATACCTTCGACAGCGAAGAGATGGTCCACCAGGGCTGCGAAGCTTCGAGCAGCCGCCTCCCCTTCGCCGTTCTGCGCCTTCGGCGCAAAACCGGCCGGCAGCGGCCGGCGTGAGGCGACCGCGACGTGGTTCGGCCAGGGAATGATCGACACTTGAACCGGCGCATTGGCGGGAACGGGATAGATTTCGGCGCCGCGCTTCAGCGGCGCGTTGCTGACCGACGAGCGTGTCGGCTCGACGGAAAGCACGATCGTGCCGCCGTCGCCAAGCGCGAGATAGGCGCTCGTCGCGCCGTCCGTCCAGTGACGGAACTGCCAGCTGAGCGCATAGACGGATATCGTCCAGGTCTCACCCGGGCCGAGAACGAAATTGGCGGGCGGCTGGAATTCGGTGAAATTGGAAAGCCGCTGCGAGACGGTGGCGCCTTCGACGCGGCCGGCGGGATCGACGCGACCTGGGCCGCTCACACAGAGCGAGAAACCCGAAAGCGGTTCGGCCCCGAGGTTCCTCAGGCGCAGGACATAGGAAAATTCCTTGCCGTCCGCGGGAGGGTTCCAAAGGGTTTCGAGCCGCAGGGCTTTCGGTCGCGGTGTGGACATGGTCACCCATTCCTTTGAAGTCAATCAAATTGATTTAATATTGATAGCCAGTTTCCTGACGAGGCGTCAATTGCCGAATTCGGAATTTGCGCGGCTCCTGCCTGATCCCCACCCAGAGCCGGCACAACGGAGCAGTCGAGGCTGCGCATCAGATTTTTGCAAAAAAACACACCAGCCCTCGCGGCGTTAACGATTAAGGTACCTTTAAGTACCATAATTGACCCAACGATGGCGAATTGACCTACCCGAAGGAGTCGATAAGCATGAGGCTGCTCGCCACGGCCCGGATGTTGCCGGGATGCACCACATCCAACTTCCGAAACAGGCGAATTTCCAATGACGAGCATCAATACGAACAATTCGGCGATGGCAGCCCTTCAGACGCTGCGCTCCATCAACTCCGGTCTCGAATCGACGCAGAACCGCGTTTCCACCGGTTATCGCGTCGATACCGCATCCGACAACGCCGCCTACTGGTCGATCGCGACCACGATGCGGTCCGACAACAAGGCCCTTTCCGCCGTGTCCGACGCGCTCGGCCTCGGTGCCGCAAAAGTCGATACCGCCTATACCGCAATGGACAGCGCGATCGACGTCGTCGACGAGATCAAAGCCAAGCTCGTGGCCGCGACCGAAGACGGTGTCGACAAGTCCAAGGTCCAGGAAGAAATCAGCCAGCTGCAGGAGCAACTGATGAGCATCGCCCAATCGGCGTCCTTCTCGGGCGAAAACTGGGTCGCCGGCGCTGACGGCACCGTGAGCGTCGTATCGTCCTTCGTCCGCGACGGCTCCGGCGCCGTTTCGGTGAAAATGACGGACTATGCTCTGGATACCGCCTCGATGGGCAACGTCCTGTTCGGCATGAGCGGCGGCTCGATCGAAACCTCCACGGGTATTCTCGGCACTTCGTCGGGCGCGACCGGCTCGGTCTATTCGATGGATATCACCGACTTCACGCTCGGCCAGATCCAGTCGGCGCTGACGACTGTCGAATCCGCGCTGTCGGCAATGACCTCTGCGGGTGCGCAGCTGGGTTCGATCTCGACCCGCATCGAATTGCAGGAAGACTTCGTCGGCGCACTCTCCGATTCGATCGACTCGGGCGTCGGCCGGCTCGTCGATGCCGACATGGAAGAGGAGTCGAGCAGGCTTTCTGCCCTGCAAACCCAGCAGCAGCTTGCAATCCAATCGCTGTCGATCGCGAATTCGTCGTCCCAGAACATCCTGTCGCTCTTCCGCGGCTAATCGTACTGGCCAACGCAAAGGGAGCCGGGCGCATAGAACGCCCGGACCATATTCGCTGATCGAACACCGAGCCTGGCCTTCCCGGTCAGGCTCGGTCGCGTTTTCGGCAATGACGTAAGCGACGCCACGATGCCGATGCCGATGCTTGATCTAGAGTTGCCTCCGCCGAAGCGTGCCGGTTGACATGCCGATCGTTTCGATCGCAAACATGTTGGCCTCAGATATTCTCATCGACGCAGACAATGCCGCTGGCGGGATCATAGCATGTCGGAACGACTTGAAGCTGCTCGTCCTGACGGGGCGCCGGCCATCGTCTGGCTCGGCTTCCTGGCTATGTGCGTCGGCATGTTCATGGCGATCCTCGACGTTCAGGTGGTGGCGACGTCGCTGCCGACCATCCAGTCGGCGCTCGATATCGGTCCGGATCAGATGAGCTGGATACAGACGGCCTATCTGATCGCCGAAGTGGTCGCCATCCCGCTGACCGGCCTGCTGACGCGGCTTTTGACGATGCGATGGCTGTTCGTCGTCGCCGTCGGCCTGTTCGTCGCGGCCTCTGCCGGCTGCGCGGCGAGCGGCAGCTTTGCGGAATTGGTCGCCTGGCGGGTGCTTCAGGGCTTTTGCGGCGGCACGCTGATCCCCTCTGTGTTTTCAGCCGTGTTCATCCTTTTCCCAAATGAGCGGCAGGCGCTTGCGACGACGATCGCCGGTGTGCTTGCTGTGCTTGCGCCGACCGTCGGACCGATCGTCGGCGGCTGGCTGACGCAGACATATTCCTGGCACTGGCTGTTCCTGATCAACATCCTGCCGGGGATCGCCTCGGCCATCGTCGCGGCACGCTTCCTGCCGCGGCAGGCGATCGATTCGTCCGAACTCGGGCACATCGACATCCTTTCGCTGCTGCTGATGGCAACCTCATTGACGAGCCTGGAACTCAGCCTGAAGGAGGCGCCGACCAGCGGCTGGACCTCCGCCTATGTGCTGAGCCTGCTCGCCCTTTGTCTTGTGTCGGGAGCCATCTTCACAGGGCGAACGCTCCGGCGAACACGACCGATCGTCGATCTCGGCAATTTCGCCGATCGGAACTTTCTCGTCGGTTCGATCCTGAGCTTCGTGCTCGGCATCGGTCTCTTCGGCTCGGTCTATCTCATGCCGGTCTTTCTCGCTTTCGTCAGGGGGCACGATGCTCTCGAAATCGGCATGACGATGCTGGTCACGGGCATCGCGCAACTGATCACGGCACCGGTCGCCGTTGCGTTGGAGAAGCGCATGGATGCGCGGCTGCTGTCGGCTGTCGGTTTTGCCCTGTTTGCGATCGGTGTCGGTATGAGCGCATTTCAGGATCCGCGCTCGGATTATGACGCGATGTTCTGGCCGCAGGTCGTGCGCGGCGTCGCTATCATGTTCTGTCTGCTGCCGCCGACGCGGCTGGCGCTCGGCACGCTTCCGGCCGATCGCATTCCCGATGCGAGTGGTCTTTTCAACCTGATGCGCAACCTCGGTGGCGCCATCGGCATTGCGCTCATCGACACCATCATCTACACGCGCTCGGAACCGCTGGGACAGGGTCTCTGGACGCGCCTTCAAGCCGGCGACATCGAGGCCGCGACATTCGTCGGCGCGCCTCTCCAGGCCATATCGGGGCATAGCGGCAGCTTCGATGCGGATGCGACGGCGCTGCTCGATCCTCTCGTCCAGACAGCGGCCAGCGTTCAGGCGATCAACGAAGCCTGGATGGTCGTCGCCGTTCTGACCGGCTGCGCCCTGCTCTCAGTGCCCTTCGCCAGGCGGCCAGCGCCGGCATGAGACCCGTCACGTGACGATCTGCTTAAGCAGAATCGTTTAACATATTGATTGAAGGAACTGTTGGCGGTCGCCAAAGTTTAGCCTTTTGAAGCCATCGCAATCGCATCGAACTCGCTCACCAGCGCGGATGGCCCCCAACTATCGTGTCAAGGCCCTCGCCTACCGTGGGAATTCAGCATGAACACCGAGACGATTATTTTCGAGCAGAGCGACTGGGTTCCAAACAACCCGCGTCTTCCTGTATTGCTTTACCGGGATATCTTTGCCGATGGTGGACCTCGCGATTTCGAAGGTCGCTTCGCGGCAAACGGTTGGACTGGTATCTGGACAAACGGTGTCTTCGACTATCAGCACTACCATTCCGGTGCCCATGAAGTGCTGGGAATTACACGTGGCGGCGCCACGCTGCTGATCGGCGGTCCCGGCGGTCAAGCATTGGAGGTTGCGGCAGGAGATTGTTTGGTGCTTCCTGCCGGAACCGGGCACCAAAATCTCGGCTGCACGCCGGACTTCCAGGTGATCGGCGCATATCCTAAGGGGCAGCATGCGGACATTCAGACCTCGGCTGCTTCAAGCGAAATGCTGACGAAAATCTCGTCAGTGCGTCTGCCCGATACCGATCCCCTTCAAGGACGGTCCGGATTTCTCATTGAGAAATGGCGGTAGTTATACGGGCACCGCGACCGATTTCACGGCGATGTTCAGTTTGCGAGGCTAACCTGGCCGATGCGACACACAACCGCAAGAGTTGATCGTCACGTCACGACACTTGCCGATCTTACGGCCGTCAGTAAGATTTCTCTCAATCTTTTTGCGTCATCCTTCGATTCCCTCTGATGCCAATCGATGAGATCCTGATGTCCCCGGACTTTACGCGCAGTTTGCAAATGCCCCGCCGCGATGATCTCGGCCTCCGCACCATCAGCAACGGTTCCGGCCTGTCGATATCGGCGCTGCCCAACGGCACGCTGTTTGCCATCGAATATGCCGACGACAAGGGATCGGTGCAGATCAACCAGATTCAAGGCTCGCCGCTCATCGGCGGCATCGGCCGCCTTTACCTGCGCATCGGCGGCGCCGCGCCTGATGTCGTCGAGATCGTCGGGTCTCGGGCCGCTGGCAGATTCGGGCATAATGCGACGAGCTTCTCCTGGAGCGGCAAAACAGGCGATATCGGCTATAACGTCCGCCTCGAACTTCATCCCACCGAAACGGCCTGGTTCTGGCGCGTCTCGCTCACGTATCCGAAGAAGGGAACGCTGCCGGTCGATCTGGTGCTGATCCAAGACGTCGGCCTCGGCGATCGCGGCTTCCTGATGAACAGTGAGGCCTATGCCTCGCAATATGTCGATCACCATATTGCCGATCACAAGACCTATGGATGGGTCGTGATGAACCGGCAAAATCTCAAACAGTCGGGCGCCCGCAATCCCTGGCTCGCGCAGGGCTGCCTCGATGGCACGGCCGCCTATGCCACGGATGCGATCCAGCTGGTGCAGGCGAAAGACCGCCTCGGCGATCTGCTGGTCGGCCCGTTCGGCGCCAGCCTGCCGAGTGAACGGCGGCAGCAGGAAACGGCATGTCCTGCCATCCAATCGAAATCCCTTTCCGTACCGACAAGCGGGGTGAGCGCGACCTTTTTCGCTCTGTTTGCCGCCGATCATCCCGAGGCTTCGAGCGATGCCGATCTTTCGCGGCTCGATGGGCTTGCGGCCACAGAAAGCGCCGCCGCTGAGATTGCCGAAGCCGAGCCCGCCCGCAGCCTGCTGCAGGATGCTCCTCTGCTGGAGGCCGAGCCGCTCGATAAAAAGGCGATTGCGCGGCTTTATCCTGAACGGAGCCTGGAGGAACGCGCCGACGGAAAGCTCCTTTCGTTTTTCGTGGCCGATGGTGTCTTGAACCGCCACGTCGTCCTCAGCGAAAAGGAACGCCTGGTGGCGCGCCGCCACGGCGCGATCGTCAGGAGCGGCCAGAACATGCTGCTCGACGATTCCACGCTTGCCGCGACCTGCTGGATGCAGGGCATTTTCGCCGCGCAACTGACGATCGGCAATACCTCCTTTCACAAGCTCTTTTCGGTCTCCCGCGATCCCTACAATCTGACGCGCGCCAGCGGGCTGCGCATCATGACGGATGTCGGGGCGGGTTGGCAGCTCCTGGCGGTGCCTTCGGCTTTCGAGATGGGGCTCAGCGATTGCCGCTGGATCTATCGCTGCGCCGACCGCACCATCACTGTCGCGGCCGTGGTTTCCGGCGAGGATGCGGCCATGCAATGGACCGTCTCCGTCGAAGGTAAGCCTTGCCGCTTCCTCGTGTTCGGCCATGTCGTCCTCGGTGAGCGCGAATATGATGCGGGTGGGCGGATCGACTTCGATGCGCCGGGCAAACGCATTCGTTTCCTGCCCGATCCGGCCTGGCTCTGGGGCGAACGCTACCCCGACGCCGGCTATTGGCTGGTGAGTTCGACGCCTGATGCCATCGAGGAAATCGGCGGCGATGAGCTTCTCTACACAGACGGCGTTGCGCGCAACGGCGCCTTCGTGGCGCTTCGCTCCCGGTCGACGCAGGTTCTTTCCTTCGCCGTCGTCGGCTCGATGACCGATGCGAAAGAGGCCGAACACCTGGCGCAGCGGTATGAAGCCGGCGTTACCGATGAAGCGATGCTGGTGCCGGCATCTAAATTCTGGCGGAAGACCGTGCGCGGCCTGACGATCGGCGGCACGGCGCCCGACCTTGCCGCGCAGACAACCCTCCTGCCCTGGCTTGCGCATGACGCCATCGTGCATCTGAGCGTGCCGCACGGCCTCGAGCAATATACCGGTGCGGCCTGGGGAACGCGCGACGCCTGCCAGGGGCCGATCGAGTTCCTGCTTGCCTATGAGCATGATCGCGAGGCCAAGGAGGTGGTGAAAACCGTCTTCAGCGAACAATACCTGGAAAAAGGCGACTGGCCGCAATGGTTCATGCTGGAGCCCTATTCCAACATCCGGGCCGGCGACAGCCACGGCGATATCGTCGTCTGGCCGCTGAAGGCGCTCTGCGACTATATCGAAGCGACCGGCGATCTCGCCATCCTCGACGAGGAAGTTTCCTGGCGTGACGAAAAAACCATGCAGAAGGCGTCCGAAACCGACACCATCGCGACGCATGCCGAGAAGCTGCTCGATACTGTCCGCGAACAGTTCATTCCGGGAACGCATCTGATCCGCTACGGCGAGGGAGACTGGAACGATTCCCTGCAGCCGGCCGATCCGCATCTGCGCGACTGGATGGTGAGCAGCTGGACGGTTGCCCTTCTCTACGAGCAGGTCGTCCGCTATTCCGCGATCCTGCGCCGCCACGGCCGGGGCGACAAAGCCAAGGCGCTCAGGAAGATCGCGACGGCGATGCGCCGGGATTTCAACCGTCATCTCATTCGTGACGGCGTTGTTGCCGGCTATGGTATCTTCGATCCCGAACATGACGGCGTCGAATTGCTGCTGCACCCGAGCGACCGGCGCACCGGGCTCTCTTTCTCGCTGATCTCGATGACGCAGGCGATGCTCGGCAGGCTGTTCACGCCGGCGCAGAGGCAGGCTCATATGCGGCTGATCGAAGAGCATCTGCTCTTCCCTGATGGCGTGCGGCTGATGGAAAAGCCGGCGACCTATGCCGGCGGACCCGAGACGCTGTTTCGCCGCGCCGAATCCTCCTCCTTCTTCGGCCGCGAGATCGGGCTGATGTATGTGCATGCGCATCTGCGCTATTGCGAAACGCTTGCCCTGGGGGCCGAGGCGGATGAACTCTGGAAGGCGATATCAGTCGTCAATCCGATCGCCGTCACATCAGCCCTGCCGCACGCTTCGCTGCGCCAGCGCAACACCTATTTCAGCAGCAGCGATGCCGCCTTCCCTGACCGCTATCAGGCGGCGGCCGATTGGGAGAGCGTCAAGGCCGGGAAGATCGCCGTCGACGGCGGATGGCGCATCTATTCGAGCGGACCCGGGCTTTATACCCGAAGCTTCGTCGAAAATATCCTGGGCTTCAAACGGCGCTTCGGCCGGCGTCAGCGCAAGCCGCTGCTGCCCACGGCTCACGCCTCCATCGATTTGCGGACCGATCACGCCGCCTGGCGTCGGCTGATGAAGCCGTAAAGGTTCAGGACGAGGTGCTGGCGTCGCGCAGCTCTTCGAAGCGCGCCGTACTTTTCGACAGGTGGGTGCGGATGGCGCGCCGCGCGGCGGCTTCGTTGCCGTCGCGGATCGCCGTGAATATGGCGTGGTGTTCCCTGCGCATGCGCGTTGCATGGCGCTTGCGCTCGGCAGCCGTCATCTTGTCCAGGCGCGCCCATTGCCGTGGCACCATGATGTTGCCGAACGTATCGAAGAGCCGGCCGTAATAGGAGTTCTGCGTCGCGACCAGAATGGACCGATGGAAGGCATAGTCCTCCTGCGCGCCATATCCGCCTTCTTCGAGCGCCTTGTCGAGGGCGTCGAGGCGATCCTGCATGCGGTCGATGTCTTCCTGGGTGCGCCGCAAGGCGGCAAGGCCGGCCGCTTCATATTCGACGCCGATGCGAAGCTCCAGCACGCGCAGGACCTCGTCGATCGACTGCAGGTCGTTCGGAATGATGGAGAAGGATCTCGGCGTCGGATCGTTCGAGACGAAGGCGCCGAGGCCCTGGCGGGTGGTGATCAGCCCCTTCGCCCGCAGTGTGGCAAGCGCCTCGCGCACGATCGTCCGGCTGACACCGGTCGCCGCCATGATCGCCTGTTCGGTCGGCAGGCGCTGGCCGGGCTGCAGGTCGCCGGACTCGATCTGCGCCATCAACGTATCCGCAAGGCCGCTGCGCAGGTTCGGCGGTTGCCGAGTGGTATTGAAGACCGCGTTGTCCCTGTCCGTCATCCCGTGTCGAATCCTGCCTGTCGATGCGGCTGCGCCCGCCTCATTTCCATTTGCTAACGCATGCCGGCCGGAAAGGCAAAACGACGTCGGTCACGGCAGCTCTATGCCGACAGCGCCACGCGTCGTTTCAGACGCGCGGCGCTGTTGCACTTTAAATTATGCAGTCGTCGTTCAGTGAGCGGATTACCGTGCCAGCCAGCCGCCGTCGACCGGCAGCACCGTTCCGTGCACGTAATCGGATGCCGACGACGCCAGGAACACCGCAGCGCCGCCGAGTTCATCAGGCGTTCCCCAGCGCCCGGCCGG
This sequence comes from Rhizobium sp. R635, assembly GCF_002211285.1. Lineage (GTDB taxonomy): Bacteria > Pseudomonadota > Alphaproteobacteria > Rhizobiales > Rhizobiaceae > Rhizobium. The sequence continues at coordinate 227,588 of NZ_LOKX01000023.1, read as the reverse complement.
AATGCGGGCGAGGATGGCGGCGTTGCGGTCGGGATCTTCGCGCAGTGCCGTCGTGTTGTTGGTGACGAAATAACCCGGCGCGATGGCGTTGACGTTGACGCCCTTGCCGGCCCATTCGCAGGCAAGCAGCTTGGTCAGTCCGGCAAGCCCGCTTTTCGAGGCGGTATAGGACGGAATGCGGATGCCGCCCTGGAAGGAGAGCAGCGAGGCGATGTTGATGATCTTGCCCCTGCCCTTCTCGACCATGTGGCGGCCGGCCGCCTGCGACAGGAAGAAGGCGGTCTTCAGGTTGACGTCGATGACCGCGTCCCAGTCTTCCTCGGTGAAGTCGAGCGCATCGGCGCGGCGGATGATGCCGGCATTGTTGACGAGAATGTCGAGGCCGCCGAAGGTGCTGATCGTCTCGTCGACGATCCCCTTCACCGGCTCGATGGTGGAGAGATCGGCCTTGACGACATGGAAGCGGCTTCCCGCCTGCTTCACCAGTGCTTCGGTCTCGTCCATCGAGGAGCGTCCGACGGCGACGATCGCTGCACCGGCCTCAGCCAGCGCGGCAGCGATGGCCTGGCCGATGCCGGTGTTGGCGCCGGTGACGACGGCAGTCCTGCCGGAAAGGTCGAAGGGATTTGCCACGGCGCTTACCTCAGATCCGCAACGGCGATGTGGTCCATGTCGGTAAAGCTCTTGTTGTCACCGGCCATCGCCCAGATGAAGCTGTAGTTACGGGTGCCGGCGCCGGAGTGAACCGACCACGGCGGCGAAATGACCGCCTGTTCGCTGGCGACGACCATGTGGCGGGTCTGCTGCGGCTCGCCCATGAAGTGGAAGACGCGCTGGTCGGCTTCGAGGTCGAAATAGAGATAGGCTTCCATGCGCCGGTCATGCGTGTGGGCCGGCATGGTGTTCCAGACGCTGCCGGTTTCCAGCATGGTGAGGCCCATGGTCAGCTGGCAGGACTGGCAGATCTCCGGATGGACATACTGGTAGATCGAGCGCTTGTTCGAGGTTGCCGGGTCGCCGGGGCTCAAGTGCCGCGCCTTGTCGCGGGTGAGCAGCACGGTCGGATGCGTGGCATGCGCCGGGGTCGAGACGAGGTAGAACTTCGCCGGATCGGCGGCATCGGCGCTTTCGAAGCGGACATCGCGCGCCCCCTTGCCGACATAGAGGCAATCATATTTGGCAAGATCGTAGCTCGTGCCGTCGACGACGATGCGGCCGGCCCCACCGATGTTCAGCGCGCCGAGTTCACGTTCGGCAAGGAAGGTTTCCTGCCCGATCGCCGTCGGCGCCGTCAGAGGCAGGCCGTTGCCGAGTGGTGTGGCGCCGCCGATGACCATGCGGTCGTAATGGGAATAGGTGAGCCGGATCTCGCCGCCTTCGAAGATGGTCTCGACCAGAAAATGACGCCGCAGCGTTTCGGTGTCGAAATTGCGCACGGCCTCGGGATGGGAGGCGTGTCTCACGTCGATCTGCATGTCGAATTTCCTTCAGCTTCGTTGTCGTCAGGCATTGTCGCTATCGCGGAAGCCGGTCTTGCCTGCCGTCTTCCGCCCGCGTGGGTATCTACCTGGTTACATAGTTGTACGACAAGTTGGGTGTCAACAGGTTTGTCCGGTGCTCGCTGGAGAAGGCACGCGGCCCGCAGGAACCTGGCAGCAAATCTGGGAATAACGGGAGAAATTGTCCGGGGTGATGACCGCCATCACAAAGCGGCCGCCCTCGGCGCGGTGCGGCATTTCCCTCGGCAAAATGAAAAAAGCCTGCCGCGGGAGGAGGTGCGGCAGGCTTTCGATAAAACCGAACGACAGCTGGGAGGAGGAGTGCTGCCGTTCCCGCAAGCGACCCTGGGAGGAGGATGGGGCGCCTGCATGTCCGAAGGGATGCGGGAGGAGGTGCATCGCTTCGATGGAAATAATCATACTTATTTCCTGCTCAGTTCATAGGCATTTCTTTGCAGGGCAGCTATGCGTTATGCGAAAAGCGGGCGGCTCGTCATCTGCCGGCAAGCGCAAAAAGTAAAGCGCCCGCTCGGGAGGAAGCAGGCGCTGGGCAAGTCTCGAAAAATGTAGTCTGCGTGGCCGTTAGCGGGCGATGGCTGCGCGCGCAACGTTGCGGATGTCGCCGCGGCCGATGCCGAGGTCGTCCAGTTCGCGCGTGGACATACGGCCCAGTTCAGCGACCGTCTGACGATACTTGCGCCAGTTGTTGAAAGAGCGTGCTACGTTCATGATGATCCCCTTTCCGTGGGCTTTCGAAGCTTAGCTGCCAGTCCTTGGCGCTTCGTTCGCTTCGATGAGCTTCATATAATACGGGACCTTCGATTGTTGCAGCGCCAATGCATCACTGCACCTATGCAGCAAATGCATGGATTGTCGAAGAGGGTCAGAGTTTGAAGCGGTCGAAGGCCGTCAGCCGCATGATCGGCGGGTCCGCTTCTTTCCACCGGTAGATTTCCGAGCGTAGATAGGAAAGCTCTTCGGCGAGATCTTCCTCGCCGATCTCGATCCACCAGGATTTCAGGCGGCCGTCGCTTCCATCCGACCAGCGGTAGCCCCGCGCCTTCAGGTGATCCTTCATCTCGAACGGGCTGTGCTCGGCAAAGATGCGGATACGGGAGCGCTGGCTGGCGCGGTAAAGCTCCGCGAAGGGGTTTTCACCCTCGCGCGGTGCCCGGTCGAGGATTTCGAGCAGGGCGTGGCAGTCGTCCACCGCGCGATGGCCTTCGTGGAAATAACCGGCCTGGCCGACGAGATAGCCGAGCTTCGTGCCCTCGAAACCGCGTGTGCTCCAGTCGATCTCCGAAACGGAACATGCCCAGGCTTTGCCGGCGAAGATCTTCGAGAAGGCCTCGCAGAACGGACGGTCGAAACCGGCATTGTGGGCAATGATCAGATCTGCCGGCTCGATCAGGGCGCTGAGTGTCCTGATATCGATGACCTGTCCTTCGACCATCGCATCGGTGATTCCTGTCAGCCGGGTAATCTCGGCCGGGATCGGCTTTGACGGCTGCTGCAGGCCGCCATAGATGCCGACGACATCGCCGACCGCGCCGTCATCGTCGAATGTGAAGGCGACCGCGCCGATTTCGATGATCTCGTCGCTGCGGTGGTTGAGGCCTGTCGTTTCGGTATCGAGAACGACGCCGAGCCGCGAAAATTCCGGTCGCCGGATTGCGGCAATCGGCCGGGGCGCGAGTTTTCTGAGGATGCGATAATTGCCGCTCTCCTCTAGCACCCGCGCCATGTCTTCCTCGGAGCGGGCGGCCGGCTGCGATTGCCGCCGGCGCGACGGACCGTGCGCCTTGGCGATCGCGGGCGATGCCTTGGCAAACATGTCGAGTTGCGAATCTCTGTTCACGCTCATCGGATCTATATGTCACGGAGACGCGGCTTAATCCATCGGGCGCGGCGTTATATCGAGCCCTTGTCTTTCAGGGAGAGGGAAGTTTAGCTGAGGATGAGCGATTAAAGGAGATCATATGCCCGGCGACAACGGCAAGGGTGCGGACGAGGACGTCGTCATCATCGGCGCGGGTGCCGCCGGCATTGCCGCAGCCCGCCGTCTGCAGGCAATCCGTCCGGATCTCTCCATCCTCCTGCTCGAAGCCGGAAATCGTCTCGGCGGCAGGGCCTGGACGGTCGGGCTGCCGGGAGCAGACAATGTCCGGCTCGACCTCGGCTGCGGCTGGCTGCATGGGGCGCGGACCAATGCCTGGACTGAAATAGCCGGCGAAGTCGGTTTGACGGTCGACCGCACGCCTGCGCCCTGGAATGGCGGGCGGCAGCTCGAGCGGGATGATGCCGACGCGCGTGCCTCGCAGGAGGCGATCGGCGCCTATTTCGAACGTCTCGAAAGCCATGAAGGCGGCGATACCGATCTGGCCGCAAAGCTCGAACCCGGCAATCCCTGGAACGGCCATATCCGGGCGATCGGCACTTACATCACCGGCGCCGAGCTGGAGCGGTCTTCGGTCGCCGACTACAACAGATACGATCCCGGCCCCGGTCCCGACTGGCGGGTGCGCGAGGGCTATGGGACGTTGATCTCGCGCTACGGCAGTCCGGTTCCCGCCAGACTCGGTGTCGAAGTCACGCGCATCGACCACCGCCATGCCGGCCGTATCGGCATCGAGACGAACCAGGGGACGCTCAGCGCCCGCGCCGTGCTCGTGACCGTTTCGACCAACGTGCTTGCCGCAGGCCGGATCGCCTTCGACCCTCCCCTGCCCGGAAAGGCTGAGGCGGCCGCCCGTCTGCCGCTCGGGCTCGCCGACAAGCTCTTCCTCAGGCTCGCCAATCCGGAGGCGCTGCCGGCGGATACGCATATGCTCGGCTCGACCAGCCGCGGTGCGACCGGCACCTATCAGCTGCGGCCGTTCGGCGCGCCCGTCGTCGAGGCCTATTTTGCCGGAGACCTCGCGCGTGATCTCGAGCGGGAGGGCCGAGAGGCTGCCTTTTCCTTCGCCGCCGATGAACTGGCAGCGCATTTCGGGGCGGATATCCGCAAGGAGTTATCGGTGGCCGCGATCTCGGCCTGGGCCGCGACACCCCACATCGGCGGCTCCTATTCCTACGCCGAACCCGGCGCTTCCGATTTGCGCGGGGAGCTTGCCGCGCCGCATAACGGGCGAATCTTCTTCGCGGGCGAAGCCTGCTCGCGCTCGCGTTATTCGACGGCGCACGGCGCTTACGAGACCGGCGTTGACGCCGCCGATCTTATTGCCGGTTCGTTTCAGCAGAATCCGTAAACGTTGTCGGAAATATTTTTTCCCACTTGTAGCACGGGCGGGATTGGCTATGCTGCCCTTGCCCCTCGCGCTACCCGAGCCCAGGGCGCCATACCTCATCCCGGCGGCAAGCCGCCGCCTCAAGCACGATATTGTCATTGATTGCAGGAGCCCCGGCTTCTACCCCGACGATTTCGCACGTCGGCTGCGGCATCCGTATGAGGAGGAAGAAATGGATTATCGCAAGCTCGGTCCGAGCGGGACCGTCGTCACCGCCTATTGCCTGGGCACCATGACCTTCGGCGCGGAGGCCGACGAAGCGGCCTCGCACAAGCTGCTCGACGATTATTTCGCCTGGGGCGGCAATTTCATCGATACGGCTGATGTCTACAGCGCCGGCAAGTCGGAGGAGATCATCGGACGCTGGCTGAAGGCGCGCCCGACCGAAGCCCGCCAGGCGATCGTCGCCACCAAGGGGCGGTTTCCGATGGGCAACGGGCCCAACGATATCGGCCTGTCGCGCCGGCATCTCGGCCAGGCGCTCGACGATTCACTTCGCCGCCTCGGCCTGGAGCAGATCGACCTCTACCAGATGCATGCCTGGGACGCGCTGACGCCGATCGAGGAGACGCTGCGCTTCCTCGACGATGCAGTTTCATCAGGCAAGATCGGCTATTACGGCTTTTCCAACTATGTCGGCTGGCACATCGCCAAGGCGTCCGAGATCGCCAAGGCCCGCGGCTACACGCGTCCGGTGACGCTGCAGCCGCAATACAGCCTGCTCGCGCGTGACATCGAGCTCGAAATCGTCGCGGCCTGCCAGGATGCCGGCATGGGCCTCCTGCCCTGGTCGCCGCTCGGCGGCGGCTGGCTGACCGGCAAGTACAAGCGCGACGAGATGCCGACCGGCGCCACCCGCCTCGGCGAAAACCCCAACCGCGGCAGCGAATCCTATGCGCCGCGCAATGCGCAGGAACGCACCTGGGCGATCATCGCGGCCGTCGAGGAGATCGCCAAGGCACGCGGCGTCAGCATGGCGCAGGTGGCGCTCGCCTGGACGGCGGCACAGCCGGCCGTGACCTCGGTCATTCTTGGCGCCCGCACGCCCGAACAGCTTGCCGACAATCTCGGCGCCATGAAGGTCGGGCTCTCCAACGAGGAGATTGCGAGGCTCAACGAGGTCAGCGCGCCCCAGCCCCTGGATTATCCCTACGGCAAGGGCGGCATCAACCAGCGCCACCGCAAGATCGAAGGCGGCCGCTGAGCCTTTCGCCTCTGCATGACGAGAACGGTCCGCATCAATAGAAAAGTCGCCATGCTTCCATGGCGACTTTCACAAGGAGGGGAAACTCGTCGTTGCCGTCAGGCGGCCTGCACGGCAGCGTTCAGCGGGATTTCGACATCGATCTCCAGGGTCGAGACAAATTCGTTGCGGTCGATCGTCACCTGAACCTTGTCGTGGTCGAGCTCGACATGCTTGGCGATGACCGCAAGGATTTCCTCGCGCAGCAGGGAGACGAGGTCCGATCCCGCCGAGGAACGCTCATGGGCGAGGAGTACCTGGAGGCGTTCGCGGGCGGCGGGCGCCGTGCGCTGCTTGTTGAAGAGACGGAAAATATTCATGCCGCTCTCCTTCCGAAGATCTTGCCGAAGATATTCCGCTTTTCCTCAGGGATCGCGATCGGCAAAGTTTCGCCGGCGAGCCGGCGAGCGGCGTCGAAATAAGCCATGGCGGCTGCGCTGCGGCTTTCCGCCAGCGTCACCGGTGCGCCGATATTGGAAGCGCGCAGCACGTCCATGCTTTCGGGCACGATGCCGAGCAGCGGGATGGAAAGGATCTCCAGAACGTCGTCGACCTTGAGCATGTCGCCGCGCTCGGCGCGGTTGGCGTCGTAACGGGTCAGCAGCAGGTGCTTTTCCATCCGCTCGCCGCGTTCGGCCTTGGCGGTCTTGGCATCGAGCAGGCCGATGATGCGATCGGAATCGCGCACCGACGAAACTTCCGGGTTGGTGACGACAACGGCAACGTCGGCATGGCGCATGGCAAGCGTTGCACCGCGCTCGATCCCGGCAGGGCTGTCGCAGATGATCCAGTCGAAATAGCGCTTCAGATCGTTGATGACGCGCTCGACGCCTTCGGCTGTCAGATTGTCCTTGTCGCGCGTCTGCGAGGCCGGCAGCAGGAACAGGGTTTCCAGCCGCTTGTCGCGGATCAGCGCCTGGGGAAGCTTGGCATCGCCCTGGATGACGTTGATCAGGTCGTAGACGACCCTGCGTTCCGCGCCCATCACCAGGTCGAGATTGCGCAGGCCGACGTCGAAATCGACGACGACGACTTTTTCATTGCGTTGCGCCAGCGCCGCTCCCAATGCGGCCGTCGAGGTCGTCTTTCCGACCCCGCCCTTACCTGACGTGACGACGATCACTTTCCCCATTTCTCTCTCCTTTGCCGTGGCCGCAGCCGGGTCAGATCAGTTTTTCCGCCATGATCGCATCCTCTTCGAGCCAGAGCTGAACTGCCTGTCCGCGAAGATTGGGGGCCATGTCTTCCGCCATTTTGTAGATGCCGTCGATTGCAACGAGTTCGGCCTCGAGCTTCCGGCAAAAGATCCGCGCGGATGCGTTTCCGATGGATCCTGCCATGGCTCGGCCGCGCAGCGCCCCATAGATATGGACGGAGCCGCCGGCGATGACTTCCGCGCCCGAGGCGACGGAGCCGACGATCGTGACGTCGCCTTCCGGGAAGATCACCGACTGCCCCGAGCGCACCGGTTCCCGGATGACGATGGATTGCGTCGTTGCCGGACGGATCTCGGTCGCCGCCGGTTTGCCGACCGGATCGGCAGGCTCATTCGACGCCTGAACCTCGATGTCGGAAGCGGAACGGCCGCCTTTGAGCGCCGGAGGCATGCCGGAGCCCAGAATGGAAGGCCGCGCGCCCTCGATGCCCATGATGCTGACATTGCGCTTGCCGAGTTCGGCAATGAGTTCCTTGAGCTGCGGCTTGTCGATCTGCAGATCCGTCAGGTCGAGGACGACGGGGCGTCCCAGGAAGAAGCCGGCCGAACGTGCGGCCAGATCGTCCAACCTCGCCAACCAATCGTCGAAAGGAAGGTCCGGGGACAACATGACGGCCAGGAAGGAGCGGCCCTTGATTCGGATAGAGCGAGCGTCTGTTAGCACTTTGGTCATCTGTGTGAATAAATCGTTGACCATCTGTACCGCCGACATGGTTAACAAAAAGTTAACGCGACCCCGAAATTCCCTAACGTAATGTCACTTCCGTCGGTCGATGAATTTATTTAAGCGAATGAAAAGATTGAATGAATATGAAGAGTGAATAATCCTCATATATGATCGGAATGAGGAGCTGTTGCTCGGCGATCACGTCGACACCATCAGGCGGTTCTCAGCGCTGCGTTAACCCCTCGGCGACTCACACTCTACGCTCGGAGGCGCAGCTTCCGGGGCTTGCCGGGAAGACGACGGTGCGATTGCTGTCGTCCGAGGAATGTCAGGCGGGATCTCATTCCTCCTCCGCAGTTTCACCCGCGATCCGTTTGACTGCATCGGCCGCGGCTTCGAGCAGACGCTCCGACATGCCCTGGTCGGTCATGATGCGAGAGATGGTTACGGCGCCCACCATGAGGGACAGGACGACCATGGCTTTGTCATAGGGTTTCGTGCCGTCCGATGCCGGGATCAATTCGTCGAGAATCTGAAGATGCGCCTCGATGCCATTCTGGAACGGGACTCGCACTTCTTCACTCTGGCGTGCCGCATCTGACCCAAGCGCAGCCAAGGGGCAGCCGTCACCTTTCTCTTCCTGGTGCCCGGTCGACAGATACATGCCGACAACCGCGGCGAAGGGATCGGCACTTCCGGCGGCAACCCGCGACCACCTGCGAATGGCGCTCTCCATTGCTCGGCCGGATGCCAGCGCCGCAAGATCATCCTTCGATGCGAACTGCTTGTAGAAGCCGCCTTGCGTCAGACCGGCCCCTTTCATCAGGTCCTTCAGGCCGATGCCGTCGAATCCATGCTCTCGGAAAAGCCGGCTTGCGACGTTGATCACCGTTTCACGATTGGCCTCGGCTTGAGCACGACTGACTCTCATTGCGATCTCCAATTAGATTTCATTTGACATCTATAGCGGAATTAGAGTTAGATCGCAATCTAATTCAAAGGCTGCGCCCGTCAATAAGGCTTACTGACATGAACCGCAAAATCCTCCTCGCCTCTTTCGGCCTTCTGGCGGCTGCCGGCGCCACGGCGTTCGTGCTTTTCGGAGTCTCCTCGAAAGGAAGCGCGCAAGCCGCCGATCCCCGAATCGCGCCGCCGTTCGTCAAACTGGTGGAAGCGAAGAAGCCGGAAACGGCCGAACGCGCCTTTACGGGCACCATCGCCGCCCGAGTGCAGAGCAATCTTGGTTTTCGCGTACCGGGCAAGGTCGTCCAGCGTTATGTGGACGTTGGCGAGCAGGTCGAAGCCGGTCAGCCTTTGATGCGCATCGATGAGACCGATCTGCGTCTCGCGCTGACTGCGAAACACAACGCAGTTGTCTCCGCGCAAGCTGTGTTGATCCAAGCGCAAGCCGATGAGAGACGCTACGCTGCTTTGGCGAAAAGCGGATTGGCGGCGGCTTCGCCGCAGCGCTATGAACAGGCAAAGGCGGCGCTCGACACTGCAACGGCTCAACTGGCTGCGGCGGAAGCGGAGGCAAGGGTCGCTGAAAACGCCGCAACTTACTCCTTGTTGGTTGCTGATGCTGACGGGACCATTGTCGAAACGCTCGGAGAGCCGGGTCAAGTCGTGACGGCGGGACAGATTGTGATCCGCCTGGCGCAGGCCGGCCCGCGCGAAGCGCTCGTCTGGCTTCCGGAGTCGCTGCGGCCGCAAATCGGCGAGATAGCCGACGCCAGCATCTACGGAAACGAGAGCCGGCAGGACAAGGCGCGGCTTCGGCAGATCTCCGACGCCGCCGATCCTCAAACCCGCACCTATGAGGCGCGCTGGGTTCTGGATGGCGCCGCAGCATCGGCGCCGCTGGGCGCGACGGTGACGATCAGAATCTCCAGCAGCGCCGGCCAATCGCATGCCGCGGTGCCGGTCGGCGCCTTGTTGGACGATGGCAGCCGAACCGGCGTCTGGGTCTTCGATCAGGCATCTTCGACCGTCCACTTCCGGCAGGTGAAAATAGAACAATTGGGTGAGGAGGTCGCGGTGGTTTCCAGCGTCAAATCAGGCGAGCCGGTCGTCGCTCTCGGTGCCCATCTGCTGCAGGACGGCGCCAGCGTGCGCACCAAGGTAGAACAGGCAGAGGCGGCAAACTGATGACCTTCAACCTCTCCGCGCTCGCTGTTCGCGAGCGGGCCGTTACGCTGTTCTTCATCGTCCTGCTGGCCGCCGCCGGCGCCTATGCCTTCGTCAAGCTCGGGCGCGCCGAGGATCCTTCCTTCACCATCAAGACTTTGACCGTGACGACCGTCTGGCCGGGCGCGACTGCGCGCGAGATGCAGGATCTGGTCGCCGAGCCGCTCGAGAAGCGCCTCCAGGAACTCACCTGGTACGATCGTGTCGAGACGACAACCCGGCCGGGATACGCCTTCTTGACCGTCACCTTGAAGGACAGCACGCCGTCCACGGCAGTCGAGGAGGAATTCTATCAGGCGCGAAAGAAGCTTGGAGACGAGGCACGGAGCCTTCCCCGGGGCGTGCTTGGCCCCTTTGTCAACGACGAGTACTCGGATGTCAGCTTCGGCCTTTATGCGTTGAAGGCCAAGGGCATGCCGATGCGTGAGCTCGTCCGCCAGGCCGAGGTGATCCGCCAGGATCTTCTGCATGTGCCTGGAGTCAAGAAGATCAACATCCTCGGAGAGCGGCCCGAACGGATCTTCGTCGAATTCTCCTATGCCAAGCTTGCCACCCTTGGCATTTCGGCCCAGGACGTCGCGGCCGCCTTGCAGCGGCGAAACACGGTGACGCCGGCGGGATCTATCGATACGCGCGGGCCGCAGGTCTTCATTCGCTTCGATGGCGCCTATGACAGTATCCAGGCGATCGCCGACACGCCGATCGTCGCGGCCGGACGCACGTTGAAACTCTCGGATTTTGCCGAAGTGCGGCGCGGCTATGAGGATCCGGCCACCTATCTCATTCGCCATGACGGCGAGCCCGCCATCATGCTTGCCGCGGTAATGCAACAGGGATGGAACGGTCTGGAGCTAGGCAAGGCCCTGGAAGAAAGATCCGCCGCGATCGCGAAGACCCTGCCGCTCGGCATGACGCTCGCCAAGGTCAGCGACCAGGCCGTCAACATCGAGGAAGCCGTCGGCGAGTTCATGCTGAAATTCGCCATGGCCCTCGGCGTCGTATTGTTCGTCAGCCTTGTCAGCCTCGGTTGGCGTGTCGGCATCGTCGTGGCTCTGGCCGTTCCGCTGACGCTTGCGGTCGTCTTCCTCATCATGCTGGAGACCGGCCGGTTCTTCGATCGCATCACTCTCGGAGCGCTCATCCTGGCGCTCGGCCTTCTGGTCGACGACGCCATCATCGCCATCGAGGTGATGGTGGTGAAGATGGAAGAGGGGATGGATCGCATCAAGGCGGCCGCCTATGCCTGGAGCCATACGGCGGCGCCCATGCTATCCGGCACGCTCGTAACGATCATCGGGTTGATGCCCGTCGGCTTCGCCCGCTCGACCGCCGGCGAATATGCCGGCAACATCTTCTGGGTCGTGGGCTTTGCGCTCATCGTATCCTGGATCGTTGCGGTGATCTTCACGCCCTATCTCGGCGTCAAGATGCTGCCGGCGATCAAACCGGTCGAAGGGGGCCATCACGCCATCTATAACACCCCGAACTACCGGCGCCTGCGGCGGCTGATCGAGTTTACCGTGCGCCACAAGTTCGTCACCTGTGCGGTGGTCGTAATCGCCATGGGAACCTCCGTCGTTGGGATGGGAGCGGTGAAAAAGCAGTTCTTCCCGACGTCGGACCGTCCCGAAGTCCTCGTCGAAGTCCGCATGCCGGAAGGCACCAGCATCGAGACGACGACGGCAGCGGTCAAGAAGCTCGAAGGGTGGCTGCAGAAGCAGCCGGAGGCAAAGACCGTCACGAGCTATGTCGGTCAGGGCGCTCCCCGCTTCTTCTTTGCCATGGCGCCGGAATTGCCGGACCCGTCTTTCGCCAAGATCGTCGTGCTGACCCCTGACGCTCACACGCGCGAGGTATTGAAGCTTCGGCTGCGTGCGGCCATTTCGGACGGGCTTGCCCCCGAGGCCTATGTCCGCGTTACGCAGCTCGTCTTCGGGCCTTACACGCCGTTTCCGGTCGAGTTCCGGATCACCGGCCCTGATCCGGAGCAATTGTACCAGATATCCGAAAAAGCCCTCGATATCATGAAGAGCGTGCCGGATGTGCGCCAGGCAAACCGCGATTGGGGCAACCGCTCGCCGGTGCTGCGCTTCGTTCCCGACCAGGATCGGTTGGGCCTCATCGGCCTGTCGCCGGCCGAGGCAGCGCAGCAGCTGCAATTGCTGCTGAGCGGAATTCCGATCACTGAGGTTCGCGAGAATATCCGCAACGTGCCTGTCGTTGCGCGCAGTGCCGGCGGAAACCGGCTTGACCCGTCACGATTGGCAGACTTCTCACTGATGAGCCGGGATGGGCGACAGGTCCCGCTCGATCAGATCGGCCATTCGGAAATCCGGTTTGAGGAACCGATCCTGAAACGTCGTGACCGCACGCCTGTCATCACCATCCGGTCCGATATCAACGAGGCGTCCCAGCCGCCAGAAGTATCAGAGCAGATTCTAAAGGCGCTTCAGCCGCTGATCGCCTCGCTGCCTGTGGGGTATCGTATCGAGATGGGCGGGAACATCGAGGAGTCGCTCAAGGCCAACGCCGCCCTCGTCAAAATCTTCCCGGCAATGATTGCCGCCATGCTGATCGTGATCGTGCTGCAGGTCCGCAGCCTGTCGACGATGACCATGGTCATGCTGACGGGGCCTCTCGGCCTTGCCGGGGCGGTTCCGGTGCTGCTGCTCTTCGATAAGCCCTTCGGCTTCAATGCCATTCTTGGATTGATCGGGCTGGCGGGAATTCTGATGCGCAATACCTTGATCCTGACGGAACAGATCAAGGAGAACAAGTCAGCCGGTCTCGACGATTATCACGCCGTCATCGAGGCGACAGTGCAGCGGACGCGTCCCGTCATCCTGACAGCCCTTGCCGCCGTCCTTGCCTTCATTCCTCTCACCCATTCGGTGTTCTGGGGGTCGATGGCCTATACGCTGATCGGCGGAACGGCGGTCGGCACAGCGATGATCCTGCTCTTCCTTCCCGCTCTCTACGCCAGCTGGTTCCGCATCAAGCCGACGAAAAATGAAGGCCATGCAAATTCACCAAGCGCCGTGGAGTTAGCAACGGCGATGGCTGCCGAGTGATGTTCTGCGAAGCGGTGATGGCGTTTGACGTGCCGGAAACCGGGCGAATTCGCGAGAGCAACTCTGGCCGAAAAATCGCTAGAGAATAAAAAGTTATTGATAATCAACTGCTTGATAAGAACCAAGGAGCATGCATGTCTAAAAATAGAGTTGTCGTGATTACCGGAGCATCCTCCGGAATAGGCGAGGCGTCAGCCCGCCTTCTTTCACAAAACGGCTTCCAGGTCTTCGGGGGCGTCCGCAACCCGGCACGTGTCAACGCCATTCCCGGCGTGCGCTATGGGACTGTCGACGTGACCGACGACGCCTCGGTCTCCAATTTTGTTCAATGGGTGTTGTCCGAGGCAGGCAAGATTGACATCCTAGTCAACAATGCCGGCGTTTCGCTGGTCGGCCCTGTCGAGAACACGTCGCCTCGCGAAGCGCAAACGGTATTCGATGCCAATGTTTTCGGCCCTTTGCGCATGATGCGCGCTGCTTTGCCTTCCATGCGCGCCGCTCGCAGCGGGCTGATCATCAATATCAGCTCGGTCCTCGGTTTCCTGCCGGCGCCGTTCATGGGAATATATGCCAGCAGCAAGCATGCACTCGAAGGATTGTCGGAATCGCTGGATCATGAGGTTCGTGAGTTCAACGTGCGCGTCGTGCTGATTGAGCCGACCTTTACGAACACCAAGCTCGATGTAAACGCGGCACAGACCGAGGCGCCCTTGGGAGCCTATGCAACGCAGGCTGAGGCGACCATCAAGGCGGTACAAGCCCAGATCAAAACCGCGCCGTCGCCTATAAAAGTTGCGGAGAAGATATTGGCGGCAATCAATGGCCCATACAAAATGCGTCAACCGGCCGGCGGCCAGGCAACGCTTCTAAGCCGGCTGCGCAGGTTTATGCCGGCAAGCGCGGTCGACAGCAGCCTGCGCAAGACATTCGGCTTCGGAAAGCGTCCTGTGTCCTAAATCTTGCCCAAACTTCCAGGCGGCGCCGGCTGACCTGTCGATTTAGCAAGCGTGATAACCGCAGCGCGGCCGAGCGACTGGCGGAACACGCTTGCCTAAATTTCCGGCCGGCCGGCTCAGCCCATGCGTTCGGAGGCGTAGCTTCCCGGGCTTGCGGGGAAGACGACGGTGCGATTGCCGTTGATGAAGGTGCGGTGGTGGATATGGGCGTGAATGGCGCGCGCCAGCACCTGGGCTTCGACGTCGCGTCCCAGCGAGACATAGTCCTCCGCCGATTGCGCATGGGTGATGCGCACCGTGTCCTGCTCGATGATCGGACCTTCGTCGAGATCGGCGGTGACATAGTGAGCCGTCGCGCCGATCAGCTTCACGCCGCGCTCATAGGCCTGCTTGTAGGGGTTGGCGCCCTTGAAGCTCGGCAGGAACGAGTGATGGATGTTGATGATGCGGCCGGACATCTTTTGGCAAAGCGCATCCGAGAGGATCTGCATGTAGCGGGCAAGAACCACCAATTCGGCTTCCGATTGCCCGACGATGTCAAGCAAACGCGCCTCCGCCTCAGCTTTGTTGGCCTTGGTCACGGCGATGTGGTGGAAAGGAATGTCGTGGTTCACGACCAGCTTTTGATAGTCGTGGTGATTGGATACGACGCCGACGATATCGATCGGCAGCGCGCCGATGCGCCAACGGTAGAGAAGATCGTTCAGGCAATGCCCGAAGCGGGATACCATGAGGATGACCTTCATCCGGCGCGAGGCATCCACCAGTTCGAAATTCATCTCGAACTGCTTGGCGACCTTTGCGAACCCTTCCCGGATTTCCTCGTGCGTTGCGCCCTCTTCCGAGACGAAGGTGACTCTCATGAAAAATTTCGTGTTCTCGATATCATCGAACTGGGAGGCGTCGATGATATTGCAGCCTTTCTGGGCAAGGCAACCCGATATCGCGGCGACGATGCCGCGGGTCGACTTGCATGAAACCGTAAGAACGTACTGAGACATGGGGACTATCCGAACGAAGGAAAAAAGACCCGTGCCGATGGCACGGGGCAAGCGGCCGCGGATGCGGCTGGGAAATCAAATGTCCAGAGTGGTGCTCCGCTCCCACTCGGTAAAGTGTGAGCAATAGGTATTCCACTCGCCATGCTTCAGTTTGAGGTAGGCGGAGGAGAACTCCCGGCCAAGCGCCGCTCGCAATTCTTCGTCCTTCTCGTATTCACGCAGCGCGTCGAGAAGATTGAGGGGCAGCTTCGGAGCGTCGGTGACGCTATGTCCGTCACGATACATATCGATATCATAATGCCTGCCGGGATCGGCTTGCGATCGCATTCCCGAAAGGCCGGCGGCGATGATGATCGCTTGCAGAAGATAAGGATTGACCGCGCCGTCGGGCAACCGGAGTTCGAAGCGGCCGGGACCCGGCACACGTACCATGTGCGTGCGGTTGTTGCCCGTCCAGGTGACGGTGTTCGGCGCCCATGTCGCGCCCGAGATCGTTCTCGGAGCGTTGATCCGCTTATAGGAGTTGACGGTCGGGTTCGTGACGGCGGCCAGCGCCGAAGCATGTTTCATGATCCCGCCAAGGAAGGTCTTGCCCTGGGCAGAGAGCCCGAAAGGCATTTCCTTGTCCGCAAACGCGTTCACCCTGCCGTCGATATCCCAGACCGAGATATGGGCGTGGCATCCGTTCCCGGTCAGGCCCTTGAAAGGCTTCGGCATGAAGGTGGCGCGAAGGCCGTGCTTTTCGGCGATCGACTTGACCATGAACTTGAAGAAGGAATGTTTGTCCGCCGTCCTGAGGGCATCGTCATATTCCCAGTTCATCTCGAACTGGCCGTTCGCATCCTCGTGGTCGTTCTGGTAGGGCTTCCAGCCAAGCTCGAGCATATAGTCGCAAATCTCGGCAATGACGTCGTACCGGCGCATCACCGCCTGCTGATCGTAGCAGGGCTTCTCTGCGGTATCGAACTGGTCCGAAATCACCGAGCCGTCCGGAGAGATGAGAAAGAACTCAGGCTCGACGCCGGTTTTCACCCGGAGCCCCTCTTTCGCAGCTTCCGCGACCAGTTTTTTCAGCACCACACGCGGCGCCTGCTCGACAGGCCGGTCGTCCATGACGCAGTCGGCGGCAACCCAAGCGACGTCCTTCTTCCATGGGAGCTGGATGACGGAGGAAGCATCGGGAACCGCGAACAGATCGGGATGGGCGGGCGTCAAATCGAGCCAGGTCGCAAAGCCCGCGAAACCGGCGCCATCATTCTGCATATCGGCAATGGCTTCAGCCGGGACCAGTTTGGCGCGTTGAGCGCCGAACAGGTCAGTGTAGCTGATCATGAAATATTTGATGCCTTTGTCTTTGGCAAAAGCAGCAAGGTCCAGTGTCATACTCGTTCCCCTTTGGATTTCTTGGAGACACCTTGGTTATGGATATGAGACGGCCGGGTCTTTTGCCCGGCCGGTAGAAATCAGAAGCCTCCCTTGCCGGGAATCCAGTTGGTGCCGGCGAGCGGCACCTGCGCCATGGCCGATGCCTCGATCGTCAGCGCGACGAGGTCTTCCGGCTCGAGGTTGTGCAGGTGGTTCTTGCCGCAGGCGCGTGCGATTGTCTGTGCCTCGAGCGTCATCACCTTGAGGTAGTTGGCAAGGCGGCGGCCGGCCGCGACCGGATCGAGGCGCTTTGCGAGTTCCGGGTCCTGGGTGGTGATGCCGGCCGGGTCCTTGCCCTCATGCCAATCGTCATAGGCGCCGGCCGTCGTGCCGAGCTTCTGATATTCCTCTTCCCAGTGCGGATCGTTGTCGCCGATGGCGACGAGCGCCGCCGTGCCGATTGCGACGGCATCGGCGCCGAGCGCCAGGGCCTTGGCAACGTCGGCGCCCGAGCGGATGCCGCCGGAAACGATGAGCTGCACCTTCCGGTGCATGCCGAGATCCTGCAGCGCCTGAACGGCCGGGCGAATGCAGGCAAGCGTCGGCATGCCGACATTCTCGATGAAGACGTCCTGTGTGGCCGCCGTGCCCCCCTGCATGCCGTCGAGCACGACGACGTCGGCACCCGCCTTCACGGCAAGGGCCGTGTCGTAATAGGGGCGCGCGCCGCCGACCTTGACGTAGATCGGCTTTTCCCAATCGGTGATCTCGCGCAGCTCCATGATCTTGATTTCGAGATCGTCGGGGCCGGTCCAGTCCGGATGGCGGCAGGCCGAGCGCTGGTCGATGCCCTTCGGCAGGTTGCGCATATTGGCGACGCGGTCGGAGATCTTCTGGCCGAGCAGCATGCCGCCGCCACCGGGCTTGGCGCCCTGGCCGACCACGACTTCGATCGCGTCGGCGCGGCGCAGGTCCTTCGGATTCATGCCGTAACGCGAAGGCAGGTATTGATAGACCAGCGTCTGCGAATGGCCGCGTTCTTCGTCCGTCATGCCTCCGTCGCCTGTCGTGGTCGACGTGCCTGCGATCGTCGCACCGCGGCCGAGCGCTTCCTTGGCATTGCCGGACAGCGCGCCGAAGCTCATGCCGGCAATGGTGATCGGCGTCTTCAGCGTGATCGGCTTCTTGGCGAAACGCGAGCCGAGCACCACCGTCGTGTCGCACTTCTCCCGATAGCCTTCGAGCGGATAGCGCGAGATCGAGGCGCCGAGGAACAGCAGATCGTCGAAATGCGGAACCTTGCGCTTGGTGCCGGCGCCGCGGATGTCGTAGATGCCGGTGGCCGCCGCGCGGCGGATTTCGGCGAGCGTGTAATCGTCGAAGGTCGCGGACTTACGTGGCGGGGTGTAAGGGTTGTGATAGCTCATGGATGTCCCTCGCCTCAATACGCGTCGGCGTTGTCGATGTTGAAATTGTAGAGTTTGCGGGCCGAGCCGTAGCGCTTGAACTCTTCGGGCCTGACGCCCGTCACGCCCGCCTTGTCGAGCAGCTCGGCAAGCTTTTCCAGATGCTCCGGCCGCATCTCCTTCTCGATGCAGTCGGAGCCGAGGCTCTTGACCTCGCCGCGGACGAACAGCTTGGCTTCGTAAAGCGAATCCCCCAGCGCATCGCCGGCGTCGCCGAGCACGACGAGATGGCCGGACTGGCCCATGAAGGCCGACATGTGGCCGATGCTGCCATGAACGACGATGTCGATGCCCTTCATCGAAATGCCGCAGCGCGAGGCCGCATTGCCCTTGATGACGAGCAGGCCGCCCCGGCCCGTGGCGCCGGCATACTGGCTGGCGTCGCCCTCGATGACTACGGTGCCGGACATCATGTTTTCGGCAACGCCCGGACCGGCCGAGCCATGAACCGTAACCCTGCCGCCGTCGTTCATGCCGGCGCAGTAATAGCCGACCGATCCTCTGACGGCGACCGTGACCGGGCTGTCGATGCCGACGGCGACGGCATGGCTGCCGCGCGGGTTGATGACTTCGAATTCGGTGTCGTTCGCCCCTTTGGACAGGGCATGCAGGGCGCTATTCAGTTCGCGGAGAGGGGTGTTGGAAAGATCGAATGTGGGCATTGGTACCTCGTTGGTCGGAGAGACGGCCCGAGCCGCCTCTTGGCTTTCAGGCGCCCCTCAGGCGGCCTTGTCGTGATCCCAGAAGTAAACGGTTGCCGGTTCCGGCTCCCAGACGCGGGCATTCTCGATGCCGGGAAGGTTGACCAGCGCGCGGTATTCCGAGCCGAAGGCGACGTACTGGTCCGTCTCGGCCATGACGGCGGGCTTGCAGGCGATGGGGTCGCGCACCACGCCGAAGCCGGACTTGGTGCCGACGACGAAGGTGAAGAAGCCGTCGAGATCGTCGAGCGCGCCGGTCAGCGCCTGGCCGAGATCCTTGCCCTTGGCCATTTCGGCTGTGAGATAGGCGGCGGCGACTTCGGAATCGTTCTGCGTCTCGAAGGTCATGCCTTCGCGCACCAGTTCGCGGCGCAGATTGTTGTGGTTGGAGAGCGAACCGTTGTGCACGAGGCACTGGTCGGCGCCGGTCGAGAACGGATGGGCGCCGAGCGTGGTGACGGCGGATTCGGTCGCCATGCGGGTATGGCCGATGCCGTGGGTTCCGCTCATCGCGCGGACGCCGAAGCGGGCAACGACGTCTTTCGGAAGACCGATTTCCTTGTAGATTTCGACGCTTTCACCCGAGCCCATGAGGCGGACTGACGGGCGGATACGTTCGAGCGCCTCGCGCACGTCTCCAAGCTTGGAGGCATCAAGCTCGATGACCGCATGCGTGCTCTTGATCCACACATGAGCCTTGATGCCGGCTTTCTCCAGGTCGCCGGCGAGGCCTTCGAAGTCCACACCCGGATTGGCGGACTGGATGGTGATTTTCGCCTTGCCCTCGGCAGAGCCGCCATAGATCGCGATGCCGGCCGAATCCGGCCCGCGATCGGTCATGGTGATCAGCATGTCCGAGAGCAGGTTTCCCAGCTGGGGCTCAAGGCTCTTGTCCTTGAGGAACAATCCAACAATGCCGCACATAGCCGTGCCTCCTTTCGTGTTGAGAAAGGACTAGCAGGTCTATTTGTGGAGTTCAACTTGGAAGAATAATTTTTTCTTCTCAGGCAAGTCAGCTTCTGGAGTTCAGCTGGGGATAGCTGATGATCGAGAGGTATTTGCTCGGCAGTTTCACCAGCTGCTCCGGCCCGTGCGGCGCATCGGCGTCGAAGAACAGGCTGTCGCCCGGCTGCATATGGAAAAGCTGATCGCCGTGGCGATAGATCACCTCGCCCTCGAGCATGTAGAGGAACTCCATGCCCTCGTGCTGGAAGGTCGGGAAGACGTCGGAATCGGCCGTCAGCGTGATGAGATAGGGTTCGACGATGACGCCGCTGGTGTTGTTGTCGATATGGCCGAGCAGATTATACTGGTGGCCGGCGCGGGTGCCGCGCCGTTCGAGTTCGACGCCCTGCCCCGCCTTGACGAAGACGGCATTGCGCGGTTCTTCATAGCGGCGGAAGAAGGCCGTCAGCGGCACGCCGAGCGCCCGCGACAGCGATTGCAGCGTCGTCAGCGACGGCGAAATGTTGCCGTTCTCGATCTTCGACAGCATGCCGAGGGAAATGCCGGTCGCGGCCGCGAGATCGGTGACGGTAATGCCGAGTTTCTTGCGATAGGCGCGGACCTCGTGGCCGATCGCCATTTCGAGGTTGTTTTCCTTCGGTTCCCGAACGGCGTGGGGATCCTGAGAAAAAGGGACCCGCCCGCCGGCTGCGTGTTCCTGCTTGTCCGCAGCGTCACCTTTGGAGTTCATCGATTTTCCCGTCACCTTCTATTTTATTCGGACGCGACCCTATCGTGGCAGTGAAATTTTCTCAACCGTGAGGAAAGCCTATTCCTGCCGCGCCTGACGCGGAGCGATGCCGTAAACCGCGCGGAACATGCGGGAAAAGTGGCTCGGACTGGAAAAGCCGGTGGCGACCGCGATTTCCGATATGGAGAGCGGGCTCTGCTTCAGCAGCCGTTGGGCATGCTGCAGCCTGATCCTGTGATATTGATCGAGGAAGGTGGTTCCGAGATGGGCTGAAAACAGCCGGTCGAGATGACGGGGAGTGACGCCGGCAATGCGCGCCATGGCGGCCCGGTCGAGCGGCATCTCGATCGTCTCCTCCATCCGTTCGAGAACGTTGAGCAGGCCGGGGTGGTAGACGCCATAGCGCTCGGCGAGCGAGGCGCGCTGCGGCGCGGCGGGTTCGTTGACCTCCGTGTGCAGATACCAGTCGCTGACCCGGCGGGCGAAATCCGGCCCCATGCGCTCGCCGATCAGCACATGCATCATATCGAGGGCGGAGATGCCGCCGCCGCAGCTGATGCGGTTGCCGTCGATCATGAAGCGCGCCTGGCGCGGCGTGAGGTCCGGGAAGGCTTCGAGAAGGGCGGCCGCATATTCCCAGTGAATGGTGAAGTCTCGGCCGGCAAGCAACCCGGCGGCGGCCATCAGATAAGGGCCGCCGGAAATCCCGCCGATCCTCACGCCCTCGCGCGACAGCTGCCTCAGGCAGGCAAGTACGCCCGGATATCGCCACTCCCGAGGCGAACCGCCGGCGCAGACGAAGGCGGTGCCGAGGCCCGATCCCCTGAGGGGAAGAGGTTCGGCGGGCACGCTGACGCCTGAGGAGGAAAGCGCCGGCGCGCCATCCGGCGAAAAGGTCGAGACGCGATAGATCTCTCGTCCGGCCAGAAGGTTTGCCGCCCGCAACGGCTCGGTCGCCGAGGCATAGGACATCAGTGCAAATCCCGGAATCAGGATGAAGCCGACCGCCTGGACGTTTCTGGTATCGGAGGACATGTCTCTTTTCTAGCTGCAAGTGTCCTTATTACGCAAGTCGAATGCGGTCTTTCTGTCATCATGGGCCTGTTCTTTTCGGATTCACCCATGCGCTATTCCGCTTTTTCGATCTTCCTGAACGGCCTTCGCGGCAACAAGAGCTGGGCGCCGGCCTGGCGCGATCCCTCACCGAAGCCGCATTACGACGTCATCATCGTCGGTGGCGGCGGCCATGGTCTTGCCACCGCTTATTATCTCGCCAAGGAGTTCGGCATCACCAATGTCGCCGTTCTCGAAAAGGGCTATCTCGGTTCCGGCAATATCGGCAGGAACACGACGATCATCCGCTCGAACTACCTGCTTCCGGGCAACAATCCCTTTTACGAGCTGTCGATGAAGCTCTGGGAAGGCTTGGAGCAGGACTTCAACTTCAACGCCATGGTCTCGCAGCGCGGCGTCCTCAACCTCTTCCATTCCGACGCGCAGCGCGACGCCTATACGCGCCGCGGCAACGCCATGCGGCTGCACGGGGTCGATGCCGAGCTCCTCGACCGGCAGGCGGTGCGCAAGAAATTGCCCTTCCTCGATTTCGACAATGCCCGCTTTCCCGTGATGGGCGGCCTCTTCCAGCCGCGTGGCGGCACGGTGCGCCACGACGCGGTCGCCTGGGGTTATGCCCGCGGCGCGGACAGCCGCGGCGTCGATATCATCACCCAATGCGAAGTCACCGGCATCCGCACGGAAAACGGTGAAGTCACCGGCGTCGAGACCAGCCGGGGCTTCATCGGCTGCGGCAAGCTGGCGCTCGCGGCCGCCGGCAATTCCACCGTCGTCGCCGATATGGCCGGCCTCCGCCTGCCGATCGAAAGTCATGTGCTGCAGGCCTTCGTCTCCGAAGGGCTGAAACCCTTCATCGACAATGTCGTCACCTTCGGCGCCGGGCATTTCTACGTGTCCCAGTCGGATAAGGGCGGGCTCGTCTTCGGCGGCGATATCGACGGCTACAATTCTTACGCCCAGCGCGGCAATCTTGCCACGGTCGAGCACGTCGCCGAAGCCGGCATCGCGATGATCCCGTCGCTGTCGCGCGTGCGCTACCTGCGCTCCTGGGGCGGCGTCATGGACATGAGCATGGACGGCTCGCCAATCATCGACCGCACCCATATCGACAATCTCTATCTCAACGCCGGCTGGTGTTACGGCGGCTTCAAGGCCACCCCCGCCTCCGGCTTCTGCTACGCCCATCTGATCGCCCGCAATACGCCGCACCAGACGGCGCGCGCCTTCCGGCTCGACCGTTTCGCGCGCGGCTATCAGATCGATGAAAAGGGCGTCGGCGCCCAGCCCAATCTGCACTGAGGACATTTAGACGATGGCGAGCCTGATTTCATGTCCCCATTGCGGCGCCCGGCCCAAGGAGGAATTCTCGATCCGCGGCGATGCGAACCTTGTCCGGCCGGCGCCGGATGCCGGAGCGGATGTCTGGTACGACTATGTCTATCTGCGCGACAATCCGAAGGGCCGGCACAGAGAATATTGGCACCACTCTTCCGGATGCCGTCGCTGGCTGATCGTCGAGCGTGATACCGTCACCCATGCGGTCCATGGCGTCAGGGATGCCGCCCTTGCCAAGCTCGGCGGAGAACCGGCATGACGAGCTTTCGTCTTTCCTCCGGCGGCCGTATCGACCGCGCCAGGACACTGGGCTTCACCTTCGACGGCAAGGCGCTGCAAGGCCATCCGGGCGACACGCTCGCTTCGGCGCTGCTTGGCAACGGTATCCAACTCGTCGGCCGCAGCTTCAAATATCACCGCCCGCGCGGCATCCTGACGGCGGGTGCCGCCGAACCGAACGCGCTGGTGACGACAGGCAGCGGCGGGCGCACCGAGCCGAATACGCGCGCGACGATGATCGAGCTTCACGAAGGGCTGGCGGCGAAGAGCCAGAACCGCTGGCCTTCGCTCGGCTTCGATGTCGGCGCGGTGAACGGGCTGCTCTCGCCGTTCCTCAGCGCCGGTTTCTACTACAAGACCTTCATGTGGCCGGCGGCCCTCTGGGAAAAACTCTACGAGCCGGTGATCCGCAAGGCGGCGGGCCTGGGGCGGGCCTCCTATGAGGCCGATCCAGATGCCTATGAGAAATGCTGGGCGCATTGCGACCTGCTCGTGATCGGCTCCGGCCCTGCCGGTCTTGCCGCAGCACTGACGGCCGGCCGCGCCGGCGCGCGCGTCATTCTCGCAGACGAAGGCCCCGATCTCGGCGGCAGCCTGCTCTCGGACAGCGGCGCCGTCGACGGCAAGCCGGCGGACGCTCTTCTCGGCGAGCTGCTGGCCGAACTCGAAGGGCTGGCGAATGTGCGCCGGCTGCCGCGCACGACGGTGTTCGGCTGGTACGACGACAATCTCTTCGGCGCGGTCGAACGTGTGCAGAAGCATGTGGCGCTGCCCGATCCGGATCGTCCGGTCGAACGGTTGTGGCGTATCGTCGCCCGCCAGGCGATCCTTGCGACAGGGGCCGAGGAGCGGCCGCTCGTCTTCGGCGGCAACGACATTCCCGGCGTGATGATGGCAGGCGCCATGCGCAGCTATCTCAATCGGCAGGCGGTAGCACCTGGCCAAGGCACGGTGATCTTTACTACCAACGATACCGCATATGACACCGCCGCCGACCTCGAAGCCGCCGGCCTTCGAGTCGCCGCGATCGTCGACAGCCGCGCCGATGGCGGCAAGAGCTGGCAGGGCCGCGCCGAGGTTCTGCGAGGCGCCCGGGTTATCGATGCAGAGGGCGGCAAGCGCCTGCGCGGCGTCAGTATCGAGACCTCAGGCGGCCTTCGCCGGATCGAAGCCGATGCGCTTGGGATGTCCGGCGGCTGGAGCCCTATCATTCATCTTGCCTGCCATCGCGGCGGCAAGCCGCAGTGGTCGGAGGAGGCCTCGGCCTTTCTGGCGCCGTCTGCGCAGGAAGGTCTTGCCGTTGCCGGCGCGGCCGCCGGCCTTGCGCAAACCGCAGCCTGCCTCGGCGATGGTGCGGCAAAGGCCGCTGCCGCATTGCAGGCAATCGGCCTCGCCGCGGAACCGGCCTTTGCTTCTGCCACCGAAACGGCTCAGCACGCAAAGCCGCTCTGGTCGGTCAAAGGCTCGAAGGGCAAGGCTTTCGTCGATTACCAGAACGACGTGCATCTCAAGGACCTCGGCCTTGCCGTGCGCGAAGGCTACGGCCATGTCGAGCTTGCCAAGCGTTATACCACCAGCGGCATGGCGACCGACCAGGGCAAGCTCTCCAACATCAACGCCATCGGCATTCTTGCCGAGGCACGCGGCGTTTCGCCTGCCGAGGTGGGAACGACGACTTTCCGGCCCTTCTATACGCCGGTCTCCTTCGGCGCTTTGACCGGGGCGTCGCGCGGCAAGGATTTCCAGCCGGCGCGCAGATCGCCGCTGCACGGCTGGGCGAAAAAGAACGGCGCGGTCTTCGTCGAAACCGGCCTCTGGTATCGCTCCTCCTGGTTCCCGCGCGCCGGCGAGACGATATGGCGCGAAAGCGTCGATCGCGAAGTGCTGAACATCCGCAAGAATGCCGGCCTCTGCGACGTCTCCACCCTCGGCAAGATCGAAATCTTCGGCAAGGATGCAGCGACCTTCCTCGACCGCGTCTATTGCAACGGCTTCGCCAAGCTGGCGGTCGGCAAGGCGCGCTACGGCATCATGCTGCGCGAAGACGGCTTCATCTATGACGACGGCACCACCAGCCGCTTCAGCGAAGACCATTTCTTCATGACGACGACGACGGCGCTTGCCGCCGGCGTGCTCACCCATCTCGAATTCTGCGCCCAGACGCTCTGGCCGGAGCTCGACGTCTGCTTCGCCTCCTCGACCGATCAATGGGCGCAGATGGCGGTTGCCGGGCCGAAGTCGCGCGCCATCCTCTCCGAGATCGTCGACGAGGATATATCGGATGCGGCCTTCCCCTTCATGAGCGCCCGCAAGGTGTCCTTATTCGGCGGCCGCCTCGAAGGCCGGCTCTTCCGGATTTCCTTCTCGGGCGAACTCGCCTACGAGCTGGCCGTGCCGGCCGGCTACGGCGAAAGTGTTGCCGATGCCATCATGGCATCAGGGGAAAAGCACGGCATCTCAGCCTACGGCGTCGAAGCGCTCGGCGTCATGCGCATCGAAAAGGGCCACGTTACCCATGCCGAGATCAACGGCACGGTAACACCTGGCGATCTCGGCTTCGGCCGCATGGTTTCATCGACCAAGCCGGATTTCATCGGCAAGGCGATGCTCGCCCGCGAGGGCCTGCAGCATCCCGAACGGCCGCGCCTCGTCGGCGTCAAGCCGCTCAATCCGGCAAGCGGCTTCCGCACCGGCTCGCATATCCTCGCCGAGGGTGCTGCGGCGACGCTCGAAAACGACCAGGGCTATGTCACCTCAAGCGCCTTCTCGCCGAGCCTCGGCCATACGATCGGCCTTGCGCTCGTCAAGCGTGGACCGGAACGCATCGGCGAAAAGGTGACGGTCTGGAACGGCCTGCGCAACGAATTCACCGATGCGGTGCTCTGCCATCCCGTCTTCATCGATCCTGAAAACGAGAAGCTTCATGCCTGATCTTCCCCAGCACAAACCGGTTCTCGCCTGGACGGCACATAACGGCATCTCCGGAGCAGGCATCCGGCTGGAGGCGTTGCCGGAGGGCTATTTGCTGCACGTGCTCGGCGCGATCGAGCCGGCGGCACTTGCCGCGGAATTGGCCAAAGCCCGCTTTACGAACAGCTCGGTCCGCAAGGCCGGCTTCCACCAATGGTTCGTCGCCGGTGACGAGCCGCTTCTGCCGGCAAGTCTCGACGCGCTCGCAGCCGCACTCGCTGGAAAAGCTTTCGTCATGGACCAGAGCCACGGGCGGGTCCGCATCAGCATTTCCGGCCGATCCTCACGCCTGCTTCTTTCAAAGGGCACCGCCATCGATCTCGATCCCGCCGTCTTCCCGGAAGGCAGTGCGGCGATGACGATGGTCGGTCATATCTCCGTGCAGATCGCGCGCACCGGCGACGACAGCTTCGAACTCATGGTCCTGCGCAGTTTTGCCGAAAGTCTGTGGCACGAGCTTAAGCATATGGCGACAAGCGCCGAAAAGGATAGCGCATAAAGGCTATCGTTGCCGTCAACTGCTAATGTTTGTCCATGGATGGAAAGAGATGATCGGCGTCGTTGCTGCTCTATTTCCCCCGTCGCGAGATCGCAAACAAGGCTCTGCCCGCCGCGCTTGCCGTGGCATGTTGAGGGCTATAACGCCGGTCAATCCCTGTCAGCTTGCCGGATTGCGCGCCGTGACGATCCACACTGCGCCGTCGATCATCACCGACCGCTCGCGAGTGCAGCCCGCGAAGACGGCACGAACCGCAGCCGAGGCGCGGACGCGGATATCGTCGGGCTGATCAGCGAGAGCGCGCGACAGCGGGCCGACCTCGAGTGTCATCTTCACCGCGTCGTCGAGCGCCGCATCCCGCGTCTGCCCCTCGCCGAATGGGATGGAGGCATCGAAGGGCGCGATAGCGACATCGGTGAAGCCAGCCGCCGTTAGAATACGCGCCACACGCCCCCGGTCACCAAACGAGAACGGGCCGGGCGCTTCGGGACCGGGCGGCGTCATCGCCGGAATGATTCCTTTCATCGCGCCCATCGGCAAACGCACCCAATCATTCTCGGCTATGCTGCGCCAGCAGACGAAAGCGACCCGGCCGCCCGGCCGGAGCGCGCGGCGCATATGAGTGAAGGCCGCCGCGGGATCGTCAAAAAACATCACCCCGAAACGCGAGAACAGAATGTCGAACGCCCCTTTTGGAAGCTCGGCGCTGCTGGCGTCGGCCACTTGGAACATGGCCGCCGAATGCTGCGGTGCTAGCGCGCGCGCTCTATCGATCAACGGTTCGGATATGTCCACGCCTAGCACATGGCCTCCCGCGCCGACGCGATCGGCTAGGTCCAGACTAGACGCTCCCGCGCCGCAGCCGACGTCCAGCACGCGTTCACCCGCGACGGGCGCGGCTGCTTCGATCGCGGCCTGGCCAAACACCGCCATCATTGCATCGAGCCGGGCCTGGTAGGCGACCCAGCGCTCCCCGCTTTGGCCTTTCCAGTCGGCTACCTGATAAACATCTTTCTCTGTCATGCCATGATCCTTGTTCTGATCCGTTCTTTAACCAGGCTATCCCCCCGCCTGGTTGTTGCGACCGTGCGCGGCGATGAACATGGCGACGGCCGACCGGCAATAGGATTCGATCTCGTCGTCGTCCTCTGCTTTAGCCTCATCGAAGCGTGCGACAAGCAGGAGATCGGAGCCTTTGAAAAGCGCGGCAAACAAGCGGGCAGACCGGAGAGGATCGGGCACGTTCAGAACCGCCTTCGCGTGCAACTGGCGCAACAGGGCCTCGATTTGGGCGATGATATGGGCGGGGCCGGCTTCGTAATGGAGCTTGCTTAACGACTTTTGGTTCGTCTTGTCGGCCATGACCATGGCTTCGACACTGCGGACGTCCGGGCTCAACAGCGTGCGAAGGAGGGATGATCCCAGCGCCATGAGTTGATCTTCGGCCGAACCGTCGACGCCTTCAAAAAGGGCTTGTGGTGCAAACTGATGGCAGCGGGTGGCGACGGCCGCGCTGAACAGCGCCTCCTTGTTCTCGAAGTGCCGATAGATGCTGAGCTTTGATATCTTCGCTCGCTGGGTGACCTTGTCCAATGTCGTCGCTTGAAAACCCAATTCCACAAAGAGTTCGTATGCTACGTCGACTATCGTTTGGCCAAGCGCCTCGTTGGCTGGCCGGCCGCGCCGGCCTCGACTATTTTCGGACACGACTATTAAGATCCTTGACAGTATCGTTATTCATGCTTTACGATACCATGTAGTATCAAAAATATGCAAGTTAAAGAGGGGATTTTATCCTGTCCTCCAAATCAAGTTTCCCCTGGCCGCACGGCGATATCGAATGCGGCATTGTGCCGACTGCCAAAACAGTGATGGGCGAATTTCACGCCGATGCCGAAGCCCTGCTCGCTGCCCGTCTCGAATGCGTATCGCTGGACGATATTGCGCGCCAAGCCCAACTCAACCCTCTCCATCCGCAACACGGAGCCCATTACCATGGATGACGTCATCATCATCGGCGGCAGCTTTGCCGGTCTCGCCGCCGCCTTGCAGCTCGGCCGTGCCCGCCGCAAGGTCTCCGTTCTCGATACCGGCCTGCCGCGCAATCGCTTCGCCGGCCACTCGCATGGTCTGCTCGGCCACGATCACAAGCCGCCGCTGGACATCCTGGCCGAGGCGCGGCAGCAGCTGGCGCGTTATCCTACGATCAAGCTGGTCCGTGCCCGGGCCGAAAGTGTCTCCGGCGCAATCGACAACTTCTCCGTCCTCACTGGCGATGGCGAAAGCCTCAAGGCGCGCCGCGTGATCCTGAGCTATGGCATCGCGGACCAGATGCCTGATGTTCCCGGCTTTGCCGAAAGCTGGGGCACCTCCATCGTGCCCTGCCCCTATTGCGACGGCTTTGAAGTCGCCGGCCAGCATTGGGGCCTCGTCTGGTCCGGCCGGCAGTCGCACAATCAGGCCAGGCTTTTCCACGATTGGACCGACAGGTTGACGCTGTTCGCCGATGGTCATGATATTCCGCCCGATATCCGGGCCGATCTCGCACCTCGCAACATACCTGTCGTCGAGGGCCGGATCACGGGGATCGTCCATCACGGGGGCCATAGCGCCACCGTCAAACTCGACACCGGCCCCGATGTCGCGGTCGACATCCTGTTCGCCCATCCGCGCAACAAGCCGTCCGCCAGCCTGCATGAATCACTGGGCCTCGCCACAGTCGATACGCCCAGCGGCATCGCCCTCAAGGTCGATGATCGCCGCGAGACCAGCATGCCCGGCATCTACGCCGCCGGCGACCTCGCCAATCCCGGAATGCCCTCGGTCACCACGGCATCATGGCAAGGTGCGATGGCGGGTATCTTCGCCCAGCAGTCGATGCTGGTTTGAGAGCCGCGAATTCCTTCTCCGGGTTCTGGCGAGGACGAGCGCGCCGCCGGCGCTGGTTCCTCAGCCTCGGATTTCCGGAGCAGGCATCCGGCTGGAGGCCCTGCCGGAAGGCCATCTACGGGAGCATCGTGGCCGGCGACTGGCAGAAGAACGCACCCTGGCGCAAGAAGCGCCAGTAAACACCGGGGAAGGTAACTATGCTTGCCTCCCTCGACGCATCATGCCGGGCAGACAGTCCGCCAACAGGCTTTCAAGTCGTTGCCCGCGCGGCGGCTTCGGCCTTCATCCATTCCGCTCGCTCCGCACCTTGCAGCTCTTCCATCGCATCGGAAGCGAAGCTCGGCCCGACTCCGGTCCAGAGCAGGGCGCCATCGGAATTGGAATGACCGTCGCCTTCCAGCTTGTAGATGCTCTCGACGATATACTGGCCGTCGTCGTTGAGGCCCTTGATCTCGGAAATCTCGATCACCCGGCGTCTGCCGGTGCGCTTGAAGCGGGCGATCTGGACGACGACGTCGACGGCCGAGGCGATCTGGGCCCTGAGCGGCCGGAGCGGCATATCGATGTCGGACATCAGCGCCAGCGTCTCCAGCCGGTGCAGGGCATCGTAGGGTGTATTGGCGTGCACGGTCGAAAGGCTGCCGCTGTGGCCGGAGGTCATCGCCTGGATCATGTCGAGCGCCTCGCCGCCGCGGCATTCGCCGACAATGATGCGGTCGGGCCGCATGCGCAGGGACGAGCGGAACAGGTCGCGGATGCTGGCGCCGCCGCGGCCGAAACGGTCGGGCTTGGTCACTTCGAGATAGACCACGTGCTCCTTACGGATCTGCAGTTCCGAGGTGTCTTCGATGACGATGATGCGTTCGTGATCGGCAAAGGCTTCCGACAGCGCGTTCAGCATCGTCGTCTTGCCGGTGCCCGTGCCGCCGGAGATGATGACGTTCTTCTGCAGCCCGACGGCGGCCTGCAGCAGCGACAGCGACTCCTCGGTCAGGCTGCCCTGGGTAACGAGATCGCGGATGCTGCGATGCTCTTTCAGAAAGCGGCGAATGGAGATGCAGAGCCCGGTGCGGGCGGCCGGCGGCTGGATCATCTGCACGCGTGAACCATCCGGCAGACGGGCTTCCACGCTCGGCTCCTCCGGCGTCAGCCGCTTGCCGGAGAATTGCGCGATGCTGCGCGCGGCCGATTCCAGATCCTCGCGGCTGGCGAAGCGTGTATCGGCGCGTTCGAGCTTGCCTCGCCTTTCGACGAAGATGTCGGAGGTTCCGTTGATCAGGATTTCGGAAACGCTCGGGTCCTCGAGAAGGAAGCGGATCGGTCCCAAGAGCTTGTCCAGCGCCCGAGTCAGGACCTGGAAGGTCGCCTGTTCGGCGGCATCGTCAGAAACGGCCTTCATCAGAGCGGCATCCCGACAAGAACAGTGCTCATGCCGAACAGCGTTACCATCATCTGAACCGCGGTCGGAAAGAACATCATCAGTGGAATGAGGACCAATGCAAGTATCAAGACGCTGCTCATCGTTTCCATGTTCTTTCTCCGGAACGACTGAAGGGTCATGCCCAATATGTCCGATAAGCTTAATCCAGATCGCCAAGCAATGCCATGGGCGCGTTCCGCGCGGGCGGGTGAGATGGCTGCGCCGCCCAGGATATTCTATCGCCTTGAAAGGATTGGCCAATTATGGGGCAGTGGACGATATTGGGCCAAATCGCGGCAGGCTGCGCCTTTCGGGGTGAAAATTGAGCTAATTCAGATGATTAGCTAGAAATTATCCTTGTCGATTCCGTTTCAACAGGCAATGCCTCCAAGACAATTGGAACCCTTCGTTTCGTTTGCTTGACGGAGGGCTGGCCTTGGGCGCACTCTTGGGTCTTAATGGTGTTGCTCAACAAGCGTTGGCCACCGGGGAAGATAAACCGAAGCAGAAAATATCATTGAAACGAGCAACGTGCCGGTTCGAAACGATATCGTATTCTTGCTTTATCTTCACCAAGGTCTTCGATCCGAAACAAACTTGGGAACGAGGAATACGCAGATGTTTGAAAAATTCAAGACTCTCGCAATTGCACTTCACAAGGACGAGCGCGGCGACATGGCCCAGATCGTCCTGGCCGTCGCGCTGATCGTCATTCCGCTGATGCTGCTCCTGCTCGCATTCGGCAAACAGATCGGCGAGTGGTTCAACGAAAAGAACACGGCTCTCTCCGACGCCGAGAGAATTCCTGAGCCGGGCCAATAAGCGGATCCGTGTCATGGACATGACCTACGATCTGACCCAGATGCCTGCGGCGACGGCTCTTGCCGTCGCCTGCGCCACGACCGCGGCGGTGCTCGATCACCGCCATGGTCACATCCCGAACGCCGTGACCTATCCGTGTTTGCTGACCGGCTTCATGCTGGCAGCCATCAGCAGCGGTTCGGCAGGGATCGGCCTGGCTTTTGCCGGCCTGCTCGCTGCAGGCCTGATCTTCATCATCGCCTTCGCAGCCGGAAGCTGCGGCGGCGGCGATGTCAAGCTGATGGCGGCGCTCGGCGCCATTCTCGGCCTCTGGCCCGCCATCGACGTGATGCTCGCATCGCTGATGGTCGGCGGCGTCATCGCCGTTTTCTCGATGGCGCGAAGGGTTGACTGGAGCGCGCTGCTGCGGGCTGTCGGATTGTTCGCCCTGCTCCTGCCTGCCGGTTTCCGCAGCGCCGCTTCGGTGCTGAAGCCGCGCGAAACAGATCATACCGTCCGCTTCGGCGTCGCCGCAGCCCTCGGACTTCTCTGGTGCCTGTTCATACCTGATTTCACCCCTCTTGCCCTTGTGAGGTAACGGCAATGCGCCCTGAACTCGAACGCCCCACTTTCAACGGTGCCTTCTGGAGTTCGATCCTGCACTCGCGGACCTTCTGGATCCCCGAGGATCACGGCGCCCTCTTCGGTACCTTTGCGATCGCCCTCGTACTCTTCGCCTCGATGCTGCTGCTGCCGCGGCTTTCCGCCCGCCGGCGCCGGATATCGGAGCTTCACCGGGATGTGTCGGGCAGCACGACGATGATGGATTTCGTGCTCGTCACGCCGATCTTCGTCTTCTTCATGTTCGTGGTCTTCCAGTTTACGATCCTGGCGAAAAACCACCTCTTCACTCATTATGCCGCCTATGCGGCGGCGCGCAGCGCCCGCGTCTATTTCTGCCCGGCCCTGCCGATCACCATCCGGAGCATCATCGACCCGAAGACCTGCGATGACGATGCCGCCCCCGGCAAGGCCGATCTCGCCGCCCGTCTGGCGCTGATCCCGGCCGCCCCCTACGACCAGCTCAAATGCGTCGGCGCCTGCCAGCCGCCGGAAGAGGCGCTGAAGGCCCTTGCCGATGCGTCGGGCCTTTCGAAGAACTGGCGCGCCATGCGCAACCAGGCCCGTTACATGTTCGATCCGCAGAATGTGACCGTCACTGTCGATCGCGCGCCGATGGCACTCTATGCCGCCATCAGCCGCACTCCGCATGTGCCCGTCACCGCCAAGGTGGAAGCGCGTTTCCTGCTGCTCGAATATGCCGGCTGGGTCTTTGCCCGCGGCCAGAGGAAGGACGGGCGCTACTACACGATTTCGACGGCGGAGGTGAACCTGCTATGACACCGACCTTCATCAAACGTCTGCACCGCGACGATCGCGGATTCCTCTCGCCGATCATCCTCTACATGACGATCGCGCTCGCGCTGATGATCGTCTGGATCTTGAACACCGGCCAGATGATCTACGACAAGCAGCGCACGCAGGATACCGCCGACGCCGCCGCTCTCGTCCATGCCGACTGGGAAGCACGCTATCTCAACATCATGGCGATGAACAATGTCGCCTCCTCCCAGGCAACCGTTGTCATGGCGACGTCGGTCGCCTACCAGCTCACGACGGCGGAACTGGCCCTGCGCTCGGGTGTCATTCTGGCGAAGCTTGCCGAATATTCCTTCACGGAAGGCTTCGGGCCCGCATCCCTGCTGCCGCCGCTTCCGCCGATGCCCTATTGCCCCGGCTGGCAAAAGGTCCCGATCGTCGGCGGCATCATCTACGGCGCTTGCCTGGCGTTCCAGGGGTTCCGGGCGACCGAAGCCACCAAAGCACTTGCATATACGGTGGCGGCACAAGTCAAATACGATCCCTGGGGTCTCATCAACAAGTCCAGTGACATCATCGATGCGATGAACGACCTGAACGATTACCTCGTCGAAAGCTTCCCGCAGCGTGTCGGCAACGAAGCTCTGCATCTGGTGCGCTTGAATAAATCGGACCACGTCGTTTTCCATCCGCCGTGCGAAAACTGCGGCCAGGCTGGTGAAGGTGCCGGCGGCAACCTGCCGGTGGATCGCGATGGCGTCAATCCGGCCGCTGCCTATACCGAAATGTGCCTTGCCATGTCCTATGGCACCCAGGGACAAGATCCGCTCCTCATGCGCGGCGAGTTCGCCAATCGTGGCTTCCCCAACGGCAAGGGTCCGTTGACGGCAGGCGGTGTCGACGGCAGCCACATCCGCGACTGGGTCAACCACGAGAGCGGCATCGACGATCAGCTGGTGGAGTTCTACATCTTCTATGAAGCCTTCGGACCGGCCTATCTGAGCAAGATCCCGTTCAAGGCGATCGTTGAACAATGGGCCGGCGATCTCGGCTTTTGGGAAGAACTGGCGCTCGATGTCAGCTTCTGGCTCGCGGACAAGGTCTTCGGCGTCGGCTTCGGCATTACCAACCCCTTCCAGCTGCCGATCGATGTGCCGCCGCGCTATTCCGATGCGCAGACAAAAGACGAGAACGATTTCACCCGCAAGTTCGACATGATCTGGAATCAGGTCTGCGGTCCGGCGGGCGGCGCGATCTCCGTGGCCGGCGCCAGCCTGCCCGTCGTCTCCTTCCCGAAGCCCTACTGGCTGAAGGGGCGCATCCCGTTCAACTTCACGCCCTTCGGCGGCGACCAGCTTACCGATTACCAGACGCTGGCGGTCGTTTCGCGTGCGCCTCGCGCCAGGCTTCAGGTCCGCCTGTTCAAGGACAAGACGCCGTCCGCCTATGCGCTGGCGCAGAGCTGGGTCCATAATTACACGGCCTTCGATCTCTACACGCAGGACTGGCTTGCCTCGCTTGCGCCGGCAACACTCGCCGACGATATGGGCGCGGTTTCCAACACGATCAAACAAAGTCCGGCTGCCGATAGTTTCACCGGCCTGACGCGCGTCTTCGACCAGGGAGGAGCCAATGCCTGGGCTGCCGTCAACACACACTGAACATACGGGCGGCGCTCCGGCCGGCGGGCTGCTGATGCGGCTCCACAGCGACAGGCGCGGTCTTGCCTCGATCGAATTCGTGCTCGCCGCGCCGGTCATCCTGCTGATCGTGATTTTCGTCATCCATGCGAACAGGATCTCCACCAAGAAGGTCGGAACCATGCTCGCCATGCGCAATGCCGCCTTCGCCGAAGCCAATGGGCTGAATTGCACCTCCGACTTCTCGAACGCCTTTCCGATCCCGGCCTTGCCTGCCCTGCCGGGAGGAGACGCCATGAATTGCTCGCGTACACCTTCTCATGAGGGCGACGGCGATCCGCAGCGCACCTTCGTCTGGGACGACGTGCAGAATACGCTGAAGAGCGATGGTCGCGACTTCGGCGATATGGTCGGCGACCTCGCCAACGAGAAGCCGCAGTTGGTTACGGCAACGGCCGACCGTGTCTACAAATTCAGGGATTCCGACGATCTCGATACCATCCGGAGCATTCGCTGGAAGGATGCCTTCACGGTGGACGACTCGACGCTCTTTGCCTCGCACAACAACGACACCACGCGCCGCGGCTACGATCCGACGCTGCGCCGGGAGATCCGCGACGTGGCCAGCGACTCCGGCGATCTTTTCGACGGCGTCTTTCCGGGAGCGAAATGAGATGAGACAGGGCGCACGCATCTCCTTTCGTTTCGCCGGCCATCTCGCCGGCCTGGCGCTCGTCATCGGCCTTGCCGCCGTGGTTCTGGCCACGCCGGGCCGCGCCGAGGTCTACAAGGATTTCAGGGCGACGCTGAATTCGATGCTGGCCGGCATTCTCGGCTCTCCGGAGCGCGCGCCGCGCGATCTCGTCATCAACGGCCAGCCGCTGCAGTTCACGCCCTATCAGAGCGATCGCAGCATTTCCGATATCACCGACGAATGGCTGCGGGTCTTGGCTGCCAACACCCGGCCTGCCTTGCCGAAAAGCAGCGACAAGCAAGAACTGACCGCCGTCATCGCGGCCAACATGCTGATCGTCCCGAGGACGAGCCGCGTCCGCGACGATCTCGCCGTGGTCGTGCGCTTCTTCGATGGCGACGGCGAGGCCGCGCTCGACTATCTCAGGCGGCAAGATCCGAACAATCCTTCGGCGAGAGCGCCGATCCCGGGCGTCTCGATCATGATCCGCCGTCCCGCCGATGCGCCGACGACCGAGGTGCTGATGAGCCGCTTCGACGATGTCGCGGCGACGCTCCCTGCCTTTGCGGCTCCCGCCGATGTCAGCAGACTGCCGCCGTCACTGCGCCCGCCGGCGGGCGTCGAAGTGCTGAGCGATATCGGTGATCGCGACAAGGGCCACATGTCGCGCACGGTGGTGTCGAAAGGCACGCTGTCCGCCGCGCGCTGGTCGGATGCGCGCGCCGATCTTCTGGCCCGCGACGGTTTCACCATCGAGACGCCGCCGGCCCAGCGCGGCAGAGTGACCGCCCTTTATGGCCGGCGCGGCAGCGTCGAGGCTAACGTTCTCTATACCAGCAGCAAAAGCGACGGCAGGACCGTCGAGGTCATTCAAATCAGGCAACCCTTCGTCGAAGGAATAACACCATGAACTGGAAGCTCATTGCGGCTGTCATCGTCGGGCTCATCACGGGCGTTCTGCTGTATTTCTGGACCGAGAGCGTCAAGAACGAGCAGACGGCCTATGCCTTCATGCGGCTCCAGCCTGACAGGAAGGTCACGAGGGGACAGGCGATCACGCCCGACATGCTCGCCGAACCGGTCATGCTGCCGGAAAGCTTCGGGCCGCTCGCCAAGCTCGCCGTGCCTGCTGCAAGCGCCTATCAGGAATGGCTGAAGGACAGGACGGCTGCCGCAGACATTCCGGCCGGTTCCGTGCTGCTTTTCCAATATTTCGACGATGCCGACGGCGGTCGCCTGACGACGATGATCGCGCCCGGCAAGCGTGCTTTGACCCTTCCCGTCAACGCGGCCGCAGCGGTTGGCCACTTCGTCGAGCCGGGCAGCTATGTCGATATCCTCGGTACGGTCGATGAGCCGGTCGAGCCCGTGGCGCCTGCCGCCGCGACCCAGCCTGGAGCCCCCGGCCAGCCTCCTGCCGTTCCCGGTCAGGCGCCTGTTGCCGCCGGGCAGCCGCAGGCTCCGACCCAGCCGCAGTCGCCGGTCGAGCAGATGCTGAAGAACTATCTGACCCAATATCCCGGCGCCGACGAGAACGATGTCAACGCTTACCGCAAGCAGGCGCAGGACTATAGGCTCGGTATCAGCTCGCGCACCCGCGTCGTTACTCGTACCTTCCTGCAAAATGTCAAAGTGCTGGCCGTTGGCGCCGCGACGACTGCCGAGGGTGCCATCACCAAGGCCAATAGCACCTACAATAACGTGACCGTCGAAGTGACGCCGTCGGAAGCCGAAATGCTGATTTTTGCCCTTGGCCAGTCGAACGGCAGCCTGAACCTCGTGCTGCGCAATCCCGCCGACAACAGTGTCGAGGACCTGCCGAGCATCAACTGGACGCGCATGTGACGGCCGCGTGAGGGAGTGAGCCATGCTGTTGAAGATTTCCTATGAGGACGGCAGCGGACGGGAGGTGATCCCGCTCTCCTCGAATGAGACCTATTTCGTCGGCGAAAGCAGCACGCTTTCGCTGCCCGCCGGCGCCGGTGTCGTGCGTCTGCGCGGCAGCCATGTTTCCTCACCGCAATTCGTGCTGCGGAAATCCGGCCAGGGCTGGTCGGTGCAGCATCACGGCCGCAATCCGACGCGGGTCGACGACCAGCCGCTCAGGGCCGGCACGCCGGTCGCGGTATCGGCCGGCATGTCGATCT
This sequence comes from Rhizobium sp. R635, assembly GCF_002211285.1. GTDB lineage: Bacteria > Pseudomonadota > Alphaproteobacteria > Rhizobiales > Rhizobiaceae > Rhizobium. Next base: position 190,105 of record NZ_LOKX01000023.1, on the reverse strand, counting down.
GGGTGCCGAACGTCACGATCGAACTCGTCGAGCCGGCTGCGGCACCCGAAGCGGTGACGCAGTTTCCCGATCAGGAACGCGTGCTCGCCCTGCAGATGGAAATTCACGAGCGCCTGCTGAAGGACACGCAATACGACCGGCTGGTGAAATCCTCCGATTTCGGCCGCGAGGAGACGCGAAGCCGCATTCGCGAACGCCTGGACATGTTCATCAAGGAAGCGTTGGACAGCGCGCCACAGGATCTCGTCGTCCTCGTCATCAGGAACGCTGTCTATCGCTGGCTTGCCAAACGCATCGCCCGTACGACGCGGCGCGACGCCTCGTCGAATGCGGCAGCTCTGATCCGCGAGGAGCAGGACAATCGCCGCCTCTTCGATGTCGGCAAAGCGCTGATCTCGGCCTTGCAGCTCAAGCTCAATTTCGAGTCCACCCGCTCGGACTTCGCCCAGCTCGACACGCGTTTCAGCGCTGCCTTTCAGGCCAGGCAGGCGCTTTTCAACGCGGGCGACCGTTACGAGATCGCCCATACGCACCTGCGCTCCAATATCGAAGAACTGATGTACCGCTGGGGCACGATCTCGGAACTCATGGATCTCGACGTCATCTCGGAAATCATGGTGACGCGCTATGACGAGATCTACGTCGAGAAATTCGGCCTGCTGGAGCGATATCCCTTCGCCTTCGCCAACGAGCGGCAACTGATGAAGGTGATCGAGCGCATCGCCGTCGATTCCAACCGCTCGATCAACGAGAGTGAGGCGATGGCCGACTTCCGCATGCCTGACGGCTCGCGCGTCAACGCCGTCATTCCGCCGCTGGCGGTCAGAGGCGCCTGCCTCACCATCCGCAAATTCGGCGGCAAGTCGCGGCTCGATATCAGCAAGCTCGTTACGGCAGGTGCGCTCAGCGAGCCGATGCGCGCCTTCCTGGAGGCGGCCGTGCGCGCCCGCAAGAACATCGTCGTTTCTGGCGGCACCGGTTCCGGCAAGACGACGCTCTTGAACAGCCTGTCGCAGTTCATCCCTGTCGGCGAGCGCGTCGTCGCCGTCGAAGACACGTCCGAACTGCAGCTTGACGGCATCCATGTCGTCTATCTGCAATCGCGGCCGAAGACGGCGGAGTCGGAGACGAGCGTCACCATCCGCGACCTCGTTCGCAATGCGCTGCGCATGCGCCCCGACCGCATCATCGTCGGCGAGTGCCGCGGCGCGGAGGCGATCGACATGCTGCAGGCGATGAACACCGGCCATGCCGGCTCGATGACGACGGCGCACGCCAACACGCCGCAGGACATGATGACCCGCCTGGAGGTGATGGTGCTGCAGGGCCAGAGCTCGCTGCCCGTCACGGCGATCCGCCAGCAAATCGTCGCCGCCGTCGAACTCGTCGTGCAATTGAACCGCCTGGAGAACGGCCGGCGCGCCATCACCGAGATATCGGAGGTGATAGGCATCGATCCGGATACCGGCCTCGTCATCGTCGAGCCGATCTTCAATCTCGTCGGCCGCGCCGGCGGGCAGGCGGTGCATGCCTTCACCGGGTACCTGCCGACCTTCGTCGCGGAACTCGTTGAATTCGGAGAGAACGGCGAGATCAAGAAACTCGATATGTTCGTCTAGGGTGGCTCAGGTTTTCGCGGAATCTTTTGTTTTTAGGGGGAAGCCATGGATATCAGCATTCTGCAGATTTTTACGGTCGCCCTCGGCGCGGTGACGGCGGGGCTGCTCGTCTGGGGAGCGCCGGTGCGCTGGCCGGCGCCGCTTCTGCGCGCGACCGAACGAGATATCGCGCTCGCCAGCGAAGCGGCGCAGGTATTCGGGCGCGACGCCGTTCCGCCCTATACGATGATCCTTGCCTACGGCATCACGGCGATCGTCGTCTTCGCGATCATCTCGCTGATCTTCGGGCCGATCTTCGGCATCGTCGTCGCGATCCCGGTCGCCTTCTTCCTGCCCAAGGCGATGATCCGCTATTTCCTGCAGCGCCGCTGGCTGCAGATAGAATCCCAGCTTCCCTACGCCGTCGACCAGATCGTCTCGGCGGTGCGCACCGGCAAACCGCTCGCCGTCGCCGTCAATGCGGTCGCCGATACCGGCCAGATGCCGGCCTCGCGCGAATTCGAGCGCATCGCCCGCGAGCAGAAGCTCGGCATCGGCCTGGTCGAGGCGCTGGATCGCCACGGCCGCAACGTGCCGAGCCTGCATTTCAAGATGGTCGATGCCGCGCTTGGGCTCTTTGCCCGCCAGGGCGGCGACATTTCCGAGCCGCTGACGGAAATGTCGAAATCGTTCAAGGAAATCTGGAAGCTCGACCAGAAGATCACGACCTCTTCGTCGCAGGCGCGCATGAACTTCCGCGTCGTCAACGGCGGCGCGCTCTTCATGATCCTGATGATCTTCTTCGGCCAGCCGGAGTTGATCGACAAGGTGTTCGGCAACGCCATCGGCATCGTCATCGCGATCGTCGGCGCCATTCTCTATGCCACCGGCTTCTTCTGGATGCGCTCGATGATGAAGGTGTCGGTATGATGTCGCAAATTCCTCTTGGCCCCATCGCCATCGTTTTTGCCGGCATTACGGCGGCACTCTTCGTCTGGTGGCTCGGCGATCTGCTCGGCAGCATCCAGGTCGTACGCCGCAGCGCGGGCGGCGATGGCCCGCCGCCGAATATCGTCGACAGCATCGGCATGCGCACGCCTGTTGAATTCGTGCTGAGGCATTTCGAGCCGGTGCTCGCCGATTTCGGCGCGCAGCTCGAACAGAAACTGATCTATGGCGGCCGGCCTTTCGGCGGCGTGACGGGGCGGGAATATATCGCGCTCCTCGTCGTCCTGAGCCTCTTCGGCTTCGTCCTGCTCGGCCTGCTGTTCGGCATTGCGAGCGGCAGCGTGATCGGCGGGCTTGCTGCCGGCCTGATCCTCGGCTTCATCCCTGCCATCTATTTCTGGGTCGTCGCCGACGACAAGATGCAGGACCGCAAGGAACGCATCTCGCGCGAATTTCCCTATTTCCTCGATCTTGTCGTCATGACGCAGCAGGCGCAGGCTACCCTGCCGGAAAGCCTGAGGCTCTACGCCGAGGCTGCCCCCGGCACCGTGATGAGCGAGGAAATCGAACAGACGCTGAAGGACGTGGCGCTCGGCACCGGCATGATCGAGGCGCTGCAACGCCTGGAGGCCCGCATGACCGCCGAGGAGGTGGTGCGTGTCATCCGCGCCGTGATCCAGGGTGAGGTCGAGGGCAGCAACCGTGTCGAGCTGTTGCGCGAACACGCGCGCGACCTGCGATTCCGTCGCTGGGAGAAGGCGGACAGGGCCAGTGAAAAGCTGAAAGCCAAGATCGTCATGCCGGCGATGATGATCGTCGTCGCGATCCTTCTCCTGGTGCTGGCGCCGGCAATTGTCGAGATGATGTCGAGTGGGATGTTCTGATCATGGTCTTTTCCTTCTTTCGCGGAAACAAACCAAGCCTTCTGCAGACCGGCCCTGGCGGCCAGAGCCGCAGTCACGTGCTCGACCGGCCGGAAATGTCGATCGGCCGGGCCGGCAATGCCGATATCGTCGTCGACGATCCCTTTCTGGCGCCGATCCATGCGCGCATCGAACGGCAGAGCGACGGCGGCTTCATCATACGCCGGATGGGACTGAACCCGATCATGCTGCGCGGCGAGGCGCTGCTGCAGACCGCTTCGCTGAAAACCGGCGACAGCTTCCGTCTCGGCAAGGATGTCGAATTCCAGTTTCTGGAGAAGGCGCCCGCCAAGGAGGCGCTGAAGAAGGAGGCGGCCAAGACAACCGACGGCAAGCCGAAGAAGCCGCTGCTCAAGCAGCCGGCCTTCCTCGCCGGCATGGGTGTCGCCTATCTCGCCATCGTCGGCATCGTCGCCTACGTGATCCTCTCCGATAGCGGCAGCGCGGACGGCGGCCCGACTGCCGAGCGCATCCACGCGGAAGCCGCCCGCATCCCGACATGCATCAAGAACGCCCGGCGCATGCGCCAGGTTTCCGAGCAGAGCTTCAACGGCGCGGTCGGCGGCCGCGTCGGCCGCGACGGCGATGCGACCTATGCCGCCCTTTCGCTGGCAACAGAACCCGCCGACGACGCCGCACTGGCGAAAGCCGCCGAGCCGATCGTCGAGGCCTACAAACGCACTGCACTCGCGGCCCTCGCCTCGGAAACCCGCGGCAACAACACGCTGGCGCAGAGCCTCTACCAGCAGACCTACGATCTCGTGCCCGACATCAACTGCCCCGCCGCGCGTTTCGCGCTGCAGCGGCGGGCGGCGGTGAAGCCGCCGGCGCGGCGGTGATGCTGGTTCTACACGTTGTTTGCTGGCAAACAGGCTTGCTCGTCATCGGCCGGACGAGCCGGTGGCGATATTACGGACCTGCCGGAATGCGGGCGATGACCTTTATCTCGAAGTCGAAGCCGGCGAGCCAGTTTACGCCAAGCGCAGTCCAGTTCGGATAGGGCGGCTTGCTGAAAATCTCCTGCTTGACCGCCAGGATGGTTCCGAACTGGTTTTCAGGATCGGTGTGGAAGCTGGTGACGTCGACGATATCATCGACCGTGCAGCCCGCGGCGCTCAGCGTGGCCTTTAGATTTTCAAAGGCGAGCCGCACCTGGCGTTCGAAATCCGGTTCCGGGGTTCCATCGGAACGGCTGCCGACCTGCCCTGATACGAACAGCAGATCACCGGATCGGATCGCGGCGGAATAGCTGTGCTCCTCGTAAAGGGCGTGCCTGCCGGCAGGAAAGATTGCTTCGCGTTGGGGCATTCTGATCTCCCTTTGTTGTTGGTGACGGCAGATGAGAGCGGAGTCGTGCTTCACAAGCTCGCTCTTCATTTGATATACGGTGCGTATGTGAAATAATGGCATACGCTTCGTATGTCAAGTTCATATACGCTCGGTATGTGAATTGGAGGTTTGAATGGGCAAAACGCGCAGCGAAACGATGCAGGAAAACCGCGCCAAATTGATAGCGGCGGCGCGCAAGGCTTTTGCCGAAAAAGGGTACGCCTCGGCGTCGATGGACGAGCTGACGGCGGATGCTGGCCTGACACGCGGGGCGCTTTACCACAATTTCGGAGACAAGCGCGGGCTCCTGGCGGCGGTCGTCGACCAGATCGACACCGAAATGGCGGCGCGCGCCAAAGAGATCGGAGCCCGGGCTGATAACGATTGGGAGGGCCTGCTCGCAGAGGGTGCGGCCTATATCGAGATGGCGCTCAATCCGGAAGTCCAGCGCATCGTTCTGCTCGACGGGCCTGCGGTATTGGGTGACCCCTCGCAGTGGCCCAGCCAGAACAATTGTCTACAGGTGACCAAAAGCGCTGTGGAGCGGCTCATCGCACGAGGCATCCTCAAGCCGCTTGACGCGGAGGCGGCGGCCCGGCTGCTCAGCGGGGCGGCCCTCAATGCCGCTCTCTGGATTGCCGCGAGCGAAAACCCGCAAAGCGTATTGCCGAAGGCGGTCGAGGCCTTTCAAGCCTTGGCGGCTGGTCTGCTTGCGGAGCGTTTCGGAATACGGACACCTAAGCAGCGCCGACTACATGAACCAAGAGGTTGAGGCCGTTAAAGCCTAGCCCTTTGAATTGTGAGCGCGATTTCCGCAAGCGTCCCAAGCGCCAAAGCTATTGCTATAACGTACACGCCCTGATCAATTGCATCGCCTGTAGTGGTATTGCCCAAGTAGCGGGGGACGAAGACTTCAGGCGGTCCAATAAATCCGGCTGCGATTGCAAATGCAACACCGACCCTGAATACGGCAAATATTAACGTGAGAATCGCAGCATAACGAGTTGCGTGTGAGAAAAACAACGTGGCCCCCAAATATTTATACCAATACCTGTCGCATTGATCTCAGAAAATCGCCACTGGACATGGTTGCTCGCTCACCGCAATTCCGCGGTAACCCGGAAGATGCCCCCCGCCGACGCATCCGAGCAGACCACGAAGGTCGAGCCCTCCTGCGCCATGAAGGCGACGTTGCCGCCGGCTTCGCAGGGGGTGGCGCTCCATTGCAGGATGATGTCGCCGTTATCCGGGAGCTTTTCCGTCGGGATTTTCGCCGCACTTGCCATCCATTCCGTCGCCGACGGCAGGTGGACGGGTGCGTTCAGTTGCTTCGACAGCCAGGCGGTATAGTTCTGCGCCACGGCGAGCGGCACGTCGTCGGCCGGCTGCTGCGGATTGTCGGCATAGGCCTGGGCGGCGGCGGGGTCGGAGTTGGCGGTGTAATATTCCGCCATCTCGGCGCGGGTGACGGCTCTCGTCTGCATGCAGAAGGACTTTTCCACCTTAACTGCGCCGTTGGCAACGCCGAGCATGCCGCCAAGCTCCTGCAAGGAGGAGGTCATCAGCCTGACATTGTCGAGAGGATAGTTTCCCGCCGGGACGGTCTCAAAGGCAAGCTTCGGCGAAACGGGGCAGAAACCGCGCGCCGACAGCGCTTCGAGATCGGCAAGGATCGGCTGGTAGGCTGCGATGGCGAGCTTATAGGCCTCGGCGGTGTAGCGGCCATCGGCTTCGCCGAGCTTCGGCTGGATTGCCGTAAGCGTCGGATCGGCGGCACCAGCCCGCGTCTCGATCGAGGTATAGAGGTCGGCGACCTTCTGCTTCAGCGCCGTCGCCTCGTCCTTGGCCGCCATGACATCGGCGATCAGCGCGTCGAACAGCTTAGTCGCATCGCCATAGCCTGCCATGGCCGCCGGCATCTGCCATTGCTCGCCCTTGGTCTTGGCGTCCGCCATCAGCCCGTTCGCCTTGGTAAAGTCGGGGCTATCGCCGGCGCCGACGCGGTTGGCGGTGTCGCGCTTGGCCGCCGCGTCCTTTTCCGCTGCCGTGAGCGCGTTGAGCGCCTTGGCGAGGTCGTCGAAACCAGTCTTGGCTGCGTCGTAGCCGCCGACCGCGCCGTGCATCTGCTGGGCGGCCGCGCTGTCGGCGGCGGCCTTCATTTTCGTGTCGGCTTCGGCAAAAGCCGGAGCCTTGTCGCCGCCTGCGGCGGAAGCTGCGGCCCTCGCCTTCTCGGCATTTTCCTTCGAAATGGCGATCAGCGCCTTGCCGAGGCTGATGGCGGCTTTCTGGTAGCCCGGAAGCGCCTGCTCATAGTCTTCGTCTTTCAGCAGCGCATCGGCGGATGTTAGCGCCGTTGCGCCCGTGTCGTAGGAAAGCTTCGCCTCGTCACTGGCCGGACGCTCCGGCGCCTTGGCGGCGATTGCCTTCTCCTTGCGGCTTTCGGCCTCTTTCTTCCAGGTGCCGACATCGGCGACGAGTTTCGGGTCCGGCGCCAGCAGTTTCGGGATGGTGACGACGCCGACCCCGATGCAGATCAGCACCAATGCGCCGATCATCGCGAGCTTGGCAGGCGTCCACTTCTTCGGCTTCGGCGCTTCCGGCTGCTGCGGCATGCCGCCGCGCGGATCCCATGTCATCGCCTGCAGGCCCGTCGTCACACGGGTATATTCGCCGAGCGCATCGGCGCCCATGCGCGGGCGGGCGGCGGGGTCGCGGCTCAGCATCCTTTCGATCAGGCTGGCAAGCCCCTCGGGGAAGCCGGGGATCAGCACGTCGAGGCGTGGGAAGATATTGGAAGGGTCGAGATGGATATTCTTCCAGCTCTGCTCGCGCTGGTGTTCGTCCTCCCAGACCATGACGCTGTCGAAGACGCTGGCATAGGTCTGGCGCGGCAGGAAGAGCTTGTAGGCGATCATGCCCATCGCATAGATATCGAGCGCCGCGGAGGCGGAGAAGGTGCCGCTCGCATAGATCTCCGGCGCGCCGAATTCCGGCACGTAGGGCGGGATGATGTGCTCGCCGATTTTGGAAATCAGGTGCAGGTTGCCGATCCTGACCGAGAGGCCGGAATAATCCTCCGATACGTAGATGCACTGGTCCGTCAGCGCATTGTGGGCGTAGCCGGCGCCATGCAGCGTCGCCAGCCCCTCCAGGATGTGGCGGCCGATTTCGACGGCGCGATCGTGCGCCACCATCTCTACTTCGTCGAGATACTGGTGCAGCGTCTTCGACGGCCGCTTTTCGACGATATAGAAATTGTCGTCTTCCGGCGATGGAGGGATGAGGTCCTCGATTTCGACGAAACGCCGCGCGGTCAGCGATTTCGCCTCGTTGACCGAGGTCCAGACCCGCTCGAAACGGGCTTTGTCCAGTTTCAGCGCCACATCGGGCGCGACGATGAAGACCGAACGGTCCATTCGCTTATCCTCGGCGGGATAGACGATGAACTCGTTCTCATAGACCGGCTCGCCGATCGTGTAGCGGGCGATCAGATCACTTCTCATGCACTTGTCCCCCTGCGATCATCTTATGTCTGAAACGATTGCTATTCGCCTGCCAGTAATGGATCGCCGATAAGGCCTGCGGCCAAGAGCAGGCCGGTCTTGGTATCCCGAAGCGCGAAGGCGAAGCGGGCATCGGCCATCACGCGCACGAGTTTCGGATCGATGCTCCGCTCGGTGATCACGGCCGTTGCCGCCGCCGCTTCCGTGCCGTTTTCGTCGACCTTGATCATCGTCTTCTGCAGGACGCGTGACAAGCTTATGTTTTCCTTGGTAAACCCTGGAAAGGCCGCATCCTTGGCCTTTTCAGGCGCCAGTCCCATCGCATCGAGTACCGGCATCAAATCACGCCCATCGTTCAGCGAAAAGCGGGGAAGGAAGATTTCGCCCTTGCAGGGTTCGAATTTCTCGCCCTGAAGCCAGGAGGCAAGGGCCTTCAGGTCGGAACCGCCGACGCCCTTGCCGGAGCGCGCCGCGATCACGACCATGCGGTAAGTCTCGCCCGCATAGGCAAGGTCGACGGCGGCGAAATTGTCGTCGAAGCGGAATTTCTGCCCGTCGCCGGCAAGATGCATCATCGGAACCGAGGTCGTCGAACCATCAGGCCGCCGGAAGGGAGCCGCGGGGCTCTGAGCCTCGAAAGAGGTTTTCCAGCGGGCCTTGAAGGAGAGCGCGCCGAGGCTGATGAAGCCGCCGCCGGGCGGCGCATCGAGGATCGCCGGAATGGCGTCCCGCGTCGCCTGCCTGACCCAGCCATTGATGTGCTCGACGGATTTCGGTCCGTCCAGATCCTCGATCGTGGGTTTGATGCGGTGGCCGGCGAGCATGGAAAGCGCATCGGGGGCGAGCACCAGCTTGTCGTCGAAGACGATCGTGACCCCGGTCGCGAGCGGCGCATCCGCGGTGGGCGGCGTCTCGGAGGTCATCGCGTCGAGCACCTTCTCCGGTCCCTTCGCCGAACCGCCGAAGCCGAGGCCTTTGGCGATCGCCGCCTTGCCTTCCTCCGAGGCGCCGAGGCTCGCAAGACCAAGTGCCGCGGCAAGGCTTGCCGGCGAGACCATGATGTTTGCCGCCCCTTCCTTCGCCAGCGTGCGGTCGATCAGATCGGCGGCAAGCCCGGCCTGCGCGGCAAGGATCGTCTTGCTGTCAGAGGCCTCGCCGGCGTGCGCGGGTGCGAGTGCCATCAGGGAAGCGGCTAGAGCAATTCCAGCAAACGTGCGCAGCTCGAGCCCCGCCAGCAGGATGGATTTCGACATGGTTCGCTCCTCTGTTAGCGGATGCGATAGAATTTGGAATCGAACGACCATTTGCTCTGGGCGCCGGTCTCGTCGTCGCCGACGATCCTGAGGCTTCGGGCAAGGTCGTAGACATAGTTGAAGGCGGCGCGCTGGCCGACGAGCGGTGTCGGCACGTCGGGAAGGTCGAGCACTTCGATCGGCTTGTCGCTGAGGATGGCGACGACCATGCCGACGCCGGCCGGCCCCTCCACCTGATATTCGAAACCGATATAGGGGTTGCGCGCGTCGGGCACGACCACGGGCCTTGCCGGATCGAGCCGGTTGTCGCCGCCCTTGGCATTCGGCTTCAGGCCCATCGAGCGCTTGTTCGGGTAAAGCTGGGTCAGCTTGCCCGAGGCATCGATATCGACCAGGATCAGGTAGCCTGGCTTCTTGGTGGAGACGCGCATCGCCACCTTGTCGCCGATGCTGACCGAGGTGCCGGGCAGCACGTCGACGGCAACGCCCGCCTCGTTGTCGGTCTTCAAAGTGTTTTCGACGGCGGCGACCGGCGTCTTTGCCTCCTCGCCGGTAACGACGTCGCGCCCGAGCGCATCCGGCAGGCCGTAAAATTGCGGCACCGGCGTGAAGCGGCAGTCCTCGGCATGCGCCCGGCAATATTCGTCGGATTTCCGCCTGACGTAATCGAGCAGGGCCGCATTGCTGACATTCGGTTTGTCGGCGGCGCGCGCGACCCCTTCCTGCACGCCCTCGATGAAGCGGCGGGTGAAGACACCGGCCGCCGGCTTGGCGTCCCGGTCGACCAATGCCCACTGCCCCGCATTGACGGCAGACCAGACCATTGCCGTTTCACCGCCGAAGGAGAATTTAGCTTCCTTGCCGGATTTGTTCGGCGGCTCGAGCGCCGCCAGCGCCGGGCCAAGACAACGCACGGAACCGCTGCCCGGCGCGGCCACCGCACTGCGGCTGCCGGGGCCGACATGGCAGGCGTCGATCAGCAGCGTGACGCGGCGGTCCTTAAGGCTATTCAGCCGGGCGGCGATTTCGGTCTCGCGGATCTGGTTGGTGACGGTGACCTTGCCGTTCTCGCGCACCAGCTTCGCATCGGCGGCAACCAGCGTCGGGCTCGTCGTTGCTTCCGCTCCCATTTCCTCCGAGCCCTGGCCGCTGAAATAGAGAAAAACGCGGCTTCCGGGCGTCGACTGGCGGACCAGCCAGTCGTCGATTTCGGCAAGGATCGCCTCGCGGCCTGCCTTGCGGTTGGTCAAAGTGTGGATCTGTTCCGGGCGATAGGAAAGCGTCTTGACGAGGAAGAGCTGCATTGCCTTCACGTCGGTCGCCGATCCCGTCAGCTTCGCCTCGCGCATCTCGTAGTCGTCGATGCCGATCAGCAGGGCTCGGTCGCCGGGTGAGCTTTGGATCGCCGGCGTCTGGACAACGGGCGGCTGGACGGCGGGTTCGTCGGCGACGGGCTTGTCAGCGGGTGTTTCGGTCGTGTCGGCCGGCGCCGTATCACCGGCTGGTGGGGTGACGATGCCGAGGTTTGCCTCTTCCTGCCCGGACGGCTTCTGCTTCGTTGCCGCGTCGGCCGTGGTTGTCGAAGCGACCTGGTCGCCGGCAGCCGGCCCCTCGGTATCGGGCACGTCGCCATCCGTCTTGGCGGCGATCCAGCCGCGGAAGGCGGCAACGCGGGTATAGACGCCGTAATGTTCGGCCTCGGCGCAGCCGGCGCCCCAGCTGACGACGCCGAGCTGTATCCATTTCTTGTCCAGGCGCTGGGCGACCAGCGGGCCGCCGCTGTCACCCTGGCAGGCATCCTTGCCGCCTTCGGCATAACCGGCGCAGACATTGCGCTCGTCGATCGGGTTCATGCGCATCGAGCTCTCGCGATAGGCAGCACGGCAGTCCTCGCGCGAGACGATCGGCAGCTCGACCTCCTGCAGCTCGGTCGGCAGGTATTTGTCGTCCCAGCCGTGATCGGCCTTGGTGTAGCCCCAGCCTGTGACGACGGCTGTGCGGCCGGCGGCTTCCACCTGTTCATCCCCAGCGGAGGCGAGAATTACGGGCTTGGAGACGGCGGGCTTGGTAAGCTTGATGAGAGCGATGTCGTTGGCGAAGACCTTGCGGTCGAAATCCTCGTGGATGATCACGTCCTCCACGCCAAGGCCCGGCTTGTCAGGCCCGTCGACTGATATCACCTTGTCGATCTTCGATTTGCCTTCGACGATCAAGAGGTCGCGGGCGAAGAGATCCTGCTTGCCGGAGCGGCCGCTGGTGACGCAATGGGCGGCCGTCAAGATCCAGCGCGGCGCGATCAGCGAACCGCCGCAATGGCCGCCGAAGCGGCCGCGCTGTTCGGGATCGGGCGCCAGGATCTTCACCTGCCAGGGCCATTTGCCCTTCTTCGCCGCCTGGCCGCCGATGACGCGCCCGCCATCCTCGCCGGCGAAATCAGTATCCTGCTGCGCGAGCACCGGCGAGGCCAGAAGCATTGTGACAGCCGCAATGTTGAGGACCCTGCTGATCGACGTGCTCATAGCTTGGCTCCGGCGGAGGTATAGAGGACCGTAAATCCGACGCGCGCGCCCTCGGGCAGGAATTCGCCGAGACGTTTGGCGATATTGCCGGCGGTGCGGCGCCTGTCGTTCTGTTTCAGGAATTCCACGAGGGCGGGCATCGGGGTTTCAGAGGTGACGGCGACGAGCAGGTCGGTACCGAAGGGGGCGACGACGGAAAGATCGAGATCGAAGGTTGCCGACATCTCGGCATCGACCTCTCTCTCGCCGGGATAGAGGAACTGCACGGTTCCATCGCCGGTGATATCGAAGAGCACGAGCTTGCGGCCTGATAAATCCGAGATCGTGACGCCGACGCGTTCGCCGTCGCGATGGACGGCATCGGAAGGTGTGACACGCACGGTCTGCGGGTTTGTCTCGGACAGTCGCTTCAGCGTGTCGAGCGCGGCCATCCGGTCGACGACGAAAGGCATGTCGCCTGCGCCGACGCCGGAAGCGACGACATCGCCGCCGGCAATCGCCTCACGCTTTTGGGGGTCGAAGACGAGGTCGGCATCCGCAGCATCAGCCAGCTTGAACGGCGTCAGGGCGGGCTCGATACCCTGCAGCGGCGCGTCGGAGCCAAGGGCGGCCACGCTGATCGGCGCGGGCTCGGCCGGCGGCGGGACGCTTGATTTTTCCGCCGCCGGCTGCGCCCCCGCCCCTTCGTAACGATAGACGACCACACGATCGAGATCGGTTCCGAGCGGGCTTTCGGTGAAGACGTTCTGCCGCTGGTCGGTGAATTGATAGACGGACTGGCGGACATATTCGAAGAGTTCGCGGCGGCTGACGGTGCCGTCGCCGTTGCGGTCGGCGGCTCCCTCGAAGGCGCGAGCGGTCGCATAGCTCAGTGCGCCGCGCTTCTGGGGAATGCCGGGAATTGATATTTCCGGCGATTTGGTCTTGTCGTCGACGGCGGCAAGGAAGGTCAGCCGTTGGTAATCGAAGCCGGTGGAGAGCGCATCCGCCGTGGTCGAAATCGGCGTGAGATCGTCCTCCTCGATCGTATAGGAAGGCGCCTGCCGCCAGGTGATCTCGGCGCCGCGGGAATCGACGTTGCGGGTCATGCCGCCGGCATGGCAGGTATCGGCGATGAAGAGGACATCGGCCCCCTTGGACTCCAGCTTGTGGATCAGCACCTTGAATTCGTCGCCGAAGATGCGCTCGCGCGATCCCGGCAGTCGGGTGTCGAAGCCGGCAAGCACATAGACTTCGTCGCGGCCGCTCGGTTTCGAGCCCTTGACGCGTTCCGGCTCGCTCGACCCATGGCCGGCGATGCCGAGGACGACGAGATCGCCCTCGCCCGCTCTTTCGGTGACGGCTTCGATCGCACGGAAGATGCCCTCGCGATCGGCCGCGCCGTTTTTCAGGACCGTCATGTCCTCGACGCCGACCGAGCGCAGCGACAGGGAAAGATCCTCGGCATCGGCGACAGCGCCGTGCAGCGGCGGAACGTTGCGATAGAGGTCGATGCCGATCAACACAGCCCTGACCGTGCCGCGTGAGGGAGCTTCGATCGTCCTTGCCAAGCCATCGGTCGCGGTCATGGCAAGGAAGGCAAGTGCTGCGGCCATGGAACGGGATGCGGACATGGCCAAACCTCCCCTCGCCCAGCTATTCGCGGCGCCATTCGACGCGGCGGTTCAGCGCGTCGATATCGTCTTCGGTGAGGTTCGCCGTCGCCGTGACGTCCACCGGTTCGGAGGAGCCGCGGCCTTCGGCGTCGATCGTCGCATCGATGCCGTGGCTCTTCAGGAAATCGGCGACGGCCTGGGCGCGGCGCTCGGAGAGCTTCTGGTTATACTCGTCGCCGCCGCGCCGGTCGGTGTGGCCGATCAGGATGATGCGGCCGGGGTTCTGTTCCTTCAACGCTTCCAGCAATTCCTGGGCGGCCTCCGTGCCGATCGAGGTGAAGGTCGACTTGTCGAAATCGAAGGTGATCGGAACCGGAATGGAGACCGGCACGATGCCGCGCACATTCTGCGAATAGATGCCGCCGAGCACGCCGCTGCGGTGATCCTTCTCCGCCGGCACGAAGCTGCCTTGCGGATTGTCGCTCGTCGGGTTGGCGGCAAGGATGCGGGCCTGGGCGGCGCGCTGGATGAGGTCGGAGATGGTGTCCGCAGGTGGCGCCTTCGGCGTGCGGGTCTCGTTCTTGATGATCTCGATCGCCTGCTGATAATCGGCGGCGGCATCGGCAAAGCGGCGGGCTGAGAAATAGATCTCGCCGAGGGTCGCGGAGGCCTGCCAGAGCACCTGCGGGCTGTCGGCGGCAACCAGCAGCGGTTCGTAGTCGGCGACCGGCTTGTCGGCGGCCATCATTTCCTGGGCTGCGGCGAGCCGAAGGGCTGCGACGCGGCGCTGGGCGTTGATCTGGAACTGACCGCAATCGGCGCTGACGGCGATCGCATCGGCTTCCGTCGCTGCGGCATTGATATCCTTAGCGGCAACCGCGGTATTGAGTTTGTCGAGAAGGGCGTCGCAAACAGGCGTATCGGCATTCGCCATCTGGAATTCTTCGCTTTCGCCGGCAGCCTCCGGCTCGGCCGAGCGGCCGAGATTGATCTGCGGCATCTTGATACCGAAGCCGCCGGGAAGCTTGAATTGCGGCATCTTGATCTGCGGCATCGGCAGTTTCGGCATCTTCGTCTGGGACGATTGAGACGACTGCGCCGGCCGGTTGGACGTGCTGCCGGTGGCAGGGCCGATCAGTTCCAGCTCATCGGCGGCAAGCTCCTGGCCGGGCGCCAGATTGGTGACGATCTTGTATTTCTTCGGCGGCTGCGAGGTTGCCTGCTCCACGGGCTTCGGAGCCGGCTTCTTCGGCTTTTCGATCGCCGGTTCCGGCTTCTTGGCGACCTCCTGTTTCACGACAGGCTTCGGTTTCGGAGCGGCGGCCGGTTTCGGCGGCTTTGCAGCCTGTTCGACCGGTGCGGGTTTGGCTGCGGGGGCCGGCTTTGCGGCCGGTGCGACGGCGACGGGCGGAACGGCAGCCATGCTGTCGACCGTCGTCAGCATCAGCGTCTTGCTGCTGATCTTCGTGCCGAGGCTTCGGGCTTCTTCGAGACTGCGGGAAACGGCGTCCATGCCGCCGTCGATGGAGCGGAACATACCGCTGCCGCTGCCGCCGAGATCGGCGAAGATGGTCAGTGGTTTGGAGGAATAGAAGACCTTGATCTGCTCCTGGCCGACCGGGCCGGAAACCTGCAGCCTGGCGCCGCTGGCGGGATCGGGCACCTGAACGCGCTTGCCGGGGGCGACCAGCGCATCGGTCTGGTACTTGTTCGGGAAAAGCTTCACGACGGCGCCGTTCGGCGAAACGTTCAGCACCGTGACATAGGCATTTTCGGTCGATTGGATGAAGAGGCCGACGACTTCGCCGATGGCATATTTGGCTTCCGCGCGGTCGAAGGTAATGCTGACTGGCCCGCTCTGGGCCGGCGCTTCGGTGAGTGTGCGTTCGTTCTGTGCCTCGACGGCGGGAACCATCGAAAAAAGCGAAAGGAATGTGGCTGCGGCTAGGATGGCTTTGCGGTTCAGCATTGGAAAACCTCCCTCTTCGAACAATCTCACACTGTCTTGAAGATGAGAATAGCACTGACCGGCGAAATTGGGATGGCTTTGGCTGTCTTGCTTGAGGGAGGGTTACAAATTATTTGGAGCCTCGAAGAAACCGGCGGGGCAAAGACGTGAGCAAGACTCGCGATCGGCAATATCCGCCGCTCTCTATAGTCCGTTCGACTGCTGAAAGAATGTTAGTTCTTGGGTTTCTGGCCTGCCGATTTCAAAATCGAGATCAGGTCGCTCATACCCTCCGGCGAGGAATTATAGAGCCAAAGAATATCCGGATTGTCCGATGTGAATTCCTTGCCGGCGCCCGCGCCCATGTCGCGGCCGGGCGAAGTCGCATCCGGCAGCTTGCTTTCGCCGGGCGTCAGACCCTCGGCGCGTTCATGCTCGGCGATGATCGCGACAGCTGAGGCAAAGGCCTTTTCGTCATGCTGGCGCAGTGCCGCGAGCGCGGGATTGCGCGCCGCAAGCGCATCCTCGACCGGCCCGGCATAGCCAAGCCCGGGCATCTCAAGCGCCAGGAGAAGGCCGATCGACAGGGTTATGAGCCGGGATTTCGTCATGGTCGTCAATCCGTTATCGAGCTGATGGGCCAGTACGGCAGTCACGACGACAATAGGGAGAGGCCAGAAGGAAGGCAACGGCGCTCGGTGCCAATCGATTGGGAGGGTTGAAATCGGCCGGCCACCGATATCAAAGGATCTTCATCTGCTGCAGGCCGAGGCGGAGATTGCGCAGCATCTCGCCGAAGATCTCCTCGATCTTGCCGGTCGACCAGACGACCATGGTGCCGTAGGGCGAGCGCTTGCGCTGCATGAAGCCCGCCGTCTCGAAATCGATCAGCGTCTTGCGGCAGGTCTCGCTCGACATGACGGCGACGAGGAAACGGGCGAGATTGGACTGGTCGATCGCCCCTGCCTTTTCCGCCCAGTTCTGGATCAGCCGCGGCTTGGTGTCGGCCGTGAACATCGAGGCGAGCGCGCGATCCTGTGAAAGCCCCAGGCGCTGCAGCTTGGCCGGATCGCGGGTGAGCGAAACCACATAGTCGTTGTGCAGATCGGCGAAACGCTCGATATCCTCGGCAGTGTTGATACCGAAGACTTTCATGGAATAGAGGAACTCGGCCATCAGATAGGTCGGCTCGGAGCGCAGCTGCGCCAGATGCTTCTCGTCCGTGCTGGCCGAGGCCGCGCAGACGCGATCGGAGAAGCCTATTCTGGCCGCGCGCACCTGCTCCAGCAGGCTGACATCGAGCGCCAATTCGTCACCGTTCCATTCCAGCATAAGCATTCCCTGCCAGCAAAACTTCGAGACGATGAACTTGTACTATCGCCGGGGCAGATCTCCAAATCGTTTGGAAAGCAACGGCTTGCTGAGGAGGCGCATCTATCCTAACATTTTAAGGACTTGACGGTCTTTCGGGGGTCGAGGCAATGCGTAGTTCAGGGTCGCATATTCTGTTTGCCGCGGCACTTGCGGTCGCCTCGCCGATTTTCGCCAAAGACACTGTGATGATCGAGCTTCGCAGCGGCGACGGTGCGCGTTCGGTCGGGATCATCTCCGCCGGCGAGGAAGTGGAGGCATCCGGGCCTGCGGCGATCACCGTCGGCGACGACGGCACCATCTACATCCTCGACCAGAACAACGGCCGGGTGCTTGCCGTCGATGCCGAGCGCTCGCAGGCCGATCCGGAAATCCTGCCGCTGCCGGAGAATGCCGCGCCGGAGGATCTCGCCGTCGTCCATAACGAACTCTATCTCTGGTCGGATGGCATCGTGCCGCTCGAGCGTTCTACCGATGCCGACGGCCGGTCGCAGACGCTGCGCGCCGTCGATGGCGGCGATGCCGACGACTACACACGCTCGGTCTTTGCCTCGATGGGATCGGTGCCGCCGGGGCCGCTGAACAGCATCATCGACGAGATCGGCCGCAGCACCAGCCGGCCCGAGGCTCGCCCCCCCGTCATCCAATATGTGCCGAGCCGCGGGCTCGGCGATATTGTCGCGGAAGTCTCGTCTACGAACGACAAGGCGGAAATCCTGCTTCGGCGCAGCAGTTCGGAAGAGAATTTCCTCTCGCTGCAGCTCGCCTCCGATGGACGGATCGGCACCGTCGAGCTTCTCGACATCGATACGACAGGCAGGCCCTATGCGCTGGTCGAACTCGTACCCGCCGACCGGCCCGATCGTACCGGCATGCTGGTCGTGCGCTTTACGCCGAACGGAGCGATGGACCGCGTCTACGACCTGCCGATCGAAGCCGGCACGGTATTTTCAAGGCGCTTCGTCGCGATCGGCCCGCGCGGCGACGTGCTCTTTCTCCGTTCGCAGGAAAGCCGGGCGCAGGTGCTGAAACTCGACGGGCGCGAGCCCGGCCGCAAGCTCGCCGTCGCCAAACCCGCAAAGCCGCTGAACACAGGCAAGCCCGGCAAGGCGCCGAAGGTCGCGATCGTGCCGAAATCGCGGGGCGACGTCATCGAGCGCGCCATCGGCTTCGAGACTCTGAACTGGCTGGTAACGCCGACGGCCTACGGCGGAGATCCCGGACCGGGCTGCGCCAACATGAACCGGCTGCGCCGCCCGATCTACCTGATCGGCAAGCGCGGCCAGACGGTAAAGGGCGTCCCTTACTGCTGGGGCTGCAAGACGCCGCTCGAGGGTTTCATCAGCGGCGTTGAAAAAGGCCAGACCGCCGGC
Organism: Rhizobium sp. R635; assembly: GCF_002211285.1. Taxonomy (GTDB): domain Bacteria; phylum Pseudomonadota; class Alphaproteobacteria; order Rhizobiales; family Rhizobiaceae; genus Rhizobium. The sequence goes on along the minus strand of NZ_LOKX01000023.1, from coordinate 171,745 downwards.
AATGTCTGCACCAAGAGCGCGCCGCAATCCAACATTCTCGGCGTCGATTGCTCCGGCTTCGTCAGCGACGCCTGGGGCCTGAAGATGCATGTGTCGACGCGCGCCATGCCCGGGATCACCAAGCGCCTCTCCGACCCCTGGTCGATGCGCCCGGGTGACGCGCTGAACAAGCCGGGCTCGCACGTCCTGCTGTTCATGCGCTTCACGGATGACAAGAAGGTGGAGGTGATGGAGGCCTCGCCGAACGCCTGCAAGGGCCGCGTCTGCCGCAACACCTATTCGCTCGGCAGCCTGCTGATGCGCGGCTACCAGCCGGTGCGCTTCAAGGGGCTGGATGGCTGAGCAGTCTCACGCCGCGGGTCGTGATGCCAACCGCCGCTTCGCCATCGCCAGAAGGCCATGTGCGGCTACGCGTGCCGCATAATCCCGATAGGCTGGATCTTTGCTGAGCATGCGCTCCTCGGCGCGTGCGCGCAGCAGATAGATAAGGCTGACAATCGCAAGCATACCGGCCCGCGCAAGTCCCTCAGTGAGGCCGCTGGCGATAAAGCCCGGAAGCGCAAACAGCCACCAGGCGATGTTCTTCGAGACATAGGCCGGATGTTTGATGAAGCGGTAGGGGCCTGACGTGATGATGCCGCGATGGGTGAGATTGGAGAAGCGCGGCCCGAAGGCGATGGTTGCCCAGACATAAACCAGAGTACAAAGCAGCGTCGCCGAGCTCCAGAGAATAAACGCCGCCGATCCCTCCGGTATCACGCTTTCCCAACCTGGCCCTTCGCCATAAGGGACAAAGGCCTGTGAAATCACGGGAAAAAACGGCTCGTAGCAGATGAGGCAGACGAGCCAGCCAAGGACCGTCGTCTCCGTCGCCCTGACATGCCATCCGAAAAGCTTGAAGGTGGCGATGTACCCGCCGGCCGCAAGCACGATGTCGACAAGAAAGGCAAGCCGCATCAGGCCTTCGAACCAGGCAGCCGAGAGCGGCGGAAACGCCCATGCCGGCTTGTCCACGAGATCGGCAACACCCTTCATGCCGCCTGAGAACATCAACACAAGAAAGAAGCATTTGATCGCAAGCAGGCGCAATGCGAACAGCACGTCTTCCTCACGAAAATCCTGCATCAAAACTGCGCGCCCAACCTGATTGAGATAATCGTCGGGCTCTTCTGCGATCAGATCGGTGGCCATGACATAGAGAATGGTGGCAATGGCAAGCGCGATAGAAATGGGGATGGTCGTATGGCTGGCCTCGATGACCCATTGGACTGCCGACGATTGCGTGAAAAACGGAAAGACCGAACAGGCGATGACGGCCATGCCGAAAAGCGCGGCGAGGCCGACGAGCTTCGTTCCGATACGACGCCAGAAGGCAGTGCCGGCCTCCTCCCGCTTCGTTCTCGATGCATAAGCCCGGCGCGCCGCTGGTATGCCGTCAGCGGCGATCCAGGCAAGAAGCAGGCAGAGCAAGGCAAACGCCATCGCCTTGCCGGGCTCGAGTCGCAGATAGGCCGAGAGCGCAATGCCGACGATGCCTCCGACAATGGTCGCAGCCTGAATGACGAGAGGGCTTCCCATCAGGGTATCCCGGTCCTTCGGAGATGGCACACGCTCGCCTTCTCGATCAGCGTGCCGTTTGGGAGGCAAGCTGCCGGCGGTGGTCTGAAGAGCGCATCCGAGCCGACTGCCCCGCAAGCGCTACCACTGCTTCAGCCGTCAGAGAAGATGCATCCCCCGGAAGCGAAATCATCGCGATATCGAGCTTGTCGTAATCGACCATATAATAGCCCGATCCGGTTTCGATGACGGCCTCTGGCCTGATCGCCAGCAGATCCTGCGCCATCGTGCCGACGAACATCGGGCCTCCCCAGATGTAGCGGAAGACATAGACCGGTATGCCTTGAGCCGAGGTGCCGAGCCGACGGATATCGGTCTTCAGGCGGCGATCCGACCACGAACCGCCGGTGGAGCTCGAACTGGAGGAAGAGCTAGAGGAACTGCTCGAGCTGGAAGAACTGCTTGAACCCGAGGAGCTGCTGGAACCAGAGGAACCGCTAGAGCCGGAAGACCCGCCCGAACCGGATGAGCTCGAACCGGAATCATTACCTGAGCGGCCAAAAGTCGTTTGATTGCCCGGCGCGGCTACCTTTCTGACCGCTGGAGTCTGTTTCCTGACAGACTGCTGGCTGGTCGGCTCTTGACTGCTGAACAGGGTCTGGGTGCCCGGATCGAAAATGCAACTCTGCAGGATCGCCCCTGAGCCGGCGAGAAAGGTCGAGCAAAGCAGAACACGGATGATGAGCTTTCTGGTCATGTAAGGCGCCCCCGGATCGCCATTTTAGAAGAGATCGTATCTCGGATTTCGCTTGACCCACGTCGCCTTGGCGAGCTTGACGAGCCTGTCGTCCGGCGATTTGGACTTGGGAATTGCCTTCTGTTCCTCTGCAGTCAGCTCGGCGGCAAAGGCCTCTTCTGCTTGCTTCTTTGCCGCAGCAGGCAGCTTCTTGAGTTCAGCCAGCGCCTGGTTTTTCGGATCGCCGCTGCCCGGCATGTTGATTGCGGTCGCCAGTGCGAAATAACGAGCCGCAGTGGCAAGGCTGTCTGCGTCCGTGCCTTCTTCCTTCGCCAGATTGGCGCGGTCGAGTGCACCCCAGTAATCGCCGCGCTCCGCGCCCATCTCCAGCCACTTCACCGCTTCGGCCTTATCAGCGGCAACGCCGACACCGTCGCGATACATGCGCCCGAGATTTGTCGGAGCATAGGGCTGGCCACCTTCCGCCGCCCGCGTGAAGAGATCGATTGCTTTGGGAAGGTCCTGCGGCGCACTCTTTCCCAGGCGATACACTAAAGCGAGATTGTTCAGGGAATAGATGTCGTTCCGTTCGACGCCTGCCTCATAGAAGCGGATGCCGCGATCCGGATCGGCGGGAACGTTGACACCGTTCAGGAAGATGTAGCCGAGCTCGTTCATCGCATAGGTATGGCCGAGATCGGCAGCCTTTAGGATCAAGCGCAATCCTTCTTGCTGGTCGGCCTTGATGCCGCGGCCGTAATAGAGAGCCTTGCCGTAGCTAAGCAGGGCGAAGGGATCGCCCTTGGCAGCGCCACCCTTGGCGATCTGACTTGCCTTGGCGGCGTCGCGCGGAACGGAAGCGCCGAATTCATAGAGGCTCGACAGTTCGTAGATCGCCCTTACATGCCCCGCATCCATAGCCTTCTTAATCGTCGCAAAGGCCGTCTTCGTCTCGCGGTTGGCAAGCTGGGCGCGGCCGAGTTGGTAGACGAAGCGTGCGACCTCGGGATAGGTTTTCATCGCCTCCGTGCAGGCGGGCACAGCCACGTCCGGATCGATCTCGTTCGGCAGCTTGCCTGCGGTCACGCCCTGCAGGTCGAGGGGGGCTGCGGCTGCGGTGTCGCAGGCGTCGAGGGTCGGTTTGAAGGTGACGGTTGCGGGCGGCAGGTCGTCGTTGGCGGCCTGCAGCGTCATGGCGAAGGTCTGGTTTTCCGTGCCGATCTGCGGCTCGTAGGATAGAGCTGGAATATCCGCTGCCTCAAGCACGTGGCCAAGCCCGATCACCCGGTCTGCGGCGCGCAGCGTGCCCTTGTCTGGCAGGGCGGCGACCTTGAAGGTCATTTCCGCGCCCGAAGCCGGGACTACGGGAAGGTTGGCCTTGATGGGGCCGACGCCGATCGTCGTGTCGATATCACGCGGCAGTTCCTTCAGATAGGCGCCGGCATCGGCAAGCCGCGCCTGTTTCTCCTGTTCGAGCTGGGCCAGCTTGGCCCCGGCATCGGCCGAAACGGTGATGGCGACCACGCCCTGAGTCGCCTGGCCGTAAGGATCGCTCACGGTATAACCGATTAGGCCGACGGTGCCGGCCGCAACGCCCGATGAATCATAGGTCAGCGCCGTCAGCGCCGCGGCGGGAAGCTTGGCGCCCTGCTCCAGCGGCTTGCCGTCGAAGCTGAGCTTGCCGGTCTGGGGGAGTTGGTTGATGGTGACGAGCAGCGCCGAACCGGTCTCGTCATGCGGGGGTGCGATCGTCAGCTTCGTGGCTGCGGCTCCTTCCGGCACGCTCGCCTGCTGCATCGGCTCCACACTTGGCGGCGGCGGCGCCGGGATGAAATAGAAGCTGTCCATCAGCGAGGAGTTTTCCCAGGGCACCTGCTTGCCGTTGGTCATGGCGATCACGTCGCGGCGCACATCGGTCAGGACTTGGCGGATTTCCTTGTTGGGTTCGCTGGCGCGCTTGATGAAGGATTCGGAATAGGGGCTGAGCGCCCCCTCGCCGTCGAGGGCCACCTGGCCCGGTTCGGTGGAGAAGGCGATCAGGCTGCCGAGGTCGCTGTCGATGCGCGCAAGCCCCCGCGTCGCGCCGATCGGCTCCAGCTTTTCAGCCATCCAGAATTTCTGTGCGTTGAACGGGTTGTTGCGGCAAGCATCGAGGAAGATCAACTGCACGCGCGAATTCTGCTTGAGGTGGTTCAGGATGAGGTCGAGCGGCATGGTCTGCGTCTCGACGTCATAGGGTGTTTCCAGCGTGGCATCGACCGGCACGATGAAATTCTGGCCGCCCACCTGGATGCCGTGGCCTGAATAATAGATGAGGCCGGCTTCGGCGTTGCCGGTCGAGCGCAGGAAACGGCGCACCGTATCTTCGAGCGCGATGCGGTCGACATTGACGCCGATCGTCACGTCGAAACCGGCTGCGCGCAGCGTGTTCGAGACCTCTTCGACATCATTGGCGGGATTGGGAAGCGAGGGCAGCGTCTTATAGACCGAGTTGCCGATGACGAGCGCGACGCGGCGTCCCTTCTCTTCGGTGACCGCGGCATGCGCGACGGCGGCCGACAGCAGTATTGCCGCGGCGGTCAGCAGATAGGCGCACAGTCTCTTGACATCGTGAAACTTGGGCATGGCTCGATCGCAAACATTCTATTGTTTCTGCTCAATAAAATTTGCTGGCCCGCTGGTGCAGAGCCCCCTCCACATTCACGTTTCAAAAATATTCCTGACAGCTAAAAAAAGCAAGCTTCGCCGCCTCCAAGAGAATTGGAGCAGCCCTTCCAGATTGGAAGCCTGCGGCCGGTGAGGAAAGACTATGGAGAGGCGGAACTGATCATGCGGACGGCATTTGATACGTCAGTTCCGACGAAATTTCCTTAGCCTGGAAACGTATAGTTGCTGATCGAGGCCGGCTTCATCTCGATGGAGAAGCCCGGCAGGCTGGGTGGCATGTAAGCGGCGTTCTCGATCCGGCAGGGATCGACGAAATGTTCGTGCAGGTGGTCGACATATTCGATGACGCGGCCGTCCTTGGTGCCCGACACCGCGAGGTAATCGATCATCGACAGGTGCTGTACATATTCGCAGAGGCCGACGCCGCCGGCATGTGGCCAGACCGGCAGATTGAACTTCGCGGCGATCAGCAGCACGGCGAGGACCTCGTTCAGCCCTCCCATGCGGCAGGAATCGATCTGCACGATATCGATCGCGCCCTCGGCGATGAACTGCTTGAACATGATGCGGTTCTGGCACATCTCGCCGGTCGCGACCTTCACCGGCGCGATCGCCTGGCGGATCTTGCGATGGCCGGCAACATCGTCCGGGCTTGTGGGTTCCTCGATGAAGAAGGGCTTGGCCGGCGAAAGCGCCTTGATCCAGTCGATCGCCTGGCCGACGTCCCAGACCTGGTTGGCGTCGATCATCAGATAGCGATCGGGACCGATCACCTCGCGGGCGATCCTGAGGCGCCGGATATCGTCTTCCAGATCGCGGCCGACCTTCATCTTGATATGGTTGAAGCCGGCGTCGATCGCCTCCCGGCAAAGGCGGCGCAGCTTCTCGTCCTCATAACCCAGCCAGCCGGCCGAGGTCGTGTAGCAGGCGTAACCCTCTTTTTCGAGGATGGCGATGCGCTCCGCCTTGCCGGCTTCCGCCTTCTTGAGAATGTCGATCGCTTCGTCGCGTGTCAGCACGTCGGTGAGATAGCGGTAGTCGACGATATCGGCGATCTCCTCAGGCGACATTTCGGCGACGAGCCGCCAGACGGGCTTGCCGGCCTGCTTGGCGAGCAGATCCCAGACGGCGTTGACGACCGCGCCGGTCGCCAGATGAATGGCGCCCTTTTCCGGGCCGATCCAACGCAATTGGCTGTCGCTCGTCAGATGCCGCCAGAACTTGCCTGGATGGGCGAGAACCTCGGCAAGGTCTGCGCCGACGACGAGATGGCGCATCGCCTCGATCGCCATGCAGCAAATGTCGTTGCCGCGGCCAATGGTGAAGGTCAGGCCGTGGCCGGCAAGACCGGGCGTGTCCGTATCGAGAATGACGTAGGCGGCCGAATAATCGGGATCGGGGTTCATCGCATCGGAGCCGTCAAGGCTTTGCGACGTGGGAAAGCGGAGGTCGAAGACGCGGAGATCGGTGATGCGGGTCATTGTTGTTCCTCCCGATTATCATTGTATGGGCCGAAGGCTGTGGCCGACCGGCCGGCAGCGCTGCCGGCCGCACCATCAGCTGAGGTCAGATCGTCCAGCCGCCGTCGATGGCGATCGCCTGGCCGGAGGTGTAGGTCGCGCCTGCGAGATAGACGGCGAGATCGGCGATTTCCTCCGGCGAGCCGAGCCGGCCCATCGGCTGACGGGAGATGAAGGCGGCGCGCGCCGCGTCATAATCGCCTTGCGCCCGCATGCGGTCCTGCAGCGACGGGCTTTCCACCGTGCCGGGGCAGATGGCGTTGCAGCGGATGCCTTGGGCGACGTAATCGGCGGCGACCGCTTTGGTCAGCCCGATGACCGCCGCCTTGGTGACGCCGTAGGCGAAGCGGTTCGGCACGCCTTTGATGCTGGAGGCGACCGAGGCCATGTTGATGATCGCCCCGTCCTTGCGCTCGAGCATGCCCGGCAGCACGGCGCGGATGGTGCGGATCATCGCTTTGACGTTGAGGTCGAAGGCGAATTCGAGGTCGGCATCCTGCATTTCGAGGATCGAGCCCGCATGAACGAAGCCGGCGCAGTTGAACAGCACGTCGACGGCGCCGATCTCGGCGACGAGGGCCGTGACCGCACCCCCGTCGAGCACGTTCAGCTGATGAGTGGAAACGCCGGTTTCCGCGGCCAGGCTTGCGAGCGCATCGGTATTGATGTCGGTCGCGTGGACCTTGGCGCCGGCTGCGGCAAAGGCCGCCGCCGTCGCCCGGCCGATGCCCTGGCCGGCGGCGGTGATGAGAACGGTCTTGCCGGAAAGTCTGTTTGTCATGTCACGGGCCTTTTCTTGATGTCTCTACGCTGGACGATGGATGCGGCTGTGCTTCAGGGCTCGGCCATGATGAAACAGCTCGCCGTCACCGTCCATCACCAGCTTTCCCCCGCGCGCGTCGAGGTGGTTCTGGCAAGGTGAGCGCAACATGCCACCTTGCTCCGATTGGCTGCCTGTCTTCAGCCATGATTTGTCTGTTTATAGACAAACAGACGATCGTCCCAGGGTCAAGTGCGAAGTTTTCCTTTTCCGGTCGCGGTTCTGCGTATATGCAGAGCAATATTCATAGGAGGAAGGAAATGGAAGCCGACGAGTCCGACCGCTACCGCGCTCCTGCCCTCGACAAGGGCCTCGATATATTGGAGTTGCTTGCCGGCGTCGACAGCGGCCTCACCCAGGCGGAGATCGCCAAGCGGCTCGATCGCAGCCCCAATGAATTCTACCGCATGCTCGATCGCCTGGTGCGCCGCGGTTACGTCACGCGGCTCGACGGCGACCGCTATTCGCTGACGCTTAAGCTCTTCGGCCTGGCGCAGCTGCATGCGCCGGTGCGCCGGCTCGCCTCCTATGCCACGCCGCTGATGCGGGATTTCGCCCAGCGCACGCGCCAGGCCAATCACCTCGCGGTCTTCGATCGCGGCGCGGCAGTCGTCATCGCCCAGCAGGAGGCCCCGGATTACTGGGGGTTCTCCATCCGTATCGGCGCCCATATCAGCTTGTTCGACACCGGCTCGGGCCATGTTCTGCTTGCCTTCCGCAGCGCGGAGGAGCGGGAGATGATGATCTCCGAACATGTGCGCAGCCGCGCCGATATCGAACTCGGCGCCGAATTCTACGACCGTCTCGACCAGATCCGCGAGCGCGGCTACGAGATGATGGCGAGCGCCCAGACGGCGGGCGTCTATAATCTTTCCGCGCCGGTCCTCGGGCCGGACGGGCGCTGCATCGCTGCCCTCACCTGCCCCTTCATCGCGCTCGTGAACGCGCCTTCGGCGCCCGATATCAGCCAGACCATCCTGCTGGTGCAGAAGACAGCCGCCCAGCTTTCGCTGCTGGCTGGGGCGGATGTCCTCAATCCTGGCTGACGGCCGGGAATTTCTATTTGAACAATCCATTCACTGGAGATAGCTTGCCAGGATCACTCTGGAGGAGAGAGCCTGTTGATCGACACCCATCTGCACATTATCGACCGCTCGGCGCTGCCCTATCCCTGGCTCTCCGGTGTGCCCGATCTCGATCATGATTTCCTCTACGAGACCTATGCGGCCGAGGCCCGGCGCTGCGGCATCACCAAGGTGCTCCATATGGAGGTGGACGTCGATCCCGCCGCCATGCAGGCCGAGACCGATCACATCAAGACTGTTGCTGCCCGCGAGGGCAGCCTGATTGCCGGCGCCATCGTCTCCTGCCGGCCGGAAGAGAAGGACTTTGCCGCCTATCTCGAGCGGCAAAAGGCCGATCCTTTCGTCAAAGGGTTCCGCCGCGTGCTGCATGTCGTCCCCGACGCTGTGTCGGAAGGCGCGCTTTTCCGTGAAAACATCCGGCGCATCGGCGGCAGCGGTCTGACTTTCGACCTCTGCACATTGCCGCATCAGGCGGGCCGCGTGACCGCGCTTATCGATCTTGCGTCTGACGTGCAGTTCGTGCTCGACCATTGCGGCGTGCCCGATATCCGCTCGGATGCTTTCGAGCCCTGGAAGGCCGGTATCTCGGAGATTGCCCGGCGGCCGAACGTCATCTGCAAGATCTCCGGCGTCGTCGCCTATGCCGATGCCGGGACATGGACGGCTGAGACGCTGAGACCCTATATCGAACACGTCATCGCGAATTTCGGCTGGGATCGTGTCATCTGGGGCAGCGACTGGCCGGTCTGCACGCTCGGCGGCGGACTTTCCACATGGGTGGCGGCGACCCATGCCGTCCTTTCCTCCAGCAGCGAGGCGGAGCGTTCCAAGCTGCTTTTCGCCAATGCGCAGCGCCTCTGGTCGCTCTGACCTCACAAAATCATATGATGTGCTGTATCTCGCAAAAGTGCTACTTTGGCATGTCTTTTGCTTGTTTAATGATGAAGCAACGCAAATGTTTCGGTTTGGGACGACGTACCACCAAACAATTGCTAGCTTTACTCATCTCAGGTAAAAGTTGTCAGGCAGGGATTTGGCGAATAACTTCATATCCGCTGTCTTCAGGAGGGAAAAGAAATGAAAGAAGAACCGCATGCAGTGGATGTTCACGTCGGAAAGACGATCCGTATACAGCGTCTGCTGAGGAAGGTTTCCCAGACGGAACTGGGCGAACGTGTGGGTGTCACGTTCCAGCAGATCCAGAAATACGAAAAAGGCTCAAATCGCGTTTCCGCCAGCATGCTGGTCGAAATCGCCGGCGCGCTGAAGGTCGATGTCAGAACGTTTTTCGACGATCTGTCCGCTCCTGATACAGCCAACGACAACCCCGCTCCCAGCGAGGAATTCGTGATTTCGCGCGAAGGCGTTCTTCTCAACGCGGCGTTCTTCTCGATCAAGAACGAAGCGCTCCGCAAGAAGATCCTGAAACTCGTCCAGGCGATCGCCAACACCGAGCAGTTGGAAAGCGACGCGGCCGAATAAACCGCTTGTCCTTACGCGGTCGGGGCGGGCCGCATGAGGGTTAGTGGCGGTCGATCAGGATCAGATTCTCGCTGGCATCCTTCATTGCGATCTTGGCCTTGCTGCCGAGCAGCTTCTCGAGATTGACGTCAAGTTCCCTGTCGGGATCTATGCCGTCCCAATCGATGACGACCTGCAGCAGCGCCATGTTCGTCAGGTGCATCAGATTACGCAGCTGAAGCTTTTCAGCCTCCTCCTTGGCTGCCGACAGCAGCCGGAAGATCCTTGCGTATTCGCTGCCTGTACCTTCGCTATGTTGTTCAAACATCGTTCCCGCCTCTTTGGTCGTGGAACCATACGATTCCATCGCCAGTGCATCTTTCTGCCGCGACCGTTATTCTAGCGTTACAGGAGTCACAGTCCGCGTGACTTCGGCGTGCAAAAGCTCCCAGTGGGAGGTTGCGGCAAAGCGCCAGTCACGGTCGACGGGCAGGAATTCGTCCCGGCGCAGCCAATCCAGCACCAGCCGCGCGTCGTTGCGCTTGCGTTCGACGCGGTTCGTGCGGATGGCGGCGAGGATGTGGTCGCGGCGCGGCTTGCGGGCGAAATGGCACTCGTCGACCACCTTCGCATAGGTGCGCTCGGAAAAATGCAGGAAGCGGCCGGCAAGCAGCAGTTTCTTGCGCTCGCCGGGGGAAATCTCGCCGCCGGCGTAAAGCGCCTCGATCGTCGGCTCGAAATCGACCCAGGGCACGGAGAGCGGCAGCCAGCCGAGTTCCTGCGGAGCATGCACCAGGGCGACGGCTTCGTCGTCGAGCAATCGGCCCGTCTCATAATCCTCGAAGATCGAACCGATGCCGACCATGCCGAAGGGAGCGCATTCGGCTGCCCGCAACGCGCCCATGCTGGCGCCGCCGGCAACGGCGACATCATGTTCGAGCGCGTAGAGGATTTCCTTATGCCAAACCGACGGCAGATCGCCGAAATAGCCGTCGACGAGGCCGATCGCGGTGGCGCCGTCCTCAACGGCTTTCAGGATGTCGCCGCAGGCGGCCGGCGGGCGGAAATCGATGCGAGGAGACATCGCTCTTGCCGCGGCCAGATCGCTTCCGAGGCTCGGGCCGACGAACAGCACCTTCATGATTGGGCTCCCCTCATGGTGTTGACGGCGCGCATGCCGAGCTGGATGTACTGGCCCGAGATGTCGACTTCCAGACCCGGCACGATCACCCTGACGACCGAGACCGGCAGGTCCCGATGCGCAAACGGCACGACGATGATCTGCTCGACGCCGGTTGCCGTCAGCCGGTCGGCAATATGACCGATGGTCTCCTGGATCGTCGCCGGGCGGCGGTGACGGGCCTGGAACGGGCGCATCCGGCCGTCGCCCTCGCAGAGTTCGACAACCTGCTGCATCGCCGCACTCTGGTCGAGCCGCTGATAGATGCGCGGCGAGAAATCGTCGCGGCTGCCGGCAATCGCGGTCAGCCGGCTCTGCGCCGCTTCGGTAATGGCGCGCAACGCGGCGCGCACGGGATCGGGATGGCAGCCGCAGCCGCCGCAGACATAGGACCAACGCGCATCGACACGGTCGGAAAGATTGCCGGGCATGATGACGGCCAGAAACGCGGGAACGCCGATATCACTGGTCATGTCGAGCAGCAGCAGCCGCATGCCGGCGCGTGCGATCCGGTCGGTCATGATGTCGATGACGGCATCGCCGAAGGAGGCGGGATCGATGCGGCTCTCCTTCAGGCGCTCAGGCGATTTCAGCTGGGTCAAGGCCCAGGCGTCGCGCTCCACCAGCTCGCAAAGCCCATGCAGCACCGCTTCGGACGGCGTGTTGCCGGAGGCAAGGCCGTCGCTCGATTGCTCGAAGCCCGGCGGCCTCTCGCCGCGATGATCGAGGCCGACGAGCCACCAGGGCACGAAAACGCTGCTGCCGGAAAGGATGTCGAGGCCGGAGCACCAGGGAATGGGGCTATTTCCGATCTCGTCAGGGGCGCAGCGTGCGACATTGTCGAGATCGATCATGGCGGCGCGTTCCGCCCGCATGCCGGCAACGGTCGCCTGCGTCAGGTCGGCGGGGGCAATTTCCGCAATCCGCGTCTCGATCGCCTCCATGGCAGCCGAGGCCATGGCGGCTTCGTTGTCGATGCCCTTGCCCTGAAAGACGGAGAGCGTATGGCTGTTCGGCCGCGTCGCGAAGGCGACGGGAATGTTCAACACATCGAGCGCGGTCAAGAGGCCGACGCGCGTAACACCGAATTCGCGCAGATGCGGCCTGATTGCTGCCAGCGTCTGAGCCGGCGTGACCGCGCGGTCGTGATATTCGCTGACGCCGGCCGATGATCGTTCGAGATCACCGGCAAGCTTTTCAAGATCGGCGAAAGCGGACATACGATCTTGTCCTTAGCGGAATCTCAGTGCGTGCGTCAGGTTTTCGAGCCCATTGCCGGAAACGTTGAGTTCGTCCTGTTTCAGGGCTGCCCTCGCGGCTGCAGAGAAACGCAGCGACTGTGCCTGGACTGGGGTGGTTTCAGCATTCGTCTTCATGTTCGATCTCCGATTGGTCGGGACAGCGCCTTGCTGCCGTTAACCATCGGAGGGAAACATTGCCTGCGTCATTTAAGCGTTACAGGCTTCGTTAAAAAGCGATGCAATCAGGGAAGACCGGCAAGCTGCAGGCCTTTTATCAACGGTTCCGTAAAGGCGGGATCGCGATCGGGGACGAAATGGCGGATGTCCTCGCTGCGGAAATCGGGGAAGTTTTCGAGCACTATCCTGGCATAGTTCCCGGCCTTGTCTGTATTGCCGGCCATGGCATGCGAGGCGGCAAGCAGTCGGGCCGTCGCCTGTTTCGTCTTCACAGGTTCCAGCGCTTCGATTGCCTTTTCGTACTCTTCGCGCATGAAGTGGATGCCGCCGAGATTCCAGTAGTAATAGTCCGGCGGCAAGGGATTGAGCTTGAAGGCCGCGCGGCTGAGCTCGAGCGCCCGATCGAAATCGCCGTCATGGGATAGTGCGTCGGCAAAATCGGCAAGGATATCCGCATCGTTGGGATTGAGATCCTGAGCCTGCTGGAAATATTCCAGGCTTTCGTCGAAGCGGCGGCGATAAAGCGCCACGAAGCCGAGTTCGCGGTAGGCCCGGCCGCTGTTCGGGTCGGACTGCTGCGCCAGCCGCGCCGCGCCATTCGCCTCATCGAGAAGATCGGTGTCCTGCATGCCGCGGATCAGCCATTCCATGCCGAGAGCGCGTGATACGCCGGCATGGGCGGCCGAGAAATGCTCATAACGGTTGAGCGAGGATTTGAACCATTTGCGCGCCTGGCGCAGGTGCTGCAGGTCCGTCTGGGCGATCAGCCGCTTGCCTTCGAGGTAGAGACGGTAGGCGGACGCCGGCGCCTCGCCGATCGGCATCGCCAGTTCATGGCGCTCGATCGTATCGGCGAGCGAGGAGACGATCCGCCGGGTCAGATGCGCGAAGGATTCGCTGATCTTCTGCATCACCAGCGGCAGTTCCAGTGCCCAGATCACCTCCGACGTCGTCGTCCGCGTCAGGCGGCAGGTCGCATAGACATCCTCGTCGCGGCCCTGGATGGTGACGTAGACCGCATAGTCGAAGCTGAGGTCGAGCGGGCCGGGGACGGCGCGCGAAGGGTCGACCGAGCGGCTGAGGATCTCGAGGCTGGTATGGGCCGCAATCACCTTGAAGCCGCGCTGCTGGCTGAGCCCGATGGTGACGTCTTCGAGCAGCGCTCTGCCGACGCGTTCCATCAGCGGATCGGTGAAGATGCTTTCCGGCGGCAGGATGATGATGCGCGGCTGGCCGAGCATATCGGCGAACATGCCGGGCGCCAACGGACGTTCCGGCGTCACAACCTGAGCTGCGGGGATCAGGCCGAGTTCGCGGGCGAGCGCTGTAGTGCTCTCTTCCGGCTCGGTATCGAAATCGTCCTTCAGCTGGCTCTTGCACTTCAGATAGGCCTGACGCGCCGCGGCCGGATCGTTCATCCTGACATGAAGGCGCATCAAGGCGCGATAGGCCGTCTCGTTGGCAGGGTCGAGTTCCAGCAGACGCTTGGCAAGGGCTACCTGTTCTTCATCGGACCGATCTTCCGATGTCTCGACCAGCCGGGTGAGATGGGCCGAGCGCAATTCGTCGATACGCTGGCGCTCGAAGGTCAGCCAGTCTTCCGCACCTTGCGTCGGCGACTTGGCGCCTTCCAGCAATTCGCCGTTGAGCATGCCGCTGTCTTCGGGCGCGAGCGGCCCTTTCCGCTTCAAGATGCGGACGTCGACCTCCCAGCCGCTGCCCAGTCCGATATGGGTTCTGGTCGCGGCGAGAAGCGGCGGAAGGTCGCCGGGAATGCTCTGTTCGATGCGGGCGAGCAACTGACGCAGGCTCCCTGCCCGCTTTTCCGGCAGTTCCGATTGCCAGAGCTGCCGCCTGATCGTTTCGCGGTCGAGTTCGAGATTGGGTTCGGCCGCGAGCATGGCGAGGAGAAAATAAGATTTCTCCGGCAAGGGGAGCTCTTTCCCCGCCGCCATCAATCGCGGTCTTCCGAGCAGGCAGAGCCTATTCGTCGACACCTCTCCGGATGTCCCTTGCATTTCGGTTCTCACCCCAGAAAGCCAGGCGCGCAGAGGCGCCGGCCAATCGGTGATCATGTTAGTGCTATAAGAGCGCCGCGCATAGCGTCTTTGCTATAAAAAGAAGAAGTTTCATCGAATAATTGCATCTTTTCGCGCCGGCTGTGGAGGAAAATGCTTAGCCAACACTTGATGCGGCAAGGTTCGGCGTCTCATTACGGCACGTTATTTCAACTGTCGCCGTCGGCGCAGCTCAAAATCGATCGGCACACTTAGAGGATCATCGTGCCTGGACGATCCGTTTTGCGCCGGTTTCCGCCACCGTTGCCGCCTCGACGAAATCGAGCCCGATATCGAGCACCGGCGCGCTGTGTGTCAGCCAGCCGATGGAAATGAGATCGACCCCGGACGCCGCGATTGCGGCGGCCGTTACCGGCGTGACGCGGCCGGATGCTTCGCTGATGGCCCGGCCGGCGATGATGGCGACGGCTTCGCGCAACTGATCCGGCGTCATGTTGTCGAGCAGAACGGCATCGACGCCGACTTCCATCGCCTCACGCAATTGATCCAGCGTATCGACCTCGACCTCGATCTTCACCATATGACCGACACCGGTCCGCGCCCGGCGGATCGCCTCCGTGATGCCGCCGGCGATCGCGACATGGTTATCCTTGATCAGCACCGCGTCGTAGAGCGCGAAACGGTGGTTCATGCCGCCGCCGGCCCGCACTGCATATTTCTCCAGCGCTCTCAGCCCCGGCGTCGTCTTGCGCGTGCAGGCGACGGAAGCCTTGGTGCTCTTGATGGCGGCGGCAATCTCGGCCGTGACGGTCGCAATGCCAGAGAGATGACCGAGGAAATTGAGCGCGGTGCGCTCGGCGGTGAGCAGGCCGCGCGACGGGCCTTCGATGGTGGCGATCACGTCACCCGGCTTGACCGCATCGCCGTCTTCGAGATGGCGGAGCATGGTGATTTCGGGATCGACGAGGTAAAAGGCGAGTTCGGCCGCATCGAGGCCGGCAATCACCCCCGGTTGACGGGCGGCCATCACCACCGTCGAGCGATGCTCCTTCGGAATGACGGATGTCGAGGTGATATCGCCGGCAAGGCCGAGATCTTCGAGAAGGGCTGCGCGCACCAAAGGTTCGACGATCAGGCGCGGGAGGGGAACGAGGCTCATCTCAGGCACTCCTTGCAAGCGTATAGGGCGGTGTCGCGTGGGCGATTTCCAGGGCGTCCGACAGGCCCATCCGCCGCCGCTGCGCATCGGCGAGCCTCAGCGGAAAATCGGTACGGGCATGGGCGCCGCGCGATTCCATTCGCAGGCTGGCAAAGACGGCGATCAGCAGAGCGACGATAGCGGGATCGGCGGCAGGGCCGGTGCTTTCGGCGAGCGGCAGCAATGCGGCGATCGCTCCATTCACGGTGCCCGCGTTGCGCAGCACGCCGAGATGGCGCGAGACGATCGGCCGGACGAGCGATGCATCGGCCGGCGCCGGCAGTTTTGCGGCAATGACCGAGCCGATACCATTTGCCGGCACGCCGGATGTATCGCGCGCGGTCCGCATGCCCATCACAGTCGCCTCCAACAGCGAGTTACTGGCGAGCCGGTTTGCGCCGTGCAGGCCGGTGGAAGCCGCTTCCCCCGCCACCCAGAGACCGGGCACCGAACTGCGGCCATTCGCATCCGTCGCAACGCCGCCCATGTGATAGTGAACGGCCGGGCGCACCGGGATGAGGTCTGTCGCGGGGTCGATACCGACCTCGCCGCAAAGGGCTGAAATGACGGGGAAGCGCATGGCAAACCGGCCGCCGAGAGCATTGCGGGCATCGAGGAAGACCTTGCCGCCACGGCCGATCTCGGCGCTGATCGCTCGCGCCACCACGTCGCGCGGCGCAAGCTCGGCGCCCGATATGCGGGCCATGAACCGTTCGCCCTTTCCGTTGACGAGCAGGGCCCCCTCCCCGCGCACCGCCTCGCTGACGAGCGCCAGCGGCCTGCGGCGTGAATCGAGCGCCGTCGGATGGAACTGCACGAACTCCATGTCCGCGAGATCGGCACCCGCCCTTGCCGCGAGCGCGATGCCCTGGCCGAAATTGCCCATCGGATTGGTGGTCGCGTCATAGAGCCCGCCGATGCCGCCGGTGGCGAGCACCACCTTGGACGTCGGAAGGATGGCCGCGCCATTCGCGGTGGCGCAGAGCAGGCCCGCCACATGGTCGCCGGTCATCAGTATCCGCCGAGCCTCGA
The DNA here is from genome assembly GCF_002211285.1 of Rhizobium sp. R635. Taxonomy (GTDB): domain Bacteria; phylum Pseudomonadota; class Alphaproteobacteria; order Rhizobiales; family Rhizobiaceae; genus Rhizobium. The sequence continues at coordinate 155,053 of NZ_LOKX01000023.1, read as the reverse complement.
AGCCTTCGAGCACGGTGATCGAGGGTGTTTGCAATACCGCCCGCACCAGGGCGGCAGTGATCGCCGCCCCGGAGCCGTCGCCTTCGGCATGGACGATGCGGCGGCGGCAATGCGCGGCTTCCAGCCCGAGCGAGAGTTCGCCCGCGGCATTCCTGTCGAAACGTACGCCTGCCCGTTCGAGTGCGGCAATCGCCGCCGGGGCTTCGGCAATGATGCCGGCGGCAACCGCCGGATCGCAGAGCCCATCGCCGGCGGCAAGCGTATCGGCAAGATGCAGTTCAGCACTGTCATCCGCGCCCATGCTGGCGGCGATGCCGCCCTGCGCCCAGGCGCTCGATGTCTCGGCGCCAAGGGCGGCGCGGGTCACGATGACGCAGGGTTCCGGCGCCAGCGTCAGGGCGGTCATCAGCCCGGCAAGGCCGCTGCCGACGATGACGGTGCGCCCTGCCAGCTGTTCGAGGATCTCGGTCATATCGCCAGCATCCTCTCAACGGCGCGGCGTGCAGCAACGGCGATCGCCGGATCGACCGTGACTTCGTGACGGTTTTCTTCGAGCGCGGCGCGGATATTGGCGAGCGTGATCCGCTTCATGTGCGGGCAGAGATTGCAGGGCCGGATGAACTCGACGTCGGGGTGATGAACGGCGACATTGTCGCTCATCGAGCATTCGGTGAGCAGCACGACCCGCGCCGGCTTTTGCGTGCCGACGTAATCCGACATCACGGCGGTCGAGCCGGCGAAATCGGCTTCCGCCACGACGTCAGGCGGGCATTCCGGATGTGCGAGCACGGTCACGCCGGGATGGTTTTCGCGCAGCTGGCGCACGTCGTCGGCAGTGAAGAGTTCATGCACCTCGCAATGTCCATGCCAGGCGATGATTTCGACATCGGTCTCGCGGGCGACATTGCGCGCCAGATATTCGTCCGGGATCATCAGCACCTTCGGCACGCCGAGCGATTCCACCACCTGCTTGGCATTGCCCGAAGTGCAGCAGATGTCGGAGGCGGCCTTCACCGCGGCCGACGTATTGACATAGGTGATGACGGGGACGCCGGGATGGGCCTGGCGCAGCAGCGCGATATCCTCCGGCGTGATCGAGTCCGCCAGCGAGCAGCCGGCGCCGAGATCCGGGATCAGCACGGTTTTCTCAGGGTTCAGAAGCTTTGCAGTCTCGGCCATGAAGTGCACGCCGGCAAGCACGATGACATCCGCATCGACCTCGATCGCCTTGCGGGCAAGCGCCAGGCTGTCGCCGACGATATCGGCCACGCCATGGAAGATCTCCGGTGTCTGATAGTTATGGGCGAGGATGACGGCGTTGCGGCGGCGCTTGAGCTCGAGGATCGCGTCGACGTCATTTTCGTACGTCATCCATTCGGCTTTGGGGATGACGCGGCTGACGCGGTCGTAGAGCGAGGATGCGGAAACAGCGTGATTCATGACCGGCTCCTGATTATGCTCGATTTGAGCATATTATGGGCAAAGACATATTCTCATACTGAGCATATGTCAATTGCGGGAGAGCGGTAATTTCGTTCCGGCGAGCGCGCGTTCTTCGAGCACCGTATGGCGGAAGCGGAAGAGCTTGGCCGGCCGGCCGCCGGTTTCGCTTTCCGTTCCGCCGGTTTCCTCGACCAGCTCCTGCTGTTCGATGAGGCGGCGGAAATTCTGCTTGTGCAGCGTCAGCCCGGCCAACGCTTCGATGGTGCGCTGCAATCTCAGCAGCGTGAAACTGTCCGGCATGAGTTCGAAGACGACGGGACGGTATTTGATCTTGGCGCGCAGCCTTGCGATCCCGGTCGCCAGAATGCGGCGGTGGTCGGCAAACATCGCCCGGCCGAGATTGGCTTCGGCTGTGCATCCCGCTTCGGCGACGAGCCCTGCTTCATAGAGCAGTTCATAGCGCTGCAACGCGAGATCCTCGTTCCAGCCGCCGCCGTCGAGGCCGAAGGTGAAATCCGCCCGGCGGTGGCGATGATCGCGCCGCGCCGGGTCGGCATCGGCCCAGCTTCTCAGGCGCGCCATGATCTCGTCGAGCACGGCCGGCCTTCCCTGCCGATGATCTTCCCAGGGGAAATATTCGTACCAGCCGTGCCACCCCGGCCGGCCGGCGCCCGACTGTTCGTTGACGAGGCCGAGATAGCTGATCGAGATCGTCCGGCCGCCGAGGATTTCGTTGTTCCGGTCACGGTCCGCGAAGGTATAGAGCTGTTCGAGATAACCGACCGGGTGCTCCGTCTGCTCCTGAACCCATTCGCGCAGGCCTGATTGCAGTGTGCGATGACCCATTTCGAAGGGGCCTGACGGCAGCGCATTGCCGGAACGGATCGTCATCACACGCGGCTCGTCTCCCGTCACAGCGACGAGCACCGCAATCAATTCCGCATGCGCAAAGCCGATCGTCACAGGGGGCTGAATACTCCGTTCCGAATGAATCGAACGGATCATTCCTGACACAGGCCGGCGCGGAAGCCAATGGAAGGCTCCCCTTCTCCCCAGCGAGAAGGTGCCCGTAGGGCGGATGAGGGGGCCGCTCGGCACGCCATGCATTGCCCTTCGCTTACGCTCAGGGCCTCGCTCCTATCGTCGCTCGCCCCCTCATCTGCCCTGGCGGGCATCTTCTCTCCGCTCTGGAGAAGGGGGAAGCGTCGAGCAAGGCCGTCTTCAGATGTTACCCATCTTCAGCTGGTCCAGAAACATCCTGAGCTCCGCTTCATCAATGCCGACGCAATGGCGCTTTTCCGGATAGGCGCCGGTCTTGACGTCCTCGGCGAACTCCGTGAAGGCGGCGATGCGCTCGCGTTGCAGCCGGTCATATTCGGCGGCGAAGTTGCGATAGACCTTGGCGTGGCGCGGAGTGTGGTCGCGATTGGCGCCGAGCACGTCATCGGCGAAGAGATATTGGGCGTCGCAGCCGCTGCCGGCTCCCATGGAAATCATCAGCATCGAGGTGTTGCCGCTGATGGCGGCCGCGACCTCGCCGGGGACGACTTCGATTTCGGCGGCGAAGGCGCCGGCCTCTTCCAGCGCCTTGGTCTGCCGCAAGATCTCGGCGGCACTCGCCGCCGTCTTGCCGACGGCGCGGAAACCGCCCGTCCAGGTCGCCTTCGAAGGGATCAGTCCGAGATGGCCGCAGACGGGGATGCCTTCATCCCGCAGGCGCCGGATCGTCTGCAGGCTTGCGGCGCAATAGACGGCATCGCCGCCGGCCTTCAGCGCCGCGAAGGCGGCACGGAGATAATCTTCCGCCGAGACGTGATCGCCATATTCGAGCCCCGGAATGGCAAAGGGCGTCGGCGCGATCTCGCGAAAGACCGGGCCGAGCAGCGATGGCGGCACCGAGACCATGTCGATTCCAGCCTTCTCGGCCGCTTCGGCCTCCTCCAGCGTGGTGACGCGCAGCATGGTGAGCTGGCGCTTGCCCTTTTCCGCAAGCAGATCGGCGACCGTCGCGCGCTTATGTTTCTTCATTGTCAATTCCTTTGAAAAAGAGAGGGCGGCTCAGGCGGCCAGAAGGGATTTGAGCTTAACGTCGCTGGCTGTGAGCGCAGCCGGATCGGGATGAGCGCGGGCCGCGATCAGCATTTCGGCGAGGCGGATGTCGCGCGCGATCGTGTTGCCCGGTCCGATGCCGCTCGCGGCGATCAGCCGGCCAGCGGCATCGAGATGGAAGAGAATGAAGGCGCCAGGGCCGAGGTCGCGCCGCAGATGCAGGACGGCTCCATCGGCGAGGCCGGCAATTTGCAGCGTCATGTCGTATTGATCCGACCAGAACCACGGCACAGCCGAAACGGCTTCGTCGAGGCCGAGCATGTTGGCCGCGGCCAATGTGCCCTGCTCCTGGGCGTTGCGCCAGGATTCGAGCCTTACCCGCAGGCCGTCATAGATCGGCAGGGGGAAGGAGCAGCAGTCGCCGGCCGCAAAAACGTCAGGGGCGGAAGTCTGCAGATAGGTGTCGACGGCAATGCCGTTTTCGATTGTCAGCCCCGCCCTTTCGGCGATCTCGACATTCGGCCGCGCGCCGATGCCGACGAGAGCGAGATCAGCCTCTATGATTTCCCCGGTCGACAGTCTGATCACCGCCTTTCCGCCTTCCTCGGTCAGCGCCGCGATGGAGACGCCGCAGCGGACATCGACGCCCTCGGCGCGATGGCGCTCGGTGAGGAGATGGGCGATTTCTTCAGGCACGCCGCGCTTCAGCACCCGCTCCAGTCCCTCGACGACGGTGACGCCGGCGCCGAGCAGCCGTGCGGTCGCCGCAAGTTCCAGTCCGATGAAGCCGCCGCCGATGATGGCGATATGCCGCCCCGGCTTCATCGCATCGCGTAGCGCTGCCGCATCGTGATGCGTCCGCAACGAACGGATATGCGGACTGTTCTCCGAAGCACCGGGAAGCGAACGCGCGCTCGCGCCTGTTGCAAGCAGAAGCTTGTCATAGGAGAGCGTCGTGCCGTCGGAGAGCGTGACGGTCCTGGATGTGGTGTCGAAATCCCTCGCCTCCAGGCCGGTCAGCAGCCGGATGCCGCTTTCTGTGTATTTCTCCAGTGTGGCGATGAATTTCGGATCGGCCGCATCGGCGGAGCCGGCCTTCGAAAGCGGTGGCCGCTCGTAAGGGTGAAGGGGTTCGGCGCCGACAAGCGTTATCTCGCCGGCAAAGCCCTTCTCCCGCAAGGCGAAGGCGGCGCGCGCACCGCATTCGCCGGCTCCGATGATGACGAAATGAGCCACGTCTGCCTCCTCAGATCGAGATGAAGACGCTGCCGCCTTCAACCTTTACCGGATAAGTCCTGAGGTTGACGCAGACCGGCGCGCCCTTGGCTTCGCCCGTCTTGTAGTTGAAGCGGCCATTATGTTTCGGACATTCGATGATCTCATCCATGACAAGCCCGTCGGCGAGATGGATATGTTCGTGCGTGCAAAGCCCGTCGGTCGCGAAGAACTCGTCATCCGGGCTGCGATAGACTGCAAAGGTGCGTCCCTCATGATCGAAGCGGATGACATCCTCTTCGTCGATCTCGTCCTTGCCGCAGACTTCGATCCAGTTTCCGCTCATATTATCCTCCCTCGATCGTGATTATTGTGCCGCCGGGGCCAGTTCGTTGTGGAATTCTTCGCGATAGGGCCGAGCGGTTGCCGGCAGTTCGCGTTTCAGGAAGTAGTCCTCGTTGCGCAACTGGCGCAGGAAGGCCGGGATCATCTCGCGATAGCCGGACCAGATCGACGGGTTCGGCGCCGGCAGGTCGTGCTTGATCATCGCATGCAGCCTGGGCAGTGCGTGGTAGGGCACCATCGGGAACATGTGATGTTCGACGTGGTAGTTCATGTTCCAGTAGATGAAGCGGCTGATCGGGTTCATGTAAACAGTGCGGCTGTTCAGCCGGTGGTCGATCACATTGTCGGCCAAGCCGCCATGCTGCAGCAGCCCGGTCAGAACATGGTGCCATGCGCCGTAGAGGCGCGGCAGGCCGATCAGCATCAGCGGCAGGATCGAGCCCGTGGCGATGGCGGTCGCGATCGTGACGATATAGATGGCGAGCCATATACGGGCGAAGCGGATCGCCTTCGGCTGCTCCATCTCGGGAATGAAGGTCTTTTCCGCCGCGCTGATGACGCCGAAGGCATTGCGCAGCATGTCGACGACCGCATGCCAGGCGTCGAGGATGCCGAAGAAATTGAGGACCAGCCGGACGAGATCCGGCGGCCGCATGACGGCGATTTCGGGATCGCGGCCGACGATGACGGTATCGGTGTGGTGGCGCGTATGGCTCCAGCGCCAGGTCACCGGATTGCGCATGATCATGAAGCAGGCGATCTGGTAGACGGCGTCGTTCATCCAGCGCGTCTTGAAGGCGGTGCCGTGACCACATTCATGCCAGCGGCTGTCGGAGGCCGAGCCGTAGAGCACGCCGTAAGCGAGGAAGAAGGGTATCGCGACCCACGAGCCCCAGAAGTAAATGCCGAGCCCGGCAAAGACGACCATGCTGCCAAGCCAGATGATGGTGTCACGGATCGCCGGCGCATCGGAGCGCTGCATCAGCGCCTTCATCTCCTTGCGCGGAATCTCGGTGTGATACCACTCGGCTGCCGCCAGCCCCGTCTCGACGGCGGTGCGGCCGCTTTCGCCGAGCAGGTCATAGTCTCGTTTCTTTGTCTGGATCGCCATCATCCGCCTCCCGCTATGCTGTTGCCGGAGAGAATAGGTTGACTTTCGAGGGCGCTCAATGCAGCCTTGATATATTCTATCAAAAGCCATCAAGAATGGCTTGCATCGATGATCGAATCCATCAGGAACACCATGCGCCGCCCCACCATATCCGATCTTGCCCGCGCCTCCGGCGTCAGCGTCGCCACCGTCGACCGCGTTCTCAACGCTCGCCACCGCGTACGGGAGGAAACGGCGCGGCGGGTCTATGATGCGGCGCAGGAGATCGGCTATCACGCCGTCGGCCTGATCAGGCAGCGGGTTTTCGAGGATTTGCCGCAATACCGGCTCGCCTTCCTGCTGCAGAAGCCGACACAGCAGTTCTACCAGGCATTTGCGCGTGAGATCGAAGCGGCGGCGCGAACGGTCACGAACGTCCGCATCCAGGCGCATATCGACTTTCCGTCAGCCTCCACGCCGGCTGCGATCGTCGAGAAACTCAAGGCTCTCGGTGCGCGCAATCAGGCCATTGCCCTGGTTGCGCCTGATTACCCCGCGGTGACGGCCGCCATTGAGGAGTTGAAGGAAAAAGGCGTCCCGGTCTTCTCGCTCCTCTCCGATTTCGCGTCGGGCGTGCGCACGGGCTACATCGGCGTCAACAACCGCAAGGTCGGCCGCACCGCCGCCTGGGTGATTGCGCGGACGGCGCATAAACCCGGCAAGGTCGCCTGTTTCGTTGGCAGCCATCGTTTTCATGGGCATGAGCTTCGGGAAATCGGCTTCCGCTCCTACTTCCGCGAAAATGCGCCGGAATTTGATGTCATCGACACGCTGATCAACCTGGATACGCCCGAGATCACGCACGAGGCTACGTTAACGTTGCTGCAGAAACATCCCGATCTTGCCGGGCTTTATGTCTGCGGCGGCGGCATGGAAGGAGCAATCTCGGCATTCCGGGAGGAGAACCTGGGCGGCAAGGTCGTGCTCGTGGTCAACGAACTGACGCCCGACAGCAAAGCAGGTCTTGCCGATGACATCGTCGCTATGGCGATCGGCACTCCCCTGCCTGCGCTCTGTCAGGAGTTGATGGTGCTGATGACGAACGCCGTCGAAAACAGCGAAGCCGCCATCCCCGGGCAGTTCTTCCTGCCCTTCGACATCTACCTTTCCGAAAACATCTGAGGAATGATGGAATTCTATCATGTCGGCTGAAATTCTCTCACCAATGAGAGCGGCGGCCGGCGATGATGGATGGATTGGCGGGCGAATTCGGATAGAGATTCGCTCACTCATTCACGAGGAACCGCTCCGCCTGCCCGCGGAGCCGAGGAGGATATATCCGTCATGACTTCGATCCGCTTTGCGCTCAACCACATGGCTGCGCCATCGCTTGCCATCGACGATTTTTTCGCGCTGGCAAAGTCGCTCGGTATCGACTCCGTCGAGATCCGCAACGACCTTTCCGGCAATGCGATTCTCGACGGCACCAAACCCGAAGCGATCAGGCAAGCGGCGACCAATCATGGTCTGACAATCATTTCGATCAACGCCCTGCAGCGTTTCAACGAATGGAATGAAACGCGCGCTGGGGAAGCGCAGGAATTGATCGATTATGCCCACGCGTCCGGCGCGAAGGCGCTCGTCCTCGTTCCGAAGAACGACGGCACCGGCTGCGCCGATGGCGAACGGCAGGCCAATCTGCGCGAGGCTCTATCCGCGCTGAAGCCGATGCTTGATAAGGCCGGCATCATTGGTCTCGTCGAGCCGCTCGGTTTCGAGATCTGCTCGCTGCGCTCGAAGACCGAAGCGGCTGACGCAATCAAGGAGCTTGGCGCCCAATCGACCTTCAAGCTCGTCCACGACACCTTCCACCATCACCTTGCCGGCGAAGCCGCGACCTTCCCTGACCTGGCCGGCCTCGTGCACATCTCGGGCGTCAGCGATCCTTCCGTTTCCGTTGCCGATATGCGCGATTCCCATCGTGTGCTCGTGGACGGCGACGACCGGCTCGACAATGCCGGGCAGATCAAGGCGCTGCTGCAGGCGGGCTATCAGGGTCCGTTCTCCTTCGAACCCTTCGCGGCGGAAGTACATGCGGTCAAGGATCCGGCCGGTGCACTGCGCGCCAGCATGGATTATCTGACGGCGCGGGTTTGAGCCGAGTAAATTTGCCTGTTTTGTTATTCGAGAGGCCGCGCCACCAGCGCGGCCAGCAGCTATTCCCTGCCCCTGAATCGACGCTGATAAGCGGGATCATAGAGAGAGCTCCCGCGGAAATCTTCCGTTGCGAGAGACGGGCCGACGAAGATGATCGCCGTACGTTCGATCGGTTCGGCTGCAACCTTAGCCTCGATATCGGAAAGCGTGCCGCGCAGGATGCGCTCATCCGGCCAGGAAGCCTTGACGACGATCGCGACCGGGCAGTCTGCGCCGTAAAGTGGCGTCAGCTCCTCGACCGCTTGCTTCAGGGCATGGATCGCCAGATGGATCGCCAGTGTGGCGCCCGTCGCGCCGAATTTCGCGAGCGTCTCTTCGTTCGGCATCGGTGAGGCGCGGCCGGAAACGCGGGTGAGCACCAGGCTTTGGGCGACGGCCGGGATGGTCAGCTCGCGCCCGAGCACGGAGGCTGCGGCGGCAAAGGCGGGCACGCCCGGCGTCATCGTATAGGCGATGCCGTGTTTTTGAAGCCGGCGCACCTGCTCGGCCACCGCGCTCCAGACGGAGAGGTCGCCGGAATGCAGCCGGGCGACATCCTGGCCGGCGGCAGCGGCGCGAAGATACTCCGCCTCGATTTCGTCGAGCGACATCGGCGCGGTATCGACGATGCGCGCGTCCGGCGGGCAATATTGAAGCAGTTCCGGCGAGACGATCGAGCCGGCATAGAGGCAGACCGGGCACCGGGCGATCAGATCGCGGCCGCGCACCGTGATCAGATCCGCAGCACCCGGCCCCGCGCCGATGAAATGCACCGTCATCCGATTATCCTTTCGTCCAGCGCCACTGCGTCACCGGCATCGCCGGCCGCCAGCCGCTCATGCTGCCCACAGGCCCCGCGCGTGATATTTCGATCCGTGTCAGCGAGCCGCCGCGTTTTGCGTGTTCGGAGAGAAGCACGGCTTCCATCTCCAGCGTCACGGCATTGGCAACGAGCCGCCCTCCCCGCTTCAGCGCGGCAATCGCGGCGTCTATCACGCCGGGTTCGCTGCCGCCGCCACCAAGGAAGATCGCATCCGGTTCCGGCAAGCCCTGCAGCGCATCTGGGGCTGAACCTTCGACGACGGCGAGATGCGGCACGCCGAAGGCGGATGCGTTGCGGGCGACACGTGCGGCCCGCTCCGGCGATTGCTCAACGGCGATTGCCTTCAGGCTGGGATCGGCCAGCATCCATTCGATGGCGATCGATCCAGAACCGGCACCGATATCCCAGAGCAGTTCGCCGTGACGCGGCGCGAGCGCCGAAAGCGTCATCGCCCGGATTTCGCGCTTGGTAATCTGCCCGTCATGCTCGAACAGCTCAACCTCGAGGCCTGCGGCAAACGGCAGGATGCGGGCCCCCTCCCCTGCCGAAATCTCAAGTGCGCAAACGTTCAGGGGATCGATGTCCACGAGATCGAAATCTGCAGAAATGGTTTGCCTCTGCCGCTCCCGCGCACCGCCGAGCGCCTCGAGCACCGTAAGCTGCGACTGACCGAAACCGGCGGCGGCAAGCAGGGCCGCCAGCTCGCCGGGTCCCTTCTCATCAGAGGTCAGCGCGAGAATGCGCCGTCCTGGGTGCAGATGCGGCCGGACCAGGTCGATCGGCCTTCCGTGCAACGAAATCGTTGTGACGTCCTGCAATGGCCAGCCCAAGCGGGAGGCGGCAAGGCTGAAGGCGGACGGCGCAGGAATGGTGTGGATCTCTTCTGCCGCCACGCGACGGGAAAGGGTTGCGCCGACGCCGTAGAGAAATGGATCGCCTGAGGCAAGCACGACGACCGGTGTGCCGCGCCTTTCGAGGATCGCATCGACCGAGCGTTCGAACGGGCTTTGCCAGGAGAGCTTTTCGCCTGTGATGAGCGATGCGGCGAGCGCGTGGTGCCGGGCCCCGCCGAAGACGGCGGGTGCGGTCGCAATCAGCCTCTTCGCCTCCTCGCCCAGCCCGGCTGGACCAGCTTCGCCGATGCCGATAATAGTCAGCCAGCGTCGGCCGGAAGGGGGAGAAAGATCAGACATGGGAAGACCCCGCATCCTCATTCTCGGCGGCACCAGCGAAGCGCGCCTGCTCGCCGAAGCGCTCGCGGCGCGTGACAATTGCGATATTCTTCTGTCGCTGGCCGGCCGCACTGAAAAACCGGCTGCTCAGCCGGTTCCGGTTCGTATCGGCGGTTTCGGCGGTGCTATGGCACTCGCCGATTTTCTGACGACCGGTGGATATGGGCTGGTGATCGACGCTACACACCCTTTCGCCGAACGAATTTCCGCCAACGCCGCCTTTGCGGCGGAGACCACCGGTATTGCTGCAATCGCTCTGCGCCGTCCCGAATGGCAGCGCCTGCCGGGCGATCGATGGCAGGATGTGCAAAGCATTCCGGCGGCCATCGCAGCGCTCGGCCCCTCCCCTCGCCATGTCTTCCTGGCGACGGGCCGGCAGGGCGCGCATTACGCAGAAGCGGCGCCGCAACATTTCTATCTCATCCGCAGCGTCGATCCCGTCGATCCGCCGCTCGCGCTTGTCGATGTCAACTATGTGCTTGATCGCGGCCCGTTCACGCTGGAAGGCGAATGCGCCTTGCTGAGACAACACCATATCGACGTCATCATCGCGAAGAACAGCGGCGGCGCCACCTATGCGAAGATCGAGGCGGCCCGCCTGCTTGGCATCGAGGTGATGATGGTCGCGCGCGCGCCGGCCTCCACGCTCACCGTGGTCGAAACTGTCGAGGCGGCGCTTGCGGCGATCGATCACCTCTTTTCTCCGGTCATGAAACGGGGGGTATAGACGAGATCCAGCTTGCCGGGGCGCTCGATGATCCGCGTTTCGGCCGAGCCGATGATGATGCAGGTCGCCATATCGGCAATCGACGCATCCGCTTCCGACAAAGGTTGCACCGCGATGCGTTCGTTCTCTCTCCCGGCTGCGCGGCCGAAAATGACGGGAGTTTTTGCCGGCAGATGGTGGCGCAACAGCTTGAAAGCCTCGCCGAGTTGCCAGGGCCGCGCCCGGCTGATCGGATTGTAGAGCGCGATCACAAAACCGGCTTTCGCTGCCAGTTCAAGACGGTTCTCGATGATATTCCAAGGCTTTAGGTTGTCGGACAGCGATATTGCGCAGAAATCGTGACCAAGCGGTGCGCCGGCTCTTGCCGCCACCGCGAGCATCGCGGTGACGCCGGGGAGCACGGTGAGATCAACAGTGCGCCAGGCGGCCGGCCCATTCTCGATTGCCTCGCAGACGGCTGCCGCCATGGCGAAGACGCCGGGATCGCCGCCGGAGACGACGCAGACCTTCGCGCCGTCCGCTGCCATGGCGAGGGCGGCCCCTGCCCTGTCGAGTTCCTCGCGATTGTCTGAAGCATGCCGCAGCTGATCGGGACGGAGCTGCAGCCTGTCGAGATAAGGTCCGTAGCCGAAGAAATCCGTCGCCGTCTCGACCGCCGCCAGCGCTTCCGGGGTCATCTGCTCGGGATTGCCGGGGCCGGTGCCGATCACGAAAAGCCTGCCGTTCATCGGTTACCCTCCCAGCCCGGCACCAGCACGAGCGAGAAATACGGCGCATCGCCTTCGCCCCTGTCGGCAAGCTTTTCCATCGCCGCATTCGCCATCGTGCCGCGCTCGACATAGACGGCCTCCCCAAGACGGCCGGCTGCCGCTAAAGCCCGGCGGATCTTCGGCAGATTGCGGCCGACCTTCATGATGACGGCGGCCTGCGTATCGACGAGGCGGCGGGTCAATTCAGCTTCGGCCATCGTACCGGGCAGTACGGAAAGCACATCGTCGCCCTGGACGATCGGCATGCCGGCCAGCGACCAGCAGCCCGACATGGCGCTGATGCCGGGGATCACTTCCGTGGGGTAGCGGGTGGAAAGCCTGACATGCAGGTGCATATAGGAGCCGTAGAAGAGCGGGTCCCCTTCGCTGAGAATGGCGACGGTTCGCCCGGCATCGAGATAACAGGCGATGGACTTGGCAGACTGGTCGTAGAACTCCGTGATCAGGTTCTGGTAGCGTTCGTCCCCCTTGTCGATCTCGGTGGTGACGGGATAGTAGAGCGGCAGCAGCGTGACCCAAGGTTTCAGCAGCGGTTCGACGATCGCCTTGCCGTTGCCGCCCCTGCCCTGCTTGGCAAAATAAGCGATGACATCAGCGCCTTCGATGGCGCGCACGGCCTTGAGGGTCAGAAGCTCCGGGTCGCCGGGACCCGTGCCGACACCAATGAGACGGCCTGGTGTCGTCATAGGCCCGGCCTCGCCAGCGCATTGATGGCCGCAGCCGTCATGGCGCTGCCGCCGAGCCGGCCGCGCACGATGGCAAAGGGGACGCCATAAGAATTTTCCGCCAGCGCATCCTTAGATTCCGCCGCGCCGACGAAACCGACGGGCATGCCGAGGATCGCCGCCGGTTTCGGCGCGCCGTCGCGCAGGAGTTCGAGAAGATGGAAGAGCGCGGTCGGCGCATTGCCGATCGCGACAATGCTTCCGCCGAGCCGATCGAGCCAGAGATGCATCGCGGCGGCCGAGCGTGTATTGCCGATCTCACGCGCGAGCTCCGGTGTGGCGGGATCGCGCAGCGTGCAGACCACCTCGTTCAGCGCCGGCAGCCGGGCGCGCGTGACGCCGTAGGACACCATCTCCGCATCGCAGAAGATCGGCGCCCCGGTCTTCAGCGCGTCGCGCGCGGCGCTGACGAAATCGGCTGAAAAGACGAAATGCTCTGCCGCTTCCACGAGCCCGCAGGCATGGATCATGCGGACGGCGATTTCGGCCTGGTCTTCGCTGAAATGCGAAAGATCGGCCTCGGCGCGGATGATGGCAAATGAACGCTCGTAGATCGCGTCGCCGCTGCGGATATAATCGTAGTCTGGCATTCTTATTCCTGTCGCAGCGCCTTAGAAACGCCGGTTGCGCCAAGCCGTGTAAGGCAGGCGGCAGCCGATTCGCCAGCGCCTCTGTTGTCTTCGATGGACCGGGCGAGCCTCTCTATAGCGAAATCGATCCGACCGCCAGCGATCCGTTCGTCCGGCTGATCCGCCGCAAGCCCGTTGAGGATGAGGTCGTAACCTTCAGCCGATCCGGTCAAGGTCAGTGTGGGCCGGGCATGGGCACAGCCCTTCGAGCAGCCGGAGAAATGGACCGTCAGCGAGCCATCGAAGAGAACGGGTGCTGCGGTCATGAGGCGGCGTGCCAAAATTCTCGTCTCGTAGAAGGCCGAGCCGCAGGCGCCGGCACCGGCGCAGGCAGCGATGTATTCGCTTTTTTCGCCGGGTTGGGTTGTGAAGCCATGTTTGCTCGCGGCGATCAGCAGAGCCGGCGCGGCCTCTGCCGGAAACCCGGTGAAGAAGAAGCCGCGATCGGGCGCAAGCCGGACGGCCGCCGCGCCATGGGCTTTTGCGTCGTCGAGCAGGGCGGTCAGGTCGGACGCCCTCATCTGCCCGAATTCCGGCCGGACGCCGAGCACGTGTTTTCCGTCCTTCAGCCGGTGCAGGCCGGCAAGCGATGTCTTTGCCATAGGAGACAGGTTAAGTCGGATGACGTCCATGGTGGGAAAGCGCGCCCGCAGAAGCGCCGGATCGATATCCCTCGCCCGCCTGCTCTGCCCGAGGATTACCAGCAGGCTCAGAATTTCGCCAACGGCTGATATCGCCGTCTCTGCGGGGCCGATCGCGACCGGTGTTGCCGTCTCGCCGTCGCCGTTGATCGCAACGAGCCATTCTGCGTCGGGTTGCGCGACGACACGGATGTCTGCGGAAAGCGCCGACGAGCCGAATGCTCCGCCGCCATCGATGACGATCGACAGTTTCGGCGCAAGCCGCGGCGAAGCGAGCGGCTCACGGAGTTCACTGCGCAATGCCAGCTCCATTGCCGCCGGATCGCCTGCCTCTTCCGGATCGATGCCGTGCAGCGGCGAGATTTCGATCGCCGGTCCGTTCGGCACGGTGATCCCGGCGGCTTCGATATCGGAAGCAAGCTGGCCGACGGTCTCGGCCCGTAGCCCGCGGATCTGCAGATTGCCGCGGGCGGTGATCTCGAGAGTGCCGTTTCCATGCGCCGCGGCAGAGCCGGCAAGTGCAGCAAGCTGCGACAGCGTCAATGCGCCGCCGGCCGGCCGCAGCCGCACGAGCAGGCCGTCGCCCGTCGGCATCGGCGCGGCGAGGGCGGGGCAGGCGCCGCGCACGCGCGTCTTCGCCGCCGCGCGATGATCGCCGTCCGTCGCATCTCTCCTGTCGATCGCCTTGGCGGTCTCTGTGCCCATTCTTCATCCTCTGTCCGTTTCTTACAGGATCGCGGCGGGTGCGGCAAAACATGATGGAAACGGTCGGCTCGGCTATTCCTCGAAATCCCGCCCCTTGCGCAGGAGATAGATGTCCATGATCCAGCCATGCCGTTGCCTGGCTTCGGCCCTCAGCTCCTGGATATCGGCCGCGATATCGCCGAGCCGCCCGGATCTGACGATCTCATCCTCGGTGCCGAGATAGGCGCCCCAGAAGATCTCGGCATCGGGATCGTCGATTTTCGCAAAGGCCTGTTCGCCGTCGAGCATGACGACCGTTGTGGCCGCCTGGAGCCCGTCCCGCGCCAGCCTGCGTCCGGTGGTGATCTCGACCGGCTTGCCGACGAGGTTGACCGGGATTTTGTGACTGGCCGCCAGGGCCTGGATACTGGTGATGCCGGGAACGACGCTGTAATCGAAATCCAGGCTGGCATCCTGCCGCACGCGTTCGATGATGCGGATCGTGCTGTCGTAGAGGCTGGGATCGCCCCAGACCAGAAAGGCGCCGCTGCCGCCATCGGTGAGGCCGGCGATCAGCTTTCCATAGATGCCGGCGATCTCTCCATGCCAAGCGTCGACGCTTTGCGTGTAGCTTCTGTCCGCCGTCTGCCTTTGCGGCACTGCGAATTCTGAGATCCGGATCCCGGACCGCGTGATATATCGTTCGCAGATCTCGCGGCGGATCTCGGCGAGCTCTTCCTTGCCGCTACCCTTGACCGGCAGGAAGATCACGTCGGCCGCGTTCATCGCGTTGATCGCCTGTATGGTGACGTGCTCCGGGTTGCCCGTGCCGATGCCGATGATATGGATGTGCTTCAAGCCGATACTCTCCTTTGAGTCCTGGCGGTCTTGCAGAAAAAGCCGGGCCGTCGCAAGGGCAGGGCAGGGAGTTGGCCGCGGCCAACCGGGCTGGGGACGGCCCTCCGGCCCCTATTGTTGCCGTAAATCCCGAATCGTGTCACTTTCGATACGCTTTTTGACGCTATGTTGACAGAAAAGCGCATCGAAAAGGATTGGGTGTTTTGGACAACATTAGCGTATCGACGACAGATGTGCGGATCGAGCGGCATGCGAACCAGCTTTCGCGGCAACTGAAGCTCCTCCGCGACAAGCTGTTTCCGCCGCTTTCGCAGAAGACGCTGCGCACATTCTCTTCCGGCGAAGCCGCCCAGATGATCGGCGTATCCGATGGCTATCTTCGCCAGCTTTCGCTGGATGGCAAGGGCCCGCAGCCGGAACTTTCCCAGAATGGCCGCCGCTCCTATACGCTCGGCCAGATCAATGAATTGCGCCATTATATGGCAAGGCTCAAGCCGAAGGACGCGCTGTCCTATCTTCCCTGGCGGCGCCCCGGCGAGAAGCTGCAGACGGTTGCCGTCACCAATTTCAAGGGCGGCTCGGCGAAGACCACGACGACGCTCTATCTGGCGCAGTATCTGGCGCTGGAAGGGTATCGGGTGCTTGCCATCGATCTCGATCCGCAGGCCTCGCTCTCTTCGATGCTGGGCGTCCAGCCGGAATTCGATCTTTCCGATGGCGATACGCTCTATGGCGCCATCCGCTACGATGCGGCTCGCAAGCCGCTGAAGGACATCGTCCGCAAGACCTATTTCGACGGGCTCGATCTGGTGCCGGGCAATCTCGAACTGATGGAGTTCGAGCATGAAACGCCGCGTGCCCTGAATGACCGTCAGAAGCCGGCCGAGTTGTTCTTCCGTCGCGTCGGCGTGGCTATTGCCGAGGTCGAGGCCAATTATGACGTCGTGGTGATCGACTGCCCGCCTCAGCTTGGCTATCTCACGCTTGGCGCGGTCTGCGCCGCAACGTCGCTGCTGATCACCATCCATCCGCAGATGGTCGATGTTGCTTCCATGTCGCAATTCCTGCTGATGACCTCGGATCTGCTCTCCGTCGTGCGTAAGGCCGGCGGCGATCTACAACATGATTTCATCAAATATATCGTCACCCGTCACGAGCCTTTCGATGCGCCGCAGTCGCAGATCGTGGCGCTGCTTCGCAGCCTCTTCGGCGACGACGTGCTGACGGCCACCATTCTCAAATCCACGGCAATCGCCGATGCCGGCCTGACAAAGCAGACGCTTTTCGAAATCGAGAAGGGGCAGGTGCGGCGCTCGACATATGACCGGGCGCTGGAATCGGTCAATGCCGCCAACGGCGAGGTTCTTGCCGGCATTCACAAAGCCTGGGGCCGCACATGAGCAGACGCGATCGCCTGAAAGGTCTTTTCGACGATACGGCGCAGGAGTTGGCCGCGGCCAACTATGAGCAACCTTCCGTGCGCGGAGCTGCCGGTCCGGTTCGGACGATGGCGCTGACCCTTGGCCGGATGGAAGAAGAGAGCAGGGCGATGGAGGAGGCCTTGCTTTCCGGCGAGCGCATCGTCGAGCTCGACCCCGAGCTGATCGATTCCTCCTTCGTTCGTGACCGTCTTGCCGATCAGCCTCTCGATGCCGAGGACGAGCTGGTGCAGTCGATCGCCGAGAACGGACAGGAAGTGCCGATCCTGGTTCGCCGGCATCCCGACGATGAGAGCCGCTACCAGATCGCATACGGCCATCGCCGCCTGCAGGCCGTCAAGCTGCTCGGGCGAAAGGTGCAGGCGATCGTCCGCAAGCTCGACGATACCGATGTCGTCATCGCGCAGGGGATTGAGAATTCGGCGCGCCGAAACCTTTCCTATATCGAGCGCGCGGTCTTTGCGCTCAATCTGGAATTTAAAGGGTTTGAGCGTCCCGTTATCATGAAGGCGCTGTCGACTGACAAGACGGAGCTTTCGAAGCTGATATCCGTCGCAAAGGCGATCCCCGCCGACATCGTCAGGCTGGTTGGAGCGGCACCCGGCATCGGCCGCCGCAAATGGATGGCGCTTGCCCAGGATTGGAATGGGGCGACAGCGGCGCGGCTAGCGAAGCTCGTCGCCTCGGAACGTTTCATGGCGGAAGAAAGCGACCGCCGATTCGAGCTTCTGGTTGGTGAGCTCGCCAAGAAAGAAGCGAAAACCGAGCCCACGGAATATGACTGGAAGCCGAAGAGCGGCGGCAAGATTGCCGGCCGGATCAAGAGCGCCGGCAATTCCTTCACGATCGCGTTGAAAACCGGCGATGCGCCGGATTTCGGCGCTTACATTTCACGCCGTCTTGATGAGCTTTACGAAGCCTATCGGGCCGGCAAGTTGCAAGCAGGAGAGTAGGCCGCAAAAGAAAAAAGCCTCCGAACGTTGCCGTCGCGGAAGCCTTTCTCATATCTGGACAATCTGAGAATCGCACTTCCTCGAATCACTGTCAAGCATCTTCGGCATCCTTTTGGGTGGTAAGATTTCTTTTGCCTTGAAAAAAGGTGAGGGACATGGAGCCTCAATATGTATCGACGCCCTTTGGGCGGCGATCGATGACGCTTGGCATGCTGGCAAGTCAGGAAAACGCCAGCAAGGTCGATCCGGATGCGTCGGTCGACAAGTGGAAGATCTTTCGCGCGCTCTGCGAAGCAAAGGACATGGTCGGTGTATCCGATCGTGCGCTCGCCGTTCTCAACGCGCTGTTGACCTTCTATCCGAGAAACGAGATTGCCGAGGCCAACGGCTTCGTCGTCTTCCCCTCGAACGAGCAGCTCTCGCTGCGAACACACGGCATGGCCGGCACGACGCTGCGGCGGAACCTGGCGATGCTGGTCGAGGCAGGCCTGATCATCCGGCGCGATAGCCCGAATGGAAAACGCTTCGCCCGCCGGAACGGCGAGGGCGGGCTTGGAGAGGCCTTCGGCTTCAGCCTGGCGCCGCTCCTTGTCCGCGCCCGCGAGATCGAGGCGCAGGCGGCGCAGGTAATCGCTGCCAAACTTGAATGGAAGCGCCTGAGAGAGCGTCTGACGCTCTGCCGGCGTGATATAGCCAAACTCATCGAGATCGCGCTGGAAGAAGGAATTGCGGGTGAATGGCTCGATATGCAGAGGCATTTCACCCTGCTTTCGGCCAGTCTGCCACGTCGTCCGTCGACGGCCGAGATGGAAACTTTGCTGGAAGATCTCGAAGCGTTCCGTGCAATGATCGTCAAGACGCTGGAAACGAAAACGAAAACAGAAAAAACAGACGCCAATGATAGCCAAAACGGTCGGCACATACATAATTCAAACCCACACCCCATATCTGAACTTGAACCAAGCTTCGAAACGAAGCAGGGCGCGAAGCCGGAGGAGGAACCGCGGCCGTGGCGTGAGCCGCCGAAATCTTTCCCTCTTTCCATGGTGCTGCAGTCCTGCCCCGAGATCACCGCTTATGGGCCGGGCGGCGGAATCGGCAGCTGGCGGGATCTGATGGCCGCTGCCGTCATCGTCCGTTCCACTCTTGGGGTCAGCCCCAGCGCTTATCAGCAGGCATGCGATGTCATGGGGCCGGAAAATGCCGCGACAGTGATCGCCTGCATTCTGGAAAGGGGCGGGCATATCAACTCGGCCGGCGGCTATCTGCGTGATCTGACGCGACGGGCGGAGCGCGGCGAGTTCTCGCTCGGGCCGATGCTGATGGCATTGATGCGGGCAAATGGTCCGGCAACGAGGAAAACCGGGTGAGCCGGCAACAAAAAGTTTCACACCAGCTGCGGCGGTTAAGGAGAGATGCGGGCCGGCGCTTCGTCACTTCAACCGCTTTCTCCCCAGCGCTTTCATTGAAAAACGACGTTAACCATGTCATAGATGACGGAATAAAACGTTCGTTTTGCTTCCATTTGTGAAAAACCGTAAAGGTTAACAATGCGCTACGACATTGACGGTGCAATGCTGCAAAGCCTGCTTCCGGCCATCGCCGCCGCTGAGGATGCGATTGCGCGGCTGGACGAGCGAGTGCTGCGTTCCCCGGTGGGTGAGGGATTTGCCGAGCGCAGCCATTTCTTCGATGCGGCGGGCGCGCTCTGGGTGGCCGGTGAGCTCGTGCATGTCGAGGACCTCGTTCTGCACGATGCGCACATGGATAGCCGAGCTCCGAGCCACGAGTTGACGATCGCCCATTCCGTGTTGCGGACACGCCGCCGCATATGGACCGGCGAACCCTCCTGGGCCCTTGGAGCCTCGGGCCTTGCGACTTTGACTGCGACGCTCGGGGAAGGGGAGGGGAGCGCACAGGAAACGAAGCGGCCCGACGCTGAAATCGAGACAGGCGAAGATGGCGAGGACGAGGATGCGCCGCTTGCTGCCGAACTGGCGGAGATCGATGCGCTTCTCGCGCGCTCGCAGAAGCTCCTCGATATCCATGCGGGAAAGGCGCCCGCAGACGAGCCAGCTGCGGCTCCCGCGACGCGGCGAAACGACGATCCGCTCGGCTTGCTCGGCGACGATGAATGGGACGAGGAGCAGCGGCTTGCGGAGTGGCGGAGCGTGCTGCCGTTGGCGGAGGCCTTGCCGCCGGTTCTTGGCGCGGCCATTCTCTTCGAAGCCTGGGAGAGGATCGAGCCGTTGCGGCGTCAGCACTGGCTCGGCGGTCTCCTGGTTGCAAGCCATCTGCGCGCCCGCGGCAAGGTCGCCTCGCATCTGTTTTCTTTTTTCGGCGGGCTGAAGCTGGTGCGCCACGAGCGCCGTCGTGCGCGTGACCGGGCTACACGGCTGCAGGCTTTTCTCGAGGCGATGCATCTGGGGGCTGCGGCCGGCCTGAAGGAGATCGACCGGTTGACGTTGGCGCGCACGCAAATGGAGCTGCGCTTTCGCGGTCGCCGTTCGAACAGCAGCCTTCCGGAGCTTGCCGATTTCATCCTGTCGCGGCCGATGGTTTCGGCGGCGATGATCGCCCGTCATCTCCGTATCACCCCGCGCGGCGCGCTGAACCTGGTCAACGAGATCGGCATTCGCGAAATCACCGGCCGCGGCCGCTATCGCGCCTGGGGCATCATCTGACGCATGTCACCCAAAAGTGTGACGCGGTTTTGGGGCAACGACATGCATAAAACAAAGACGGCCGGGCATCGAGCCCGGCCATCTCCTTTTAGGTGAGCACCCGATCTGCCATCCTGTCACAGATTGCAGACCGGGCGCTCTTGCGCTTCCATTGCCCCCAGAAGCGCGGTCCTTATTCCCGCTCGCCCGTGAAGTTGAGCAGAAGTTGGAAGATGTTGACGAAGTTCAGGTAGAGCGAGAGCGCACCGAAGACGGCGAGCTTCTGGTTCGATTCCTGATCGTAGTTCTCCGAATACTGTTCCTTGATGTTCTGCGTGTCGTAGGCGGTGAGGCCGACGAAGACGACGATGCCGATCACGGAGATCGCGAACTGCAGCGCGCTCGAACCCAGGAAGATGTTGACGATGCCGGCGATGATGATGCCGAAGAGACCCATCATCAGGAACGAGCCCATCTTCGAGAGGTCACGCTTCGTCGTGTAGCCGTAGAGGCTGATGGAGCCGAACATCGCAGCGGTGATAAAGAAGGTCTGCGCGATGCTCGTCTTGGTGAAGACCAGAAAGACGGAGGCGAGCGACAGACCCATCACGGCGCAGAAGGCCCAGAAGGTGAGCTGCGCCGTGCTGGCGGACATCGTCTGGATGCGGAAGGAGAAGAAGAAGACGAAGGCGAGGGGTGCCAGCATCACCACCCACTTCAGCTGCGAGCCAAAGAGCGGCACGTAGAGGGCCGGCGTCGAGCCGACGACGAAGGCGACGAGGCCCGTGATGACGAGGCCGAGAGCCATATAGTTGTAGACGCGCAGCATATGCTGGCGCAGGCCCTCGTCGAAGAGCGCCTGGGTGCCGGCCGCGGCGCCGTAGCGGGAATTGATCGGGTTCATGCTGATCTCCTCGGTTTGAACTAGTAGAGCGAGCGGGCGAGCCGCTCGGCCGCCTGATCGAGATTGAAGCTGCTATCGTCGGCGATCAGCGCATAAGCGACTTCGCCGATCTGCCAATAGGCAGCTTCGGTTTTTTCGAGCGCGACATGGCTGACCGGCTGGACCTCGAAAGCGCCTGGCCGGACGGCGAAAAGCGAAAGCCGCTTTCCATTCGTTTCCTCGATCGCCATTTCGACGCTGGGACCGAATTCGGAAGGGAAGATCTGCACGTCGGCGACCTTCCAGTCCTTCGGCAGTTCCGGCATCACGATTGCCGTGGCGGCGCGAATGTCGTCGGCGCTGGAGATGGTCGGCTTCTGTGACGGCATCGATTCGCGCAGTGTCACCGTCTGATAGGCGCGAACCGCGTCTTCGACATAGGCGGGCGCCGGAACGGAAGCCGCAACCTCGGTCGCCGAGAAGGCGCCGAAGGAATTGTGCGCCACCCAGCCGGCGGCAATCAGAACGCCGACGGCGGCGATGCGCTGCATCGAATGGAAGATGCGGCCATAGGAAAGGCCACGTTCCAGCCGGCGGGCGGCGTCGCGGGTCTCGGCGCGGCCGAAGGCGCTTTCGCCGGCGAGCGCCAGGCGCAACTCACCCTTCATGCTGAGGTCGGCCATGACCTTGGCGGCAATTGCCGGGTGGTCGGAAAGATAGGATTCCACCTGGATGCGGCGAGCGACATCGAGCTCGCCATCCACATAGGCGTCAAGATCGGCGTCGAGGATCGGATCAATTGCTTTCATTGCCGTTGCCTCCGATTAGTTTCAGATGCGAAACACGCGGCGTCTTCTCCTCGAATTCACGCAGCTGCGCGCGAGCGCGGGAGATGCGGGACATCAGCGTACCCACAGGGATGCCGAGCGCCTGAGCGGCTTCGTTATAGGAAAGGTCTTCGATCGCCACGAGATGCAGCGCCTCGCGTTGTTCCTCCGGCAGGTCGAAAAAGGCGTCGCGCACCTGCTGCAGGCGCACGGCATGTTCCTGGCCCGCCGGCAGCGACTGCTCGGCTTCGACGGCTGCCTCATCGTGGCGACGTGTCAGCGACCGGTTCCGGCGAAGACGGTCGATGTGGGCATTGTGCAGGATCGAAAGAAGCCAGGTGCGCAGGTTGCCGCCGCTGCGGAAGCTCTTGCGCTTCTCGTAGGCGCGCACCAGCGCATCGTGCACCAGATCCTCCGCCTCGTCCGAGCTGCGCACCAGCGAGCGAGCATAGCGCCTCAGCGCGGCAAGCTGACCGATGACGTCGAAGGGGCGTTCTTTGCGTTCCATGATTGAGTATACGGATGTGCGATGAATTTTATTCCAGCGAAAGAAAAAAATCGTACGGGCTGAGGGCCGCTGCCTGAAAAATAATCAAAATATCCTTCTCCAATGGACATGCACCTTAAATCGGCGATTGTTTATGACAATTACATCACAGATCATGGCGCGCTGATTTGAAGGGGAAAACAAGGAATGAAGGAAAAGAAGCGGGTCTACGAGGCTCTCGTGGACGGCGCCATGGAAGGGCTGACGGATCAGGCGCTCTATGATTTCGTCAAGGCGCGTTGCCCGAAGGCCACCAGCAAGAAGATCGTCCGGGCCTCGCTCCTCGCGCTCACCGATCCTCATCTCAGGGACCGCAACATTCTCGACGTGATCTATGCGCTCGCGATCAAGCATCGGCTGGATGAAGGCGTGCTGGATGACGGCGAAGACGAGGAGCCCGATGAACCGGTCGCCTCTATCCCGGCGGCCAACCAGAACACGCGCCGGTTGTCCTGAACTGCTCAGCCGCCGTCTGAAAGCTCTTCTAGGATCGGGCAGTCCGGCCGGTCGTTGCCATGGCAGGCATGTACGAGGTGCTCCAGCGTCAGCCGCAGTTCCGTCAGTTCGCGGATTTTGCGGTCGATTTCGGCAAGCTTGATCTGGGCGATGTCCTTGACGTCGGCGCTCGCCCGACCCCTGTCCTCGTAAAGCGCCAGCAATTGCCGGCATTCCTCCACGGAAAAGCCGAGGCCGCGCGAGCGCTGCAGAAAGCGCAGTTTGTGGACGTCGGCCGCGTCATAGTCGCGGTAGCCGTTTCCGCCCCTTTCGGGGCGGATGAGGCCGATATCCTCGTAGTAGCGGATCGTCTTCGAAGGCAGGCCGGATCGTTCCGATGCTTCGCCGATATTCATCGCCGTCTCCTATAGTTTCGCAAAGCGCAGTCTCAGCGCATTCGATATCACCGAGACGGACGAGAGGCTCATCGCCGCCGCGGCGATCATCGGCGATAGCAGCAGCCCGAAGACGGGATAGAGCACGCCGGCCGCGACGGGAACGCCGAGGGCATTGTAGCCGAAGGCGAAGCCGAGATTCTCACGAATGTTGCGCATCGTCGCCTCCGCCAGCCGCCGTGCTCTGACGATGCCGGTGAGATCGCCTTTCACCAATGTGATGCCTGCGCTCTCCATCGCAACATCGGCGCCGGTGCCCATGGCGATGCCGACGTCGGCAGCTGCAAGTGCCGGCGCATCATTGACGCCGTCGCCGGCCATGGCGATGACTGCGCCCTTGGCGCGCAGTTCGTCGATCAGCGCCTTCTTGCCTTCCGGCAACACGTCGGCGCGCACTTCGTCGATACCGAGGCTTTTTGCCACCGCCCGCGCCGTGCGCTCATTATCGCCTGTCGCCATGATGATCTTCAGGCCGCTGTCGTGCAGCGCCTTGATGGCAGCAGCCGTCGTCGGCTTTATCCGGTCGGCGACGGCGACGAGGCCGGCAAGCGCACCGTCGAGCGTCACGAACATCACCGTCTTGCCGTCGCCGCGCAGCGCGTCGGTCTTCTCGGCAAGTGCTGCCGGATCGATGCCGAGATCGGCGAGCATCGCCGCATTGCCGAGCGCCACTGTCGTGCCGCCGGCAAGGCCCTGGACACCCTTGCCGGTCCTTGCCTCGAAGCCGGTGACGTCGACGAAGGGAACACCGCGTTCCTCAGCGCCGGCAACGATCGCCTCGGCCAGCGGATGCTCGGAGCCGCGCTCCAGGCTTGCTGCCAGCGACAGCAGCCGGTTTTCTTCGACGCCGCCGAAGGCGACGATATCGGTCAGCCTCGGCTTGCCCTCGGTCAGCGTGCCCGTCTTGTCGACGATCAGCGTATCGACCTTGGAAAAGCGTTCCAGCGCTTCGGCGTCCTTGATCAGCACGCCTTCCCCGGCGCCGCGCCCTGTCGCGATCATGATCGACATCGGCGTTGCCAGGCCCAGCGCGCAGGGGCAGGCGATGATCAGAACCGCGACGGCGGCAAGCAGCGCATTCGCCATGCGCGGCTCCGGCCCGACTGCGGCCCAGGCCAGGAAGGCAAGGATGGCGACGATGACGACCGCCGGCACGAAGAAGGCGGATACCCGGTCGACCGCGCCCTGGATCGGCGCACGGGAGCGTTGCGCTTTGGCGACCATGTCGACGATGCGCGACAGCACCGTGTCCGCACCGACCTTCTCAGCCGTCATGACGAGGGTGCCGTTCTTGTTGATCGTGCCGCCGGTCAATACATCGCCCTTCGATTTTTCGACGGGCAGAGGCTCGCCTGTGATCATCGATTCATCGATCGTCGACTGGCCCTCGAGGACGGAACCGTCCACCGGCACCCGCTCGCCGGGGCGCACGCGCAGCCGGTCACCGGTCTGGATCTCGTCGACCGGCACGTCGTTTTCGCTGCCATTGGCATGGATACGCCGCGCCGTCTTCGGCGCAAGGTCGAGCAGGGCGCGGATCGCCGAGCCGGTGCGCTCGCGTGCCTTCAATTCCAGCACCTGGCCGACGAAGACGAGCGCGACGATGACGGCGGCCGCTTCGAAATAGACGGGCACGGCCATGCCATGGCCACGGAAGTCCATCGGGAAGATGCCGGGCGCAAGCGTGGCGACGACGCTGTAGACATAGGCCGTGCCGACGCCGAGACCGATGAGCGTCCACATGTTGGGGCTGCGGTTGACGAGGGACGCCCAGGCGCGGCGGAAGAACGGCAGGGCGGCCCAGAGCACCACGGGGCTCGCCAGCAGGAGTTCTATATATGTCGCCAGCGGTTCACCGATCGCTTCGCGAAGCGGCAGGCCGAGCATCGGACCCATGCCGAGCGCAAGCAGCGGCACTGCGAGGATGGCGCTCACCCAGAGCCGCCTTGTGAAATCGACGAGTTCCGGGTTCGGGCCCTCGTCGGCAGGAGGAACGCCCATCGGTTCCAGCGCCATGCCGCATTTCGGGCAGTCGCCGGGACGGTCGCTGACGACCTCCGGATGCATCGGACAGGTATAGAGCGTGCCTTTCGGCGCCGCCTTTGCCGCCGGACGGCTGCCGTTCCGATAGGCTGATGGATCGGCTTCGAACTTTGCCTGGCAGCCGGCCGAGCAGAAGTAGAATTTCTCACCTTCGAATTTCAGGAAATGTTTCGCGGCCGAGCGGTCGACGCTCATGCCGCAGACAGGGTCTTTCGCGGTCATATAATCCTGCGGCGCGGCGGCAAACTTCGTCCGGCAGCCCTCCGAGCAGAAATGATAGGCCCGGCCCGCATGATCGAGCGATGGCTTGCCGCCCTGCGGATCGACGGTCATGCCGCAGACAGGATCCCGAATCACCATGTCAGGGGTCTTCTCCTGATGGTCGTGGCCGCAACGGCAGCCATTGCCGCCATGGGCGTGGTTATGATGATGATCGTGTTCGTGATTGGTATTCATGCCTATCTCCTGTGCCCGGAAGGGCAGTCAGATAGGCTTATCCACCTTCCAGCAACTGGAAGGTCAAGCCCTAATTTGGAGAGCCGAATTTTAAATCGTCTGGGAAGTTCAACGCTCAGATCGGGCTGATCAATCCGACCGGCTGGCTGCCGAGCAAGGCGGCGACGGAGATGCTGCCTCCGGGTTCGATGGTCTTTCCCGTTACCAGATCCGCCTTCAACCCGTGAAGAGGGGAGGGTATGGCGATCGCCGTATCTTCCCAGAATTCCGGACCGGCGAAGAGAACGCCGGGATCGAGCCAGCCGAACATCAGCCGCGGCGCCACGGTGATTGCGAACTCGTCATTGTGCACCCGGGCGAAAGCAAGAACATGGTCGCGCCGGTTGCCCGTCACTTTCAGCGGCAGGTAGTCACCTCTGGCGAAGAGGGCCGGGTGCCGCAGGCGCAGTTGCAGGCCGATTGCGATGATGCGCTGCTTCAACGCCGCCGCCTGCAGTTTCGCGATCGGTCCGGCTTCATCGAGCCAGGCCTTCAGCCGTTCGTGCTCGACCGGCCGGCGGTTGTCGGGATCGACGAGGCTGAAATCGAAACCTTCTGCGCCCTGGTAGATGTCGGGAATGCCGGGAGCGGTCAGCTTGAGGAGCGTCTGCGACAGGCTGTTAAGATAACCCGCCGCGATGAACGGCTGCAGCACCTTTTCGAAATCTTCGAGAAAAGCGTCATTCTCGGGCGATACCAGCGCCGCCGCATAGGCCGTGACCGCCTCCTCATACGCGGTATCCTGGTCCATCCAGTCGCTGTGCTGCTTTGCCTCGCGCACCGCCTTCCCAGCATAGGCCGTAAAGCGTTCGCGAAGCTCTTCCGTCTGTCCTCTGTCGAAATCCTCCGGCCAGACGCCGGCCAGCGCCTGATAGAGCATCCACTCGACATTCGGCTCCGGGGCCGCGCCTTCAGGCAGATCCTTCACCCAGGACTGATTCATGTCCCGCCAGCGCGCCACCGCCTGTACGAAAACATCGGCGCCTTCGCTGAGCGCATAGAGCCTCGCGCGGGCATCCTCCCCGCGTTTGGTGTCATGGGTGGCGCTTGCCGACAGGCCATGCGGCTGCAGCCGCGCGCGCTCCGCCATCCGACGATGGAATTCCTCGGGGCCACCCGGCGCCCTGCCGGGTTCGCCGCCCACCTCGTTTGCGGCGAGCAGCCTGTTGTAGCGGTAGAACAGCGTGTCCTCGGTCGCCTTCGCCATCACCGGCCCGCTCAATTGCTGGAAGCGAATGCGGAACTCGTGGGCTGCATCGCCTTCGACCTTGCCTTCGAGAAGTTTCAGCACATGGTCGAGCGCCCGCCGATCATCCAGGCGCGTCATGGCCTGCGATGCGGTGGCGGCAAGCACTGCCGAATCCTGCCAGGCGAGCGGGCCGCCGTCGCCATAGGTGCGGTAGACGGGAAAGGCGATCAGCAGTTCCCTGAGCGCGCCGGCAATCTCGTCTCGTTTCTCCTCGGGAAAGATGCCGGCGGCGATCGATACCAGCCTGTCGGTCTCGCCGGCGAAATTGCGTTCCACCATCAGCCGCTTGGCGATCCGCCGGCCCTCATCGAGATCAGCCGCTTCGCCGGCGATGCTGCGATAGGCATCGTCCAATATGCGCAGCCCGCCGCCATCGATGAAGAGTTCGCTCATTGCGGCGATGAATTCATATCCGGTGGTGCCGGCCACCGGCCAGCTCTTCGGGAGGACCTCGCTCGCCCCGAGGATCTTTTCGACGACGATGTAAATGTCCGGTCCGGCTTTCGCCCGTAGCTGGTCGAGATAGGCTTTCGGCTCGGCAAGCCCGTCGACATGATCGATGCGCAGGCCCTGCACCTTGCCTTGGCGCACCAACTCGATCACCAGCCGGTGCATCTCCTCGAACACCGAGGGATTTTCGACACGGGTGCCGACCAGGCCGGTCACTTCGAAAAAACGGCGATAGGTCAGATGCCGCGCCGCCTCCTTCCAGTGGGTCAGCCGCCAGTGCTGCCCCTCGTGCAGGCTTTCGAGGAAATCTCGATCGGAGGAGACATCCTCGAGCTTCTGCCGCAGAACCGCCCGATCGCCGCCTTC
Organism: Rhizobium sp. R635; assembly: GCF_002211285.1. Lineage (GTDB taxonomy): Bacteria > Pseudomonadota > Alphaproteobacteria > Rhizobiales > Rhizobiaceae > Rhizobium. The sequence goes on along the minus strand of NZ_LOKX01000023.1, from coordinate 126,821 downwards.
GAACAGGATGTCGCGCATCGCGCGGCGGAAGCCCTCGCCTGATGTCACGGCCGCAGCTTCCGCCATTCTCGTTGCAACCGGATCGTCGAGCCGGTTTGCGACCGCCCCGTAGCTGCTGGGGTTCAGCGGCAACAGCGTCTCGAAATAAGCGAAGGCGAGGTTGCCGTGCGTTTCGTCGAGCACGAGGCGCAACTCGCCGGCGTCGAGCGCGCGATCAAAATCCTGGCCGAGCTGCGGCAGGGTCAGCGGTTCGCTCCAGTCGATGTCGAAGTGGCCGGCATAGGCGCTTTGCCGGCCGAAGGCCAGCACATCGCGCCACCAGGCGTTTTCCGGTGAGGCGGCCATGTGATTCGGTACGATGTCGAGGATCAGCCCCATCCCTGCCGAAGCCAGGCTTTCCGTCAGCCGGTCGAAGCCTGCCCGGCCGCCGAGCGCCGGATCGATCTCGTTGGCATCGGTGATGTCATAGCCGTGGGTCGAGCCGCTGGCGGCGGTAAAAATCGGCGAGGCGTAGAGGTGGCTGATGCCGAGGGTCTTGAGGTAGGGAATGAGGCCGCAGGCGCGATCGAAGGTCATGCCGTTGCGGAATTGTATCCGGTAGGTCGCGGTCGGAAGTGTCATGAGGCCGCCTGCCGTTGGAGTGGGGCCTTCTTCAACGGTTGCGGCCGCGTTTTTGTTCCCTCAGTCGATGAAAACGCCCACGCTTGCTGCGCGGCCGGTTGAATCGATGACGGTCAATTTCGAATAGCCGCCGCCATCCGGCAGCCATTGCTGGGTGCGCCGGCGTGAGAGATCGGGCAGCGGCTTGCCGTTGGCAAGCCAGCGGAAGGGGGCGCGGCCGCCCTGCAGCTTCAGCATCAGCGGCGACAGGTCGCCTGCTCCGGCTCCGAGATCGATGTGGGCGCCCTCGGGCGGATAGACGATCTGCGGCGCGGCCTCGCGGCCGGAGGCGACGAGCAGGCCGCTGGCATTCAGCGCAAAACGCCGCTGGCTGATCGGCAGCTCGGATTGGGCGATGCGCACGGCGCCGGCGGGCGGGCGGGGCAGCGGGGTCGTCGCGATGCCCGATTTGGCGAAACCCTCGAACAGGATGGGCGCGGCGGTGCCGTAGCCGGTCAAGCCGGGCACGGCGCCGTTGTCGGGCCGGCCGACCCAGACGCCGAGCACATAGCGTCCGTCATAACCGACCGACCAGGCGTCGCGATAGCCATAGCTCGTGCCGGTCTTGTAGGCGATGCCGCGCTGCGGCGCGCCGGCCGGAGGGATGACGCCGGAGAGGATATCGGCGACGTTCCAGACTGAGACCGGCTCCAGCATCGGCTCGCCGTCGATCTTGCCGGGTACACCGGTGATGCCGTCTCCGAGCCTTGCCGGCTGGCCGCGATTGGCGAGCGCCGTATAGAGCTGCACCAGATCCTTCAGCGTGATGCCGACGCCGCCGAGACCGATCGCCAGCCCCGGCGTTTCGTTCGGCGGCAAAGCAGGGCGCACCTCCGCGCGGCGGAAGCGCACCAGCAGCCGCGACGGCCCGACGGCGTCGAGCAGCTTGACGGCCGGTACGTTCAGGGAGAGCTGCAGCGCCTCGCGCACGGTGACGTCGCCCTGGTAGCTCATGTCGAAATTGCGTGGCCGGTAGCCGAAGAAATCGGCCGGCCGGTCTTCGATGATCGTCTCCTGGGAGACGAGGCCCTGCTCGAAGGCGAGCCCGTAGATGAAGGGCTTCAGCGTCGAGCCCGGCGAACGGTTGACGCGTGTCATGTCGATCCAGCCGGAGCGGCTGGCGTCGAAATAATCGGCCGAGCCGACTTCGCCGATGATCTCGCCTGTCTGCGCATCCGCCATCACCATGGCGAGCGAAAGCTTCGGCCCGAGCTTCATAGCCGCGGCCCGCGCGACCGACTCCAGCCCCTGCTGCACCTGTTTCTTCAATGTCGTCTGGTGCTTGAGGACCGCAGGTTCCTTGCGGGTTGCCGCCTCGGCGACATGGGCGGCGAGCGCCGGCAATTGCATGCGCCGCATGGGAATGGCGACACCCTCGGCCCGCTCCGCCTCGCCGTCGCCGACGACTTCAGCCACGGCGACGCGGTCGAGCACGCGCTTGCGCGCCTCTTGCGCCGCCTTGAGATTACGGTCCGGCCGGCGCCGTTCCGGCAATTGCGGCAGGGCGACGAGCAGAGCGGCTTCTGCGACCGTCAGGCGTCGCGGCTCCTTGCCGAAATAAGCAAGGCTTGCGGCGCGCACGCCCTCCAGATTGCCGCCATAGGGCGCGTGGGTGAGATAGAGGTCGAGGATCTGTTCCTTTGAGAGCCGCCGCTCGATCTGCACCGCGCGCGCAAGCTGCAGGAGTTTTGCCGAAAACGTGCGTTCCGGGCGCGGCTCGATCAGCCGCGCCACCTGCATCGAAAGCGTCGAGGCGCCGGAAACGATGCGGCCATTGCTGATGAATTGCAGGCTTGCGCGCCCAAGCGCGAAAGGATCGACGCCGCCATGGTCATGGAAGCGCCGGTCCTCATAGGCGATCAGCATGCGCAGGAATTGCGGATCGACGTCGGCGACAACAGTTTTCAGCCGCCAGCGACCTTCCGAGGTTGCGAAGGCGCGCAGCAATTGCCCATCGGCATCCAGGACCTCGGCGGAGATCACATCCGCCTTGTCGAGCGGCGGCGGAAAGGCCCGGTCGGCGACGTCGAGCGCGAAGAGAGCCGCGCCGGCGAGAATGACGCCGGCGGCGGATCCGATCGCAAACTTGCGCCACAGCCCCATTATTGTGCCGCCATGACCTCCATCTTGCCGGTCGCCGTGCGGGCCGAAAGCTCGGGCCTGTACATGTCCTCGACGCTTGCGGCGGGATGATCGTAGGTGCCGGGAGTTACGGCGCGCACGACATAGGCGACGTTGAATTCGCGCTCGTCGCCCGACGCGCGGTTGAAGGCGGCGACGAAGCGATCATAGCGGAATTCCGTATGGGCGGCCGATATTTCGCCGATCCAGTCGAAATTGGTCATCTGGGCGCTGTCGACGAGGTTCGGATTGTCGATCTCGAAGCCTGCCGGCAGAAGATCGGTGATGACGATGCGCGAAGGCCAGTCGTTGGTTTCCCGCACATGGATGACGACGACGTAGCGCTCGTTCTGCTTCGCCTCGCTGACATTCGCCTGCTCGCCGTCGAGCGTGTAATAGCTGCGCTCGATGGTGAAGCCGTCGCCGCCGGCCGGCAGCGGCACCGTCGGAGCGGCAACGGTGGTGACAACCGTCGAAACGGCGTCGTTCGTCTGGTTGGTCAGCGTCAGCGGATGGCCGGCAAGGGCATCGCCGCTCATTCGCGCCATGTAGGCGCCGCTGTGCGAGGCGCCGTTGACGTCGATTTTCAGGTCGTCATCGCCGCCTTGGATGGCGCGCGCGGCAAGCAGCATCCAGGTCTCTTCCTGAGTGCTCTTGTATTTGCTGCGTCCCCATTCCTTGGCGACGGCCTTGGAAAGTTCCGGAATGACCGGCGGCACCGGCCGGCTTTCGGCGGCGAGAGCCAGGATCGCCGCGCCGTCGCGCAGGATCGTGCCGTAGTCGGTGCGCGACAGGTTCACGCGTGAGACCATCGACTGTTCCGACATCTGCAGCGCATCGAGGAAGATGTTCTTCGAACGCTGCGCATCGCCGTAAAGCGCTAGCGCGGCGGCGATATGCGCCTTGGCGAGCGGCGTCGGGAAGTCGTTGATCATCGTATCGGCATAATAGCGCAGATCGCTGATCGCGGCCTTCTTGTTGCGGGCAAGGACGTAGATGGCATAGGCGATCTGATCGCCCTGGCCCTTGATGTCGGTGGTGTAGGACAGTGTGTTCTGCAGGTTTTCCAGCGCCTGCACGAAGGCTCTTTCCGGCACGTCGTATTTCTGCTCGCGAGCCCGCGTCAGGAAGTCGGTGACGTAGGAATCGAGCCAGACATCGCCTGAGTCAGGGCCCCAGAGGCCGAAGCTGCCGGCGGACGCCTGATAGGAAAGCACGCGGTAGATCGCATCCTGGACACGTTGGCGCACGTCGTCGTCGTTTTCGATGCCGGCTTGCTTCGCCACTTCGGCAAGGTAGAGCAGCGGCAGCGCCCGGCTGGTCGTCTGCTCGGCGCAGCCGAAGGGATAACGGTCGAGCGTCATCAGCAGTGCCGGAATGTCGAAGGCGGCTGAACGCGTGACGTTGACGCTGATCGAGGCGCCCGGCAGCACGCTGTCGGCCAGCAGGTTCTTATCGACGGTGAGTTTTGCTCCCGGCTTCAGCGCCAGCACCCTGCGCTGGGTGATCGGCAAGGAGGAGGGGCGGACCGGCACGTCGACCGTCTGATCGAGCGAAAGGCCGGAGGCGCCGGAGAGGTTGATCGAGACACTGCCGGCCCCCGGCTGCTTGCCGACGAGCGAGAGCGTCAACTCGGATTTCGCGCCGGCTTCGAGGCGGATCGTCTGCGAGACGGAAGCCTGGTCGATACCGACGGCATCATTGCCGGTCAGTTGCAGCTTGTAGTCGCCGGCCGGCGCATCGGTATTGGCGATGTCGAGGCGCAGATTGGCCTTGTCGCCAGGAGCGAGGAATTTCGGCAGGCTTGCCGTCACCACGACGGGATCGCGGATGATGACGTCCTTGACGCCGTGTCCGACGCCTGATTTCGACCAGGCGACCGCCATGACGCGCGCCGTGCCGTTGAATTGCGGAATGTCGAAGGAGACATTGGCCTTGCCCTCGGCGTCGAGCTTCACCGGGCCTGAGAAGAAGGCGACGAGCTTCTGCGTCGGCGGGCTCGACTGCAGCGCCACGGCACCGCCGTCACCGCCGGTCCGGAGCTTGCCGGTCACACCAAGCGAGCCGTCGATCAGGCGGCCGTAGAGGTCGCGGATTTCGAGGCCGAGCTGACGCTGGCCGAAATACCAGTCTTCCGGATTCGGCGGTTCGTAGCGGGTCAGGTTGAGAATGCCGACATCGACGGCGGCAACGGTCACATAGGCATCCTCGTTGGCGCCGGCGCCCGTCACCTGCAGGCCGATGTTCAATGGTCCGCGCGGCAGCATCTTTTCAGGCGTGTCGAGCGCCACCTGCAGCGCGCGCTGTTCGGGATCGACCTTCAGCCATTTGACGCCGATCGAGCGCATCGGCATGTGGCTGTCCTGGGCGTCGCCGGGGCGGAAGAGTGTGGCGGTCACATAAGCGCCGGCGCCCCAATCGGATGTGACCGGGATGTCGACCTCGCCGCCGGTCTCGCCCATCGTGGCGTTCTGCACGGCGACCAGCTTTTCGGTTCCGGCCGTCACCATCAGTTCGCCGCCGTAGCGCGAGGTGATTTTCAGCTTGGCCGTCTCGCCGACCTTGTAGCTGTCCTTGTCGAGGGCGATTTCCAGCCCGTCGGGTGTTTCGGTGGAGGTCGAGGCCACGAACCAGCCGGCCTCGAATTCGACGCTGGAGGTGGGGCCGTCGACATCCGGGCTTTCCACTTCGAGGCGGTAGCGGCCCCAGGTCACCGGCACGGAAATCTTGCCGCCGTCCATCGTCGCGTCGACGCTGCCGTTGGCGACCTGCTCGGCTGTGTAGACCGGCTCGTATTTCCACGCCGTTCCCTCGCGATACCACTGATATTCGCGATTGAGGCTGTAGAACTTCCAGCGCAAGCCTTTCGTTTCCTGCTTCTGGCCGTCGGCATTAACGCCGATCACCGTGAAATTGGCGATCGAGTTTTCAGGCAGGTCGTCGGAAAATTCCGGCTTGATGCCGATCGAAGCGCCCTGGTTCTTCACCGGAATGACGAGGGAGCGCTCGATGGCGCGCCCGCCTGCCTCCTGCATGCGCATATAGACCGTGGCGTTGAGAAGCTGGGTCGTGGCCGGCAGGTCGCTGATCGTGAGGTCGGTCGAGGCTTCGCCGTTCTCGTCGAGTTCGGGCAGGCCGTCGATCGGCAGGCGCGAATCTTCGCTCGCCTCCTCGTCGGCGAGGCCGAAGAGGAAGCCCTTATAATCGGCGCTCTCGCGCGTCGGCTTGACGACGACGTCGCCCTCGAGCGTCAGGCCGGCTGCCGGAGCGCCATAGAGATATTTGCCGGAAATGGTGATCGTCGCCGGGGTATCGGGACCGATTTCCTTGGCTTCGGTCTTGATCTCCATCTCGGTGCGATCCGGCACGAAATCGTCGACCAGGAAGCTCTTGGTGGCGATCGCCGTGCCCTTGGGGTCGGTATAGATATTCATCGTCCAGGTGCCGCGCATGGCGTTTTCCTGGGTCGGGAAATCGATGGAATAACCGCCAAGATTGCTGGTCTGGCTGACGATACGCCGGTCTTCGACGCCATCGGGGCGGCTGAAGATGAAGGTGAGCGGCAGGTTCTCGATGGCGTTGCCGTCGGTGTCGCGGGCGAGCGCCTGCGCATGCACCGTCTCGCCGGCGCGGTAGATGCCGCGTTCGGTAAAGGTCAGCACGTCGATCGCGCCGGGTGCGGCGCGGCCGGTCACGCCGCGGTCGGAAAGGTCGAAGCCGGCGCGCGTCATGTCGAGGAAGACATAGTCAGACGTGCCGTTCTTGGCGGCAATGACGGCGGGCGTCAGCGCCGCCGTGCCGCGGATCAGGCCGGCGGTGAAGGTGGCGCGACCGTTTTCGTCTGTTGTCGCGGTGCCGAGCACCTCGTTGTTCTTGGCGAGCAGTTGCAGTTCGACGCCCGCGATCGGCTTTGCCGAAGCGAGCGAGCGGGTGAAGACGTTGAGCCCGTCCGTGCCGGCATAGGTGGTGATGCCGATATCGGAGACGAGGAACCATTGCGTCGCCTGCGAATCCCACTCCTGCGACGGGCCGGTTCCTGCCGTTGCGGTCATCACGTAGATGCCGGGCTTGCGCTCGGGCAGGGCTTCGTCGACGGGGAAGCTCGTGACGACATCCTTGTTCAGCTCGTTGGCGATCTCGATCGAGCCCTGCCAGACGAGTTCGCCGCTCTGGTCCTGAATGTTCTGAGCGCTGTAGCCGTCGAGCTGGCTCAGGAACTGCGAATTCGTCAGCAGCGGCGCAATGCCACGATCGCCGATGCGATAGAGTTTCAGGTTGGCCGAGGCGAGGTTGACCGAGACGATCGGGATGCCGCGGCGCGCCGTCGAGGGCAGCACGAAGCTGTCGCCGGTGAAGCGCACCATCTGGGTGCGGTCCTTGATGTAGACGTCGATGCTGACGGGTGCGTCGAGCACCTCGTCGACTGAAGACGGCAGGCCGGTACGGAAGGCGATCTTGTAGGTCTCGCCATGCGTCAGGCCTTCGACGCAGATCTGCTTGCCCTTGGTTTCGACCGCCTTCGGCGCCGCGCCGTTCAGCGTCACGAAGGGCGTGTAGTCGGTGGTCTTGACGAGCGCTTCGGAGAAGGTGACGCAGGCGCGCGGCGTGGCGCTGTCGGCGTCGACCGTATGTTCGGTGATGCGGAAGCCCTGCGTCGATTTCAGCTGCAGGTAGGCGGCCTGCACATCCTTGGCGCCGACGAGCGCCAGGCTCGCCTTGTAGGCGTCGAGCGCCGGACGGTAATTGCCGTTTCGTTCCAGCGCATTGGCAAGGACGGCGAGCGCCTCGGCCCGCTTGGCCGTCGTGCGCGTCAGCTCGTAGCCGTTCAGTGCGTCGAGCACGGCTTGGCCCGTGATGCTGCTCTCGGAACTGCCGAACGAAATTGCGGCGCGGGCGGTTTCGAGCCAGAGATCACCATCATCCGGCGTGATCGACAGTGCGCCATGGAAGGCGATCAGCGCGTCGGTCAGGTTGTTGGCGGTCATGTCGAGGCGAGCGTTGGCCGTCAGGCTGTCGACCCCCTGGCCCTGCTGGCCGTCGGTCAGGGCAAGATTGTCCTTGAAGTCGTGGGCCTGCTGGATGAGATCGTTCGTCAGGAAGGTCAGGCGTGGCGGCGCCCCGATATCCGGTTCCTTTTGAGTCGCTGTCTCGACGATCTTGCCGGCGATGGCGCCGGGGAAGGCGTTCATCGTCTTGAAGTCGGATTTCAGGAAGCACCACTTCACCTTGGGATTGTAGGTGAAGGCCTTGCAGCTCTTGTCGCCGATGCAGGAGGTCTTGCACTGGTCGAGCGAAACATTCTGCTCGGTGCGAAGATCGAAGCCGAAGAAATCGGCGTCCTTGATCGTCTGGATGTCGCGCTTGGTGTCCGCCGCGGTGGCGGGAAAGCTGATGGCGATCGTGGAAAATGCGATTGCGGCGAAAGCGAAGAACGAGCGCACGGACATAGGTTCCCCCCGGAATGCTGGCTCTGACCGGCGGGCACTCTCCTCACTCCTCACGAGATTGTCAACTCAACTTGAGCGTTGTTTCACCTTCACACAGACGCTTTCGTCCGGCTGTCATATCGATGGAAGCGATGGGCCGCTTTTTGCAAGGGTGAGCAATGATTTGGATGGCTGCCAGAGGCAATGCAAGGTTCACGATTTTCGGCCATGGCGGCTTTACCACATTCCTTGCAGCCAATGGCCTCTTGCTCGCTGTGGGTGCAGCAGGTGCGGCCGGGGCCGCCCGCAACATGCTGCCGAGAATCGAGAGCCTGAAATTGTTTTCCTTCTCGCCAGAAGATCGGGGACTGATTAGCCCGTCGGTCGCAGCGCCGTGACGGCGGCAGAGGCGGCCGCTTTTGCGCGAAATTCACATCGTTAAAAATTTATCAATGTTAACAATATCTTAAATATGGAAAATCGCGTTTCACGGCGGAACATAACGTCGAGTTGCCCGTTACAGCCATGAGTTTTGGGCAGGGATAGCTGCCGGAGCGGATCCCTCTTTCGAAGTATGTGCGTAACAAGGGGATATATCATGGCCACCAATGTCGTGCGGCGCTGGCAACGAGATGATCTCATGAATCAGAGAGTATTGATCGTCGAAGATGAATTTCTGATCGCCCTGGATCTCGGGGCGACGGTGGAGAGCATCGGCATGCAGGTGGCGGGTCTTGCGCATGATCGCGAACAGGCGCTGCGGCTGGCGCCGCTTGCCGACATCGCTTTCGTCGACGTCAATCTCGCCGATGGGCCGACGGGGCCTGAGATCGGCCGGCAACTGGCGGAAGAGCACGGCATCGCGGTCGTCTTCATGACCGGCAATCCCGAGATGGTTGCCGATGGGATCAAGGGCGCGGTGGGCGTGGTTCAGAAACCGGTCATGCCTTCGGTCGTCGAACAATTGGTGAAATATCTTGCCGCGCGCCGCGTCGGCATGTTCGCGGTCGTTCCCAAGCAGATGACGGTATTTGCCTGATCGGGCTTGTCTCGATCAGCCGGAAACGGCTGCAAGCTGCGGCTGGACGCCGGCCTTTTCCGTCGCCGGCCTGCCGTAAGCCTTGAGAAAAGTGCGCACCGCGTTGCGGGCGGCTTTTTCCAGTTCTTCGTCGGTGGGCATCCCGCCGAAAAGCACTGACATTTGCAGGTCGGCATTGCCGAGCGCCACGAACTGGCGGGCGGCGACGTCGAAATCGTCGATGACGAGCGCGCCCTTGTGAGAAAGCCGCGCGAAAAGCGCCGACAGCGCCGTGGTCAGCTTGCCCGGCCCGTGCTGGCGCCAGCTTTCGAAGAGGTGTGGATATCGCTCGCCTTCCGTCTGCACCAGCTTGCGCAGGAATTTTCCGTCGTGATTGCAGATGCAGTTCTTGTTGAGGCGCACGACGAAGGCCGTCAGGTCGTCCTCCAGATTGTCGGCATTTTCTGGGAAGGTCGACAGCATGGAGAAGAGCATGGTGTTGGCGCGGTTCATGACGTCCTCGACGACGGCGACGAACAGCGTTTCCTTCTCGCGATAGTGATTGTAGATCGTCTGGCGCGATACGCAGGCAACGGCGGCGATCTCGTCGATGCTGGCGCCGGCGAAACCCTGGCGGCAGAAGACGTCGGCGGCGGCATCCAAAATGGACATGCGCTTGAAGCATTGTCCGCGCTGGGTATGCCCCGTCATCCTGCCTGCGGGTGTCATGCGATCTTTCATGAGAACGAGGATAAGACGTCTTGACGACTTAGACAATGGCGTCTAATTTTACATCCGTGTCCAAATTTATTGACACCCCTGGTTTCGCCGCTGGAGATATGAGCTCCCAACTTCGTCTTCGCGCGGAACGATCATCATTAAACCTCGAGGCAATGCGCGGAGCGACGATCCGATGCTTCCGCTGCGCTTTTATGAAAGATCACCATTATGACGGCTTCATTCTTTCGCATTGCCCTCATTCTCGGCCTTCTCTCGGCCATCGGGCCTTTTGCCATCGACATGTATCTGCCTGCACTGCCGTCCATCGGCCAGGACCTGCATGCCGATAACAGCGTCACCCAGCTGACCCTTCTCGCCTTCTTCATCTCCTTTGCGCTCGCCCAGCTCGTCTATGGTCCGCTGTCGGACATGTGGGGCCGCAAGCTGCCGCTCTATCTCGGTATCGGCGTCTTCGCCGTCGCCTCGATCGGTTGCGCGCTGGCGACCGATATCGAAACGCTGATCGCCTTCCGCTTCGTCCAGGGTATCGGTGGCGCGGCCGGCATGGTCATTCCGCGCGCCATCGTCCGCGACATGCACACCGGTGTGCAGGCCGCACGCCTGATGTCGCTGCTGATGCTGGTCTTCTCGATTTCGCCGATTCTGGCGCCGCTGACCGGCAGCGCCGTCATCGAATTCTCAGGCTGGCGCGGCGTGTTCTGGGCGGTGACCATCGCTGCCGCGATCGGCCTCGTCCTGCTTTCCACCCAGCTTGAGGAAACCCGCCCGGCCAAGGAGCGCAACGGCAGCGGCCTTGGCAGCGCCATGAGCGCCTACCGGCGGCTGCTTGCCGACCGCAATTTCCTGACGCTGACCTTCATCGGCGGTCTCGGCATTTCGAGCTTCCTCGTCTATCTCGCCAACTCGCCCTTCGTGCTGATCCAGCACTACGGGCTGACGCCGACCCAATATAGCTTCGCCTTCTCGATCAATGCCGTCTCCTTCTTTGCGGTATCGCAGGCGACCGGCTGGCTCGGCGAACGCTTCGGCCTGGTGCGCGTCATGCGGATTGCGGTCAGCGCCTTCGCGCTTGCCATGGTCGTCATGGCGGTGGTGATGGCTGCGGGCTTCAACCAGCTGCCCGTAATGGCAAGTTTCCTGTTCATCGGCTATGGCTGCCTCGGTCTCGTCATCCCGACGAGCGCGGTGCTCGCCCTCGAGGATCACGGCGAGATCGCCGGCACGGCCTCGTCGCTGATGGGCACGCTGCATTTCGTCATCGCCGCAGTTGCCATGGTCATATCGAGCATCTTCTTCGACGGAACGGCCGTTCCGATGGCCGCCGGCATCGCGCTTTGCGCCTTCTCGGCCTTCGTGCTGACGCAGGCAACGATCGGCCGCCGCGCCGCGGTTGCCGCCGCCGAGTGACCGGCTCTGAGGAGGTTCAGCTCGCCAGCGTGAAAGCGTCGCTTTCACCGGGAACGAGTTCCAGCGGCCAGATGCGGTTGCGGGCGCCCTGCGGATAGTGATCGGCATAGGCCGGCATGGTGGCGAGCAGGGTTTCGCCGAGCTGCGCGCCGAGATCGCGCAGCGACATGCGGAAGGATGTCAGCGTCGGCTGCAGGAAATGTGTGCGCGGTTCTTCGCGGAAGCCGACGACGGCAAGGTCGCGGCCCGGCACGATGCCGGCTTCCGCCAGCCGCCGGTAAAGCCCGATCGCCATCAGTTCGTGGATCAGGATGATCGCGGTCGGCCGCTCTTCGATCATCAGCAGTTCGTGGCCGGCCTGATAGCCGCCCTGTTCGCTCGATTTGACCCGGATGACGAGGGCCGGATCGAAGGGGATACCGTGGCGTTTCAGCGCCTGACGGTAGCTGTCCAGGAAAATGTAGCCGAGATTGATATCGGAGGAGGGGGCAGCCACCGCGATCCGCCTATGGCCTTTTGCGACCAGCCGGTCGACACCGCGCGCCGCCACGCCTTCGAAGTCGAGATCCATCCAGGTATAGCTGCCACCCGAGGCGCTGCGGCCGAGCGCCACGAAGGGGATGCGGGCCTTTTCCAGAAGCTCGATGCGCCGGTCGGTGCGCCGCGTCGCCGAGATGATCAGCGCGTCGACGAGGCGGCGCGCGACCATGCGCTTCAGATATTCGTGCGGATCCTCGTCATCGGGGCAGGGCAGCATGACCAGATCGAGCTTGTGGCGGGAGAAGACGCTCTGCAGCCCGTCGGTGACGCCGAGGAAGAAGTCGTCGCTGTTTTCGACCGTCTCGCGACTTACCTCGAGCATCAGGCCGATGACATTGGTCATGCCCTGGCGAAGGCTGCGGCCCGACTGGTTGGCGACGTAACCGAGTTCTTCGGCGGCGGCGAGCACGCGCCGGCGCGTTTCTTCATTGACATCCGGCTTGCCGTTCAGCGCCCGGGACACCGTCCCGATCGAAATGTCGAGATGCTCGGCGAGCTGGCGAATTCCCTTCATGTCAGGCGACTTTCCTCCCCACCCGATCGCGTTACGCCCTTCTTGCCACAGGATTGCGCCCGCGAAAAGCCAGGGAGAGAGGTTAGGGCTTGAAGCTCTGGCGGATGACGAGTTCCGGAATGACGCGTTCGTAAGCCGGCGGCGCGTCGGGGTTTTCAAGCCGCCGCTCCATCAGTTCCACGGCGCGTTGCGCTATGGTCAACGGGTCCTGGCGGAAGGTGGTCAGCCGGTAACTCAGCCAGGAGGATTCCGGAACGTCGTCGAAGCCGATGATGGCGACATCTTCCGGAATGCGCAGCCGCGCTTCCTGGCGCACGACATCCATCAGCCCGAAGGCGATCAGGTCGTTGGCGCAGAAGACGGCGTCGGGCTTTATTCGCTCCGAGAAGAGTGCACGGCCGGCGGTAACGCCGCCCTCATAATCGGAATCTCCGCCGCGCGTGACGACAATGGATGCGCCGAGCGACTCGGCGGCTGAAAGGAAGGCGCTTTCGCGCTCGACGATCGCAGGCGTTCCCGAATTGGAGCCGATCACGGCCAGGCGACGCCTGCCGCTTTCGTAAAAGGCCGTCGCCGCCCTGCGCGAGGCTTCGGAATTGCCGGCGCGCACATGATCGGCGTCGGGCTCCGATCGGCCGATGACGACGAGCGGCTGGCCGTTGCGCTGGGCGAGTTCGAGGAAACTTGCAGGCGGTGAGCCGGACAGGATGATGATTGCCTCGGCGCGGTGGCCGATCAGCATCTTCTGGGCGGCGAGCAGTTCTTCTTCCGTCTGACCGGTATTGATCAGGATCGGGATGCTGCCCCGCCGGATCAGCGATTTGGCAAGGGCGGCGGCCAGATGCGCGCGAAAACCCACTTCCGGCCGGGTCGCGACGATGCCGACGAGGCGGCTCTGATTGGCAAGCACGCCGCGCGCCAGGTCGTTGACGTGGTAGCCCAGTTCTTCGGCCGCCCGCAGCACCTTTTCGCGCGTCGCCGGAGCGACGCTCGCGCCTGGTGTAAATGTGCGGGAGACGGCCGAGCGCGAAACGCCCGCCAATTGCGCCACCTGCTCGGCGCTGACGAAACGCATGCGTTCTTTCTTCGGCGTCTTGCCGCCGTTCACCGGGCCATCAATCATGGCCCTTCAGCTATTTGCCGTCTCTGACAGCCAGATGACAGCTGGCCGCACGGCAGCCAGATTTTTTCTAAAAGGGAGATAATCGCAAAGTACAGGCGATTTCGTTGCGGACAGCTGCCGGGCTGGCGAATTCAACCTCGGCTGAGGGAGTGAATGAGCGGCGCCGACAATGCTCAGGGGGCGCCGCTCCGAGAAGTTCGGCTACTCGCAGACGCGGACCGTTTCGGCGTGATAGCCGCCGTCATAGCGGTTGCGCACGTCGCGGTCCTCATACCAGCATCTCGGCTGGGGTTCGACATAGCGGGGGCTCTCCACATAACGAGGGCCGTCATCGACGTAACGCGGGCCGCCATTGGCGATCGCGCCTCCGATCAGACCGCCGACGACGCCTGCGGCAACACCTCCGGCGATGATGCGGCCGGTGTCGTTGTGGTGATGACGGTCACGCGCGGCAGCAGGCTGAATAGCCGATCCAACAAGGGCCGTCGCGATCAACAGGCTGCTAATAATTCTCTTCATAATATTCTCCTCAGTGGCACTTGCCCCGGATAAGAGGGAAATGCGGCAGCAAGGCGATTGTTCGTTCAAACTTTGCGACAGGCGTTAATGCAGGGCAAAGGGGTATCAGGTCGCCGATTCCGTCGTCGTCTCTTCCAGCACGTCCTCGGGAATATCGTCGAAGGAGGCATAGTTGAGGTTATAGAGCCTGGAATAAAGCTTGCGGTTCTTCATCAGTTGCCGATGGTTGCCGCTTTCGATGATTTCGCCGTTCTGCAGCACGATGATGCGGTCGGCTTCGCGGATCGTCGCAAGGCGGTGGGCGATGACGAGACCGGTGCGGTTTTCCAAGAGCTTCACCAGAGCCTTCTGGATCAGCATCTCCGTATAGCTGTCGATATTGGCCGTCGCCTCGTCGAGCACCAGGATCTTCGCATCCGCCACCAGCGCGCGGGCGAAGGAGAGGAGCTGGCGCTGGCCGAGTGAAAGATTGCCGCCGCGCTCGCCGAGCATGCTGTCGTAGCCTTCCGGCATGCGCATGATGAAGTCATGCGCGCCGACCGCCTTGGCGGCTTCGATCACCTGTTCGCGCGTCGCTTCCGATTTGTGGTAGCGGATGTTCTCGAAGACGGTGCCGGTGAAGAGAAAGGGTTCCTGCAGCACCATGGCGATCTGAGCGCCGAGCGAATCCTGTGTCAGCGCGCGCACGTCATGCCCGCCGACCAGAACCTGCCCCTGCTGCACCTCATAGAAACGGTGGATCAGCGACATGCAGCTCGATTTGCCCGATCCCGTCGGGCCGACCAAGGCCACCGTCTCGCCGGGATTGACCTTGAAACTGACGTGCTTGAGTACAGGATGCTTGGGATTGTAGCCGAAGACGACGTCGCGGAACTCCACCGAGCCGTCCATGTCTGCCGACAGCACCTTGGCATTGGGCGCGTCCTGGATCTCGATTGGTACGTCGAGCACGTCGGTCAAACGCTGGCCTGACGCCATGGCGCGCTGCATGACGGAATATTGCAGGGTCAGCGAACGGATAGGGTCGAAGAAGCGCTGGATATAGAAGAGGAAGGCGACGAGCACGCCGACGTCGAGCGCCTGGTTCAGGACGCGGGCACCGCCGACGACGATGACGAGCGCCATGGCGATGCCGGTCAGCGAATCGACGATCGGCACCATGATCTGGGCATAACGCGCCGCCGTCAGATGCGTCAGCAGGTTGGCATGCGCCTTGTCGTCGTAGAGCTGGAAGTTGACTTCCTGCCTGTCCATGCTCTGGACGGCGCGAACGCCATGGATCGCTTCGGCAAGCGCGCCGTTCGCCACGGAGTTCGTCTCGTGTGCGGCCATGAAGGACTTGCGGGCGAGCGGCAGCCAGAAGAGACGCACGACGAAGAGAACAGGCAGTGCGGAAAGCGTCAGCAGGCCGAGCTTGAAGTCGAGATAGAGCATCACGAAGACGATGCCGAAGAGCAGAAAGATGTCGCCGACCGACAGAACGCAGGTTTCGAGGAATTCCTGCATGGAGTTGACGTCGCCCTGCAGGCGCGACATCAGCCGGCCGACCTCCGTCTTGTCCATGAAGGAAAGCGAGACGCGCTGCAGATGCGAGAACATCGCCCTGCGGATATCGAAGAGCACGTTTTCCGCGACGCCGCCGACCAATGTCTCCTGCCAATAGCTGGCGCCGTAGTTGATGAGAATGGCGATCAGGAAGGCGACGATCGCCGAGATCAGCGCCGAATTGCCACCCGGCTGCATGCCGTGGTCGATGGCGTAGCGGATGATCAGCGGGATCATGAGCTGCATGGCGGTGAAGACGAGCACCGAAACGACCGACAGGATGACATCGCGCCGGTAGGGGTGCACGAAGGCCCAGATGCGCTTGATGATGTTGGAATCGAAGACCTTGCCGAAGATTTCCTCTTCGACGCGTTGCGATCCGACGACCGCCCGCGGCGGGCGCCTGCCATCCTCGCGAACGTCGGAGCGTTCGGTTTCCAGTTCCTCGGCCATCAGTTTCCTCCAGCGCCGGTTTCTTACGCGCTCAAAGCTCGTCGCCCGGCCGCACCTGCAAATCGTAAAGCGCCTTGTATCGCCCGCCGAGCGAAAGCAGCTCGTCATGCGTGCCCTGTTCGACGATGCGGCCGTCCTCGATGAAGAAGATCCTGTCGGCATGCATCAGCGAACTCAGGCGATGGGCGACGATGATGGTGACGCGGTCGGCGGCATAGCGGCGCATCGCGCTGCGGATGCGCTGCTCCGTGGCTGCGTCGATTGCCGCCGTCGAATCGTCGAACACCATCACTGCGGGTTTGAGCATCAGCGCACGCGCGATCGAAAGCCTCTGGCGCTGGCCGCCCGAAAGCGAGACGCCGCGCTCGCCGACAACGGTGCCGTAGCCTGTGGGGAGGCCGAGGACATAGTTGTGGAGCTGCGCGCTTTCGCTGGCGCGCTCGATGCGGCTTTCCTTGGCCCAGGGGTCGCCATAGGCGATATTGTTTTCGATCGTCGTGGTGAAGAGGAAGGAATCCTGCTGCACGACGGCGACGGCGCGGCGCAGCGACTGCAGCGTCGCCTTGCGGATATCCTGCCCGTCGATGGTGATCTTGCCGCCGGTCGCGTCGTAGAAGCGCGGGATCAGATGCGCCAGCGTCGACTTGCCGCTGCCGGGCGGGCCGACGATGCCGATCGTTTCGCCGCGCTTCGCCTCGAAGCTTACGTCGTGCAGCACCTCATGCATCGGCGAGGCCGGATAGGCGAAGCTGACATTCTCGAAGCGCAGGGTGCCATCGGTGACATCAAGCTCCCTGGCATCCGGCGCATCGCGCACGGCGATCTCCAGGTCGAGAAGATCGAAGAGGCGCGTTCCGCAGGTCGAGGCGCGCGCGAAGGCGTTGACCATCAGGCCGAGCTGGCGCACCGGCATCTGCAGGATGGTCATGAAGGTGAGGAAGGAAGCGAGCGTACCGACGGTGATCTCGCCTGAGAGCACCTTGCCGCCGCCGACCCACAGCACGAGACCCATGGCTGCGAAGAAAGAGAAGGTCATGGCGCTGGTATTGGTGACGCGGATGCCGACGCGCTGATGGGCAAGCTCCAGTGCATTCTTCGACGCTTTCTCGAATTTCGAGAGTTCGTGCTCCTGCGCCGCGAAAGCGCGCACGACGCGGATGCCGCCGAGATTTTCTTCCATGATGCGGGTCAGCACCGAAAGCCGTTGCTGCAGGTCCAGCCAGGTGGCGCGCAGGCGAAGCTGGGTGACGGACGAGCGCCAGCCTACGAAGGGGACGAAGGAAAGGGCCAGCAGGCCGAGCACCACGTCCGTCGACAGCAGCATGTAAGCCCCGATGCCGATCAGCATCGAAAGCAGGAAGACACGCACGAGCGCCGTCGAGAAGTACATGCGCACGCCTTCCAGGTCGAGCAGGCCGATGGTGATCAGGTCGCCGGAGTGCACGGTGTCATGAAAACTGAAGGAGAGGCGCTGGATCTTTTCGTAGCAGGCCAGACGCAGCTCGTAGCCCATGTGATGGCCGACGGATTCACTGAAATAGTTCTGCACCATGGTGAAAATGCCGCGCAGCACGCTGGCGCCGAGCAGAAGCAGCGCCGTCGTCAGCAGCGCGTCCTGTGCCTGCTGCCCGATCGTGCCGCCGTGAAGCGCCACCTGCGTATGATCGACGGCCTGGCCGAGAAGACGGGGGATCAGAAGCTGGAAGGTGGAGGCGATCAAGGTGGCGCCGATGGCAAGCCCGGCTTGCCAAGGGTGACGGAAGGCCATGACGGTGATGCGGAACAGTGTGTAGAGGCCCTTGCCCCACCCTGCCGCGGTTGCAAGCGCCATCGAAGCCGAAGGCTTCGCCGCGCGTATGGACGCATCGCTGCTCACGGTATTTTTTCCAATAGATGTGTGGTCGGACGCTGGCCCGGAAAGACGGCAAATCCATGAAGGGATTGATAGCACCGTCACTTTTGCCGATTCCATTTGGCCGTTCAAGTAAAGAATTCACCATCTGGTTATTTTTGCGTGAGGCCTCCCATATGCCGGCGGGAACAATCAGCCCGCGGGCGGGCTGCAGCAGGCAACCCTTTTCAGCAACCGTTACCGGGAGAGACACATGCCGCTGAAAGCCCTCGCTCTCAACGCCACGCTGAAGGCTAGCAACGCCAAGGATGCATCTTCGACCGAGCGGATGATCGGCCTCATCGACAAGGCAATGTCGGCGCATGGCATCACGACCGAAGTGATCCGCCTTGCCGATTTCAACATCAAGCCGGGCGTCACTTCGGACGAAGGCGACGGCGATGACTGGCCCGCGATCCGCGCGAAGCTGCTGGACGCCGATATTCTGCTCATGGCGACGCCGATCTGGCTCGGCCAGCCCTCCAGCGTCTGCAAGCGGGCGCTGGAGCGCATGGACGCCTTCCTCGAGGAGACGGATGATCAGGGCCGCATGGTTTCCTACGGCAGGGTCGCGGCCGTCGCCGTCGTCGGCAATGAGGACGGCGCCCATCACGTATCGGCCGAACTCTATCAGGCGCTGAGCGATGTCGGCTTCACCATCCCCGCCAATGCCGTCGCCTATTGGGTCGGCGAGGCGATGGGGTCCACCAATTTCGTCGATCTCGACAAGGTGCCGAAGCAGGTGACGACATCGGTCGATATGTTGGCGCGCAACGCGGCGCATTTGGCGGGTCTTTTGCAGGCGAAGCAGTATCCTGGCGAAGGCGGCTGACCGGAGAAAGTCGCTTCGGTAGTTAATATCTTTTTATTTCAATTAGTTATGGGGCGGTGCCGTAAACCCTCTTGCCACATCAGGCTTTTGGGGCTTTCATACACGACTAGTTTAATAGACTATGGGTGAGCATGATCGCCCTTTTATCTCTTTTGCGGGCCGCTGGCCGGACCCAATCCTGCGGCGGTGTTTGTGAATGGCCGTATGAACCTCAACAACGCGTGATCGCTTTATGCGTTGAAACCTCGATCGACAGACGGTGCGGCTGAAACCGCAAAGGAGTTGCGATGACGGTTCAGGGACTTTTTTCCGCGAGAGCCAATGCGGCGGCGCAAATTTCGGCCGTACCGCGCATTGCGATCGTCGGGCGGGGCTTTTCCGGAATGATGACGGCGATTGCGCTGATGAAGACGGTGCGCACGCCTTTCCACCTGCAGCTGTTCGATCCGCATTCGTCGGTGAGCGGCGGTCAGGCGCTGGCCTCGGTCCGCTCCTCTACGATCCTCAATACCCGTGTGCGCGATCTTTCGGTGTCGCTCGGCGACAATGACGATTTCAACGACTGGCTCTGCAGCAACGCCGCCTTCCGCGCCGCCGTGCCGGCCGCCATTCCGGGCTTTCGGCAGATCTTCGTGCCGAAGGAGATTTTCAGCGACTACGTCTACCAGCGCTTTTCGGAAGCGCTCGCCGCCCGCAAGGACATTACCGTCCAGGTGTGTACCGATCCTGTCGTGGCGATCCGCAGGAGCCACGGTAACCGCTTCCTGCTTGAAAGCGCCAATCCCGCCAACCCGCTGTTCGATACCGTCATCCTCGCTACCGGTTATGGTCTGGCACAGGCCGATGCCGGCGCGCAGGAAGCCTCGCCGATCAGGGCTCAGCGCCTCGTCGCCCGGCCGCATACGGTGCTGCTCGGCAGCGGCATCCGCGTCGTCGACCAGTTGCTGCAGCTGCGCGATTCCGGTTATGACGGCCAGGTGACGATCATTTCCCGGCGCGGCTTCCTGCCGCAGAGCCATACGCCGAATTCCGCCGATCCGGTCTTCCCGGCTGAAGCGCTGCCCCAGAGCCTGCCCGAGATCGTGCGCTTCATCCGCCAGGCCTGTCGCGAGGCGGAAGAACAGGGCCGAAGCTGGCAATCGGTGATGAACGGCTTGAGGAAACATGCCCGCTCGCTCTGGCGCTCGCTGCCGGCGCGCGACAAGCACCAGTTCAACCGGCATCTGAGGGCAATCTACGACAGCCACCGCAATCGCCTGCCGGAGGCCATGCACCTGCGCCTGAAACGCGAGCTGGCCGAAGGCCGTACGGTGCTGCGCCGCGGCCGCGTCGGCCGCCAGGGATTGAGCGGCCTGTTCTTCACGCCGGCCGGCTCATCCGCTGAAGAGGTCATTCATGCCGAGCGCATCATCGACTGCCGCTGTCAGGCGCCCGATCTTTCCGCGCCGCTGGTGCAGAGCCTGCTTTCCGCCGGACTCGCCATGCCGGACGAACTCTCGCTCGGCCTTGCGGTCAATGCGCGCGGCGAGCCTTTTCTCGACGATGGCTCGACGGTCGCCGGTCTCTTTGCCGTCGGCCCCCTCGGCCTCGGCAGCCTGCCCGATATCGATCTCGTGCCCGAAATCGTCTCGCAGGCCTATGCCGCGGCCGAGCGTGTCGCCGAACGGTTCTATCCGCAGGTCAAGGCCGTCTGAAAATTTGAGGAGGGTCCGGAACCATTCGCCTGCGGCTGCGTTATGTGCGCTGGTAACGCAGAGGGGCAGATGGAAGTGCTGGATCGACATGATACGTCTCTTACCGAAGAGGGACGCTTTCGCCTTTTGGTCGATGCCATCACCGACTACGCCATCTATATGCTCAGCCCCGAAGGCATCGTAACGAGCTGGAATACCGGCGCGCAACGCTTCAAGGGCTACAAGCCTTCCGAAATTCTCGGCCACCATTTCTCCCGCTTCTATCTGGAAGAGGATCGAGCCGCGGGAATTCCTGAGCGAGCGCTCGCCACGGCGGCCAAGACCGGCCGGTTCGAAGGGGAGGGCTGGCGCCAGCGCAAGGATGGCAGCCGCTTCTGGGCTCATGTGATCATCGACCCGATCCGCCATCCCTCCGGGGAACTCATCGGCTATGCCAAGATCACCCGCGACCTGACCGAACGCCGGGCAGCCGAAAACGCGATCCGCCAGAGCGAGGAACAGTTCCGCCGGCTCATCCAGGGCGTTTCGGATTACGCGATCTACATGCTCGACCCCGAGGGCAATGTCAGCAGCTGGAATTTCGGCGCCGAGCGCATCAAGGGTTATCGGCCCGAAGAAATCATCGGCCGGCACTTCTCGACCTTTTATACTCCCGAGGACCGGGCAGCCGGCGTGCCTGAAACCGCGCTTAGCGCCGCGCGCGCCGAAGGCCGGTTCGAAAGGGAAGGCTGGCGTGTTCGCAAGGACGGCACCCGTTTCTGGGCCAGCGTCGTCATCGACGTCATCCGTGACGACGATGGCCAGGTGCTCGGTTTCGCCAAGATCACCCGCGATATCACCGAGAAGATGGAAACCCAGCGGGCATTGGAGCAGGCCCGCGAGGAGTTGTTCCAGTCGCAGAAAATGGAGGCAATCGGGCAACTGACCGGCGGCATCGCCCATGACTTCAACAATCTGCTGATGGCCGTGCTCGGCAGTCTCGAAATCCTCAAGAAGCGCATGCCGCAGGATCTCTCGCTGACATCGCTGGTCGACAATGCCATGCAGGGCGCTCAGCGCGGAGCGGCGCTGACGCAGCGCATGCTTGCCTTCTCCCGCCGGCAGGAACTGCATGTGGAGCCGATCGACGTTTCCGGCCTGGTCCGCGGCATGATGGATATGCTGAGCCGTTCGCTCGGTCCCCTCACCATGATCGATACGTTCTTCCCCGTCAGGCTGCCGACGATCCTTACCGATCCGAACCAGCTGGAAATGGCGATCCTGAACCTCGTCGTCAATGCTCGCGATGCCATGCCGTCCGGCGGCAGAATCGTGCTTCGCGCTGCCGAGGAAGTGGTGCCGTCAGGCAAGGGCCGTCTGTCGCCCGGCCGCTACGTCCGGATCGCAGTGGTCGATGAGGGCGAGGGCATGGATGCCAGGACGCTGGAACAGGCCGTCACTCCCTTCTTCACCACCAAGGGCGTCGGCAAGGGCACCGGTCTCGGCCTTTCCATGGTGCAGGGCCTTGCGACCCAATCCGGCGGTTGCCTCTTCCTGGAGAGCACGCCCGGCGAAGGCACGACGGCCGAATTGTGGTTCCCGGTCGTCGTTGCCAAACAGGCGGCCGAGGCAGCGGCGCCGCTGCCGCAACGCGCAAAAAACGCGCCGCCGGGCCTGCGCGTCCTCGCCGTCGATGACGACGGTCTGGTGCTGATGAATACGACGCTAATGCTGGAGGATCTCGGCCATACCGTGCTCGAAGCAATGGCCGGATCAGAGGCGCTCGACATCCTGCGCAAGGAGCCGGTCGATCTGGTGATCTGCGACCATGCCATGCCGCGCATGACCGGCGCGCAGCTTGCCCGGGCGATCCGCACCGAATGGCCTGAGATGCCGATCATCCTTGCAACCGGTTACGCAGAGTTGCCAGAGGGGTCCGGCATGGCCAATCTGCCCCGGCTCGGCAAGCCTTTCTCGCAGGCACAGCTCGCCGAAGCGATCAGCCGGGTCGCTTGTTAGAGCATGTCGCGCAAAAGTGTGCAGCGGTTTTGCGCCAAAGACATGCGCAAACCAAAGACTTAAAGCGTGGCAAGCGAATCTGAAAGATCGCGACACGCTTTAGGCGTCCGGCTGGCGGCGCTCAATTCTCGGACGCGAACTGGTCCAGCGAGTGTTGTCGAGTGCCTGCGCCGGAAGCTTTAGGCGCGAAGCTTCTCGTCGCCATTATCCTGGATGATCGAGTGTTCGGCTCGCTCCCGGAGTTCTGCCTCCGTCGGAATTGGCGGTTCACCCGCCGAGGCTGAAGCTGCGCCGTCCAAGAGGCGCTTTTCAGTCTCATGCAGGTCAAGGATCGCCCGTTCGATCGTCTCCGCCGGAGTTTCGCGCGAGGGGATGCGCCACCGATGATGCTGCCACAACCCGACGAGCAGGCGTCGGCTCGGAACTTCTATCGTCTCATGAATGAACCATGCTCCTGCTGCCGCAACGAAAAGCGCCACCAGGATGAGCGCCGGTTCCGGCATCAGGGCCTCCAAGGCCCGGCGTACAAGGAACATTATGGGGACGTGGAAAAGATAGAGCGAGAAGCTGATCGTCCCCAGGAACCGTACGGGTGCAGATGCCAGGACATGGGCTGCGATGGGAGGTTGTCGAGCGACGAGCGCCACAATGACGGCTGCGGCGGCCGCGCTTTGCAGGCTCCAAAACTCAGGCGAGAAACCCGGCAAGATATTCCTGTACGTGAAGAACACCGCCAGAAGGAAGAGCGTGAAAGCTCCCGTGAGGGCGGATGGCGTCCATTTATCCCAGTAGGAATGCATCGCCCCGGCAAGGGCGCCGAACAGGAAGTAGGGGAGCTTGGAAACGAGCATTATCCCGGGCCCCGGCAATCCGAGCAGGCCATCCACCATGACGAACACCGTCAAGCCTACGATCACGCCGCTGTGGCGGTGCGGGCGGGCTAAGCAGAGCCAAAGGATCGGGAAGAACAGATAGAATTGAATTTCGGGCGGAATTGACCAGAAAACGCCGCTCGAGCCCAGAAGAAAGACATGGCGGAGAAAGTCCGTGCCGCCGATGATCGGCTGAACGAAATTGAGATCTTGGATGCTCGACAGCATCGCCACGAGCAGGACGGCAACCAGATAGACCGGATAGATCCGGGCAAAGCGGCTCACGAGAAAATCCAGGACGGTTTCTCTGGTCAACGGCCGCGAGCCGTAGAGATGAGCCATCAGAAAGCCGCTGAGGGCAAAGAACAAGCCGACGGCTTCGCTGCCCATGGTCATGGAATGCAAGGCTGTATTGGGAAAGATGAGCCCGATGTGCGCTTGCACGACCAGAAGCGCGGCGATACCGCGCAGACCATCGAGACTGGGGATGTAATCCGGCCGGCTCATGTGCAGCTTCAATATGTTCTCTTCAGGCAAGCAGTATCGGACATCGCTTTACAAGAGATTAATCCGGTGCGCGCGCAACTGCTGCTGCTTGCCGGAGCGTCCGCACGAGTGCAAAACGACGGCGGGTGCCAGGAACTACGCTCGGCGGTCTCTTCCGATCTCGCCGCGAAGAATGAACGCCAACAATGCCAGCACCATCGCCGCCAGCCCATACCAAGTGATCGCATAGACGAGATGGTTGTTCGGGAAATGGATGACGGTGAGGCCGCCGACCGGCAGGCCGCCGGGATTGGGCGTGGCATCCGCATCGATGAAATAGGGCGCGACCGCACCGATGCCGCGTTTCTCAGCGATTGCGGCGACATCGCGCGAATACCAGCGGTCGGCGGCGGTGTCGTTGGATTGCAGCAGCGATCCCTTCGGCTCCGTCATCCGCATGAGCCCGGTGATCTCGACGGGGCCCGACAGTTCGCCCTCGCGGCGCGAAGCCGGATCGCGCTTGTCGCTCGGAACGAAGCCGCGGTTGACGAGAACGGTTGCCCCATCGGCAAGCATCAGCGGCGTCATCACCCAATAGCCCGGGCCGAGCATCGTGGACGCATAGACCAGCGTCTCCCTGTCGTTTGCCAGAGTGCCAGTTGCCGTCACCCGCCGATATTCATCGTCGGCGGCATTGATCTTGTTCCAGTCGGTGGGGGCGGGGGCCGGCACGGGTGCCGCATGCACCCGCTCGTCGACGCGCGCGATGAGGTCGCGTTTCCAGGCGAGGCGCTGCACCTGCCAGGTGCCGAGTGCGGCGAGGGCCGCTGCCAGCAGCGCCAGGCAGAGGCAGAACATCGCGACCTTTGCCGGCGAACGCCGTCTTTCCGATTTTTCCGAGAAAGCCTTGTTCATGGGAACCGCCGAGGGCGGCGTTGCCGCCGCCCTTTTTTCACAATCACGGCATGTTCTTCATCATCTCGGGGCTCATCGGCATCATATTGGTGTTGAGATGATGCATGACCCAGAGGGAGCCGGAGAGCGCAATCGCGACGATGATGATCGTGAAGATCAGCGCCATCATCGTCCAGCCGCCCTCGCTCCTGGGATTCATGTGCAGGAAGAACACCATATGGACGACGATCTGGATCGCGCCCAGACCCATCACCAGCACCGCGGTCAAAGCCGGGCTGGCGACGACGCCTGACATGACAAGCCAGAAGGGGATGGCGGTGAGGATGACGGAGAGCACGAAGCCCGTCATGTAGCTTTTGAACGTGCCGTGGCCGGCCTGATGACCGTGGCTGTGGCCGTGGTGAGCCTCGTGGGCATCCTCATGTGCGGGGGCTTGCGAACTCATCCGAGAACTCCCAGGAGATAGACGAAGGAAAAGACGCCGATCCAGACGACGTCGAGGAAGTGCCAGAACATCGAAAGGCACATCAGGCGGCGGCGGTTGGCTTCGATCAGCCCGTGCATCGACACCTGCACCATCAGCGTGATCAGCCAGATGATGCCGAAGGTGACGTGCAGCCCGTGGGTGCCGACGAGCGTGAAGAAGGAGGAGAGGAAGGCGCTGCGCGTCGGCCCGGCGCCCTCGTGGATCAGGTGGATGAACTCGTAGAGTTCGAGCCCGATGAAGGCTGCGCCGAACAACCCGGTCACGGCGAGCCAGAACAGCGTTTCCGCCTTCGCGTTCCGCTCCATCTGCAGCATGGCGAAGCCATAGGTGATCGATGAGAACAGCAGCATCGACGTGTTGAGGGCGACGATCGGCAGATCGAAGAGATCGGCCGGCGACGGGCCGGCGGCATAATTGCGGCCGAGCACGCCATGCGTCGCAAACAGCACCGCGAAGATCAGGCAGTCGCTCATCAGATAGAGCCAGAAGCCGAGATTGGTGCTGTTCTCCGGATGATGATCTTCCGTCAGGTAGAATTCAGGCTTTTCGGCCGTGTCGACAGTGTGATCGCTCATGGTCATTACACCTGCTCGGCAAGCAGCGTCGTGCGCTTGCCTTCCGTTTCCGTGACTTCTTCGGCGGGGATGTAGAAGTCGCGCCTGTAGTTGAAGGTATGGCCGATCGCCACGGCGATCAGGGCGACGAAGGAGACGACGACCAGCCACCACATATACCAGATCAGGCCGAAGGCGAGTGCGACGCTGATGGCCGACAGGATCGCGCCGGCGCCGGTATTCCTAGGCATGTGGATCGGCTTGAAACCGCCGAGCGGACGCTCGTAGCCGCGCTTCTTCATGTCGTACCAGCTGTCATGATCGTGCACGACGGGCGTGAAGGCGAAGTTGTAGTCCGGCGGCGGCGAGGAGGTCGACCATTCCAGCGTGCGGCCGTCCCACGGATCGCCGCTGTCGTCGCGCAGTTCCTCGCGCTTCATGAAGCTGACGACGATCTGGATCAGGAAGCTGGCGATGCCGAGCGCGATCAGGCCGACGCCGAAGGCGGCGATGATGAACCAGATCTGCAGCGACGGATCCTCGAACTGGCTCATGCGGCGGGTGACGCCCATCAGGCCGAGCACGTAGAGCGGCATGAAGGCGAACCAGAAACCGATCTGCCAGAACCAGAAGCTCATCTTGCCCCAGAAGGGATCGAGCTTGAAGCCGAATGCCTTGGGGAACCAGTAGTTCACGCCGGCGAACATGCCGAAGAGAACGCCGCCGATGATGACGTTGTGGAAATGGGCGATGAGGAACAGCGAATTGTGCAGCACGAAGTCGGCCGGCGGCACGGCAAGCATGACGCCCGTCATGCCGCCGATGACGAAGGTCACCATGAAGCCGACCGTCCACAGCATCGGCACCTCGTAGCGGATGCGGCCGCGATACATGGTGAAGAGCCAGTTGAATATCTTCGCCCCTGTCGGGATGGAGATGATCATCGTGGTGATGCCGAAGAACGAGTTGACGCTGGCGCCCGAGCCCATCGTGAAGAAGTGGTGCAGCCAGACGATGTAGGACAGGATCATGATCACGCAGGTCGCGTAGACCATGGAGGCGTAGCCGAACAGGCGTTTGCCGGAGAAGGTGGCGACGACTTCCGAGAAGATGCCGAAGGCCGGCAGCACGAGGATGTAGACCTCCGGATGGCCCCAGATCCAGATGAGGTTGATGTACATCATCGGATTGCCGCCGAGGTCGTTGGTAAAGAAGTTGGTCCCGGCATAGCGGTCGAGCGACAACAGCACGAGCGTTGCCGTCAGGATCGGGAAGGAGGCGACGATCAGCACGTTGGTGCAGAGCGCCGTCCAGGTGAAGACCGGCATCTTCATGAAGGTCATGCCGGGGGCGCGCATCTTGACGATGGTGGCGATCAGGTTGATGCCCGAAAGCGTCGTTCCGACACCGGCGACCTGCAGGCCCCAGATATAATAGTCGACGCCGACGCCCGGACTGTAGGCGGCGCCCGACAGCGGCGGGTAGGCGAGCCAGCCCGTCTGCGCGAATTCGCCGATGAAGAGCGACAGCATGATGACGATCGCGCCGGCGGTGGTCATCCAGAAGGAGAAGTTGTTGAGGAAGGGGAAGGAGACGTCGCGCGCGCCGATCTGCAGCGGCACCACGAAGTTCATCAGGCCGGTGACGAAGGGCATCGCCACGAAGAAGATCATGATGACGCCGTGGGCGGTGAAGATCTGGTCGTAATGATGCGGCGGCAGCGGGCCCTCATTGCCGTTGAAGGCGATCGCCTGCTGGACGCGCATCAGGATGGCATCGGAAAAACCGCGCAGCAGCATGATGACGGCCAGGATCACATACATGATGCCGATCTTCTTGTGATCGACGCTGCAGATCCAGTCGTGCCAGAGCGGACCCCAGAACTTGAAATAGGTGATGGCGCCAAGCACGGCGAGGCCGCCGATGACGACGCCGATGAAGGTCACGACCAGAATCGGCTCGTGATAGGGGATGGCATCGAGGGTCAACCGGCCGAAGATGAACTTCAGGAGGTCAGGATTGGAAAACATGGAACAACCCGTTCATTATGTCTTGCGACGCAAAGCGCCAGGTTAATTGTTATTGTTGAGCTGCGCCGGCGCAGGATCGGCACCATTGCTCATGCCGGGCATGGAATGGCCATCATGCTGCATGTCCATTCCGGGCGTGCTGTGCATGCCGGGCATGTCGTGCTGCATGCTGTTGCCATCGGTGCTTCTGGCCGGCTCGCTGCGTGCCGGAGCACCCGTTGCCGGCACGGTGGCAGCCGGCGCCACGATGCCTTCGTCGGCATGGCGATTGTCGTATTGCAGCTTCTCGCGATTCTCCGCGCTTTCCTTGCCGCCGCCGCCCATCATGTCGATGTGCATCATCTCGTTCATGCACATCTTGCCCGGCGTGGCGCACATATTGAGGATGGCGTTGTAAAGATCCGCATCGGCGCTGGCATAGTAGCGTACCGGCTCTTTTTCGCTGGGCTTTTCAAGCTTCAGATAGGCGTCACGGTTGAGCATCGTGCCCTGCTGCTTGACCCGAGCCACCCAGGCGTCAAAGCCTTCTTGATTGAGGCCGTGGAACTTGAAGCGCATATGCGAGAAACCGGCGCCGCTGTAATTGGCGGAAAAGCCTTCATATTCGCCTTCCCGGTTGATGACGGCGTGCAGCTTGGTCTCCATGCCGGGCATGGCATAGATCTGGCCGGCAAGGGCAGGGATGTAGAAGGAGTTCATCACAGAGGAGGCGGTGATCTTGAAGTTGATCGGCATGTCGACCGGGGCAGCAAGTTCGTTGACGGTGGCAATGCCGAGCTCGGGATAGAAGAACAGCCACTTCCAGTCGAGCGCCACGACCTCGACGGTCAGCGGCTTGGTATCGGCCGGAATGGCGCGCTCCGCATCGAGACGGTCGAGGGGACGGTAGGGATCGAGTTTATGCGTGGAAATCCAGGTGACGGCGCCGAGCGCAATGATGATGGCGAGCGGTGCGGACCAGATGACGATTTCGAGGCGGGTCGAATGGTGCCATTCCGGGTCGTAAGTCGCGGCCGTGTTGGAACGGCGGTAGCGCCAGGCGAAAAGCAGTGTCAGGAAGATCACTGGTATGATGATGATCAGCATCAGTACCGTCGAGACGAGGATGAGATCGCGCTGCTGCGCGGCGATGTCGCCGGAAGGCGCCATGACCACCATGTTGCATCCTGCCAGGAAAAGCAGCGGCAAGACGGATAGAAGGCGGGAAAACTTCACGAGTTTTGGCACGTCTCTAAGCTCTTGTTGTTTCGTTTGGTTCGCGACTAAAGCACTGAACCCGATAGCGACATGAGGCGGAAGGTCGCAGTGCAGCATGTATGCCGCAGTGCGGCAGAAATCATTTAGGCTACCGCTTTGAAATCCTGATGAAAACAGAAAGGATTCTTCGCGGTGCGGGATCGTTGCGATCAATATATCCGCAAGCGCCGGACAAGCCAGCTTTCCCGGGAAAAATAGCCGGCCGGCGGCGCGATTCTTCTCCTGCGCCTCATTTTCAGCCGTGATGATGAACTATTTACGTCTTACGGGCTTGATAAGCCTGCGGGTTTGATCAAGATCACGCTTGAGGCGCTTTGCCGGAAGCGCCTTAACGAGGAGGCGTTTCATGGCAACAGCATCGCATTACGGACCGTCATCGTCGTCGCTCGAACGCGACGCGCGGCGCATTCACGACGACAAGCCGGTTTCCCCGGGCAGCATCGCCGTCGGCGTGGTGATCGGCCGCATGTCGGAATTCTTCGATTTCTTCGTCTATGGCCTTGCCTCGGTCCTGGTTTTTCCACAGCTGGTCTTCCCCTTCGCTCCCGACAGGCTGACGGCCACGCTCTATTCCTTCGCGGTCTTCTCGCTCGCCTTCCTGGCCCGCCCCGTCGGCTCCGTCGTCTTCATGACGATCGACCGGATGTATGGCCGCGGCACGAAGCTGACGATCGCGCTCTTCCTGCTCGGCGGTTCCACGGCCTCGATCGCCTTCCTGCCGGGTTATAACGAGATCGGCGTCTGGTCGATCGCGCTTCTGGCGCTCTTCCGTCTCGGCCAGGGCTTCGCGCTCGGCGGCGCCTGGGACGGTCTTGCCTCGCTGCTCGCCCTCAATGCGCCGGCCAATCACCGCGGCTGGTATGCGATGATCCCGCAGCTCGGCGCGCCGATCGGCTTTGCGCTGGCAAGCATCCTGTTCGGTTATTTCGTCGCCAATCTTTCGAGTGAGGATTTCCTCTCCTGGGGCTGGCGTTATCCGTTCTTCGTCGCCTTCGCGATCAACGTTGTGGCGTTGTTTGCGCGTTTGCGCCTCGTCATGACCAAGGAATTCGGCACGCTGCTGGAGCAGCACGAGCTTGAAGCGGCCCCGATCCTGGACGTGCTGCGCATTCACGGCCGCGACATCCTGATCGGCGCCTTCGTGCCGCTCGCGAGCTTCGCCATGTTCCACCTCGTCACCATCTTCCCGCTCGGCTGGATGAGCCTTTACGGCAACCAGCCGATCGGAGCCTTCATGGTGGTGCAGGTGATCGGCGCCATGGTCGGCGTCGTCGCCATCATCACATCGGGCCTGATCGCCGACCGCATCGGCCGGCGCGCCCAGCTTGCCGTCTGTGCCGTCATCATCGCCGTCTTCAGCTTTGTCGGCCCGATCCTGATTGCATCCGGCAACAGCGGTCACGATGCCTTCGTCATCATCGGCTTCGGTGTGCTCGGCCTTTCCTTCGGCCAGGCGACGGGCTCGATCTCGTCTCGTTTCGGCCGCGGCTATCGTTACACGGGTGCTGCCTTCACCTCGGACCTTGCCTGGCTGGTCGGCGCGGGCTTTGCGCCGCTGGTGGCCCTCAGCCTCTCCAGCCGCTTCGGCCTGACCTTCGTCGGCTACTACCTGCTCTCCGGCGCCATCTGCACGCTGGCGGCACTCGCCTTCAGCAAGGCGCTGGAACAGCGGGAATAGAAATGTAGACACGGGTTGCGCTCCAGACGCCGGCCCCTCATCCGCCTGCCGGCACCTTCTCCCCGCGCGCGGGGCGAAGGAGGCAAGCCGCAACGTCTCCGTTCCCCATCAGCCTCTCGCAGGGCACGTCCCCTCGCCCCGTTTACGGGGAGAGGGTTAGAGTGAGGGGCAGCCAATCGGTGTGAATTCGGCAGCAGCCGTGGACTTGTGGAGGGTGTAGCGTTGGTTTCCCGCTAAATGACGCAGGCGGAGAGCAAATGAAGAACAGCGCTTACGCACCCTCATCAGATAGCCAAATCCGCAATTGGCCGACCGACTTGTGGCGCCATCTGCGCGCGGCGGCGCGGGCCTTCAGCAGGCGTTGGAACAGTGTGAATAGAATGTGGACACGGGTACACACGCCAGATGCCATTACAATAATTAAATGCATTGCAATCTATAATTAATTGCGTATCATTGTTGGCCTGAACGAGGATATGTCATGACCGCCGAGACTATCGATCATTCGACCCTTTCCCGTCTTGTCGAAGCTGGAGCGGTCGATGCTGCGCATGTCGTCGGCAAAGCCGGCGGCTGGTCCGTCGTCATCCGCTACGGCAAAGCCGAACGCCCGCTCGCCGCCCAGCGCAGCCGGCAGGTGCGGGTGTTCAAACGCATCGACACTTTGGTTTCTTATCTCAAGGATGTCGGCATTGCGCAGTTCGATGTCGATGCCGGAGATTACATGCCTGAAACGGCCGCGCGGCCCGATCGAGCCGAAGCTCTGCGTCGTACCCATGAGGCGGCGGAATACGACAAGTGGTTCCGCGATCAGGTCGAAGAGGCGATCAGGGAAGCCGATGATCCGAACACGGTCTGGATCAATGCAGAAGATGCCGAAGAGCGAATGGACAAGATTCGAGCCGAACTGCTCGCGCAGTTGGAATCCGGAGATAAGGCTTGATCGTCAAATGGCTGCCACAGGCTCTTCTGGATCGGGAAGGTCAGATCCGGCACATCTTCACCCAAAATCCCAAGGCTGCAATCGCATTGGACGATGTCATCCGACATCAGGTAAGAATGCTTGCTGATCATCCGGAGGCAGGACGCGGCGGTCGTCTCGATGGAACGCGAGAACTGGTTGTTCCGCGTACCGCATTTTTGCTGATCTACCGCATCGACAGAAAAGTACAGAGAGTGGAAATATTGCGCTTTCTTCATGGCGCGCAGAAATGGCCGCCGAAACGCTGAATGCGTTCTACTGCGCCATCTGCGGCTGCTTTGCCGCGCGCGCCGCGGTCAACTCCGCTGTGGTGTGGTTCAGGCGATCGGCCAGCACCCTCATGATTTCCACCGCCATTTCGGGGAAGTCGCTGAGCAGCTTCAGGAAGTGCTCCTTGCTGATGCGCAGCACTTCGAGCGGCGAGGTGGCGCGCACCGTTGCCGTGCGTGAGACATCGCAGAGGATGGCGATTTCGCCGACGATGGAATTGAGCTCGACGTCGGCAACCTTGATCTCGCCTGCCGGCGAGGAGACGATGATATCGGCGCTGCCGGAGAGAATGACATAGGCGGCGTCGCCGACGTCGCCCTGATGAAAGAGATCCTGACCGGCCTTGTAGGTCATGCGATCGGAGGTGAAGGCCAAAAGCTTGAGCTTTGCTGGTGCAATCCTCGAAAAGATCGGCACCCGGCGCAGCATTTCGACTTCGTCTCTCAACAGCATGAGCGTTTCTAACCCCCTGCCGCATGGTCCCTGTGGAACCAGGCGCCTTCAACATTCCAGGGCGTTCCACCGGGAACGCCTACTACCGCCGCCCCAATAGAATATTACGATAACAGTTCCTTGAACATACCGTTTTTCTCGGAAAGTTCCGGATAGTTCCCGGCTTCCGCCAATCCGCCGCGGTCGAAGAGCAGGATGCGGTCGAACATCTCGGCGAGCCGTGCATTGGTGAGCACCCAGATGATCGCCGGCCGATGGCCTTCCTCGTGCAGGTCTTGGATGATGTTGCGGGTGATCTGATCCTGGACACGCTGATCGAGCGCCGAAAGCGGCCGGTTGAAGATGAAATAGTCCGAGCGCTTCAACAGCGCGCGGGCGAGATTCAGCTTCTGCCGCTGCACCATGGTCAGCCGCTTGCCGCCGGAGCCGACGTCGAATTCGAGGCCGATCGCCAGCACGTCGTCATAAAGGTCGAGCGCGTCGAAGAGCTCGCCCATGATGGCGCGGATACGGTCGGAGGCATCGGCCTGCTGGTAGGCGATACGGCCGAAGAGCACGTTGTCCATCAGGCTTGCCGAGGGAGTGAAACGCTCGGCGTCGTAGCGCTCGATCAGTTCGGAGAGATCGGCCGGAATATGCTCGTGGAACTGCTTGCGGGCGCTGACGATCTTGTCCATCAGCTCGTTCGTCAGCAGACCGAAGCGGTGGCGCGGCTCGATATAGGCGAAGCTCAGCCGGATGATGGCCGAGCGTTCCTCTGGCGTGGCGTCCTCGAAGCGGCGGCTCTGCAGCTTCTGCAGCAGCGCCTGGTAGGTCGGAATATCGTCCGCCGTCATGAAGGTCAGCTGCTGGAAGAACGGATGGTCCGGCGGCAGGTCGTGGAAGAGTTCCACCGCGTTCTCGGCGATTTCGAGGCCCATGGCGTAGAGATCGGTGCTCAAGCCCGTCTCGCGGAAAAGCTGCTGGAAATAGGGATGCGCGGCGAGCCTGCGATTGGTCATCAGAGGCCGCTTCATCGTGCCGAAGAGCAGGTTCTCGCCAACCGTCGCCTGGGCGTTGTAGGCGTCGAAATCGAAAGGCACGACGATGCCGTCGAGACCTTCGTCGCGCAGCCGGTCTCTCAAGGAGGCGCGCAGCGCCACGACATGGTCACTGACCGCCACGTGCACGTCGGTATTGACGTTCGAGCGCAGCGCCAGGTCGAGGATATCCTGCGAAATCAGAACGGCGTCGAGCACCGGCCGGATTGCTTTCAGGAGGTCATCCGGCCCATTGGCGCCGGCCGCCTTGTAATCCACCCAGTCGCTGTTGAGGTCGAGCGTCGGATTGCCGGCCTTCACCGCCTCGATGGAATGCCATTTATACTCCTGTGCTTCCTTCTCGTCGTAGACGGCATCGGTCATCGGCGCGTGCTTGAGGCCGTAGAGCAGATTGCTGGCGAGCGTGCCATGGAAGAAGAAGGTGTCGGCCGAGGCATAGGAGATGCGCCGGCCGGTGATCGATTCCGGCAGGTCAAGATGGTCGCGGCCGTCGATGGTGATGCGGCCGGAATCCGGCCAGACCATGCGGCCGAGCGCCTCGGCGAAGGCTTCCGCGCCGCTGCCGTTCGGGCCGACGATCGCAACCGTCTCGTTCGGTTTGATCTCGACGGAGACGTGGTCGACGAGGCGGGCGCCGCTGTCGTCGGAAACCGAAAGGTTGGTGACGACGAGCGCGCTCGTCAGCGCCCCGACCGGGGCGGTCGCGAGTTCCTGGATGCGGCTGTCGATCAGCGGCTCGACGTTGAATTGCTCGTAGACCTGCTGGTACTTCACCTGCACGTCCTGGCGCATCTGGTCCCAGTCGATCAGCTCCTTCAGCGGGCCGGGCAGGTCCTTGTAGGCCGAGATGACGGCGACGAGCTGGCCGATGTCGAGCCTGCCCTGCAGCGCGAGGTAGCCGCCGATCGCGTAGAACAGGAAAGGCGTGACCTGGGCGAGGAAGTTGTTGATGAACTTCACCAGGAATTTCCACTGGTAAAGGTCGTAGCGGATCGAAAAGATCCGGCCGAGCCGCGAGGCGATGTCGGCGCGTTCGAGGTTTGATGTGTCGTTGCCGTGGATCGTGCCGATGCCCTCGACGATTTCGCCGACACGGCCGGAAAGCTCGCGGGCCGTCAGCTGCCGCTGGCGGCCGAGCTCCAGCAGGCGCTTGCGCATGCGGGGAATGACGACCGCCTGCACGCCGACGATGCCGGCGGCGATCATGCCGAGCCAGAAATTCTGTACGATGATGAAGGCAAGCGCCGTGATCGCCTGGCCGCCGAGAAGGGCAGGCGAGACGAAGGCGTCGCCGGTGAAGCCGCCCATCGGCTCCACCTCATCCTTGATCATCGTGGCGATTTCGGCGGATTTCACCCGCTTGAAATGGGCGGGCGGGAAACGCAGCACCCGGTCGATCAGTTCGAAGCGGATGCGGCGCAGCATGCGTTCGCCGAGCCGGCCCTTATAGGTGTTGATATAGAATTTGAAGAGGCCGTTCAGCACTACCAGCGCCAGGAAAACCAGGCTGAGAGCCATCAGCATCTGAAAGCGGTTGAGCTGCAGGCCCTGAAAGAATTCGACATGACCGATCAGCGGAATGTCGTAGGCGATATGCATGAACCTCTGCGTTGCGCCGGGGCCTTCGAATCCGTCGCCCTGGATCGGCCCGTTGACGATCTGCTTCGGCAGGTCGAAGGACAGGAAATAGGGGATCATCGAGGCGGCGACGACGGCCAGGATCCACAGCTGCTGCAGCCGCGTGTTCTTCCAGATGTAGCGGGCGAGGCTTTTTTCCATGGCTAACCGTCAGCTTGCTGGGAAATTCCGGTGGCGCGATCCGGGCGCCGGGATGGAAGGATCTTTGAGAACAGGATCATGCAGCCGGACCGCCGATATCGCAACGAAAACAAGGCGAAGCGACCGGCCGCAAAACGCCGATTCTCGCCGGAACCTTGCTTATATCACAGGAATTTTGGATTAGGCGAGCGATTCGGCAATCATGGATCGAATGATGCCGGCCGTCTTCTCCGCCCCGTCGAGATCGAGCAATGCCGGCCGCCGTCGCGGCGCTGCGAGCGCCTTTTCGACGGCCTCCTTCACATGGCTCGATGTCAGCCCGTTTTCCGGCAGGATCTCGGCGAGATCAAGCGCCTGCAGCCGTTCTGCGCGCACCGTCTGCTCGGTCTCGCCGCCGGCGACGAAAGGAATGAGGATCGCGCGGCATTCGGTGCGCAGCAGATCGCCGACGGTGTTGTAGCCGGCCTGCGAGATCGAGACTTTGGCGCCGCGCAGCAGCGAGGGAAAATCCTTGCGGAAGCGCACCAGCGTTACATTCGGGGGCGCGTCCTGCGACAATGCGGCGAAATCGGCCTCCGGCAGGTTCGGACCCGAGATCAACAGCCAGCGAAGGTCGGCGGGCAGGAGCGCCGCCGCCTCTTTCGCCGCCCCGATCAGCTCGGCGCCGACCGCGCCGCCGCCTGCCGACGCGATGATGTCGAAGGTCTCGGTGGGTTCCGGCGCCGGCGGCGCTGCGACGAGGCCGGTATAGCGCAGCCTGTCGGCGATTTCGGGCGTCAGCGGGAATGTATCCTCGAGCCTGATGAAATCGGGGTCGCCGTGGACCAGCACGGCGTCGAAATGGTTCTTGACCAGCGCGACCGTCTCCGCGTCGCGGCCGGCCTTGCGGTTTTCCTGCAGGATGTCACGCACCGAACTCAGGAGCTTCGGCCGCGGTTCGGCCTTGTCGATCGCCTCGAGCAGCGGCAGCAATTCGAAGCGCATCTGCCGCCGGCCGAAGGGAAAGGCTTCGATGATCACGACGTCGGGCCTTGCGGCATGAAAGGCCTCGAGCAACCGATCGCGGCGGGCGGCGAGGAAGTCCTCGCCCGCCGGCCGGCCATCGGCATCGGCAAGGCCGGAGAAACCGGCGTTGCTGGCGACGACCGCCGGCAGGGCGACGGTCTTGACGCCCTCGCCGGGAAAGCCCGGCACCGGCAGGCCGCCGGTTACGACCGTGACGTCGAAACCGTCCTTGACGAGCGCATTGGCGATGCGGCTGGCGCGGGCGATGTGGCCGATGCCGAGCAGGTGCTGGACATAGAAGAAGATACGCGGTGCCGTCATGAGGCCTTCTGCCATTCGGCCTCGAACAGGCCGGTGAGCTGTCGGATGCTGGAATGATAGTCGAAATGTTCGCGCACCTGGCTTTCGGCGGCGTCGCCGAGGCGCCTGCGCAGCGCCGGATCGCGGATCGCCGTCTCCAGCGCCCGGGCCAGCAGCGCCGGATCTTCCGGCGGCACGACGAGGCCGTTTTCACCGTTCTTCAGGAGTTCCGGCACGCCGGATACGTCGGTCGAGAGGCAGACGAGCCGCTGGCTCGACGCTTCCACAAGCACGTTCGGCAGGCCGTCGCGGTCGCCATTGGCGGCGATCCGGCAGGCCAGCGCGAAGAGGTCGGCGCGGCGATAGTGATCGAGCACGTCTTCCTGCGCCATGGCGCCCTTCCAGACGATGCGGTCGGCGAAGCCGAGTTCGGCTGCGAGCGCCTTCAGTTTCGCAAGCTCGTCGCCGCCGCCGATATGGTCCATGCGCCAGTGGAGGTCGGCGGGCAGTAGTGCCAGCGCCCGCAGCAGCACGTCGTAGCCCTTCTTTTCGACGGCGCGGCCGACGCTGAGGATGAAGACCGGGTCATCGGGGTCGCTGCCATTCCGATCCGAACGCCGGCCGGCGAAATGACCGAAGCGTGCGAGGTCGAGACCGTGGTAACTCAGATGCACCGCATCCTTGCGTGATGTCAGGCCCCGCATGTGCTCGTAACCCGTTCTGGTGCAGGTGACCGCCCAGCGGGCGCTGCCGAGTTTTTCGTGGAGCTCCCAGTCGGGCGATGTCCAGATATCCTTGGCGTGCGCCGAACAGGTCCAGGGCGTGCCGGTCAGGATGCTCGCATATTCCGTTACCGAGGCCGGCGTATGAATGAAATGCGCATGCAGCCACTCGCCGCCGTCAGGCCATTCGCGGGCCAGGACGAGCGCCTGGCCGAGGCGGCGGAAGCGGTTGCGGGAGATGTCGCGCTTGAGGTCGGCGAGGAAACGTTTGATCAGTGCCTTGAAGCCAGGTTTCGAGAAGCCGGCGATGAGGCCTTTCAGCACGCGGATCGGTTCCTCATGCAGATATTCCGGCAGGTAGACGACGCGCGCCTTGATCTCGTCATGCACGGGATGGCGCTTCTTGTCGGTCGGCCGGCGCATCGAAATGAGCGTGAGGTCGAACCCGGCCTTTTCGAGGCCGAGCAGCTCCTGGGCGATGAAGGTTTCCGAAAGGCGGGGATAGCCTTTCAGCACGACGAGGATCTTGCGGCGTGGCGGCAAGGTTTTGCCCTATTCTGCGACGAGGGCAAGGTGGCTGGCGCGGCCGTCGATCCATCGGCCGACGGTCTGCGAAATATGATCGAGCCCTTCGAGATGCATATTGCTGCCGCTCTTCGACGGCGGCAGACGGGAGGGCAGACGCTTCAGCGCCTCTGCCATGATGCTCGGATCGGCCGACTGTTCCGGCAGCAGCATATCGACAAGGCCGAGCGCGCTTGCCCGCTGGGCGCGCAGCAGCTGTTCCTCGCGCGGCTTGACGCGCGGCACGATGAGGGCCGGCTTGTCGAAGGAGAGAATCTCGCAATAGGTGTTGTAGCCGCCCATGGCGACGACGCCGGTGGCGCCGTCGATCAGTTCTTCCATGTGATTGTCGAACTCGATCACTTCGATATAGGGAATGGCTTCCCCCTTCTGCACCAGCTTGGCGCGCTCGGCCGCCGGCATATAAGGCCCGAGCACGACGAGCGCCTTCTGCGTCAGCGTCGGATCGGCCTCGTAGGCGTTCATAACGTCGTGGACCAGATCGGAGCCGTCGCCGCCGCCGCCCGTGGTGACGAGGAGGTAATTGTCCTTGCGGGCGTTGACCGAGCTCTTGCCCCTGGAGACGCTGCGCTGCAGGAAGCCGACGAAATCCATCTTCCGGCGCAGGCTGGCCGGTACGTCGAGACCAACGAGCGGATCGTAGAAATCAGGCGGACCGTAAACCCAGACGCTGTCGTAATATTGGTCGATCTTCTGCATGATGCCGTTCTTCTTCCACTCGGCGTCGAGCAGATGCGGCGCGTCCATGATCTCGCGAAGCCCGAGCACCAGCACGGTGCCGCGGGCCTTGAGATAGGCGAGCGTATCCTCGACCTCTCCCTTCAGCCCCATCGGCTCCTTGTCGACGATGAAGATATCGGGCTGGAAGGTCTCGGCCGTGTGGCGAATGCTCGATTCGCGCATCTTCAGCGTTTCGTGCAGGTCGATATGGCTGGCAAGCGACGTATATTCGCCGTTGCGCAGCTTGATGACGCTTGGGATCTTCACGAAGTCGACGCGGGCGCGGTAATCGAAGGCGCCGGCGATCGTGGCGCCCGAAATGATCAGGATGTTGAGACCGCGATAATCTTCCACCAGCGCATGGGCGATGGCGCGACAGCGCCTGAGATGGCCAAGGCCGAAGGTGTCGTGGCTATACATGAGGATGCGTGCATCTTCGAGACGTCTGGCCATGGGCGTTCCCTCCGGGGTGAACAACATTTTTAGCACCCCCACCGTCCGGAGGCCACGAGGCGGGGGCGGTGCCGGAAGGCGCCGCCGAGCTTGCTGCTATTTGTAGGGATCTGCCGCATCACGCAAGCCGTCTCCCAGAAAGTTGAATGCCAAAATGACAAGAACAACAGGAATGATCGGAAAGAGCAGCCAAGGATAGAAGGCGATGACGCTGACGCTTTTTGCCTCGGTCAGCAGAATACCCCAGCTGGTGATCGGCGGGCGAAGGCCGAGGCCGAGGAAGGAAAGCGCGGTCTCGCCGAGGATCATGCCGGGGATCGAAATCGTCGCAGAGGCAATGAGGTGCGACATGAAGCCCGGCACCAGATGCCGGCCGATGATGCGCGGCGTGCTGGCGCCCATCAGCTGTGCGGCCTGCACGTAATCCTCCTCGCGCAGCGCCAGCAGCTTGGAGCGCACGGCGCGGGCAAGGCCCGTCCAGTCGATGATGCCGAGGATGACCGTTATGCCGAAATAGATGACGATCGGGCTCCACGTCACCGGCATGATGGCGGCCAGCGCCATCCACAGCGGCAGGCTCGGCAGCGACTGCAGCACTTCGATCAGGCGCTGGACGATGAGATCGAAAATGCCGCCCCAGTAGCCGGCGAGGCCGCCGATGACGATGCCGAGCACGAAGCTGATGGCGATGCCGATGAGACCGATCGTCAGCGATATCCGCGCGCCGTAGAGGATGCGCGAGAGGACGTCGCGGCCGAGCCGGTCGGTGCCGAGCAGGAACATCTGGCCGCCGATCGACGGGCAGACCAGATGATAGTTCGAGGCGACGACACCCCAGAACTTGTAGGAATCGCCACGGCAGAAGAACCGGATCGGCTGCACGTCGTTC
Organism: Rhizobium sp. R635; assembly: GCF_002211285.1. GTDB lineage: Bacteria > Pseudomonadota > Alphaproteobacteria > Rhizobiales > Rhizobiaceae > Rhizobium. The sequence goes on along the minus strand of NZ_LOKX01000023.1, from coordinate 86,862 downwards.
GGCCTATCGGTATAGACGCGGTGCAGTGTATCGAGGTCGAGCGTCATGGTGCGCCCGTAGACGAAGGGACCGACAAACTCACCCTTGTCGAAGAAGTGGACGCGCTGCGGCGGCGCATGGATGAAATCGACGTTGCGCGTGTGCAGGCCGTAGGGCGCCAGGAACTCGACGATCAGGATCATCAGGTAGGTGACGGCGAGAAAGATGCCGGAGATCAAGGCAAGCCTGTGCTGCTTGAACTTCCACCACATCAGCTGCTTCTGCGAGGCGAGATGGATGCGCGACTGCGCAGCCGTCATCGTCTCGGTCGCGTGCGGATCGAAAGGAGCGGTCGAGACGTAGTGCGGAAGCGGCGCGCCGGGTGCGGGAAGGGGCGACATTATTTGGTGCTCCTGCCTTGCAGACGGATGCGGGGATCGAGGAAGCCGAGCGCGATATCGGAAATCAGCACGCCGATGACGTTCAGGAAGGCAAGGAACATCAGGAAGGAGCCGGCAAGGTACATGTCCTGGCTCTGCAACGCCTTGATCAACATCGGCCCGGTGGTTTCCAGCGACAGCACGATGGCGACGATCTCGGCGCCCGAAATGATCGAGGGCAGGATCGAGCCGATATCGGCGACGAAGAAGTTGAGCGCCATGCGCAGCGGATATTTGACCAGCGCCCGCATCGGATGCAGGCCCTTGGCGCGGGCCGTCGTCACATATTGCTTCTGCATCTCGTCGAGAAGATTGGCGCGGAGCCGCCGGATCATGCCGGCCGTGCCGGCCGTACCGACGATGATGACGGGAATCCAGAGATGGCCGAGGATCGACTTCGCCTTTTCCCAGCTCATCGGCGCATTGAGATATTGCTGGTCCATCAGATGGCCGATCGACAGCCCGAACCAGACATTGGCGAAATACATCAGGATCAGCGCCAGCATGAAGTTCGGGATGGCGATGCCGAGCAGGCCGAGGAAGGTCAGCCCGTAGTCACCCCAGCTGTATTGATGCGTGGCCGAATAGATGCCGATCGGGAAGGCGATCAGCCAGGTGAGCAGGATCGTCGTGAAGGAGACGAGGATCGTCAGCCACAGGCGGTCGCCGACCACGTCGGAGACCGGCAGCTGATATTCGAAGGAGTAGCCGAAGTCGCCGTGCAGCATGCCGCCGACCCAGTAGAAATAGCGCACGATCTCCGGTTTGTCGAAGCCGTATTGCTGGCGCATCTCCTCGATTTCCTGGAGGTTGGCGGTCTCGCCGGAGGCGCGCAGCTCGGCGATCTGGCTCTCGAAGAAGTCGCCCGGCGGCAGCTCGATGATGGTAAAGACCAGCGCCGAAATGACGAAGAGCGTCGGCACCATGGCGGCGATGCGCCAGAGAATGTATCTGAGCACGCCTCAGGCCTCCTTGTACCAGAATGCATCCGGCATGTAGACGCCGAGATAGGAGGTGGGATCGAAGCCGTAGAGCGCTTTCTCCGGCAGGTTCTGCAGCTTGGCGGCGCGAAGGATCGGCTGCAGCGTGCTGTTGATGAGGCCGATCGAGAAGACCTGCTGCGTATAGAGCGACAGCATCTTGTGCCAGATCACCTGGCGTTCCTCGAATTTCGCCGTCGACCCCCATTGTTTGAGAAGATCGACCAGTTCGGCCGCCTCCGGCAGGTCGGGTGCGACGCCTTCCTGGCCGGCGGAGAGGTAATGCATGCCCCAGAGCGGCCATTGCAGCTGATCGTCGAGCGTCGGCGCGAGCCCCGAGGGCGACATGTCGGCCGTCGGCACGCCGTTGTCGAGGCCATACCAGATCGACATCATGATCGAGCCGCTCATGGCGCGGTTGCGGAAGACGTCGCGCTGCGACGTGCGGGTATAGAGCGCAAGGCCGATATTGGCCCAGTGGTCGTGCACCAGTTCGAGCACGTCGGTATCGAGATTACTCTCGCCGGCGGTCTCGACGGTGATCTCGGCGCGACGCCCGTCGGGCAGCAGCCGGATGCCGTCATCGCCGCGCTTGGTCAGGCCGAGTTCGTCGAGCAGGCGATTGGCCTCGTCCGGATCGAACTTCACGAAAGCATCGGCATATTCCTGCTTGAAGAGCGGGCTGTCGGGCAGGACGGTATCGGCGCTCGGCGTGCCCAGGCCATAGAAGGCGACCATGTTGATCTCGTGCCGGTCGATCGCCAGCGACAGGGCCCGGCGCAGGCGCACGTCGCGGAAGAGGCCGCGCCACACCTCGTCGGCGCAGTTGAGGTTCGGCAGCAGCGTGATGCGCGAGCCGCGCGCGACCTTCCAGAGGTTGACCTTCACCGGGAAACGCTTCTCGGCCTCCTTCAGGAAGGTGTAGTCGTTGAAATCGATGCCGGTCGCCTGGAGGTCCGCTTCGCCGGCGCCTGCCTTGGCGGCGATGATCGATGAGGAGGAGACGTTGAGGACGAAACGGTCGAGATAGGGAAGCTGCCTGCCGTTCTCATCGACGCGGTGAAAGAACGCATTGCGCTCGAAGACGAATTGATCGGCCGGCAGCGGTGTCGTGTTGTGCCAGGGATCGAGCGTCGGCAGGTTCGGATTCTCGGGGCGGTAGGAGCGCGCCATCTTGATGTGCAGGTCCTGCCACTTCTTGACGCGGCTGGCCTTCATCATCTGTTCCATCTTCGCCTCGTCGGGCTGGAACTTCTTGTGGAACTGCTTGAGGTAATGTGCCGGCCCGAAGATGACGAGCGGCTGGGGGCCTGCCAGCGTCGGCAGGAACATCGGATTGGGCTTTTCCCAAGTGTAGCGCACGGTCAGCGGATCGAGCATCTCGAAGCGCGGCAGATTGCCGTGCGGGCGCAGCTCCAGCGCGCCGCCGCCGGGCGTCAGCTTGTCATTCAGGATGACGTCTTCCCACCAGTAGCGGAAATCGTCAGCGGTGAAGGGTTCGCCGTCGGACCATTTATGGCCCTCGCGCAGCGTGAAGGTGAAGACCGTGTCGTCCTCGGACTGGAAGGCCGCCAGGATATCAGGCTGGAATTGCAGGTGCTTGTCATAGCCGACCAGGCGGGAATAGCCGTAGATCGTCATGAAGCGGATGTCGCGCTGACTGCCGATGATGGTGCGCACCGTGCCGCCATAGGCGCCTGGGGCGAGCCCCATCTCCTTCAGGTTGACGATGCGCGGGCGAAGCGGAATGCGCTCGGCCATCGACGGCAGGCTGCCGGCGCTAAGCCGCTCCTTCAGGAATTCCGGCTCGGCGATTTGTTGGGCGCGCAGCACCGCGGGCGCGATCGCCGCGCCGACGAGGCCGCCGAGGAATGTGCGACGCGTCACCATCAGCGCAACTCCCTGATATCGGCGCCCTTGCGGGCGCGCACCAGATGGCCGTCGCCGAGGTCGGCATAGGCAAGCTCGGACGCGTCGTCATGCTCGGCGGTGAAGGTTACGCCCCAATTCTGCTTGTCGGCGGCGCCGTTTTCCCGGAGCGCCTTGAAATCGAGCGGCCGGTCGAGATCGGGGAAGGGGACGGCGGCGAGCAGCGATTTCGTATAGGGATGCACCGGATCGCGCAGGATGATTTCGCGCGGCGCGATCTCGACGATGCGGCCCTTGCACATGACAGCGATGCGGTCGGCCATGTAATCGACGACCGCGAGATTGTGCGAGATGAAGAGATAGGTCAGCCCCAGCTCTTTCTGCAGGTCCTTCAACAGGTTGAGGATCTGCGCCTGTACCGAGACGTCGAGGGCCGAGACCGGCTCGTCGAGGATGACGAGCTTGGGGCCAAGCGCCAGAGCGCGAGCGATGCCGATGCGCTGGCGCTGGCCGCCCGAAAAACTGTGCGGGTAACGGCTGAGGTAGCGCTTGTCGAGGCCGATCGCGCCCATCAGCCCCTCGACCTTGCGCTTGCGCTCGGCGCTGTCGCCGCGGTCGTGGATTTCGAGCGGTTCGCTCAGAATGTTGCGCACCGTCATGCGCGGCGAGAGCGAGGAGACCGGGTCCTGGAACACCATCTGGATCTTGGTGCGCAGTTCCTGCAGCTCTGAGCCCTTGACGGAGAGGACGTCGATCACGTCCTTGCCGTCGTTGAACACCACCGCACCATTGTCAGGCGTGACGGCGCGCATCAGGATCTTGCTGAGAGTGGTCTTGCCACAGCCGGATTCGCCCACCAGGCCGAGACATTCGCCCCGGCGGATGTCGAAGCTGACATCGTCGACCGCGTGCACGACGGTGGCTTCCTGCCTGCCGAGCAAACTGCGCTTTCGCGTCCTGTAGGTCTTGGAGAGATTGGCGACCGAAAGCAGCACGCCAGGCGTCTCCGCCTGCAGCGGCTTCTTCTTGCCCACGAGCGTTTCGAGATTGACCGGCACGTCGCGCAGCGCTTTCAGCCGCTCGCCGGGCTTCATGTCGAAATGCGGAACGGCGGCCATCAGCGCCTTGAGATAGGGGTGCTGCGGATTGCGGAAGATGGCCTCGACCGGCCCGGCCTCCATGATCTCGCCGTGATAGATGACGACCACCTCGTCGGCCATGTTGGCGACGATGCCGAGATCGTGGGTGATGAGCAGCATCGCCATGCCGAGCTTGGCCTGCAGGTCGCGCAGCAGTTCGAGGATCTGCGCCTGGATCGTCACGTCGAGCGCCGTCGTCGGCTCGTCGGCGATCAGCAGCGCCGGCTTGCAGATCAGCGCCATGGCGATCATCGCGCGCTGGCGCATGCCGCCCGACAGCTCGAACGGATACATGTCGTAGGTGCGGTGCGGATTGGAGAAGCCGACGAGGCCGAGCATCTCCTCGGTCCTGGCGCGTGCCTCCTGCTTGTCGACGTCGGTATGAATCAGCAGCACTTCGCTGATCTGGTTGCCGACCGTATGCAGCGGCGAGAGCGAGGTCATCGGCTCCTGGAAGATCGTCGCCATGCGCTTGCCGCGCAGATCGCGCATCTCCTCGCTGTCGCGCGGCAGCGACAGGATATCGGTCGTGCTGCCGTCGAGCGGATCGGTGAAGAGGATACGGCCGGAAGCCTTGGCCGGATTGGGCAGGATGCCCATGACGGACTGGCTGATCACGGATTTGCCGGAGCCGGATTCACCGACGAGAGCGGTGACCTTGCCCGGAAGGATGCGGAGATTGGCTTCCTTTACGACACGCAGCCGGTCGCCGAAAACCGAGAAGGAGACGTCGAGGTTCTCAATACGCAACAGATCGGCAGCAGACGCCATACCAATGAAATTCCCCAGTCTTCTATGTTCCCGTTAAGGCACACTATCGTACCGCAAACGGGGTGTCTAGCTGATGACAATTGCAGGGGAAATCGCCGCGTCCCGCCGAAGCTACCGGGCGGAGCGCGCTCATTTTACAGGGGTTGCAGCTCTTACTGGATGAACTTCTCCATGGTTGTGCGATTGACCTGTTTCTTGGCGTCGCGATGCAGGAGGATGACTTGCTCCGCTTCGGAAAGCCCGTTCTGCACGGCCTCGCGGAAGCCCTCGCCGGCGTCGATCTCGGGGGCCGGCGCACGCGGCTGCAGCACCGTCACCTTCTGGCGGATGCCGCGCAGCTTTTCCTCTCCGAGCGTCGTCCACTCGCCGCCGCAGTAACCGGCGAAGGCTTGGCTGGCGACGACCTCGCGGCCGTATTTCTTGGTAAGGATCTGCAGACGCTGGACCTCGTTGACCGCCGAGCCGAAGGCGGAGAAAGTCAGGCGGTCCTTGAGGCCGACATTGCCGAACATGACGTTGCCGACATGCAGGCCGATGCCGTAGCCGACCCTGGAAAGACCTTTCTGCTCGCGGTCCCTGTTGAGTTCGGCGACCCGCGCCTGCGCCTGATGGACGGCCGAAAGAGCGGCCTCGCAGGCGATTTTCGACGGGTCCTTGTGGCGGCCGCAGGGATAGACGGCGAGAAAACCGTCGCCGAGGAAGCTCAGGATTTCGCCGCCATTGCGGTTGAAGGGGGCGGCGATCGCGTCGAAGAACTGGTTCAGCGTGTCGATATAGGCCTGCCGGCCTTCCTTTTCGGCATACATCGTGGATTCGCGCATGTCGCCCATGACGAGCGCGGCGCGGATCGTCTCGCCGTCGCCGCGGCGGATCTGGCCGTTCAGCACCCGCTTGCCGGCATCGCCGCCGAGATAGGTGGTCAGCATGTTGTTGGCGAGCTTGCCGAGCACCGCCATCTTGGCGGCGACCGCCAGATGATCCTGCATCCGGAGCAGTGCGTCGATCATGTCGTCGGAAAAGCCGTTGTGGTGATCCGTCGACCAGGAGCCCATCATGCCCTGCACGGAACCGTCGCCGAAAGGCTGCACGAAGGCGAGGTAATCGGTGATGGCGTCCTTGCGCAGGTCCTCGAAGATCGGGAATTCGGCCGGTCCCTCCTGCATCAGCCGGCGCCGGATGTGCTGCAGGTTGTTGTCGAGCAGATAGTAGTAGGGGCTCTGCAGGAAGCGATCCGGCTTCTGCCCTGCGGGCATGCGGAAGCCCTCGATAGTGACGCCGCTGGCGCGCCGCCAGGTGAAGCTCAGTGCATCGTAGAGCGGATGCAGCATCGAAAAACTGAGATGCACGCGCGCTATCGGCAGGCCCGCGGCCGCAATCCTCTCGCAGAAGCCGCGCACGATGTTTTCAAGATCGTCTCCAGCCAGCGAAGAGTTCGTCAGCCATTCAGCGACCCGGTCCAACAGGATGGAGGACACGCTGGATTCGGTCGTGCTCATTCTCGGTATGATCCTCATAAGGCACGCCATCCCCAAGAACAGAAACCCCCTTGGCCGGCACATTTTCATGCGCAGGACATAAGGAAATCAGGATGTACGAGCGGTATTATTGTGTCAACGATCTGCCGGGAGCCCGGCAGCAACGCCCCTCAGCTCCCCGGTCGGAGATCGGACGGGCAGTCCTTTCATGGCGGTTTATTATCAAAAGACAAAATAGGGATGCTGCAAATGCGAAACAATGGGAGCCGGATTTTTTTGTGCGCTCAAGTTGTAGCAAGGCGGCCACCGGGGTTTTTCGGTCACACCTTGGATAGGGGGAGCCACCGGCGCGGAAGGACAGCGCGCTGGAGAAAGAGGAAGATCCACGCGCGGGTTTAATTTGCAGCGATCATGCATTAGATCAGCTTCCTGAGCTTCCCCATCTGAAAGATCCCGCCTTGGCCTCCTCCACCTTCGATACGCTTTTGCAGAAGATCGAAACCCGCGCGGCGCGTGCCGGCATCATCGGGCTCGGCTATGTCGGCCTGCCGCTGGCGATCGCGGTGGCGCGCAGCGGTTTTGCGGTCACCGGCTTCGACATCGATCCCGGCAAGATGGTGGCGCTCGAGGCCCGCCGCTCCTATATCGACGCCGTCAGCCACGAAGCGCTTGCCGCCGAGATCGAGGCGGGGCGGTTCCAGGCGACGACGGATTTCGCCGGCCTCGCCGCATGCGACGTCATCATCATCTGCGTGCCGACGCCGCTCACCAAGCACCGCGATCCCGACCTTTCCTTCGTCGAGGCGACGTCACGCTCGATCGCTCGGCATCTGCGCCCCGGCCAGCTCGTCGCGCTGGAATCGACCACCTATCCCGGCACGACCGACGATATCGTCAAGGTCATTCTCGAAGGCACAGGACTGAAATCCGGCTCGGATTTCTTTGTCGGTTTCTCGCCGGAGCGCGAAGATCCCGGCAATCAGCATTATCACACCGCCACCATCCCCAAGGTCGTTGCCGGCGACGGCGCCGAGGCGCTGGCGCTGATGAAGGCCTTCTATGGCGCGGCGGTCTCGGCCGTCGTCCCGGTCTCCTCGAATGCGACCGCCGAGGCGGTGAAGCTTACCGAAAACATTTTCCGCTCGGTCAACATCGCGCTCGTCAACGAGTTGAAGACCGTCTATGCGGCGATGGGCATCGATGTCTGGGAAGTGATCGATGCGGCCAAGACCAAGCCCTTCGGCTACATGCCCTTCTATCCCGGCCCCGGCCTCGGCGGCCATTGCATCCCGATCGATCCCTTCTACCTCACCTGGAAATCGCGCGAATACGAGCTCCCGACCCGCTTCATCGAGCTCGCCGGCGAGATCAATTCTGCGATGCCGCGCTATGTCGTCGGCAAGCTCGCAGAGGCGCTGGATATCCGCGCCGGCAAGGCGCTGAGCCGGAGCCGGGTGCTGGTGCTCGGCCTCGCCTACAAGAAGAACGTCGCCGATATAAGAGAGAGCCCGTCGCTGCGGCTGATCGAGATCATCGAGGAACGCGGTGGCCGGGCTGACTATCACGACCCCTTCGTCGCCGAGATCCCGCCGACGCGCGAATACCAGGCGCTGAAGGGCCGTAAGTCGGTGGCGCTGACGCAGGAAGCCATAGCCGGCTACGATGCGGTGCTGGTCGCGACCGATCACGACAAGGTGGATTACGCGGGCCTGTCGAAAAGCGCTTCGCTGATCGTCGATACGCGCAACGTCTTCGACCGGCTCGGCCTTTCGGCCGGTCACGTCATCAAGGCGTGACGGAAACGGCGGAAAGCGATTTGCCGGTCATCCGGCTTGCCGCCACCGCATAGCCGCCTGATGCACCGTCGATGAAATGCATGTGGTCTCGCGAAATCGGCGTCGGGACGAAACAGGTCATCAGCGCCGAGGCCTGCCGATGCAGACCGTAGCGGGCGATGCCTTTCGCGCGCGCCTCTTCCAGCAGCGTCTCGATCCGTTTCAGATGTTCGGCATCGACGTCTACCGTCATCTTCAGCCCGTCATCGAATTTGCGGAAATCGGAATTGCCGGCCACGTCGCGCTTGTAGCGGCGGGCGTCGAAACGGCCGAGCGGAATGCCGAGCTTGAAGCACAGGACGGTGATGGCAAGCTGCAGCAAGATGATGACCTTCTGCCGCAACCGCCGGCCGGCCGGCGCGGTGGCCTTGGCCTCGCGGTTGATGCCGTGCAGCGAGAAGGCAAGGTCCGGGCCATCGGCCGGCACCGGATGGCTGTCGCGGTTCTGCTCGGTGGTGATGGCGACGATGCCGTTGACGAGGTCGCGGAATTCCTGGCCCGGGCGGCCTTCGCCGGGCACGGCGATGATCGAGACGATCTCGCCGTTGCGTGCCTCGATCGGGCTCCAGCGGCAGGAAAGCCCGGTGAGATCGGGACGTGTTCCGGGGGCGGCACGGTCAACGCCGTATTGGCCGAGCTTCATCTGCCTTTCGGCCCAGCTCGTGCCGCCGCCCCAGAACATTGCGTATGTGACGTGGGGGCTTGCCGAATAACGCGCGACGCGGACGTCGAGGCCGTGAGCACGGATATCGGCGACCGGAACGATGGCGATGCGCAGCATCAGGCCGAGATCCTCCTCGACCCAGACCTGCACGGCGGCGAGTGCGGCGCGCGCGGTCTTATCAAGCGAACCAGGAAGCGCGATCAGCGCGCCGTCGCCGCCGAAGACGAAGGGATAGTCGCCCTTGCCGACGGAATTCAGGACCGCGGAAATGACGCTGGCGCCTGCCATGTTGACGTCCTTGTAGCGGCCGCCGGCGATCGCTTGTGTCGAGCCGACGATATCGGCGAGCGCCAGCACCCATCCGTCCGGCAGCGGCCGATAGTTGGCGGCATCGGTCACGCCTTCGAATGCGCTGAAGAGCGGAACGGCGGCAAAGAAATCTTCGTCGGTCACGGTTGTCATGTCACCCAGCTTAGCACAGACACAGGTTGCCACTGCAATGCCAATTCCCATTTACGGCAATCGACTTGGCAAGGTTTCAGTGTTAGCACGCGCTCAACGATTTTCATGACGGATACGCAATAGATGAGCCGCCTCGACAGCTTCATTCGCCGGTTGACGGCTCAACGCGACATTCTGAACTCCATTATCGAGCTGGTCGAAGAAATTGAAGGCCCGGTGCTGGAGTTCGGCCTCGGCAACGGCCGCACCTTCGACCACCTGCGCGAGAAGTTTCCGGGCCGGCGTATCGTCGCCTTCGACTGGGAAGTCCGCTCTTATTCTGCCTCGACACCGGAGGCGCAGGACATGGTGACCGGCAACATCCGCGAATCCGGCCAGGCCTTTCTCGGCATCGGCGCAGCACTCGCCCATGCAGATATCGGCACCGGCCATGACGAAATCGACGCCGTGACGCTGACCTGGCTGCCGCAGCTGATGGCCGGCGTGCTCGCCCCGAACGGCATCGCCGTCAGCGGCCTGCCGCTGGAGCATGCCGAACTGATGGCGCTGTCGCTGCCTGAGGGGATCAAGGAAGGGCGGTATTTCCTTTATCGGAGGAAATGAGCGCCAACTCCCCCATCGGAGGCTTTCCGCCACTTACGGACACCGAGTAGGATCTGGTTCCCAGAGTGTGCGGTCCTTTGTCTTCGAACTGCCGAAACGGTGGCTTATTGCAATTTTTGCGTTTAAATTGTAGCTGGTTTTCATCCGAGATGCCTATCTCGGCAAGGCGATGTTGGGTTGTCGCCACGCTTGCAACAAGCAGACATGGGGCATTGAAATGGGGTTTACTGAAGCTGTTCGAACAGTGCTGACGCAGAAATATGCAACCTTCTCCGGCAGGGCCTCTCGGTCGGAATATTGGTGGTTTCAGCTGTTCTATTTATTGTTGGCTATCGCGATAGTAGTTTTGGCCTTCACGGCAGGCGCCTTTTCCGGTCAACAGGGCGGGACTTCGTCGCTGGTCGTCGTCCTTATGATCATCGGCGGATTGTTGGCGCTTGCTCTTGTCTTGCCGATCATATCCCTCCAAGTCCGTCGCTTTCATGATCGCAACATTTCCGGTTGGTGGTATCTCGCGCTGATCGTCTTGGGCATGGTTCCCTATGTCGGTTCCGTCACGGGTCTCGTGATCACCGTTCTTTCGGTCATGAAGGGCACTGAAGGTCCGAACAAGTTTGGGCCGGATCCGTTGCGTCCAGACGCGAGAGCAGAGGTGTTTGCCTAGAGCATGGCCATCCGCGATATTGCCGCTACCATGCGAGCCCGTTTGGATAACCGACTTATTGCAATTTCCGCGTTTGAATTGTAGCTGTCATCAGCCGGAATGACTATCGTGGCAAGAAGATGCAAGGTCTGTCGCCGCGCCTGCAGCTAGCAGAGATGGGGGTATGGAATGGGATTTACTGAAGCTGTTCGAACCGTTTTCAAACAGAAATACGCAACCTTCTCTGGTCGGGCTTCCCGATCGGAATATTGGTGGTCTTATCTGGCCTATTGTTTGGTGATGATCATATTTGTATTGCTATTCGGCGGGATCGTCGTGGCTGCTGGTGAGGCAGGAGCTTCGTCATCACTGATTGCAATGGTGATCATCGGCGGCTTGCTTATGCTCGCAGCTTTCTTGCCGGCAATAGCGGTTCAGGTTCGGCGCTTCCATGATCGCAACATTTCCGGTTGGTGGTATCTCGCGCTGTTTATCGGCGGCTTCGTTCCCTACGTCGGTGTCATCGCGGGCATCGCGATCTTTGTGATCAGCGTGCTTCGAGGCACGGAAGGTCCGAACAAGTTCGGGCCTGATCCGCTCCGTCCGGAAGCAAGAGCAGAGGTCTTTGCCTAGAGCATGATCATCCGCAACGTCGGCCTGCTGGTGGCGCTGTTCCTGGCCGCATCGGCGCAATTTTCGCCTGCGCAGGCGCAGGTCAGCAGTCAGCAGGTCGAGGGTGGCGCTCGTCAAAGGAGCGCCGCCGGAGCCGAATATGCAGCGCAGTGCCTGCAGAATGGCCTGCGCTGCGGGCTCGTCTATGGCGATGCCTCTGAAAAGGCCGAGCCGGCATCGAAGACGACGTCTTCTTCACCTCCTCGACGCAGGCCGTTGACGATCCCGCGAGAGCCGGTCATCAGCGGTCCCGTGGCCGTTGTGATCGTGTTCGTCGGCCTCGTCCTACTCGTCGCATTGTGGTTGCGTTTCGGAAATGGCGGCGTGCTGCTGTCATCGGCCCCGCGCGACATCAAGCGGCGGCAGGGGGAGGCGCCGGAAAGCTGGCGCACCTCGGCAGCCGAGATCGAGGAAGGGTCGAACGACTTCCTCGATCGCATCGCCGCCATGGCGGATCGAAAGCAGGCGCTCGTTTTGCTGCTCAGGCATTGCCTGCTTCACGCAGCCGATATCACGGGAACGCGCCTTTTCCGCTCGGATACGGAACGGGCCGTTTTCGCCCGCCTGCCGGCAAACATGCCAGACCGCGATCGCCTCGAAAACATGCTGACCGCGGTGGAACTCGTGCACTACGGCGGCCGCACGTTCGCGGAAAACCATTTCGGCGTCCTTCTTTCGACCGCACGCGGCTTGCTGTCGACAGGCAGGCTGGCCAATGCGTAACTCCACCCCTCTTCTGTTTCTGGGGCTGTTGCTGGCGCTGGCGGCGCTGGCAATCTTTGCGCTCTCCAGGGGGAGCGATTACGACCGCTCTCCTCTCGGCAACAAGGGATTGGAATTGTGGCTGCAAGCCAAGGGCGTCCCTGTCCTCCGATCCGACCCTCATGTCAGCCAGGCGCGTTCCGAAGTCTCCTTGCGCATCTTTCCCTTGTCGATACGCCAAGGCAAACCTGCCGCACCGCAGACGGACGAGGAACTGGGTGAGGTAGGCCCGGAAAGCGCGGTCCAGGAATCGAGCGATTACGCCCTGCCGACACTGATCATCTTGCCGAAATGGCGTGGCAATGTGTCGACGAATGGTATCGCCAGCGCGGCGGGACTGATCGATCTCACCGAGATCGGCGGCGAACTCGAAAAGATCGGCTATTCAGATCTGGATCTCACGCGCAGCGAGACCGGATTTGAAGAGGCGCATCCGGCCCTGAAGCCGGGCCAGCCCATCGAGATCGCCTTGTACTATGCACAAACTTTCGACCGGGCGAGCCTGCCTTCCTCCTGCAGGGAGCTCGCCGGCACGCAGACGGGTGCGCTGCTCGTCCATTGCGACGACTACAATCAAGCCTATCTGCTGTCGGACCCCGACCTCTTCAACAATCACGGCCTGGCCCTGGCCGACAACGCCTCCTTTGCCGTGTCGCTCGTCACGCTGTTGCGCGGAACGGCCGAAACACGGCCGGTCTATCTGGATACGGCTGGCCAGCCGCTGGATGACGAGGAGCGGATCGACGAGGGCCGCACTTACGAGCGCTCGGCCTCCGATTTGACGCGATTTTTCGCTTATCCCCTGTCGCTCATCTGGGGAACATTGCTGGCCGTGGCGGCGATCTGCTTCTGGCGCGGCGCCTATCGTTTCGGGCCTGCTTTGCCCGAGGCATCCGCAAACACCGAAATGTCGAAGACAACGGCCATCGAAGCCACAGCGCGTCTGCTGCGCCTGTCGGGCAATGACGGCCGCATGACGGAACAGTTCGTTCTTCATCTGCTTGCGGACAAGGCGCAATTGGTCTTCGGCCCCGGAGCCGGAAATCAGGCGGGCATCGATCGGCTGTTCCAGCGCCTGGCACGCCGCGATCAGGCGACGGCGCGGGCATTGCATGTGTCGGCGCAGGCGCTGATCGAACGTGGACATCTGATGACGCGGGCAAACCTGTACCGCAATCTCGAGACATTCAGAAAATCGCTGGGGAGCATAGACCTTGGATCTAGGTGAATTTCGCAATCTTATCGCCGCGGTTCGCGGTGAAATCGGCAAGGCGGTACAGGGGCAGGATGCGATCATCGACCTCGTGCTGATCTCGATCTTCGCCGGCGGGCACTGCCTCGTCGAAGGTCCTCCCGGCACGGCCAAGACTTTGCTCGCCCGCTCCGTCTCCGCGGCGATGGCGCTGCAATATCGGCGCATCCAGTTCACGCCCGACCTGATGCCCGGCGATGTTCTCGGCGTCAATCTCTTCAATTTCCAGACCAATCAGTTCCACCTGACCAAGGGGCCTGTTTTCACCGACATTCTCCTCGCCGACGAAATCAATCGCGCCCCGCCGAAGACGCAATCGGCTCTTCTCCAGGCGATGAACGAGCGGATGGTCACGATCGACGGGACCGATTATTCGCTCGGGCCGGATTTCTTCGTGCTCGCCACGCAGAACCCGATCGAGCAGCAGGGCACTTACCCTCTGCCCGAGGCGCAGCTCGACCGCTTTCTCTTCAAGCTCATCGTCGATTTTCCCGACCGGGACACGGAAATTGCGATCCTCTCCAGACACGCGGATCAGGCGCTGAAATCGGATGTGCGCAATGCCGGCATCCGCCCGCTCGTCACCAGCGCAGCACTTGCCGCCGGGCGAGCGCTGATCGATTCGATCCATCTCGACAAGACGATCCTGACCTATGTCGTCGATCTCGTGCGCGCGACGCGCTCCGATCCCGATATTCTCTACGGCGCATCCACCCGCGCGGCGGATGCTCTTGCCGCGGCAGTGCGCGTGCGCGCGGCGTTCGAGGGCCGGGATTACGGCTTGCCTGATGATGTGCAGGCTCTGCTGGTGCCGGCACTGCGCCATCGCATCGTGCTTTCGCCTTCGGCGGAAATCGATGGCCGCACGCCCGACGAGGTGCTCCGCAACATCAAGAACCGCGTGGATGCGCCCCGTTAAATGCGGCCATCCTCATATCTGATCGCGTTCGTCCTGATTTTTGCTGCGGTGACGGTCTTCGCCAGCGTGTGGTGGCGCGACATGACCTATCTGCTGCTTCTCATGTGGCTTGCCCTTGCAGCCGTGACGGTCGCCGATCTGGTTATTTCGAACCTGTCCGGCCGGATGACGGTCGATACCGATCTGCCGCCGCAGGGCTTTGTCGGCCACACCACGACCTTCGCCGTCAGTATGCGGCCGCAGAAGAAAGCGCTGCCCGGGAATATCGAAATCCGGCTCGATCTCGCGCCCGAACTCGTCCTCGGCGAAATCAGATGGCTGTACCCGGCGGCGGATGCCGGAGAAAAACTGGTCAAAGCCTCTCTCGATCTTCACCTGAAGCGGCGGGGGCAGTTTGCGGTCAACGAGCTGTGGCTGAAATGGCCATCGCGGTTGAAGCTGCTCGAGTTGATCGCCCGCATGCCGGTCGGCAAGGAAATCGCCGTTCAGCCAGACATATCGCCCGTGCTGTCCGGAGCGATCAAGACCCAGATCCTGCCGCTGGAGGCCGGCCAGAAGGATTTGCGCTTGCGGGGCGAGGGATCGGAGTTCCATCAGCTGCGGGAGTTTGCCAGTGGCATGGACCCGCGCAGCATCGACTGGAAGCGGTCGGCGCGCATGCGCAGCCTCGTCGTGCGCGAAATGAGGGCGGAACGAAACCACCAGATCATCCTATGCGTCGATTCCGGGCGGCTGATGGCCGAGCAGCTTGCCGGCTTTACGAAACTCGATCGCGCCATCAACGCAGCGCTCGCCATGTGCTGGGGTGCGGGCCTCGCCGGCGATCTCGTCGGCTTCTACAGCTTCGACAGCCGCCCCCGCCTTTTCGTGCCGGCTCTGCCTGGACGCGCAGCCTTTCCGCGGCTGCAGACGGTGTGTGCCGGGCTGCGTTACGAAACGCAGGAGACAAACCACACGCTGGGACTGACGCATCTGTCCGGACGCCTGAAGCGACGTTCGCTGATTGTGATATTCTCCGATTTCGTCGATACCATCACGGCGGAACTGATGATCGAGAACATACAGGTGCTGGCCCGGCATCATTTCGTGGTCTATGTCGCCCTGCGCGACCCGATGCTGGCAAAGCTCATCGAACCCGAGGAAACGACGCTCGATGCCGTCGCCCGCTCCGTCGCGGCGCGCCAGGTCCTGCAGGAGAGGCGCGCCGTCATGGAAAAGCTGGCGCGCATGGGCGTGCTTTGCCTCGACAGCACGCCCGAAGCGCTGACGTCGGATCTCATTGCGCGCTACATCGAAATCAAATCCCGTGAGATGATATGATGGATATCGGTATCGACGGCAGGGTGGATACGGGCGCAGCGGCGAATGTCGGCGCCGTCCAGAACGATACGCTCCGCTCGGCCCGCTTTCGGCTGGAGCGCGAGGCGCACTGGCGTCAACTGGACGAACTCGTGACGCGCGCCGAAAAAGGCGGCACGGCCGCGCTCGGCTATGACGAGGTCCGCAATCTCGCGGCCGGATACAGGCAGGCGATGAACTCGCTGAGCGTGGCGCGCGATATTTCCCTCGACCGCGCCCTGATCGCCTATCTGGAAAGCCTCTGCGCCCGGGCCTATCTCGTCGTCTATGCCCCGCAGGAGAGCCTTGGCGGCCTGACCGCCCGCTTGTTGTTGCAGGGTATCCCGCAGGCAGTGCGTCGTTCGGCCCTGCCTTTGTTCATCGGCTTCCTGGCGCTCATTCTCGGGGCGGCCGCCGGTTACAAGCTCTGCCAAAACGACCCGAGCTGGTTCTATACGTTCGTGCCCCCGGAGCTCGCCGATCAGCGCACGCCCGATGCATCGGCCGATTATCTGCGCTCCACGATCTATGGCGATGAAGGGCATGACAGCGACAGGTTGGCCGCATTTTCCGCATTTCTGTTTTCCCACAACACGACCATCGTCATCCTGATCTTCACGCTCGGTATTTTCGTGTCGGTGCCGAGTTTCATTCTGACCTTTTACAACGGCCTGATCCTCGGTGCGTTTTTCGCGATGTTTGCTCGAAGGGGCCTTGGCTACGACGTCTTCGCCTGGCTCTCGATCCATGGCGTGACCGAGCTTGCGGCCATCGCCATTGCCTGCGCTGGCGGCGCAAGGCTTGGGCTGGCCGTTCTGCTTCCGGGTGCGCGAACACGCAAGGAGGCCTTGCGCCACCAGGCGCATGATGCCGTCAAGCTCGCCATCCTGGCGGCGCTGATGCTCATCATCGCAGCCGTCATCGAAGGGTTCTTGCGGCAGCTGATACAAGATCCCTTCTGGCGCATCGTCATCGGCTGGGGCATGGGTGTCTTCTGGATGAGCTGGCTGCTGCTCGCAGGTCGAGGCAGCAAGACATCGCGCGAGGCCGCGCGATGAACCAGACTGATAAGGACGGCAGGCGCATCGAGCAGTTCATCCCGCCGGAAGGCGTGCCGATCAATTTTGCCATTGCCTCGCTCGGAACGCGTTTCGGCGCGCAGATCCTCGACATGATCTTCACGGTCCTCGTCGTCGCCATCGTTGCCTTTGTGGTCCTGTACACCGGCATGCTGCCCGCAAGCGCGGAGACGATGCTGACGGTGCTGCTGGGCTATCTGGTGGGTGTCCCTTATTACGTCCTCTCGGAACTCATCTGGAACGGACGCACGCTCGGGAAAAGGATAACCGGCATCCGCGTCATCAACATGGACGGACGGCGGCTCACGCCGCATCAGGTGACCGCGCGCAACCTCATGAAGGAGGTGGAGATCTTTGCTCCCCTCGGCCTCTTGGCTTCGGTCGGCACTCAGTCGGCCTGGGAAAACGTTTTGACGGGTCTCTGGCTGCTGGTGGTGATCGTCGTCCCCTTTACCAACCGGCGCCGGCAAAGGCTCGGCGACATCATCGCCGGCACGCTGGTGGTCGACAATCCGCGCTCGGCGCTCCTCTCCGACCTCGCTTTGTCCGCCCCTGCCGCCGCATCATCGCAATCGGCCTTCGAGTTCCTGCCTGACCATCTCGATATCTACGGAAAGTACGAGCTGCAAACGCTGGAGGATGTGCTTCGCGACACGACGAAGAAGTCCAATCACGAAGAGATCGTCAAGATCGTGCGCACGATCACGAGGAGGATTCGCTACGAGGAGCCTGTGAAGCGCGGCCAGGAGCTGTTGTTCCTGAATGAGTTCTACCGCGCCCAGCGCGAGCATCTGGAAAGCCTGAAGCTGTTCGGGACGCTGCGCGAGAATAAATATCACGAGCATACGAAAACAGAGGCGAAGAAGCTGGTTTGAGCGGGGGAGTGGCCTTGCATCAGGTGAGGGGGAAGGCCCTGGGGACGGTTAGCCACTCTCCTCAACCAGCTCCCATAGATCAACTTTCTCGGCCCGCCCCTTCACCTGCACCAGACCCAACGGCCGAAACTCGAAACGATCGGCAACGGCGTCATGTATGGCCGAGCTTGCCAAGATCGACGTCCCAAACTCCTTGTTCAATCCCTCCAGGCGTGACGCGACATTGATCGTATCGCCCATGGCCGTGTATTGCTGCCGCGAAATGGCGCCGAAACTGCCGACCACCGCCGGGCCGGTGTGCAATCCAAATCGGGTGAAGAGCTCGGGGCGGCCATTCCTTCTGTTCTCCTCGTTCAGGCCGTCAACCGCCGCTTTCATCGCAAGCGCGCATCGGCAGCCGTGTTCGACATGCTGCATATCCGGAACGGGGGCGTTCCACATGACGAAAATGGAGTCGCCGAGATATTGGACGACTGTCCCGCCCTGGCCCTCGGCAATGGTGTTCAAGAGTTCGAAATAGGCCGACAGCGTATCGACCACGTCCTCGGGCGAATTCTGCTCGGATATGGTGGTGAAGTCCCTGATATCGGTGAACAGCACCGTCACATCCTGGCGCTTCGCCTTGACGACGGCTCGCCCTTCCGGGCTGACGATGCGCCGAACCACTTCACGCGGCACATAGAGCGCGAACTGGCCGATGGCGTGACGGCTTGCCGAGAGCGCGCCAGCCAGCGTGTTTATCTCCGTTATCCAGGAGTGCGACAAGGCTTTCTCGCCAACATCGAGATCGCCGATCCTGCGCGCCTCATCGGCGAGCCGGTAGAGTGAGCGGCTGACCATGCGCGAGAGAACCACCGATGCAGCGACACCCGCGAGCACGAAGGCGCCGGCAATCAGGAGATTGCGCACGAGCAGCCGGTTGGCTTCAGCCACAAGGTCTTCCAGCGGCACGACGATCGCGGCAGTGCTTCCCTGGAACAGACCGGATACGCTGACGGGTGCAATCTGCACGAGATAGCTTTCGCCATCAAGATCGAGCCGCGCCAAGCCGCCGTTTGCGAAGGCGGGATCCCGTCGCAGCCTGGCCACCGTTTCGAGACTGGCGTCGAAACGGTTTGCCGTTGTGGCGAAGGCGCCTGACGTTCTCGACCATATTGCGATGATCCTGCTCATGATTTCAGGGTCGGAATGAGCGACGAGATGACCGCTGCCATCGATGATATATGCTCGGGCATGCGGCGAAATCCCCTGCGCATCCAGCAGGCGACCGACCGTCTGCAGGTGAATGTTGATGCCTGCGACCACCCGGCCATCGTCCTTCATCGGCGCCGCGATCGTCAGCGTCGGAACCTTGAGCGTTCCGGTCACATAGGGGCCCACGGAGACCGGAACTCCGTCCTGAACGACGGCCTGATACCAGGGGCGTTGCCGCGGATCGAAGGACGCATCTTCCATATCCCGCTCGCCGATCGGTCTTGCCTTGCTGTCGAGAAAGCCGAGTGTCGATAGGACGTGCGCGCTTTGCCGCTCCGCGATCGTTCTGATCGCGAAAGCCGTATCGTCAGGCGCCGAGAGGGTCTGGCGGACATCCCTCCTTCCGGCGTTGATGACCTGCAGGTAGGAGCCGTCGGGATATCCGGCATAGACGCTCGTGGCCTCGGGGACGTTTCGCAGGATTTCCAAAAAGAGTTCCTGTTTTGCCTTCATATCCTGAGGCGGCGGGGAAACGAGCTGCGGCAGGGTAGATGCCAGCGCGACCGCCTCGGTGCCTCCCTCCAGCGTGTTGCGATATCCCTCGATCAGCCGCAGGCTCATCCCGCGCATCTGCTGTACGCCGGCGTTCACGGCGGCATCGCTTCCCTGCCTGAATGCCATCCAGATGATCGGCATCGACGTGCAAAGCAGCGATGCAACGACCAGGACGCCGAGATGCACTCTGAGCGGTTTGGACCAGCGCACGAGATTTCCCTCGAAATGCGGACGGCTCAGGGCACCTATTTTTCAATGGTCGTTTAATCGTGCGAATGAGCGTACCCCAACGATGCCAGCTAACTGCTTTTTTCGGGCTTGCACAAGGTTGATGTGAGTACTCCGCCCGTCATAGATAGCCTGGCTGTGGCTGCGGAAGATGCCCGTTCGCGGCTCGACCTCCTCGCTGGCCTCTGACTTTTGAGGGAGGTCGTTGGGACACGAATGAAAAGCCCGCGATTGAATGGCCTGCAAGCCTCTCGAAAATCGCTGGCCCGGTTCTATTTCCGTCATGGCCGGCATTTCGCGGGTATCGCCGTTGAGGGCGATGAACAATCATTTTCGAATGGGGGCGTTTTCATTGACGGACAATTTCTCTCAGGCCGCCGGCAGGGCCGAATGGACGCTCGCCGATTTCCTCAGCACCTATCGCTACTGGGCCTTGTTTTTCGCCTCGCTGCTTCTGGCTTTCGGCGGGCAGGGGCTGACGACGGTCTTTCCGCTGATTTCACAGGAGGCCGGAAGCGGCGTTCAAACGATCGCGATCTTCTATCTCGGCTCCAATGCCGGCTGGGTCATCGGCGCCTTCCTCGCCTTCGTCGTCGCCAGCCGCCATGGACGGCCGGCGCTGATCGCGCCGCTCGTCGCCTGCACCCTTGCCGCCATCGCTGTCATCCCGGCGCCGGCGCTTTGGGCCTCGCCGGTCTTCCTGTTTTTCTTCGGATTATTATTGGGCGCGGTCCGGGCGGTTTTCCCGCTGGCGATTGCGATTTTCCTGGTGGGCGGTCGCCCCGGCAGGATCGATTTCGGCTGCGCGCTGACGCTGATGTCGACCACGATCCTGACCTCGGCCTTCGCGCCCGTCCTCGCCTCCTGGCTCTACCAGGCGGATCGAGGCGGATTGTCCGTTGCGATCGCGTTTCTCGCCTGCCTGGTGATTGCCGCCGTCCTGCTCCTGCCGGCGCAGCCTCTCGCCTTCGATGACATGCCGCACCGGCGCCACAGGCCGATTGCGCCGCAAAGACGATCGCCGCTCATGGTCGCCGTCATCCTCACTGCGCCGCTGGTGCTGATCTTCCTTCTTAGTCTTGGTGTCTACGGCTTTCAGGGCGATGGGCTCGAAGCGAACGGCACTTTCGAGATCGCGCAGCTTCTCGCCTTGCTGGTGCTCGTCATCGCGATCGCCGCCCTCATTTATCTTGCCTATTGGGTCTATCGCATCCATGGCGAGCTTGCGGGCGCTGCACCTTCGCAACGCCTTCTCACGCCGCTTGCCGCCATGCTGATCGCGATCCTCGTGCCGCTCGGCCTGCCGGTTCTGCTGATGACGCTCGGCGATCTCCTCAACGATCGCGGGCGAGAGAGCGGCCATGGGCGCCTGATCTCTATCGCCTGGCTCGCCTTCTGGAGCTTCCTATTCCCGCCGATCGCCATCGCTTTGGTGCAGAATGCGGCGAACAAGAGCTATGACGGCGTTTAGCCGCAACATTCGCAATCAAATATCTACGGCAAAAACAGCACGTTGTATTGATCGAAATCACCCGGCAGTTCGCGGACCTTCATCTCCACCTCGCGGTCCTCGAAGACGACGAGGCAATCCTCGTAGAAACCGGATAGCATCGATATGAAGGCCTTCGTCCCCTCCGGCCCGTAGAAGAGCGGTGTGAACTCCATGTAGAGCGGCACGCGGCGGGCAAGCAGCGGCTGCATCGAGCGGCAGGCGACCGGCTCGTAGCCTTCGATGTCCATCCAGACGAGACCGATCGAGACCGGATCGACCGAAAGCCCGGCAAGGATTTCGGAAACCGGCTTCACCGGCACGCTGATCTTCTTGTCCTTCGGACTTTGGCGGATGGCGCTGCTTTTGCCGTGATTGTCGAGGTTGAGGAAAAAATCGATCTCGCCTTCGCTCTCGCCGGCGGCGCAATTGACGAGGCGGACCTTCTCCTCCAGCCCATTCTGGCGGATGTTGAGGGTAAGCAGCGGGAAATTGCGCGGGTCGGGCTCGACGCTGACGATCTGGGCGTACGTGCCGCTGAAAGCGAAATAGACGGTCTGGGTGCCGATATTGCCGCCGATCTCGAGCAGCGTCGCATCCTTCCTGAGAAGGCCGCGCTCGCGCAGGATGACGATCAGCCGGTCGACCGCCTCTCGCTCGAAGTGGCCCTTCCGGAAAACCTTGCGGCCGATATAGTCCGACGGCGAGAAGGTCATCAGGTGGTCACCGGCATCAACCGTCATCGAGACGACGCGCGGGCCGATATTCTCGATCAGCAGGCGGCGGCCGAAGCGGGTATCGAAGAAGCGCGAGGCGGCTCTATTGCGCGCCTTGCGCAGGCGGCGGCTCCAATATCTGGCGGTCAGCCAGGGCTTGCCGGGCATCAATCTTTTCCTTCGAGCGGTTCTGCCGCTTTCTCTCTCGGAATGACATAGACTTTCAAGGGCAGGGCACGGCCGCGCACATTGATTTCACGGCTTTCGATGCCGGCAAGAGCGGCGCCGGAAAGGTTCGCCACCGGCTCGGAGATGACGATCGCCGCTTCGAACTCCTTGGCGGCACTTTCCAGCCGGCTCGCGACGTTCACGGTATCGCCGATCGCCGTCATGCTGCGCACCCGGCCATATCCCATCGTGCCGACGACGGCGGGGCCGGTATGGATGCCGATCGCGATGCGCAGCGGCAGCGTCAGTTCCTCGGCAAGTTCGGCGGCGAGTTTCTCGATCTCGGCGACGATCGCGGCGGCGGCCTTGAGCGCCTGGCGGCAGGCCTCTTCCGGCGCGGTGTTGAGGCCGAAGAGCGCCATGGCGCCGTCGCCGATGAACTTGTCGAGCCGCCCGCCCGCCTGCTCCACCGCCTTGCCGATGATGGCGAAATAGCGGTTCAGCAGGAAGACGACATCGAAGGGCAGGCGCGTTTCCGTCAGCGTGGTGAAATGGCGGATATCGACGAAGAGCACGGCGATTTCGCGTTCGCGGCCGGGGCTGGTCTCCTGGCTATTGGCAGGGAGGGCGGCTTCGACCGCCGGCACAAGGAGCGGTGCGACCGCGACGTCGCGGTCCGGGCGAAGCTGGCAGGCGAGCCGGACATCCGGGCCGGCATTGATGCGCCTCAGCGTCGTCTGTTCCATCTTGTCGGGGATCGGCAGGCTTTCATAATCGCCGAGGATCTGCACGCGGCAGGTGGAGCACTGGCCCTTGCCGCCGCAGACCGAATAATGCGGCAGGCCGCCGAGCCGGCTTGCTTCCAGCACCGTGAAGCCGCGCGGCACGCGGATCACCTCGCCGCCCGGATAGTGCACGGCGACCTGGTCGATGCGCTCCTTCAGCCGGCGCCGGGCGCGGGCGGCAACGACGGCGAGCAGCGAGAACGAGAAAGCGCCATAGAGCCCGGCACGGACCGCGGCGATCCGGGCGCGCACCTCAGGGTCGGAGAGATAGTGGGCGTTGACGTTGACCTCGTAGGGATTGGTCGTCAGTTGATAGGAGGGATCGGCAAGCGTACGCCCCATCTGCACGAAGCCGAGAACCGAGAGCACCGGCACGAGGATCGCCAGCGCCAGCAGCAGTGGCGCAGCACCTGCATACCACGGGCGGTAGCGCAGCCAGAAATGGATGCCGATGCAGCCGTGGAACCAGACGGCGATGACGCCGAGCACCTGCCGCGCGCCATTCGCCGGGTTCTTGATCCACAGCTGCTCGACGACGGTCTCGTAATCGTCGATATAACCGTAGAGGTCGTGGGCGGTGCGTGTGCCGATGACGTGATCGATGAGAAGCAGCGGGATCAGCAGGCCGAGCACGATCTGGGCCGTTTCCCCCTTCGGCATGACCAGGCTGCGGCGCAGATAGATGGCGCGCAGCACCAGCGTCATGTGGATCACGACAGATGCGTAGAACACCACAGTACCGGCGGGATTACGCCAGATGGCGAGGAAAAGGTGGCGGGCCTTGTCGGCGGCATCGAGCGAAATCAGTCCGAGTGCATGGTTCGACAAATGCAAGAGGACGAAGATGAAAATGACGAGGCCGGAACCGAGCCTTGCCCTTCTGATCGAGCGTTCCGAAAAAATCCCTGTGACTGAGGCCGTCGTCATTCATTCCCGTTCTTGTCGATGTAACCGCGCGCCCATAGAGATTGGGAAAAAGGCGGAATTGTCTCGAGCGCGATCACATTCCATATGCTTATGCGCAAGTTTTAGGGAAAGGGACAATAGCGGATTTTTTCGCCCGGCAGCGAGCGCCGATTTGGAAACAGTCTGTCTTACGTGAGGGATGCGCAATGCGGGTGGCTTTCTACGCGCCGATGAAATCGCCGAACCATCCGGTGCCATCGGGCGACCGGCTGATGGCGCGGCTGTTGATCCGGGCGCTGGAGCTTGCCGGCCACGAGGTCGAGGTCGTTTCCGAGTTCCGCACCCATGTCTCGGCGCCGGAAGCGGCGGCAGGGCTCGAACCCGCCATCTCCGCCGAGCTGGAGCGGCTGCGGCTGAAATGGAAGTCCGGGCCGCGACCCGAGCTCTGGTTCTGCTATCATCCCTATTACAAATCGCCCGACCCCTTCGGGCCTGCAATTTCCGCCGAGTTCGCCATTCCCTATGTCACGGCCGAAGCCTCCTATGCGGCAAAACGCGACCGGACCGGCTGGGCCGCCAGACAGAAGCTGGTCGGTGGGGCGATCATGCAGGCGGCGGTCAATATCAGCTTCACGGAACGCGACCAGGCGGGGCTCGAAGCAGCTTTTCCGGCGGCAAGGCTTGCCCGCCTGAAACCTTTCATAGATGCGACGCTCTTCGAAACCGCGTCGCCGAGGCCCGATCCGCGCCGGCTGATGACGGTCGCCATGATGCGGACCGGCGATAAGATGGGCAGTTACGCGATGCTTGCAAAAGCGCTCCGGCTGATCGAAGAGCGGCCCTGGACTCTCGCAGTCATCGGCGACGGTCCGATGCGGGAAGAGGTGCAGGCGCTGTTTGCCGGCTTTGCCGGCCGTATCGAATGGCTGGGCGAGCGCAATGCCGCCGAAATCGCCGAGCTGCTCGGGCGAGGCGGCATTTATGTCTGGCCGGGTTGCGGCGAGGCCTACGGTCTTGCCTATCTGGAGGCTCAGGCCGCCGGCCTGCCTGTCGTGGCGCAGAAAACGGCGGGAGTGCCGGCGGTCGTCGAGACCGGCGTGACCGGGCTGCTGACGCCCGAGGGCGATATCACAGCCTATGCCGAGGCCGTGGCAGTCTTGCTCGACAACAGGGAAAGGCGCGACGCCATGGGGCAAGCGGCTCGGCGCTTCGTACTCGGGGAGCGCTCGCTTGCGATGGCGGCGCGCGTGCTGGACGGGATTTTACGGGATAAGGCAGGAACAGGAGTGACGTGATGACCGACAGGACCACCTGGGAGCCCCTGCGCCGCGAGCTCGATCGCTGGCAGGCCGCCGACCGTGTGGCGCGGTTCTGGCTGCGCGACGATGACGCGGTCGAGCCGACGCCGGCGCTGGAGACGCTGATGGCGTTGGCCGGGGAGAACGAGGTTCCGCTGACGCTCGCCGTCATTCCCGGGCTGACCGGCGAGGCACTGGCCACGCGCCTGGCGGAGGAGACCGCCGTCACCGTTGCGGTCCATGGCTGGTCTCATACGAATTACGCCGGTCCGGAACGAAAAAAGCAGGAACTCGGCAGCGACCGGCCGGCGGATGTCGTGCTCGGCGAATTGCGCGAAGGCTTCCAGCTCTTGGAGCGGCTGCATCCGGCCCGCTTCCTGCCGATGCTGGTGCCACCGTGGAACCGGATCGACGCGGCCCTGATCCCGGCGCTGCCGGGGCTCGGATTTGAGGCACTTTCCGTCTATGGGCGGGCAAGGCAGGACGGCCCGGTGCCGCTCCTCAACACCCATGTCGATATCATCAACTGGCACGGCACGCGCGGCGGGCGGAGCGAGGAGGAATTGGTGGCCGAGCTGGTGGCGGAGCTTCGCGACCGGTTTGCCGGCAACGCCGAGCCTGTCGGCGTGCTCGCTCACCATCTGGTGCATGATACGGCCGCATGGGACTTCCTGTCGGCCTTGTTCGCGGCGACGGGCCGGCATCCGGCCGTCCGGTGGTTGCCGACGGCCGAATTTCTGTCGTCGCGCGCGACGTAGTGATCACCCGGCATGAACGCGCCCGAGGAACTCTCGCATGAGCGCCACGACCTCATCGAGATGCGTTTCGAGCAGCCAATGGCCGCCGCCCAGCAGATGGAGTTCGGCCTCCGGCAGATCGCGCAGATAGGCCCGCGCCGACTTTTCCGGCATATAGTGGTCATTGGGACCCCACACAGAGGTCGGGCGGAATGGTGTCGGCTAGTGTCGGCGGCAAGTCGTTGAGGAATTCCTCCTTGAACGTCTCTTCGCTGATTGCCTCCGCCAAGACTTTCTTCATCTCGTCTCTCGGAAGCGACCACGTCGCTTCGATATCCGCATATTTCGGCCCCAGCGCATCCTCATAGGGGATGTCGCCGTTCTGGATGATGAGCGCGACGACGCGCTGAGGAGCCCTGATTGCCAGCCGGGCGCCGATCGGTGATCCGAAGTCGTGGAGATAGAGGGCGAAGCAATCGACCTTGACCGCATCGATGAAGGCCTCCAGCCAGACGGCATAACCATCGAAACTGTAGTCGAAGTCATCGGGCGTGCCGCTGTAGCCCGCACCCGGAAAATCCGGCGCAATGAGACGCCAGCGGTCGGCAAGGCGCGGCATGAGGTTGCGAAATTCATAGGACGAGCAGGGATACCCATGCGGCAGCAACAGGACCGGCGGATCTCGCCGGCCGGCCTCGCGATAAAAGGTTTCGATGCCTGCGACCGTGATCCGGCGATGCCGGACGAGAGTGATCATCGGCAATCTCCTTAGGAGTGTGGAGTTAGGGCGGCCGAATGCGTTCGGAGATCGAGCGAGGCGACGATGGCACGAAGGCTCACCCGCGATCGCTTCATGCTGCTCGGCGCGCTCCCAAAAAAACGGTCTGGTGCAGCATCTGTTCCATCGACATGCATACCCAGTCGAGGTTGCGAGGTCGATCTGTAGGAAACAGTGAAGACGGCCTTTAACAGGTCGCTAGATCACCACGGTCTGATTGTCGCGCGCGGCAAAGGCTTCGGGGAAGGCGGCCTGCGCCTGCGCTTCCATCTCAGCCAACTGTTCGTCCGTGCGGGACGGGGCGTGGTGAAACAGGGCGAAGCGTTTGGCGCCCGCCATCCTGGCAAGCTCGGTGCCGTGCTGCCAGGTTGAGTGGCCGAAGCCTTTGAAACGCTGCATCTCGTCTTCATTGTAGGTGCAGTCGTAGACGACGAGGTCGGCGTCCCGCATCATTTCCAGCGAGACCGGATCGTGAGCGCCGGGAATATGCTCGATGTCGTAGACGAGGGCGATCGACCGGCCCTGCCATTCGATACGGTAACCGATGGCGCCGCCCGGATGGTTCAGCATGAAGGTCTTGATCTCGATGCCCTCATGCGGGGTCAGCACCTGGCCGGGATGGAAATCGCGGAAGTTCATCGTCGCCTGACAGATGTCGGTCTTCACGGGAAACCAGGGCGGACTGATGAACTGCTCGACCATTTCCCGCGTGCTCATCTTGCCGTCGAGATGGCCGGACCAGATGGTGACGTTGATAGAGGGATAGTAGATCGCCTTGAAAAAGGGCAGGCCGATGATGTGGTCGTAGTGGCAGTGGCTGAAGAACAGGTCGACATCGCTGACGCCGTCGGCGAGCATCGACAGGCCGGCCTCGCGCAGGCCGGAGCCGGCGTCGAAGATCATCCGATGCTTTCCGCAGCGGATCTCAATGCAGGAAGTGTTACCGCCGTAGCGGTCGAACTCGGGGCCCGATACGGGAATACTGCCGCGGACACCCCAAAATTTAACTTGAAACAGTTCTGTCGTCATCGTTCTTCAAACCGGCCTTCCCGCGTCGCCATCGTAACCATAGTTTTTCCCGATGCGAAGCAGCAGAATTCCACGGGTTTGCCTGCGTCCCCTTTCATTCTCCTAACCGCTAGCGGAAGAAGAAGTAGATTTTCCTAAGCAATCGGCTTTCGCGTCGGAAAGCAACCCAGTATGGTTGGTTTTCGGTAAATGGGCTGCCGGGGGCGGGGACATTTTCCCGTAAGTCATGCCTATTAGATGGTTGCGCGCGATCGAAAAAGCAAATCGCCGCGCCTTGTCGCCCGAATTCCCGCCGCATGGCTTTGCCGCGACGTCGGTCCCCAACTGTGACCTCAGATCGTCCCAAGCCGCTTGATATTTCCTATCAGCTCTCCGGCGAGGCGCAGGCTCGCAGCGGTCGCCATCGTCATTTGCGGCAGGAGCAGCCATTCCAGCGTCCAGGCGGCACCCGAGCGTTCCTGTTCGTGGACGAGGGACTGGTGGATCCCCGAGAGCGCCGTGGCGTTGAAGCGGGCGAGCGAGATCAGGACTTCGGCGGAAACGGGGTTCTGCTTGTGCGCCATCGCCGAGGAGGCGCCGCCGCCTGCGATTTCGATTTCGTCGCTCGCTTGAGCGAGCAGCGCGATATCCTGGCCGAGCTTGCCGAGGCTGCCCGAAATCGAAGAGAACAGACCGGCGATGTCGGCGATCGGCAGACGCCCGCTCTGCCACTGCCTGACATCGGTGAGGCCGAGCTCCTGGGCGAGCGAAGCGCGGATTGCCGGGCCTTGCGCCCCGAGCGTGTCGAGCGTGCCGGCAGCCCCGCCGAACTGGACGGGAAAACTCTGCTCGGTCAGGCGGTCGCGATAGGTGATCAGCGGCGCGCGCCAGGCGTCAAGTCGGTTGGAGACGGTGATCGGGATCGCCGCCTGCATGCGGGTGTGACCCATCAGCCGGTTGCCGCCGAACTGGCGGTCGAGCGCATCGAGCCCTGCGGTAATAGTGGAAAGCCGGCCGGCAAACAGGAAGGTAATGGCCTTCAGGCGGATCATCAGGCTGGTGTCGATGACATCCTGGCTGGTGGCGCCGAGATGCAGGCTCTTGGCCGCTTCCTCGCCGACAGCGGTGCGCAGCTGCTTGACGAGATCGGGGACGACAACGCCGTCCCTTGCCGTTGCCGATCGCAGGCTGGTGAGATCGGGGGAAAAGCTGGTGCAGGTCTCGGCGATCTGTTTTGCTGCTTCGGCAGGGATGAGGCCATGGGCGGCTTCGGCCTTGGCAAGCGCCGCCTCGAAGGAAAGCATGACGCGTAGATCGGCCTCGGCGGAGAAGTAAGGCGCGATTTCGTCGTCGCCGATGAGGCCCGAGAGGAAAGGGTGGTCGAAGGGTGATGCGGTCATGGTCTGCTCGTTGTGGTGGTGGCCCCCTCATCCGGCTGCCGCCACCACTGGGTCGAGCCACCGGTCTCGACCCGTCCTTCGGACCCCCTTGGGGAGAAGGGACTTGGGGCAGCCCTGGCGCCTTGTGAGCGGGCGATCTCTTATGACACTGTTCCCCTCTCCCCATCGGGGAGAGGGCAGGGTGAGGGGGCCGCTCGCGCGGAGCTCTCCGACCCCCAGCATATTCTCAAATATCCAGAAACACCGTCTCCTTCGGACCCTGCAGATGGATATCGAAATGACAGGTCGCGCCGTCGCGGGTGGCGACCATCGTTGCCACCCGCTCGCGATGTTCGATGCGTAGGAGCAACGGATCGCTGGCGTTGGCCTCCGTCTCCTCCGGGAAATACATTCGGGTATGCAGGCCGATATTGATGCCGCGGGCGACGATCCAAAAGGTGATGTGCGGGGCTTGTCTGCGGCCGTCCTTGAAGGGGACCTGGCCGGGCTTGATGGTGTCGAAACTATAGACGCCGTCTTCGGCGCGCGTTGGGCAGCGGCCCCAGCCGGCAAAGTTCGGGTCGGCGGCATCACGCATTTCCGAGGGGCTGTTGTAGAGGCCGGCGCTGTCGGCCTGCCAGATTTCGATCACGGCATCGCGCACCAATGCGCCGCCGCCATCGAAGATGCGGCCGGTTATCGTGATACGTTCGCCGAGCGTCTTGTCATTGACCATCGCGTTGCCGAGATCAGTGTCGTAGACGCCTGATATGTCGCAGAAATTCGGCGTCAGACCGATATGGACATAGGGGCCTGCCGTCTGCGATGGCGTTTCCTTGAGATAGCCGAGCTGCTGCATGGTCAGTTGCCCTCCAGCCTGTTTTCGAACATCGTCGAGCGGCGGCCGCGCAGCACGATATCGAATTTATAGGCGCGTGAATCCATCGGGATCGTGTTGCCCCAGTCGAGCGGCGCGATCAACTGCTCGATCGCCGCCTTGTCAGGGATCGTGCCGACGATCGGACATTTCCAGATCATCGGGTCGCCCTCGAAGTACATCTGGGTGATTAGGCGCTGGGCAAAACCGTGGCCGAAGACCGAGAAATGAATATGGGCGGGGCGCCAGTCGTTGACGCCGTTCGGCCAGGGATAGGCGCCGGGCCGGACGGTGCGGAAATGATAGCGGCCTTCCTCATCGGTGATGGCGCGGCCGCAGCCGCCGAAATTCGGGTCGATCGCTGCGAGATAGGTTTCCTTCTTGTGGCGATAGCGCCCGCCGGCATTGGCCTGCCAGAATTCGACCAGAGCACCGGCGACGGGCTTGGCGCGCTCGTCGAGCACACGGCCATGGACGATGATGCGTTCGCCGATAGCGCTTTCGCCGGGCCGCGCATAATTCAGGATCAGGTCGTTGTCGAGGTCGCCGATCATCGAATGGCCGAAGACCGGTCCTGTCGTTTCGGAGATCGTGCCGTCGAGCGAGAGCAGCGCGCGTTGCGGCGAACGCAGCACTGACGTTTTGTAGCCGGGGGTCAGCGCCGGCGGATGCCAGGCGCGGTCGCGGGCGAAGAAGGCGCCGGTCTCGGGTTTTCTGTTTGGTCGTTCGGACATGTCTCTCCCTCAGGCCGCCTTTTCGGCGTCCATCTGTGCAAAAGCCTGCTTGGCGATCTTGATCGCGTGGTTGGCGGCGGGAACGCCGGCATAGATTGCCACATGCAGCAGCGCTTCGCAGATATCCTCGCGGGAGGCGCCCGTATTGGCGGTGGCGCGCACATGCATGGCAACCTCCTCATCCTGGCCGAGGGCGGCGAGCAGGGCGATCGTGACGATCGAGCGCTCGCGCTTCGTCAGCGCCGGGCGCGACCAGACATGACCCCAGGCGGCTTCGGTGATCAACTCCTGGAAGGGGCGGTCGAACTCCGTGGTTGCTGTTGCGGCGCGGTCGACATGGGCGTCGCCGAGCACGGTGCGGCGGGTCGCCATGCCCTGCCGATAGCGCTCCGAAGAGGAGGCGGTCTCGTTCATCGGTTGTTTTCTCCAGGCGGAAGTGATGTGAGGAAGGTGCGGATGATCGCCGTCAGCGCCTCCGGCTGCTCGACGCAGGGGATGTGCGCGCAATCGCGGATGACCTCGTAGCGGGCGTCTGGGATCAGCCGCGCCGTGGCGAGCACGAGATCGGGCGGAGTCGAGCCGTCTTGATCGCCGACGATGCAGATCGTGGGAACGGTGATCTTCTTTGCCGCTTCGGTGAAATCGGCATCGCGGATCGCGGCGCAGGCGGCGATATAACCCTCGACCGGCTGGCGCGTCAGCATGTTGCAATAGCCTGAATAGGCGGTGTTCTCAGGCCGGCGGAAAGCCGGGGTGAACCAACGCTCCATGACGGCATCGACGATGCTGCCGATACCGTTTTTCTCGACTGCGGCGATGCGGGCATTCCAGCTTTCTGCCGTGCCGATCTTATGGGCGGTGTCGCAGAGGATGAGGGCGCGGACGAGATCCGGGCGGCGCTGATAGAGCGATTGTGCGATGAGGCCGCCGACAGAGAGGCCGCAAATGACGGCGTCCTTCACCGACAAGAGATCGAGCAACCCGGCGAGATCGGTCGCATGGTCTTCGATCGACGCGGGAAGCTGGCCGACATCGGAAAGGCCATGGCCGCGCTTGTCGTAAAGCACGATGGCGCATTCGCCGGCAAGCCGCACCACGACGTCCCGCCAGATGCGGAAATCCGTTCCAAGCGAATTGGCGAAGACGATCACAGGCCTGTCGGCGGGTGCGCCGATGATCTGATAGTGGATCGTCACGTCGTTTATGCGGGCGAACTGCACGTGTGTTTCCTCCTGAATATGAAATTGAACGGTTGATCCGGTTAAGTAAAATGATATTTATCGGCTTTTCGATAACCCTGGAGTTATGGGAGAGATGATCGACAGCCGCGTCAAGTTTCGCCATCTGCAGACCTTTGTCGAGGTGGCGCGGCAGAAGAGCGTCATGAAGGCGGCTGAATTGCTGCATGTCAGTCAGCCGGCGGTGACGAAGACGATCCGCGAGCTGGAGCAGGTGCTGGGCGTCGCCGTTTTCGAGCGCGATGGCCGCGGCATCAAGATCACGCGCTACGGCGAGGTCTTCCTGCGGCATGCCGGGGCGGCGCTGACGGCGCTGCGCCAGGGGCTCGATTGCGTCTCGCAGGAACAATTCGCCGATGCACCGCCGATCCGCATCGGCGCGCTGCCGACGGTGTCGTCGCGCATCATGCCCCGGGCGATGGAACTCTTCCTCAAGGAAGGGACCTTGAGCCGGGTGAAGATCGTCACCGGCGAGAATGCCGTGCTCTTGGAGCAGCTTCGCGTCGGAGATCTCGACCTCGTCGTCGGCCGTCTGGCCGGGGCGGAGAAGATGGCCGGCTTTTCCTTCGAGCATCTCTATTCCGAGCAGGTGGTGTTTGCCGTGCGGGCCGGCCATCCGCTGCTCGGCGCCAGGCAATCGCCATTCGCCGGCTTCGCCGACTACACGGTGCTCATGCCGACGCGGGGTTCGATCATCCGGCCGGTGGTCGAAAATTTCCTCATCGCCAACGGCGTTTCCAGTCTGCCGAACCAGATCGAGACGGTTTCGGACTCCTTCGGCCGCGCGTTCCTCAGGGCAAGCGACGCGATCTGGATCATTTCCAACGGCGTGGTGGCCGACGATATCGCCGACGGACGGCTGGCCCTTCTGCCGGTCGATACCGGCGAGACCAAGGGACCGGTCGGCTTGACGATGCGCGCCGATGCGGTGCCATCGCTGCCGCAATCGATCCTGATGCAGACGATCCGGGAGGCGGCTGGGGAAATTTCCAGCAAGCCCTAGAAACTATAGATCGGCTCGACGCATCGACGTCAGAAGGCTTTCAGCCTGACGAAGGCAACCCTTCGGCCCATGCCTTTACCGCCTTCGCCATCGTGGAAAGATGATCGGCGCTGGAGAAGCCGGAGATCTTTTTGCGCGGCTTGAGGTCGTGGTCGCCGTCCTCGAGCCAGAGGATCTCGATCCGGCCGGAAAGATCGTAGTTTAGCACCTCCTCCCGCGTGCCGAATTCGTCGCGCGTTCCCTGGCAGATCAGGGTAGGCGTCGTCAGCTCCTTGAGATGGCCGGTGCGCAGCTTTTCCGGCTGGCCGGGCGGGTGGAAGGGATAGCCGAGGCAGAGCAGGCCGGCGATCTTCCCCCGATGATGCAAATCATCGGCGATCATGCTGGCGACCCTGCCGCCCATCGACTTGCCGCCGATGATGAGAGGGCCGTCGGCGCCAAGCTCGGCGATGGCCGCCTCATATTCGGGATTGAGCATTTCGGCGCGCGGCGGCGGTTTGCGCCCGCCGGTGCGGCGGGCAGCCATATAGGCGAATTCGAAACGGGCGACACGGAAGCCGACGCTGGCGAGCGCCTCCGCCGCTGCCGTCATCGATGCCGAATCCATCGGCGCGCCGGCGCCATGCGCAAGAAGGATCGTGAAACGCGCATCCTGCGGACCCTGAAGCAGAAACTTTTCGGGCATCGGCATCCTCCTGTCATCGGAACCATGTCGGCGGCCGTGACTTCTTCCTTCAAAGGAGACGGACAATGTCGACGAATGATGAAAACGTAAAGCCCGAACAGCGCCGGCCCAAGGATGTCGGCGCCGTTCCCGGCAAGCCCGAGCCCGCCGACTCGGAATCGATGCCGCCGCCTGCGGTGCAGCCGGCCGGAGTCAGGGACAAAAGCGAACGGCCGGTGGTCAATCCCGTAACCGGCGTCGCCTTTTAGCGGCCGCCAGCAACGATCATGCAGAACGCCCCTTGAAACCCTGTCGCAAAAGGTACATATAGCGGCCCTGCCTGAAAAATGGATGCATGGGGTATCGACGTCGTCGAGCCGCTTGCCGTCCAACAGGGTAAGGGCGCTCCCCGCAAGGGTCGAGCGCCCTTTTTGCTTTCCGGCATTGCACGGGTAAATTTTTCGCGGCGCGCTGTCGACTTTCCTATCCGCCGTTCGTCATCTTTACGGCGTGTTGAATTCCGTTGCGGCTTCGGCATGTCCTTTGCGCGTTGGACGCGCGGCAATAGAAGGAGGATCGTCATGGATAATCGGCATCTGGTACCTGCCGCCGTGCTTGCGGCGAAGAACGGCGTGCGTTTCCCCAATGAGAGCGAAGCCTATCGCAGCGCCCGCGACGCGCTGCTGGCCGAAGAGATCGAATTGCGCCGGCACATCGAGCGCGTGGCGGTGCAGCGCCGCGCGCTGCCGCCGGGCGGCGAAGTGAAGAAAGATTATCGCTTCGAAGGCGCCGACGGGCCGATAAGCTTCAGCGAACTCTTCGCCGACAAGGAGACGCTGATCGTCTACAGCTACATGTTCGGCCCCCAACGCGAGCGCCCGTGCCCTATGTGCACCTCGCTGCTGTCCGCCTGGGACGGCGAAGCGCTCGATATCCAGCAGCGCGCCGCGCTTGCCATCGTCGCCCGCTCGCCGATCGAAAGGCTGCTCGCCTTCAAAAAAGAGCGCGGCTGGCATCACCTGCCGCTCTATTCCGATCTGACGGACGATTATAGCCGGGACTACCATGCCATCGGCAATGATGGCAGCGATGATGCTGCCTTCAATGTCTTCACGCGGCGCGACGGCACCATCCGCCACTTCTGGAGCCAGGAGATGGGCGGCGTCACGGCCGATCCCGGCGAGGATCCGCGAGGTGCGCCCGATCTGATGCCGCTCTGGACCGTGCTCGATTCGACGCCGGAAGGCCGGGCACCGGACTGGTATCCGAAGCTTTCCTATTGATACCTGCGGGGTGTCAGCCGGTGGAGCGGTTTCTGGAGGTCTCGATCCATTCGAGGTTGGCGACCGAGGCCTCCGGCAGCAGCGATGGATCGAGATCGTAGACATAGCCGCTCAGCATGTCGGCGGCGCGTTCGGTCGCCTTGATCTTCGCCTCGGTTTCCGCGACCGCCTTGGAGATCGCTTCGATGCGGGCGCGGAACATGTGGGCGAGCACATCGCGGCCGGACTGTTTTTCGAGCCGCTCCAGGTGCAGTCCGATGCGCGAGGCGTGGCGCTCCAGCTCGCTCTTGCTGAAACGCGCCTTGCGCAATTCCTCGGAGAGGCTGTCCTGCATGACGGCGACGGGATCGAAGCTTCCAGGCGCCCGCTCGTCGAGCACCGCATCGGTGACGAGCTTCTCGATCATGACGAGCGCCTGCAGCTCGGCGGCATCGGCGAATTCGACGTCATAGCCGGTATCGTCGTAAACCTTGCGGCGGACCGGATC
The DNA here is from genome assembly GCF_002211285.1 of Rhizobium sp. R635. Lineage (GTDB taxonomy): Bacteria > Pseudomonadota > Alphaproteobacteria > Rhizobiales > Rhizobiaceae > Rhizobium. The sequence goes on along the minus strand of NZ_LOKX01000023.1, from coordinate 51,578 downwards.
GAGAAGCAGCCCATAGGCTTTCTGCAAAATGTCGAAGGCTTCCGTATCGCCTCCCGAATCGGGATGAGCGACCTTGGCAAGGCGGCGATAGGCAGCCTTCAGCTTCGCCTCGTCCGCATCGCGTTCAACGCCGAGAATTTCGTATGGATCGGTCACGCCTGCTCCCCTGCTGCCCGAATGCCGGGGCAGTCTAGGTCTTCTTTTGCATCACAAAGGCAAAGTTTAGACCGAAAGGAGGAATGACGTCTATGGTCTGACATGAGAATGGTCGATGCGGTGGCCTCGATCATTTCTTGATGATCTATATTTTTCAATATGTTGTGCGGCGATCAGTTTGTGATCATCGAGGCGAGATAACATTTGGCCGTGCCGTCGATTTTTAGTTCGGTTCCGGCCGCATTCTCGATCAGCAGCGCATCGCCGGCCGCAAGCGCGCCGGTCTCGTCGTTCCACCGAAACGACACTGCGCCGCTATGGCAGAGCAGCAGGCATGCCGACGAAGCCAGAGGCACGCTCCTGCCACCGTCGACATCGATTCGGGTCAGCCTATGGGCGACCCCGTCGCGGCGGGTCATGACGTTGAGATCGGTGATCGCGCCGTCTTGGAGCCTGGCCGCCACCGGGATATCCGCCGGGAAGGCCAGGGGATCGCTTGCCGTCGTCAGCAGCGCCGGGGCGCTGCCCTCGATATCGAGCACCATGCCGTTGCCGTCGAGAATCACAAGCGTGCGGTCGATGCCGGGAAAGATCGAGAACGGACCGTCCGTTGCGACCGTCGCCATGCTGACGCGCCAGTCGAAGCCGGCAAGGCCGGCATCTTCCGGCGAAACGGCGATTTCCACCGTTTCGCCGCCGCCGTTCTTCCACGGCATGCGCTTGTGATCGCTGGCGCGCAGGATCTTCATGGAGCTCAGTTCCCGAGAATGCCGGGCAGGCGCAGGCCCTTGTCCTTGGCGCAGTCGATGGCGATGTCGTAGCCGGCATCGGCGTGGCGCATGACGCCGGTCGCCGGGTCGTTCCAGAGCACGCGTTCGAGACGCTTCGCCGCATCATCCGTGCCATCGGCGCAAATGACGACGCCGGAGTGCTGGGAGAAGCCCATGCCGACGCCGCCGCCGTGATGCAGCGACACCCAGGTAGCGCCCGACGCCGTGTTGAGCAGGGCGTTCAGCAGCGGCCAGTCGGAGACGGCATCGGAGCCGTCCTTCATCGCTTCGGTCTCGCGGTTCGGCGAGGCGACGGAGCCGGAGTCGAGATGATCGCGGCCGATGACGATCGGTGCGGAAAGCTCACCATTCCTGACCATCTCGTTGAAGGCCAGAGCCAGGCGGTGACGGTCGCCGAGGCCGACCCAGCAGATGCGCGCCGGCAGGCCCTGGAAGGCGATGCGTTCCTTGGCCATGTCGAGCCAGTTGTGCAGGTGGGTGTTGCCGGGGGTCAGTTCCCGCACCTTGGCGTCTGTCTTGTAGATATCCTCCGGATCGCCGGACAAGGCGGCCCAGCGGAAGGGGCCGATGCCGCGGCAGAACAGCGGTCTTATATAGGCCGGCACGAAGCCCGGGAAGGCGAAGGCGTTTTCGAGGCCTTCTTCCTTGGCGACCTGGCGGATGTTGTTGCCGTAGTCGAGCGTCGGAATGCCGGCGTTCCAGAAGGCGATCATCGCTTCGACATGTTCGCGCATCGAGGCGCGCGCTGCCTTTTCCACCGCCTTCGGATCGCTCTCGCGCTTGGCCTTCCACTCGGCCATCGTCCAGCCCTTCGGCAGGTAGCCGTTGATTGGGTCGTGCGCCGAGGTCTGGTCGGTGACCATGTCGGGGCGGATGCCGCGGCGGACCATCTCCGGCAGGATTTCGGCGGCGTTGCCGAGCAGGCCGACGGATTTGGCCTCGCCAGCCTTGGTCCAGCGGTCGATCATCGCAAGCGCCTCGTCGAGCGTCTCGGCCTTGGCGTCGAGATAGCGGGTGCGCAGGCGGAAATCGATCGAGTCGGGATTGCATTCGACGGCGAGGCAGCAGGCGCCGGCCATGACGGCTGCGAGCGGCTGGGCGCCGCCCATGCCGCCGAGGCCGCCGGTCAGGATCCATTTGCCCTTGAGATTGCCGCCGTAATGCTGGCGGCCGGCCTCGACGAAGGTCTCGTAGGTGCCCTGGACGATGCCCTGCGTGCCGATATAGATCCACGAACCGGCCGTCATCTGGCCGTACATGGCAAGGCCCTTTTTATCCAGCTCGTTGAAATGGTCCCAGGTCGCCCAATGCGGCACGAGGTTGGAGTTGGCGATCAGCACCCGCGGCGCATCCTTGTGGGTGCGGAAGACGCCGACCGGCTTGCCGGACTGCACCAGCAGCGTTTCCTCTTCCGTCAGCGTCTTCAGCGTGGCGACGATGCGGTCGAAATCCTCCCAGGTGCGCGCGGCGCGGCCGATGCCGCCGTAAACGACGAGCTCGTTAGGATTTTCGGCGACGTCGGGATCGAGGTTGTTCATCAGCATGCGCAGCGGCGCTTCGGTCATCCAGCTCTTGGCATTGAGATCGTTGCCGCGGGGCGCGCGGATTTCACGGATGTTGTGGCGTGGATTGTTCATGACGGTTCCCCTGTCGAGTGATCGTTATCGTTTCAGGCCGGGTGCGATCTGTTCGAGGCGCACCAGAATGTCTTTGAGATGGACGCGAAGTCTGTCCGCCTTGGCGGTGTCGTAGGCGAAGGGCACTGTTTCGGTTTCGAGATGCGTGGATTGTGTAAGCTCCATCTGGATCGCATGCACGCCGGTTTCGGGCCGGCCATAGTGGCGGGTCGTCCAGCCGCCCTTGAAGCGGCCGTTGAGCACGCTGTCGTAGCCTTCGGCGGCTTGCGTGACGGTCAGCGCCGCCTGCTCGATGGCACTGTCGCAGGTCTTGCCCATATCGGTGCCGATATTGAAATCCGGCAGCTTTCCTTCGAAGAGGAAGGGAATATGCGAGCGGATCGAGTGGCAATCGTAGAGGATCGCAACGCCATGGATTGCCTTGACACGCTCGATCTCGGCGGCAAGGGCGGCATGATAAGGCGCATGAAAATCCTTGAGCCGCGCCGCAATATCGGCTTCGTCAGGCGCCTGCCCATCCTTCCAGATCGCCTTGCCGTCGAAGTCCGTTTCAGGGACGAGGCCGGTGGTGTTCTGGCCGGGATAGAGGCTGACACCAGCCGGATCGCGGTTGGCGTCGATCACGTAGCGATGGAAGGTGGCGCGGACCGTCGTGACATCGTCGAGCAGGCCGTCATACAGCCGGTGGATGTGCCAGTCGGTATCGGCGAGGAGACGGCCGTTTTCGTTGAGGCGCTCGGCGATGTCAGGCGGCACGTCGGTGCCGGTGTGGGGGAAGCCGAGGATGATGGGCGAGGTGCCCTGGCGGGTTTCGTATGGTGTGGTCATCAAAACCCCTCCCCAACCCCTCCCCACAAGGGGGAGGGACTTAACCTGCGGCTCGTGCTGCATTCAATTTTGAACGCAGAGCGTGCGGCTAGCCTTAGCCCCTCCCCCTTGTGGGGAGGGGTTGGGGAGGGGACTTTTTCCTTCGCCATCATCTCAATTCTCCAAAACCGGCAAAATGCCTGTCGAAACCGAGCTGTTCAGCGCCCCCGTCGCCACCAGTTCGGCGGCGGCGGCGAGATCCCTGGCCATGTAACGATCACTATCGAGGCTCGGCACCTTGGCGCGGATCGCGGCAATCGCCTTGCCAAGCTCCGGGCTCGTCGACAGCGGTGCGCGCAGCTCTACGCCTTGGGCGGCGGTCAGCGCCTCGATGCCGATGATGGCGAACAGGTTTTCGGTCATGCCGAGCAGGCGGCGGGCACCGTGGCAGGCCATGGAGACATGGTCTTCCTGGTTGGCCGAGGTCGGCGTCGAATCGACCGAGGCCGGGTGCGACATCTGCTTGTTCTCCGACATCAGCGCCGCCGAGGTGACTTCGGCGATCATCAGCCCGGAGTTCAGGCCCGGCTTCTTGGCGAGGAAGGCCGGCAGGCCGTAGGAGAGGGTGGGATCGACCAGCAGCGCGATGCGGCGCTGCGAGATCGCGCCGATTTCGCAGACGGCGAGCGCGATCTGGTCGGCGGCGAAGGCCACGGGTTCGGCGTGGAAATTGCCGCCTGAGACGACGGAATTGTCCGAGAGCACCAGCGGATTGTCGGTGACCGCATTGGCTTCGATTTCGAGTGTGCGGGCGACCGAGCGCAACAGATCGAGGCAGGCGCCGTCGACCTGCGGTTGGCAGCGGATGCAATAGGGGTCCTGCACCCGCTCGTCGCCCTCGATATGGCTCTGGCGGATGACCGATCGTTCCAGCAGGCCGCGAAGCGCGGATGCCGTGTCGATCTGGCCCTTATGGCCGCGCAGCGTGTGAATGTCCGGATGGAAGGGCGCCGAAGAACCCATGGCGGCATCGGTGGACATGGCGCCGGTGATGAGGGCGGCCTGGGCGGCGCGATGGGCGCGGAAGAGGCCGGCAAGCGCTAAGGCCGTCGATGTCTGGGTGCCGTTGATCAGCGCCAGGCCTTCCTTGGCGGCGAGCACGACCGGTTTCAGCCCCGCTCTTTCCAGAGCTTCGGCGCCGGAGAGGCGTTCGCCGGCGAAGAAGGCTTCGGCCTCGCCCATCATCACGGCGGCCATATGGGCGAGCGGCGCAAGATCGCCTGAGGCGCCGACCGAGCCCTTTTCCGGAATCAGCGGGATGACGCCTTTCTCAAGCATGCCTTCGATCAGCCGTACCAGTTCCAGCCGCACGCCGGAGGCGCCGCGCCCGAGCGAGACCAGCTTCAGCGCCATGATCAGCCGCACGATATTTTCGGGCAGCGGCGCGCCGACGCCGCAGCAATGCGACAGGATGAGATTGCGCTGCAGGGTGGCGACGTCGGCGCTGTCGATCTTGATCGAGGCGAGTTTGCCGAAGCCGGTATTGATGCCATAGACCGGCGCGTTGCCGGCGGCGATCTCGGCGATGCGGGCGGCAGCCTTGTTTATGCCGGCATCGAAGGCGGGATCGAGCCTTGCCGGCTCGCCGGTCCAGTAGATGATTTCCAAATCCTTGAGCGAGACGGAGCCCGGGTGGAGCGTGATGGTCATCGGCCGTTCCTTTCGCCCTTGAAGACGCGTGCGTGAAGTGGATTGAAGCCGATGCGGTAGACGAGCTCGGCGAGGCTTTCGACATTCCAGACCGCGAGATCTGCGGATTTTCCGGCTTCGAGCGTTCCGGTCTTGCCAAGCAGACCGAGCGCGCGGGCGCCTTCGCGGGTGGCGCCGGCGATGCATTCCTCAACGGTCAGACCGAACAGCGTTGCCGACATGTTCATGGTCAGCAGCATCGAGGTGAGCGGCGAGGTGCCGGGATTGCAATCGGTGGCAATCGCCATCGGCACACCAGCCTGGCGCAGCGCCTCCACCGGCGGCTTCTGCTTTTCATGGATGGCGTAGAAGGCGCCGGGCAGGAGTACGGCGACTGTGCCGGCGGCAGCCATCGCGGCAACGCCGTCCTCGTCGAGATATTCGAGATGATCGGCCGAAAGCGCGCCGTAGGATGCGGCGAGCTTGGCGCCGCCGAGATTGGAGAGCTGTTCGGCATGCAGCTTGACCGGCAGGCCGAGCGCTTTTGCTTTGTCGAAGACGCGGGTGATCTCGGCCGTGGAAAAGGCGATGCCTTCGCAGAAGCCGTCGACGGCGTCGGCAAGGCCGAGATGATACATGTCGTCGAGTCCAGGCAGGACGACATCATCGAGATAGTCGCCGTTGCGGCCCTTGTATTCCACCGGCGTCGCATGGGCGCCGAGATAGCTGGTGGCGACACGCACCGGTCTGATATGGCCGAGAAGGCGGGCGCTCTGCAGCATCTTCACTTCGCCGGTCCGGTTCAGCCCGTAGCCGGATTTGACCTCGATCGTCGTCACGCCTTCGGCAAGCAGCGTGTCGAGACGCGGCAGAGCCTCTGCCACCAGTTCTTCGACCGACAGCGCATTGGTCGCCTTGACGGAGGAGACGATGCCGCCGCCGGCGCGCGCGATTTCTTCATAGCTCGCACCGGCAAGGCGCATTTCGAACTCGCGGGCGCGATTGCCGCCGTGAACGATATGGGTGTGACAGTCGACGAGGCCCGGAGTTACCCAGCGGCCTTCGAGATCGACGATCTCGGACCGTTCAATGGCCGAGCCCGGCAGGTCGCTTTCGCGACCGGCAAAGGTAATGCGGCCGTTTTCGACCAGGATTGCGCCCTTTTCGACGACGCCCAGCCCAGCTTTCTCAGGCGAGAGCGTGGCGAGCCGCGCATTGCGCCAAAGCACCGGCCTGATATCGGCGGATGCGGTTTCCTCTGAAAAATTGCTCCCGGTCATCGCTTTGCGCCTTTCCTTATGCCAAAACATGTATATACATAATAAGCAGGTGACAAGAGAAATTTTGCGCGCTCTTCTGGAAAAGAAAGATCGGCGGCGCGGCAAGAGGAGAGGGAAGGCCATGACCACACTTCACGCAGAGACGGCGCTGACCCCGCAAGGCTGGCGGAAGGACGTGCGGCTGACGCTGGAATCCGGGCGCATCGCGCGGGTGGAAAGCGGTGTTTCCCCCGCCTCCGGCGACGAGCGCCACGCTCTCCTCCTTCCCGCCATGGGCAACCTGCACAGCCATGCCTTCCAGCGGGCGATGGCCGGCCTTGCCGAAGTGCGCGGCCCCGCCAATGACAGCTTCTGGAGCTGGCGCATGGTCATGTACAAGTTCGCCCTGGCGATGACGCCCGATCATGTCGAGGCGGTCGCGGCGAAGCTCTATGCGGAAATGCTCGAGGCAGGTTTTTCCCGCGTCGGGGAGTTCCACTATCTCCATCATGACAGAGACGGCGGCGCTTATGCTAATATCGCCGAGCTTGCCGAACGCATCGGCGCGGCAAGCGATATGACGGGCATCGGCCTGACGCTGCTGCCGGTCTTCTATGCCCATTCCGGCTTCGGCGGTGCCGCGCCGATCGACGGCCAGCGGCGCTTCATCAATTCGCTGGAAAGCTTCGAAAGGCTGATGGAGGGATGCCGGGCGGTGACCGGCCGGCTCGACGGCGCCGAGCTCGGGCTTGCGCCGCACAGCCTGCGCGCCGCAACGCCGGGGGAATTGGCAAGGCTCGTGCCGATGGCGGGTGATGGCCCGATCCATATCCATGTCGCCGAGCAGGTGAAGGAGGTCGAGGACTGCATCGCCTGGTCCGGGGCGCGGCCTGTGGAATGGCTGCTCGATCATGCACCTGTCGATCAGCGCTGGTGCCTGATCCATGCGACGCACATGACCGAAGACGAGACGCGGCGAATGGCAAAGAGCGGGGCGATTGCCGGCCTCTGCCCGATCACCGAAGCCAATCTCGGCGACGGCGCCTTTGCGGCGCCGCTTTTTCTGGAAGAGGGCGGGCGTTACGGCATCGGTTCGGATTCCAACGTGCTGATCTCCGTGCCGGAGGAACTGCGTCAGCTCGAATATTCGCAGCGCCTGGCGCTGCACGCCCGCAATGTCGTCGCAGCTCCCGGTGGCTCGACGGCGCTTTCGTTGTTCATAAACGCTCTTGCCGGCGGCGGCGCCGCGCTGAAAGCGCCGGCGGGCCTTACCGAGGGCCATCACGCCGATATCGTTTCGCTCGATACCACGGCCGTTCCCTATCTCTCGGGCGACCAGATCCTCGATCACTGGCTGTTTGCGGGCGGGGTTTCCGTCGATTGCGTCTGGACGCGGGGCCACAAACGGGTGGCGGGCGGGCGCCATATCGAGCGTGACGCGATCGACCGGCGTTTCCTTGCCGCGATGGGCGAATTGCTGGCTGCCTGAAAAAGCGCTTTTCCTTTCAAGGCATTCGATCTAGAGCGGGAGAACAACCGGAGCGTGGCGATGAATCAAAGCAGGGACCCCACCTTGCATCAGCGCATCCTGAGCGAGATCGAGGGCCGTATCGTCTCGGGCGAATGGCCGCCGGGGCACCGCATTCCCTTCGAGGTCGATCTCGCCACGCAATATGATTGCTCGCGCATGACGGTGAACAAGGTGCTGACCCAACTCGCCAAGGCGGGCCTGATCGAGCGCCGCAAGAAATCCGGCAGCTTCGTCACCCAGCCGCAGGCGCAGTCGGCCGTTCTCGAAATCCACGACATCAAAGCCGAAGTGCAGTCGCTGAACCTGCCTTATTCCTATGCGGTTTCGAAGAAGGCGAGCCGAAAGGCCAGGGCGGAAGACAGAAGTCGCCTGGAATTGCCGATCGCTTCCTCGGTCGTCGAGGTCGTCTGCATCCACAATGCCGGGGCGCGGCCCTTCTGCCTGGAGGAGCGGCTGATCAGCCTGGCGACCGTGCCGGAAGCTGCCGATACCGATTTCCTGGCGATGGCGCCGGGGCCCTGGCTGCTTAACCAGGTGCCGTGGAGCACCGCCGAACACCGTATCCACGCCGTCTCCGCGACAGCCGAGGTGGCGGCGGCCCTGGATATCGCCCGAAACACCGCCTGCCTCGTCGTCGAGCGCCGCACCTGGAGCGGCGCCGGCCCGGTGACGCATGTGCGCTTTACCTATCCGGGCGATCGTCATGCGCTGGTGGCGCGTTTCACGCCGGCATCGCAATAGGTTCCATATACAAGATAGCTGGTGTTTTACTCTTCGAACATCTTGCCGCTGCGGGCTTCGAGCCGGTAGCGATAGCCGGGATAGACGAGGCGGGCGGTCGAGACGATCTGTCTTGCCGACCATGTGCGCCGGCGGATGGTGAGGCAGGGTTCGGTCTTCAGGATGGTCAGCAGCTTGCATTCCCAGGCCTGCGGCATCGCCGCCTCGACGACGTGTTCGGAGCCGCTGAGCGGGGCTGCGGCCGTCAGATAGGCGTTCGGCGTGAGCGTCGTGAAGTCCTGGTCGAGATATTCGGGAGCGGCCTCCGGATGAACGAAACGGTCCTCGATCTGCACCGGAACGCCGTTTTCGCTGTGGACGATCAGCGAGTGGAAGACCGCCGCGCCGATCGGCAGTTCGAGCGCGTCGGCGATTTCGGGAGAGGCTGTTTCCTGGGCGAGGACGACGACGGAAGCCTCATGGATATGGCCGCGTTCGGCAATTTCCTCGGCAATGTTGCGCACTTCGAACAGCGCCGAATAGCCCTTGCGCTCGGCGACGAAGGAGCCGACGCCCTGGATGCGGATGAGTTCGCCTTCGTTGGCGAGTTCGCGCAGCGCCCGGTTGGCGGTCATCTTGCTGACGCCGAGTTCGACGACAAGCTCGTTTTCCGACGGCACGCGGTATTTCGGCGGCCATTCGCCGCTGTGGATGCGGTCGAGGATCACCTGCTTGACGCCGGCATAGAGCGGGGTGCTGTCATTTCCCGCCAGTTCCCGCTTCATCTCCCCGGAACGCTTCATTGCCTATTCCTTTTGCGCGCATAAACCGACTTTCCTCTTGCATATCACAAAATATCTCATATGGTACCATATACAACCTCCCAATCGGTCCTCGAAACAGAAAAAGGACGGAAAGGGCAAGCCGGCGAAGATCGGCCCCTGGTGCCGCAAGGTCAGTTTCAATCTCAGAGGAGAATTCATCTATGAAATTCAGCACGATCCTGTTTTGCGGCGTCGCCGCTCTTTCCGCCGTCGCAGCGCCCGCCTTCGCCAAGGACTGGACGAAGGCGACCATCACGCTCGAAGGCGCCTATGCGCCGTGGAACCTCACCAATGCCGACGGCACGCTCGGCGGCTTCGAGCCGGAGCTTGCCAAGGTTCTGTGTGAGCGCGCCAAGATCGAATGCACGCTGGTTGCCTCCGACTGGGACGGCATGATCCCGGCGCTCAATGCCGGCAAGTTCGATGTCATCATGGACGCGCTTTCCATCACCGAAGAGCGCAAGCAGGTGATCGGCTTCACCATCCCCTATGCCGCCACCCCTGCCGCCTTCGCCACCGCCAAGGACAGCCCGCTGGCCAAGGCCGCCGGCACCGGTGCCACGATCAAGATGACGCCCGGCCAGACCGGCGTGAAGGAAATCGATGCGCTGAAGGAAGCCTTCAAGGGCAAGACGATCGGCATCCAGGCGGCGACCGTCTACGCCAAGTTCGTCTATGACAATTTCGGCGATATCGCAGAGATCCGCGAATACAAGACCGGCGCCGACCGCGACCTCGACCTGCAGAACGGCCGCATCGACCTCGGCTTCGATGACGCCGTCTATTTCGCCAACGCGTTTAAGACCGCCAACGACACGCTTGATTTCACCGGTCCGGAAATCGTCGGCTCGATCTGGGGCGAGGGCGAAGGCCTCGGCGTCCGCCAGGCCGATACGGACCTGCGCGACAAGTTCAACGAGGCGATCAAATCAGCCCTTGCCGACGGCACGGTCAAGAACCTGTCGATGAAGTGGTTCAAGGTCGACGTCAGCCCGCAGCAATAAGCGTTTCGGCCTTCCGGCCGCAAATAACTGTCTCCGGCTTTATCGCCGGAGACGGCATGTTATTGTCACGCAAAACACTGCCACGGACGGGGAACGGACGATATGGCAAGCTTGGAACTGCTCGGCTTCGGCTCGACCGGATGGGGCGCGCTGCTCATTGCCGCCGCCTTGATGACGCTGGCTGTCACGGCGACGGCGCTTGCCATCGGTGCGGTGCTCGGCGCGATCGTCGCGGCGGCAAAACTCTCCGGCAAACTTGTTCTCGTCACGCTCGGCAACGTCTATACGACCGTGTTTCGCGGCGTGCCCGAGCTGCTGATCATCTATCTGATCTATTTCGGCGGCTCTTCGGCCGTCACCTCGATCGGCAAGGCGATGGGTTATGAAGGCTTCCTCGGCCTGCCTTCCTTCATCGCCGGTGCCCTTGCCGTCGGTATCATCTCCGGCTCCTATCAGGCGGAAGTGTTCCGCGGCGCCTTCCTCGCCATCTCGAAGGGCGAGCTCGAAGCGGCATCGGCGATCGGCATGCATCGCAGCCTGCGTTTTCGCCGTATCATCATGCCGCAGGTGCTTCGCCTCGCCATTCCCGGTCTCGGCAATGTCTGGCAGCTCAGCCTCAAGGATTCGGCGCTGATCTCCGTCACCGGCCTTGCCGAACTGATGCGCACCAGCCAGGTGGCGGCGGGTTCGACGCGGCAATATTTCCTGTTCTACATCGCCGGCGGCTGCCTCTATCTGATCCTGACCAGCCTTTCGGACCGCGTCTTCAACGGCGCCGAACGCCGCGCCAATCGCAGCATGCCGGCCTCGGCCATGGGCCAGGCGTAAGGAGACGACGATGGATTTCACCTTCATCGCCTCGACCATGGTAACGCTGCTCAAGGCCGTGCCGACGACGCTCATCCTGTTTTCGCTGTCCATTCTCTGCGGCGGCCTGCTGGCGCTCGTCATCGTCTGGATGAGGGTCAGCGGCAACCCGGTGCTTTCGGGCTTCGCGAAGGGCTATATCTTCGTCTTCCGCGGCTCGCCGCTGCTGATCCAGATGTTCCTGGTGTTCTACGGCCTCGGCCAGTTCGGCTTCATCCGCTATTCCTTCCTCTGGCCATTCCTGCGCGAGCCGATGGTCTGCGCCATCCTGTCGCTGGCGCTCTGCACGGCCGGCTACACGGCGGAGATTTTCCGCGGCGGCATCCGCGCCGTCTCCCCGAAAGAGATCGAGGCGGCGCGCTCGATCGGCATGTCCGGCTTCCTGCTGGTGCGCCGCATCCTGGCGCCGATCGCCTTCCGCCATGCGTTGCCGGCCTATTCCACCGAGATCGTGCTGATGATGAAATCGACGGCGCTCGCAAGCCTCGTCACCGTCTGGGAGGTCACAGGTGTCGCCCAGCGGCTGATCTCGCAGACCTACCGCACGATGGAAGTCTTCCTCTGCGCGGCGATTATCTATCTCGTTTTGAACTTCATCATCCTGCAGGGCATGGCCCTGCTCGAATATTCGCTCTCCCGACACCGCCGCGCGATCCCGCAGGCGCTGAAGGCTTGAACCTGATTAAACGCGATTGGAGCTTCCATGCCAGGCGTTACCCGACTTTCGGTCCGCAATATCCGCAAGAGCTTCGGCACGCATGAAGTCTTGCGCGGCATTTCTCTCGATGCTGAGGACGGCGACGTGATCTCGCTGCTCGGCGCTTCCGGCTCCGGCAAATCGACTTTCCTGCGCTGCATCAACCTGCTCGAAACCGCGAGCGACGGTGAAATCTGGGTCGACGGCGAGCATATCGAGATGGTTCACAAGAACGGCAAGACAAAGCCGGCGAGCCAGAAGCAGGTGGATCATATCCGCTCCGAACTCGGCATGGTGTTCCAGTCCTTCAATCTCTGGTCCCACATGACCATCCTGCAGAATGTCATCGAGGGACCCATCCATGTGCTGAAGCGGCCGCGCGCCGAATGCATCGCCGAGGCCGAGGCGCTGCTCGAAAAGGTCGGCATCGCAGACAAGCGCCACGCCTATCCCGCCCATCTCTCCGGCGGCCAGCAGCAGCGCGCCGCAATTGCTCGCGCGCTTGCAATGAAGCCGAAGGTCATGCTCTTCGACGAGCCGACCTCGGCGCTCGATCCGGAGCTTGTCGGCGAGGTGCTGCGCGTCATGCGCGCGCTTGCCGAGGAAGGCATGACTATGCTCGTCGTCACCCATGAGATGAGCTTTGCCCGCAACGTCTCGAACCGGGTCGTCTTCATGCGCGAAGGCCTGGTCGAAAGCAGCGGCCCGCCGGATGAGATGTTTACCGGCGGCGCGTCGCCAGCCTTCCGTCAGTTCATCGGCCATTTCGGAACAGGTCAATGACGATCACGATCGATAAAGTGCTGACCTGGCGCGACGTCGCGCGCGTCGGGGCAGGGGAGGCGCTTGCGCTGTCGCCGGCCGCCTGGGCGCGGGTCGAGCAGGCAAGCCGCATCGTCGCCAGCATCGTTGAAACAGGCGTGCGCGCCTATGGCGTCAACACCGGCGTCGGGGCGCTCGCCGATACCGTGGTCGATCGCGCTTCACAGAGCCTGTTGTCGCGCAGCATCGTGCTGAGCCACGCCTGCGGCGTCGGGCCGCTGCTTGCTGCCCGCGAAGTGCGGGCCATCATCGCCGCTCAGATCGCCAATTTCGCCCATGGCCATTCCGGCGTGCGGCGCGGGATCGTCGAGTATCTCACAGTCCTGCTGGCGCATGATTGCATTCCCGACGTCCCGTCGAAAGGTTCGGCCGGTTATCTCACCCACAATGCCCATACCGCGCTCGTGCTGATCGGCGAGGGCAGTGCGACGCTCGGCGGCCAACGCATGAACGGCCGCGAAGCACTTACGGCACGGCCTGCGCCACCGGCTTGATGGCTGTCGCGCTTTCCCGCGCCGAACGGCTGCTCGATTGGGCCGATGCCATCGCGGCGCTGACGCTGGAAGCGGCAGGCTGCCAGATCGCCGCCTTCGACGAGGCCGTGCTGGCGCTGCGCCCATCGGCGGGGATCGAGAAGGTTGGAGCAACGCTCCGCGCGCGCCTCCAGGGCAGCGGCCTTGTCGCCGCCGCGCGCGGCCGGCGCACCCAGGATGCGCTGAGCCTGCGCTCGGTGCCGCATGCCCATGGCGCCGCCCGCGACGTTTTCGACAATTCCACCCGCGTAGCCGATCAGGAACTGGCTTCGGTAACGGACAATCCGGCCGTCTCAGGCACGCCGGAGCAGCCGATCGTCTCCTCCGAGGCCCATGCGGTCGCCCCGGCGCTCGGGCAGGCGGCCGATAGTCTTGCGATTGCGCTGGCGCAGATCGGCGCGATCAGCGAAAGGCGCATGGACCGGCTGGTCAATCCGCTGGTGAGCGGCCTGCCGCCCTTCCTGGCAAGCGACGCCGGCAGCCATTCCGGCTTCATGATCGCGCAGTATACCGCAGCGGCGCTGAGCAACGAGAACCGCCGCCTTGCCGCACCCGCGGCGATGGACGGCGGGCTGACTTCCGGCCTGCAGGAGGATTTCCTCGCGCATCCGACGGCAGCCGCCGGCAAGCTGCTCGCCGTCATCGACAATGCGGAATATATTCTGGCGATCGAACTGATGGCGGCGGCCCAGGCGCATGATTTCCTGGCGAAGACGGCGCCACGGGCGGCAGGCACGGACCTCGTTTATAAGGCCGTGCGGCAGCATGTTTCCCATTATGGCGACGAGCGGCCGCTCAACGGCGATATCGAGGCCGTGCGCGGCCTGATCCGCGATACCGCGCCGCCGCCAGTCAGCTGAGACCTGGGGTGGCGGTCAGAACGGTTTGCTGGTTTCGGAATCCTGCTTGGGTTTTCCGCCGGCCTCCAGTCGCTTGAGGCATTGGGTGAAGGTCGGATAGAGCTGGTCCACCCGCGAGAGCGGAAGCGTCCAGTCGCCTTCGTCGCCGGCAAAGGTCAACTGCACGTCAGGCGTTCCGGCAAAGGAATTCTTGATGATCTTCTTCAGTCCGGCGCTTCCCTTGCTGCCGAGAGGCCAGAGGCGCAGCGTGTTCTTGTCGAAAAATTCGGCCGCGACCACCTTCGTCACCTGGCGATCGGTCAGCGTCACCTCGGTTTTCGTATCGGCGGGAATGTCCCAGGTGTTCTTCGCGACCAGCCAAAAGGTCTCGGTCGCACTCTGGCGGAATTCCATGGTCTTGCCGATCTCGCTGTCCCAGCGCAGGCGGCAATAGGGCTGCGGGGCTTCGTTGGCAAAGCCGACCGACCATTGTCTCGCGCCGCCCATCCATTCGGTCTCGCCAAGGGCTGCGACCGGCTGCAGGACGGATGCCATCAGAACCATCGGGGTCAGAATTTTCATCGCCGAAACCATCTCCAGGACAATCGCTCCAGCCATAACAAAAGAAGGTTGAGCTTTTGCTACCGGGCATTCCGATATCGCCGGTGACAGCCCCCGGGGTTGTTCTTGAATGTCGCAAGGTCTTGAATTTGCGGCTCACCTTGCCGATCTGGCGATGAAGGACATGGTGCGAAGGGAGTTCGACAGTAGGCATGAGCGAGGTTCAACGACGCGGATTCTTGGCGAGGCTCACCGCATACGAGCCGCTGACGCTGATCACGCTGGCATCGGTCGCGGGCGGGCTGTTCGTGCTGCAGCGGCTGACGAGCGAGGTTCTCGAGGGCGAGACCTTTGGTTTCGACAAGGCCATCCTGCTGGCGCTCAGACAACAGGGCGATCTTGCCGTGCCGATCGGTCCGGCCTGGCTGACGCATGCGATGGACGACATCACCAGCCTCGGCGGCGTCACTGTACTCACGCTGATGACGGTTCTCATCACCGTCTATCTTCTGCTCGACCGGCGCTGGCAGATCGCGATCTTCGTCTTTTCCTCGGTGTTGACAGGCTGGCTCGCGAGCACGCTCCTGAAGATCCTCGTCGCGCGTCCGCGCCCGGATATCGTGCCGCATCTCGTCGAGGTGAGCGACCTCAGCTTTCCCTCAGGGCACGCCATGGTCTCGGCGGTCACTTATCTGACGCTCGGCGCTCTCGTGGCGCGCACGCAGCGCTACCGCTCGACGCGGATCTTCGTCATGGGGGCCGGCGTCTTCCTGGCCGTAATCGTCGGCCTGAGCCGCGTCTTTCTCGGCGTCCACTATCCCACGGACGTTTTCGCCGGATGGTGCGCGGGCGCGCTCTGGGCGCTCGGCTGCTGGCTGATCTCGAAGCGCTTCATTCCAAGCCGCGCCGCGGACGATGGTGCCGAAGCCGAAAACGGCGACGGCAGATAGCGTCTCCATACGCAGTTGAGCGTGGCGCCCCGTGCTTAGGGCGCCACAAGTGCCTGAGCGCTTAGGTGCGCGGCTTCAGATTTTCCGGGTCATAGATCGGCTTGTAGCCGACGCCGACCACTTCCACCGGATAGGTCTCGGCAAAGTACTCGATATTAAGCTTGCGTCCGACCTGGCAATGCGACCATGGCAGGTAAGCCAAGGCAATGTTCTTTCCGACCGTCGGGCCGTAGGCGATCGAGGTCGTGTAGGAGCGACGGCCGAGTTCGTCGATCAGAACCTCTCCCGTGGCGGGATCGATAACCGGCAGGTTGCCGAGGGGATAACGCTTCACGCCCGATTTGTCGGTATTTTCGGTCATTACGAGCGTGCAGAGCATGGCGGGCTGGTGCTCGCGCGCCTTGTATTCCAGATGTTTTTCCTTGCCGCGGAAATCGGCTTCCTTGACCTTCGGACGGGCGAGATCGGCTTCGATCAGGTTGTACTGGGTCAGGAGGTCGGCGTTCTGCAGGCGCAGGCTCTTTTCCATGCGGCGCGAGTTTGCATAGGTCTCGACGCCGAAGGCCATCACACCGGTCGAACGCAGCGCATCCCAGACGGCGAGGCCGTCTTCGTACTTCATGTGCAGTTCCCAGCCCTGCTCGCCGACATAGGAAATACGGAAGGCGGTGACGGGCTTACCTGATATTTCGATCGGCTTGATCGCCGCAAAGGCGAAGTTTTCCTGATCGAGCCCGGCCGGATCGGCCACGACCTTCTTCAGCGTGTCGCGTGCGTTCGGACCCCAGATGCCGATCGTCACGAATTTTTCCGAGACGTCGGTGACGGTCACGTCAAGGCCGCGGTCCTGGGCGACGCGCTTCATATAATGCAGGTCGCGCGGGCCGGCATCGGCGCCGTTGACCAGACGGCACCGGTCGGCCATGCGGAAGACGGTGAAGTCGGCGCGCACCATGCCCTCGTCGTCGAGGAAGTGGGTGTAAACGCCCTTGCCGATATTGGCATCGCCGCCGACCTTGGCGGCGCACAGCCATTCCATCAGCTCCACATGGTCAGGCCCTTCGATATCGACCATGTGGAAGTGGCTGAGATTGACGATGCCGCAATCCTCGCTCATCGCCAGATGCTCGGCATTCGACACGCGCCAGAAATGGCGGCTGTCCCATTCGTTCTCGCGAACGGGCACGCGGTCGGCGTATTTTTCCAGAAGGTGCTCGTTGGCGGCGTAGCCGTGCGCACGCTCCCAGCCGCCCAGTTCCATGAAGTAGCCGCCGAGTTCCTTTTCGCGCTCGTAGAAAGGCGAGCGCTTTGCGTTGCGTCCGGATAGATAGGGTTCGCGGGTGTGAACAGCCGGGAAATAGATCTTCTGGGCGGCTTCGAAGCAGCGGCCTTCGATGAATTCTTCCGTCAGCTGATGCGGATAGAAGCGGGCATAGTCGATGCTGTTGTGATCGATTTCGGTGCGGCCGTCGGTCATCCAGTCGGCGATCAGCTTGCCGTAGCCAGGGCCGTCCTTGACCCAGATGGCAACGCAATACCAGAGACCCCTAACCTTCTGGCTCTCGCCGCAGGATGCGCCGCCGCCGGCGGAAACCTGCAGCAGGCCGTTGAAGGAGTGGCCTTCGTTATAGCCGAGTTCGCCGAGGATCGGCGTCAGTTCCATGGCGCGCTCGAGCGGCTCGATGATCTGTTCCATCTCGAGGTCACGCTGCGAGGGCGAAAGGCGCGCTTCGTGTTTTTCGAGAAGATCGCGCGGATGGCACATGCGCGGATTGGTGGCTTCGTAATAGCCCCACTCGATCTGGCCGCCCTCGGTCGTCGACGGGTCGCCGGTATCGCGCATATAAGCGGAGTTGCCCTGGTCGCGCAGCAGCGGGAAGCCGATTTCCTTGCCGGTGCCTTCAAACTCGTTATAGGGACCGAAGAAGGTGAGCGGGTGATCGACCGGCATAACAGGCAGGTCTTCACCGACCATCTCCGCGATCAGGCGTCCCCAGAGGCCGGCGCAGACGATGACGTGGTCGGCCATGATGGTGCCGCGATGGGTGACGACGCCCTTGATACGGCCGCCTTCGACGATCAGCGACTTCGCCGGCGTGTTGCCGAAGACCTGCAGCTTGCCTGCCTTTTCGGCGGCGTCGACCAGCTTGCCGGCAACGGTCTGCGAGCGCGGAATGACGAGGCCGGCATCCGGATCGTAAAGGCCGCCCATCACCTGATCTTCCTCGATCAGCGGGAACTTCTCCTTGATCTCGGAAGGGCTGACATAATGGGCGCGCGTGCCGAAAGCGCGTGCCGAGGAAAGCTTGCGCTTGATTTCCTCCATCCAGGCGTGGTCGCCGGTGCGCGCCACTTCGAGGCCGCCGATGCGGGCGTAATGGCCCATCTTCTCGTAGAAATCGATCGAATATTGCGTGGTCCAGACCGAGAGGTAGTCGTGGCTCGTGGTGTAACAGAAATCCGAGGCATGGGCTGTAGAGCCAATATCGGTCGGTATGCCCGACTTATCGATGCCGACGATATCGTCCCATCCCCGCTCGACGAGATGGTGAGCGATGGAGGCGCCGACGATGCCGCCGAGGCCGATGATGACGACCTTTGCCTTTTCCGGAAATGCTGCCACGTGCTGTTCCTTTTACTTATCGGACGAATTAAAGATGCCTGGCCACGCGTGACTTCCGCTTTGCGCGTCAGATGCAGAGCCATGTCAGCCTCGTAAGGGTTTGTCACATTTGCCGAAGCTGCGGAACCCCTAGACCTCTCAGCATGGAAGCTGCGAAGAGGCCATTATGCATAAGGCTCACAATCGTCATTGGTCCTACGCCGTCGAGTAACGGCGTAATTGCGTCAGCCCGGATCAAACGGCCAGGCGATGATCGGCAACGACGGCATGGGCAAGCCCCTTGCGGTTGTCCGGTCGGACGGCGGGGGACTGAAAAGGCCGAGCTTTGGGATCAGGATGCCCGCTGACGGACCCGAAGGCGACCGTAACGTTCTCAAACAACGGAGGTTCTTGCGTAAGCTAGTCAATCATTTAAGTTGCAGCCATGATAAAAATGGCGTTGGTGATTGCGGCAGCTTTGACGTTTGGCGCGGTATTTTGGGTTATGCTGACCGAGATCGGGAAGAAAACCGGTATCATGAGAGCGCCGCCGTCATTCCATGCCAGGCAAGCCAAGTTGATACTTCCGCTTATGGCGCTTTTCGTCTTGCTTATTTTGCTCGCCAGCCAAGCCGGATCGTGGGGATGGCCATAATCGGGTGACTCCGTGTCCGCTGGCAGTTCCCGCATTTTTTCTGGCTGGGCGATTATGAGGACTTGCAGGAGCCGTTTGGTCCGGCAAGGAGGATGCACGACAATTCCGGCATGAAACGGGTGTTACTTCACCGGAGCCTGAACGCGATCCTTGCGCTCACGCTTCTTCTGGTCGTTGGCCTCGTTCTGGCGATCCTTGGCGGAAATCGTCAGGCCCATGCGGCGGCTTTCGGCCAGTGCTTCCCGGCCGATCTGCTTCAGGGCTTCCTTGTTTTCGTGGTACTTCTGCAAGAGCATCGTCCATCTCCAATCTCGGCCACAAACATAATGCTTCCAGTCGGTTCCTGCAAATTCCGCTTCTCAGGGCTTCGGAACGCCGACTGTAAATTCGATGCCATCCATTTCGATGTAGACCGACGCGAAATATTTGCCGTCGTATGCGGGCATATTCTCAGGAAACGTCCCGGTTCCGAATACCGTGACTTGATCTTCCCCGCTCGCATGCCTGGCTCACGGCACCGAAATCGCCTCGAGCCGGTCGATGTCCCCGAGCGCGATCTCTTCGGAAACAGGTTCGCGATTATGCAGCCGGAACCATTCGGCCGCTTCGCGCACACGGTCTCCGTGAGGCGATGGATAGGCGCCGAGTCCGAAGACCCATTCCCGCACGGTTTCGCGCTCCATCCGCCCGGCTCGGTATCGGTCGCAGACTGTTTTCGCCGAGGCGACGAGATCATTGATGCTTTTCACAAATATCCCTCAATGCGTGGAAGGTTCGTCGTCTTCCAGAAAGGATCGAATACCGTCCCGCGCCACCACTGCCAGGAATTCATCGAAAGCATCCCGGTCGGTGGCGAAAGGC
Source organism: Rhizobium sp. R635 (assembly GCF_002211285.1). Classification (GTDB taxonomy): domain Bacteria; phylum Pseudomonadota; class Alphaproteobacteria; order Rhizobiales; family Rhizobiaceae; genus Rhizobium. The sequence goes on along the minus strand of NZ_LOKX01000023.1, from coordinate 31,773 downwards.
TCGTCCCACTGGATCAGGTCCTCCGACTGGGTAACGACTTCCATCGTCCAGTCTTCATTGCTGCCGGAGGTTCGAAAGATATCGACGAGCACGGTAATCCCGTCATCGGTAAATTCCCCCGCCAATTCGGAGTGTTCAAACTTCTGCTTCGTTGCCATTCAACCGCCAGCGCCGGGAGGGGCGTCGTTTTTGAGATATTCTTCGTATTGAACCGTCTCGGTTTCGTCAGTGTCTATAGAAGCCGATGCCGGTCTTGCCAAGCGAACACCGGCGCCGCCGCCATTCTCCGGAATGAAAAGCACGCCCGCATCCTCCAGGCTCCGCTTCATACCCTGCAGGGTGTGCTCATCGGGGGAAAGTCTCCCGGCCTCGAAACCGGCAATCGTCGCCTTGGCGATCTTCGAGGCTGATGACAGATCGCCCTTCGACCACGCGATGAGAGCACGTGCCGCGCGGCACTGCGCTGGGGATAGATAAAAATCATTACCTGGCATTGAAACACGGATTGTTGCTCGGGGTCAGCACCATGAGAGATGTAACCGCCAGAGAAGAAAGCAAGCGAATGTGGTGCTGACGTGGAACAGGGTAGTTCGCTTGTGACGGTTGCAGTCGCGCGCATCCTGTCAAGCTACCCTCATTGGGCGATAGGGAGGTTGATTGACTGAATATCATTAAAGCCTAATTTAAATCCCTTTATCACGCGCCGGGGAGGAAACAATGCGTGAGCCGGATATGCAGAAACTCGATGCGCTTGTTGGTCGTCTTGTAGGGGACGTCGGCGCCGCCATGTCGGGTGCTTTGGTCGTGCTGGGCGACAAGGTGGGAATCTTCAAGGCGATGGCCGACGGGACGCCTTTGAGCGTCGAACAGCTTGCCGCGAAAACGGGAGTGAAGGAGCGTTATCTCAGGGAATGGCTGAGCGCCCAGGCGGCTGCCGACTATATAGCCTATGACGAAAAGACCGATCGCTTCAGCCTGACGGCCGAACAGGCGATGGTCTTTGCCGAGGAAAACAGCCCTGCCTTCTTCGTCGGCGCCTTCGAGGTCGTGCAGTCGATGTGGATGGACGAGCCTAAAATCGCCGACGCCTTCCGCACCGGCAAGGGGCTCGGCTGGCATGAGCACAGCACCTGCCTCTTCCGGGGAACCGAGCGGTTCTTTCGCCCGGGTTACAACAGCCATCTCGTCAATGAATGGATTCCGGCTCTTGCCGGAGTGGATGAAAAGCTCAAGGCCGGCGCCAGTGTCGCCGATGTCGGCTGCGGTCACGGCGCCTCGACCATCCTGATGGCGCAGGCCTATCCCGCCTCCCGTTTTACCGGCTTCGACTATCACGGCCCGTCGATCGAAACGGCAAGGGCGGCGGCGAAAGAGGCTGGTGTCGCGGACCGGGTGACCTTCGAGCAGGGCAAGGCGGCTGAATTTCCGGGGCGTGGCTACGATATGGTCGCCATGTTCGACTGCCTCCACGACATGGGCGATCCGGTCGGCGCCGGCCGGCATGTCAAGGAAACGCTTGCGCCGGACGGCACGTGGCTCATCGTCGAACCCTTTGCCCATGATCACCTCAAGGACAATCTCAACCCGGTCGGCCGCGTCTACTACGGCGCATCGACGATGATCTGCACGCCGGCGTCACTCTCCCAGGAGGTGGGACTCGGGCTCGGCGCCCAGGCGGGAGAAATGAAACTGCGCAAGGTGGCGCTCGACGCCGGCTTCACGCATTTCCGCCGCGCGACGGAAACGCCGTTCAACATGGTGTTCGAGGTTAGGGCCTGAAGGCACTTGGCTCGTGGGCAAGACAATCTGGAGTGAAATCAGCCTACATCGGTTCTAGCTAAAGCATGATGCCGAAAGGTGTCAGCGGTTTTCGGAGGACATCATGCTCAAGCTCTTTAATTAAGAACAGGATTAAGCCGGGTTGGCCTAATCCTGTTCTAGCCGGCGGCTCTACGGGTTGATCCTAAATAGTTTGACCGCGCCTGCGCCAGCCCCGACGTCTTCGTCAATCACGTCCTCATCGACCGTGACCAATGTACGATCGATGCCGCCCACCTTGAGTAACTTGCCATTGTTCTTACCGCCCACCACGGCCAGGTAGTCATTCGGGCGGATATCGATTCCGCTATCCGCAAGCCTTATACGGTTCGGAGTCTGGAAGACGATGCCAGTAGCATCGTAGCTTCGAGGGCCGATGCCGTCGTCGCGCGTGAGGAACCGCCAATGACGTTCACCTATCCGCACCCCGACTTGCATGTAAATCTGGCGCAAGCGGTGCACATGAGGGTCATCAAGGCGCATCTGAATGTTGGCGATAATCGCCTCGGGACTGAAGTCGGACTTGTCGTCCTTCTGGCCCAGTAGATGCTTGCCAATGGATTGGAGAAGCTCGGGATGGCGACAACGTTCATCGAGCGCGGCTCTTTCCAGATCGAAAAGAGTTCGCACACCGAGCTTCCACATGGACGTCATAGCCTCGGCACCGACGGACGCGCAGAGCTGCGCTTGCGCCACCCAGTCCATGATCTGGTACACTCCGAACGGCGTCTCGACGAAGAGCATGAGCGGATTGGCGGTCGCCAGGTTCTGTGTCGTGGCGATATGAAAATCGGAAAGCCGATTGCGAATGTCTGTGTCGATACCGTCGATAAGCTCTACAGGCGTCGCAAGCGTGTATTTGTAGACCGAGAGGTTCTCGCGCTTAAAGTTCTTTAGCTTCGACCGTCCGACGAGCGCGCGTTGCGCGGCGTCCGGGAAGAAACCGATTGCGAATGCCAGGACAGCCACCCCCTCCCTCACACCCGCTCCGTCAGGCAGGCCTTCAAAAGCTCCATAGATAGCATGCACGGCATACGCGAAAATTGCAGCGAGAACGATGCCCGAAAATATCTCCGTGGCCAGTGCTACGATCAACGAGGGACTAAGGTCGAAATTCTGTATGGATTGGGTCAAAGTCCGCATCGAATTTAGATAGCCACCGCAGAATGCCGCACTTACAGCTATCATACAAAGAACGACGGGAGCGTGTGTTCCGAAGAGCGTGCCAGTGAAAGTGGGGTCCTGAAAAAACTCGATGCAGACGTAACTTGTCGAACTGACGACCAGAAAGAAAGGAAAGACAGCAACCGCCCAGGCCCAGGCTTGGAAGTCCTGCCTCTGCCCTCGCTCAGGTCCCGTCGGGACGAAGTATTTGAATTTGACGAATTCGAAAGACGGGATCAGCCGCTCCGATTCCGGTTCTTTTGCCGAATGGAAGACGGCAGCCAGGTCCTGAATTATCTCGCCTCGGTGCAATTTAACGGTTTGTCGGATGGCAATGACAATGACAGGCACGACCAATGAAAGTAAAAAGGCCACAACTAGGCTAAGCGGGTCCATGATGGAGCCCTCCCCGATATTTGATGGATCGCCTAAGCTTGAAATTTCATACTCGTAGACGGAGACACTTTCCTTTGAAAGGGCCGTTACCTTTACGCCGTCATTGAAATACTATAGCACGTTCAAATTGTTTTTCAATAATGCTTGAATCACGTCTAAAGTGTTTTGATGTGATGCGCCGACCGTTTTGCGCGGAAGGCACTTCAAATGCAGAAGCGCGGCAGCGTAGGTATACTTCAGCAAATCGGTGACCGCCTGGGCACTCGTTATATCGAGGCAGCGTAGGGTGTGCTGGCTTTGAACTTCATCCTTGCTCCTCGATCGATCATGGCGATCTCCTGATGCCCCGGCGACCCGAACCGATGCATTGACTGAGCGAGTGGGAGTTTATTTCGGCTTGCCGATGCTGGCATACATGCCGGTCGTGCGGAATTCGGTGGGGTTGGTGCCGTAGACGCGGCGGAAGACCTTTGAGAAATAGTTGGCGTCCTCGAAGCCGCACATGATGGCGACCTCCTTGACCGGCAGGAAGTCCGCCTTGGTCAGAAGCTTGACGGCGCGCTGCAGGCGCTGCTGCAGCACGAACTCGGCCGGCGGCATGCCCTCGCTCTCGCCGAAGCTGCGGGAGAAATGCGCGCGGCTGAGGCCGACGATGCCGGCAAGTTCGCTGACCGGCAGCGGCTTGTCGAGATTGGCATTGATATGGTCGATGACAGGCTGCATCAGGCTGAGCTCGGCGGCAAAGGCCGGCGAGCCGAAGACGTCGTCATAGAGCGCCATCGCCGCTTCATAGGCGATCGCCGAGGCAGCCCCCGGCGACGTTGCGCCCTTGACGAGGCGCAGGCTGCAATCGGCGAGATGATCGACGGTCGACGGCTGCAGCTTCAAGACCGGGCCGGCGGTCGACAGCACCAGCTGATGGATGCGCAGCGTTTCCTCACCGTTCATCGAGATCCAGAAATATTCCCAGCGCTCGCCCTTCTCCAGCCAGTAACGGTGGTTGTGCGGAACGAGCACCAGAAGCGTGTCGCCGCCCTGGAGGCGATAGTTGCGGTTCTGGTAGCGCAGCCGGCCGTTGCCGCTGATCGTGTGCTGCAGCACGGTGAAGGGCGTCTGGCCGCGCTTTCGGCCGTCCCAGTCATAGGTCTCGTTCTCGCGCACCTCATAGCCGGCACTGGTCGGCATGGCGTGCAATCGCTGCCGGCCGCGGGGCAGCGAAACCGTCCTCATCGACTGTCCGTTGGCGATCAAATCCCGCAGCACAAAATTACCCTTGAAAGCATAATCCTTCTCTGGTCGGCCTGCCGATTTCGGGCATAATCCCGCTCGACAAGAACGAAGGGACCACGGCCGATAGAGCGGTCGGGAGGAAAACAGGCAGTTTTACGGCTTTTTCAACCACATGCGGCGGCATGCGGCCTGATCCTCCATATCAGTCCTTTCTCTAGCATTCCATTGGGTCGAGGTGAAGATCATGAGTTTCAAAATCGCTATCATCGGTGCGGGCAGCGTTGGTTTCACCAAGAAGCTGTTCACCGATATTTTGTGCGTTCCGGAGTTTCGCGACATTGAATTCGCGCTGACGGATCTCAGCGAACACAATCTCGAAATGATCAAGGCGATCCTCGACCGCATCGTCGAGGCGAACGGGCTGCCGACCAAGGTGACCGCGACGACCGACCGGCGCAAGGCGCTCGAAGGCGCGCGCTACATCATCAGCTGCGTGCGGGTCGGCGGGCTCGAGGCCTATGCCGACGATATCAGGATTCCGCTGAAATACGGCATCGACCAGTGCGTCGGCGATACGATCTGTGCCGGCGGCATCCTCTACGGCCAGCGCAACATCCCCGTCATCCTCGACTTCTGCAAGGATATAAGGGAGGTCGCCGAGCCGGGTGCGAAGTTCCTGAACTATGCCAATCCGATGGCGATGAACACCTGGGCGGCGATCGAATACGGCAAGGTCGATACGGTCGGCCTCTGCCACGGCGTCCAGCACGGCGCCGAACAGATCGCCGAGGTGCTCGGCGCCAAGTCGGTGAGCGAACTCGATTACATCTGCTCCGGCATCAACCACCAGACCTGGTTCATCGACCTGCGCCTCAACGGCCGCAAGATCGGCAAGGATGAGCTGGTTGCCGCCTTCGAGGCGCATCCCGTCTATTCGCAGCAGGAGAAACTGCGCATCGATGTGCTGAAGCGTTTCGGTGTCTATTCGACAGAAAGCAACGGCCATCTCTCGGAATACCTGCCCTGGTATCGCAAGCGGCCGGAGGAAATTACCCGCTGGATCGACATGTCCGACTGGATCCACGGCGAGACCGGCGGCTACCTCCGTCATTCGACGGAAACGCGCAACTGGTTCGAGACGGAATTCCCGCAATTCCTGGAATCCGCTTCGAAGCCGATCGATCCCGCCAGGCGCTCGAACGAGCATGCCAGCCATATCCTGGAGGCCTTGGAGACCAACCGGGTCTATCGCGGCCACTTCAACGTCAAGAACAACGGCGTCATCACCAACCTGCCTGCTGATGCGATCATCGAATCGCCCGGCTTCGTCGATCGCTTCGGCATCAACATGGTCTCCGGCGTCACCCTGCCGGAAGCCTGTGCGGCGACCTGCATTTCCTCGATCAACGTCCAGCGCATGTCGGTGCATGCCGCCATTTCGGGCGACATCGACCTCTTGAAGCTCGCCGTGCTGCACGATCCGCTGGTCGGCGCCGTCTCGACTCCTGAGGAGGTCTGGCAGATGGTCGACGAGATGGTCGTTGCCCAGGCCCGTTGGCTGCCGCAATATGCCGATGCCGTGCCGGCCGCCAAGGAGCGGCTGTCGAAATCGAAGGTGCAGACCCGCGACTGGGCGGGGGCTGCGCGCCGCAACGTCCGCTCGATCGAGGAGCTGCGCGCCGAAAAGGCGGCTTTGAAACAGGCCGTGTGAGTTCGTGGAGGACGGGCCGCCATGGGTTTCCGGGAGGGAAAGCCATGGCGCCAGGCCCGCCTTCACGTCGTTAGAGGAGAAGGGAGCTCCGTGGAAACGCGCTCCGGAACCAAGAGGGAGAAACGATGATGAATTTCCGCACCGCAGGCATTCTCGCCGGGTTGGCGCTCGGCGTCTCGGCCGCCGCGCTGAACGCATATGCCTCTGAGCCAACCAATCCGCCCGTGCCGCCGGACTTCCCGGCCGAAGGCAAGATCAACTACGTCGCGCGCGACTCCATCCTGGAGTTCAAAGCGCTGCCCGAATATCACGAGCCCGACTGGGTCACGAAGAATTTCGTCGCCACCGGCAAGCTGCCACCGGTCAAGGATCGCCTGCCGAAGGAGCCGCTGGTCTTCAAGACGGGCAATATGCCCGACGGCATCGGCGTCTATGGCGATACGATGCGCCACGTCATCGGCGGCCGGCCGGAAGGCTGGAACTACGGCGCCGGCCAGACGCAGGGCTGGGGCGGCATCGATATCGGCCTTTCCGAATGCCTGACCCGCACCGCGCCGCTCTTCCAGGTGGAAGCCAAGGATACCGAGCCGCTGCCGAACCTTGCCAAGAGCTGGGATTGGTCGGAAGACGGCCACAAGCTGACCATGCACCTGATCGAAGGCGCCAAATGGTCGGACGGCGCGCCGTTCAATGCCGACGACATCATGTTCTATTGGGATGACGAAGTCGTCGACCCGAACGTCTCGCCGCTCGGCGGCGGCGCATCGCCTGAGGCTTTCGGCGTCGGTACGACGCTGAAGAAGATCGACGATTACACCGTCGAATGGACGTTCAAGGAAGCCTTCCCCAAGCAATACCTTTACACTATGTCCTACCCGAACTTCTGCCCGGGTCCGTCGCATATCCTCAAGCCCCAGCACCCGAAATATTCGAAGAACACCTATGATCAGTTCAAGAACGCCTTCCCGCCGGAGTTCATGAACATGCCTGTCATGGGCGCCTGGGTGCCGGTGGAATATCGTCCTGACGACATCATCGTCCTGCGCCGCAACCCGTATTACTGGAAGGTCGACGAGAATGGCGATCAGCTGCCCTATCTGAACGAGCTGCACTACAAGCTCTCCACCTGGGCCGATCGCGACGTTCAGGCGGTGGCCGGGTCTGCCGATTTCTCCAATCTCGAGCAGCCGGAAAACTTCGTGGCCTCGCTGAAGCGCGCCGCGGAAAAGACCGCGCCCGCCCGGCTTGCCTTCGGTCCGCGCCTCATCGGCTATAACCTGCGCATGAACTTCTCCGCCAATGGCTGGGGCAACCCGGACGAGCGTGGCCAGGCGATCCGCGAGCTGAACCGCAACGAGGATTTCCGCAAGGCCGTCACCATGGCGCTGGATCGCAAGGCGATCGGCGACTCGCTGGTCAAGGGGCCGTTCACGGCGATCTATCCGGGCGGGCTTTCCTCCGGCACCAGCTTCTACGACCGCAACTCCACTGTCTATTATCCCTTCGATCTCAAAGGCGCCAAGGCGGAACTCGCCAAAGCCGGCCTCAAGGATACCGATGGCAACGGCATCGTGAACTTCCCGGCCGGCACGGCGGGCGGCAAGGATGTCGAAATCGTCATGCTGATCAACAATCAGTACACGACCGACAAGAGCCTTGCCGAAGGTGTCGTCGCTCAGATGGAGAAGCTCGGCCTGAAGATCGTCATCAACGCGCTCGACGGCGCCAAGCGTGACGACGCGCATTATGCCGGCCGCTTCGACTGGCTGATCCAGCGCAATACAACGGAACTGTCGTCCGTGGTGCAGAATACCGAACAGCTTGCCCCTGTCGGTCCGCGCACCAGCTGGCATCATCGCGCCGGCAAGGATGACCAGCTCGATCTCATGCCCTTCGAAAAGGAGCTGGTCGACATCGTCGACAAGTTCAGGACGAGCCAGAACAACGACGAGCGCGTCGATCTGATGAAGCAGTATCAGAAGATCTCGACGGAACACGTCAACACCGTGGGCCTGACGGAATATCCGGGCGCGCTGATCGTCAACAAGCGCTTCTCGAACGTGCCCCAGGGGACGCCGATCATGATGTTCAACTGGGCTGAGGATTCGGTCATCCGCGAACGCCTGTGGGTGGCCGCCGACAAGCAGGGCAAGTACGAGCTGTTCCCCGAGCAGCTGCCCGGCAAACCCGGCGACAAGGGTCCGATCAACTGATGCATGATGCAATGGGTTAAAGCGCGTCGCATCTGATGCGACGCGGGAAAGCTCCCTCCCAGCTGAAGTGAGTTTCCGGCCGCGCGTGGCGCGCGGCCGGACAAGACCAACGAGCCGGCCGCGCCGACGAGGAGCGACTGGCGGCAAAGAGAAGCGAACCGTTAGATGTTGCGATTCCTGCTCGTGCGCATAGCCTCCGCGATCCCCGTTCTCCTCATCCTGAGCGTGGTGACTTTCGCGATCATCCAGGCGCCGCCCGGCGACTATGCCGACTATATAAGATCGCAGCTGATCAACCAGGGCGGTGCATCCTACGCCCAGGCCGAGGCGCAGGCGCAGGCCTACCGGGTCGAACACGGTCTCGATAAGCCGATGGTCGTCCAATACGTCAACTGGATCGGCGGCATCCTCACCCGCGGCGATTTCGGATACAGCATGTTCTACAACAAGCCGGTCGCCGACGTCGTCGCCGAACGCCTGCCGCGGACATTGCTCCTGGCGCTCGTCTGCCACATCTTCGCCTCGGTGCTCGGCATCGGCTTCGGCATCTGGGCGGCGACGCGGCAATACAGCTGGATCGACAGCACGCTTTCGGGAATTTCCTTCCTCGGCATGACGGTGCCGCGCTTCCTTATGGCGCTGATCATCGTCTACCTCCTGGTCTTCCAGTTCAACGTTTCCGAAATCGGCAGCTTCTTCTCGCCGCAATATGGCGGGGCGCCCTGGTCCTGGGCGAAATTCGTCGATCTCTTCCACCACGTCTGGCCTGTCGTGGCGATCGCCACTTTCGGCGGGCTCGCCTATAACATGCGGGTCATGCGCGGCAATCTGCTCGATACTCTGAACGCTCAATATGTCGAGACGGCAAAGGCCAAGGGCCTTTCCGGCGGCGCGGTGGTGATGCGCCATGCGGTGCCGAACGCGCTGCATCCGCTTGTCATGTATCAGGGCGTCGTGCTGCCCTATATGCTGACCGGCGAGATCGAAACCGCGATCATCTTCGCCTTGCCGACCGTCGGCCCGGCGATCGTCGGCTCGATGGCGATCGGTGATGTCTATGTCACCGCCACTTTCATGATGGTGCTGTCGGCGACGCTGATCGTCGGCAATATCATCGCCGACATGCTGCTCGCTCTGCTCGATCCGCGCGTACGCCAGTTCGGAGGAGCCTGAGATGCTTGCTTTCGACTCTTCCGACACGCCGCCGACAGCAGAACCCGCCATCAAGAAGCCTTCACACGGCAACGAAAGCTATCTCGCGCTCGTCTGGCGCCGGCTGCGGCGCTCCTGGACCGGCATGGCTGGGCTCGTGCTGGTCGCGCTCCTAATCATCATGGCCGTCTTTGCCGATTTCTTCGCGCCGATGGACCCGAAGGCGACCGATGTCGGCTTCGCGCCGCCGCAGGTGATGAGCTTCCACGACAAGGACGGGAACTTCGTCTTCCAGCCGCGCGTCTATGCGCTGTCCGATTCCGAAGAGCTCGACCCGGTGACCTTCCAGCCGATCGTCGGCGTGGATTACGACAATCCGCGGCTGCTCGGCTTCTTCGTCAAGGGTGCGGACTACAAGCTGTTCGGCCTCATTCCTGCGAACCGGCATTTCTTCGGCTCGACGGACGGCCAGCCGGTGCATTTTCTCGGCACCGACAAGTTCGGCCGCGATGTGCTCTCCCGCGCCATCATTGGCTCGCGCATATCGCTGACGATCGCGCTGACAGTCGTGTTCATCGTCACCGTCATCGGCACGACGGTCGGCATGGTGTCGGGCTATTTCGGCGGAACCTTCGATATCTGGCTCCAGCGCTTCGTCGAGCTGGTGCTCGCCTTCCCGCAACTGCCGCTCTACCTGGCGCTGACTTCGCTGATCCCGGTGACGGCGCCGACCAATGTCTTCCTCGCCTTCGTCATCGTCGTGATGTCGGCGCTCGGCTGGGCGCAGATGTCGCGCGAGGTGCGCGGCAAGACCTTGGCACTTGCCCGCATCGACTATGTCAAGGCCGCGATGGCCGTGGGCGCTACTGATAAGCGCATCATCATGCAGCATATCTTTCCGAACGTGATGAGCCACGTCATCGTCGCGGTGACGCTGCACATACCGAGCGTCGTGCTGCTTGAATCCTTCCTCGGTTTCCTCGGTTTCGCCGTCAAGCCGCCGCTGATCTCCTGGGGACTGATGCTGCAGGATACGGCGACCTATTCGGTCATCGGCTCCTATCCCTGGATTCTCTCTCCCGTCGGCTTCGTGCTCGTCACCGTCTTCGCCTTTAATGCGCTCGGCGACGGACTGCGCGATGCGGTCGATCCTTATTGAGGTGATTGATATGGCTCTTGCACTGGTCAATTCCTTCGCCCCGCCCGTCCGTCACGACCATGATGGCCGCTCGGAAGCGCCGATCATCGACGCCCGCAACGTCGCGGTGAATTTCAAGGTCGAGGACGGCATGGTCGAAGCCGTCAAGGACGTCTCCTTCCAGCTCTATCGCGGCGAGACGATCGCCATCGTCGGCGAATCCGGTTCCGGCAAATCGGTGACGGCGCGAACGGTGATGGGGTTGCTGTCGAAACGCGCCGTCGTTTCCGACAAATCGACGGTCTCCTATGACGGCAGCAACATCCTGAAATTTTCCGAGCGGGCGCGCCGAAAGCTGCGCGGCGACCGCATCTCGATGATCTTCCAGGAGCCGATGAGTTCGCTGAACCCGATCTATACGATCGGCAGTCAGATCGTCGAGGCGATCCGCGTCCATCGCCGCATCAGCAAGAGGGATGCGGAAAAGCGGGCGCTCGAACTGCTCGAACATGTGCAGATCCCCGATCCGGCCGCGCGGCTCAAGCAATATCCGCATCAGCTTTCCGGCGGCCAGCGCCAGCGCGTGATGATCGCCATGGCGCTCGCCAACGATCCCGACGTCCTGATCGCCGACGAGCCGACGACGGCACTCGACGTCACCGTGCAGGCGCAGATCCTGAACCTCATCCGCAACCTGCAGAAAGAGCTGGGGATGGCGGTGATCCTCATCACCCATGACCTGACGGTGGTGCGGCAGTTTTCCGATTACGTCTATGTGATGCAGCATGGCGAAGTGCGCGAGCACAACGTCACCGAAGCGCTCTTCGCCAATCCGCAGCATCCCTATACCCGGCATCTGCTTGCCTCCGAGCCGCGCGGCGAGGCCAATCCGCTGCCGGAAGGGTCGGATGTCATCCTCGACGCCAAGGGCGTGCGCGTCTCCTTCATGATGCGCCATGGCACCATCCTCAAGCCCGAGATGCGCGAGCTTGTCGCCGTCGACAGCCTCGGCCTGACGCTGCGCCGTCACGAAACGCTCGGCCTCGTCGGCGAATCCGGCTCCGGCAAGACGACCTTCGGCCAGGCCATCCTGCGGCTGAACACGCCCCAGGCCGGCGAGATCCATTTCGACCGCCAGCCGATCCACGGGCTTTCCAGGGCCGAGATGCGGCCCCTGCGCGCCCGTATGCAGGTGGTGTTCCAGGACCCGTTCTCATCGCTCAACCCGCGCATGACGATCGGCCAGATCATCGAGGAGGGGCTCGTCGTCAACCGGCTGGGCGCCACGCGCGGCGAGCGGCAGGATCGGGTGCGCGAGGCGCTCGTCGCCGCCGGCATGCCCGGCAATATCCTGTCGCGTTTCCCGCATGAATTTTCCGGCGGCCAGCGCCAGCGCATCGCGATCGCCCGCGCCATCGCGCTGGAGCCGGAATTCATCCTGCTCGACGAACCGACGTCGGCGCTCGACCTCTCGGTCCAGGCGCAGATCATCGAACTGCTGCGCAAGCTGCAGGACGAGCGGGGCCTGAGCTACCTCTTCATCTCCCACGACCTCAAGGTCGTCAGGGCGCTTTGCCATCGCGTCATCGTCATGCAGCATGGCAGAATCGTCGAAGAGGGACCCGTCAGCGAAGTTCTCACCCATCCCAAGACCGCCTACACCGAACGGCTCGTCAAGGCCGCTTTCGAGGTAGCATGATTATCGAATGCCGGAGGCTATAATGGCAGGAAATCCCAAAATCACCTTCATCGGAGCAGGCTCCACCGTCTTCATGAAGAACATCATCGGCGACGTGCTGCAACGCCCGGCGCTCTCGGGCGCGACCATCGCGCTGATGGATCTCAATCCGCAGCGGCTTGAGGAAAGCGCCATCGTCGTCAACAAGCTGATCTCGACGCTCGGCGTCAAGGCGAAAGCCGAGACCTATTCCGACCAGCGCAAGGCGCTTTCAGGCGCCGATTTCGTCGTCGTCGCCTTCCAGATCGGTGGCTACGAGCCCTGCACCGTCACCGATTTCGAGGTGCCGAAGAAATACGGTCTGCGCCAGACGATCGCCGATACGCTCGGCGTCGGCGGCATCATGCGCGGGCTTCGCACCGTGCCGCACCTGTGGAAGGTCTGCGAGGACATGCTCGCTGTCTGCCCCAATGCGATCATGCTGCAATATGTCAACCCGATGGCGATCAACACCTGGGCGATCTCGGAGAAATATCCGACCATCCGCCAGGTCGGCCTCTGCCATTCGGTGCAGGGCACGGCGATGGAATTAGCGCATGACCTCGACATTCCCTACGAGGAAATCCGCTATCGCGCCGCCGGTATCAACCACATGGCCTTCTATCTCAAATTCGAGCATCGCCAGGCCGACGGCTCCTACCGCAACCTCTATCCCGATCTCCTGCGCGGCTACCGCGAGGGCAGGGCGCCGAAGCCCGGCTGGAATCCGCGCTGCCCGAACAAGGTGCGCTACGAGATGCTGACGCGGCTCGGCTATTTCGTCACCGAAAGCTCGGAGCATTTCGCCGAATACACGCCCTATTTCATCAAGGAGGGCCGCGAGGACCTGATCGAGAAATTCGGCATTCCGCTCGACGAATATCCGAAGCGCTGCATCGAGCAGATCGAGCGCTGGAAGGGCCAGGCCGAAGCCTATCGCTCGGCCGACAAGATCGAGGTGCAGCCGTCGAAGGAATATGCCTCCTCGATCATCAATTCGGTCTGGACCGGCGAACCCTCGGTGATCTACGGCAACGTCCGCAACAATGGCTGCATCACCTCGCTGCCGGAAAATTGCGCCGCCGAAGTGCCCTGTCTGGTTGACGCTTCCGGCATCCAGCCGACCTTCATCGGCGACCTGCCGCCGCAGCTGACCGCGCTGATCCGCACCAACATCAACGTGCAGGAACTGACGGTGCAGGCGCTGATGACCGAAAATCGCGAGCACATCTACCACGCCGCGATGATGGACCCGCACACGGCCGCCGAACTCGACCTCGACCAGATCTGGTCGCTCGTCGACGACCTGCTCGCCGCCCACGGCGACTGGCTGCCCGAATGGGCGCGCACATCTAGCAAAATCAAGGCCGCCTGACCCCCTCTCCCGGGTAAGGCGTCAAAGAGCCCCGCGGTGTGGCAACGACCGCGGGGTTTTTGCGTGGGGATGGGGAACGGCAACTTGCTACCTCGGACTGGCTGCGAACCGCTCCTTCAAGGCCTCGACCTCTTGTGCAAGCTTCTCAAAATCGGCTTGCGACGCTGCTTGCGATACAGCGGCTGTCTTGGGAACATTTATGTTCCCGTTGCCGTCGCAATCATCAGGGATAGTGTATGTGAAGCGAAGATTGTCAGCCCCATCCGTTGCATAGGTGATAACCGCACCTACGCCGTTGATGAGCGCCACGGATATTTCATAGGTTGCGTTAGCGAGCACATTCAAATTTTCGAGCGTGACATTATTTTTGTCGACGTACGGATTATGCCCGTTGGTCACCGTGACTGCTGTGTAAGCTTTCTTGAAGTTGATTTTCACTATACATGGCATGATTGTTCCTCCATGTGAAAGCCGGTTAGTCGTTACCAAGGCGACCATTGCGATGTGCCATTCTGAGGGTGATGGCGTAGGAGTTGGGCGATCTTTTACCCGGTAACTGCGAGTCCAGAATGAGCGTTTTCGCGTCGCCGAGAGCTGTTGAAATCTCCAGGATCTGTTCCGCGCTGCTGATGCGCCACATCTTATAGCCTAGCGCTTTATCGAAGCCGCAACCCTCTGCAGGTTCGGCATTTGGTCCTGTGACAATAAAGATCCGGTTGGAGTCAAACCGATAGCAGTGACCGTCGAAAGCGTAGCCATAGGCGAGTACGGTCGATCCGGTTATATGCGCCGGACCCCCCAATTTTATTTGGAGTTCAGCTTTGCTGGCCAGTCCAACGTCCAAACGCGTAAGACCTTTAGCATCATTCAAGTCTATGCCGTAGAGTATGATCTGACCCGCCACATAGGGAAGTCCAGGAAGTGAAGGTGCTGGAACGCTGTCGTCTGCCATCGATGCCTCCCGTCGTTTGGTTAAAGAATGCCGCGCCACCTCATGCAGTCTTCGAGCTGGTCGATGTAAACCCGCCCGCGCCCCCGCCAGGCGGCCTCGAGCAGGGCCGAAGCCCCGTCCTCGAAGGTCAGGCTGTCCGGCTCGAGATAGTTCCAGGAGCGCGTCACCGCTTCGCCGATCACGTCGCGCGCCTCCTGCAGGGCGGCTTTCGCTGCGAAATGCGTCCGTTCATAGGATGCTGGTGATGCCCGAAGTCCCTCTTCCATCAGCGCCGGCGCCATCTGCTGGCGAAGGTCGCGGAACTTCCTCGGATCGATATCCGACAGCCCGCGCTCGAAGAGCAGCGATTGGTAGACTTCCACCAGGCAGTCGAAGAGGCCGGCCGCGAAGGGCTTCGACCGATCGTGCACTTCCTGGCTGACATCATTGATGCGCAGCGAGTTGTTGAGTGACCGGAGCTGCTTCTCGTCACTGAGCTCGGCAAACCTATCGAGTTCATTGTGCAGCAGCAGATTCCCGCTGGTGCGGCGAAGCAGCCGGTCGAGAGCGGTATCGAATTGCAGCAATCCCAGGAGCGATATGAAATCGGCGATCGCTTCGTGGTAGGAAAAGAAATCGCTGCCGAATCCATCGCCCTCGAGCAGGCCGAGTTCGCTCAGCAGAATGAGATGGCCCATTTCATGGGCAACCGCGTCGAAATTCAGCGCGAAACAGGATGTCGGGCCTTCAGGCTCGTTCTCGCCCAGCTCCAGAAAACCGAAGCCGGATTGCGCATTCTGCCAATGGGGAATGCGGGGGACGATTTCCAGCCGTTCCAGCGTCGGCTCGAAGAACCAGCGGATCGGGCGCCCGGCATAGCTCTCGCAGATATCGAGCACCCGGCGCGCGCAGGCATAGCTGTGTGTCGAAAGGAATGCCGGTGAACCGGGTCCGATGTGATCGAAATGTCCGTCCGGGCCGGGCTCGGCGGGCGGCTGCAAAAGGCCGGGATAGGGAGGGATATAGGGCGCCGCATAGGGCGATTTCGGCTCGACGGGATTGGCCACATAGATCCGGCTGTCGGACGGCCCGGCCAGGATGGGTCCGGCGGATGATCCGATCCACACCACTTCGGGTTTTTCATAGCCGGGAATGAAGGGTGGCTGGGGAAAAACGAGGAAACGCGTCCCGAGCGGCCGCTCCGAAGCCGCTATGTCCCCTGCGCCCTGCGGATGTGTGATGGCATCCACTGCTGCCCCCACCGCTCGTTGCCCAACGCCGACCGATCGTGCACTATACCAGTGCTACTTGCATTTCGGCAATAGTGTTTCGAGCATTTTGCAGTAATGCATGTCGTTTGCGAAGGATTCCGTAAGTTCAAATTCGAAACGATTCGATTCTTCCAGAGGGTTTATCTTGTGATCTGCGAGATGTATCAGAAGATTTACCGCATCGCTTCGCTTCTGATTGACAGCCCCGGCTTTCAGCCATGTTTGTAGCGCCGCAAGCCGCTCGGCTGCGCCGGGATTGTTTTCAGCCGCCTGGAGAAGCCGGGTGAACGACCTTTCGCTGAAGTGCAGCGACCGCGCCAGCGCCTCGAGTTCATGCCGCAGCCGTCTTTCGATGACCCCGGCGCGTTCGGCCTTTCTCAAGCTCAGCCTCATGTCGATGAGAGCGTCGCCCAAGGCTCGTGATCCCAGTTCGGCGGGCGCCATCGGCACCGTGACATCGGCATCGTCGGCGAGCGGATGTCTTCGATACCAGCGGTAGATCAATCCGTGCCCGATCATTCCCTGAGGCGCGAGTTCTGCCGCTCTGAGCGCGCCGATGCTGGCCGCGCCGTAGATGCGTACGCCCCGGGCCATCGCCCAGAGAATCTCCTGGTGGCGAACGGCCGGGCGCTGCGCGAAGACGCCGTCGATCAGCACGATCACTGAGGGAGCGTAATCTGCCACCGCCCGCACGACATCGGCGCAGCCGACGGGAGGCAGATAGATCGCGTCGAGATATTTCCGCGCTTTTGACGCGGAGAGGGTGGGGCCGAGAAAAACCACGATATCGTCACGCAAGATCCGCCTCCGGATTCGTTTCCAGCGGCGGAGCAACCACCCGGACGACGTGAAGGGGAATGCGATCGTCACAATGCAGAACCACGAGGATTGCCGCCGCCGCGCCGGCGAGTTTCAGCGCCTCGATGACCGGCGGGATAGAGCGGCCGCTGGAACATTCATCGGCGGCATAGGCGCGGCCACCCCTCGCGAGCTGGCTGCGCCATGCGGCAAGCTCCGAGGTATCGGCATGTGCGTAGACGTCGCTCGCAATATCGTCCCGCGCCGCCGAAATCACCCCCAGCCGGGATTGGCAGGCTTCGAGCAATGCGCTGGTCAGCGCCCGGTCATGGCTGAAGTCGCAGCCGAAGCCTTCGGCCGGCAGGGGCGCAAAGGGCGCTCGGCCTGCATCTTCCATCACGTGGCACCAGTAGACCGGCAGCGCGTGCGGCGCCGGGATCTGCCAGATGCCGACGACGAAACCGGCTTCGGCGAGCCGCTGCATGACCTCGCCGGCGCGGCCGGAGCGGACCGAGCGGCTGTCGATCTGGAAGCGGTCGAAAAAATGCGGGGTCTTCATCGCCGTGCATCGCGCCTGCCGCTCCAGAATCTCCAGACAGGCATGTATTGCCGCGCTTTGAAGGCTGGTGCCGCCCGCAAGGCCGGTCGTGTCCCGCGGCAGCCAATGCGGATGCGGCGAGGGAACGGTGTAGGCGGAATCGACAAGCGCAAGCGGGACAGGAATTCTCCGGCCGGAAAAGAGATCCAGCCCGTCGATCCAGGAAAGCCTCCCGGCGTCGCGCCCGGCGCAAAGGTGCGACCAGTGTCCCTGTCGGTTCATCTCGCCGACGGCTGCAGTGAAGATGCGGTCCGGGGCAATCCGCTCCGAGGCCCATCCCTCCAGCGATTCCATCAAGCCTGATATCGCCGCCAGCGGCACAGTCAAACCCTTGCCCTGGCTGACGGCGACGGAAAGGGCCCACGGCCTGACGACCTGGACGACGGGAATGCCGATCCGGTCGAGTTCTGTGACCGAGCCCAGCCTGGTGATCCCGTATTCGTGCTTGCGCGCCAGGATGCGCTGCACCGCCTGCCAGGGGTCGGGGGGCGGTGAGAGGGGGGCATCGAAGATGGTGTCGAGCACCGCGTCGTCCATCGCGCCCTCCTGGCCCTACGCCCTTGGCAGTTCGGCCAAGACGCGGCTCGCCCGGCCAGCGAGCCAGGCGGCTTTCTGCCCTTCGGCGATCTGGATCGCTCTCGTCAGGTCGCGTTTGATCAGGGAGGGAGGCTCGTTCAGTTCTCTTCTCAGCCCTGCGCTGAGACGATAGAGTTCTGCGAGCCAGAACCGCTGGCCGCTGTTGCGGCCGACATGGATCGCCGTATGAAGGGTGGCGAGCGCTTCGGCGGGCTTGCCGAGCTGATGCAGCACCTGCGCATGCATGTCGCTGTGCATGGAGAAATTATCGTCGGTGCCCAGTTGCTGCTGCAGCAGCAGACCGCCCTGGAAGCGCTCCCGGCCGCGTTTGCCGGCGGAGGTCATCAGCTCCGCCCAGCCGCAATACATATTGGCGCGCGCCTGGCTGGCGGCGAGGCCGTGCCGCTCGGCAAGCGCCAGCATCTCTTCGCCGAGCGCATGGACGTCGTCATAGCGGCTCTGGCAGCGGCGAAGCACGATTGCGTAATAGAGCGCATGAACCATGCTGCCGGCGTGATCGGTCGCGGCTGCCCATTCCAGGCACTGCCCGATCGCATGTTCGCTGGCATCGCCATCGTCGAGGAGCAGATAGGAGAGGGCGCTCTCGCCCAAGCCGCAGACCCTGGCGTCATGCCCGCCGAAGAAGGCGCGGTTTCTGATGGCTCTCTCGGGATCGTAAAGGCCGAGGCCCTTGGAGACGCATTCGAGGCAGAATTCATGCTCGCCGGCGTGGAAGCTCGTCGCCCAGCCGCAATGATAGGATTGAAGCCTCGTCTCCTGATCCTCGACTGCCTGCATGTCACCGACGAGAATGCGGGCGCGGGACTGCTGCGCCGGAATGTTCGGCGCCGTGAACCACCATCCCCAATAGACCGGGAAGTGTTTGACGCGAACGTCCGAGGCCTGTTTGCGCAGAAGCTGCATGGCGCGGGAATAGACCCGCCGCGCGCTGTCCGAGCCCTCGCCCTCCAGCGCCGTGGCAACGACGCCCTGAAGTTCGAGCAGGCCCAGTGCCAGCTCGGCGCGATCGGGATGGCGCCGGGAAAGGCCGGCGACCTCCCGCGCGCAGAGTTCGAGCGACACGTTCGCCTCATGCATGGCCGAGCGCAGAACGCTGAGCTCCGCCGCCGCCAGGGCAAACCTCGCCGCCGCATCATGCAGGCCGGCTTCCGCGCATTGCCAGGCGGCAATAGCCGCCGGCAGGCTGGGTTTTGCTTCTGCGATCAGGAGATCGGCGATCCGCCTGTGGATGCGGCGCCGGTCGCTCTTGAGCAGGCTGCTATAGGCGGCCTCCTGGGTCAGCACGTGCCGGAACTGAAACGAACCGGGGATGACGGAAGAAGGCTCGATGATGCCTTGAGAAAGGAGACGCTCGACGGCGACATCGACCGCCTGCCGGTCGACCCCTTCGAGGAGGTAGGCGAGCAGCGACAGGCTGAATTCGCGGCCGATGACGCTGGCAAATTGCGCCGCCCGCCGCGCCGAACCGGTCGCAGCCAGTCTGGCGGCCAGAAGATCGTTGAGCGAAGTGACGCCGCCTTCCCTGAGCAGCCCCTGCCATTCGGATGGAGCCTTGCCGAGCGGTTGCCTTGCCCGGAAGAAGGTCGCCAGTTCTTCCGCATAGAGCGGCATGCCGTCGCATTGATCCAGGATGAAATCGGCCAAGCCCGGCGGCGGAGGCTCGCCCCAGATCGAGGCGACGAGATCACGCACCGCGCTGGCGGCCAGGCCCGACAGTTCGATTTCGCTCGCAAGCGCCAGGGACCGCCTGATCCTCGATGTCTGAACCACGAGAAGAGGCAGCTGGCCGGCGAGCGATCCGAGCCGGTCGATCAGTTCCAGCGTCATGCCATCGGCCCAGTGGACATCCTCGAAGACGAGCAGCGTCGGGGCCGCCGCCCTGCATGCCAGGATCCCGGCCGCAGCTTCGATTACCTCCCGCCGGAATGCCTGCCCCGACAGATCCGACACGCGAATATTGCGCGAGGCCGCCGGCGATCGCTCCGAGGTGAAGGCTAGAATGGTGTCGGCGACGCCCGCATCGACCTTTCGGCCGGATGCTTGAAGCGCCTGCATCAAAGCCCCGCTGTCGCCCTCCTTCAGAACCGAAGCCTCGCCCACAAGCCTTTCGAGAAAAGACACGAACGGGTGCAGCGGCTGGCTTTCCAGGCGCCTGCCGCACTGGAAGACCAGGGTCTCGTGCGGCGTTTGCGACAGGCTGCGGGAAAATTCGCCGATCAGCCTGGATTTGCCGATGCCGGCCTCGCCGATCACGGTGATCGCGCTGCCCCGGCCCTCGCGGGCCGAATCCCAGGCGCCCGACAGCGTGGCCAGCTCTCTCTCCCGGCCTCGGATCGGCCGGTCCCACTCATGCGAAAGCGACGGCGCCGATCGTAACCGATCCCGCTCGCGCGGGCGCCAGAGCGCGACCGGATCGTCGAAGCCCTTGAGCCTCGCCTTCCGGATCAGGCTGTAGTCGAATTTGTGCCGGGTGAGCTGAACGGTCGAGCCGGCGACCAGGATGGAATTCGGTTCGGCCTCCGCCTGCAGGCGCGCCGCCAGCACGGGGGCCGTGCCGACGATCTCGTCCCCCTGCGTGGAGAAGACGACCAGACCGGTGGCAACCCCGATCCGCAGCCTGAAAGCGGTACGCGGCTTTGCCTTGACGCTCGCGGCAATGCCCAGCAAATCAAGCGAAGCCTGCACCGCGCTTTCAGCCGCATCTTCGGATTGATCGGGATAACCGAAGAAGCAGCATCCCCCATCGCCGAGCCGCTGATGAAGAAAGCCGCCATGCTTTTTGATGATCGCCTCGGCGCTCTGATGTAATGCCGAGACGGAGCGAAAGAATTTCTCCGGCTCGCTCCGCAACAGGAGTTCCGTGGAGCCGACAATGTCATAGAAAAGGGCCGTGACCTGGCGCCGTTCACCTGTGAACCGAATTCGCGCGTCGAGGGTTTTCATTCGGGGTCGCCCAACACCACAGAAGTCTTTCTCAGGACATCCGATTTATAGCTTGCATGCAAGCTTTTCGTGCGGCAACGCTAATATATAAGTTCAGCTGGGCTGCGGCTTGATCATCAGCCGTACCCGCCAGACTGCGGCGCATGTGAATGCCGCACATGCCGTTCGCCGTGGCGACCCATTCACCACGACGGCGGGCGCCGGCATTACAGCGCCAGGGGGCCTTTGGCCTCAATATCCAAAGAACGCACGAAGCTGAGCGAAAAAACCACCTGGCTGGTAATCCGCCATCTTTCGAACACGGCGAGCAAGTGTTGCCGCGCTGACCTGTTCACCGAAATGGCAGAAGCAGACAAGGCCGTGCAATTGCTCGTCGCTGAGTTCGAAGAACCGTTTGGCTTCGCCATAGGTATCGTCTTCCATTCCTGCCGCCCGCAGAATGGGATCAGCGAATGCAACGGAGATCGGGGTGTCGTCATCCCTGAGGGCAAGCCGCTCTGCAATCGGGCTATACTCGGTTTCGTGAAGCGTCCTGAGAAACGGCCTGGGGCTGCGTTCGAGACTTTCGGCCCATCGTTCGAGCCGCTCGCGCCGCGTCAAGTCAAGGCGCGTGCAGGTCGTGCTGACCTTTGCGATGTTCTTCAACTGGTCTAATGCGTACTGTTCCATCTCGGCCTCCTATCTCCGAAAAAATAGACGGTCCGCCTCCAAGAACAGCCTCGCTCAGGTCGCAGCCGATGTCCAATCACGATTGGACACCGCATCTCGTTGACGTTTCCGAAAGCACTGGAAGCGCCTTTGCTTGCCGGCCGGCTCTTTTCTCGTAGGATTTCTGCGCCATGTCATGCCAAGGCCACCAGACAAGGTTGGGTATGGACGCAATAGTCGAACAGCTTCTGCATCTTTCCGCACGGACCGAAACGCTGATTGCGGTCTATGACGGCGATGACCGGCTGCAATATGCCAACAGCGCCTTCCGCTCGGCCTATTTCATCGAGCCGGATGAAACGCCGCTCTGGCCGGATCTCATGCGGCGCAATTTCGAGCTGCGGCGCGGCACAGTTATTCGAACGAGCGATTTCGAGGAGTGGCTGCGCTCGACGCAGTCGCGCCGCGGCAAGATCGGGTATCGCGCTTTCGAGACGGATCTGTGCGACGGCCGATGGCTTTGGATGACCGAGGCGGTCGAGAAGAACGGCGGGATGCTGTGCATCGCGAGCGACATCACCGGTCTCAGAACGCATGGCAGGACTGTCCGGCAGGATCGCGACCAGGCGATCAAGGCGTCTTACACCGACGAGCTCACGGGCGTGGCCAACCGCCGCTTCGTGATGGCGCGCGTCGACGACATGCTGGCGGCCGCAAAGCACGGAAGCACCGGATGCCTCGCCGTCTTCGACATCGACAATTTCAAACACATCAATGATCGGCTCGGCCACCACGCCGGGGATATCGTGCTGCGCGATTTCGCCCATCGCATCCATCAGAATGTTCGCCGCAACGATTGTTTCGGGCGGGTCGGCGGAGAAGAATTCCTTCTTGTGATGCCGGCAACCGCGCCGGAGGACGCCATCGATATGGTCGAGCGCATGCTGACGGTGATCCGCTTCTCCCGGCCCCTGCCGGACTCGCCCGACTTCAGCTACACCTGCTCCGCCGGCATCGCCGCCTGCGCCCCGTCAGACAGCGCGTCCGATCTTTACCGGCGCGCCGATCAGGCGCTCTATGCCGCCAAGCTGAGCGGCCGGGACAGGGTGCGCGCAGCGTAGGGTTAAGAACGGCAATCCGAACCTGCCCGCCGCGGCCAGAACCGATCTCATCGGCCGCGATATCTCAAATCCCCGAACCGTCGAGCTGCGGTCCGTCGTCGCCCTCCCAAGGGGAGGGGATCGCGCTGCGCCCGAGATTGGCCGAGGGCATCGGCATCCAACACTTCAACTCCGGCTCGGCATATTCGATGATGTGCCCGGGCGAGGAATCCGAGGCGCGCCAGCCTTCCCCACCGAACTGGTCCCCATGCGACCAATAGGCGAGATCAACCTCCGCCGGCCCCTGTTCGGACGGGCGGATCGTGACGAGAATCCGGCTGCCGTCTTTCGGAGCACTTGCCATGTGGCGCCAGCGATCTGGTTCGTCCATTGTTTCCTCCTGCCTTGGTCTGGGGTCGAGTGTCGCCTTGCCAAGGGGAAGGGTCAATTGAAAGTTTGCGAGACCTATTGTCTGTCGATGCTTAACTCGTGACGCGTGCGACCGTTCCTCGCCGGCGCGAACTATCCGCGCTTTGAATGCCGGCTACAACGTGCGCGTTCGCCCGAACGACCGCAGCAAAAGGTTGAGAGAGACCGCGACTTTGTCGATGTCGCGAATGTCCTGCGAATATTGGCCGGTGTAGAGTTTCACGATCATGCTGTCGCGCGCAGCGCCACTGAGTTCGAAATAGAGGTGCAGGTAGTAGGCTTGCTTGTCACCGGTACGGCTTATGCTCCTTCGTCGTTGAGTGACGTGTCTGAGCTCTGCCTGGAACGGGGCGAAGCCGGGGAGTTTCAGCATGACCGATTTGGATTGAAATCGGGCCATGTTGGGGACGGCGACGACCGCCTTATCAAGCGCCAGACTGACGACCTGGCCGGGCACATCGTCGACGGTGGCGGCTTCATCGAGTTTGAACGCATGAAACAGGCGCCGAGGCTTCTCAAAGCAGATCAGCGACGCGATGAGCAGGACGATGATATTGATCCCCGACCAGAAGGCGGCGACCGGCGAAAACTGACCTTGTGTGTGCGCCGTTTCCGGCACGATATTGACCAGCAGGCCAACGATAGTGACCGTGATCAGGCCGGCGATCCAGGCAAAACTGTAGCGGTCGAACTGGTTCGCCTCGTTGCCGCTGCCCTTCGGCGTCACCCTGAACGGTTTGCCGAATGGTCTCACCAGGCTGGAGATGACGGTCGGCAACATGCGGAAGGCCGCAAAGGTCCCGACTGCGCTCGAGATCACAGGCAGATAACGCGTCGGCGTGATCCACAGCATCAGGAGAAAATACGCCGCCAGCAGCGGCACCTGATGCGACACGTAATCAGCTATGGACGTGAAATGGAGCGGCAGCAGGCCGAGCCAGAGATAGACGATCGGGACGAGCAATATCGTGAGGCGGACCAGATATTGTACCAGCCATGATATCGGCAGAAACATGATCCGCTGAAACAGCGTCAATCCGGGGCCGCGCAGCGGGCCATTGTACAGGTACAGGGTTTGAATGCCGCCCTGGCACCACCGTTCGCGCTGTACGAAATAACCGGTCAGGTTTTCGGCGGCCAATCCCATCGACAGCCGCTCGTTCAGATAGCGCGTCTTGTAGCCTTTGTTGAGCATCGAAAGCGTTGTCAGCAGGTCTTCCGTGATCGACTCCGTCGGAAACCCGCCGATGGCGTCGATCGCCTCGCGGCGCGCAACCGAGCATGATCCGCAGCAGAAACTGACGTCCCAGCTGTCTCGGCTGGGGGCGATCTCGTCGAAGAACAGGCGCTGCTCGTCTGGCCAGATATTCTCCAGGCCGAGGTTCGATTGCACCGGATCGGCATTGAAGAAATGTTGCGGCGTCTGGACGATGCCGACGCTTTCGTCGCTGAAGAAGGGCAGCGTCCGGCGCAGGAAATGTCGATAGGGAACAAAGTCCGCGTCGAAGACCGCGATAAATTCGCCCGAACTGACCTTGAGCCCATTGTTCATATTGCCCGCTTTGGCGTGGCTGTTGTCGCCGCGCGTGACATGGATGGCGTTTTTCTCCTCGCAATAGGCCTTGAGCCAGTCCCGGCGCTGGTCGTCGAGCACATAGACGTTCAGTTTGTCGGCAGGATAATCCAGCGCACGCGCGCCGATGATGGTTCGCTCGAGCACGTCGAGCGGCTCGTTATAGGTCGGAATGAAAACATCGACAGTCGGCAGTTCGCGCTCGTCGCGCGCAAAGAAAACGCCGGCCAGCCTGTCCGCTTGCGCACTCCGGTCGACGTAGCGGCTCATCAATATCAGAAAGAGGACCACTTCGACGCAAGCCAGAATCTCGACCACGAAGAGGATCCAGACCCAATAGAAATTCAGACCGTCGTTGGGATAGGGAAGCACGGTCTCCGTCAGGCGCCAGAACATGTAGCGCAATACAGTTGCTGCCACGAACGCGCAGGTCACCGCCCGCGTCCAGGTGCGATGGCGCGACCAATTGAAAGGCCCCAGGAAAAAGAAAGCCAGAACGAAAAAGGTGGGAACCAGCGCTAGAAGATACTGAACCACAGTTTTTTGACCCAATTTGACACGTCGATGCGGTGTTTGGAAAACCGTACCTGCACGCTGCGTCCCACTTGGCAAAAGTTCGCGAAATCGTCGTTCATGAAGGAAGGATCGAGGCGGACCCGAATACGGGCGTTACGCTGTGTCGATGGCGGCAGACTGGCGGCAAAGGAATCGGTTTCGACAGCCGCCGAGCTGCCTCTGACCGAAATGACCGTACCCTTGAAGACATCGCTGCGGCCGAACAAGCGCACCTGCGCGGCAAGTCCCGGATAGATCTGGTCATAATCGACCTCGGGAACAAGGATATCGACAAACAGCTCTCGACAGTCGAGGAGGCGCATCAACTCGTTGTTGAGCACGACGTTCGAACCGTCGACGATGCTCCTGCTCCAGACAACGCCGTCGAACGGTGCTATTGCAGTCGCGGATTCAAGGCTGCTGACGCGGTTTTTCTCTTCGGTGAGCTGTTTTTGAGCTTCGGCCGCGCGTGTCTCATTTTCCGCGATGCGCGAGTTCAGGTCGTTGATGTGAACGATGACCTCGTCCTCGCGCTGTCGCGAATAGGGCACATCATTCTGTCCGTCGCCGAAGACAAAGATGCCTTGGCGGACCGCATTGAGCCTTTGTTGCAATTGATCGACGGTTAAATTGCTGATTTCGACTTCGCCGCCGGTCGCAGCACCGGCGGCGCGCGCGGCCTCGACCAGCTTCTGCGTCAGAATGCCCTTTGACTCGAGCGCCATCCGGCGGTTCAGATCGACCTGCGCGACCAGATCCTGAGCCTGTGACACCTCGACTTTCTTCCGCAGGATTTCGACTTCGCGTTCAAGATTGGCGATGGTGGTCTGCCGGTAGACTTCCAATCTGGCGGACAGTTCCTCGCGAAGCTGAGAGAGCTCGTCCCGTTCCTTTTTCAGCGCCGCGACGCGGTCGAGCGCCGTATTGCGATCGGCCTCGAGCGAAGCGAGGATCGCGCGATTGACGCGCGGATTTCTGATCTCCGCGAGAGACTGTCCCCCTTTGGCCGGGCTGCCTACCTTGAGGGGCTCTGCTGCAATCGTGCCGTCGATCGGTGCATTGACGATAGCGAAACGCGCGTTGACCGTGCCGTCAAGGCTCGTAAACCCAGTGATTGCCGGCAATGAGACGACAGTGATGAGCACCAGCAGCAGCAGGCCGACAGTGATGCGTGTGATGCGATGGTTCCAGATCATGGCGTCATCCGAAGGTATCGCTTCAGCATCCATCAACCTTTCGATCTAGTCCAATGGATACAACTAAATCTTGCATAAGCTAACGCAAATAAGCGCGATAGACAAGTGATGGTCGTAAATGTTCGGTGGAAGCAGGGCTGTGGGCGAAGTGCGGGATTGGCAGCCAAATCCGCCCGCCGCCGAGTAGGACACCGCCGACACGTAACGACGATATCTTTACGGAGCTTGTAAAGATATCGTCGTTACGCTATATCTGCTCCAGATAGGAGTTCCCATGCCCACCTCGCACACCAACAAAAGTCCGGACACAAGCGTGCCGCTGAACATGCGCATCAAGCCTGCGACCCGCAACTTGATCGATCGCGCCGCCGAACTGCTGGGCAAGACCCGCACGGATTTTATGCTGGAGGCTTCCGAGCGCCGCGCCGAGGAAGTGCTGCTCGACCGTACCATATTCACGGTCAGCCCCGAAATCCATGCCGAATACCTTGCCCGCCTGGATGCGCCCGCACAGCCGAATGCGCGCCTGAAACGGACCATGTCGACCAAAGCGCCATGGGATGAGGCGTGACCCTCAGCCCGCCGACACCCCTGGCCGATCATCACGAACTGGCCGAATTCAGTTCCGGCGTGCCTGAACTGAATAATTGGCTGTGTCGCCGCGCCCGCGCCAATCAGGCAGGCGGCGCATCGCGTACCTTCGTCGTGTGCGAGGGAAACAAAGTCATTGCCTATTATGCGCTAGCTTCAGGCGCGGTAAAGCAGCCGGAAGCGCCCGGCCGTTTTCGGCGTAACATGCCCGATCCGATTCCGGTTGCCGTGCTTGGCCGTCTCGCCATCGATCAGTCTTACCAGGGACGCGGTATCGGCAGAGCATTGGTGCGCGATTCGGGCTTGCGCCTGCTCAATGCCGCAGACATCCTCGGAATCCGCGGCCTGCTGGTGCATGCGATTTCCGACGACGCCCGCGCTTTCTATGAGGCGGTCGGCTTCCTGTCCTCGCCATCCGACCCGATGATGCTGATGGTTGGGTTGCATGATCTCAATAGCGCGCTGCGCTGACACTCGTTGCGGGCAATTCGTGCACTTCTCCAACGGCCAGGGGATATGTATCAGCGAGGTATCCGGTGCCGCCAGCGCGTGCGAATTTGCTGCTCCAGGAATTTTCGGACGTCGGCGCCGTCTCGTTGACAGTTCCGAAATCACCGGAGGCGCCTTTGCTTGCCGGCGCCTTGCTCATCGGATTTTTGTGCCGTGTCATGCCACGGCAACCAGAAGGGGTTAGGTCTCGAGCTGGAGGAAACGCCGGTGCGCCAGATGGCAGCCTCGCTAAGGCTTGAAAATTTCGGAAAATTCTACTAAAATAGCACCAGAAACAATAACTTAACTAGGTTTACGACCATGTCCCCCAAGAGAGATAAGAAAACAAAATTGACAGCCGCAAAGAAAAGTCGACGCCTTGCTTTTTTCCCTCTTCGTTTCCTCGCGAGCAAGCTCGCGAGGTCGTCCCTCAGCCTGATCGGGAGCGGAAAGCGCTCTATGAAGCAGATCAGTAGCACAGCGTTAACACGCTTTCCGCTCCCGATCAGGCTGATCGCGGAATAGCATATTTCTGCTGATTCGTCAATAGGTTAGGCGGATCGGTGTCGTCAATCCCACAATATTCTGCATTAGATTCCGCTCATCTCATCCGCACTCACGTCGGCGCTGCCGCGGTCAGGCGGCTACTTCGTATGTGTCGACGAGTGTTTTGGCGATATTGGCGGCTTTCCGTGCTACGCATCGGATATGGGATTCGGGGTTTTCATTCACCGCTCAGATTCGATCTACGACGACAGCCCGGCAGAACAATATCAGTTCCCGCGCCAGTATCTCGGTCGCGTGCAAGCCTGCCTCGGAGACTGGATCGTTTATTACGAGCCGCGCAAGGTTGCGGCAACCCGCGGCTATTTTGCCATCGCCAAGGTAGCTCAGGTCATTCCGGATCCGAAGGCGCTCGGCATGTATGTGGCACTCATCGAGCCGGGCAGCTACCTCGATTTCATCAATGCCGTTCCGTTCAGTGGGCCGCACGGTGTCATTGAGCGAGGCGTGCTGAATGAGGAGGGGCGGATTTCCGGCAGAGCACAGGCCGCAGTGCGCCCGATATCGGCGGCGGATTTCAATCGCATCGTGTCGATTGGCCTGGACGAACACGAGCCTGAACTGCCTCGATTGGATGAGCCGGGAGCAGTGCTCCCTGCCGATGGGTTTGAAGAAGGAGCTCAGGCGCCGTTCCTATTTGAGCACGAGCGCGACCGAGTCATGCAGCTCTCGTCTCGGATCGTTCGCAATCGGCTGTTTCGCCGGCTCGTTCTGCAGGCCTATGACAAACGCTGCGCAATCACCGGCTTGAAGCTCATCAATGGCGGCGGCCGTGCGGAAGTCGATGCCGCACATATCCGCCCCGTGGAGGCAAACGGACCCGACATCCTCACCAACGGCATTGCTCTGTCCGGCACCGCGCACTGGATGTTCGACCGAGGGCTGATCGGGCTCTCGGATGAGCTCCATATTCTGATCTCGCGGCAAGCCAACGATCCGGAGAGCATTCGAGGACTAATCAACAAGACTGGAAGAGCAATTGTGCCTTCAAAGCCGTTCGAGCGGCCGCATCCCCATTTTCTCCGGTGGCACCGTGAAAATTGCTTCAAGCACTAGGTAGATGCGCTGCAGCGTCAACGGCACCGCTCTCCAATGCATTAAGACATCGTATCGATGTAAATCACGTTTCGGAAATCCTGCTGAAGGTGCGCGATCACGCTGGGGTTGCCACAGCAATGATGTTGAGCGGTCGTCCCGCGTTTCGGCTAATCTACGAAGCTCGCCAATATAAAATTGGCGCCGTGCCTTTTTGCCAGAGCGATGGCGCTACACCGCGTTCAGTTCGAGTCGTCTGAAGAGAAGATCTGGGAAGTGATGAGAAGGTCGGTGTGCTCAAGCTCTCACGCAAAATAGCGGTCGATAGTTCCTATCCTTTCAACTGCTACATTTTGCGTTCGAAAACCATCACCCGGTCAGTATCAATTAGTCTGGCGACGAAAGGTCGGCGAGGCCGCGAAGCAACTACGTCGCGTGCTTTGATATTTAAGTTATCGAGCTGTCTCAAATCCTCCTCGTTGTCTGTAAATGGCATAATACGCTCTCTACTCATTGCGTAGGCCTCCGATCCACACGCTTCCTGAGCGCAAAGCATCACATCCGAAATATATGGAACGATTGAAACATAAACGGATAACTGAAGCGCCCAAGACCAGAGATATCTGTTCCACCTCGCCGCAAAAGCAGCGCCGAGAACCGCTAGAAATTTTTCCTCAACAGCTTCAACCTCATCGGCATACCGAGAGAGAGCGTCTGCGTCTCCTAGACGGATATCGATTGAGCGCTCCAAAAACCACTCGGCGAGCAACCTCTTAAGTCGCGCTTCGGCGGCCAGGGTCGCGTCTTCCGAATCTGCCAACAGAGCCAGCGTGGAAGCAGCTTTACTTAAGTCTCCACTATGGAGTAGAGCGTCTCCAAGGCAGAATGTCGTGCTGGGGTCGGGCGTCAGGTCCATCGCCTGGTGGTAGGCGATTGCTGAACAGCGGAATCGGCGGCCCTCAAATAACGCGCCGCCCAATTCCCTTAGAAAGTAGTCGGCGTTTAGGTATCTTGGTCGAAGCTTCCTAGCCGAATTAAAGGCTTGGATGGCTTTTGCGTATTCATGGTTATTTGCCCGGACATTCGCCATCGAGTACATAATTGCGCCGCGGCTTTCATCCGTTGGAGCTTGACTGATCGCTGGTAGGTAAAACTCTTGAATTGCAGCAGCGACTTCAGCTTTTTCTGCCGATTGCGCGGTAATGAGCTCGGACGTGAAGGCAAGGAAAGCTTCATCCTGCTGGCGATGCAAGCCTGCGTAAATCGCAAGCTTCGATGCCTTGAGTGGTTCGCCCTTTAATGCAACGCAGGCGTACAGCGAAAGCTCTCGGGGAACCGTCATCCAAGCATCCGCGAGCGACAAACAGTAATTTGCTGCGGTCGTCGCGCGATCGCTAAATCCCGTTCGCATGAAGACCGCCGTAAGTGCGTAAGCAAGAGTTTGCAGCGTTCTCCTCAATGACTCGTAGTTGATCTCCAGCTCTAGGTAGCCGAGACCCATAGTGATCCGCACATGTTCAGGGAAGAAGGAAATTTCGACGGGAACACGCGATCTGTCGTCAATGGTCCGTATAAAGCTCAGGTTCTTCAGGAGCTCATTCAAAGCTTGGGATGCGATCAGCTCAGCAGCGTAGGGCAGTTCGTATCGACAGGCCAAGGCAAAGCGTTCACTCGGCCGTTTTTCTTTTAGGCGTCGCGTGACTCCCAACACCTTCAAAACGTTCTCGGGCGTCTCGTCCGTCCATTCCTTGTTAAAAACGATTGTGGCTGTCTTCGTAGATTGGGCGAGCTGATTTGAGGCTTCGAAGTCCCACAGCCAAAAAAGCCTACCGGAAACCGAGCAATACCTTACGATAACGGCCGGCAATTCCAAAGTTGTCAGATACTGAATGCGATCGACCTCCATTGAAGTCTTACGCTCGCGCTTGATATTATCGGTGGCCTTTAGCTGCACGTAGAACATCAGCCCCGTGGCTCTTCGGTCCTCGGCGAAAATCTCGACTTCAAGATCAACCCCGTAGTCGCGGCTCTTTTCCCGGATCACCCAGCGTCGGGGTATAGCAGCACGAAATTTATCAATCGATTCATCTTCGAGTTCATGGGAACGAGATCGAGTGGGCAATGAATTCTCCAGGACCAGACATGGAGTTATGGCAGCGCGGCCCCTGACTTGCCAAGACCCAGTGCTGGATGTCCCATTGAAACTCGTACATATGCGAACTCCCATCTCGTTGACGGTAGCTAAATACAACTAATGATAGCAACATGACAAATTAGTTCGGAAGGTAAGGTATTCGATTCGGCTGTATTTACGTGCACCTGATTTTCCGGTCACCTCCCACGTCGGCAGACTGGAGCGCTGCCCATTTGTCCGCTTCTGTCGCTGGTTGGCACGCGCACTCAGCGCCGCTTCATCCCACACCACTCACCCCACCGCACCAAAATCCGCCGCCAACACCGCATCCTTCAGCGCTCTTGAATATTCATGCTGCGGATCGTCCAACACCGCCCGCGCCCGCCCGCGCTCGACGATCTCCCCCT